>JAJECS010000014.1 GCA_022821905.1 Chloroflexota bacterium | reverse complement strand
TTATGGCCGAGGGTCTCCGACACCATCGCTTCCGCGAACGACGGTCGGCCCATATCCCGGTGCATACGCCCGCTCCTCAATCCTCCGCCTGGCGACACCCCATGGTCCGCCCCGCTCCTCGATTAATGCAAAGGTCTCCCTTCGCGGGAATGACGGAGGGGTTACGCAAAGAACTCCGGAGGGGGGAATCTATCCCCCGTGCTTAGCCAGACTCACCGAGGGATCAGACTCGGGAAGTCAACGCCTAGTCCGACGGATCGTGGGACCTTCCCACCGACCAAATCCCTCGGACTACTCAGCATCCCTTGCAGCCGTGTGCTCACGAATCACCTGGAGAAAGTCGTCGGCGAATTCCTCCAGCTTCGCCGGTCCGACGCCTGGTAGGTCGGCGAAGCCCGCGTGGTCCCGGGGCATGGCCTGAGCCATTGCCTCGAGCGTCCGGTTGCTGAAGACCACGTATGCCGGCTGGCCCCTGGATTCGGCCAGGCGGCGCCGCAGCTCGCGGAGGCGCTCGAATAGCTCCGGGTCGAAGTCGGGGCGTCCGTTGTCTTGGCCACGCGTGGGCGGCTGGAGATTCGCCTGCTCCGCCAGGTCCTGCGCATCGCCAAACGAGCGGATGGCGTTGAGAAACGCGTCGCCGAATTCGTCCAGCTTGACCCGGCTCACGCCGGTAATGTGCGTCAAGCCTTCTCGGGTTCGCGGGAAGAACGTAGCCATCTCTTGCAGCGCCTGGTCGCCGACAATCATGTAGGGCGGGAGGTTTCGGGACTGCGCCAGCGCAGCGCGCAGGTCGCGCAGGCGCTGGAACAATTCGCGGTTGATACCGAGGGCAGCGCCTCCTGTCCGGGCGCCGTCGGCGGGAGTTGGCGGGTCGTTGGGGCCGGAGTTGGACTGAGCCGCGCGCTTGATGCGGCGGAGCGACAGTGTCTCGCGCTGGCGCAGGAAGTCATGTCCAGCGGACGTCACGGAGACGGTCGCGTACTTGTTGGGGCTTCGCTGCAGCAGCCCCTCGTCTTCCAGCAGGCCCACAATCTCCTTGAGCTCTTCGCGGCCATGGCCGCGGGCAATGCCGTGGACCGTCAACTGGTCGTGGCCCAATTCCAGCACGCGCCTCCCGCGCGAGCCCCTCAGAACGTTGATCACGTGTGCGGGGCCGAATCGCTCGCCGGTGCGGATGACAGCGGAAATCACCTTCTGCGCAATTTCCGTCGCGTCGAACGTCTCGCGCTCGGCCAGGCACACGTCGCAGCCGCCGCAATCTGGCCGATCGTACGTCTCGCCGAAGTACCCGAGCACGAACGCGCGACGGCAGGTCCGCGCCTCGCCAAAGGCGATCATCTGGTTCAGCTTTTGCTGCGCCCGCTCACGCTCGGTCGAGTCCTCTATGTCATTGATGAAGTACTCAAGCTTGGCCCGATCGCCGGCGGAGAAGAACAGCACGCAATTGCTGGGCAATCCGTCGCGCCCCGCCCGTCCCGTTTCCTGGTAGTAGCCTTCGAGCGTCTTTGGTAAATCGTAGTGGGCAATGAGCCGTACGTCGGGCTTGTCGATGCCCATTCCAAAGGCGATGGTGGCCACGATGATCCGCACCTCGTCCCGAATGAAGCGCTCCTGTGTGTCCCGGCGAACTTCCTGATCCATCCCCGCGTGGTACGGCAGCGCCAGCCAGTTATTGCTCGAGAGCTCGGCTGCCAGCCTCTCGGTGCCGTCGCGCGAAGAGCAATAGACGATCGCCGCCCCATCCGGATGCTCGCGCAACAGCTGGACCAGTTGGTCGAAGGCGCGGCGTTTAGGTCGAACCAGATAAGTCAGATTCTCGCGGTTGAAGCTGGAGACGAACTGCCGTGCCCGCGGCATGCCGAGTTGCTCGGCGATGTCGTCGCGGACTTTGGCGGTGGCGGTGGCCGTGAGCGCCATCACCGGAGTGCGAGGAAACGTCACGCGCAGCGTTCGAAGGTTGCGGTAATCCGGCCGGAAGTCGTGACCCCACTCGGAGATGCAGTGGGCCTCGTCGATGGCGATCTGGTCGACGCGCAACCCGCGCAGAAACTCGTCAAACCCGCCGACTGCCAAGCGCTCGGGAGCGATATAGAGCAGCTTGAGCCGCCCCGCCCGCGCCGCGGCGTAGATGCCGCTCACCTCATGCGGCGGCACGGAGCTGTTGATGTACGCCGCCGCGATGCCGTTTGATCGCAGCGCGTCGACCTGGTCCTTCATGAGCGCGATGAGCGGCGAGATGACCAGCGTCAGCCCGTCGAGACAGAGCGCCGGCAGCTGATAGCAGAGCGATTTGCCCCCGCCCGTGGGCATTAGCACCAGCGAGTCCCGGCCCGCCATGACGTTGCCGATGATCTCCAACTGCATGGGCCGAAAGTCGTCGTAGCCAAAGCGAGTCTTGAGGATCTGACGAAGGTCGGGCTCGGCGGTTGCTACGCCGCGGAACTCGGACAAGCTAGACGCCGGGCAACGGCTTGCGGTGGTCGAAGCCTTCGTCGGTGCCGTGCCAGAAGCCGATGTCCTCTTCACCGAGACGCCAGCAGAGGTAGCAGTCCTCGCCGTCGATCTCGGAGAGGAAGTCGATCAGGCCGGTGGCGGGGTCGCGCAGCAGGATGTCGCGGGCGCGCAGCCAGGCCACCAGCGGCTGGACGTCCCACAGACCGGCGATGAGGCGTTGATGGGCCAGGCTCACGTCCACCGCGCCGGCGTCGGACTCCTGGGCGCGCTCGAAGGCCTGGCGATCGGGGTCGGCCTCCAGCCAGATGCGCCGCAGCTTGGCCAGCACCGGCCGCGCCTCGACCAGCAACTCGTTGGCCTCGCGCAGCGTGTAGCGGCGAAGCTCCGGCTCTTCGGGCTCGTCGCCGTGCAGCGCTTCGGGTTCGTCATGCATCGTGGGGCGCAGTATGGCGCAGCGGCCACATGGTGCGCTGCCGTTCGATCTCCTCCGTGGAATACCAGCGCGACCGGATATTGCCCGCCAGATAGAGCGACCCCGCCACGAGGACCCGTCCGCCCGGAGGACAGATTTCCAGGGCGAGGTTAAGTGCGCGCAGCGGGTCGGGCTCGGCGGCGACGGCCGGATAGCCGGCGTTCTCACCGGCCTGGGCGGCAAGCGCCGCGGGCGTGGGCGGCTTGCCCAATACCTGGGGCTCGGTGGCGATCCACGCCTGGACCGTGGGCCACAGCGGGGCGAGGACGGCAGCCGGTGACCGATAGCCAACCGTGCCCGCCACGAGCACGCCGGCGTCGGGCGAGCATTCGCGCCGCCACAGGTCCGCCAGGGCGCGGGCCTTGTCGGGATTGTGGGCGCCATCGAGGATGACGGCGGGGCCGCCGGTGGACGGCATTCGTTCGTAGCGTCCGGGCAGGGCGGCCGCTCGCGCGGCGTCGCGCGCGGCGCGGTCGATTCGGGCGAATCCCCTCGCCGCCAGCGCATCGAGGGCCGCTTCCGCCAGGTGGTCATTCGTCGCCCGGAAGTCGTCGGAGGCCGTCGGTCCGGCTTCGATGAGGGGCGCCCCCACACGTTGCATCTCCTCAATCACCACCGCCCGCGCTGGAGCCGGCATTTCGCCGATGACCGTGGGCACGCCCGATCGGGCGGTGCCGGCCTTGTGCCAGGCGATGTCGGCCAGCGACGGGCCCAGGCTCTTCTCGTGGTCCATGCCGACGGTGGTGATCACGTTGAGCAGCGGCTCGCAGACGTTGGTGAGATCGAATCGTCCGCCCGCGCCGACCTCCAGGACCAGAGCGTCCACCCGGGCGCGGCGAAAATACTCGAACGTCAGCGCCACCCAGACCATGCCGTAGGTGGGTGGCTGGCACGGATCGGCGCGCTCGACCCCTGGCCGGATCCACGCCGCCAGGTCGGCCAAATCGCCGGGCCGGGCTAGCCGACCGTCGAGCCAGAACTTCTCCAGCGGGGTCTGAAGATAGGGCGTGACGTGCAGACCGGTGGAATACCCGGCGGCCCGCAGTCCCTCCGCGATCTTGACCGCCACCGAGCCCTTGCCCGAGGTTCCCGTCACCAGCACGACGGGCAGGTCGGCTTGCGGATTTTCCAGCGCGTCGAGAAAGCGACGCATGCGCGCCAGGCGTGCGCGGCCCCGCCGGCGTTGCTCAGACGGTGCGCGGGGCTGCGTGGGTCCGGCGGGACCGCGGATAAGGCCGTTGATGTAAGCGGCGGCGTCTCGGCCGGCCGCCAATTCCTTGCTATCGACCGGCGAAGTCGGACCGGGTCGCGAATCACCCATCGCCTGGTTGCTCCTGCCTCATGCATGCGCGCCGCGTCAGCCGGCTACGCGTCGCGGGCGACGCTGATCCAGAAGTTGATCAGCAGGTGCTCGGCCTGGGCGCGCCGGTCGGTGGCGTCGCGCAGCGCCTGCATGTCGATGCCATCCGCCGTGACGGCGCCGTCGCGCAGCAGGTTGCCGACCGCCATCGAGGCTCGATTCCAGCTGGCCGCCAGGCTGCGGAGCTCGCGGGCTTGCTGTTCCGTCAGTGCCATTCGCCCTCCCCAGGCGTCACGCTAGCACCACGCGATCCCGCCCGGCTGACGGGACGTCTTTCGCCAGCCGCTACGGTCATGGGTGCTAAACTCACCCGCCATTTTTCAGGTGAACGGACGCGCCGCCGCGCGCCCTTGTTGCATGGCCATTCACCACACCGAGCTCGAGACGCCGCCCGGCCGGGAGCCGCTGCCGGAGTCCGAGCGACCCAAGCTGGAGACGCTGCGCGAACGGCTGCAGCCGCTCAAGGAGCTGCCCGGATCGTCCATCGAGGCGCTCTACGCCGCCCAGGAGTTGTTCTCCTACGTGCCGCCCGAGGCCATGACCTTGATCGCCGAGGAACTCAAGATTCCCGAGAGCCAGGTTTTCGGCGTGGTGACCTTCTACACCATGTTCTCCCTGGAGCCGCAGGCGCCCAACGTGCTGCGCGTGTGTCGCGACTTGAGCTGTCACCTGGCCGGCGCGCCCAAGCTGATCGGGGCGCTGGAAGACGCGCTGGGCGTGCGGCACGGGCACACCAGCCCGGATGGCCAGTTCACCCTTAAGGTGGTCTCCTGCCTGGGCCTGTGCGACATGCAGCCGGCCTTGCTGGTCAACCTGGACCAGCACGGACCGGTGATGCCCGACGACGTGCCCGACCTGCTCGACGGCATTCGAAACGGCGCGGGCTGATGGAGCTGGTCGTCACGCGCAACTTCGGCCGCCCCGAGTCCTGGACGCTGGCGAGCTACCGCGAGGCCGGGGGCTATGAAGCCCTCGAGCGCGTCCTCAAGGAGATGACTCCCGAGGAGGTGACCGATCTCATCAAGGCGTCCGACCTCACCGGCCGCGGCGGCGCCTTCTTCCCAACCGGTCTCAAGTGGGAGTTCGTCCGCAAGGATCCCAAGACGCCGCGTTACGTCGTCGTGAACGCCGACGAGAGCGAGCCGGGCACCTACGTCAACCGCCTGTCCCTCGAGCTGGATCCGCACATGACGATCGAGGGCATGATCATCGCCGCGTACGCCTCAAATGCGGAGCGCGGCTACTTCTACATTCGCGGCGAGTACGGCCTGTCGCACGAGCGGGTCAAGGCCGCCATGCGCGAAGCCTACGAGGCCGGGTATCTCGGGCAGGGCATCTGCGGTCGGGACGACTTCAACTTGGAGGTCGAGTTTCGGCGCGGCGCCGGAGCCTACATCGTGGGCGAGGAGACGGCGCTGTTCAATTCCCTCGAAGGCAAGCGCGGCAATCCCCGGTTCAAGCCGCCGTTTCCGACTAACTTCGGCGTGTGGGGCCTGCCGACGGCCATCAATAACGTCGAGACGCTGGCCGCCGCGCCGGCGATCGTCATGAACGGCGCCGAGTGGTTCAAGGACCTTGGCATCGGCGACGCGGCGGGCACCAAGATGTATTGCCTGTCGGGCAATGTCGTGAACCCGGTCTGCGTGGAGCTTCCGCTGGGCGTCTCGGCCCGCGAGGTGATCATGGAGCACGGCGGCGGCGTGCCGGAGGGACGGACCTTGAAGGGCTTCAAGCCCGGCGGCGCGTCGTCGGCGCCCCTGACCCCGGCCGAACTCGACGCGGCGTTGGAGCCCAAGTCCATGGCCGATTTGGGCACCATCATGGGCACCGGCGGCGTGGTCGTATTCGACGATACGACCTGCATGGTCGACGTGGCCTATCGCGACGCGCTGTTCTTCGAGGACGAGAGTTGCGGTTTCTGCATCCCCTGCCGTGAGGGCACGCCCAATCTGGTCCAGATTTGCGAGCGCATCTTGCACGGCCAGGGCACGATGGACGACCTTGACCTGCTGGAGGAGCTCGGCGCCAGCATGATGGCGTCGTTCTGCGGACTGGGGCACTTCGCGCACCAGCCGGTGCGCGGCGCGGTCAGCCGCTTCCGCGACGAGTTCGAGGCCTACATCCACGGCCGACGCTGACCCTCGGATACCTGTTTCAGCGCGAACGGCAACGGCCGCGCGGGCTGAGCGTCAGGCGTCCGTCGCGCGGTACGGACACCGATCCCGAAAGTCGCACCAGTCGCAGTGCGGCCCGGGCGTGGCGGTGAATTCGCCCTCGACAACCCGCTCGGCCGTCGTCGCGTACCGGTCCAGCAGCGCGGCGCTGTAGTCAGGGTCCGGCGCGATCGAGATGTCGGCGTTGTCGGCGAGGAAGTAAGCGTCCAGGCGCTCGACGCGGCGCTGGTGCACCTGCTCCACGCCCAGGGCATAGGTGTGCAGCTGGGCGCGCAGGCGATCCGGCAGCCGCTCGGGGCGGCGACCGCTCTTGTAGTCGATGACAGCCGCGCCTGACGGCGTCTCGTCCACGCGATCGATCACGCCCTCGATGGAAAAACCCGCCTCGGGGTCCGGACGAAAGCGGAACCGTGACTCGAGCAGCATGGGCCGGCCGAGGTCTTGGTGGTTGGCCCTCCAGTAGCCATCGAGGAGCGCCTGTCCGCCGCTCCATATGTCCGGGAACCGTTCCCGGTCCAATCGCGGCGCCTGTGCCCAATAGTCTGCGTGCATCTGGTCAAGGACCGTCTTGTCGACTCGTTCGCGGGACCGTATGCGCTCGAAGAGCCGGTGGAGCACTGCGTGCACGATCGCGCCCACGACGATGCGCGGCACGAAGGGCGTGGGCACGCGCTCGACATAGCGATAGCGATAGGCCGTGGGGCAGAACTCGAAGAGCGACAGCTTGGTGAAGCTGAGCCGGGTCACGCGCCGTGGGGTCATGGCCGATCGCTGCGGGCCAGAGTGCTGGCCCGACGGCCGGCTTCGGGTTCTGCCACCCCCCTACCATCCGCGGCGCGTGCCGGACATGCGCCGCGAGCCCCGCAGTTCCGCATGGCTAGCGTATTCTGCGGCGCGTGATGCGCCTTCCACCGATGATCTCGGTTCTCATTGGAGCCGTCGTGCTGTGTCTCGTCGGCGGCATCGCGGTCTTTGCCGAATTCGAGCGTCAGGCCGACGAGTGGGGGCACGTGCAGCACGGTTTCTACGCCGGCCCCGTCTCGAAGATTACGCAGCCGTTCCGAGTTCCACATGACTACTTATCCCGCATCGACATATGGGCCTACATCGACGGCGACGGGGCCGTGGGCGACGTGATTGCACGGGTAATTCCCCATGGATCGGACGCCCCGATCCGTGAAAGCCGCTTCAGTGTCTCCCACCCATCGAACGCCGGAGCACCCATCACGATTCGATTCGCGCCGATTCCCGACAGTCGCGACGTGCTCTATATCCTCGAGCTCACGGTGCTCAGCAGCCCCCCGCCGTTTGTGTTCATCGGCATCACAAGCTCTGATGTGCATTCAGCTGGCCAAGTGTCTATCAACGGCAACGATTCTCGCGGGCACCTTGACCTTGCCATGCGGCCCTACTGGGTAGGTCGCGGCGGTCGCGTGCTCGAAGATCTGATACGGACCGATCCGCGACGCCTGTTTCTCCTAGTAGACGCACTGCTCCTAGGCCTTCTCATCATATTCGCCGTCGCCGCTGTGTGGGGACTGCACCCGTCTGGGCACCAGCGCAGTGCCATCTGGCGTGCCGTCCCGCGGAGTGTACTGATTGCCGCTTGCATCGCCACTTTCACCCTGACGCTGTTTCTCGTCCTATCCGCCGTTCCTCACTCTTAGCTGCACAACGTATCGCAAGAGCAGCTCGGCTAATATGACAGCCATCAGGGCTCCAGCCATCATTTCTGATCCCTCTTCCAAGAGATCCATCCACACATTATACTGAACAATCTCATGCGCAAGGCTAGAAACAAACAGAACGATTGCTACCGCAAATAGCAGAGCTAAGGTCGCATGCTTTGCCACGGATTTGTAGAGCACATATCCCGCAATCGCGCCCGGTACCGCGACAAATGGAGCGACGACGACCTCCCATCGAATCGTGGTTGGAATGGGATCCAACCATGCGACTTGGTCCCCCAGCTGCCCCTTGAGTTCGTAGTGCTCCTCGGCCGCGATTACCGCTGCGGCCGCCCCTACGACCAACCAGCCGGCCAACCAGATCCAGCGGGACCCATTGGCCGGGCGGACTGCTTGTGCAAGCGCCAGGGCGGCCACGATGCTCCAGAGCACGACCGTATAGGTGTTGATCGGCGTGCCCTCGTAGTTCGCTTCCAAGGGCATCACGGAGTAATAGATCGGCACGCCGCCCCCGGGTCTCACTTCCACGAGCATCACCCAGGCATTGAGTGGCGGCCAGTCGAGGCGTCCGTGGGCCATCGCCGGCAGCACGGCCAGCACGCCGTGCGCCGCGATCCAGACCGCATAGAATCGCCCGCGGTGCAACCAGAACGGCCGCAGGGTCAGGAGCGACTTCCGCGTCAGACGCCGGAACGTGCCACGCTCCACCGGCTCCACGTTCGCGCTATCGGCCCAAAATCCAGCGGACGTCCTCGCTCAGCATCTCCTCGTTCCACAAGGGGCTGAACGTAAGGTCGAGATCCATGCTGCGTACGCCGGGGACGGCCTCCACCACCTGCTTCACCTGTTGCAGGATTTGCGGTCCGGCGGGGCATCCGGGCGTCGTGAGGGTCATGGTCACCGACACGTCGTGGCCGTCGGCCTCGTCGTCGGTGGCCAGCTCGATCTCGTAGATCAGCCCCAGGTCCACGATGTTGATGCCGATTTCGGGGTCGATCACCTCGCGCAGGGAGTCGCGAATCGTCTCTTCCGCCAAGGGTGCGCTCATTGTCGCCTCATGCGAGATGCCTCTCATGCGCAAGCATCGCAGCCCGCGCGCACGCGAACAAGACGCCCGCTAGGCGCGTTCGTATCCCGGCAGGATCTCGGTGCCCGGATATCCGACCGCGCGGCCCGCGGCGATCTCGGCCGTGTGGTCCCAGGTCACGGCGTGCGGCTCCGCGGTCCACGCGCCTCGCGGCGCATCCCAGGTGATCTCGGTCCAATGGGCCTGGTTGAAGGCATCGGCTTCATACATCAAGCCCACGCTGCCCGCCCGCAGCACGCGCGTGGGTCCGACCTGCAGGTCCAGCGGCGCGTGGATGTGCCCGACGACCAGCAGCGCCGGGCGTGGCGTGCCCATCAAGCGGTCGAGCTCCGCGGGGTCGGTGTCGGCCCAGATGAACTCGTCCAGATTGACGCCGTTGGCATGGCTGATGACCAGCAGCGGCCCACCATCGATGTCCAGCTCCAGGCGACGCGGCAGCGCCGCCGCGCGCGCGATGATGTCATCCGGCAGCACCTCAATGGTCCAGTCGAAGACATCGAGAATTCGATCACGCCACCTGCCGCCGGCGGGCTCCGGGGGAAACTCGCCAGCCCCAAGATCGCGCTCAGTGTTGCCACGGAGGCAATGGGCGCCGATGCGCTGCAGCTCCTGCCAGGTCTCCAGCGGCCGCGGCCCTCCCAGAATCTGGTCGCCATTGGATACGATCAGATCGAAGGGAGCACGGGCGTCGATGTCCCGCAGCACCGCGCGCAGCGCGGTCAGATTGGCGTGGATATCGGAAACGACGGCAATGTGCATGAGGCGCGTTGAGCGGGGAATCGCGGCGCGCGCGGACGCAGCGGCCAGTCTCCCTTGCCGGCGAGGGTACCGCACTGCACCGAGGGAACGAGTTGCGCGTCCTCTCGATTTCGTCCCGCCCGCGAACCCTGCCCCGCGAAGGCGGGGCGCGGAAACCTTGCATCGACTCGACGGCGGACACACCTGGTGTGCCGCGCGCCCGCTCGGGGCGCCATGGCACCGGCATGGCCCATGACCAAGCGTGCCGTCAGGTTCGCTCTCATGCTCGCCGTCGCGCTCATGGCGGCTGCTTGCGATTCGACCGGAGAGACGGCTGAAAGTGGGAGTCCGGCGTCGACGACGGCTCGGGCCCAGAGGTCCACGCCCGCTCGCACGCCGGATCCGACCGCGGGGCCGAATGCCTTGCCCACTCGCTCGCTGCACCCAATCCCAACGGTCACGCCATCTCCCGGCACCACGGCAGCGCCGACCGCCGCGCCCGCGTCCGCTCTCAATCCGGACCGGGAGGTGCTGGTCGCGCTCTTTCACGCGACCAACGGACCGAACTGGGCGAACAGCGCCAAATGGCTGAGCGACGCGCCACTGGGTGAGTGGCATGGCGTCGCCGCGGACGCCAGCAGCCGCGTGACGCGGCTGGCGCTCGAAGACAATCAGTTGATCGGAGAGTTACCCGCTGAACTGGGGAAGCTCGCCAATCTCGAAGCGCTGCGGCTCTCCGGGAACCATCTCATCGGGGAAATCCCGCCGGCATTGGGCCGGCTCTCCCGGCTGCGGCGGCTGGAGATCCGGTTCAACCGGTTGGACGGAAGGATTCCGCCTGCGCTGGGCCGGCTCGTCAACCTGGAACTCCTGGATCTTCGCGGGAACCAATTGCGCGGGCTGATCCCGCGCGAGCTGGGCCGGCTTTCAAACCTGGTGGGGCTGGTCCTGCGGGACAACCAGCTCAGCGGGCCGATCCCCCCCGAGTTGGGCCAACTCGCCAACCTGGAGCTCCTGGATCTTCGCGGGAACCGACTGCACGGACCGATCCCGCCGGAGTTGGGCCGGCTGGGCAACCTGCAAGAGCTGGCCGTCTTCGGCAACGAGCTGAGCGGGCTGATCCCGCCCGAATTGGGCCAATTGACCCAGCTCTACTGGCTGGCACTTGGTTCCAACCGGATCAGCGGGCCAATCCCGCCCGAATTGGGCCGGCTTTCGAATCTGGTGGGGCTGAATCTCAGGGGCAACCGGCTCAGCGGGCCAATCCCGCCCGAGTTGGGCCAGCTGGCACACCTGGCTGGGCTGGACCTCAGCGACAACCAGCTCAGCGGGGCGATACCTCCCGAGCTCGGCCGCCTGGCAGACTTGGACGAGCTGTGGCTGAGCGGCAACCGGCTGCGGGGAGCGGTGCCTGCCGAACTCGGTCGCCTCACCAATCTGACGCTGCTGCGCCTCGCTGGTGGCAACCGCTTCGCCGGATGCCTCCCCGCGACCTTGCGCGAGTTGCCGCGCAGCGACCTCGACGAGCTCAGCCTGCCGTTCTGCGCCGTCGCGGATCCGGCGTCGGCTGGGGGACTGCGGGCCGCCATTGCCGGCGACCGAGCGGCACTGGTGGCGCTCTATCACGCCACCGATGGACCGAACTGGGTGCACAGCACCAACTGGCTCAGCGAGGCGCCTCTCGGCGAATGGGACGGCGCCATCACGGACAACAGCGGTCGCGTGACGGGGCTGGTGCTCGCGGAGAATCAACTCAGTGGACCGCTGCCGACCGAACTGAGCCGTCTCTCCAATGTGCGCGTGCTGGATCTCTCGGGGAACCGCCTGCACGGACCGATCCCGCCCGAATTCGCCAGCCTCGCCAAGCTCACAGTCCTGCGGCTCGACCACAACGTTCTCAGCGGACCGGTCCCGCCTGAGCTCGGCCGGCTCTCCGATCTGCAAACGCTCGAACTTGCATATAACCAGTTCGGCGGCGAGATCCCACCGGAGCTTGGCAGGCTGTCGAGCCTTGAACGGCTGTCCCTGTCCTTCAACAGGTTGCAAGGGAGCATTCCGCCAGAGCTGGGCAACCTCGACAACCTGGAGACCGTCAGGCTTAGCGGAAACCCGCGATTCACCGGCTGCATCCCCGCAGGCCTGAACGCTGTCGCGGACAGCGACCTCGACAGGCTTGATCTGCCATTCTGTGGGGCCAGTTGAGGCCGGATGGGCGGGTCAGCGTGCGACGGGAAATTCGGGAGGCCCTGACAATGTCCGTCCGGGCCGGCGCATTGATGCACGTGCTCGCCCTCGCGCTCATGGCGGCCACGTGCGACGCCGCCGCCGAGACGCCTGCCACCGGTGACCGGGCTGCGCTTGTCGCGCTCTACCACGCGGCCGGCGGGGGAAACTGGACGCACAACATCAATTGGCTGAGCGACTGGCCGCTGGGTAGATGGCATGGCGTCGACACGGATCAGAGCGGCCAGGTCCGGAGCCTCAGCCTCGCGGGCAACCGGTTGCGTGGCGAGATCCCGCCGGAGCTGGGCCGCCTCTCGAGCCTGGAATACCTGCGGCTCAATGACAACCAGCTGACTGGTGAGATTCCGTCGGAGTTCGGCGACCTTGCCAACTTGCAATACCTGCGGCTCAACGACAACCAGCTGACTGGTGAGATTCCATCGGAGTTCGGCGATCTTGCCAACCTGCAACACCTGGAGCTCAGCAGGAACCGGCTGCGTGGGGAAATACCGTCCTCGCTTGGACGCCTCTTCAAGATCGAAAAGCTAAAATTCGATAACAATCAGTTAACTGGATCGATCCCACCCCGTCTGGGACGCCCGTCCATGCTGCGCGAGCTGGATTTTTCGGATAACCAGCTAAGCGGATCGATCCCATCCACGCTGGGCCGTCTTGCCAGGCTGGAAGAGTTGCGACTCAATGACAACCAGTTAACCGGCGAGATCCCACCGGAGTTGGGAGCCCTCTCCAACCTGACATTTCTGTCGCTCCGAGAGAACCAGCTCGGTTCGTCGCTCCCGCCGGAACTGGGCCGACTTTCCAACCTGCGAGAGCTGTGGCTCGCCGGAACCAATAACCTCACGGGGTGCATCCCCGAAATGCTGAGCGATGTACCGCGCAGCGATGCTCCGGAACTCGGGCTGCAGATCTGCGGCGTCGGAGACCCCGCGGTCGCATCTCCCGTTGACAATGACGTGCTGATCGCGCTTTATCACACGTCCGACGGCAGCACGGGCTGCGTCCCGGAGGTGTTTGGCGGCTTAGCTCCCTCCGACATTGCCAAGCACATGCTGCTGGTCTGCGGTGCCCCAGTCCCGCGCCCCGCCTCCCCTATTGACAAAGCCGCGCTGATTGAGCTCTACCACGCGACCGACGGAGCGAATTGGCGCGCTAACCACCACTGGGTGAGCGACGCGCCGCTTGGTCGTTGGTACGGCGTGTTTACGAATGCCGCCGGCCAAGTCACGGAGCTGCGGCTCGACAACAACCTTCTATCTGGGGAAATCCCGCCCGAACTGGGCCGCCTCGCCAACCTTCAGCGGCTGGATCTCCGATCGAACCAACTCAGAGGACCGATTCAGTCCGAGCTAGGCCGCCTCGACAATCTCCAGCGGCTGGATCTCCGGTGGAACCACCTCAGCGGAGCGATCCCGCCAGAACTGGGGAGACTCTCGAACCTGCAAGAACTCGAACTCTCGGATAACCGGCTGCAGGGGGCGATACCGCCTGAACTCGGAAGCCTCGCGAACCTGCGAAGGCTGATCCTCTACAGCAACCGACTCAGTGGGGAGATTCCACATGAGCTGGGCCGCCTCACCAACCTGCGAACGCTGATCGTCTACGAGAACCTGCTCAGTGGGAAGATTCCACCCGAGCTGGGCCGCCTCGCCAGCCTCCAAACGCTAGATCTCACCTCGAACCGACTCAGCGGGCCGATCCCGCCCGAATTGGGGAACCTCGCCAACCTGAGGTGGTTGAGACTCGGTAACAACCAACTCAGTGGAGCCATCCCGTCGGCGCTGGGCCGCCTCGCCAGCCTCCAAACGCTAGATCTCACCTCGAACCGACTCAGCGGGCTGATCCCGCCCGAATTGGGGAACCTCGCCAACCTGACGTGGTTGAGCCTCAATGACAACCAACTCAGTGGAGCGATCCCGTCGGCGCTGGGTCACCTCGCCAGCCTGAGTTTGCTGTGGCTCCACAACAACCAACTCAGTGGTGAGATCCCGCCTGAGTTGGGTGACCTCGCCAACCTGGATTACCTGTGGCTCAGCGATGGCAACCGATTCACGGGGTGCATTCCAGCGGGGTTGCCCACTGCAAATAGCGACACCGAAGAGCTCGGGCTGCCGTTTTGCGGGCCGCCGAAATCTTGAGCGCCGCGACATTGCAGTCCGTGCGGCTCGCCTGAGCTTTCCGGCTGGCTCCTCGCGGTGATTCGCACGGTGCTTCTTGCCAGGCTCGGGCCGGTCGATCCGCCCGTGCTACCCTGAGACATCGCGGCGTGTGGCGCCGCGGTTTTGCTGTCCTATGCCAAAACTCAAAACTCGCAAAGCGGCCGTTAAGCGGCTGCGCAAGACTGCCAACGGCAAGGTGACGTGCGCCAAGAGCACGGCGCAGACCCTGCGGCGCAAGAAGAGTCGGCGCTCGCGGCGCGCCAAGGGTCACGAGCAGCCGATCACCGGCGGTCAGCTCAAGCAGGCCAAGCGCCTGCTCGCCGGGTAGGCCGGATCGCCGATGGCACGAGTCAAGCGCAGCGTCGCCAGCCGCAAGCGCCGACGGCGCGTCCTCAAGGCCGTCCGCGGCCACAAGGGCGCGCGCAGCCGGCAGTTCAAGGCCGCCCACGAAGACCTGATGCACGCGGGGCAATACGCCTACGCTCACCGGCGCACGCGGCGTCGCGACATGCGGCGCGGCTGGATCCTGCGCATCAATGCGCGCGCTCGGGCGCTGGGCATGACCTACAGCCAGTTCATGCACGGCCTGCGCCGGGCCAACATCGACCTCGACCGCAAGGTGCTGGCGGACCTGGCGCTCAACGAGCCCGAGGCCTTCGAAGACCTGGTGAAGGCGGCGCAAGCCGCCGCCTAGGCGCGGTGGGGCCGTGGCTCCGGCGCCGGTCATCCGCAGTGCTCGCAACCCGGCGGTTGCCCATATTCGTTCGCTCCAGCGCGGCAGCGCGCGCCGCCGCGCCGGTCGTACGGTCGTCGAGGGCCCGAAGCTCGTGGCCGAGGCCTTGCGCGCCGGCGTGGTCGATTCAGTGCTGTGCCTGGCGGACGCGACGCCGGCCGCCGCAGCCGTCGCCGACGAGGCCGTGGCGCAAGGCATCCCGGTGCGCCGCTGCACCGAGGGCGTGTTTGGCGCCGTCGCCGACACCGAGACGCCGCAAGGCGTGCTGGCCGTGATCGCCGCGCCGGATCCTCCGGCGCTTCCGGGACCGGCGCTGCTCCTGGTGCTCGACGGCGTGCAAGACCCGGGCAACGTCGGGGCCATGGTGCGCAGCGCCGCCGCGGCGGGCGCGACAGGCGTGATCTGCACCCCAGGCACGGCGGATTCCTACAGCCCCAAAGCGATGCGGGCGGGCGCCGGCGGGCAATTCCGCGTGCCCATTCGGAGAGCGGCCGATCCGGCAGACCTCGAGTCGCTCGGCGCCGATGTCGATCTGTACGCAGCGAGCGCCGACGCCGATCTGACCTACCAGGAGGTTGACTGGACTGGCATTTGCGGACTGATCGTGGGCGCCGAATCGGCCGGCGTTTCGCCCGCCTGGCGCGCCGCGAGCCGCGGCGCGGTCCGCGTGCCGATGCGGCGTGGAGTCGAATCGCTGAACGCGGCCGCCGCGGCCGCCGTTATCCTGTTCGAGGCCGCGCGGCAGCGCGCGGCCAATGCCCCGAAAAAGGACCTCAGTGCGCGAGCGGATTGACGAGCTGCTGGCCGCGGCGCGGACCGAGCTGGCGCAGGCCGGCTCCGACGAGGCGATCGAGGCCTGGCGCGTGACGCACCTGGGACGGCGCAGCGCGCTCACCGGCATCCTGCGGTCAATCCGCGAGCTGCCGCCCGAGGAGCGGCGGGCCGCGGGACAGGCCGCCAACGCGGCGCGCCAAGCCCTCGAGGAGGCGCTCGCCGCCCACCGCGACCAGCTGAGCCGGCGCGCCGACGAGTCCGACACGGACGTCACCATGCCCGGCTATCCCGTGCGTCTGGGCCGGCTGCATCCGCTGACGCGCACACTGCGCGAGATTCGCGCGGTGTTCGCGCCACTGGGATTCCGCGCCGTCAGTGGACCCGAAGTCGAGTGGGACCGCTACAACTTCGAGCTGCTCAACATTCCCGCCGACCATCCGGCCCGCGACATGTGGGACACGTTTCATCTCCAGCAGCAGGCGCGTCCCGGCGACCTGCTGCTGCGGACCCACACCTCGCCGGTTCAGGCGCGCGTGATGGAGCAGGTGCGACCGCCGGTGCGCGTGATCGTGCCGGGCAAGGTCTATCGCTATGAGAACCGCGACGCCTCGCACGAGTCCGAGTTCATGCAGGTCGAGGGGCTGGCCATCGATGAACGCATCACCATGGCGGACCTGCGCGGCACGCTGACGCACTTCGTGCGGGCGATGTTTGGCCCGGACCGGGAACTGCGGATTCGCGCCAGCTATTTCCCCTTCACCGAGCCGAGCGCCGAGGCCGAGATGTCGTGCCACGCCTGTGACGGCGGCGGCTGCTCGGTCTGCGGGGGCAGCGGCTGGATCGAGATCCTGGGCGCCGGCATGGTGCACCCCACGGTGCTGGCGAACGTCGGCTACGACCCCGGGGTGTATCAGGGCTTCGCCTTCGGCATGGGCGTGGAGCGCATCGCCATGCTGAAGTACGGCGTCACCGACATCCGCAGCTTCTACCGCAACGACCTGCGGTTCCTCAGGCAGTTCCACTAGCTCATGCGGGTGCCCTACGAGTGGCTGTGCGAGCTGTCGGGCGTCGGCGCGCCGGTTGACGAGGTCGCGCGGCGACTGACCGACGCGGGGTTCGAGGTCGCGGAAATCCATCGCGCCGGTGAGCACTGGGACCGCGTGGTGGTGGGCGAGGTGGTGCGCATCGACCCGCATCCGAACGCCGATCGGCTCAATCTGCCGACGGTCACCACCGGCGACTCGGAAATCCAGGTGGTCTGCGGCGCGTGGAACTTCGCCGTGGGCGACAAGATCGCCTTCGCGCACGAGGGCGCGCGGCTGTGGGACGCCTACTCCGACGAGCCGCGGCTCAGAGAGCTGAAGCCGACCAAGATTCGCGGCGTGGCCTCGCGCGGCATGTTGTGCTCGAACCGAGAGCTGGGGCTGAGCGACGACCACGAGGGCATCCTGATCCTGGATCCCGACGCGCCCTTGGGCCGGCCGTTGACGGAGGTCCTCGGCGACGAGGTGATCGAGTTCGAGCTCAAGGCCAACCGCCCGGACGCCCTCTCGGTGCTGGGCATCGCGCGCGAGGCCGCCGCGCTATTCGGCACCGAGGTCCGCTCGCCTATTCCCGCCGCTCGGGCAAGCAACGGCGAGCCGTGGCCCTCGGTCGCGCTGCACATCGACGATCCGGCGCTCTGCGCCCGCTATTCGGCGGCTTTCGTCCGCGACGTCCAGGTGGCCGAGTCGCCGACCTGGCTGCGCAAGCGGCTGGAGCTGGCGGGCATGCGGCCGATCAACACGATCGTGGACGTGACGAACTACGTGATGCTGGAAACCGGGCAGCCGCTGCACGCGTTCGATTGGGACACGATCCGCGGGGGCCTGATCGGCGTCCGCACGGCCAGTTCCGGCGAACGGCTGGTGACGCTGGACGGTCAGGATCGCGAGTTGACCGCCGAGACGCTGTGCATCGTGGATGGCGAAGGCCCGGTGGCGCTGGCCGGCGTGATGGGTGGGCTGGCCACAGAGGTCACCGACGCCACGTCGACGGTGCTGTTGGAGTCGGCGACCTTCGACCCCGTGAGCATTCGCCGCACGGCCCATCGCCTGGCGCTGCGCAGCGAGGCGTCGCGCCGGTTCGAGAAGGGGCTGCCGCCGGAACTCACCGAACCGGCGCTGCGGCGCTGCGTGCAACTCATCGAGGCCATCGGCGCGGGACGCGGCGAGTTCCTGTCGGGCGATGCCTACCCGGCGCCTTCCACCCCCGAGCCGGTGTCGCTCCAATTTGATCGCATCGAACGCCTGATGGGCTTGGCCTACGAACGCGCCGAGGTGCGGCGCGCCCTGGAGGCGCTGGCCTTCTCCGTGACCGAGTCCGGCGACCTGTTGCACGTGCAGCCGCCCTTCTGGCGCCGCGACGTGACGACGCCCGCCGATGTGGTGGAGGAGGTGGCGCGCCTGCTCGGCTATGACCGCATCCCGAACACGCTGCCCACCGGTGGCGTCACGGACACGGTGCCGGGCGAGCTTGACCCGCGCGAGGACGAGCTGCGAGACGTGATGGTTGGCCTCGGATTTAGCGAGTGCGTGACCTACGCACTCACCAGCGAGGCCCGCCTGGCGCATCTGGTGCCGCCCGAACTGCTGGACGCCGATCCCGAAACGCCGCTAGGCGACCCCGAAACCTGGGAGACGGTTCACCGTTCCGCGATGAACGACGCCGGGCGCGCGCTCACCAAGCGCCTGCTGCCACTGCACCGGGCGCCGCTGCAAATCCGTAATCCGCTGTCTTCGGACGAGTCGACCCTTCGGCTCACCGGCCTGGCGACGATGCTGGAGACCCTGCGCGCCAACCGCCGCCACACCGACCGAGACCTGCTGCTCTTCGAGTGCCAGCCAACATTCCTGCCGCGCGAGGACGATCTGCCGGAGGAGCCGCTGCTGCTCACGGCGGTGATCGGTGAGCGCCTGAGCGCCGGGCGCTGGGACGAAACCGCGACCATCGAGCTTCCATTCGTTCGCGGCGTCGCCGACGAGGTGCTGGCGCGGTCAGGCGTTGACACGTCCACGGTCAGCCACGACGCGGTGCAGCACCCAACGTTCGCGGCAGGGCAGGCGGTGGGAGTGACGCGATCCGGTCGAACGCTGGCCGCCTACGGCGCCATCGAGCCTGACGTGGCCGCCGCCTACGACCTGGACGAACGCGCCTGGGCGCTGCTGGTGGACGTGGGCGCGGTGTGGAAAGCCTCGGCCGGCCCGTCGTCGTTCACGCCCTGGTCGGAGTATCCAGCCGCGCTGCGCGACGTGGCCGTCGTCGTGGACGAGGGCGTGGCTCAAGCTGAAGTGCTGGAGACGATCCAGCGCGCGGGTCGACCGCTGCTCGCCTCGGTACGCATGTTCGACGAATACCGCGGCGAGCAGATCGCCCCCGGCAAGCGCAGCCTGGCCTACGCGCTCAGCTATGCGGCGCCGGACCGCACGCTCACGGACAAGCAAGCAGACAAGGCGCACAACCGAGTGGTTCGCGCCCTCCAGCACCGCCTGGGCGCGGAGCTTCGGGGCTAGGCAGCCCGCGCGCTCGGTCTCAGTCGTAAGGACCGAGGAAGCACTCGCCGTCGAAGTGGATCAGATGCGAAGCGCATCGGCTCGAGTTCAAGGCCCATCTGGTCGAAGCTCAATGCCCGCTCCATATCCGAACGGCTTCGCACCAACACCGACTGAACCACTAGCCCCGCTTGCCATGACATCGATCAGGCGCGACACCCTTGACCTCGACTGCGACCGGTATCGTCGGCACGGACGCGGGCTCGCGGGGCCGCCAGCTACTCCTCGAACGTGACGGTCGCCGCGTGCACCTCGTCGGCGCAGGCGCGGTCGATGGGCACCGGCGTGGGCAGGATGTTCTTGGCGATGTATCCCTTGTCCGCCAGCCAAGCCTTGAGCTTGTCCACATTACTATTCTCACTTGGTATCTACCAGTAGATGGCAATGATCTCAGTGTCCAAGTATCGTTCGCCCGGTAGCGTGGGTGCCGCACTTCGATCGCCCTCCCCTGACGCCGTAGTTGACAGCATTTGTCCGAGAGTCATATTGCTCAAGGCAGCACTCCTTAGGTCGTGTGCGATTTTGCTCGGTGTCTCGACCTCTAGCGTCTCATCGATACGACGCGTCACTTCACGAAACACCCGGCGTCGCCCGTCCACGCTATTCATCCAGCCGCTCGGGAGCTCAAGATCACGAATCAACGCATCGATGAAGTCCGCCTTGATCGAACCACAATGGTGATCCACAAGAAGTGTGACGTAGTCTCTTACCATTTGCTCACCGCTGCCGTAACCTCTGCCCGCGACGGCTGACTGCTCACGGGCGACACCGGTCAGAGCATTCTTGGCAATCTCGCTCAACCTTCCAACCTGCTCACCGAAGGACGGGGCGATTCCCGAGAACATATCCGCCATCGTTACTGGGTGCCACTTGTCAGACACGCAGCTCTTCGCGAGCCGGCAATAGACAGTGTATCGAGCCTCAGAGAAGAGCACTCGTCGAATATCCTTCCAGAATAAGTCGCGCTGAGCAACACCGACTACGAATACAGGCCATGATTCAATTTGTCTTTCCTCCGACATATTACTTAGAAGTTCTCGGTGCAATATGACCTCTCGGTCAGCAATTCTTGCCCACTCGTAGTCAATGAGTCGCCCTCGAATGGGGACGAGTCCAGCAAGAAGTATCTCGAGCACTTGTGCAATTGAATGTGTCTCGGCGAGTTGACGGGTAGTGGCGTGACCGAATAGATCATCCTTGTCTTCAATCAGTTCGCGAAACGCTGAGATAACAGTGACCATATGGAAGATCGGATCGGCCTCCAGCTCCACCTCGACTTCTAAGAGATCCCCGCGACGAATCTTCCTCGAATCCAGCACCAATCCGTCCAAAGTGAGCGAATCAAGCATTGCTTCCAGCCCGGTAAGAGTATTGACGGTCGGTATACAAACGCAACGAGGGGGACCCATTGCGAGTTCACCACGCTCGATATCGTATAGCTCTTTGAAGCTGGTCTGAATGGTGGCCTTTCGAAGCACCTGAGATCCGCGGACCTCTCCTGACTGAACTTTTGCGCCAATTTCGGCACTGGCGAGACCAAATCCACCGGCAACTGAACCGCTGATATCATTGTTTAGTGAAGCGGTTTGACTCTCAGTGAACTCGGTAGCAATACTGCCCCTCCGCGAAGCGAGTATGCTGTAGACAGAGACCTCGTCGAGGTAAATGAACTCCCGAAGTGGGCCGGGTGGGTTTGCTGTGGGACGCATTCCGGTGAATCTCGGAAGCCGCCGTCGAAAGCGCGACAGAAGGCTCATGTGCGAGCTCCTGTTGAACTTACGGATCGGGACTGACTTCGGTAGCGTGAGACCCGCTCGAAGCCGCCTATATAGTCCTCTTCGAGAATCTCGGATCGCTCGTCCGCGACGGCGAGAAGTGCCGCCTCGTCCCAGATTGCCGCAAGTTCGGCTGCCGACCACCCAGCGGTTTGCCCGGCAATGTGCCTGTGTGGAAGTGAGCCACACGTCTTTCGCCGGCGAGCGGTCTTGGTGAGGATATCAATACGGTCGTGCTCATTCGGGAAGGGAAACTCGATCTCCCAGTCAAATCGGCCAGGCCGCCGGAGAGCGATGTCGAGATCTTGAGGCCGATTGGTTGCAGCGATCACAACTACGTTGGTTTGGGAAGTAAACCCGTCCATGAGGGTAAGCAGCTGTGCGACTACACGTCTAGAAGCCTCATGAGATTCGTCGCTCCGCTGCGCTGCCACACTGTCAATCTCATCAAAGAATATGATTGACTTCTCGTGTGTGGCTGCCGCCGCGAAAAGCTTGCGAAGCAAATCTTCACTTTGCCCATACCATTTGCTGAATATCTCAGGTCCAGAGATTTCATAAAACTCAGCGCCAGATTGAGCTGCGATGATTCTCGCTAACAATGTCTTGCCGGTGCCTGGAGCACCTGTGAACAAGACTCCCTTGATCGGGCGTGCGCGAATTTCCGATAGTGCCTCGTGCTTCTGTAGAGGCACCTCGATTAGCTCTCGGGCCCTATCCACAACGGCGGGGAGACCACCGAAATCATCAAAGCTCAAGTCGCGTTTACCCTCACAGGTCAACCTGAATCGCTCGACGACTTGATCATCAACAGCGGGGAGCTCAATGTAGCTAATCGGTTGTTCGGACAGCACCCTAGTGACGCCCTTCGCGTCCCCAGCCTGAACAGTGTTCCCAATCTCATAGCACAGTGTGGTTGTTGTGGGAACTGTACGGAATCGTCCGCCAGACTCAATGATCGTTATGTCTGGCAGTTTTATCTTTACAACCCCGACCCATGATTCATCGGGCCAAGTATCCATTGGCATCTTTTCGACTCGCTGGTTGCCTGTATCAACGGCGATCAGCAACACATCACCGACTGCGTAGCTCTTTACTTCCTGACCAACTTGGTTGAACCAGCCGACTGTGCCATTCGGAAACTTAAAGCAGACGCGTGTGCCGTGAGCGTCGATCGAAGTGACTCTTGCCAGTTGGCCCGTAGGGCCTAGCTCGATAGCCATCGCTTTTGGCCGTTAGTGGGGAGAACCATTGCAGGCGGTACTAGCTCGTATTGGTAAACGCTGCGGACGGCCAGAAGTGCATGGCCAATGCCAAAACCGCGCTGCCACACGATGAGCCGGCTTTTGGACCGTGGCGCTACAGGTCCTCGAACGAGACGTTGGCGGCGTGGACCTCGTCGGCGCAGGCGCGGTCGATGGGGACCGGCGTGGGCGAGTTGTTCTTGGCGATGTAGCCCTTGTCGGCCAGCCAGGCTTCGACCTCTTCGCCGCTGACGTCGGCCAGCATGCGGTCGTCCACCACCACGCACGGCGAGAGCGGCTGACCGCTCTTGATCACCATCTCCTGGTAATTCATCGGGTTGTTGATGATGTCTCTGTCCTCGTAGGACAGGTCGTACTTGTCGAAGACTGCGCGGACGCCAGCGCTCCAGCCGCAGACCGGCTTGAGGTACGCGACGATCTCGGGTGTGGACTGCGTTGCCATGGGGTGTCTCCAGGAAACTCCCGGCGGGACCGGGAAGGTCGTCTCCCAATTGTGTCAAATCGCGACCGCCGGCGGTAATGGGGGTGAATTCGTTCGTGGTTCGACTGGCTCACCACGAGCGGCGGTCGGTCATACTGTCGCGAACGAAAGGGGAGCATCGACATGGCAAGACTCAACCTCGGCGATGCGTTTCCAGCGCTGGAGGGCGTGCTGGGCGACGGCACGCCGTTCCGCGTGCCCGACGATCTTGGGGATCGGCGCACCGCGCTGCTGTTCTACCGCGGCCACTGGTGATCGCACTGTCGCCGGCAGTTGGCCGGCTACAACTGGTTGCTCGACACCCTCAACGCGATCGGCGTGGACGTGGTGGGGCTCTCCGTCGACCCGCGTGAGGACATCGCGGCGCTGACCGAGCGCCTGGGGCTCGAGTTCCCGCTGGTGGGCGAGTTGGCCTATCCCGACGCCCTCGACGCCGTGGGCGCCTACCGTTTCGAGCGGCGCCGTGCCTTCCAGGCTACGGCCTTCGTGCTGGACGCCGACCGCCGCGTCGAGGCGGCCGTCTACTCGGCCACCAACGCCGGCCGCCTCACGCCCGAAGAGCTAATGCGCACCTACGGCTGACCCCGCGTCAGCCCGCCAGGTGCCGGTTCACCGAGCCCCAATCGGCGACGGACGGGATCAGGCCCATGCCGATCGTCTCGTCGCGCAGGTGCTGCAAATGCACGTAGGCCGCGTCCAGCTCCGCCCGTTCATCGGCGTCGCCCTCGGGCAACCGCCAGGCAACGCCGCCCGGACCGAGCGTGGTGGGCATGGCCATCATCACGTTGGTGTACGGCTCGCCGGTGACGAAGGCGCCGCAGGGCCACTCGAACGGCTCGCCGCCGCAGGCCGCCCGCACCATCATTGCGGTGAGGTGCGCCGGCGACTGGAACGATGAGCGTCCGCGAAGCTTGATGACGCGCGCCCCGCCGCCGAGCACGTGCTCGCGGATCTCCTGCCAGCCGTCGGCGTCCAGACCCACGCCGTTGGCTTGGGATCCGGCGTTCACGATGTCGTTGAGCGGCACCCCGTCGATCTGAATCGCGCCCTTGTAGAGCGCCATCTCCTGGCCGTGTCCGCCATAGGTGCGGCAGCCGACGATACGGTGCTGCGCCACGCCGAAATGCTGCGCCAGTCGTGTTTGTAGGCGGGTGCTGTCCAGTGCCGCCAGCGTGGTCACGCGCTGCGGCGGCAGCCCCGAGTGCACGAGCGTCACCAGGCCGGTGACGTCCGCCGGATTGAACACGATGACCACGAGCTTGGCATCGGGGGCGTGTTGGCTGATGTCCTGCCCCAATTGCGCGGCAATCTCCGCATTGCCGCGCAACAGGTCCTCGCGCGTCATGCCCTCGCGACGCGGCGCCCCGCCGGAACTGAGCACATAGGCCGCTCCGTCGAGCGCCTCGCCCGCGTCGGTCGTCCACGTCACCTGGGCGTCGGGAAAGGCGCAGTGGTAGATCTCCTCCGCCGCGCCTTCGAGGCCCGGTCCGTAGGGGTCGTACATGGCCACGGTGTTGGCCGTGCCGGTGGAGATCAGGGCTTGAACGAGATTAGATCCCACGGCGCCCGCCGCGCCCATCACGGCGACCTTATCGGTGGTGAGGTAGCTCACGTCGCTCTCCGCGCCCACTAAGCCTGCACCGCGGCCAGTTGCTCAACCAGCGCGGCCTGCAAAATACGGTAGTCGCTTGAGTAATCGATCATCGTGAAGCCCTGGTCGATCAACTCCCGGGCTCGCTCCACGTTCGGCGCGGGCAAGCCCGCCGGCTTGCCCGCGGCCTGCGCGCCCGCCAGGACCCCGGCGATGGCGGCCGAGTGATCGGCGTTGGTGAACATGTCGGCGCTGGTGAGTCCCATGGAAAGCGCCAGGTCGGACGGCCCGATGTAGGCCACGTCCATGCCGTCGACCTCCATGATCGCCTGGGTGTTGGCCACGCCCTCCAGGTCCTCGATCTGCGGGCAGATGATGAGGTTGTCGTTGGCCTGCGCGGTCCAGCCGCGGTCGATGGTGGCGCGCGACGTGCCGGACGAGCGGTGCCCGCGGGGCGGGTAGCGCACGGCTTCGGCAATGGCCTCGGCCTGCTCGACCGTGCTCACGTGCGGAACCACCAGCCCCATGGCGCCGGCGTCCAGAATCTGTCCGAAGCACGCCGGATCGTTGGTCCAGGGCCGCACCAGCGGCACGCACCCCTGCGACTCAATGGCCCGGAGCCCTTCCGTGATCATCCCCAGGTCCCAGGGCGCGTGCTCGGCGTCGATCACCAGCCACTCGCAGCCGCCCACCGCCATCACCTCGGCGGCGAGGGGCGATGCCAGGTTGAGCCACGAGCCTATGGACACTTCGCCCTGGCGCAGCTTGGCCAAGACTGGATTCGGCAGATTCACGAGCGCACTCCGTTTCGCAAGGACTTGCTGGCCCGATTGTGACGCACTGGGAGGGCTGTCGTGGACGACGCCCCTGACGAGTTCTTGACAAGCCTACGAAGACGGTCAGACAGTGTGGGTAATTCCCCCAGTTGCTTCGGCGGCTGGGAAGAGGCCACCTCCGGGTGGCCTCTGCTTCATTGCTGCCAAGCGACCCACTTCGCCTTGCGTCCGCCCGGTGCAGGGCCTACGACACGGCCTGATTCACGTCCCCGGACCTCAGCCCGATAGGCACGCCATCACGGGGTCGTAGTCGGGCAGCTCCGCCACTTCGGGAGCAGTTTGGATGTGCGCGACCTTGCCGTCCCCGTCGACCACCACGACCACGCGGTTCGCGATGTTCATGTCTTCGATCAGCACCCCGTAGGCGCTGGCCGTCGCCCCGAGAGGATTGAAGTCGCTCAGCACCGGATAGCTCACGCCCGACTGCTCGGCCCAGGCCTTCAAGGTCCAGGTGTTATCCGTGGAGATTGCGACCGTCACCGTTCCCTCGAGCCCGTCCAGCTTCTCCTGGATGATCGGCAGCTGGTCGCTGCAGACCGGCGAGAATGCCGCCGGTACGAAGTTGATGACCACCGTCGACCCGCGATGGTCGCTCAGCTTGAACGGCTCACCGTCTCTTGGGGCCGTCGGAAGCTCGAAGTCCGGGGCCTGGTCGCCCACCTTCAACGTCGCTGTTTCAGACATCACACGTCTCCCACGGAAGTAGCTGCCGCGATCGTACGGGTCGCCGCCCCCGCCCACAACGCGGAGACCTTTGCAAAGTCCGGTAGGGGCGGGTCTGCGACCCGCCCGACGCCAAGCCTCCAGCGCGCCGTCCGCACTGTCCGGACTGGATTCCGGCCCCGTATCAAGTACGGGACAGGCTCTTCGCCGGAATGACGGAGGGGTTACGCGATGGCTTCCTTCCACGGGGAAGGAGAGTCATCATCGGCGGTTCCGTACGTTACCGGCCGGCTAGCGATAGGCCGACGCCTGCATGCCGAACCAGGTGGCGTAGGTGCCGCCGCGGGCCAGCAGCTCGTCATGTGTGCCGTGCTCGGAAACCCGTCCATCCTCGATGACGTAGATGCGGTCGGCCATGCGCACGGTGGAGAACCGGTGCGAGATCAGCACCGCCATGTGGTCCGAGGTCAACTCCCTGAAGCGCTGAAAAACCTCGTACTCGGTGCGAGCGTCCATGGACGCGGTGGGCTCGTCGAGGATCAGCAGCTGGGCGTCGCGCATGTAGCCGCGGGCCAGCGCGATCTTCTGCCACTCGCCGCCGGAGAGCTCGGTCCCGTCGCCCCACCAGCGCCCGAGCGTCGTGTCGTAGGTGTCGGGGAGTCCCTCGATGGACTCAGCCGCGCCGCTGCGTTGCGCCGCCGATTCCACCAGCGAACGCACGTCCTTGAGCGGCAGGTTGCCGTAGCCGATGTTGTCGTTGGCCGTGGCGTGAAACTGCACGAAGTCCTGGAACGTCACGCCGATCTGGCTTCGCACGCTGGCGACGTCGTACTCGCGCAGGTCGACGCCATCCAGCGTGACACGACCGTGGGATGGATCGTAGAGGCGGGTGAGGAGCTTGACGATGGTGGTCTTGCCCGCGCCGTTGGCGCCCACCAGGGCTATGGTTTCGCCGCGATCGATCTTGAGATCAATGCCGCGCAGCACCGGCTCGCGCACACCGGGATAGCTGAAGTGCACGTCTTGAAAGGCCATCCCCTCGCGGATCGGTCGCGGCACCGGTCGTTGCCCCGGATCGGGGCGGATGGTCGGCTCGAAGGCCAGGAAATCGAACAGGTTGGTGAGAAACAGGTTGGCCTCGTACATCGAGTTCACGCCGCCGAAGATCTGTCGCAGCCGGTCCTGGGTCTGCACCAGGGCCTGGTGGTAGAGCGTGAGGTCGCCCAGCGTCAGACGGCCCGCGATGGTGGCCAGCGCGACGAAGATGTAGAGCCCCGACGCCGTGCCCGCCGACACGATGCCCAGCGCGAAGGTGACGCTCTCACGCGAGAGGGTGAGCTTGCGGTTCTCGCGGTAGAAGCGGGCGAAGGTGCGGCGGTACTGCTCCAGCAGATGGCCGCCGAGGTCAAAGAGCCGCACCTCCTTGACTGTCTCGTCCGACGTCATCACGTAGCCCAGGTACCAGAGTCGGCGGGCCTCGGGCGCGCGCCGCCAGTTCATGCGATAGCGCGCGCGGGCGAACCACATGTCCGAGGCCAGGTAGGGGATCGAGGTGACCGCCACCACCAGCAGAATCCACCACGCCAGCGCCGCCAGCAGCGCCGCCACCGACACCAGCTGGATGAAGCTGCCGGCCAGCGAAAAGACGTTGGAGACCAGCCCGGTCGGGCGCATGTTGGCCTCGCGGCGGGCACGCTCCAGCATGTCGTAGAAGGTCGAGTCCTCGAAGTAGGCCAGGTCCAGGGTCTCGGCCTTCTCCAGGATCATGATGTTGATCCGGTTCGAGAAGCGGTCGCCCAGCATGGCTCGCAGGGCGTTGCCGCCGTGGTCGAGCGCCGTGCCGACCAGAGACAGGGCCAGTTGCAGCACCACCAGCGTGACCACGCGGTTGACCGAGTCGCCCGTCCCGCCGGCGGCAATGGCCTCGACCACCGCGTCGATCACCAGCTTCGTGAGCCAGATTGTCGCTGCGGGGATGAGCGCGCGCACCACGGTCACGGCGGCCACGCCCGCGGTGAGGCCGGGACTGGTCTGCCACACCATGGCCATCACGCGCGGCGTGTAGGCAAAGGTGGCGCCCAGGGCGCGCAGGAACTCGCGCGGGCTGAATGAGCCCCGCGGCGAAGACCGCCCGTGTGCGAAATCCATGAGGGCGATGGGACCTGAGATTCGACCTAGACTAGAGGCTAGCAGCGCAACCGCGCCGCCGAACCATGCGGAGCCGTGCCATCGACCTCAGCAGGCGAGCCTGCCCAGAGCCCGCGTCTCGCGGGAAGCGAGTGTGGTCGGCCTGGGAGCACAGGGTCGCCGCACTCGCGACCTAGTCGAGAGGTTTCGGACAATCCGCTCCGTGGCACGTTCGAGCTCTGGGAACGACGGCGCTGAAGGCGTGACGCGCTTCGCTACGTGGGCCGCGCGGATGGTGGTGCTCGCGGCCTTCTTCGATCTCTTCGTGCAGTTCCCGATCATGGCGCCGCATGCGCGGGATCTCGGAGCGTCGGCCACCCTGGTTGGCGTCATCGTCGCGGCGTACTCGATCACCAACCTCTTCGGCAACCTGGGCGCGGGATTCGTCCTCGACCGCTGGGGCCGTCGACTTCCCGTGCTTCTCGGCTTGGGAATCACGGCGCTGGCCGTGCTGAGCTATGCATTCGTCCGCACGCCGGAGCAACTGCTGGCCGCGCGCGCCATCCACGGTATCGGCGCCGCCGCGCTCACCCCGGGAGCTTTCGCCATCATCGGCGACCGCGCCGCGACCGAGCAGCGCGGTCGGGCCATGGCCCTTGCGGGGGCCCTGATCGCGGTGCCGGCCATGATCGGGCCGCCGTTGGCCGGGCTGCTCCGCGACGCGTGGAGCGCCGATGCCGTCTTCCTGGCCGACGCCGCCTTCATGTTCGCCACGCTCATCATCTTCGCCACGACCACGCGCGAGACATGGCGTCCGACGGATTTGCGCACGATTGCCGGCAACGCCGAGCCGCTTCCCGCGCTGTGGCGCAGCCGCCTGCTGTGGTCGGCCTATGCCGCGCAGTTCGCCATCACCATCGGCGTCGGCGTCCTTGTGACCCACCTCCCGCTCGTGCTGGAAAACCAGGGGGAGTCAGCCGCGCGATCCGGCGTCAGCTTTGCCGTTTATGCGCTGGTGTCGATGCTCGTGATGGCAAGTCCCATCGGCGGCGCCAGCGATCGCATTGGACGCTTCATCCCGCTGGTCGTTGGGCTCTTCGGCGTTGCCGCCGGACTAGCGATCGTCGGACTTTCGGCCGGCTACGGCGGAATTGTGATCGGCATGGCCGTCTTCGGCCTTGGTTATGGGCTGGTGTTTCCGGCGGCCACGGCCCTGGTCACCGAAGCCACCGGCGCCGCGCGTCGCGGGAGGGTCTTCGGGGTGTTCTACGCGGTGTATTCGCTGGGGGTGGCCATCGGCGCGGCAGGCAGCGGACGCCTGGCCGGAGTGTTCGAGAACCTGGTCGACCTGCCGTTCTACACGGCGGCCGTCGTGGTCCTGGCGGCGCTTCCCATTGTCGCGACGCTCAAGTTTGCGACGAGGTCGAAGGGGTGACCCGGCGATCAGCCAGAACCTGGGACGAGGATGTCCGCACGTTCGCTCGATGCTGACGTTGGCCTAGCCATACCAGGGCAGCATCGGCTCCACGGCCAGGACCAGGAACACCAGCGCGAGGTAGATCAGGGAAAACTTGTAGGCGTCCAACGCCTGCTTGGAGCCGGCGCCGTTTCGCAGGGGCCAGGACGCGAACAGCCAGTAGGCGCCGAGCAGCGTCGCCGCCAGAGCAAACGTCAGTCCGCCGTAGCCGGCGGCCAGCGGCAGCCATGCGAGCGCGGTGAGCAAGAGGATGTACAGCATGATCTGCACGGCGGTGTCGCGCGGGCTGGCGACGGCCCCCAGCATCGGAATCTTGGCCGCCGCGTAGTCATTGCGCAGCACCAGCGACAGCGTCCAGAAGTGCGGCGGCGTCCAGAAGAACACGAAGGCGAACATGTAGAGACCCAGAGCGTCGACGTGGCCCAAGACGGCAGCCGCCCCTATCAGCGGCGGAAACGCACCGGCGGCGCCGCCGATCACGATGTTGTTCCACGAGCGGCGCTTGAGCAGGACGGTGTAAACGAGCACGTAAACCGCGGCCGCCGCGAGCGTGAGCAGTGCGGCGAGGAGATTGGTGGTGATCGCGAGGGCGACGACGGCGATCGCCACCAGCGCCAGGCCGGCAATGACCGCGGCGGCCGGGCCGACTCGACGCGAAGCCACCGCGCGATCGCGAGTGCGGCGCATCCGGGCGTCGATGTCGGGCTCCAGGCCCTGGTTGATGACGTTGGCCCCCGCAGCCGCCAACGCGCCGGCGAACACGACGGCCAGCAGCACCGTGAGATCGGGCTGACCGGCGGCGGCCTTCCAAGCTCCAGCGGCGGCGATGAAGACCAGCAGCAGGATGATGCGGGGCTTGGCGAGCTGGAAGAGGTGACGAAGCAGGGCGGGCATCAATCAGCCTGGGGTTGCAACGCCAGACTGAAATGGATCACCACCACCCACCAGAGCAGGGTGGCGAGCGCAAGATGAAGCACGCGCAGTTCCGGCCGCAAGCCGATGACCATTGAAGTCACGCCGACGGCGAATTGCGCGGACGACACGAGGCCCGCGGCCAGGCTCAAGTTGAAAGCAAGGCCAATTCCCCCTTTCCGCCAGACCTGCCAGGCGGTAAAGAAGAACGTGAGCACCAGCGCCGAGGCGGCGCCGCGATGCAGCATGTGCAGGGTCAGGTTCTCCGCGCCCACGCTGCCGTCGCAGAACGGCAGGGTGGGGCAGCCGGCGCTGGAGTTGGTGCCCACGATCGAGCCTCCGACCAGCACCACGAAGGCGGTCGCCACAAGCAGCGCCCGCGTGCGCCGTACGCCCGGAATCGCCCCGCGGGTCCAACCCAGCGCTTGCAGCGCACCGATGGTCAGCAGAGCCAGCGTGAGCAGCGAGAAGGTGAGATGGGCCAGCCGGACCATGCCGTGCAGCTCGGTGAGCACCGTGGCGCCACCCAGCCCGGCTTGGGCGACGATGGCCGCCAGCGCCCACAGGAGCACGCGGTTGGTTCGGGGGTCGGCGGCCCGCGCCCGGAAGGCGTACCACGCAGCCACCGCGGTAGCCAGCATGGTGACGCCCGCGTAGACGCGGTGCCCGAACTCGATGGCGGTGGCGCCCTCGAGCTCGGGAACGATGACGCCCTCGCACAGCGGCCAGTCGGGACAGCCCAGGCCGGCCCCGGACACGCGCACCCACGCGCCGTAGGTGATGAGGCCGATGGTGAGCACCGCCGCCGCGAAGGCCCACTGACCGGCGCGGCGCAGATGAATCGCGAGCAGATTTTCCGGGGCGTTCAAGGGGCGCTGCGCTTCTACCGAGCCTGCGATGAAACGAGGACCAGCACCGCGAGCAGCAATGCCGGAAGCAGCGTCCACGAGATCTCGGCGGGCCGGCCGCCGACGACGCTTCGAGCCGCCGTGGATCGCACGCGCATGCGCAGCGCGGTGACGACGACGGCGGCCTCGACGACGGCGAGGATTCCGACGACGAGCCAAAAGCCAAGGGTGTGCATCAGGGCAAGGGTAGCGAGCCGGCGCCGGTTGTGGCGGCCGAGAACCGCAAGGGCCGCGGCGCACGGTACAAGCGGAAGCGCGGCAGGTCGAGGGCCGGGTCGCAGCCGTTCACCACGACGACGCGCCTATTCCTTGACGAGGCGGGTTTCGGGGTAGAACGCGGCCCAGGCGAACCAGAAGTGGTTGGCGTGGACGACCGGCGGAAGTTGGATGCCCTCCATCGGTCCGGCCACCGCCTCGCCGGCGATCGACCAGGTCGACGCAGTCTCGCGGTCGGTGAAGCCCCCGTCGCCGGGCTCGAACGTCAACGTGCGGCCGGCGACCTCGCGCCCAAATGCCACTCCCGATCCCACGGCCTTGGCGTCGGCGATGGAGCGGGCGTCGAGCGCGCTGGCCGTGTCGGGGGACCAGAACACGACCACCGGCACGCTGCCGACGACGTCGTTGACCACGCCGACGCTCTGCAGGTGGGTGAAGGCGTAGGCCGCGGCCTCGCCGCCGATTTCAATGGCCACGACGCGCTCCCCCGACCGCAGCCGGTCGTCCAAGGGCCCTCGGAAGAGAAACGGGCTGCCGCTGGCCGCGTCGTAGCCGGGGTAGGGGTTGCGGCCGTAGTCGCGGCCAAAGCCGGTGTCGCGTCCGAGAACCACCGCATTGGGAAACGACGCCTTGAACTCCCCGTATCCAATGAGCTGCGCGGCCAGGGGGTCGAGAAAGTAGCCGGCCAGGTCGCCCACGATGGCCTCGCCGGTGAGCTGTTGCCACCAGGTCTCCGTGAGGTCGTCCCACATGATGAGGTCGCTGTTGCGCAGGTTGCCCGACACGCCAAAGCGCATGGTGGCCCCGAGCACGTCGCGGTCGAAGACCAACGCCGAGTTGCACAGCGGGCAGAAGGTCACGGCGACGGGTCGTCCGCCGACCACGTCGTTCACAATCTCGTGCCAGGTCAGGATCTGGAGCGGATAGGCGCGGGTGTCGCCGTTGGCGCTGAAGACCACCACCGGCTCGCGGTCGTCGAGCCAGGCGTCCGCCTCAGTAGCGGCGACGAACGTTGGCGCGTCGATTGGCGGGATGCCGTCGCGCGGGACGCCGCCGGACAGGATGTCCCCGTAGGACACCACGGCGAGATCGAAGTTCGTCTTCCAGCCGCCCCGCCGCCAGGACTCGATCTGTCCGAGGTCACGCGGCTCGGGCGCGATCAGACGCGGCTCGCGTCGAGCGACGACGGAGGCGGGCAGCGTGATGGCCCCATCGGCAAGGACGACATCGGCCGCCTGAATCGGCGCGGGCGTCGGCGCGGCCGTGGTGGGCGCGGCCGTGGCAGCGGGCGCTTGGGCGGTCGGGGCGGGAGTATCCGGCGTGGAAGCGGTCAGGGCGGGGGCGGTTGCCGCAGCCGTCGGCGGCGTTGGGGCTGGTGTTGCCGGGGCGGCAGTTGTGGGCGCGGGGGCGACCGGGCTGGCGGACGGCGTGGGTGAGTCTTCGGCCGTCGTCGCCGACTCGCCGCAGGCGGCCAGCAGCGTGCTTACGCCGGCTCCCAGGGCGATGGTCGTGGCGCCGCTCAGCAGTCGGCGGCGAGTGAGTCCCGGCATTCTTCGCATATGGCGTCCGTGATCGACTGCGGGGATGATCGTTCTGTCTCGACCCTACGTCAGCGACGGACGCCGGTCGGGAAGTTACCGGACATAGCGCTAGGCCACCGTCGGCATGAGCTCGACTCCGCGCGCGGCGCCCAGGGCCCGCAGCGGCGTTTCGATGGCGAGGTCGAGCGTCATCATGCGGCGGGGGCAGGTGGCGCAGGCGCCGGTGAGCTGGAGTTGCACGTAGCGGTCGGGCGTGAAGCCGATATATCGCAGCCCGCCGCCGTCGACGGCCATTTGCCGGGCCGCCTGGGTTAGGACCTGCGCAACCGCCGGCGACGCGCCGGTCACCAGGCGCGCGCCTCGGCGGAGTGGAATGTGTCGACTCCGCCTCGCAGCGAGCCGTCCGGACCGGCCAGGATCGTCACCGGGCTGGCGAAGGCCGACTGCTCCGGATAGGGCGGCGCCTGCACGTCCCAGCCGCGCGCCCGCAGGTCATCGTGCACCGCTTCACCCAGGCGGGCGTCGGCGGTGACCCACGGCGTGCTCGCGTCGATGCGCGGGGCGTCGATGGCGGCCTGCGCTCCCATCTCGTGGTCGACGACGTGGGAAATGATCTGCGAGACGCAGTTGGTGATGCGGCGTCCGCCGGACGCGCCCACGGCGAGCAGCGGGCGCCCACCGCGCGTGACGATGGCGGGCGTCATGTTGTTGAGGCCGAACGAGCGGGGCCGCAGGGAGTTCGGACGCCCCGGCCGGGGGTCGAACCACCACATGCCGTCGTTCCAGCAAATGCCGGTGCCGCGCGGGACGATCTCCGCCCCCCAGGCCCCGCCCAGCGTGTTGGTCAGCGACACGAATGTGCCGTCGCCGTCCGCGGTGCACAGATGCGTGGTGGACGAGTCGCCCTTCAGGCGCTCGATTTGGCGGTCCGACGCCATGTAAGCCCACGGGTCGCCGGGACCCTCGGACGCGGGAGCGTGCTGCGTGTCGATTAGTGCGGCTTTCGCCTCCGCGTGCGCCTTGCTCACCAACTCCGCCCAGGGTGCGTCGGCAAAGGCCGGATCACCCATGTGCACGAACCGATCGACCTGCGCCAGACGCGAGGCCCAGATGTAGGCGTGCAACCGGTCCGCATCGGCCTGACCTCCGGCTCCGTCATACGCCTGCTCGAAGATGTTCAGGGTGCCGATGGTCGTCGGCCCCGCGCAGCCCGGGCCGGGCGTGACGACCGTGGCATCGCGATAGGCCGTTTCGAGCGGCTCCATCGCCCAGGCGCGGTACTGGGCCAGGTCGTCGCGGCGCAGCGCGCCGCCGTTGGCCACGCAGTCGTCCACGATGGCCTTTGCCAGGTCGCCTCGATAGAGGGCATCGGGGCCTTCGCGCGCTATGGCGTCCAGGCTGTCGGCCAGATCGGGCTGCACCAGCAGCGGCTGCTCCCCCACGTCGGCGCGGGGCGGCCCGCCGTCGGCGTAGTAGACCCGCCCAAGCTCCGCGCGGCGCTGTCCGGCGGCGGCGTGGCGACCCATCTGCAGCAGGTCGAACCACGTCAGCCGCGACCCGCGACGCGCCAGCTCAACCGCCGGCTCGACCAGCTCCCGCCATGGCATACGGCCATGCCGCTCATGCAGCAGCGCCAGCCCGGCGACCGCGCCGGGAATCGACATCGACGACCACCCGATCAGGTTCGCGTCGTCCAGCACGCCCGGCCAGAGAAAGGCGCCGAGGGCCCCCCGGCCGTCCAGGGGATACCGGTCGGGGGTGGCCAGGGCGGGCGATTGCATGGGAAAGGCCACCACGTCGGCGCCGCCTGGCCCGGCCACCACGGCGTACCCACCGCCGCCGATGCCGCTCGACCACGGCTCGGCCACGCCGACGGCGAAGGCCGCCGCCACCGCCGCGTCAACCGCGTTGCCGCCGGCCTGGAGCGTGTCCAGGCCAATCGCACTGGCCTCGGGATGCTTGGTCGCAATCAGTCCGCGTGACCCTTCGACCTCAGACTTCTGGATCGATACCTGCGTGCGTGTGGGATTCATCAGGCCACCACCGATTCCGAGAACAGCGCGCTCACCGATTCACCGGTATGGATGCGCCGGATGGCCTCGGCCAGCAGGGGAGCGACCGGAAGCACCCGAATCTTGCCCTGGGGCCGGTCCGGATCCAGCGGGATGCTATCGGTCACGACCATCTCCTCGAGCGGCGACGCCTCCACGATTTCGTAGGCCTCGTCCGTGAACACCGGGTGCACGCAGGCAGCGTAAACGGCCCGCGGCTCTTGTTTCACGATTTCCCGCAAGCCCTCGCGAATCGACTGCCCGGTGACCACCTCGTCCTCCACGTAGAGCACCGTGCGTCCGCGCACGTCGCCGACCAGCCCGCGAACCATGACCTCGGCCGTGAGGGGATCGCGGAACTTGTCCAGCACCGCCAGCGGCGCTCGCAGCCGCCGCGCGCACTCGCTGGCGGTCTTGATGCGCCCGGTGTCGCCCACGACCACCAGATCGTCGAATCCCAGGTCTTCGAAGTAGCGGGTGAGCAGCGGCATTCCCGAGAGGTGGTCGCTGGGGATGCTGAAGAATCCGCCAATCTGTTCGGCGTGCAGGTCCAGCGTGAGCACGCGGTTGGCGCCGGCCGTCGCCAGCAGGTCGGCGACCAGGCGTGCCGTGATCGCCACGCGCGGCTGGTCCTTCTTGTCGGACCGCATGTAGGGGAAGTACGGCACGACGGCGGTCACTCGCGCGGCCGAGGCGCGGCGCAAGGCATCAATCGTGATGAACAGCTCCATCACGGACTGGTTGACCGGCCGGCCCGCGGTTTGGACGACGAAGACGTCGGCTTCGCGCACGTTTTCCAGCACGCGGACGAACGTGTTGTCGTTGCCGTACTCGAAGGTCTCCATAGCGCCACGGTCGCAGCCCAACTCGCGGCAGATGCCCTCGGTCAGCGCGGGGTGCCCGCGGCAGCCGAAGACCATCAGCCCGTTGTCGTGCATGCTCAAGCGCCTTCCGTGGAGAGCCACCGGTCAGCGGATGGGGTCGTAGCACACGGTGACCGGAACGGGGCTTTGGCGCAGCACGTGCGTCGCGGTGAATCCCAGGTCGCACTCGTGCTGTCCCAGGAAGCGGTGTGTGCCGACCACGATCGAGGCCGCGTCGTGGCGCAGCGCCGCCGCGATGATCGCCGTCGAAGCCGCGCGCGCCTGGCACACCTCGGTTTGCACCTTCACGCGGCGATCGCCCACGTGCTTCTCGGCCGCCGCCAGAATGGCCTCGGCGCCTACCAACGCCTGCTCGTCCGACGTTTCCAGCGGTTGCTGATGACCGACTTCGATCACATGCAGCAGCAGCAGCGGGCGCCGGTGCCGGCGCGCCAGCAGCGCGGCGGTGCCGGTGACGATTTCGTCCATATGCCCACCGTTGACAGCCGCCGCAACCGGTCCCTGGCCGTCTTCGTCCACGCTGGCCGGCGCCGCCTAGCTGGCGGCCGCCGCCACCGCCTCGTCCTCGGCGGCCGGGGCCAGCGTCGCCGCCCGCACGGCCTGGTCGACACGCTCCGCCACGTCCGAGTTCTCGCGCAGGAACGTCTTGGCGTTTTCGCGCCCCATGCCCAGCCGCGTGCCGTCGTAGGAGTAGTGGGCGCCGCTCTTGGTAAGGATTCCCTGGTCGACGCCGAGGTCCAGCAGGTCGCCCTCCTTGGATATGCCGGTGCCGTACATCATGTCGAACTCTGCCGTGCGGAACGGCGGCGCGACCTTGTTCTTGACCACGCGCACCCGCGTGCGAGCGCCCACGCTCTCGGTGCCGACCTTGATCGTGCCGATGCGGCGAATGTCCAGGCGCACGGAGGAATAGAACTTCAGCGCGCGACCGCCGGGGGTGGTCTCCGGATTGCCGAACATGACGCCGATCTTCTCCCGCAGCTGGTTGATGAAGATGACGATGGCGCGCGAGCGATTGATGTTGGCCGTGAGCTTGCGCATGGCCTGCGACATCAGCCGCGCCTGCAAGCCCACCTGCATGTCGCCCATGTCGCCCTCGATCTCGGCACGGGGCACGAGCGCCGCCACCGAGTCCACCACGATGATGTCCACGGCATTGCTGCGCACAAAGACGTCGGTGATCTCGAGCGCCTCCTCGCCCGTATTCGGCTGCGAGACGATCAGATCGGCGATGTTGACGCCGAGCTTTTCCGCGTAGGAAGGGTCGAGGGCGTGCTCCACGTCCGTGAATACCGCCGTGCCGCCCGCGCGCTGCGCTTCGGCCACCGCGTGCAGCGCCAGGGTGGTCTTGCCGGAACTCTCCGGGCCGAAGATTTCGACCACACGGCCTCGCGGAAGACCGCCCACGCCCAGGGCGAGATCGATGCTCAAGGAGCCGGTGGAGACGACCGGAATCGGCTCGCGGGCCTGGTCGTCCATGCGCATGACCGAGCCGGTGCCGAACTTGCGCTCGATCTGCGCGATGGCGGAATCAATGGCGCCCGAGCGCTCGTCAGACATGGGTTGCCTCCCTGGGCCCGAGGCGCTCGCCGCGCCGCGTCATGGTAACCGAGGGTCGGCGGCGAGGCATCCGTCGGCGGCGCCGGTTGCCGTCGCCGTGGCGGCGGGCTAGCTTGCAGCACGGCTCCGATTCGAGGCCCTCGCCATGCTTCCGACGACGATGACCGCCGCCGTACTGCACGGCCCCGGCGACTTGCGTATCGAGACCCGTCCCATCCCCGCCGTCGAGCCAACCGACGTGGCCGTAGACGTGGAGTTCTGCGGCATCTGCGGCACGGACCTCCACTACTGGGACGGGTGGACGTTCGACGCCTGGCTGCCCAACTACGACCAGCCCTGGGTACCGGGACACGAGTTCACCGGCAAGGTCGCGGCTGTAGGCAGCGAAGTACCCGACCTGAGCGTGGGCGACTGCGTGGTCGTGGAGCCGCGCACGCCCTGCCAGACGTGCGCGGCCTGCCGCAAGGGCATCACGAACTTCTGCACCAGCATGCGCGGCATGCGGGGTAGCGGGGCCTGGGCGGAGTACACCGTCGTGGATCACCGCAACGTCATTCGGTTCCCCGACCACCTGGACCCGCAGCTGGTCAGCCTCACCGAGCCGCTGGGGTGCGTGCTGCGCGGGTTCGACCGCATCGACATCGCGGCCGGCGATTTCGTGTTCGTGGCCGGCGCCGGGCCGATCGGGCTGCTGGCCATGCAAATGGCCAAGCACAGCGGGGCCTCCCGCGTGCTGGTCAGCGAGCCCCACCCCTCGCGCCGCGACCTGGTGGCGGAGTTGGGCGCGGACCTCATCCTGGACCCGACCTCAGACGACGTGCCCGCAGCGGTGCGCGACGCCACGCGCGGGCTCGGCGCGGACATCTGCATCGAGGCCGCCGGCGTGAACCCGGCCTTTCAGGCCTGCATCGACTCCGTGCGCGACAGCGGCACGATCCTGGTGCTGAGCCTGGCCAACCCGGAGGCGACCTTCGACCTCAAGCCCTACGACCTGTTCTCGCACGAGCTGCGCATCGTGGGCAGCAACACCCGGCTCAACACCTTCCAGCGCGCCCTGGACCTCGTGCCGCTGCTGGACCTTGAGCCCATCGTGACCGAGGTGCTGCCCCTCACCGAGGCGGTCACCGGCGTGCGCCGCGCCAAGGCCGGCGAAGGCGCGAAGATCGTGCTCGACTGCCGCGGCGGGAGCTGACCTAATCAGCCCGGATAGTCGATAGCGATCACCACGGCTCGCTCGGCGGCTAGTGAATTGAGTCTGCCAGCGTCTCGTCCAACGCAGCCGTCACATCAGGCTCGACAGCAATCCGTGCATCGCGCAGCACTCGATGGCGTTCCTCGAGGGGGCGCCGCGTCAAGTCTCGCCAGGATCCCTTAAACGTGCTCGGCTGTTCGCCGTCATGCCCGGTGTTCGGATCGCTAACGTCTGCGGCCGTCCGCACCATGCCTATCACCTTGCCGGGAAGAACCCATTGTCGATCCCTGTTTGACGAATCTCCGACGGCTTCACCCGTTAGTCAACTCCCAGGAATCGGAGTCCGGAGATGATCAACCAACGCTGTGGCATCGCTTGTGCTAATGCCTACAATGCGCGCCCGCCAATTGGCACGAGAAAAGACCCGCGCATGTCGTTTGAACAACGCTTGACCGAACTCGGAATCGTGCTGCCGGACGCGCCGCGGCCGATGGCCAGCTACGTGCCGGCGGTGCGCAGTGGGTCGCAGCTTTGGATTGCGGGGCAGCCGCCGGGGCCCGACTGGGGCGGTGGGCAGATTGGCCGCGAGTACACGATCGAGCAGGGCGCCGCCGCGGCCCGCGCCGCCGGGCTGAACATCCTGGCCCAGGTGCGGCAGGCGGCCGGCTCGTTGGACCGCGTGCGGCAGGTCACCAAGGTCGTCGGATTCGTGAACGTGGCGCCGGGGATGGACCAGGCCCATCGGGTGGTCAACGGGTGCTCGGACCTGATGGTCGAAGTGTTCGGCGACGCGGGTCGCCATGCGCGGTCGGCCGTGGGCACGAGCACGCTGCCGATGAATATTCCGGTGGAGATCGAGGCGGTGTTCGAGCTGGAGTCGTAGCTTTCGCAGACCCTTCGCAATCCCGCAAGGGCGGGGCTGAGACCCGCCCCAACGCTACGTAGCAAGGGTGTCGCCAGATTCGACCGAACTGGATTCCGGCGTTCGCCGGAATGACGAAGGGTGGAATCCACGTCTTCCTTCGCGGGAGTGACGGTAGGTCGGTCAAAGGTCTCTTTAAGCAGGAACGGCCCGCGCTATGGCGGACCGTTTCTGCGTCTCCGAACATCAGGCCCGCAGCCGGTGGCTGTGGGCGAAGACTCGCGCTAGCTCGCGCGCACCTTCTCTGTTCGGGGACCGTTCGGACTGGCATCGCCCATACAGATCACCCCCTTCGCGTTTCGGGATATTCCGGCCGGCAGCCGGTGCCCGTTATGCGTCAAGTGTACGCCACGGTGCGGTTGGCGTCTTGAAGGTGTCGGGCTCGGCCTCGCCGGGTGGCCGCTAACCCCGCGCGTCAAGCCCCCAGAGCTCGTGGCTTGGCTCCCGGGCCATGAGCCGTTCACCGGCCTCGGCCACCGGCATGCCCTCGAAGAGCACGACGTTCATCAGCTCGACGATCGGCATCTCCACTCGCAGGCGTCGGGCGAGCCGCAGCGCCCCGCGGGATGCTTCCACGCCCTCGGCCACCATCACCATCTGCGCGGTGATCTCGTCCAGCGGCCGTCCTTGCGCCAGCTGGCTGCCCACGTAGTGGTTGCGAGATCTGGCGCTGCTGCACGTGGCAATCAGATCGCCCACGCCGGCCAGGCCGCTGAACGTCAGGGGATTCGCCCCGGCGGCAACCCCGAGGCGGGTCATCTCGGCAAGCCCCCGCGTCATCAAGACCGCCTTGGAATTCTGGCTGGCGCGCAGGCCGTCGGCCATGCCTGCGCCGATGGCGATGATGTTCTTGAGCGATCCGGCCAGCTCGACGCCGATCACGTCGTCGCTCGTGTAGGCGCGGAACCACGGCGCGCGCAATGCCCGCTGAACCGTTCGCGCCACTTCCGGGTCCGCTGATGCCACCACCGTGGCCGCGGGCTCGCGGGCGGCGATTTCACGCGCGAAGTTGGGGCCCGAAACCACCGCGAACCGATCGGTCATGCCGCCGCCCAGAATCTCGGCCATGGCCTCCGAGACTCGCGCGCCCGATGGTGGGTCCAGGCCTTTGATGCCGCTGACCAGGATGGCCGCGGGCGGCAACCAACCCTCCAAGCGCTCCAGGTTTTCCGCCAGCCGCCGCATGGGAACGGCCAGCACCACCACCTCGGCCCCACTCAGCGCGAAGCCGGGGTCACTGGTGATGGTGAGCGAATCGGGAAGCGGAATCCCGGGCAGGAAGCGGGTGTTCTCGCGCCGGCGCGCCATGGCGTCGGCCTCGGTCGGGTCGTGGACCCACAGCACGCACGCGCCGCCAACGTCGGCCACCAGCGCCGCCAGCGTGGTGCCCCAGCTCCCCGAACCGATGACGGTGACGCGCGTCGGAGTGCCCTCGACGATGGCTATTGGCCGCACCAGTGTAGGCGTGGGCGGACGCCCGGCACGGCGCGCGGGCCGGTTGGGCATCCAGGTCTCGCCGGGTTAGCCTTGCCGGAGCCGGGCGGAATTCCGAACGGCGGCACGCGGGAATCAGCATGGACCAGCCCACGGCGGAGGTGCGCGAGGCGCTGCGCACGATCAAGGACCCCTACCTGGGCGCGGCCTTCAGCGAATACAACCTCGCGCGCGACGTGCAGGTCACCGATGGAGCCGTCGCCCTTCGCCTGGTGCTGCCGGTGCCGCTTGGACCGGTCAAGCAATCGCTGGATGCGGCCATTCGCGAGCGGCTGGCTGAATTGCCGGGAGTCAGCGGCGTCGAGATCGAGTGGACCAGCAACGTCACCGCGAACTCCGGCTTCGGTCAGTCGGGTCAGCCGCTTCAGGGCGTGAAGAACACCGTGGCGGTGGCGAGCGGCAAGGGGGGCGTGGGCAAGTCGACCGTGGCGGTGAATTTGACGGTCGCGTTGCAATCCATGGGCGCCCGCGTCGGCATTCTCGACGCCGACATCTATGGCCCCAACGTGCCCGGCATGCTCGGCGTCACCGGGCGGCCCATTCTCGCCAACGACAAGATCCAGCCGCTCTACGGCTACGGCGTGCCCGTCATGTCCATGGGGTTTTTGGCCGACGAGGGCACCGCCATGATCTGGCGCGGGCCCATGGTGGCGCAGGCCCTGCGGCAGCTGATCGAGGACGTGGACTGGGGCCAGCTGGACTACCTGATCGTCGACCTGCCGCCCGGAACCGGCGACGCCCCCTTGTCGCTGGCGCAGATCCTGCCGCTGGCCGGCGCGGTGATCGTGAGCACGCCGCAGGAGGTGGCGCTGCAAGACGTGCGCCGCGGCATCGCCATGTTCGAGAAGCTGCGCGTGCCGAACCTGGGCGTCGTCGAAAACATGTCCTATTTCGTCTGCGGCAGCTGCGAGGAGCGCCACGAGATATTTGACCACGGCGGCGCCGCGCGCGCCGCGGAGACGGCCGGGGTGCCGCTGCTGGGCGAGATTCCGCTGGACCCAAGCATCCGCAGGGGCGGCGACCAGGGCCGCCCGCCCGCCGCGTCCGGGGCCGATGACGCGCTCGGGTCGGCCTACTTCGACGCCGCGCAGCACATGACGGCCCAGTTGAGCCAGCTGAACGCCGCCAAGCCGGAGCCGCTGCCGGTTCTTTAGCCCCTCCGGGCCGCGATCGTTCCGCCGCTGCCGTACTCGCAGCCCATGAGCAAGGGACACGGGGCGCAGTCCGGCGTCGAGCGGCAGTGCGCCTTGCCGAGGCGCACGAACAGCCCGTGAGTCTCGGCGAGTTGCCAGGCATCCGGCGGCAGCGCTTCGAGCAGCAGGGCGCGCAGGGCGGCCCGCGGCACGCCGTTTGGAATGACGCCTAGCCGCTCCAACGCCCGCTGCGTATAGGTGTCGACCACGAAGCTCGGCTGGCGCGCGGCGTATAGCAGGATGGCATCCGCGGTCTCGGGTCCGACGCCCCAGATGCCGAGCAGCTCGTGCCGCAGCGGCGCCATGGGGGTGCGCAGCATGCGGGCCAGATCGCCGTCGTGCGCATCCCGCACGTGCCCGGCGAAGGCTTGCAGCTTGGCCGTCTTTTGGCGGAAGGACCCGCTGGGGCGCACCAGCTCCTGGCAGCTGAGCTCATCCAACGCCAGGATGCCGTCGATCGACAGCGCGCCGGCAGCTCGAAGGTTTTCGATCGCCTTGGCGGCGCCGGTCCATGCGGTGTTCTGCACCAGCAGCGCACCGGCGATCACCTCGAACGGATCGGTATCGGTCCACCACCGTTGCGGGCCAAAGTGCTCCGCCAGCGCGTCCAGCAATGGCTCGAGCCGGTCGGCCAGCTCCGCCGGCGAGGGCAGCGTCACTCGATGCGAATCACGCTGTGCACCGGGTGGTCGTCGAGCTGCGCCCGGCCGTTCAGGAACACAAGCTCGATCAGGAACGCGCTGCCGATCACCTCCGCACCGAGCTCGCGGACGAGCTGCACGGCCGCCGCCGTGGTGCCTCCGGTCGCCAGCAGGTCATCCATCACGACCACGCGATCGCCGGCGTGCAGCGCGTCGCGGTGAATCTCCAGCGCGTCGCTGCCGTATTCCAGCTCGTACGTGATCTGATGGGTCTCGGCGGGCAGCTTCCCCGGCTTGCGAACCGGCACCACGCCGCAGCCCAGCTGCACGGCGGCGGCGGCCGCAAACAGGAACCCACGCGCCTCGACCGCCACCAGCGCATCCGGCGGCGCCGCCCGGTACGGCGCCACGAGCTGGTCGATGGCTTCCCGCAGCGCGTCGGGATGCCGCAGCAGCGGCGTGATGTCCTTGAAGATGATTCCCGGCTTGGGGAAATCCGGAATGTCACGAATGAACCGTTCCAGGTCCATGCGCATGGCCTCCTTCTTGACCGCCCGCAAACGGCGGCTCACAAGGGTTCTGAGGCGGCATCATGGCACGCCCCAGGAAGCCACCCACGACCGGCGTATACTCTGGCCCTGGCGGCCCGAACTCGGAGGCTTGCATGCCGGCCTATACCTACGAATGCGAAAAGTGCGGTGACGTGTTTGATATCCGCCGCAGCATGACGGACGAGAGCCCGGTTGTTTGCACGTCCTGCCGCAGCAAGCGTGTGCGCCGCGTCTACCACGCGCTGGCCATGGTTGGGGCCCGGTCGTCCGGCGGCGGCCAGTCGCAGCCCACCTATGACGTGGGAGCAAGCTGCTGCGGAGGCGGCTGCGGCTGCTAGCTCCGTCGCTCTAACACCCTTGCGGTAGGGCGGTCCTCGACCCTTCGCGATGCTCGTGCTGTTGCCTGCGGTCGCGGCGGCTTTCCGTGACATTCCCGACATATGCGGGAACGAAGTGCGACCCTTGGGCGTAGTCTCTTCAGGACGGTGTGGCGCCGTCTTCCACCGAAGGAGCTGGAGATGCTGGACCGTGCGCGAATCTCACTGGCCATCGCCGTCCTGGCGTTGGCGGCGGTCGTTGGCAGCGTCGCCGTCGTCGGCGCGGATTCGGACGGGACGTCCTACCTGGAGCCGCCGCGCACCATCACGGTGAACGGCGACGGCGCGGCCTCGGCGGCGCCCGATATTGTCGACATCCAGCTCGGCGTGGAGACGATCGACGAAGACCCCAAGTCCGCCATTGACGACAACACGTCGACCATGGAGAGCGTGATCGAGGCGCTCACCGATCTGGAGGTCTCCGAGGACGACATCCAGACACGCAGCTTCAACATGTGGGTCGAGCAGATCTACGACGCAGACGGTCCGACCGGCAACTTCCTCTACCACGTGGCCAACCAGATCTCCGTGCGCGTGCGGGACATTGACATGACCGGCGACGTGTTGGGTGCGGCGCTCGGCGCCGGCGCCAACAACGTGCGCGGGATCTCCTTCGGCGTGGAAGACACCCAGGCCCTGGAAGAGGCCGCGCGCGACGCCGCCGTGGACAACGCCGTGGCCAAGGCCGAGCAGTTGGCCGATCGCCTGGGCGTCGAGGTTGGCAGCCCGCGGCACATCGCCGAGATTTCAGGAGGCTTCCCGGAGACGGCGCGCGTTGAGCGAGCGGTCATGCTGGATTCCAGCGGTGGGAGTGTTCCGGTATCGCCCGGCGACTTCACAATTCGCGTGTCCCTGAGCATCACGTTCGACATCGAGCTGATGGACGCGGACGACGACGCCGACTCGGAGGAGAGCTAGCGGCCGCGGGACCTGAAGAAGCGGTAGACGTCCGCCAGCTCGTCCGTGCGTCGCGCGGGCGGCAGCGAGTCGAGCACCAGGGCGCCGTAGCGGCGGGTGGTCAGCCTGCGATCCAGGATGGCCACCACGCCGCGGTCCTGGCTCGAGCGAATCAGGCGTCCCACGCCCTGCTTGAGCAACAACGTGGCGCGCGGCAGGGCGAACTCGCCGAACCAGTTTCGGCCCTCCGCCCGCAGGCGGTCCGTGCGCGCGGCAATGACCGGATCGTCGGGCACGGCGAACGGCAGCCGCGTGATGATGACCAGGCTCAGCGCCTCGCCCGGCACGTCCACGCCCTCCCAGAACGACCGCGTGCCGAAGAGCACGGCATTGCCGGCCGCGCGGAACTGGTCGAGCAGCACGGGCGTGGGCGCCTGGCCCTGGCGCAGCACCGGAAACGCCAGCCGGCCCGAGAGCCGGCGCCAGGCGTCGCGCAGCGCCCGGTGGCTGGTGAAGAGGCAAAACGCGCCGCCGCCCGAGGCCTGCACCAGCGCCTCGATGCGGGCGGCGATGGCGGCGGCGTAGGCCTCCGAGGCGCCGCCGCCCGCCGGCGGTTCGGCGACGTCATGCGGCAAATACAGGAGCGCCTGGCGCCGGTAATCGAAGGCCGGCTCGGTCACCATTCCCTCGGCGCCGGCCAGGCCCAGTCGATCGGCCGCGTAGTCGAACGATCCGCCCATCGTGAGCGTCGCCGACGTGCCGATCACTTGCCGGCGGTCCGCCACCAGCCGCTTGAACGTCGAAGCCACGTCGATCGGCGCGGCGGTCGCGACAATGCCGCGTTCGTCGGAACGCTCGGCGTAGTGCACCCAATCCGGATCGCCGACGCGAAAGACGCGGTCCGCGTCCATCGCCAGCTCGCGCAACCGGCGGCTCAGCCAGGCGCGCTCCTCGCCGTCGGCAACCTCGCCCGCCGCCTCGCTCAACTCGGTCGCCAGCTCCGCCATTCGGATTCCGGCGGGAACCTCCTCCCGGATCGGCGTGCGACCGGTCCCCAGCGTTCGCTCGACCTGGGCGAACGCCGCCGTGGACGCCTCCAGCGCCGCCCGAATGGTGCCGGCGCGCCCACGTCCTACCGCGTCGATGACCCGCCGCGTGTTGAGCATGCGCGAGGCACGGCCGGCGTCGATCTCCGCCGCGAACACCGAGGTCGCCGCGTCTTCCAGCGTGTGCGCCTCGTCGAGCACCGCCGGCGCTCCCTGGGGAAGCGGCATGCCGGTCCCGTCCTCGTCGCCCACCGACCGGATCTTGGCGTCCACCAGCACGAGATGGTGATTGGTGATCACGATCTGGGCGTCGGCGGCCTGCGTCCGCGCCTTTTCGGCCCAGCACTCGCGCACGTATGGACAGAGGCGCCCCTCGCAGGTCTCCATGCCGCGCGTCAGCGCCGCGCGCAGCACCGGCGTCGCGCCCTCGCCCAGCTCATCCATGTCGCCGCTGGTGGTGCGATCGGCCCAGGCCCGCACGTCGGGCATGTATCCCACGACCGCCGCGTCCGGCATCTGCGCCTGCGCGTCCAGGGAGAGCAGGCACAGATAGTTGGCGCGACCCTTCAGACGCGCCACGACCGGCGACACGCCCGTGAGACTGACGGCCAACGGCAGATCATGGAACCAGAGTTGATCCTGCAGCGCTTTGGTGGCAGTGCTCACGATGGCCTGCGATTTGGCGCGCAGCAGCGGCGCCAGGTAGGCCAGCGACTTGCCGGTGCCGGTGCCGGCTTCGACGAGCGCATGCTGCCCGGCGGCGAGCGCGCCTTCCACGAAGTCGGCCATCTGGAGTTGGCAGGCGCGGGTCTCGTATTCGGGCAGTAACCGCGACAGGCCGCCGCCGGCGCCGAACAGGCGTTCGAGCGGTCGGTGCTCGTGGGTGGGTGCGTTCACGGAGACCCTGGCGGAGCCATGTTCGACCGGACTGGAATCCGGCGACTCAAAAGCGAGGTGCAACACATGGCGACGGTGGGCGGCCGTAGAGAGTCGACAGGCGTTGTGCCCGATCGGCTGCTCCTTAGATTCCTCGCTTCGCTCGGAATGACAGATTGGAGGATCGGAATGACAGATCGGAGGGAATGACGGGCCCTTCGCGGGAATGACGGAGTGGTGAGCGGGAATGACGGAGTGAAGGGCGGGAGTGACGAGCGAGTGCGCAACGGTCGCTTCACGCGGGGGGAGCTAAGGCAGGATGCGCGTGATTGCCGATCCGCCGGCGACCGGCGTCACCGCAAAGGCCTCGGCAAAGTCCACGCCGGCCTGGAGTCCGCGATACGCCGACACCGTCTCGGCGGCCTCCACGATGTCGATGCCCCGCCGCGCCGCGTACCAATGCGCCAGCGTCTTGAGGTGCGCGATGGCCGCCTGCTTCGTGTCGATGGTGTCGCTCACATCCACGTAGGTGTCGGGGGTGAAGCCTTCGAGCCATCGCGGCTGATAGGCGCACACCGCGGGCGGGGCATCCAGGTGCTCCTGGTCGGTGCGGGCGCTCGGCGCAGCGGCAATCTGCGCCGCGTCGAGTGCCAGGCGCCACACGTCGCGCAGGTCGTGATGCACGTCCACCGACGCCGGCGTCAGCAGCGCGTTCGGCCGAAACGTCCGCAGCACTTCAACCAGCTGCATCCGCGTCACGGCGTCGTTGGCCACGCTGAAGTCCGAGTGGCCGAACCAGAAGAGCTTCGCGCCCAGGGACTCGGCCGCGGCCTCCGCCTCCGCGCGATGGACGTCGGCCAGCTCCCGCGGCGGCGCCTCATCGCCAAGGCTGTTGCCGTTGGCCAGGGTGCAGATCGCCACGGCGCCCCGCAGCGCCATCACACGCGCCAGCGTGCCGCCGCAGCACATCTCGGCGTCGCCGGGCGATGCGGCCAGGGCCAGGATGCGCATGAATTCCTCTCGGCGTGGCGTGGTCTGAGTTTAGCCCGGCACGTCGCGCGCCTCGGTCCCTGGCGTGCGGCAGAATTGACCTGCGCCGCCGCCGCACCGGTTTCATGCCCGATTCCACGGCAAACTTCTTCGACCACGCCCGCATCTACGTACGCGCCGGGCGCGGCGGCGACGGCGCGGCGAGCTTTCGTCGCGAGAAGCACGTGCCGCTTGGCGGACCCGACGGGGGCGACGGCGGCCGCGGCGGCGACGTGCAAATCCGGGCGCGCGAGAACCTGCACGCGCTAACCCATCTGCAGTATCAGCATCGCTTCATCGCCGGAAATGGCGCGCCCGGCCAGCGCAGCCGACGACAGGGCCGTGACGGCGAGCCCGTGACCATCGACGTGCCGCTTGGCACCGTGGTGTACGACGCGGCCTCGCACGTGCTGCACGATCTGGTCGAGGCCGGCCAGGTCGAGGTGGTCGCCCGTGGCGGCGACGGGGGACGCGGCAACGCGCGCTTCAAGTCGTCGCGGTTCACGGCCCCGGACCTTGCGCTGCGCGGCGCGGACGGGGACGAGTGCCACCTGCGCCTCGAGCTGGAGTTGATCGCCGACGTGGGGCTGGTCGGCGCGCCCAACGCCGGCAAGTCTTCGCTGCTGGCGCGCATCAGCGACGCCCGGCCGAAGGTCGCCCCATATCCATTCACCACGCTGCAGCCGGTCCTGGGCGTCGTGGCGGCCAGCGACACGCACATGATCGTCGCCGATCTGCCGGGGCTGATCGAGGGCGCCAGCGAGGGGGCGGGTCTTGGCGCGCAATTCCTGCGGCACGCCAGGCGTTCGCGCGCGCTCATCCACGTCGTCGACGGCTCGGGCCTGGAGCGAACGCCGATCGAGGCCCTGGACGCCATCAATCACGAGTTGGCGAGCCACGGCGCCGGATTGGAGTCGCGACCGCAGATCGTGGCCTTCAACAAGATCGACCTTGCCGAATCTCGCGCCGAATGGAGCGCCTTTGCCGCGGAGTGCCGCGAGCGCGCCTGCGAGCCGGTGGCTGTGTCCGCGGCGACCGGCGAGGGAATTTCAACGCTGATTCAACGCGCGCTGGGCGCGCTGGCCGAGGCGCCCGAGCCGGAGCGTCCGCAGCCGACGGCCCCGCCGGTGCTGCGCCCGGAACCAGTCCAGGAGGCCCCGCGGCTGTTTCGGCGCGAGGACGGGGCCTATGTCATCCGCGACCCGACGCTCGAACGGCTGGCGCGGCAACTCAATCTCAACACCTCCGACGCGGTCGACTATTTCCAGCGACGGCTCGACCGCAGCGGCGTCACTGCGCGCCTCGAAAAGGCCGGCGCCGAGCCCGGCGACACGGTGGTGATCGGCGAGCTTGAGTTCGAGTGGGAGGCCGAGGGGCTGTGATAGCATCCCGCCATGGTGATTTGCATCCGAAACTCTCGCCCATCTCTGGGTGAAATCCGCGTCACTACCTAGCCCCCGGCATGTCGCGGCCAGCGCGCCGCGCCGCGGGGGCCTCGCCCGGCACCGCCGGGCGATTTTGTTTTCCCGGCGGGGTTCGGCCCGCCACTCACCTGACCAAGGATCTCTCCCATGAACGACACGCTCTCCCGCATGCGGCACTCGGCCGCGCACGTGCTGGCGACAGCCGTGCTCGATGTCTTTCCAGACGCCGAGCTCGGCATCGGCCCGCCCACGGACGACGGTTTCTACTACGACTTTCTGCTCCCGCGCGCGCTCACGCCGGACGACCTGAAGCAGTTCGAAGCGCTGATGCGCAAGCACGTGGCGGCGGACTACCCCTTCGAGTACGCCGAGCATGAGCGCGCGGAGTTGCTCGACCAATTCCGCGAGCAGGGCCAGTCATTCAAGCTCGAGCTGATCGACGATTTGCCGCCGGACGAGACGCTCACGACCTACACGTCCGGGCCGTTTGTCGACCTCTGCCGCGGCCCGCACGTCGAGTCAACGGGCCGGATCGGCGCCTACAAGCTGCTGTCCATCGCCGGCGCCTATTGGCGTGGGGACGAGCGGCGTCCGCAGTTGCAGCGCATCTACGGCACGGCCTTTGCCACGCGGGCCGAGCTGAAGGCGCACCTGCAACGGCTCGAAGAGGCCAAGAAGCGCGACCACCGCCTGCTGTCGCGCCAGCTCGACCTGTTTTCATTCAACCCGCTGGTCGGCGCGGGCCTGGTGCTGTGGCATCCCAAGGGCGGGGTCATCCGCGAGACGCTGGAAGACTTCTGGCGCGTCGAGCACCGGCGGCGCGGCTATGACCTAGTCTACTCGCCCCACATCGGCCGCAAGGAGCTGTGGGAGACGAGCGGGCACACGCAGTTCTTCGCCGACGGACTGTTCCCGGAGATGGAGCTGGAAAACCAGACGTTCATCAACAAGCCGATGAACTGTCCCTTCCACGTGCAGATCTTCGCGTCGGGCACGCGCAGCTACCGCGACCTGCCGCTGCGACTGGGCGAGCTTGGGTCCGTCTACCGCTACGAGCGGTCGGGCACGCTGCACGGGGCGCTGCGCGTGCGCGGCATGACGCAGGACGACGCCCACATCTTCTGCCGCCGCGACCAGTTCGTGGACGAGGTGAGCGGTGTCATCGACCTGACGCAGATGATTCTCGGCACGTTCGGGTTTTCGGACTACGCCATCGACGTGAGCGTGCGAGCCGACGATGACCGCGACAAATACGCCGGGAGCGACGAGCTGTGGGAGCTGGCCGAGAAGGGACTGGTCGAGGCCCTGGATCGGCACGGCCTCGAGTATCGCCGCGTCCCGGGAGAGGCGGCCTTCTACGGCCCGAAGATCGACGTGCACCTGGTCGACGCCATCGGGCGGACCTGGCAGCTCACGACGATCCAGGTCGACTTCAATCTGCCGGAGCGGTTCGACATCACGTATGAGGCCGCCGACGGCAGCCGCGAGCGTCCGGTGATGGTCCACCGCGCCATCATGGGGACGATCGAGCGCTTCACGGCCATCCTCATCGAGCACTTCGCCGGGGCGTTCCCGGTCTGGCTGTCGCCCGTGCAGGCCGTGGTGATCCCCATCGCCGACCGGCACGCGGCCTACGGCCAAGGCGTGGTCGAGCAGCTGCGGGCCGCGGGGCTCCGCGCGGAGATAGACGCGCGGTCCGAGCGCATGAATCGCAAGATCCGCGACGCGCAACTGCAGAAGGCGCCCTACATGCTCATCGCCGGCGACCGCGACATCGCCGCGGGACACGTCTCCGTGCGTCTGCGCACCGGCGAGGACCTCAAGGGCATGCCGGTGGACGCGTTCCTGGAGGCCGTTCAGCCGGTCATTGCGTCGCGCGCGCACGACACCCTCGGCTTCGATGCCGCCGGCTAGTTAAGCCACACGTAGGGGCGACGCATGCGTCGCCCCTACCTCCGGATTCAAAGGTCTCTCGAGGGGGGAAGGGATCGGAGGGGAGACAATCGATGGTTTCCCAGGGCACATGAGCGGCAGCCCGTGAACGTCTTTGGGACGGCTCGCCGCATGGCGTCCTATCTGCGCCCGCATTGGAAGGCGCAACTGGGCGCCGTGGTGGCCTCGCTGGTCACGGTCGGCGCGGAGCTTCCGACGCCATTGCTCATCAAGGCCCTGGTTGACGATGTCGCGATCGGCGGCGACCTGAGCCTGCTGCCGCCGCTGCTCATTGCCCTTGGCGCGCTGGCGATCGCGGGGTCGGTTGGCGCCATCGCCGCCAACTACCTATTCACGAGCGCCGGCGAGCAGGCCGCCAACGTGCTGCGTCGTGCGCTGATGGACCAGGTGCTGCGACTGCCGCTGGCCTACTTCCGCGGGCACCGCACGGGCGACACGGTGACCCACTTCACCGCCGACTCAGCCGCAATCGCGGAAGCCTACGAGCGCGCCTATGGCCAGGGACTATCCGCCGCCATTTCGGTGCTCGGCATCGTCATCGTCGTGGCGGTGATTGACTGGCGCTTCGGGGTGCTCGCCGCCGTGCTCGTGCCGGTGTACATGCTGCTGCCGCGGCTCCGCCAGGGTCACCATGTGCGTTCCGCAGAGCGCGTCCAAACCGCCACCGGCGAGCTGGGCGGCCTGGCCACCGAGCTCATCGCCGGCATGCGCGACATCCGGGCATTCAATCGCCAGGCGTGGTCGCTCGAACGACTGCGGCGACTGCTGCGGGCGCTGCGCGACGCGCGCATCTATCAGGGATTCGTCCGAGGCTGGACCTGGGTAACCACGACCATCTTCTGGATCGCCTACGCCTCGATCTTCCTCGTGCTGGCGGAGCCGATCTTCGGCGGCGAGGTGACGATCGGATTCGCCCTGGCGCTGGCGGGCTATCTCTCGTGGCTCAACCGCGAGGTGACCCCGATGACCATGGCGTACGTCGACCTGCTGCACGCGGTTGGCGCCGCGCGGCGACTCTTCGGGTTTCTGGACACGCCGGCGGAAGACGACGCGGGCGATGGCACGTCGCTGGCCGTGACCCGCGGCGACATCGAGTTTCGCGGGGTCAACGCGGCCTACATGGCCGACACGCCGGTGCTGCAAGACGTGTCGTTTCGCGTACCCGGCGGCTCGACGACCGCGATCGTGGGTCCGAGCGGCGCCGGGAAGTCGACCGTCGTCAACCTGCTGCTCCGGTTCCTCCAGCCAAGCGCCGGTGAGATCAGGCTCGACGGGCAGGACATCGGCGCCGCGAGTGCGACGGAGGCGCGGCGACACGTCGGCGTCGTGTTCCAGGATCCGGTGCTCTTTCACGGGTCCGTTGCGGAGAACATCCGGTTCGGTCGCGATGGCATCGGACAGCGCGAGGTTGCCCAGGCCGCCGCCATTGCCGCCGCGACCGACTTCATCGAGGCCACGCGGGACGGATTCGACACCCAGGTCGGTGAGCGGGCGCTCCGCTTGTCGGGCGGCCAGGCGCAGCGCATCGCCATCGCGCGCGCCGTCGCCGGCGATCCACGCGTGCTGGTGCTCGACGAAGCCACCTCCGCGCTCGACGCCGAAGCCGAGCACCTGGTGCTGCGGGGGCTGGAACGCGCGCACGAGGGTCGCACGACGCTCGTGATCGCCCACCGGCTGTCCACCGTGCACCAGGCGGACCAGGTCGTCGTGCTCGATGCGGGTCGTGTACTCGACGCAGGACGGCACGACGAGCTCTACGAGCGGTGCGACCTCTACCGCGAGCTGTGCGACCGGCAGATGCAACCGACGAGCGGGGTGCGGGACGAGTGATGCGCCGGAAGGGTTGCGAGAAATGACCGCGTCGGCGACGGGCATGGACGCGCCACGCGGGTTGTCCGATTGGGCGATCGCCGCGCGCCTGTGGGCGTATCTGCGCGGGTCGCGCGTCGACTACGCGATTGCGGCGGCGGTGACCGCCGGGAACTCCGCGGTGATGATTACGCGCCCGTGGCTGCTGCACGTGCTCATCGACGACGTATTCGGTAAGCAAGACCGGGGCCTGCTGATTCCCACGCTGCTCGGGATCGCGGGCTGTGGCGTGGGGCTCGGCATCGCCGCCGTGTTCGGGCATTGGGCCCACACGCGTGCGGCCGAGGGCGCGATGTCGCGCATGCGCCAGGACGTGCTGCGGCAAGCGCAGCGCATACCCATCGGCAGTCTGCGCGGGCGACGGACGGGCGACATCGTGTCGCATCTCACGGCCGACGCGGCCGTGATCTCCACCGTGTACCTGCACGCCGGATCGGTGCTGTTCGCGCAAGCGCTGCGGATGCCCGGATACCTGGTCATCATGTTCGCCATCGACTGGCGGCTCGGGTTGATCGCCGTGGCGACGCTGCCGATTCATGCGCTGATGGCGACCCGAGTCAGGGGGCGGACGCAGGCGGCCGGCGGGCGAGTGCAGGATGCGATGGGGCGTCTTTCGGCGGTGATGACCGAGCTGGTGGGCGGCGCCCGCGACGTGAAGGCTTTCAACCGGCAAGGGTGGGCGGGCGAACGGCTCGACACCGAGACCCGCGGCCTGTGGCGGGCGCGCGTTCGGGTCGCGCTGTTTCAGAGCCTGGGGCAGATGTCGCACCTGGCCTACTGGGCGGCGTTGATCGCGATCTGGGCGTTCCTGGCCGACGCGGTGGTCGCCGGGACGGTGGCAGTCGGCTTCCTGGTGGCCTCGGGCCAGTACCTGCTGCAAGTCGGCGGGCCGGTGAGGAACACCTTGAACGACTTCGTCCAGATCCAGGTGGTGCTCGGCACCGCCCGTCGGGTGTTCGGGTTCCTGGACACGCCGCGAGAGCTCGACGATGCGGCCGGCCGTTCGCTCACGGTGGCGCGGGGCGAGCTCCAGGTGGAGGATGTCGAGTTTTCCTACGGCGACGAGGACGTGCTGCGCCGGGTGACGTTCGCCGCCTCACCCGGTGAGCGGGTGGCCCTGGTCGGACCGAGCGGCGCGGGGAAATCAACGCTGATCAGCCTGCTGCTCAAGTTCTACGAGCCGCGCACGGGTCGGATTGCCATCGACGGGCAGGACACGCGAGACGCCAGCGCGGCGTCGGTGCGTCAGAGCATTGGCGTGGTATTCCAAGACGCCACGCTCTTCGATGGATCGGTCTCCGAAAACATCTCGCTCGGTCGCGAGTCCGTCACCCAGGCCGACGTCCGCCGGGCCGCAGTGCTGGCCAACGCCGATGACTTCATCACCGCCCTGGAGCACGGCTACGACACCAACATCGGCGAGCGCGGCGTGCGGCTGTCGGGTGGACAGGTGCAGCGCATCGCCATTGCCCGCGCCATCGTGGGAGACCCGCGCATCCTGGTGCTGGATGAGGCCACGTCGTCTCTCGATGCCGAGTCCGAGTGGCTGGTGCAGCAGGGCTTGGAGCGAGCCTCCGCCGGTCGCACCACGCTGGTGATCGCGCACCGGCTCGCCACGGTGCGTCAGGCCGACCGCATCGTCTTCCTCGACGGCGGGCGCGTGCGGGACGCCGGGCGGCACGATGAGCTCTACGAGCGCAACGACCACTACCGCCGGCTGTGCGACCTTCAGCTGCTTCGGGGTGAAGCGTCGAGTCCAGCCTAGGAAGGACGACCGGCAGCGAGTTGGCGCGGCCCTTCCGCGTGCGGTCGGCTACTGTGCGCCCGGCAGCGTGGGCAAACGCTTGGACCGGCAAATGAGAATCCTCGTCGTGAACGACGACGGCGTCCAGGATCGGGGGCTATGGGCGCTGGCGGAGGCGCTGGAGCCCCTGGGCGAGGTTCGCGTATACGCGCCGGATCGCAACTACAGCGGCGCCGGCATGTCCGTGGCGCTGACGCCTGAGTTCCATTTGCAGCGCGCCGCGCCGCCGGACGGCATCCGCACGGATGTTCCCGCGTTCACCGCGGATGCTTCGCCGGCCAACCTGGCGGCCCTGGGATGCGCCATTGGCTTCGATCGCGAGCCGGACGTGATCGTGTCCGGCATCAATCCCGGCTGGAACACGGGCGTGCAGGGCTATGTGAGCTCGGGAACCATGGGCGCGGCGCGCGTGGCGCTCGATCGGGGGTTCGCCGGCATCGCCGTATCCCACGCACCGCGCTCGCCCGAGGAGGACAAGCGGGCCATCGCCGCCGCGGTGGCGCGCTTCGTCGCCGCGGCCCATGCGCACGGCGTCCTGAAACAACCGCTGCTGATTAATCTGAACACGCCCGAGGGGTTCGCGGCCACGGAGCCCGCGCGGCTCACGCGGCCGGCGCGTTTCACCCTGTTCGCGGGTCTACGCCCGACGGAGGAGCCGATCATCGACGGCGAGCGCATCACCGTGCGCGTGCGCTACGGCGACATCTTCGACGGTCCCGGAACCGACGACGACGAAACGGCGGCGCTGAAGGCCGGCGCGGCGTCAATCTGCGTGACCGATCCGTTCACGGCGCAGGTGATGTTCGACGACCCGTGGCCCGACATTGCGCGGGCGTTTTCGCCCGAGGACAGGCCCGCGGCGGACGGCCTGGCCACGTGAGCGTGGGGGTAGAACTGGCGCTTGGAACGGTTCAATTGTTATTCCGAACGAAGTGAGGAATCTAAGGACGTTAGTGCAAGCTCCGCGCCCCTTAGGTTCCTCGCGTTGCCCAGAATGACCGACGGGGCGCAGCGTACGGCGGGGTGGATTCCCGCCTCCGGAGACCTTTGAATAATTGGGGCTGGAGCGCATGGAGAGGCGCATCGGCCGCTCTTGGAGCACAGTGCGGTGGTTGGGCGGTCGGGTCAGCGCGGGATCCCGTGCGGCGGGACCCCGCGCGAGGCGCACGGATCCCGCGGTCAACCCGCCGCCCAGGCCAAGGTGTCCGCCTTGCGCAGGTTGTAGGCCATGAGCTTGAACCACAACTCCACCGTGTTGCGCCCCACCCCGCGGTAGCGGACGCGCTGGTAGCCATAGCTGCGCTTGAGGGTGCCGAAGACCTTCTCCACCCACGCCC
>JAJECS010000004.1 GCA_022821905.1 Chloroflexota bacterium | reverse complement strand
GGTGACGACGGTCTCAACCGGGACCTCTTTGATCACTTCCTGCGTGACGATTTTTTCGACGACCTGCGCCTCGCCACACGCCGCCAGCACGGCCGCGCCTGCGGCCCCAAATAGGCCGGCGGACGCACCGCGCAACAGATTGCGGCGGGTCATGACACGCCCCGCAACATGCTTCATACAAACCTCCCCTTGCCGCCGACATGGCGGTCCCACCGCTCCGCGGACCACCCGCGGCGGCGGCTTTCCAGCGGCGCATTATCCATACATTTTGGCAACGCCGCGAACCGCGAGGATGTCCGAAGTCCCGGCAGCCCCTCTACATCAGGCCGCCGAACCGCGCCCGGCCTCGTGTCGCCCGCTAGAACCGGCCCTCGTGGATGCGCTCGAGTCCGGTCCAGAAGCTGTCGTCGCCGGCCACGCGCGCGTCGGTGTAGATCCCGATTCCGTCGGATCCCGCCTCGACCATGGCGCGCGCCGCGGCGACGATTCGCTCCACAAGCACCGGCACCGGCTCGTCAACAGGCGCATTCGAGGCGATGGCCGTGGCACACACGCGAAACCGATTACCCACGATGCCGCGCACGGTTGCCATCTCACGCTCGATGCGAGCGACATCGGACAGCCAGCTGCCCGACTCGCTCGATGGGTCGCTGGGCGGATAGAGCGGATCGTTGATAAAGAAGCGCGGATAGAGCGCGTCGATCAAGCCCTCCTCGACCCATTCCGGCCAGTCGAGGCCGAGCTTGTAGGCCTCGTCGGGTCGGGCCCAAATGCCCTCGGTGGCCGCCGCGACATCCACCGGCCGACCCAAGGCGTCCAGGTCGCGGCGCAACTCCCGAAAGAACTGCGTCACGTAATCGGCGCGCAAACGCGCCCAGGCCGGGTCATCCGCGGGCCGCGACCGCGGATCGACGCCGAATCGCCGGCGGTACTCGGCAAGCGCCGGCTCGTCGTATCCCAGCGGCCACACGCTTTCGCCGGCGGCCAGCACGGGCAGAAACTCCAGTTGCACCCCGTCGGCCCCGAAGTCGCGGGCGAAGGCCACCAACTCGGCGCGCGCATAGGCCCGGACTTCGGGGTGCGCCAGGGCCAGATAGCCCACGTCGTAGCCCAGCACCGGCTCGCCGACGTCCCAGTCGAACCAGCTGCGGCCATCGCGAGCCTTGGACATGAACTCGGGGTGCTCGACGGCAAATCGCGGGATCCGACCCACAGGCTCGATGACCCGCGGCACCTGGTGGCGCGATCCCTCCCAGACCCCGGCAAGGCCGAGAATGCTGTAGGCGTCAACTCGAAGGCCGGCCTCGTGGGCTTCCTCGATGCGGCGTTTGAGCAATCGGGCACCGGCTTCGGTCGGCATCGGCGCACCGAACTCGATGCGGTCCGACTCCGGCGGACGCTCACAGGCGACCCACGCGTGACTTTCAAGCACGCCCTGGGCGTAGTGCATGACCTTGCTGACACCGGACGCAGCGCAAACGGCGGCGGCAGCACCTGGGTCCACGAACTCAATGTCGACCATGGGGGAGCACACTAGCACGCTGAACGCTGGCGCCAGACCCTCGGCGTCGCGGTGGTTGGACGCCCCGGAGCTAACGGATTGCGCGAGCCTCAGCCGCGCGACGCTCCGGCGAGGTCTGAGCAATCGAAGTCGAGGGCGCAAGCACCCCGGAGTCTCACGCCGGCCGCCGACCAATTCGGACGTCGGCGCTCAGTGGTGATGGTGATGCCGGTGCCCCGGCGGTCCATTGGCGCTCGCCGGGGCCGTGGCTCCTCCACGCCCTCGCCGGCGCCACTGGCGCACGGCGATCCAGAGGTAGGCCAGTCCGAGCAGGCCGAGGGCCGTCAGAACGGTGGCGCCGCCGGCCGAGGCGTCGACGTAGAACGCGATGGTCAATCCAACGATGGCGCTGAGCACCCCGGCGACGACGGCCGTGGCCATGGCGGCCCGTAAGCCGCGCGCGAGGCGCAACCCAACCATCACCGGCACGACGAGCATGGCGCCTACCAGCAGCACGCCGACGACCCGCATTGACAGGGTGATGGTGGCGCCGGTCAACACCGCCAGCGCGAGGTTGAGCGCGCCGGTCCGCACCCCGTTCACTTTCGCCAGATCGTCGTCGAAGGCGATCTGCGCCAGGTCGACAAAGAACACGCCGACAAACAGCACCACGGCGACCGTGATTCCGGCCAGGAGCCAAAGGTCCAGCGGGGACACGCTGAGAATGGAACCGAACAGGAAGGAGAAGAGGTCGACGTTGAAGCCGCCGGCAATGCCGATGACTACGACGGCGAACGCGAGGGACCCGTAAAGCACCACGGCCATGGCCATGTCGCCCGGCAGCCGACCGCGCGAACGCAACTGCTCGACAATGATGGCCCCGAGCGAGGCCGCCACAAGCGCCACCAGCGAGGGAAACGTATTCGTCGCCAGTCCCACGGCCACGCCCATCAGCGCCACGTGCGCGAGTGTGTCGGCAATGAGCGAAAAGCGCCGCAGCACGACGAATACCCCGAGCGTGGGCGCCAGCATGCCCACGAGCACGCCGCCGGCGAGGGCGCGCAGCATGAATTCGTAGAGAAAAATGGACGGCATGACTAGCGGTGCTCGTGGAGCGCATCGTGCACCAGCACGTCGACGGGCGCGCCGTAGAGCCTGGCGATTTCCGCGCTGGTGAGCTCGTGGGGCGGCCCGTGGCGAACCAGCGTGCGGTTCATGCAGGCGACGGTATTGGCCTCGCGCAGCATGGCCCCGATGTCGTGCGAGACGATCACGATGGTGATGTTGCGCTCGCGGTTGAGGTCGCGCAGCACGGCGTAGAGCTGCTCCTCGCCCGAGACGTCAATGCCGGCCGCGGGCTCGTCGAGCACGATCAGCTCGGGCTGACGTACGAGCGCTCGGGCCAAGAGCACGCGTTGCTGCTGACCGACGGAGAGTTGCGAAAGGCGACGCCCCCTGAAGGAAGCCATGCCCACCGCCTCGAGCGCCTCGACCACCTCGGGGCGCTCGGAGCGATGAAACAGCGCGAGTGGGGAGATGCCGCGATAGGCGCCGTGGGCCACCGTCTCCGCGACGGTGATGGGAAAGTCGCGCCAGGTCCCGGCGATCACCTGCGGCATGTAGCCGACGCGGTCCCAGTCAGCGAAGTCCACCGCATCGCGCCCAAAGAGCCGCACGGCGCCCGATAGCGGACGGAGCAGACCGAGGGCGAGCCGGATCAGCGTGCTCTTGCCGCTGCCGTTGGGCCCCAAGATCGCCGCCAGCTCCCCGGCACGGATGGTGAGCGACACGTCCTCCACCGCCACCGCCTCACCGTAGGCGAACGTCACGCAGTCCCACTCGATGACGGGACGCGATGGCGGCTTAAAGCACGTCATTCACATTCCAAGGCGATCCTGAGGTTCGCAAGATTGTCACGCATGAGTCCGAAGTAGTCGCCGTGCGCCTCGAGCTCGTTGTCCGTCACGCTCGCGATGGCGTGGATGGAAAGCAGCTCCACTCCGGTTTCGCGCGCCACGGTCTGTGCGAGGCGATCGCTCAGCACGGGCTCGACCAGCACATGCCCCAACTGCAGCTCAGTCACCCGGTCGGTGACGGACGCGAGCCGCTGGGGCGAGGGCACGACGTCGGCGGATAGCCCGGCAACCGAGATCTGCTCCAGGCCGTATTGCGCGGCCAGGTAGCCATAAGCCGCGTGCGATGTCACGAAGTGATCGTGCTTGCAGGCGTCGAGACCGTCCGCGAACTCCTGCTCCAGGGCGTTGAGCTCGGCAATGAGCTCGTCCGCGCGCTGTCGATACCCGTCGGCGTTTGACGCGTCCGCCGAGACGAAGGCGTCGCGGATGCGCTCGACCTGGAGAGCAGCCAGCGTGGGGCTGAGCCACATGTGGGGGTCGAGTGCGCTCTCTTCGCCCTCGTGGTGGCCGTTCTCGTCGTGGTGCTCGCCGTCCTCATCGTGGTGCTCCCCGTCCTCGTCGTGGTGTCCTTCGTCCTCGTCGTGGTGTTCGCCCTCTTCGTCGTGGTGCTCACCCTCGTCCTCATCGTGGTGCTCGCCGTCTTCATCGTGGTGCTCGCCGTCTTCGTGGCCGTGGTCGCCTTCTTCGTCGTGGGCGCCTTCCGCTTCACCGTGCATGTGAACTTCGCCCTCCATGGCCCGCGTCGGGTCGGCCGCCTCCACGACAATCGCGGTCAGGTCGTCCCCGAGGGCGTCAATCGCTCCATCCATCCAGAGCTCGAGCCCGAGGCCGTTCATGACGATCACATCGGCATCGCCTAGCGCCAGCAAGTCGGACGGGGTGGGTTCGAAGCCGTGCGCCTCGATCCCCGACCCAACCAGCACGCTGACCTCGGCCCGGTCACCGCCGACACGTTCGGCGAAGTACCCCAGCGGATAGATCGTGGCGACAACCTGGAGGCGGTCGGATGCGCGGTCGCTTTCTCCGCAGGCGGCAGTGAAAACCAGCGCTCCAAGGATGGCGACGATCACGATGCGGAATCTCATTGACCAGGCTCCGATGGCGAGTTCTTCTCGACACATAGTGTCACCCTAGGCCGCTCCACGCGAAAGTGCGTGGCCGGCGGCGCCCTACCCTCCGCCTCGCCGGATCTCCGAGCTGATCCGGCTTGCGGCGGGCGTATCGACCCGAAGCCGCCTTGCTCCAGCAGTCGCAGCCCTGACGGGGGTTCCGAGCGGCGCCTCCTCCACCGCCACCGCCTCGCCGTGCGCGGGGGTCACATGATTCCACTCGATAGGCGGCCTTGTGGCAGCGGCGAATCCATCATTCGCACTCCAGGGCGAGCTTGAGAGCCGCCAGGTTGTCGCGCATGAGGCCAAAGTAGTCGCCGTGCGCCTGAAGCTCGTTCTGCGTCACGCTCTCGATGGCGTGGATGGCACGGAGCTCGATGCCGGTTTCGCGGGCCACCGTCTGCGCGAGACGGTCGCTGAGCACCGGCTCGACCAGGACATGCCCCAGGCCCAGGTCCGTCACGCGGTCCGTGACGCTGGCTAGCCGCTGCGGCGAGGGATCCACTTCCGGCGAGAATCCGGCCAGCGCGATCTGCTCGAGGCCGTATTGCGCGGCCAGATAGCCGTAGGCCGCGTGTGAAGTCACGAAGTGCTCGTGCTTGCAGGCGCCGAGACTCTCGGTGAACTCCTGGTCCAACTCCTCCAATTCGGCCATCAGCTCGTCCGCGTTCTGCCGGTAGGCGGCGGCGTTGGCTGCATCCACCGTGATGAAGGCGTCACGGATGCGCTCGACCTGTCGCGCGGCCATCGTCGGGCTTAGCCAGAAGTGCGGGTCAAGTCCGCCCTCCCCGTGGTGGTGGCCTTCCTCATCCTCGTCGTGGTGGCCTTCCTCGTCGTCGTGGTGGCCCTCTTCGTCGTCGTGGTGGCCTTCTTCATCCTCGTCGTGGTGGCCTTCCTCATCCTCGTCGTGATGGCCTTCCTCATCCTCGTCGTGGTGGCCTTCCTCGTCCTCGTGCATATGGACTTCGCCCTCCATAGCCAGCTCCGGGTCAGCCGCTTCCACGACTACAGCCGAAACGCCGTCTTCGAGAGCATCGATCGCGCGTTCCATCCAAGGCTCGAGACCGATCCCGTTCATGACGATCACGTCGGCGTCGCCGAGCGTCCGCAACTCAGACGCCGTGACTTCGTAGCCGTGCGCCTCGATGCCGGGTTCAACAAGCACGGTGACTTCGGCCCGGTCACCGCCAACGCGCTCGGCGAAGTACCCCAAGGGGTAGATCGTCGCGATGACCCTGATGGGCTCCGAACCGGCGTCGCCGGATTCCGCCTCAGCGGTGGCGGCTTGCGTTGGCGTCGCGGTGACCGCGGCGCGCTCGGCACTTGTGTCGCTGTCCCCGCAGGCCATCGCCAGGACCAGCGCGACGAAAAGTGCGGCGAGTGCGATTCCGAACCTCATGGACCAACCTCCGATGGAGACTTTCTCATCGATACTTGGTCGCAATATACGTTTATTGACACTGGGTCGCAATAATCCCCATCGTTCGAGCATCTGCGCGGCTTGATTCGCCGCACCCTTCAATCCGCCGCAAATTTGGGGACGAGTGCGCCAAAAGAGGTATTGGCGCGTCTCGGCCTAGCGCGCTCGACGGCCCTCGCCAACGGCCCAATCGATCCACACCGTCATCGGCGTCGGCCCGCGATTGGACCAGGCATAGAAGGGAATGGCCGTGAGGTCGGCGCCGTCACCTCGCCCGGCGGCGGGACCCTGGAGCACGGTCACTCCCCCCAGGAGATCGGGGCGGTCGTGCGGCACAAACGCCGGAACGTCCGCCGTCGGCTGATACAGCGCCTCGGGTTCGGTCTCGGGCGTGAAGGGCCGAATGGCCGCGCCCGGCTCGACCGCCAGATTGCGAATGCCCGTCGCCGGATTGTCGACGCCCTCGAAGCAATAGAGCACCGGTCCGCGCATGAGGGCCGTCTTGCCGCGGAATTCCTCCGCCCGCGGATCGACCTCCATGCCGACCACCGGCATCGGCAGGTCGAGCGTGATCAGGTCGCCGGCGGTCCACATGCGCCGCAGCGCGAGATATGACCCTCGGGTGATTGAGTCGGCGACCGGCTCTCCGTTGACGACGGCGCGCGCGCCGTCGCACCAGCCGGGAATGCGCAGGTGCACCGCAAACTCCGCAGGCTCCGCGACATCGACTTTCAGCTCGACGCGACCGCTCCAGGGATATCTGGTGCGCACGTCCACGCCGATCGGCGAGCCGTCGGGCAGATGCCAGTCCATGCGGCTGGCGTCGTAGAGGTGCACCCACACGCCGTCGTCGGACGTGGTGAACATGTAGGACGGCACCGAGGGCATGAAGCGGACCGCGTTGGCCCCGCAGCAGCCGGTGGCCGGGTTGCCCCATTGGTTGCGGTGCGGATGGTCGCCGTCGGAAAGCATGGGGCATAGATAGAACCAGCTGCTGTCGTCGAGACCGACGTGCGGGAGCAGGCTGTTATAGAGCGCTCGCTCGAGCTGGTCGGCGTAGGCGGCCTCTGCGCTGAGCATGAGCATGCGCCAGCTCCACATGACGTTACCGACGCTTTCGCAGAGCTCGAAGCCGTGGTTGATGTGGTCGAGCACATTGCCGAGGGCGCCCTCGGTGAGGGCGAATGGCTCCGACGTGATGCGCTCGGGCATCCAATGGTCCACCGCGATGTGTCCGGTGACTTGCAGCTTGGCGTGCACCATGTCGCGCCAGATGGCGAGCAACTGCGCATGGAGCGCCGGATCGTCGCGCTCCGCCAGCAGATCCGCCGCTCCCGCGGGCAAATAGGTCTGCCGCACGACGTGGCAATTGAAGTGGTGCCAGCGGCCCTTGCCGGTGTGGGGACCGATCACCGGTTCCTGCTCCATGAGCAGCGCGGTGAAGTGCGCCGCCAGCCGAAAGATGCGCTCTTCGCCGGTCGCACGCCAAAGCTCCACCAACGCCATCTCGATGCACGGATGCTCCGCGAACTCGCGGCCCTCGTACTTGACCGCAATCGCGTCTGCCACGCGCACGGCGACATCGAGGAAATCGGTTTTCCCGGTGGCTCGATGGTGGGCCACGGCGGCCTGGATCAGGTGGCCCGGCGTGGCGAGCTGATAGGAAAATTCGAAATCGTCGCCGTAGTACGCGGGCCAAAACTCGTCGCTGTCATGCGCGGCCACGATGCCAGTGACCAATTCGTCCATAAGCGCGCGGAGGTCTGGATCATCCACCGATTGCAGGGTGAAGGCGCAAGCCTCCACCACCTTCATCACCGCCGCACGCCACGTGTGGCGCATGCGGCGGCTGTTGCGGCCCTCGAAGACGGCGCGCATCGTGTCCAGCGCCGCGGGGATGCGCGACGCGTCACCGGTCCGGGCGAAATGCGCGAAGGCGCGGAACGGCGCGACCTGGCCGTCCTCATCGAGCCAGGCGAGAAAGGCGGCGATGCCGGAGGTGCGGTTGCCCTCCATGCGCGGTTTCCAAAAGCCGTCGCCCATCGTGACCGCGTGAATCGGCACGGGGCGCAGCCGCGCGTGCGGGCTGTCCGTGGTGTCGACGGCGCCCGCCTGCCGCCAGCGCGGCTCGGTGGTGCGGCCGGCGCTATTCCCAGGCAAAGCCGTAGAGTCGCGACCGCCGCAGATAGAACTTGGCGGCCACGTCGTCGCGCGGGGCCACGCTGCCGCCGGACCAGCGCGCCGGCTGCGCCTTGGCGTCGCCGTGCCAGGCCACATAGTCGGCGCGGCTGAAGCCCTCGATGGGGTTGCCGTCGGGGTCGAGCAGCTCGACCTCGAGCTCACCGGGGCCAACCGTGGAAGTGGCCGCGTTGAGCACGAGCTGCTTGCCCGCCACCGGCAGCGGATGGGTGGTCAGCGAGCCGAAGTTGACGCCGCCGGAGGCGGACACCGCCGCCCAGTAGCGATCGATCTCCCAGCTGGCGCGGCAGAGCGCGCCATTGAAGATATGGAGCGACGGCTGATCGGAGTAGATGTCGCCGTGGATGCCTTCGAGCGCGCCGTAATACATATAGACGCGGCCCTCGTGCTCGATGAAGCTGTGGGTGGGCCAGAGCATGCCGCCGCCGTAGTCGCCGAGCGGCGCGTTGTCGAGCGTGGGGCGGCGCGCCGGGCGCTCCCAGATGCGGCGATCCTGGCTGCCCGCCCATTGCCAGTTGATCGTCTGCTCGCGCAGGTTGTAGCAGCAGAGCAGGCCCAGGTGTCCGCCCTTCACCTTCAGCGGAGCCAGCTCCATGAACTGCAGGTCCTGGGCGTCCTTCCAGTCGGGCTCGATGATGACCTCGATCGGCGACCAGTCCGATCCATCCGGGCTGGTGCGCCGGCCGATGACCCGGCGGCCCATCGGGAAGCAGTCGTAGGGAATCAGCCCGCCGGGATGCATCGTCGTGCCGACCTTCTGGATCAGCTCGTAGCCCCCGTCCTCGCCCTTGAAATAGGCCGAGTGGTCGGCCCCGCCGATGGGGGTGGTGTAGGGCATGATCATGCGGTTGCCGATCGTCATCACCTCGAGCAGCGGACCTTCCTCGGCGGTCCAATGGATGCCGTCGGACGAGAAGTAGCGGTAAACGGCGGTCGGGTGCCTGTCCTCGCCGGGCCGGCGCGCGATGCCGGGTATGAAGTTGGCGCCGACGCCCTCGGGACGACCCGGCACGCGCATGGCGAACATCTCGTAGCGCCGCTCGGGCTCGGCGTCCGGGTGGATGAGCACGGAGGCGAACTGCGACGCGCCGCCTGAGTCATGGTCGAAGATGATGTTGGTCTTCGGGTACCCGGGCTGCGGGGCAATATCGAGCTCCGGGCGGGTCCAGTTGACGCCGTCCTCGGACTCGCAATAGGTGAGGCGACGGAAGGCCTCGAAGCGATCCTCGCCGGCGGGCGTCGAGAGGTGCCAGCCCTTCCACAGGCCGTCGATTGGGTCTTTGACGAAGGTGCCGTGGGCAAACACCGAGCCGCTGTCCCAGGGGAAATGGGGCTCCAGGAGCGGATTGGCCGGATCGGGGACCGCCGGCTCGACCCGCCAGGCGAGCGTGTCCTGGTCGGCAATGTCGTCATCGAGCAGCATCGACAGGCAGTTCGTCCGTGGCATGGCGCTCTCGCTCGCTGTTGGCGACGCCGCGCGGCATTGGCCGCGCGGGAGTGTGTTGAGTCTAGCGGAACGGCCCGCGCACGGTGGCTCCCGGGCGCCTGGCAAACTCAAGCGACGGTCGCCGCCTGCTACAACTGCGAACCGACCATTGAGATCTACGCGAAGTCAGCCCCCTGGCGAAGGAGTTGACCGGTAGCCACACCGTCTGAGCGCCGCGGCGCGCTGCGCGAGGTTTCGGCGCTGTTTCTCAAGCTCGGCGTGCTGGGCTTTGGCGGACCCGCGGCCCACATCGCCATGTTCCGCGAGGAAGCGGTCAACCGCCGCAAATGGCTCTCGGACCAGCGGTTCATGGACCTGGTGGGCGCCACCAGCCTGATCCCCGGTCCCAACTCCACCGAGATGGCGATTCACCTGGGCCTGGAGCGCGCCGGATGGCGGGGGCTGGTCGCGGCCGGGGCGCTGTTCATCCTGCCGGCTTTCCTGATCGTGACCGGGCTGGCGTGGGTTTATGTCGAGTTCAACGAGGTGCCAGCGCTGCAATGGGCGCTCTACGGCATCAAGCCGGTCGTCATCGCCATCGTGGTCAACGCCATTGTCGGCCTGGCCAAGACCGCGCTGGGCAAGGTGTGGACGCTGGTGCTGGCGGTCGGCGTGCTGACGCTCTACATCGTGGGCGTCAACGAGCTGATCCTGCTGGCCGCGGCGGGCGGTATCGGCCTGCTCGCCCGAGCCCGCGAGTGGCCCGGACCCGGCGGCCGGGCGCTATTCGGCCTGCTGCCGCTGGGAGCAATGCCGGCGGTGCTCACGGTGGCGAGCACGTTCAGCCTGGGGCACCTGTTCCTGCTATTCCTCAAGATCGGCGCGGTGCTCTACGGCAGCGGCTACGTGCTGCTGGCGTTTATGCAGGGCGACTTCGTCGACCGGTTGGGCTGGCTCACCCAGCAGCAACTGCTGGACGCCGTGGCGGTGGGCCAGATGACGCCCGGCCCGGTGTTCACCACCGCCAGCTTCGTGGGCTACATCCTCGGCGGATGGTCCGGGGCGGTGCTGGCGACGGTGGCAATCTTCCTGCCGTCGTTCGTCTTCGTCGCCATGCTGAACCCGTTGGTGGCGCGGGTGCGCGCTGACCGGCGGGCCAGCGGATTCCTGGACGGCGTGAACGCCGCGGCCATCGCGCTGATGATCGGCGTGGCGGCCACGCTGGGACGCGCGGCCATCGTGGACCTGTTCACCGGCGTGCTGGCGGCGGTTTCGCTTGCGCTGGTGATTCGCTACCGAACGACGGCGACGTGGCTGGTTCCGGCAGGCGCGGTGGTGGGGGTGGTTTATCAGTTGGTCGTTCAATAGCCAAGCCACGCCTAGGCCATTTCACTTGGTCATTGACAGCAAAAGAATCGGATTGCCCGGCGCGTTGGCGTATTCTGAGGGGCGCAGGTCTAGGCCAGCCTGGAGAACCGTTCATGGCAGTCGAAACGGTGCCGGTCGAGCGCACTGAGGAGCTGGAGGAAAAGCTCGCGCACTTCGAGCGCGAGGGCTGGGTGATCTTCGAGGACGTGTTCGATCCCGAACGCGACTTTGCCGCGCTGTTCGAGGACTTCGAGCGCATCGCCGACCGCTTGGCGGATGAAGAACTAACGCCGGAGCAACTGGCGGAATGGCCGACCGACGGCGACCTCCAGGCGAAGCTGATGCACCTCGCCGAGTGCGCCGGCGGGATCGATCCGTCGCCCTTCGATCCCTCGATCCGGCCGACCACGGTCGCCACGGCGGACCGGGATCCCTACCTGGGCAAGCCCGCCTTCGATCTGCTGCGCCATCCCAAGCTGCTGGACGTGGTCGAGCCGTTTGTCGGCCCCGAGATCTACTCCTGCCCGATCCAGCACGCGCGGCTCAAGGTTCCCGAGCGATTCCTGGCGCCGGACGACGCCCTGGGGCGCTCGACTCCCTGGCACCAGGACCACGCGGTGCAGTCACGCGAGGCCGACGACACCGAGATGATCACGGCGTGGGTGGCCCTGAGCGACGCGATGGCGGACGACGGGTGCTTGAAGATCGCGCCGGGGAGTCATCGCCAGGGCCTGGCGCAGCACTGTCCCAATCCTTCGAGCGGCGTCCATCTGCCCGACGGCATCATGAACAACGAGCGCACGCAGCCGCTGCCGGTGCGCGCGGGATCGGTGATCGTGTTCTCCCGCCACCTGATGCACGGCGCCATGCCGAATCTGGGCAACGGCGTGCGCATGAGCCTGGACCTGCGCTATCAGCACCCGGACGCGCCCTCGGGCCGCGGCTACCTGCCGGGGTTCATTGCCCGCAGTCGTTCGAATCCGTCATCCGAGCTGCGCGACCACCGCGAGTGGCGGCGGCGCTGGCTGGAAACGATGGATCGGCTTGCGGCCAATCCGCCGGCGAGCACCGGCCTGCGCTGGGACATCAACCACCCGCTCTGCGCGTAGGGGGCCCGTTCGTGGTGAGCCTGTCGAACCACGCCTTCGTGGCGGGCCGGCGGGACCGCACTAACTCGGTGAGGGCGGTTGGCGAACCGCCCCCCGTATCAAGTACGGGGCAGGCTCTACACGTGGGTTTGCCAATCCAGCGGCCTGCGGATTCCCCGAAGACGATCCGACGGGCTTGCAGCATTCACTGGGCGGGTTTGAAACCCGCCCCTACCGCAATTCCCTGCCTGCCGGCCTCGGTGGGCCCTGGAATCCCGCCTTCGCGGGAATGACGAAGGAGCTCCGCAAAGGTCTCCTTCGGGGCGAAAGAGGTCGAGTGCTGAGGCCTCGCTACCGCGCCGCCATGGCGGGCTGGTGCTGCTCCAGCCACCCTCTAAGGGGAACGTCCTCGTCCGTCGGAGACGTGCGTCCGTGCTGGCTCGTGGAAAAGCCGAGCAGTTGCCGGCGGATGGGATCGGCCGCCTCCCATAGGTCGGGAGGTATCGTCACCTCGTCGCGGGCGTGGACCCATCGGTGGGAATAGCCGAAGAACAACGCCTTGCGCACGATGGGCGCATAGTTGGGCGACCCTGCGTGCCAGAGCCGGCGATCGAAGAGCACCGCCGTCCCCGGTGCCACGCACACCGGCATGGCGCCGTCGGGCTGGCCGCGGCCGGACGCGGGAATCTCGATCTCGTTCCGCAGGTGGCTCCCCGGCAGCACCCAGAAGTTGCCCCGGTCGGGCTCGCTGGCGTCGCTGAGGAAGTAGGCCACCTTAAGCGACAGCCGCGGGCGGGGATTCGTCTCGAGGTCCTGGTTGATTTGACCGGAGTCCTGGTGCCAGCCGAGCGTGGCCTCCGTTCCTCCGTTGGTCGGACGGTCGATCTGGGACGCCATGATGTAGTGGCTGTGATAGAGGTGGATGTTCCAGCCCAGGATTCCCCACACCTTGGGCAGCGTGCGCGGGTGATCCACCAGCTCGATCAGGGCGGGATCCAGCCCGGCCACGTCGATGGCGTTGACGCGACCGGCGCGTTGGCCGTGCGGCGTGTGGGTGTAGCCGCCGCCCGCGACCAGGCGGTCGAGCAGGTCGCTGAGCTCGTCGACCTTGGCGTCGGTGAGCGCGTCTTCGACTACCAGAAATCCATCGCGCTCGAAGGCCGCCGCCTCGGAATCGGTGAGTGCGAATTCCAAGCAACTCGGGTCCATCGCCGTACCTCGATCCGCAGTCCAACGAGGTCCAGTGTGGCACGCGGAGCGCGCCCGGTGCAGCCGGCGTACAAGTGGGAATCAGGCAGCGCCGCGGTTGAATCGTCAATCGGCTTCGTGATATACAGCGCCATCGCCGGAAGCCGTGAGAGGGCGCGGGCGAATTCGACTGCGCGGCGCGTACAACCAGCCCGATGACCGCGAGTGCCGAAAGGGCGCCTGCTTCGGCGCGCCGCGGCATGGCCAAGCCCACCCAGGCGATACAATCCCAGCCAACGTTGTGTTCGTGTTGACCGGTTGTGCGGCGGCGACCTCATGCGCCCCGTCCAAGCAGAGGAGTGAGGGATGAAGGGAACCTTGAGTCCAACAGGGACGCTGAGCCGGCGGCGCTTGTTCCGCCTGGCCGCGGCGGCCGGTGGGACCGCGACCGTCGCGATGATCCTGGGCGCCTGTGGCGAAACGGAAGTCGTCACCAAGGAAGTCATCAAGGAAGTTCCGGTCGAGACGATCGTCACTCAGGAAGTCATCAAGGAAGTTCCGGTCCAGACGGTCGTCACCCAGCGGGTCGTCGAGGAAGTCATGGTCGAGCGCGAAATCCTCGACATCTCGTTCTGGGACTTCGAGACGCGGCCGTTGGGCGTGGCGGCCCAGGACGCCTGGTTCGCCCGCGCCGGCATCTCGTCCGACGTTCGCATGAACCGCGAAGTGGTGCCGTTCCGCGAGACGGAGCCGAAGATCCTGGCGGCCAAGGCCGCCGGCACGCTGCCGGACATGGTGTGGAGCCAGCCGGACGCGACCTGGAGTTGGTCCGGGCAGGAGATCGTGGCGCCGGCGACGGACGCGCTCGACATGATGGGGCGCGAGATCTTTGGCGAGAACGACCTCAACGCGACCGCGGTGGACGGGGTGAACTACGGCGTGCCGCAGTTCCTGTGGCCCCACATCCTCTACTACCGCAGCGACCTCTACGCGCAGCACGGTCTTCCGGCACCCGACTCGTGGGACAACATCCTGGCGAACGCCCAGGCGCTGAACAACCCGCCCGACATCTACGGCTACTTCACCTACTTGCTGGACGCCCATCCCAAGATGGCGTGGAGCCTGATGCCGGCGCATGACGCGTACGTCTTCGACGAGAACGGCAACAACTCCATCAACAGCGAGGGCACCATCGCGGCGCTCAAGCTGGCGAAGGCCCTGGACGACGTGTCGGCGCCGGGCGCGGCAGCCCGACACGAGGGTCACGGTCGGACGGAGTTCATTCGCGGCGCCACGGCGCACATGGTTTCGTCGACCTCCTTCTCCGGCACTTTCCTGGCCGACAAGCCGGAAATGCTGGAGCAGGTGGCCGCGGTTGCGCAGCCGAGCGTGGCCGGCACCGGCGCCGGGCTGGCGGGGATGAACATCCTCAACATCACCACGCAGACGGACTACCCCGACCGCATGGCGGAGTTCTTCGCGGCGCTCTTTGACCGCCCGAACTACCAGGAGTGGTTCCAGAGCACGGTGATCGGCTGGGCGCCGACGCACGTGGCCGTGCAGAACAGCGACGAGTATTGGGGCCACCCGCGCATCGCACCGGTGGCGCACATCATCCGCGCAGGCGTGGACGCCTCGCAGATGGCGTGGGTCGGCGGATCGAAGTACGGGTCCAAGGGCTCAGGGCTTCTCGGGACCGTGACCGCCCGAAACATCGTGAAGGACATGTTCATCATGGTGTTCGACGGTGAAAGCCCCGAGGACGCCGCCGCGTGGGCCGAGGCCGAAGTCCAAAAGGTGATCGACGAAAACTAGTCGATCGAGTGCAGTTTTGGGGGCGGGCCGTCAGCGTTAGCTGCGGGCCCGCCCCCTGCATACAACGGTGAGGTGGGGTATTCGAGGCCTCAGCCTGCGCAATTCCGAGCGGCTGCTGGGTATAGGGCTGCTGTTTCCTACCGTCGCGCTCATTGTCGCCGTCGTGCTCTACCCCATGATCTCGACGTTGTGGCTGGCGTTCTTCAACGAAAGCCTGCTGCGGCCGAACGATCCCGCCGAGTTCGTCGGGCTGGACAATTTCCGGCGATTGGTGACCGACGGCGAGTTCTGGAAAGTCGTCAAGAACAGCGTCGTGCTGACGGCGGGCGCCGTGGCCGGCGAGGTGATCATCGGCATGATCATCGCCCTCGCGGTCAACGCCAGCTATCGCGGCCGCGGGCTCTTCCGCACCCTCAACATCCTGCCGTGGGTCATCCCGTCGTTCGTGACGGCATTCGTGTGGGTCTGGCTGCTCCATCCGCAGTTCGGGCCGGTCAACGCGTTCCTGCAGCTGCTGCACATCATCGACGAGCCGATCGCCTGGCTCTCCGAGGGCGTCACGGCCATGATCTCCCTCATCGCGGTCTACACGTGGAAGGGGCTGCCATGGACCTTCCTGGTGCTGCTGGCGGGTCTGCAAACGATCCCCGAGGACTGGTACGAGGCCGCCAAGGTCGACGGGGCGTCGGCCTGGCAGATGTTCTGGAACATCACGGTGCCGGCGCTGCGCTACGTGCTGGTCATCGTGCTGGTGCTGCGCACCATCTGGACCTTCAACTCCTTTGACATGGTGTACCTGCTCACCGGCGGGGGTCCGGCGCGGGCGACCCTGACGCTGCCGATGCAGGTGTTCACCGCGGGCTTCCGCGAATACAACGTCGGCATGAGCTCCGCCATCGCCGCCGTGATGGTGGTGCTGGTCGTGCTGCTGTCGTTGATCATGCTTCGCGTCGGCTGGGTCGAGGAAGAGTCGCAAGCATGAGGCGCGTGGCCAAAGTCCTCACGGCGAAACATCGACCCCGGGCCTTGCTCGGACTGTTTCTGTCGTTTCTCGCCGTCTTTCCCATCTATTTCATGGTCGTGGGGTCGATCAGCCCCGTGGAGACCTTCCTTCGGCGAGATCTTGGGGAGATTCTGCTCCCGCGCGCCTTCGTCGGCGACCACATGGCCGTCGTGGCGTTCGACCCGGTCTTCCTGCGCTTTGCGCTCAACAGCATGATCGTGGCGACGGGCACGACGTTCGTGTCCATCGCGGTCGCCACGCTTGGCGCCTATAGCCTCGCGCGGCTGCGGTTTCCCGGCGGCGAGGTGATCGGGCGGTTCGCCCTGCTGACATACACCGTGCCGTCGGTGCTGCTGCTGATTCCGCTGTTCAAGATTGTCGTGACGCTGAACCTGGCGAATAACCTGGTCGCCCTGATCATCACCTACACCACGTTTTCGGTGCCGTTTTGCCTGTGGCTGCTGCGCAGCTACTTCCAATCGCTGCCGCGCGACCTTGAGGAAGCGGCCATGGTGGACGGCGCCAGCCGCTTGGGAGCGCTATTCCGGGTGATCTTGCCGCTGTCGGTGCCCGGCATCGTGGCCACGGCGCTGTTCGCGTTCATCCTGGCCTGGAACGAGTTCCTGTTCGCCCTGGTGTTCACCACCACGTCGGACGTCAAGACGCTGCCGATCGGCGTGAGCACCACGTTCACGGCGGAGCAAACGGCCACCGACTGGGCGGTGGCCATGTCGGCGTCGACGCTCTCGGCGGTGCCCATCTTCATCATCGTCCTGATCTTGCAGCGGGGGCTGGTGCGGGGCATCACCGCAGGCGCGGTGAAGGGATGAGGCTTCTGACGCAGTCCATGGATTCGCACGCACATGCACGGAGGGTTTGCCCGTGATCATCGATGTCCACTCGCACTGTTTGCAGCCGGATCACGTGAGCGAGGCCTCGCGCCGCGCCGATGAACGGGCGGGATATCCGCCGATGCAGCCGCTGCCTTTCGAAACCTACGCCGAGGCGATGCGCGTGGTGGACAAGTCCGTCGTCTTTGGCGTGCGCGCCCTGGCGTGCGGCGCCCTGAGTCCCAACGACTTCACCGCCGACTGGGTGGCCAACGACCCCGACCGGATCATCGGGTTCATGTGCATCGATCCGACCGAGGACGGCTATCTCGAGGAGATCGAGCGCGGCGTCGAACTGGGGCTGCGCGGGATCAAGATCTATCCCATGCTGGCGCACTTCAATCCGGCCGACCCGCTCTACTTCGCCCTCTACGAGAAGGCCCAGCGCCTGGGGCTGCCGATCCTGTCGCACGTGGGCGCGCACCCGAATCCGCGGGCGATCCTCAAGTACAGCCATCCGCTGCTCTTCGACGAAGTGGCGCAGGCCTTCCCGGACCTGAAGATCGTGATCGCGCACATGGGCCATCCCTGGCAGCGCGATTGCGCGCTCGTGATCCGCAAGCACGCCAACGTCTTCGCCGACGTCTCGGGCGCGGGATGGGTGCGGCCCTACTCGGCCTGGGAAGCCCTGGTGCTCATGGTCGAGTGGGGCGTGGCCGACAAGCTGCTCTTCGGCTCGGACTTTCCCTTCTGGACGCCCGGGGAGGGCATGACGAAGATGCGCCGCCTCAATGAGCAGGTGGAGGGCACGAACCTGCCGCGCATCCCCGACGACGTGATCGAGGGAATCATCCACCGCAACACCCTGGAACTCCTGGGGCTCGAATGATCGGCGGACGTTTCTAGACCCGGCCCGAACCACCACCGCGATTCCGGCGATATTCGCCAAGGAGCTGCATGCCCATGCGACCAAGGAAAATCACTGACGTCAAGACCTTCCTCGTCGGCGGGTCGTGGCGCAACTGGCTGATCGTCAAGATGGAGACCGACATCGACGGCCTGCACGGCATCGGCGAGGCCACACTCGAGGGCCGGTCGGCGACGGCCGAGACCGCGGTGCACGAGCTGAAGCGCTATCTCATGGACAAGGATCCGTTCGAGATCGAGAAGCACTTCCAGGAGCTGTACCGGCGGGCGTTCTACGGCGGCGGCGCGGTGCTGACGAGCGCGATCAGCGGCGTCGAGACGGCCATGTGGGACATCAAGGGCAAGGCGCTCGGCGTGCCCGTCTACGAATTGCTCGGCGGCAAGGTGCGCGACCGGGTCAAGCTCTACGCCAACGCCTGGTATCGCCAGGGCATGAGCCCCGAGCAGATGGCCGAGGCCGCCAAGGCCGCGCTGAAGCTGGGCGTGCAGGGCATGAAGTTCAACCCGTGGGGCGCCCGCGAGGGCATCGACTTCTATCGCATGGACAACAACATCCTCAACACCGGCGTCGAGGCCGTGGGCGCGGTGCGCGAGGCCGTGGGACCCGACATCGACCTCTACATCGACTGCAACGGCATCTTCAACACCGTCGGCAACGCGGTGCGGGCGGGCAAGGCGGTGGAGGAGTACAACATCAGTTTCTTCGAGGAACCCATCCCCCACGAAGACCTGGACGCCATGGCTTACGTCCGCAGCAAGCTCAACATTCCGATTGCCACGGGCGAGCGCCTATTCACGATCTTCAGCTTTCAACAGCTGCTGGCGCACGGCGGCGCCGATATCGTGCAGCCGGACATGGCGCACTGCGGCGGGATGCTGGAGGCGCGCAAGATCGCGGCCATCGCGGACTCACACTACGCCGCCTTCGCGCCGCACAACCCCAACGGCGAGGTGTCCTACGCCTCGGCGGTGCAGATGGCAGCCTGCATCCCCAACTTCCTGACGTTGGAGCACTTCCCGCCGGAGCCCTGGCGGTTCGAGGTGTGCGCCAACCCGCTGAAGGTCGAGGACGGGTGGCTGGAAATCCCGGACCGGCCCGGCCTGGGCGTGGAGTTCAACGAGGAGGCCGCCAAGGACCATCCCTACGAGCCGATGGACCTTTACGACCTCCACCGCCCCACGCTGCGGCTGAACGTGCCGTCCTTCAAGGGACTCGACCAGCTGCGGTGAGGAGCTTCCCGGCTGACGCTGCCTAAAGGCTCGCGCGGACGAGCACGGAAGGAATCCCCATGATCGTCGATGTCCACACGCATTGCCTGCAGCCGGAGCATGTGAGCGAGGCCTCGCGGCGGGCCGATGTGCGGGCGGGGTATGCGCCGATGCAGCCGCTGCCGTTCGAGACCTATGCCGAGGCCATGCAGGCGGTTGATCGGGCCATCGTCTTCGGCGTGCGCGCCCTGGCCTGCGGCATGCTGAGTCCCGACGACTTCACGGCCGACTGGGTGGCCAGGGACCCGGACAAGCTCATCGGGTTCATGGGCATCGATCCGACCGAGGACGGCTATCTCGACCAGATCGACCGCGGCGTAGACCTGGGCCTGCGCGGGATCAAGATCTATCCCATGCTGGCGCACTTCAATCCGGCCGATCCGCTCTACTTCGCCCTCTATGAGAAGGCCCAGCGCCTGGGGCTGCCGATCCTGTCGCACATGGGGACGCAGCCGAATCCGCGGGCGATCCTGAAGTACAGCCATCCCCTGCTGATCGACGAGGTGGCGCAGGCGTTCCCCGACCTCAAGTTCGTAATGGCGCACATGGCGCATCCGTGGCAGCGCGACTGCGCGGTGGTGATTCGCAAGCACGCCAACGTCTACGCCGACGTTTCCGGCGGGGGCTGGGTGCGGCCGTGGCAGGCCTGGGAAGCCCTGGTCCTGATGGTGGAGTGGGGCGTGACCGACAAGCTGCTGTTCGGGTCCGACTTCCCGCTGTGGACGCCGCAGGAAGGCATGGACGATATGCGCGGCCTGAACGACCAGGTGGAGGGCACGAACCTGCCGCGGATCCCCGACGAGGTCATCGAGGGAATCATCCATCGCAACTCGCTGGAGCTGCTGGGGCTGGAGTGACGGGCGGCGGCTGGGGGCCGGGCCCTAGGCGGGTGGGCGCCGTGCTCCCTTTCCGCCCCTTAGATTCCTCGCTGCGCTCGGAATGACAGGAGTGGGGCGCAACACCTGGTTGAGCGGTTGACATGGGAGACTGCTGCGCAGATAGCATCCTTGAAGGTCGCCGTGGCACGTCGCTGGTGCCCGGCCACGGAGATTAAGGGCGTTATGTCAATCAGATTCCGCGCTGCCTGGATGCTGGCGGCGGGTCTGCTGTCGGTATCGCTGGCCGCGTGCGGCGAGGCGCCCACGGAGCCGTTGAAGCTGGGGCTCCTCACCTACATCAGCGCCGGGTCGCCGCAGAACGCCCAGGATCGGCAACGGGCGTTCGAGCTCGCGGTCACACATCTCAATCAGGCCGGCGGCGTGTTTGGACGGCCGGTCGAAACAGCCGTCGGAGACACGGCGCTCGACCCGGACACGGCGGTCGCGGAAGCACGGCGCCTGATCGAGGATGAGGGCGTGCACGCGCTCGTCGGTCCCAGCACCAGCGCCAACTCGCTGGCGGTGGTCGAGCGCGTGGCCGGACCGGCCCGGATTCCCGTCGTCAGCCCCTCGTCCACCTCGCCGCGGTTGACCGACGTCGCCGACGACGACTTCTTTTTCCGGGTCGCCCTATCCGACGTGGCGCAGGGACCGGTGCTGGCGCGAGTTGCCCGGGATCGGGGCTTCGACAACGTGGGCGCGATCTACCGCAACGACGCATGGGGGCAGGGATTGGTCCAGGCATTTCAAGATGCCTGGGAGGGCGCCGTCAGCGCCGTCGCGGTCGAACCGGGACAGACCACATTCGCAGACGCCCTGCGGCAGTCCGCCGCCGGCGGCGCCCAGGCCCTAATCCTGATCGCCTTCTCGACGGAGACGGAGGTCATCCTGCGGGAGGCGCTCGAGCGCGGGATCTATAGCCAGTTCGTCTTCAGCGACGGCGTCAAGAGCCCGGCCCTGGTCCAAGCAATCGGCGGCGCCGCGCTGGGCGGCATGTATGGCACCGGACCGGCCGCCCCGCCGGCCAGCGATTCCGCCGTTCGGTGGGAGGCGGCTTACGTGGACGCCTACGGTGAGCCGCCGGCGGGCACCTACGCCCGCGAGGCCTACGACGCCACGGTCGCCCTGGCCCTGGCGGCGGAGGCTGCCGGGAGCACCGACGGCGCTGCGATCCGCGACCAGTTGCGCGCCGTGGGCGGTGGACCGGGTGAAGTCGTGTCTGCGGGACCGGAAGGCATTGCGCGGGCGCTCGAGGTCCTCGACTCCGGCGGCGAAATCGACTACGACGGCGCCTCGGGAACACTGGATTGGGACCAAAACGGCGACCTGCGCCGCGGCTACATCGGCGTCTGGCGCTACACGAGCGACGAGCGGATCGAAGAGGTCGACGTCGTGCTCTTCGAGAACTAGCCCCCGCGAACATTTCAGAAGCGCCACATGGCGGGCGTCGACCGTAGAGTGGCGGCGGGGCATGGCATCGCGCACCATCGGTAGCGGGCCGACGTAGCGGGCGCTGAGCGGAGGCGAGGGCATGGTCACGAAACGATCGGGAGAGCTGCGGCGGATCGTGCTCGACATCCTGGGCGCGGCCGGAGCGTCTCAGGAAAATGCGGTCGACGTGGCCAGCCACCTGGTCATCGCCGACATGAGCGGCGTCGTGACGCACGGGGTCACGCAGCTTTCGGGGTACGTCGACGCGATCCGGGCCGATCAGCTACTGCCGCGGGCGAGGCCGGAAGCGCTCAAAGACATCGACGCCGGGGCGCTGGTCACCGGCAACTGGACGTTTGGGCAGGTGGCGGCGAAGCATGGCGCCGAGCTGGGCATCGGCAAGGCGGCGAAATCCGGGCTGGCGCTGGTTTCGATTGTGCAATCGCATCACATCGGACGCCTGGGGCACTACGTGGAGATGGCCGCGGCGGAGGGCCTGGTTTCGCTGGTGTGCGCGGGCGGCTTCGGCGCCGTCGACCCGCAAACGGTGCCTTACGGCAGCCGCACGCGCGTGCTGCACACCAACCCGATCGCCATGGGCTTTCCCGTCGCGGGCGCGCCGCCGATGATGTTCGACTTCGCCACCACGGCGCTCTCGGGGGTGAAGGTGGTCAACGCCCAGCAGCGCGGCGAGACGCTGCCGCCGGGCAGCATCGTCGATGCCGACGGGAATCCGACGACCGATCCTCAGGCGTTCTTCGACGGCGGTGGCCATGTTCCCTTCGGGGCGCACAAGGGCTACGCGCTGATGATGGCGGCCGAGTTCCTGGGGCGCACCTTCTCCGGATCGGACGACTTCGCCGAGGAAGCGCGCGGAGGCGACATCATGCGCCACCAGGGCGTGACGATGCTGTTTGCCAAGGCCGACCTCTTCCGCGATATGGACGCCTACCTCAGCGGCGCGCGGATGCTGGTCGACCAGGTGCACGCCGCCGAGCCCGCGCCGGGGTTTGGCGAAGTGCTGGCGCCCGGCGACCTCGAGGCGCGCACCCGCGTGCAGCGCGAACGCGACGGAATTCCACTGCACGACGACGTGTGGCAAGACCTCGTGGACAGCGCCGCGTCCCTTGGGCTGGACATCGCCTGACGGTCGGCCGGGATTAGCGGCGGTGGGGCTGCTCGCCGTCGCCGCGCCACATGGGGCCGGAGGGATTGGCCAGCCAGGAGTTCCAGCGCGCCTCCCAGCCGCAGGCGGACTCCCAGGCGCCCCGCACGGGGACGTGGGCCCGCGGCCCGGAGGGCATGGCGCCGGCGCGGCCGGGGCCGATGGGGTCGACGAGGAGTTTGAGGAGCCTCCGCATTCCGGACTGGATTCCGGCTTTCGCCGGAATGACGGAAGAAAGCGGATGGCGCAGAGCAGCCCAAGAGCCGGCCGGCGCTGCGGGCCGCCGCGGTTTCATTCGCGGTCTGGACGACTCATCCATACGTCAATTCTCCGATGTCGCGGCGTCTTGCGGAAGCCCGGGGCGGACAGGCTTCGTACATTTGTTCACAATCCGACGAATTCGATCGACATAGGGTTGCGCTAGATGTTCGGGCTAGTTGCGAGCTTTGCCGGCAACTGGCGGCGCGCGGCGGTGGTCATCGCCGTCTGGGCCGTCGTGGGCGCCGCCGTGGTCGCCACGGCTCCGCCGCTGGCGGACGTCACGACCAACGAGCAGGAGGACTTCCTGCCGGACGGCTCGGAGTCCCTGCGCGTCACCCAGCTGGTCCGCGAGAAATTTCCGCGCGGGCAGGGCATTCCCGCGATCATCGTCTTCCATCGGCCCGAGGGTCTGTCCGAATCGGATCTGGACGCCGTGGCCGGTGTGGACGCGGTGCTGCAAGCAGCTGACGCTCCGCCCGAAATCCAAAACGTGCTCGCGCTGAGCACCTCCTCGCCGCTGGCGGCCAGCTCCCTGCTGGCGCCGGACGGCACCACCGTCACGACAATCGTGACGATCAGGGGCTCGCCGGCGGAGGAGGGATTCCGCGAGACCATCAACTGGGTTCGCGACCAGGCGCGCGACGGCGCCGCCGACGCCGGCCTCACCGTCGCCATCACCGGTCCCGCGGGAATCATCTCCGACGCCGTCGAGGTGTTCTCCGAAATCGACTTCCGCGTGACGCTGTTTACGGTGTTGCTGGTCTTGACGCTGCTCTTGCTGATCTATCGCTCGCCGGCATTGGCGTTGCTGCCGCTGGCAGGCGTGGGCTGGACGCTGGTGATCGCCCAGGGATTGGTCGCCACCCTGGCCGCCAATGCCGGGCTGGTGCTCAATAGCCAGGTCGTGGCGCTGATGTCCGTGCTCATGTTCGGCGCCGGCACCGATTTCACGCTCTTCATCGTCGCCCGCTATCGCGAGGAGCTGCGACAGCAGCCGGATCGCTGGCGCGCCATGCAGGTGGCGCTGCGCCGGGTGGGACCGGCGATCGCGTCGAGCGCGGGCACCACCATTGCGGCCATGCTGGCGCTGCTGCTGGCCACCTTCGGATCGTTCCAGACGATGGGCCCGGTGCTCGCGCTGGCGATCTTCCTGATGCTGCTCAGCGGGCTCTCGCTCATCCCCGCCATGGCGGTGCTGCTGGGCAGGGCCGCCTTTTGGCCGGGTCAGATGCACGTGACCGGCACCGAGCACTCCCGCATCTGGTCGCGCGTGGCCGATTTCGTGACGCGACGCCCGGTCGCCACCTTTACGGCGACGCTCGTGCTGCTGGTGGTCATGGCCGCCGGCACGCCCACCATCACGCCGAGCTTCAGCTTCATCGACGGCTTTCCCGACAGCGCGGAGTCCAAGATTGGCGCCCAGATCATGGACGACAGCTTCGGCGCCGGAAACCTGGCCCCCACGAACGTTTACCTGAACTCCGACAACGTCCTGGCCAGCCTGGTGGACGTCGAGCGCGTGGCCCAGGCCGTGGCCGAGATTCCGGGCGTCTCGCGCGTGAGCGGCCCGACCCGGCCAACGGGCGACCCGCCCACGGTGGATCCGGCAGTGCTGCAAGAGGCCATTGCCAACCTGCCGCCCGCGATCCTCCAGGGCGGTGCGCCAACCGGCGCGCCGGCAGCCGGTGCGCCGGCAAACGCCGATCCACAGATGCAAGCGGTCATGGAGTCGCTCCTTGCGGCGCGCCGCTTCCTCTCGCCCGACGGCACCACCGCCCGGCTGGACGTGGTGATGGGCGACGATCCCTATGAAATCCCGGCCATCGAGCGCATCGACGAAGTCCGCGCGGCCGCGCGGAGCGCGGTGGCGGGCACCAGCTTGGCCGACGCCAAAGTCCTGGTCGGCGGACCAACCGCGCTGCAGACCGACGCCTGGGCCTCCGTAAACCGAGACGTGACGGTAGTGGGGCCGATCGTGGTTGCCCTCATCTGGATCATCTTGCTGCTGCTGCTGCGCAGCCTGGTCGCCGCCACTTATCTCATCGGCAGCGTGCTGCTGAGCTTTCTCTCCGCGCTGGGGATCTCGGTGGTCATCTTCCAGAACCTGCTGGGACATCCCGGCGTGGGCTACCAGAACGCCGTCTGGATGTTCATCTTCCTGGCCGCGCTGGGGGCGGACTACAACATCCTGATCATGTCGCGCGTCCGAGAGGAGATTCGCGCGCGCGGACTGATCGAAGGCACGCGCCTGGCCGTGTCGCGAACCGGGGGCGTGATCACCTCGGCGGGTCTGATCCTGGCCGGCACCTTCTCGGTTCTCGCCACGCTGCCCTTGCGCGACATCTTCCAGCTCGGATTCGCCGTCATGCTGGGCGTGCTGCTCGATACGTTTGTCGTGCGCGCGCTGTTCGTGCCGAGCCTGGTGATCCTGTTGCGCCGCTGGAACTGGTGGCCCGTGCGCTTGAAGTCGCCGGACTCGTCTGAGGCGGACGCATCGGGCGTCGCCTCCTAGGGGCAATCCCGAAGGCCGCACGCCTGGAGCCGGCGAGCGCAGGCACGCAAACTCTAAGAAACCTCTGAAAAAAGGCGAGCCGGCCGGGGCGCCGCCTATGCTCCCACGGGATGGGCACTCGGTGAGGGTCAGGATGCCGCCGCAACGCACA
>JAJECS010000020.1 GCA_022821905.1 Chloroflexota bacterium | reverse complement strand
GCCTCGCGCGGGGTCCCGCCGCACGGGATCCCGCGCTGACCCGACCGCCCAACCACCGCACTGTGCTCCAAGAGCGGCCGATGCGCCTCTCCATGCGCTCCAGCCCCAATTATTCAAAGGTCTCCCTTCGCGGGAATGACGAAGGGGTTGGGCCAAGCTCCCTTCAAGGCGGAAGGGAGCAAGAACGGGGGGCTAGAAGCCGCCCATGCCGCCCATGCCGCCCATGCCTCCCATTCCACCCATGCCTCCCATTCCACCCATGCCGCCCATGCCGGCGTCGGCGCCGGGGGGTGGCTCCTGGGGAACGAAGCCGGTCTCGGCGACCACGACTTCGGTGGTGAGGATGAGGTTGGCGATGGAGACGCCATTCTTGAGGGCTGACTCGGTGACCCGGGCCGGGTCGATCACGCCGTCGGCGACAAGATCGCCGTATTCGCCGGTGAGCACGTTGAGCCCGTAGTTCGGATTCTGCTGCTCCTCCTGCCCGCGGCGAATGTTGTTGATGACCACGCCGCCGTGGAGGCCGGAATTGTGGGCGAGTTGCCGCACGGGCTGGGCCAGCGCGAGGCGAAGCGCCCGCACGCCGGCTTGCTCATCGCCCGAGGTCGATTCTTCGACGGCGTCCAGCGTGCCGGCGGCGTTGAGCAAGGCCACGCCGCCTCCGGGAACCACGCCCCGCTCGATCGCCGCTCGCGTGGCCGCGAGAGCATCCTCGACGCGGGCCTTCTTTTCCTTGAGCTCGACTTCGGTGGCGGCGCCGACGTTGATGACGGCCACGCCGCCCGAGAGCCGCGCCCGCCGTTCTTCGACTTGGTCGCGGTCGTACTCGGACTTCGCTTCTTCCATCTCCACCTTGAGCTGCTGCAGGCGCGCCTGGATGGCGGCCGGACGACCCTTGCCGCCCTCGATGGTCGTCTCTTCCTTGCGGCAGATCACGCGTCGCGCCTGCCCCAGGTCGTCGAGCGTGGCGTCTTCGAGCTTGCGTCCCGCTTCGGGACCGAAGGCCGTGGCCCCAACGAGGATGGCGATGTCTTCCAGCATGTGCTTGCGGCGATCCCCATAGCCCGGAGCCTTGACGCCCAGCGAATTCAGATTTCCGCGCTGGTTGTTCACCAGCAGCACGGCCAGCGGGTCACCCGCCAACTCGTCGCTAATGACCACGAACTCCTTCTTGCCCGCTTGATTCAGCTGGTCCAGCAGGGGCACCAGGTCGTGGATGTGGGTGGGCTTGGTGTTGGTGACGAGAATGTAGGGGTCTTCGATGACGGTCATCATGTTGTCGCGGTCGGTGACGAACTCCGGCGAGGCGTATCCCTTGTCGAAGGTCATGCCCTCGGTGTGGTCGATCTCGGTTTCGAGGCCCCGAGATTCGTCGACCGTGATGGCGCCGTCGCGCCCGACGGTGTCCATGGCCTGCGCGATGAACTCGCCGATCTCGTCGTCACCGGACGCGATGGCGGCGATGTTGGCGATCTCGTCGCGGTGCTGGATGGGCGTCGCCTGGCGCCGGAGGTCGGTCATCACGGTTTGCGCGGCTTTGTCGATACCGCGGCGCAGCATCATGGCGTTGGCGCCGGCGGCCATGCTGCGCAGCGCCTCGGTGAGCACGGCCTGCGCCAGCACGGTGGCCGTGGTGGTGCCGTCGCCGGCGGATTCGCCCGTGCGGCTCGCCGCCTCCTTGATGAGCTGCGCGCCCACGTCCTTGAACTCGTCGTCGAGGTCGATCGCCTCGGCCACGCTCACGCCGTCATGGGTGATGGTGGGGGCGCTGTACTTCTTGCCCAGGGCCACGTTGCGCCCCTTGGGTCCCAGCGTCGAGCGCACCGCGCGGGCAATGACCTCCACGCCATCGGATAGTTCCTGGCGGGCTTCTTCGGCGAGCACGATCTGCTTAGGCATGGTTTCCTCTCGGGCGCATGGCGCCGGATGTCTCGGGTTGGTTGAGGGCCGCCGCGCGACGTTCGCCGCGGCGGAGAATTCGATTTCGCTCAATTTTAGGGGTGGTTCGCCGCCGGATCAATGCCCCGCCTCGACTGGGTGGGCCGCGGCGCCTGGATGCGGCGTCCAAATGTGGTCCAATGGCCTGGGATCCACGCACGCAGCGAGAGAGAACCCATGCGGCTCATCATTGCCGGATGCGAATACAGCGGAACGTCGACGCTTGCCGAAGCCATCGGCAAATGGGTGGAGGAGACGCTCGGCGGCAGGCCGGGAATCCATGACCATTTCAAGGGCACGCCGGAGAAAAATCTCACCGAGGAAGAAGAAGCGCAGTACGCAGCGCTGAAACCGAGACTCCTCGAGATGTTCCAGCGGTACCAGATCGAATACCACCTGCAACCAGGGTTTTTCGCCTATCCGGACCACTTCATGGTGGGCATGCATCTGGAGGATGCGGTGTACGCGCCGCTGTACTACGGCTATGGCGGCGAGGGCCAATACGCCGAGCGCACGGAGTTCGCGCGCCACACGGAGGAGCGACTCGTCGACCTGGCGCCGGATCTCATCGAGATTCACGTGAAGGCCTCGCCCGAGGTCATTCGGCGCCGCATGCGCGAGACGCCGCATCGCATTCAGACGATCCAGGAGGCCGACGTGGAGTTCGTGCTGGAGCAGTTCGCGAAGCAGCACGCGGCGTCGCTGATTCGCAACAAGATCGAGATCGACACGTCGGAGACGAGCGTGGACGAATGCGTGGCGCAATTCGTCGAGTTCTACGAGCCGCTGATGACCGACGCCGATCGCGTGCGGGCGCTGGTGACCCGGGCGAGGCGCGCCGGCGAGTGGATTTAGGGACGCCGTTGGGCTGCCGGGCCGGACTGACGAGCCGGGCGCCGCGGCGCTGGGCGTCTCGGCGGCGGGTGACGCCGTGCCATGGCCGAAGTGAAGTCGCGGTTACCATTGTTAAACGCGCTACAGTTACCACTGTTCAGCGCGCTAGACTTCAAGGATTCCCCAGGAGGGACGCGTCGTGATGTCAATTCCCCGCCTGCGTTGGACGATCATCCTGGCCGTCGCCGTTGTCGGCGCTCTGGTCCTCGCGGCGTGCGATGCGCCCGGAACGGATTCCGGCAGCGAGCCGGTCCCGACCGCGACCGTTGTGGTGATTGGGGGGGCGACCTCTCCGACGCCGGAGGCAACGACCGCCGCGCCCACGCCGGAGCCGACGCCGGTGCCAGTTCCGACCGATACCCCGGTGCCAGTTGCTACGCCGACGCCGGTTCCAGTGCCGAGTCCCACGCCGACGCCTGAACCTACGCCGACGCCCGCCCCGACGCCCGCGGCGACGCCCGAGCCCGAGCCCACGCCCGTGGTCGTGCCGGTGCTGGCGCTGGTGATCGCCGACGTCCTCAACGTGCGCAACCAGGCCGGTGTGGAGGGCAGCGAGGTCGAGTACGTGGTGCGCGAGAACGACGAAATCGAGGTCACGGGCGTGGTGGTGAACCTGGACGACGGCGCGTGGCGCGAAACGGCCGACGGAAACTGGGTTTCCGAGACATGGCTGGGTCGGGGCGCTTTCGCCGACGTGGAGCACGCCGGCGTGGCCGTGGTGATTCCGGCAGACGGCCTGAATGTGCGCGACGTGCCAGACGCCGAGACGAGCACGGTGCAGTACGTGGCCTACGGCGACTCAGAGGTGACGCTGACCGGCGCCATCGAGGTTGTCGACGGCATCGCGTGGCGCGAGCTGGACGACGGGAACTGGGTCCAGGCCCGATATCTGCAAATCGAGCCGTAGCAGTCACCGTCATGGCCCGGGCGGCTGGCGGCGGCGCTTCAGCGTGCGACGCGTGAGCGGCGTCGAGGGCGGGCGCTGCGTTCGGATCTTTTCCGCTGCCGCGGGCAGTCCTGGGCCTGGCCGCTAGAGAACTCCGACCATCTCCGCGCGCCCTGACGACGTCGCCCGCGAGGCCATGCGGCATTTGGGCCGGGTGGACGAGGTGCTCGGACGGCTGATCGAGACGCACGGTGCATTCAGACCGCGCGATCCGGGCGATCCGTACGAGGCGCTGATCCGCAGCATCATGTTCCAGCAACTGGCTGGGGCTGCGGCCAGCGCCATCCTGGGCCGCCTGCTGGCGCTCCACGGGTCGGACGAGCGATACCCGACCCCCGAAGAGTTGCTGGCGACGACCGACGAGGAGTTTCGCACCGCGGGCGTGTCCCGACAGAAGGCCGGATACCTGCGCGACCTGGCCCAGCATCTTCAGGAGGGACGGCTGGACCTGCGAGCGCTGGCGGCGAGCGACGACCGGGAAGTGATCGAGCGGCTCACGGTGGTCCGCGGCGTCGGAGAGTGGACCGCGCAGATGTTCCTGGTGTTTCAGCTGGGCCGGCTGGACGTGCTGCCGGTGGGAGACCTCGGCGTGCGGCGCGGAATGCAAGTCGCCTACGGCTTGGACGAGACTCCAACTCCAGCCGAGGCGACGGCTATCGGCGCGCCCTGGTCGCCGTACCGCAGCGTGGGCGCCTGGTACATGTGGCGCGCCGCGGACATTCGTACGCCGGGTGCGTAACCCTTAGGTGAACCGTCCGCGTCCGCTGATGGGCCAGATGTCCACGACCTCGTCGTCCTGCAGCACGTAAAGGGTGTCGTGCAGGTTGAACGTGCCGCAGCCATGCCAGGGCGTCACGCGCACCTGATCGCCGGGCCGCAGGTCGGGAGCGCCGTCGAGCATCTTGACGTGCAGGTGCTCTTCGGCCACCACCTCGATTTCCAGGCCCTCCGGGTCGTCGATCACGGGAGTGCCCGACGGCTCGAAGGCAATCGACTTTCGTCCTCCGTCGAGGTGCACGTAGCCCGGCTTGGCCCGGCTGGTGACGCTGGTGAGGATCCAGAAGGCTTGGGTAAAGGCGTGTCCGGCGTGCGGTCGGAACCAGGCGTCCATGGTCACGTAGGTGCCGGCCTGCAGCTCGGTCCAGCCGTTGATGGTGCCGGTGATGTCGAAGGTGTTGGTGGCGCCGCCGGTGACCTCGCGTACGGGAATGCCCTCGGCCTCGCACAGCTCGCGGGTTTCAATGACCGGCGCCAGGGCGGCGCGGGCGGCCGCGTTGCGCTCGTCCCAGTCCTCGATGCCGACGGTGTGGCCCTCATAGGCCATGAGGCCGGTGAACTCGAGGCCAGGGCGGTCCATGACGCGGCGCGCGAGGGCGAGGGCGGGATCGTGCGGCTGGACGCCGCCGCGGGGTCCGCCGACGTCAATCTCCACGACGACGCCGATTGTCACGCCGTGGCGCTGCGCCGCCGCCGAGATCTCGTCGACGTTGACGGGGTCGTCCACTTCCACCCCGACGCGCGCACGTTGCGCCAGCCGGCACATGCGCTCGATCTTGATGGGGCCGACGACCTGGTTGGCGATCAGTACGTCCTCGATGCCGCCATCGACCATGGCCTCGGCCTCGCCGACCTTGGCGCAGGTGAGGCCCACCGCCCCCGCCTGCACTTGCAGGCGCCCGATGGCCGGAGTCTTGTGGGTCTTGGCGTGGGGACGCGTGTGCACCGGACGGAATCGCACGAAGTCCTCGAGGGTCTTGATGTTCTGCTTGACGAGGTCCAGGTCGATGATGGCGGCGGGTGTGTCGATTTCGTCGATGGTTCGCGGGGGACGATCCACGAGCGTGTGCCTCGGTTGCTGGCGAACGAAGGGTATCGCGACGCCCGCCGGCGCGCGCGGAAGCAGGCTCGGCGAAGCGCGCACGGCTTGTTGCGAACGCTGGGCGCTTTGCTCGGCCAAGTCTTGCGTGTAGGCCCGTCGACGCTTCGTTTGCACCCGCAGCCATCGCAGCCCGCGACCGAGCATGACCGTGGCCGCGGCGAGTAGGCCGACGTATGCCAGCCCGATCGCCGTCAGGTCGATGATGTAGCGACGGAACTCGGGGACGGCGTCCAAATCGACGTAGCCGGGCCCCGCGGTGAAGCCGATGGCGACGGGGCTGCCGAGGGCGAGGGACATGAGGCACAGGTCGGCCACCACTTTCCGCCGCAACGGCATGCGTGGACGAGCCCGCAGAAATGCCGCCCACAACTCAATGACGAGAGCCGGCCCGACGAAGCCCGCCAGCGCCTGCGGCAGGGCGACGACGTCGTTCCAGATGGCGGCAATAACTCCCACGACCAGCGCCGGCCCGGGCCGTGCGCCGACCTGCGCGGCGGCGATGGCGAGCATGCCCAGCACCACGGCGCCGGCTGCCGGCTGGATCGCGAAGACCCGCGTGGCGCCGAATGCCAGCACGGCGGCCGTTCCGGCAACCACCAGCGTTCGCGGCCAGGGAGCCTCGGGCAGCGACAAGGCGTTTCGATCTCGCGGAAGGCTCAGGAGGCTGGCGAGCGTCATGCGGCGCCGGATTCAGTGCGGGGCGCGGTTTTCATCGACAGATTGCGCGCGTAGGATAGGGGCATGGACAAGTCTCACACGGCGCCGCGGTTCCCACGGGGACACAAGGACCCGGTGGGAATCTGGCTGTGGGGCGACCCGGCCGAGATTCGCGATTATCTCGAGCTCGGGGTGGTTGGGCTGGTCACAAACACCATTGTGCTGGATCAGCTCACGGACTCCTACGGCCCCATGATCCGGGTGATCGAGCGGTACCTGAATCTGCCGCACGACGGTCCGCTCGTGGTTGAGGTCGATGGCGATTCCACCGAGGAGATCGAGCGGGTCTCGCGAGTCTTCACCGCAATGTCGCCGCGCGTGGTGCTCAAGATCCCCTGCACCATGAAAGGGCTGCGCGCGGTGGTTCACCTGAAGGCCGAGGGCCACCTGAGCATGGTCACGACGACGTTTTCCGTCAGCCAGGCCGTGGCCGCAACGGCGGCGGGCGCGGCCTACATCGCGCCGTTTACGGGACCGCAGATCGACGCGGGGGCGGACGCCGGCAAGATCATCGGCGACATCGTGCGCGTGATCGGGCGCAGCGGCGAAGACTCTCCCTATCTGGCGGCGGGCATCGTGCGCACGACCATCGCCGCCGACACCGCCATTCGCGCCGGCTGCGACGGCATCGTGATCTCGCCGGCGACATTCGAGGACATGCTGCTCCATCCGGGTACGGCGGAGTGGAACGCCACGTTCCGCCGCCACTGGGACCAGATGGAGGCGAAAGGCGCCCTCGAAGGCGTCGTCGACGCGCCCGCGGCGACCGAATCCCTGGTGGGGACGCCGCGCGGCTAGCGAGCCTTTGTACACGCTAAGTCCCGTGGCAAACGTGGGCCCCAATCCGTTCGGTGCTCCCTTCGACAAGCTCAGGGCGAACGGATTGGGGTAGGGCCGAACGACTTACTCAGACCCTTCCTAGCTCTCGTCGACGTCCCAATCGAGCAACACGCCCAGGGTCTGGTCCGTGTGGTCGTGCAGCAGGTGGAAGGCCTCGGGCGCCCGCGTGTACGGGAAGTGATGCGTCGTCATGCGGTCGGCGTCGAGGGCGCCCGATTCGAGCAGCGCCAGCGCCCGCCGCGCCGAGCCGGCGTGCCACTGGCCGCCAAAATAGCCGCCCAGGATGCGACGGCCCTGGATGACGTCGGAGGTGAGCGGCAGGGTTTGATGCTCGTATTTGCCGATCAGATGCAGCGTGCCGCCGCTGGAGAGCATGTCCATGCCCTGCTCGAAGGCCCGCGGGCCGGCCGGTCCGCCCACGGCGTAGACGACGAGCTCGGCGCCGACGCCGTTGGAGAGCCGTCTGACCGCCGCCACGGGGTCTTCCTCGGCCGCGTTGACGACGTGGTCCGCGCCTAGCTCGGCGGCAAGCTCGCAGCGCAAGGGCGCGGCGTCGACCGCGACGAGGCGCACGCCGCCGATCGCGCGCAAGACCTGGAGCATGAGGCTGCCGACCAGGCCCTGGCCGAGGACGACGATGACGTTGTCGCGCTCGAATGGGGCGATGTCCACCCAGCGCACCGCCGAGGCTCCGAGCATCCAGTAGGGCGCCTGGTCCCAGGTGACGCCGGGCGTGAGCGGGAAGATCTCGGGGATCTTGCCCTGCACTTCGGGAATGCCAGCGACCACCACGTATTGCGCGTGCGGTGCGACGGCGCCCACGCGGTCACCGATGGTCAGGTGCTCGACGCCTTCGCCCAGCGCATCCACCACGCCGGCCATGGAATAGCCCATCATCTGCGGGTCGATGGCCTCATCCATGACGTAGCGCCGGCCGATCTCCGAGCCGCGGCTGATGAGGCTGCGCACGGCCTTGACGCGCACATGTCCGTAGCCCGGCTCGGGAACCGGGGCGTCCTCGAGCATCACGTTGCCCCGTCCCTCGGGCTTTGCCATTCGCTTCATGTCGTCCTCCTTGCTCGCGGCCCCGTGTTGGGCCCTGGCTATGTGTCCTCGAGCGTCCAGTCGAGCAGCACGCCGAGGGTCTCGCCGGCGCGGTTATAGAGTAGGTCGAACGCCGCGGGCGCGTCGCTGAATGCGAACCGGTGGGTGGTCATCAGGTCGGTATTGATTGCGCCCGTGGCCATGAGGTCCATGCCTCGCTTGGCTTCCGCCATGCCCTTGGAACGCACGAAGTAGCCCTCGAACATGCGCTTGCCGGCGAACTTGTGGCTCCAGAATGGCAGCGCCGCGTCCTCGTAGCGACCGACCAGATGTAGCAGCCCGCCGCGCGCGAGCATGTCCAGGCTCTGGTCGAAGGCCTTGGGACCGGCGGGACCGCCCACGGCGTAGACCACGATTTCAGCTCCCGCGCCGCCGGTGAGCTTGTGGACGGCCCGCACGGGGTCCTCGCGGGCGGCGTTGATCACGATGTCGGCGCCGAGCTTGTGCGCCAGGTCGCAGCGCAGGTCCAGCGCGTCGATCGCTACCACGCGGCGGATGCCGTTGGCCTTGTGCACCTGCACCAGCAGGCTGCCGACGAGGCCCTGGCCGACGATGACGATGGTGTCGGCTGGCTTGGCTTCCTCACCGACGGCCCAGGTGACGCAGCCGCTGACGAGCGACCAGTAGGGCGCGGCGTCGAAGTCCACCCGCGGATCGATGGGATAGACGAGCGGGCGGCCCTCGGGAGAGTCGACAGTGGCGTCCCGAATGACGTAGTCCGCGTGCGGCGCCGAGATCACGACACGGTCGCCGATGCTCAAGTTCGTGACGGACTCGCCGACGGCGTCCACGATGCCGGACATCGAGTAGCCCATCATCTGGGGGTCGATGGCTTCTTCGCGGGTGTAGCGCCGGCCGATCTCGGACCCGCGGCTGATGAGGCTTCGCACGGCCTTGACCCGCACCTCGCTAGGGCCGGGCTCGGGAATCGGAACCTCTTCGAACGCCAGGTTGTAGCGACCGGCCGGTTTCACCAGGCGCCTCATGCGTCGACTCCATGCGGGGCGGCGATGCGCCGGTGCGGCGGGACCATGATGCCAGTGGGCAGTCGGGGAGGCGAGAGGGGGCGCTAATCCGCCAGACCGCCGCGATGCAGATCCATCGCCAGCGAGCGGAAGCTGCGCACGCGGTGAATGGTGCAGAGGTCGGCGTCGTGCTGGTTGGCGGCGTCGCGGCTGGTGCGGGACAGGATGACCAGGTCGTCGCCGTCGATGGCCGCGCTGGGATACATGAAGCTGCGGAGGACGCTGTCGGGCCAGCGCGCCACGCAGCCCGCGGGAAACCAGTTGAGGCAGTCGATGCTGTAGTGCAGGAAGAGCCAGCGGCGCTCGTTGCCCGGCCCGCCCATGAATCCGGTCTCCCACATGCGGCCGCCCCATCCGAGGATGTCCTGTGAGTTGGTTACCAGGTTGCTCAGCATCCAGTACATGCGGTGCGGCTCGTCGTTGATGACGAAGAACTTGCACTGGCCGCCGGGCCAGGACGTGAATTGGGTGAAGCGCAACTCGTTGGTCGCTTCGTCGTAGTCGAGCACGGCTGCAACGTTGGCCGTGGCGTAGTTGTCGATGACCGACCGGATGAAGACGCGGATCGTGCCGCCGACCTCGACCGTATTGGGCTCCAGCCAGACGAACGGCGATGGCGAGCTTCGATGGAGCTTCGAGCTGCCGTCCGAGGGGTAGAGCCCGCGCGTGAGGGCCGCCGGCAGCTCCGGGAGCGGCACGACGTTGGAGAGCGACCAGGCGTCGGGGTCGAACGGTGACTTGGCGCGGTCCCAGCGCACCATGACCTTGCCCTTGTAGTCGATCCCGGCGGAGTCATGGTCCATGGCCCAGTAGAGCGCATCGGGACGGACGACCTGCGCCGTGGAGATGTTCCAGAGCGGTCCCTCGATGACGGTGCGCGGCTCGGTCCACGTGTCCCCGCGGTCGTCGCTGGTGACGATCTGGAAATCGCGGTGAGTCCGCTCCTGCACGAACATGAAGAGTTGGCCGTCGACGACGAAAGGCCGTCCTTCCTCGTAGGGCAGCGTGGGCAGGTCGGTCCAGGTCGCGCCGCCGTCGGCGCTGCGCACCATCCGCAGCGAGCGCCCGACATTCGCGCCCTTCCGCCCCCACAGCGGCGCCGCGACGATCAGCGTGCCGTCGTCCAGCCGGGCCAGGTTCGGGTCGTGGAAGAAATAGCGCTCGGGATCGGGCACGCGAGCCGCGATCACGAAGTCCTGGGCCAGGGGGGTGACGTTTGGGTTGGGCATTAGGAATTCCAAGTCATCCTATTCGGTTCCGGCCGTTACCTGAATACGAGTCTTGGACCCTACGCGATGTTGGCGCGGCCGCCGGTGATGTCGAAGTTGGCGCCGGTGCTGAAGGCGCAGGCGGGGGAGGCGAGGAAGGCGACGAGCGCGGCGATTTCGTCGGGCTTTGCGGCGCGGCCCATGGGGATCTTGGCCACGAGCGGGGCGCGCATCGTCTGGTCGGCGGCCAGCGAGTTTTCGGTGTCGACGGCGGCGGGGGAGACGGCGTTGACCAGGACGCCCTGATCGGCGAGCTCCATGGCGAGGGCGCGGGTGAATCCCAGGATGCCGGCCTTGGAGGCGGGATAGGCGGCGACGTTGACGTTGCCGTCCTTGGCCGAGATCGAGGCGATGTTGACGATGCGGCCGTAGCCACGTTCGCGCATGTGCGGCACGACGGCGCGGCACATGCGAAACGTGCCGCTCAGGTTGAGGTCCAGGACCCGCTGCCAGTCGGCGTCGGTGGTCTCCCAGACGGGCGTCGAATAGCCGGAAACCCCGGCGTTGTTCACCAGAATGTCCACCCGACCCCAGCGCTCCGCCGATCTGGCGACGCCGGCGCGCACCGAGGCGTCGTCGGTGACGTCCAGGCGCAAACCCAGGCACGGCGGTCCCGACTGACTCAGGCTGTCGGCGACCGCGCGGGCGCCGTCGCCATCGACGTCGGTGACGGTGACGTTAGCCCCGGCGGCGTGCAGGGCGCCCGCCACCGCCCGGCCGATGCCCGCCGCGGCCCCCGTGACGATGGCGTGCTGGCCGTCGAGGCGGGTGGTGAGGGCGGGCGATTCGGTCAGCTCGGGCCTCAGTCCACCTTGAGCGGCCGGCGGAGCTTGGCGGGCACGTCGATGATCGACGGGCGGTCGAGCTCCAGGGCGCGGCGCAGCGTGTCGCCGAGATTGTCGGGGTTGGCCCGCATGCCCACCGCGCCGAAGGCCTCGGCATAGCGCACGAAGTCCGGGTTCACCAGGTCCACCTCGTAGGCGTTGTCGTAGTCGCGGACGAAGTCTTCCTTGATGGCGCCGTAGGCGTCGTCGTTGAAGATGACCATGGGGACGTTGATGCCGAGCTGCACGGCGGTGGCCAGCTCCTGTCCGGTAAAGAGGAAGCCGCCGTCGCCGCCGATGGCCACCACCGGTCGATCGGGCGCGGCGAGCTTGGCGCCCAGGCCGACGGGATAGGCATAGCCCAGCGTGCCGAACTGGAGCCCGTAGAGAAACGTGCGCGGCTCGTAGATGGGGAAGTGCTCGCGCGCCCAGTAGCCCCACAGGTGCGGATCGCAGGCGACGATGGTCTCGCGGGGGAGGGCCTCGCGCACGGTGCGCATCAGGCTCCACTCCAGCGGCGCCATTTGCGACAGGTCGCGGCGCACGTCGGCGCGGGCGGTGCGCGCCGTGTCCACCCAGTCGTCGCGGTCCACGTCGCCGCCGTCGAGGGCGGCGGCGAGCGCGCCCAGCGCCAGCTTGGCGTCGGCGTGGATGCCGATCTCGGCGGGATAGTTCTTGCCGGGTTGCGTGGGGTCGATGTCGATGTGAACCAGGCGCTCCGGGATCGGCAGGGACCACCTTGCAGTGATCAAATGCGGGAACACCGCGCCCACGGCAAGCATGGCGTCGCAGCGTTCCATCAGGCGCGTGACCGGGCCATGGGTGGAGATGTTGGTCAGCGCCAGCGGGTGGTCGTCGGGAATCGAGCCACGACCGCTGCACGTCGTCAGCACCGGGGCGTCGAGAATCTCGGCCACCTGCTGCAGCTCGTCCCACGCGCCGGAGTTGATGACGCCGCCGCCGGCCCAGATCAGCGGTCGCTCAGCGTCGCGCAGCAACGCCGCAGCGCGCTCGAGGTCGCCCGAGTCGCCGGCCGGTCGCGCCCAGGTCTCGCGTTCGAGAATCTCGACCGGCCCCTCGCCCTGAAACACATCGAGCGGAATCTCGACCACTGTGGGCCGCGGTCGGTTGATCTCCATGCGGCGCATGGCTTCGTGGATGGCGCCGGGGATCTCCCCGGGAGACATGGCCTGGCGGGCCCACTGCGAGAGGCGACTGAACACGCCGAACTGGTCCTTGCTCTCGTGGACCAGTCCCTTGTCCTGGTAGAGATACGGCGAGAGGTCCTCGGCCATGATGTTGAGCAGGGGGACGCCGTCGCCGTAGGCCTCGCCCATGGGCGTGGCGACGTTGAGGGCGCCCGGCCCCGCCGTGCTCAGCACGCAGGCGGGCTTGCCGGTGACTCGCGCCACGCCGATGGCCATGTAGCCCGCGCCCTGCTCGTGGCGGACCAGCACGTGGCGGATGCGGTCCTGCTGCATGAGGCGGCCGTAGAGGTGCTCGGAGTGGTAGCCGGGGATCCCGAACACGAGGTCGATGCCCTCGGCGATTAGGCTTTGCACAACGGCGTCGGATCCGGTCATCACGGGCACGCGGCACCTCCAGGCGCGATTGGGACTAGGCGGATGGTAGCGGGCGCGGGCGCCGTGGTGGAACTTGGGCTCCGGAAACCCTCCACAACGAGTGGCCGCGGCATACCCGCGCCCCTTTCCGTTCGCCCTGAGCTTGTCGAAGGGTCTGTCGAACGGAAAGGGGCGCAGCCTGGCGATTTCCTCAATGCTCTCCTAGGCCGCTCGGCTTCGGACACGCGCGAGCACTTGCCGGGCGAGGGACCGCAGGTGGCCTAGCTCTTCGACGCGAAACAGGATCAGCGCCGCGAGATATATCGCAAATGCGCCGCCGCCGGCGAGCAGCAGGGTCAGCCAGCCCCCGCGGCCGTCGGCTTCGAGGCCCGCGATCAGGGCCTCGCGCAATCCGAGCGCCACCAGCGCCATCACGCCGCCGGCGAGCGCTACCTTGACGGCAAAGATCCAGCTGCCGCGCTGGATCGTGCCGCGCATGAGCCACCAGAGCCCGAGTCCCAGCACCAGCCCGTGAAAGCTGTTCTGCACCGTGTTGGCGGTGACGAGACCGAGCATGCCGAGCGGCTCGACGAGCGATAGGGCGGTGGCCAGGTACACCCCGCCGCCCACGATGCCCACGGCGACGGGCGTGATCGTGTTCCGCATGGCGTAGAACGCCACGATGAAGAGCTGATCCAACACCGTCAGCGGGAGCTGGATGGCGTAGATCAACAGCGCGGGACCCGTGGTGCCGGTGTCGGCGGCGTCAAATGCGCCGCGCTCGTAGACCGCGCGAATGACGGGCGTGCTCAGCACGGTCATAACGACCGTGATCGGGACGATAAGTAGCGTCGAAAGCTTGGCGGCCAGCGCGAGGTGGCGGCGGAAGTCCACGGCGGACGACAGCTGGCGAATGGACTCGGGCGCCGTGCGGGCGAGCGTGGGCAGATAGGCCAGCGAGAGGGCCGTCGCCACGAGGCCGATCGGAAACTGCTGCAGGCGCGTGGCGAAGCGCATGGTCGCCAGGCTGCCCTCGCCGGTGCGCGACGCCAAGTTGGCGTCGACCACGACGAGCACTTGGGCCACAACCACGCCGGCTGCGATCGGCGCGTAGAGACGCAGAATCTGATGGAATTGCGAATCACCGAGCCAGTCCGGCAGCGACAGTCCGGCGCGGTCGCGCAGCAGCGCGGGAAGCTGGACCAGGAGATGCACGCCCGCGCCGGCCAGGTAGCCCAGCGCCACTCCCGGCGGTCCCACGATGGGAGTAAGCGCCAGCGCGAACACGATGAGCGTGCCGTTGAGCGACGCGGTGCTGAAGGCGGGGAAGGCGTAACGGTCCCGGGCGTAGAGGCGCGCCGTGGTGACGGCGGAGATGCCGAGGAACAGCAGCGACGGCAGGGTGATGCGGGTGAGCGTCACGGCAAGCTCGCGCGTTTCGGGCGGCAGACCGATGGCGGCCAGGTCGACCAGCGGCTCCGCCAGGATCACGAGGATCGCCGTGGCGAGGCCGGCGATGGCGATCACGGTGGCGATCACCGTCGAGAACGTGCGGCGCAGCGCCTGGTCGTCGCCGGCAAGCTGGCTGAACACGGGAATCAGGGCGCCGGAGACCGCGCCGCCGATTACCAGCTCGTGCATGAACTGGGGGATGCGGGTGGCGATTTCCAGCGCGTCGACGGTGCCGCCCGCGCCGAAGAGGGCGGCGATGACGGGCTCGCGCACGAATCCGAGCAGCCGGCTCAGGATGTTGCCGCCGGCGATGAGAAGGGCGGCGATGGCGATTCGCCGTCCGGTGGATTCGGTCACGGCTCCCGGCGCAGTCGCTCGACCAGACTGCTCGTGGAGCGCCCACCCAACAGGGGGACGTAAACGACGCGCACGTCGAGGGCGCGCAGCGTGGCCGCCTCGGGCAGCTCGCGACCACCTGTGGACGGGTCGTAGTCGGAGCCCTTGACATAGACATCCGGACGCACGCGCCGGATCAGCGCGTCGGCGGTGGGTTCTTCGAACCCGGTGACGGCATCGACCCAGCGGACGGCGGCGACGAGCGCCAGGCGATCGGCAAGCGGCGCCAGGGGCCGCCCGGGACCCTTGAGCGCCCGCACGCCCGCGTCGTCGTTGACCCCGACGGCCAGAAAGTCGCCCTGGGCAGCCGCCGCGCGGAGGACCGCGGCATGCCCGGCGTGCATGACGTCAAAGCAGCCGTTGGTGAGCACGACGGTCCGACCCTGAGAGCGGGCGGCGTCCAGGACCTGGTCGAAAGTTTCAGGGGTCGGCGGGGACGCCTTAGCCATGGGCCGCGCCCGCCTCGGCCAGGATGGCCTCCGTCGACGCCACGGCCACGCCGAGTCGGCGGATCACGATTCGGGCGGCAAGCTCGCCGATCAAGGCGGCTTCGAGGATCGAGCCGCCGCCCAGCAGGCCGGCGGTGACCGCTGCCGCCACGGTGTCGCCGGCGCCGGTGGGGTCTGCGACGCGGGCCTGCGGCGCAGCGGGTATGAGAACCGGATCGTTGTCCAGGGCGGCCGCCACCATGCCGGCGGCGCCAAGCGTGATGATCACGCCCTGCGCCTCCAACCGCCCGCGCAGCTCGGCCGCGCCCCGGCAGGCCAGCGCGGGCGAGGCGAGGGCGTAGCCCAGCTCGGCCTCGGCCTCAGGCTGATTGGGCGTGACCACGGCGGCGCCCCCAAACCGCGTCAGGCCGCCATGGGCGTCCACGGCGATGATCAAGCCGTGCTTGCGCGCCAGGGGCAGCGCCGCGGCGACGACTTCCGACCCAACCACGCCATTCCAATAGTCCGAAATGAGCAGCGCGTCGGCGGTGGGAATCGACCGTTCGAGATAGGCGATGAGTTCCGACGCGGCCGCATCGTCCAGGTCGCGTCGGTCCACGGTGTCGACGCGTGACACCATGTGCTGCGGCTGCTGGCGGTCGCCGCCGGCCCAGATCCGCAGCTTGATCGACGTTGTTCGTGAGGCGTGGGCGATGAGTCCCGCCGCGCCGATGCCGCGATCGTCGAGCTGCTCGCGGAGCGCCGCGCCGGCGGCGTCATCGCCGACGACGCCGCAGACGCCGACTTCGCAGGCCAGGGCGCGCAGGTTGGCGGCGACGTTGGTCGCCCCGCCGGGCACGGCGTAGCGCGACTCTTGCTCGACGATGAGCACCGGAGCCTCGCGCGCCACCGCCTGCGCCCGTCCGACGATGTGCTCGTCGAGCATCATGTCGCCCAGCACGACGACGCGGCAGCCGTGGGCGCGAGTCAGAATCTCGCGTACGCGGGCGGCGTCGAGCGCGGGGTAGGGGCTCATTTCGCCGTAGCGGGGCGCCGCGCCGCCACGGCCGTATTGGCACCCGAAAGTCGCGGATGGGCAACCACAAGGGTTGCCCCTACACGGAGCGTCGCCGGTTGAAGGGGTGGATTCCCGCCTTCGCGGGAATGACGTAGGAGTTGCGCAAAGGTCTTTTCGAGGGAGAAGGGACCGGAGCGCAGCGGAGAAGGCGGAAGCATCTGGCGCCGACTGGATGACCCACCCCCATTGCTGGGGAAGGCGTCCGGGCCGTTGCTATGATTCATGGGTTGGCGTGAGCGGCATTCGCGTCGTTCGCGCAATCTTAGGAGGATTGTGAACAAGCCGAAGAAGGTTGCCCTGCGCAAGCGGCGCAAGACCGCCAAGCGCGGTCGCCTGCAGCGGAAGGCCGAACGTGAGGCGGCCGCCGGGCAGCGGCGCCCGCAGCGCGGCGGACGCACCGCAGGCTAAAGTCTCCGCCGACACATCCCTCCGCCTCCTCTCGGAGCATTGAGCACGTTTCGCGACCACCGCACCGCTCGATCGCGCCTGCCCAACGGCGCTCATGTGCTTGTCACTCCGGTTCCGCACGCGCGGTCCGTATCCCTGATTGCGGCCACGCGCATCGGCTCGGGCTTCGAGTCGCCGCCGGAGCAGGGGATTTCGCATTTCGTCGAGCACATGCTCTTCAAAGGCACCCAGCGACGCCCGTCGTACACCGACATTGCGGCCTCCGTCGAGCGACTTGGCGGGATGATTAACGCGTTGACCGAGCCCGAGATGACGGTGATTTGGGCAAAGGTGGCGGCGCCCCACTGGCGGAGCGCCCTGGATGTGATTACCGACATGATCGGTAATTCCCGGTTCGATGCCGGCGAAATCGAGAAGGAGCGCCGGGTCATTCTGGATGAGATCGGAATGACGGCTGACGTGCCAGAAGAGGCCGTGCGGCGCTCGCTGCGCTCGCGCCTGTGGCAGGGGCACGGTTTGGGTCGCGAGGTGGCCGGGACGCCGGCCAACCTGGAAACGTTCACGCCGAACCAGATGCGCGCCCACGCGCGCCGCATGTTCTCGGGCGCCAACCTGGTGGTGAGCCTGGCGGGCGACCTGGACCCAGGAGACGGCGCCGCGGCCGTTCAAGCGGGAATTGGCGACCATCCGGCGGGGCGGGAAGCCGTTTGGCCGTCCTATGTGCCGGACGGCCCGCCGTCGCCGCGGGCGGTGGTCGATTCGCGCGAGGCCGATCACGTGTACTTCGGCATTGCCGGACGCGCCGTGTCGCGCAACGATCCCCAGCGGTATGACGTGGACGTGCTCACCGCGATCCTGGGCGAGGGCATGGGGTCTCGCCTGTTCGAGGAGTTGCGGGAGCGGCGCGGCATCGTGTACGAGGTGCTGGCGTCGGTCACCGCGACGAGGGACTCCGGCGCGATGGTGATCGAGGCGGCGACCGAGCCGGATACTCTGAACGAAGCGATGCAGGCCGTGCTCGACGAGTTGACCGCCGTGCGGGACGACGGGGTCACGGAGGACCAGGTCGATCGCGCGCGCGAGGTCATCAAGGGGGAAATCCAACTCTCGATGGAAGACACCTACGCCGTGGCCGGCTGGGCGCTGCGCGAGCAGTTGCTCGAAACCGAGCAGCTCACGCCCGACGGCGTGACGGCCAAATATGACGCGGTGACCCCGGCGAGCGTGGTCCAGGCGGCGCGCCGGCTCTTCAGCGACGACTGGCCGATCGTGGCCGCCTCGGGGCCGGTCGACGACGACGCCGTGCTCCCCCACCACCTCGACGGCGCCGGTGCGCCGGATTCCTGATCGGCGTGCGACCAAGCGAGATCATCGAGCACGCGCGGCAGGCGTTTCGGGAGGGGGCGCCGGATCGGGCCGTGGAGCTCGCCGAGCACGTCATTGCACGCTATCCCCGCCACGCCTCGGCCCGCCTGGTACGCGCCCTGAAGGCTGAGGTCGACGGCGAGCTCGACCAGGCGCTCGAAGACCTTCGCTTCGTAACCTCGGCCGAGCCGCTGAACGCCCGAGCCGCGGCTGCGACGGCGCGAATTTTCAAGCTTCGGGACGACGACGCGCGGGCGCAAGATGAAGCGCGGCGGGTGGTGGAACTGGTGCCGGACGTGAGCGACAACGCGTCGCTGGAGTCGGCCCTGGACATCCTTGGCGTGGACGCCGACGCGCTGCCCATGACGCCCGGAGTGTTCGCGCGCATTCACTTGCGCAGCGGATGGCCGGGCACCGCGGAGCGGTATGCCCGGCGCGCGCTCGACGAGGAGCCCGACCGAATCGACATCCGCCTGACGCTGGCCGAGGCGCTCTGGCAGCTGAATCGACTGTCCCAATGCGAAGAGCAGTGCACGATCATCTTCGACCGCGCCAACGATTGCGTACGGGCGGCCGTGATGCTGGCGCACGTTCTGGCGGAGCGCGGACGCATGGCCGAAGGACAGGATTTGCTGGGTCGCGCGGGCGAGATCGATCCGGAATACCTGGAAGCGCGGCAGATGCTCGCGCAGCTTGAGATTCATCGCCTGGTGCTGCCCGATGTGCCGCAGATCGACGTGCCAACGTCGATTCGCCCGTCGGATGGGGCGCCGGAAGCCGCGACGACGCCGTCAACCTCCCCCGACCACCAGGCCCCGACAGTCGCCGAGCAGCCGTCGGACGACGGGCCTGCGATGCCCGAAGGGGATTCCGAGGCGGAGCCGGCAGCGGCGCCCGACGGTGCGGCGTTTACGCAGATCGACTGGGCCCGGGAGCTGATCCGGCGGGAAGACTGGCGCGAGGCGGAGCGGGTGCTTCGTGAGATCGTGGAGGAGGAAGGGCTGCCCGAGGTGGACGTTGACGCCCTTCTCGAGGAGGCGGCGGGCCGGCCGGCGTTCGCGGCGACCGGTTGGCAGTTGCTGGGCGATTTCCGCATGCGCACGCACCGCCCGCAGGCCGCCGCGGAGGCGTATTTGCGCGCCGCCGACTCGCCGGAGGCCACCGATGCCTGACGCGCAGGCCTTGCTGGCGGACCTCAAGGCCCTGGATGACGTTGACGGCGCGGTGGTCTGGCGCGCCGGTGAGGCGCCCTTGGGCGATCTGGCCGAGAATGTGAGTCCGGTGGCGCCAGGGCTGCTGGCGTCGGGTATCGGGACGATGGAGCAGGTAGTGGAAACCGTGGGCTTGGGCAAGGTCGATGAACTGTGGTTTCTCACCGAGGCGCACCAGGGATTGGCCGTGCGCCTGGGTGACTGGCAGGCGATCATTCTGGTGAGCCTCGACGCGGACATCGACAGCCTGCGCAACGCGGTTACCGAGCGCCTGGAGCGCCAGGCATGATGGCCGGGTTGCCGTCGACGGCATTTCACCGACCGCGCTAGGAGGACGACGCACGTGGAACGCACGCTGGTCTTGTTGAAGCCCGACGCTTTGCAGCGGGCGATTGCGATGGAGCTGTTGGCGCGATTCGAGCGCCGCGGTCTGCGGTTCGTCGGGCTGAAGCTGGTGCAGATCGAAGAGTCGCTGGCCCGCCGGCACTATGCCGAACACGAGGGCAAGTTCTTTTTCGACGGTCTGGTGCGGCACCTGACCAGCGGACCCGTAGTCGCCGCCGTTCTGGAGGGTCCAGAGGCTATCCAGGTGGTGCGGGCACTCGTCGGAGCGACGAGACCGCATGAGGCCGCGGCGGGCACGATCCGCGGCGACTACGCCCTGGCCGGCCTGCGCAATCTGATTCATGCGTCCGATGGACCCGACACGGCGCGGGACGAAATCGCGCTGCACTTCGACGCGAATGAGCTGGTCGATTACGCGCGCGGGCTCGACGCCTGGATTGTGGAGGACGCGGCCGAGTGAAAGTCCACGAATCCGATGCCCGCCGGATCTTCGCCGACCGAGGGCTTCCAGTGCCGCCGAGTCGGGTGGCGACGACGCCCGACGAGTCGGCGACCGCAGCCGGGGAGTTCGGTGGGTTGGTGGTCGTGAAGGCACTCGTCCTGGCCGGGGGGCGCGGCAAGGCCGGCGGCGTGAAGCTGGCCGACGGCCCCGAGGCCGCGCGCGAGGCCGCCGAAGCGATCCTGGGGATCGAGATCCGGGGCGAGCGGGTTCGGCGCGTGCTCGTGGCGCCGGCGGTGGATATCGATCGCGAGATCTACCTGGGCGTGACCATCGACCGCGAGCGGCAATCGGCGGTCGTAATGGCGAGCGCGGCCGGCGGCATCGACATCGAGGAGGTCGCGGCGGATACCCCCGAGGCCATCCAGCGCATCGAGTTCGACGTGGCGCGCGGCGTGGAGGCCTGGCAGGCGCGCGCCGTGGGCTTCGCGCTCGGGCTTGGCGGACGGCAGGTGCTCGATTTCGTGGGCATCCTGAACGGGCTGGTTCGTGCCTTCGTGGAGTGCGATGCGTCGCTGGCGGAGGTCAACCCCCTGGTCGTGAGCCCGGACGGCAAGCTCTGGGCCATCGACGCCAAGCTGAACATCGACGACAACGCGCTGGGACGCCGTCCGGAGCTGGAGCAGCTTCGCGACGATGCCGCCGAGGAGCCGGCGGAGGCGCTCGCGCGTGCCGCCGGCATCAGCTACATCAAGCTCGACGGGGATATCGGCTGCATGGTCAACGGCGCCGGCCTGGCCATGGCCACCATGGACGTGGTGAAGCACTACGGCGGCGAGCCGGCGAATTTCCTGGACGTCGGCGGCGGCGCCGGCGCGGAGCGCGTGAGCGCCGCGCTTTCGATCATCTTGGACGATCCAAACGTCCGCGCGGTATTCGTCAACATCTTTGGCGGCATCACCCGTGCTGACGATGTGGCCCAAGGAGTGCTCGCGGCGCGCGAGAGCATGCCCCGCGCCGTGCCGCTGGTGGTGCGCCTGATGGGCACCAACGAGGCCGAGGGTCTACGTCTGCTGGCCGACGCCGGCATCCAGGCCGAGCGGTCGATGGATGCCGCGGCGCGCCTGGCGGTGGAGGCCGTGCGATGAGCATTCTTCTCGATGCCTCGGCGCGCGTGGTGGTGCAGGGAATTACGGGACGCCAGGGCACGTTCCATGCGCAGCGCATGGCGGAGGCCGGCACCGCGGTGGTGGCGGGCGTCACGCCCGGTCGCGCGGGAGCCGCGGTCGACGGCCTGCCCGGCGTCCCGGTCTTCAACACGATGGCCGAGGCGGTTTCGGATACGGGCGCGAATGCGGCGTGCATCTTCGTGCCGCCGCCGTTCGCGGCGGATGCGATCTTGGAAGACATCGCGGCTGGTTTGGAGTTGATCGTCTGCATCACCGAGGGCATCCCGACCATTGACATGCTGCGCGTGATGCCCGTGCTGCGGGCCTCGTCATCGCGCTTGATCGGGCCCAACTGCCCGGGAATCGCGGTGCCGGGGGCGAACGTGAAGGTGGGCATCATGCCCTGGGAGATTCACGCGCCGGGCCGCGTGGGCGTCGTCAGCCGCAGCGGCACGCTGACCTATGAGGTGGTGCAGCACCTGACCGACAGCGGTCTGGGACAGTCCGCGGCGGTTGGCATCGGCGGCGACCCGATCATCGGCACGCGCTTCACCGACGTGCTGGAACTCTACGAACAGGATGACCAGACGGACGGGATTGTGCTGCTGGGCGAGATCGGCGGCGGCGACGAGGAGCAGGCGGCGCGATTCATCAGCGAGCGCGTGACGAAGCCGGTGAGCGCCTTCATTGCCGGCAAGACCGCCCCGCCGGAGCGCCGGATGGGGCACGCGGGCGCCATCGTGTCGGGCTCGGAGGGAACGGCCGCGGGTAAAGAGACCGCCCTGCGAGAGGCCGGAGTGTGCGTGGGCGATACCCCGCGGGAGGCGGTCGATTTGCTGGCCGCACAGCTTCGCTAGCATCGCGGGGCCGAAGCATTGATAATGGAATCAGAACGACCAGCGCATGCGACCTTGTCGCAGTGCGCCGCGGCGCGTGCATGCGCGCGCCATTCCTCATGGCCTGCAAGGAGCGATGATGCCCGCGAGTGATCTATCCCTGATGTTCGGCGGTCCTGCCGGAAGCGGCGTGAACCCGATGTCAGAGATATTCATGAAGGCCTGTTCCCGGGCGGGCGTGTTCGTTTTCACCAACGTCGAGTACCACTCCAACATCCACGGCCGGCACATCTTTTTCCGCATCCGCACGGCTGATGAGCCCGTGACGTCGCACGTGGAGCGAGTGGATGTCCTGCTGGCGCTGGACGCTGAGACCATCTACGGCACCGACCCGCACCAGGACTACCAGTCGCACAAGGGCCACCTGCACGAGGTTGTTCCGGGAGGCGCCATCGTCATCGACGCGAAGGCCGGAATTACCGCCGAGAACCTGGGGCGGGACGACGTGCGGCTGCTGTCCCTGCCCTATGACGACATCGTGCGCTCGGCGGTCGAGGAACACGGCGTGGACTACAACGCCCGGCGCCATGCGGTGATGGCCAACATGGTGCCCATCGGCGCGTGCTGCGCGTTGCTCGACTTCGAGGTGGACCGCGTGCTGCCAATCGTGGCGGAACGCCTGCCGGAACGGCATCAGAACCTGGTGCCGATGAACCGCTCGGTCCTCCAGCACGCGTGGCAGGCCGCGCACGATGTCCTTGGCGACGAGAAGTTTTCGCAGACGCTCCATGCTCGCGATGACCAGCCGGCCCGGATGCTCGTCGCCGGGCACGAGGCCGTCGGCATCGCCAAGCTACACGCCGGCTGCGCGTTCCAGACCTACTACCCGATCGCCCCGGCCTCCGACGAGAGCGTCTATCTGGAAGCGCTGCAGGCGGACTGGCCGATCGTGGTGCTCCAGGCCGAAGACGAAGTCGCCTCCATGAACATGGCCGTGGGTGCGGCGCATGCCGGCGTTCGCGCGGCCACCTCGACGGCAGGTCCGGGATTCACCCTCATGGCCGAGGGAATGGGATTCGCATCAATCACCGAGGCGCCGGGTCCGGTGGTGGTGCTGTATCAGCGCGGCGGTCCGAGCACGGGCCTGCCGACGCGCAACTCACAGCAAGACCTGCGGTTCGCCCTGCAACCCGCCCACGGCGAATTTCCCCATATCGTCGTGGCGCCCGGCGATGTGGAGGAGGCGGCGCAGTACACCCACCTGGCCTTCAACTGGGGCGACCGCTACCAGGTGCCGGTGGTGGTGCTGGCGGACAAGTTCATCGCCAACTCGCATTTCACCGTCGACAGCCTGGGTCTCGAGGGACTGCCGGTGGATCGCGGCCCCATCTGGACCGGCGACGTCAATGGCGCCGAGCCCTATCGCCGACACCGGCTCACGTCCTCCGGCGTCAGCCCGCGGGCGGTGCCGGGCACGCCCGGCGGCGAGTTCGTCACGACCAGCGACGAGCACACCGAGCGCGGCCGGATCGAGGAAGACATCGACAACCGGATCGAGCAGATGGACAAGCGCATGGGCAAGCTTGACATAATGCTCCGCGAGATTCCCGAGTCAGACCAGTTCACGCTGCATGGCGCGGAGGACGCCGACCTGACCATCGTCTCCTGGGGCTCGACGCGCTGCCCCATTCGGGACGCGATTCGCCAGGTTGAGCGTGAGTCGGACATTCGCGTGAACAACCTGCAGATCCGTCTGCTGCGACCGTTCCCCGCTGACGCCGTGCGCGAGATCCTGGAGCGGGCCAATCGCCTGCTGCTGCTGGAGGACAACTACGAGGGCCAGCTCGGCATGCTCGTGGCGGAGCAGACGGGAATTCAGATCGAGGAGAAGGCGCTGAAATACACCGGCCGGCCGTTCTCCCAGGACGATGTCGCGGAGGCAATCCGGCGGCAGGTGCCCGCGCCGGAAGCCGCCATGGCGGCCCAAGGCACCTAACGTGATCGATCGGCAACCGACCAAACGCACCGAAGGATGGCTATGGCCGTAGCAACGCTCCCGACCGTGAAAGACTTTGCCGTCACTGACTCGCACCCGGACTGGTGTGGCGGCTGCGGCGACTTCGGCATTCTCAACGCCGTCAAACAGGCGCTGGCTCGGCGCGGACGTGCCCCGCACGACGTGATGGTGGTGTCGGGCATCGGCTGCTCGGGCAAGCTGCCGCACTACGTGCGCACCTATGGGCTGCACACGCTGCACGGGCGCGTGCTGAACGTGGCGACCGGTGTCAAGCTGGCGAACCGCGATCTCGAAGTGCTCGCGGTCGGCGGCGACGGCGATGGTTACGGCATCGGCGCCGGCTATTTCGTCAACTCGGGCCGCCGCAACGTCGACTTCACCTACCTGGTGCACAACAACGGCGTCTACGGCCTCACCAAGGGCCAGGCCTCACCCACGATGCAGCGCGGGATGCAGGTCAAGAGCATGCCGGAGCCGGCCATCATCGACGCGGTGAATCCGATTGGCCTGGCGATTTCCTCGGGCTACACCTTCATCGCGCGGGGATACGCCATGGCGCAGCGCGAGCTGGTTGGCCTGATCGTGCAGGCCATGGAGCACCGCGGGACGGCGCTGATCGACATCCTGCAACCGTGCCCGGTCTACAACGACTTGCTGACCATCGACTTCTTCCGAGGCCGGGATATCGGGCATCCACGCAGCTACTCGCTGGCCGACGAGGGTTATGACGGAAAGGTGCACGATCCGAGCAATCTCGACGAGATCGTCGCCAAGCAGCAGGCCGCGCTGGCGAAGTCGTACGAGTGGGGCGACCGCATCCCGATCGGCGTGCTCTACCAGATTGATCTGCCGACCTTCGAGGACGGCGTGACCTCCCGGCGACCCGAGTTCGAGACGGCGTCCCTCATCGACAGCGCCCGCCCGGGCGTGGATGTCAGCTCGCTCGAGGACCGCTTCCGCTAGGAATTGGTCCGAGTGGCCGAGACGCCGTTTTGACAGCGTCTTGGCAAGGTCGGGAGGCGGGGTCTTAGCTCCGGTCCTCCTCACGCTGTGCGAGCGCGCCGAGATAGACCGAGCGCACGGCAAGGGCTCGTCGCGCGTCGCCCACCACTTCTTCGAAGAATTCATCGCGGTACTCGCGGTTCGTGAGGATGCTGATCGTGAAGTAGAACCCCGAGAACGAGGCCAGGAAGGCGGCTACCTGCAGCAGCTCCACGGTCACCGCCCTTCCCAGCCACTCGAGGTCCAGCAGGACTCGTGGATCGCTCTGCGTCCATGACGCGATGGTGCTCGAGTCCATGGCAATTGCCCCGAAGACAAAAAAGAACACTCCCACAAGGGCGCTGACAAACACGACTCGCAGCGCCAGTGCGACGAGCACGACGAGTCCGACATTCGCCCATTGCCCGCGTCTGAGCGGTGCGTCCAGCTTCAGCGACTCGGACGAGTTGACCAGGCCGGCGGCAGGAGTTCCCTCCACTAGCTCCAGCACCCGTTCGGGGCGTTCGAAGATCGCAAGGTTGCTGAGTTCGAGCGGCAGCCGGAAGACCAGAAACGCCGCCGTCACCAGTGCGAAAAGCCCAATCAGGGCGCCGAGGATCCCATAGTCGATCGTTCCCGCCACCTGCCATACCTCGGCGTTGATGAACAGGAACGTCAAGAACATGAGCAGCAGCGGAAGGGCCCGCGCGAACAGGCCCAGGACATCCAGCATGTCGCGGACGAGCCGCCTCGCGCCCCAGCGCAGGATGGGCACCAGCGCGAAGCCGACCGTGAGATAGGCGCCCAAGAGCAGCAGGACGTTCATGCCGAGCACGAGAGCCGCATCTGTCCACGCTCCCCAGATCAACCCATTGAGCGCCGGCGCGGTCAGCAGGAACACGAGAACCTCCACCGCACCGACCTGCTCCGGCATCGACAGCAGCTTTCGACGGCGCAGGGCGTTGATTCCCATCCAGACGGCCGTGAGCGCGACCATCGCACCGACGATGGAGAGCGCGTTCGCCCACCACGGCCAGGCCGGGCTGAAGTTGAAGAGCACTTCCAGAGCCAGCACGGCCATCAGGAACGGAAGGGTGCGGGTCAGGATGTCGCGCCGGGTGCTGTAGTCCTCGATGAGGTGAGGAATCCCCTGCCTGCGAAACCACGCCTCGGTAGCCTCGAGAATCGCTTCGGACGTGGCGCGTGCGCTCACGCTACTCGGGCTTGGGCAGGTGCGGTGCGCGCTCGCGGCGCCCGTCCTCGTCGGACGGCGGCTGCGTGCCAGGGACTCTCACCGCCGCCGCCCCCAATGGACCGCGCCGGTCGCTGCGCCGGGGTCGGCAACGCCGTCACGGCTGGGCGGTGCTCGGGCGGTCAACAGTCGGGAGCATTGCCCGCAGTCTAGCCGTAGGCGTCACCGAGGTGTGAGCCACGGCTGACGGAATGCCGCCCAGCGTGCCGTCCGGGCGACAACGTAGCCCAGGCCGCCCACGCTGGCCGCCGCCGCGCCGAGCTATGGGAAACTCGGACCACGCTGGAGGTGACTCCACACGCCCCCGTAGCTCAGTGGACAGAGCAGCGGCCTTCTAAGCCGACGGTCGTGGGTTCGAATCCCGCCGGGGGTGCCGCTGACCATCTCAGACCATCGGCGTGTTGGTGGAATGGCTCGCGGGCGACGACTGGTTCTCGGTTCTGACACCCAGGTTTCGGCCACCGATGACCCAATGCCGGTTTTGGTGCGCTTTATCCGTATCGGTGGGTCAACGCGTCGTCGAGGCGGTCAGCTAGCGGCTGGTTACCGATGCTGCGCAATTGGTCGGCGAGTTCCGGCCGCGATCGCGGCAGGACGCCGACGTCGCTCAATGCTGCTCGGGCGAGCTGGGTGAGCATCGCGATGTAATTCTCGGTAGCGGCGTCGTGATCGCCGAGCGACAGCATCTCTTTGTGGAGTTGCTGTGCCCGGCGCGCGCGTTTGCGGGCTTCGGCGGCCGAAGGCAACGAAAGCCGGTGGTTCCAATTGGCTCGGAGGCGCGACCACCACTGCTCGCGCTCGAATAGCGGTCGGCCAAAGCGCACCGCCCACGAGAGGAAATCGTGCCCGTCCGCTAGTTTCCGAGGCACCTCGGTCTCCTCGAGTTGCTGAAGGTCCACGCCGACCGGCGGACGGCGAAGGCAGGGCCGTCGCTCGCGGTACACCAGCACGAGATCGAGATCGTCGCTGTTCGCAACGTCGCGCACGGCTGAACCAGAGGCGACAATTGCCTGAATCGCGGCATCTTGCTTGGCCAGAGCCACGGCTTCGATCGTCCATTGGCGCGCCTTGCGACTCGGCCACGCTCGCACGCCGTCCAGTGCTGCGCCGAGCTCTTCCTGTCGGTGTGCCGATCGCTCTGTTGTGAGCCGCTGCGTCATTGCGCGAGCATCGCCTGCACGACTTCGACATACGCCTCGATCATGCTAGCGGTGTCCTCCGGGTCCAGCCCGTCAGGGGCCTGGGTGTCCCCATATGCCTGGTGTTTGCGCATCGCGTTTAGGTCCGCGAGCAGGCTGTAGATCTCGGGCAGGCCGTGCTCCCGACTTAGGAATTGGGCCGTCTCGGCCTTGGCGACGTGGCTTCCGGGACGGGGCCGCTTGAGATGCAGCGCCGCCGCCACGATGCAGGCTTCCAAGCAGTAGAGACCGTACGACGACAGGTCCGCCCAGTCCGTCGGATCCCACGCGGCCGTTTGCACCCGCTCAAGATGAGAATGAGCGAGGCGGAGCGAGTCTTCGGCGGTCTGCTTCATCCCAGCACTTGCGAGGTACTGCCGTCTGCTGTGAGTTTAGCGGCACACGAGCCGTCGTAGCGCCTTCACCGATGGGTCTGGCCAGCCCCGCGGTAGCATGGCGCCAGTTCCCGGGCGATAGAGAAGAACTCAGAGTCATCGGAGGATGACTTGGCCGTAACCGTAGTCAGTTGGAATATCGACAAGAGCCATGAGCCGTGGCGCGAGTTGATTCAGATGGACGCTGATGTCGCGCTCTTACAGGAGGCCACGCCGCCGCCGGACGATGTCGTGAGGCAGCGGGACGCCGCGCTCCCGCCCGCAGAAGGCGTCGGCCCTCTGGACATCGGCCCTCGAGATGCCTGGGACTCGCATTCGTGGAACTCTGATTGGTGGCATGGGCGTGGCTGGCGTGCCCTGTACGACCGATGGCCGATGGTGGTGCGCCTCTCGGACCGGGTCGAGGTCGAGTGGTTCAAGCAAATCAGTCCGGTGGGGGGCGGTGAGCCGGATGAGATTGAAGTAAGCGGCTTTGGAACGATAGCGGCGGCGCGCGTCACGCCTAAGGACGACTCGATTGAGCCGTTCATCGCCGTTTCCATGTACGGCCGATGGAGCGGGCCGCATCCGAGCGTCAAGACATCCTGGAATGTCGGCTACGCCGACGCTTCCGTCCATCGCATCATCTCGGACCTCTCGGCCTTCATCGGCCACGAGAATTCTCGGACGCATCGCATCCTGGCCGCCGGTGATATCAATATCGCGTTTGGGCATGGCTTTGGCGTACCGTACTGGGAGGCTCGCCACCGGTCCGTGTTCGAGAGGATGGCGGCGATTGGGCTGGAGTTCATCGGCCCACAGATGCCGGATGGTCGGCAAGCGAAGACTCTTGCGACGGGTGAGCCCGAGGATTCCCAGAACGTCGTCACTTACCACCTCCGCAATCGGAACCCAGCGACGGCAAGCAATAACCAGTTGGACTACGCCTTCGCCTCCCACGGGTTCCACGAAAGCGTAGAGGTGCGGGCCATGAACGCCGTCGAAGAGTGGGGCGCAAGCGATCACTGCCGCCTGCTTATCGAAATCGCGGACGGCTAGTCCGTATCAGGCCGGAGCGGCCGGCTGTGGCTGAGCTTTCGCGCACAGCAGTCGGTGCCGGAAGCCGACCACTCAGTCTTGCTAGTCCGGTACGAAGGGCAACGGGGCGGCGACGTTGATGTCGGTGACGACGTCGACCACGGCGGGGCGGTTGGCGTCGAGGGCGGCAGTGAGGGCGCCGGGGAGGTCTCCGGGTTCAGTTACGCGGATGGCGAAGCAGCCCATGGACTCGGCGATTTTGGTGAAGTCGACGTCTTCGAACACCCACAGCTCGTCGGGATTGCCGTGGCGACCGGCGTAGAGGTCTTCGATCGCGGCTTTGCCCTGATTGAGGGAGCGGTTGTTGTTGATGACCGTGACGGTGTTGATTCGGCAGCGGGCGGCGGTCTCGAGCTCGGCGAGGTGGTACCAGACGCCGCCGTCGCCCGTGAAGCAGATGACCGGGCGGTCGGGCACCGCGCACTTGGCGCCCATGGCCGCGGGGAGTCCCCAGCCGAGCGATCCCGCGCAGCGCAGATAGCTCTGCGTGCGGTGCGTGAGGTCGATCATAGTGCCGGTCCAGATGCCCGCGTGCCCGGTGTCGGAGACCAGCACCGCATCGTCGGGGAGAAAGTCCTGGACCTCCCGGCAGAGGCGTTCGGGCCGGATCGGCGTGGCGTCGGAGTCGCGGTGGGGCCGTAGCTCGGCGCGCCAGTCGGCCACGAGCTGTTGGGCCCGCATTGACCACGCGGTTTCCGCCGGGCCGGGCTCGATGACGTCGATGAGCCGTTGCAGCGCGAGCCTGGCGTCCGCCAGCACGTCTACCTGGCTGGGGTAGTTGCGGCCGAGCTCGGCGGGGTCGACGTTGATCTGAATGGTCGGAACGCCCGGCCTCGGCACGCGCCAGAAGTGCGTGGCCTGACCGCCGGTCTGGCTTCCCACGATTAGCACCAGGTCGGCCTCCGAGGTCACCTGGTTGGCGCACGAGCGCGAGTAGGTGCCGAGCACGCCCACCGACAGCGGATGGTCCTCCGGGATGGAGCCCTTGCCATTGAGGGACGTGACGACCGGCATCGCGAGTTTCTCGGCCAGGGTGGTGACCTGAGGCCCGGCCTGAGAGGCGGTGACGCCGCCTCCGGCCAGCAGGACCGGTCGCTGGGCCTGCCGGAGCAACTCCGCCGCGGCGTGGATCGGGCCGTCGTCGGGCGCAGGACGGAATGCCGGGTAGGTGGTAAACGTGGAGTCGACGATCACCTCGGCATCGACTTCGTCTTCCTCAACCAGCTCGGCGGCGATGCCGAGTAGGTCGAGATGAACAGGCGCGGTGGAGCCCGAGACGGCCTCGCGGAAGGCCTGGCGCAGCAGCAATGGCAGCTGGGCGGCGCCGTCCACCATGGCGCTGAACTTGGTGACGGGCTGGAAGAGCGGCCAGTGGTCGATCTCCTGGTAGGCGTGGCGGTAGCGATACTCCGGCATCCAGCGCCCCGTGAGCGCGATGACCGGCGAGCGGGCCAGAAATGCGTCCTGCAGCCCGGCCGCCAGATTGGCGGCGCCCACAGACTGCGCAAAGACCACGCCCGGTCGGCGCGCGGCTCGGGCGTAGCCGTCGGCCATGTAGGCGGCGGCCTTCTCGGTATGGCACATGACGCGCCGGATGCCCAGCGGCTCCATGTCCACCAGGGTCTGCTGCAGGATGCCGGGAACGAAGTACACGGCGGTGACGCCGTATCCGTGCAACGTCTCGGCAATGAAGCGGGACCCGGTCATCGAGGGCATAGCGTCACCATTTCATACGTGCGCCCACGGGCGTACAGGCCATGGAACCATACGCGTGCGTCGATGGTTGCGACTTCCCCCTACGTTCCCGTGCCGACGTCGGCAGATTGAAATATGAGACGTTGACCAGTTGGACCCGCCAAGTGTTTGATCGCGGGTACAAGTGGGGTGCCGCTTGCGAGCGGCTATCAGCATTGACGTCACGACCCTTTCGTAACTACAATTCTGTAGTGTGGCGAAGGGCGACTGCGCTTGCGGTGGACATGGGATCAATCCAAGAACCGGGCGAATCTTCGAACGCACGGCCTCGGTTTCGACGCGGCCGCATTCGTGTTTGACGATCCCTTATCCGCGACGCAGGCAGATCCATATGCATCCGAGCAACGGTGGCGGACGATCGGCATGGTGGGTAGGCAGGTCGTGATGGTGGTCCACACCTGGCCCGAATTCGACACGGAGACCGGCGAAGTGATCGGGCGCATCATTTCCGCACGTAAGGCGACGAGACGTGAGAGGGAGGCTTATGAAGAAGGAAATTGCTGAGCTGCCGTCAGACGTTCAGGAGCAGATTCGGACGTTGGAGGCACTTCCCGACGACGAGATCGATACCACCGAAGCCCCGGAGATACTCGACTGGTCCGACGCCAGGCGTGGGGTGTTTTACCGCCCGGTGAAGCAGCAGATCACGCTGAGGCTCGACGCCGATGTCATCGCCTGGTTCAAGGCTCATGCTCGCGGCGGGCGCGGATACCAGACCGACATCAATGGGGCGCTCCGCGAGCACGTTCAAAGGACGGCCCGTTCAGCACGATAGTCCTGCTTGCCGGACTCGGTCATCGATGGCATGGCGTCACCATTTCACACGCGCGCCCAGGGGCTCACGATCCACGCTCCATGCCTGACCGCTTTCGACACGGGTTGTACTAACCTGACGATCAATCCCAACACTGGGGACCGGTCGTCGGGTCCGCGTTCAAGGCATTGCTGCAAGAGGTGGTGGCCTAACGCCGATGTATCTGGTCCACGCCCGGAAGCCGGAATAGCGCACCTCGAACTCGGCCGCTGCCGGCGCGAGGCGCTGATGGTCTTGACGCGGAATCCCGGATGGGTCGTGCCGGAACGACGGCAGAAGGTCCTTCCGAGCGATCCAATGGTTCATTCCCAACCCGTAAGTGTGCGACGCTGCCAGGCGACGCGGTCGATGAGGGAGAGACGCGATGGCAGCCGGTGAAGTGACGCAGGCGATGGTGGATTTCTACCACGTCCACGGGGCGGTCAAACTGCCGGGGCTCATCAGCCGCGAGGAGGCCGCTGCATATCGCGATGAGGGGATGAAGCTGCTGCTGGCGGGGCCGACGGGCGAGTTGGATATCGACGGCGCGAACCAGCAGCGAGTGCAACTGTGGAAGTGGAACGAGACGCTGCGCGAACTGACCATGCTTCCCCGGCTGGGGGCGGCCGCCGAGCGGCTGGCGGGAACGCCGCTGCGCCTGTGGCACGACGACATCATCGCCAAGCCGCCGCACAACGACGGCCCGACCCGGCCTCACCAGGACATGCCGCTGTGGGCGCTGGGCAACGCGCCCGGCGCGCTCACGGCCTGGATCGCGCTTCAGGACACGTCGGTGGAGATGGGCTGCATGAGCTTTGCGATGGGCAGCCAGCAATGGAAAGACCTGCCCAAGGAGGTGGCGCACGGCCACCGGCCGGACATCGCCAAGGGATCACTGCAGAACGTGGACGAGGTGGCCTGGCTGCCGCGAATCACCATTCCGCTCCAGGCGGGCGACTGCACGTTTCACAACGGCTATACGTTTCACATGGCCGGTCCGAATCTCACGGACGAGTGGCGTGTGGCCCATCGGGTCGCGATGGTGGACGCGTCGGCGGTCTACGACCCGCACCTGCCGCACCCGGTGATCGACCACCTGGGCCTGGATCCCGGCGACGGACTTCCCGACAGCCCGTTTCCGCTGGTGGCGGGCTGGGCCGAGGCGGCCACGCCGAGCTAAGCATTCGACAGGACGCAGAGTGTCCATCGTGAACGCCGGTGACGATCAACGGCTCCTGGCGAGCGATCCCTTCCGGCCCGCCTATCACTTCACCGCGCCGGCGAACTTCCTCGGCGATCCGAACGGGACGATCCGTTGGGACGGCGCGTATCACCTCTTCTACCAGCACAACCCGGACGAGGCCTATGACAACCCGCGGCGGATGCACTGGGGTCATGCGGTGAGCCGCGACCTGGTCCATTGGCGAGACTTGCCCATCGCGCTGGCGCCCCAGCCCGGCGGACCCGACCGCAGCGGCTGCTACAGCGGCGGCGCCATAGATTTGGCCGGGTCGCCGGCGCTGGTGTACTACGGCAATCCCGACGGCATCTGCGTGGCCACGAGCGCGGACGGGCTGCGCACGTGGTCGCGGCATCCGTCCAATCCACTCATCCCGCATCCGACCGATCCGCAGGCCGTGTGGCGCGCCTGGGACCCGTGCGCCTGGCGGGACGGCGACACGTGGTATCTCGCGTGCGGCGGCAAGATCGACGGCGCCGGGGACACGGCGTTTCTGTTCCGCTCGCGGGATTTCGTGCATTGGGAATACCGCGGGTTGCTCTATGAACCAGGCAACGAGAGCGATTGCGCGGTTCCGGACCTGTTCCAATTGGGTCAAGCGCACGTCCTGCTGTTCGCCAGCCATGAGCGCGGCGTGCAGTACTACGTGGGCGCGATGGACGGCGAGCGATTCGTGCCGCAGCGGCATAGCCGCATGAACTTCGCCGGCTTCTCGCTCGAGAGCGGGACGCTGTGCGCCGGGCTTTCGCTTCGCGACGACGCCGACCGACGCCTCATGTTCGGCTGGGTGACCGAGGGCCGTACCGAAGCCGCCCAACGGGCTTCGGGTTGGTCGGGCGTGGTGTGCCTGCCGCGAGTGCTCTCGCTCGGCGGCGACGGCCTGCTGCGCATCGAGCCGGCGCCTGAGCTACGGGTGCTGCGGGGCGTTCATCAGCGGTTCGACGACGTGCAAGCTCCAGCGGGAGCGCCGGCGCCGCTGGACGACTTGGACGCATCTTGCGCCGAGTTGGCCGTGTCATTTGCGCGCGAGACCGCGGGGGAGATTGGCATCGCCGTGCGCCGTTCGCCGGACGGGGCGGAGGAGACGCGAATCGTCTATTCGCGCGCCGAAGGCCGCATCACCCTTGATCCGAGGTCTTCGAGCGACGCCTCAGACGTGGTGGGGCGCGCGGTCCAGCACGCACCGCTTGATTTGGACGAGGACGAGGCGCTGCAGTTGCGGGTCTTCATTGACCGATCGATCGTCGAGGTGTTTGCCAATGGGCGACAGGGCCTCACCCAGCGGATCTACCCCTCGCGCTTGGATAGTCGCGGCGTGGCGCTGCTCGCGGAATCGGATGCCATTGCGCGCTCGGTCGATGCCTGGCAGATGCGCTCGATCTGGTCGTGACGACGGGCGACGCGCGGTGGTGGATGTGGCGCCGATAGTGGGCGACTTTGAGATCTGAGCGCTGCATGTTGACTCGGTACCGGCGGGCACCCGTCATCCGGTGGTTGACTTGCGGGGATGGATTCCCGCCTTCGCGGGAATGACGGACTCAAGGTGGCCCACCGCCGTGGGGCAAGCATCGGACACCATTGAAGGACGCTCGTCTATGCTGGCCGATGGCGACTGCCGCAGCGCCCCTCGGGGACGCCACTCCCGAATTCAGCGGTCTGCCCAGGTAGCTCAATCGGCAGAGCGGCGGTTTTGTAAACCGCAGGTCGTGGGTTCGAGTCCCACCCTGGGCTCCACGATGCCGAGTCGCCCACCGGATCGCCATGATCGTTGATCCCGCGGTAGTTCCAGGCTTGCTGCTGCTGGCGGCGGAACTTGTCGTGCTGGCCGCCGTCGGGTTCGCGGTGGCGCGGGTGGCGCTGGGGCAAACCGACGACCTGCTGGCGCTGGCGCAGGGTCTGGTGATCGGCCTCGCCCTTTGGGGGCTGGTCACCAACTTCGTCGTCTACCTGTTGCCCGGACTCGCCGGGGCGCTGGTGGGCTGGATGGTCGTGCTGGCGCTTGGCGCGGGAATTGTCTGGCGCCGGCGCGAGAGCATCGGGGTGGAGCCCCGCGTCGCCGCGGGATTTGCGGTGGCGGTGCTGGCGTTGCTCTGGGTCGCGCTGGCCGGGCGCCAGCTCATGCCGAATCCCGACCCCTACATCCATCACGGGTTCATTGCGGCGATGCGTGCCGGCGGGCCGCACCCGCCGGAACTGCCGTGGAATCCCGGCATGGCCGTGCCCTATCACTACGGCGTCGACCTGCTGATCGCGCTGCTCACGCCGCCGTTTGGGCCCGACCCGGCGTTCGTGACGGAGTTGCTGGGCGCGTATGTCTGGATGAGCTTCGCGCTGGCGGTGGGGACGCTGCTGCTCCGGCGCGGCTCGTGGCTGGCGGTCGTGACGCTCGGGCCGCTGCTGCTGACGGCCGGTGCGCAGACTCTGCTCTTCGCCACGCCCGGCATGCTTCAGATCCCGGTGCCTGCCGGGATTCCGGAAGCCGGCCTGCGCGCGGCGCTGGGGACGGTCTACGTGGATGGGATTGGGGCCAGCGAGTCCGTGCCGCCAAACGTCTGGAAGCCGACGTTTCCGCTGGCCTACGCCCTGGCGTTGGTGACGCTGGAGCGAGCCGCGCACGGCGGGGATCGGCGCTGGTCGCATCGGATTGCGTTGGCGGCGCTGGTCGGATTCCTGGGACTTGTCGATGAGGCAGTTGCCCCTGTCGTGCTGGCGCTTTGGGGGCTGCTCGAGGCCGTCGCGCTCTGGCAATCCCGCCGCGAACGCCCCGTCACCGACGGCCTCCGGCGCGCTGCCGCGGGCCCGGCGTTGGCCGTGCTGCTGCTGGCCGTCGGCGGCGGCATCATCACGGCCGTGGTGTTCGGGGAGGACGCAGGCGCTCTATCGCTCGGCTGGATCGACGACACGAGCGCCCGGCAACCGCTGGCGACCTTCACCACACTGTCCGGCGGGCTGGGCTTGCTGGCCCTTGGGCCCCTTGTGCTGGCCGTCGGCGCCGCCATCCTGGCAGGGCGAGATCGGTTGAGCCTGGCGATGGTCGCCGCTGCCGGCGTTTTCGTCCTCGCCGGGCTCACGCTGCAATACGAGATCGGGCAGCAGGACGTCACCAGGCTGGACGGGCACGCGCGGAACTTCGCCCTGCTGGCGGTGATGCTGGCCCTGAGTTTGCGACTTCCAGCACTTCGCCCCCGCTGGCGCTGGGCCGCGGGGGCGGCGATCGTGGGGCTGGTGACCTGGCCGACCGTGGTGTCTCCCCTGCGAGCTATCGGTCCGGGGCTCGGCCAGGGTGTGCTGCTTGCCAATGCCGGCGTCGAATCGCTCGACGCGGAGGCCACTGGTGCGTGGTACCGAGCGGTGTATCCACGCCTGAGGTCCGCGCGGCTTGCCGGCTACATCCAGGACCACACGGACATCGAGGCGCGCATCCTGTCCCCCGTCCCGACGGCCATGTCCACCGCCACCGGACGTCCCAACGCGTCGGGCTTCATCCAGGCGGCGCATCTTCTCTACGAGGTTGGGCCCGAGTATCAGGACGCCAGGCGGTATCTCGAACCTGCCGCCCTGAAGCGGCTGGGTGTCGCGTACGTGCACGCCACGGATGCCTGGATCGAGGGCTTGCCCGATCACGCCAGCGGCTGGCTGGATGATCCAGAGCTATTCGAACTCCTCGTTCGAGACGGGGGCGACGCCCTCTATCGGGTGCGACCGGCGTTCCTCGAGCTTGAAGCACCGCCGGTCCCGGCGTCCTATGAGGCGCTGCGGCGGTCCGTCCCGACGTCAGCCGTCGTCTACATCGACCCGGCGATCCAGTCGACGTTCGCCCTGCGCGCCGCGTCCACGCTCGCGCACGCCCAGCTCGTGGGTGAGGTCTTCCCGGGCCGCATGCACCTGCGGACCGACTTTGGAATGGAGCCGCTCGGCGAGCACATGCCAGACGTCGTCGTCGTGCCCCACTGGTTCACGCCATCCATGTTCCCGCCGGCGGCGCGGCAGCCGATCTGGTGGAACGACGCCGTGGCGGTCTTCTCGCCGGACGGCGCGATCGCTCCGCTCAGGCCGTTCACGCCTGGGGATTGGCAGTCCGTCACCGCTCGGGTGTCTGACGTTGTCGCGGCGAACGGACGGATCCGCTTTTCCCTGGCGCTAAGCAACTGGGAGCCGGACCGTTGGACGGGACAGGATTGGATCGTGGTCGAGACGACGGAAGCCGGACTCCCCCTCTATCCGGGGTTTGGCCGGCCTGCAGCGGAGCGGTGGTTTCCCGGTCTGATTTCCTCGTGGCCAGCGGCCGTCGAGGCCTATTACAGATTCGATCCACGGACGGGCAGCCTGGCCGCTGGGTCCGGCGACGGGCCCTCGGGCGCCGTGGGCGAGGACGATCCGTTGGGCCCCGGTCGCTGGACGCTCGTGATGCGGTTGATCCGCGCCGTGGATCGCGGCAGCTACGTGGCGCACGAGCACGTGGGGTTCATCCCGCTGCTGCAGGTGGAGGTTTCGGAGGCCGGCGAGGTGGCGTATCGGGTCTTTGAGGGCGACCTCAACGCGAGGCTGTGGCCGTAGGCGAGCCCCCGGATTCCCGCAGTTGGCGAGGTCTACATGACCGCGAAAGGGCGGGTCTGAGACCCGCCCCTACCCCACCATCCCGCGCGGCTTTAGATGCGGCCGGATTGGATTCCAGCCCCCTAGCGAGTACGGGGCCGGCTTTCCGCCGGAATGACGGAGAGGTTGCGCCAAGGGCTCCGGTGGCGGGAGTGACGGAGCGAAGGGGCCAGCCGCGCAGCTATTGACAATTCGGCAGAAGTGTGTACTGTGTACGAACTATGACACGTTTTGGCGAGGCGGCCACGGCTACCAGGCAGCGCCTGCGGGAGACCGATCGGCGCTATTCGCTGCGCCAGGTGGCGCGGCGCATCGGCGTCGAGCCCAGCTATTTGAGCAAGGTCGAGCGGGGACAGGTGGCGCCGCCGTCGGAGGCCACCACGGTGCGTTTGGCCAGGGAATTGGGCCAGGACCCGGACGTGTTTCTGGCGATGGCGGGCAAGGTGTCGCGCGACCTGCAAGACGTCATTTGCAAACGCCCCGCCCTATTCGCGGAACTCATTCGACAACTCAAGGATGCGCCCGACCACGCCATCCTTCACATCGTGCGCGAGGTGCGCGACGGTGACTGGTAAGGAGCCGGCGATCGATGATCACGCTTGAGAACAACTCCCTGGAATTTCGCTTCCCGGAGGTTCACGAGGCCGCCCGTTGCTCGATCGACTTTCAGCAGACTCTGCGGATTCCGGATGACGGGCTCGACTATCCGCTGCCGCCCGGGATGGGCCGATTTCCGCTGCGGCATCTCGACGACTATGCGCGTCGGGCGCCGCGAGATTGGCTCCGGCGCGGCGGCGTCCTCATGCCCATGCACCAGGCCGAGGCCATGTGGATCAGTTTCGGCTCGGGCAGCTACCCATTTGCCGTGAAGATTGCGGCGGGCAAGACCTGCGCGCTCACGGGCGACGCGTGGGCGAATCACCTGAACACGGACCCGCAGGACTACCTGGTGATTCCCGAGCAACCGTGGCTGGACGGCTTCTGCGTGGCCAAGGGCATCGTGCGGCAGTTCGTCGCCATGCCGCTGGGCGAGGGCTATTCCGCCGAGGAGCAGCTGACCGGGGCGGGCGAGCACGGCGGTCTGCAGATCATTGCCTATCCCATGAAAGCCGAGCGGTATGAGGATCTGCGGAGTGAGGCCGTGGTTGCCTATGCACCGATTCTCAGCGAGCCGTTGGACGATGCGGCCATGGGGCTGGCGCCTGGCGGCCGAATGCGGCAGGAGATCTACGAAGACGACTACGGCCTCGATGCTTGGGATCAGCGTCACGCGAGCCGGTGTTTCGTCACCATCGCCAACTCCACCCAGTGGCTGGCGCTCACCGGCGAGCGGCCGCCCACCGAGCCGCCGACGGCGCGGGACTACACCGGCGCGGGTCTGCCATGGTTCGACTATTACGGCGGCGACCTCGAAGCGCTGGCGGAGACCGAGAAGATGCGCGGCCTCGTCAGCGTGGCGCAGCTAGGCGCGCAGAAGAGTCAGACCCCATTGCCGGACAACGAGTCGGTTGACGCCGCGAACGTCGTCACGCTGCGCGCCGCGTCGGCCACGCAGGTCCGCGAAATGCCCGTCGGAGGGGTGTAGCCGGGCGGGGCCGCCGAGGGAATCTCGAGGCAAGACAAGCCACGCGGCGTTCAGGATCCCCAATCCGTTCGATTCCCCTTCGACAAGCTCAGGGCGAACGGATTGGGGTGGCGCGCTTGGCCTTATTCAGGCCTTTCCTACAGGATCTGGTCGAGGAAGAGCTGAGTGCGTTCTTCCTGCGGGTCGTTGAAGATCTGGCTGGGTGGGCCAAGCTCGACCAGCGCGCCTTCGTCGAAGAACGCCATGCGGTCGGCAACCTCGCGGGCGAAACCCATCTCGTGGGTCACGCAGAGCATGGTCATGCCGGAGGCGGCCAACTCCCGCATCACGTCCAGCACTTCCTTGATCATCTCCGGGTCGAGCGCGGACGTCGGCTCGTCGAACAGCATGATCTCCGGTTGCATGGCCAGGGCGCGGGCGATGGCGACGCGTTGTTGCTGCCCTCCGGAAAGCTCCGCCGGGTATTTGTTGGCCTGCTCGGGGATGCCGACGCGCTCGAGGAGCTGAAGCGCGGTCTGCTGCGCCTCATCCCTGGGCATGTGCCGCACCCGCTGCGGCGCCAGCATGATGTTGTTGAGGGCGGTCATGTGGGGAAAGAGATTGAACTGCTGAAACACCATGCCCACCTCGCGCCGGATGGCATCGAGGTTGCGCACGTCGTTGGTCATCTCGATGCCGTCAACCACGATCCGACCCTGCTGGTGCTCTTCGAGCCGGTTGATCATGCGGATGAAGGTGGACTTGCCCGATCCGGACGGGCCGAAGATGACCACCACCTCACCCCGCTTGACCCGCATGCTGACGTCGCGGACGGCGCAGAAATCGCCGAACCACTTGTGGACGCCTTCGCAGACGATGATGTCGTCGCGCTGCTCGAGCGGCAGCTCGAGGATTGCCGCATTGTCTTCCGGCATGCCGGTGGAACCATTCGTCTGACTCGTTTCCGCCATGGTCAATCTCCCGCGCGGGCCGCCCTAGCGTTGGCCCACGCCAAGCGCGCGTTCAATGCGCCGGCTGACATACGACATCGAGAAGCAGAAAATCCAGAACACGAGAGCTATGAACAAGTAGACCTCGCGACCGTTGTCGATGAATTCCAGGTTCGACTGAATCGTGACGCGACCCATTTCCACGAGGTCCAGCATGCCGATGATAAAGACCAGGCTGGTGTCTTTGAACAGGCTGATGAACTGCCCCACGATGGCCGGAATGATGTTTCTGAGTCCCTGCGGCAGCGTGATGAGCATGGTGGTTTGCCAGCCGCGCAAGCCCAGCGCACGGGCAGCTTCGGTTTGCCCTGGGGCGACCGCGGCCATGCCGCCGCGCACGTTCTCGGCCATGTATGCGGAGCTGAAGAGCATGATGGTGATGGCCGTCAGGTAGAGCGTGTCGATCTTGATGTTCTCGGGGAACGTGAGCGGCAGGATGTGGCGCGACATGAAGAGCAAGGTGATGAGCGGAACGCCCCTGATGATCTCGATGAAGGCGATGCAGGCAAACTTGACCACCGGCAGATTGCTCTGCCGTCCAAGCGCCAACCCGATGCCGATGGGCATCGATGCGCCGATGCCAAAGAGGGCCAGCAGCAGATTCAGCAGCAGCCCGCCAATGGTGCGCGTGTTGACCGGTTCCAGGCCGGGCACGCCTTCGATGCCGCGGATCAGCAGCAACGCGACGAACACCACGATAAGCGCGGCGCCGACCATGCGTCTGGAACGCCCGGCGACGAGGCTCGGCGCCAGCAGATAGCCCAGGCCAATGGCCGCCGGGATCGCCAGCACGAGGATTCGATTGAGGATGTCCAAGCCGTGCGGGATCACGCCCACGATCACGGCCACGGCGCCCAATCCCACCGCGAAGCCGCGGGCGGTGCCACCCCATGTGCGCCAGGAGATTCCCAGCAAGGCGCTGATCAGGAGCACGGCGACCTGGGGTCGCCAGATCCCGTCCTTCGGATAGAGCCCTACCAGGTAGAGCTGAACCCGGCTGGTGATGACCTCCCAGTCGGCGGTGACGATCACCCAGCCGATGAGGCTGACCAGCGCCCAACCCAGCACGACGGCCAGGACGATGGTTACCAGGCTGTTGGCCCAGGAGCTGAAGAGGTTCTTGCGCAGCCATCCCACGTAGCCCACGGTCATGGGCGGAGGCGGCGGCGGCCGACCCATGGCCCCTGCGGTGACGGCGCTCATGTGCCCCTGAACCTGATGGCGCGGTTATAGAGGTTGCCGATCAAGGAATAGGTCAAGCTCATGGCGAGATAGGTAAGCATGACGACCAATATCAACGAGATGGCCGGCGCGGTCTGCGTCATCGTGCTCGCCACGCTGACGAGATCGGGATAGCCGATGGCTGCCGCGAGGCTGGAGTTCTTGGTGAGATTCAGGAACTGGCTAATCGTCGGCGGGATGATCACTCGCAGGGCTTGCGGGAAGGTGACGTGCCGCAACGTGAGCATGCCTGACAGGCCCACGGATCGCGCCGCTTCCGTCTGCCCCTTGCTGACGGACTGAATGCCGGCCCTGACGATCTCGGCGATGAACGATGAGGTGTAGATGACCAGCCCCGCGAGCAGCGCCGTGAAGCTGCCACTGAGCTCGGCGCCGCCTTGTGGTCGTCCGAACCTGCCTTCGGGCGTGGGAACCTCTATGGTCATTGGCCCGAGGATGAGCAGGGCGATCACGCTCACGCCGATTGCTATCGCGAGTCCGGCAAGGATGGGGTAGCTCGGCTTACCGGTCTCGGTTTCCCGCCAATGCAGGCGACGGGCCACGATTACGGCAACGACGATGCCGATGACGGTTGCCAGCGCCCAGGGCCAGAAGCCGTCTTGCGGCACCGGCCATGGCAGGTTGACGCCGCTGTTGCTGAGATAGAAGGCGTCGAAGGCGATGTAGCCCTCGCGCACCGTGGGCAGGCTCAGAACGATGAGGAACCAAAACAGCAGCTGAACCAGCAGGGGAATGTTGCGGAATACCTCGATGTAGACGAGGGCGATCCGGTTCAGCAGCCAATTCGGCGAAAGTCGGGCGACGCCGACGAGAATGCCGAGCAGGGTGGCGAGAATGACCCCCAGCACCGAGGCCTTGACGGTGTTGAGCGCGGCGACGAGCAGGCCGTAGGCGAAGCTGTCGGACGGGTGGTAGCCGATGACCGATTCGCCGATGGGAATCTGGGCTTCGCGGTCGAGGAAGCCATAGCCGAAGGGAATGTCTCGCGCGGCGATTTCCGCGGATACGTTGACGAAGAACCCCGCAATCACCGCAATGACCAGGATTGCCGAGACGATCTGGACCGCCCATCGCAGCACAACGACGTTGCGCCAGAACGGGACACCCTGGACGTAGAGCAGCTGGTTCACAACCGCAGCCTACCGCGCGCCGGGATGAGCGAGGCCGCAGGGGCTGCATGTGGCCATATAGCAACCAGGGGGATGCTCGCGCATCCCCCCGGATTGCCTTCCCGTTGCTCGCGGGATCGAACTAGCGCAGCGGCGGCGCGTAGATCTGACCGCCCTTCGGGCAATCGGTGCATGGGGCGTTGGCCCACAGCGCATTCCGACCGCCCTCGCGCGGGAGGTCAATGCCCTCCGGGCCGAGGTTGCGGTTGTAGATCTCGCCGTAGTTGCCCACGCTGTTGATCACGTCCTGCATGAAGGTGTCCTTCAGGCCGAGGTCTTCCTGGCCGAAGCTGCCTTCGGTTCCCAGCAGGCGCTTCACTTTGACGTTGTCGCCGGCGGCCATCGCCGCGACGTTGCCGCTGTTCACACCGTAGGCCTCGGCGTAGATGATCCCGGCGATCACCGTCTTCACCAGGTCGAACCACTGCTCGTCACCGTGAGGGACGACTGGACCAAGCGGCTCCTCGGAGATGGTCTCCGGCAGGATCACGTGGTCGCCCGGGTTCGGCAGCGCGCTGCGGAGCGCGGCCAGCTGCGAGCGGTCGTTGGTGAACACGTCGCATTGACCTTCCTGGTAGGCGTCAAGCACGACGTCGGTGTCCTCGAATACGATCGGGTTGTAGTCCAGGTTGTTCTGGCGGAAGAAGTCGGACATGTTCAACTCGGTCGTCGTTCCGCTGGTCACGCAGACCGAAGCGCCGCTCAGCTCGTAGGCGGAGTTGACCCCAAGGTCCTTGGAGACCATGAAGCCCTGGCCGTCGTAGAAGGTCGTGTGGATGTAGTTGCCCCACTGAGCGTCGCGGGAGGTGGTCCAGGTCACGGTGCGGACCAGCACGTCCACTTCGCCGGACTGGATCGTCGGGCCGCGCTCAGCCGCCGTGATCAGCACGATCTCGATGGCTTCGGAGTCACCCAGCACCGCGGCTGCAACCGCTCGGCACAGGTCAATGTCAAAGCCGACGTTGCGACCGTTGGCGTCCAGCGAGCCGTAGCCGGGGACGTCGTTACGGCTGGCGCAGATGACGTGTCCGCGCTCTTGCACCGTGGCCAGGCGGCTGGTCATCGGCTCCGGTGTCATCTCCGCCTGGGCGACGGCCGGTGCTTCATCCGCCGCCTCTTCCCCATCGCAAGCCGCGACGACGAAAGCGAAGACGGCCATCATCATCAAAACCAACGCCAGCTTCCAGCGCATCAGCTACTCCTGAGCCGTGGCAGCGGGCCTTAGCGTCCGCCACTCACAAGTGTTGCGTGCAAGCGCACGCACTTGGGGTTCCACGTGTGTAGCCCCCGCATACCGCGCCCATGGTACGGCTGCGAGTCAAACATAATCAAGCTACTTAACCTCTGAACAATTGGGGCATCACTGTGGGCATCTGCACACAGCCGCTCGATAGCCCCATCGACCAACTCAGGGCCTGCCCCGTACTCGAAGTGGGAGCGAACGGATGGGGGTAGATTCCTTGTCCGCTTTCAGACCGCTCCGAATGGCCGAGCCATCCCGAATCTTGACGGCCAAACACGGCCGGCGCCGCGATTTCGCTAGCCGAGCGCCCGCCGGAACGCCCCATCGAGAATCTCGAAGGTGCGGTCGAGGTCGGCGTCGTCGTGGGCGATCGAGACGTACCACTTTTCGTTGGGATTGAGTAGCAGGCCGCCGCGAATGCACTCGACGCTCCAGCGATGGCCGAAGTCGCCGTCGTGCTCTTGCAGGTCCATCCAGGTCTTCGGGTGGGCGTTTTCCATGAACCGGACGCCGAAGACCGGGTCTTCGCCCAACGCTTGCGTGGGGACGCCGTGCTTGCGACCCAGGTCTTCGATGCCCCGGCGCAGACGGGATCCGGTGGCTTGCAAACGGTCGTAGAGGCCGTCGGTCGAAAGGACATCGAGCGCGGCGATGCCGGCGGCGGCGCCGACGGGATTGCCGCTGAACGTGCCGCTGGCCCAGGCCACGTCGCGCGTCGAGCGTGACTGGCGCGCAAACACGTCCATGACGTCGGCGCTTCCCATGATGGCGGCCAGCGGAAACGCCCCAGCCATGGCCTTGCCGTAGGTGGCCATGTCGGGCACCACGCCGTAGCGCTCCTGGGCCCCACCCCAGGCGATGCGAAACCCGGTGACGATCTCGTCGAAGATGAGCACGATGCCGAGGCGGGCGGTGATCTCGCGGAGGCCTTCGAGAAAGCCGGGCTCGGGCTTGAGCACGCGCTGCAGCGGCTCCACGATCACGGCGGCCAGCTCGTCGGCGTGCGATTCAATGAGCTGTTGCGTGATCTCCAGCTCGTTGAACGGGGCCACGAGCACCTCGTCCCCCAGGACGCTTGGGATCCCCGCCGAATCAGGTTCGGAGTGCGGGTAATCACTCGCGTCCGTGGGCACCGTGCCCCACAGCGCGTAGTCGTGCATGCCGTGCCAGGCGCCTTCGAACTTGAGGATCTTGGACCTGCCGGTGTAGGCCCGCGCGCCGCGCAACGCCAGGTGCGTGGACTCGGTGCCGGTGCTGGTGTAGCGCAGCTGGTCGGCGCAGGGCACGGCGTCGATCAGCTTCTCGGCCAGCTCGATCGCCGGGACGTTGAGGAAGAAGTAGGTCGTGCCGCGGCTCAACTGGGCTTGCACGGCCTCTTCGACCGCCGGATGCGCGTGGCCGAGGAGGACGGGGCCGGAGCCGAGGAGATAGTCGATGTACTCATCGCCGTCGACCGTGCGCAGACGGCTGCCCGAGCCGGACTCGAACACCACGCTGACCTCGTCCGGAATGCTGAACCGCCCCAAGGCTCCCGCGGTCAGCACACGCTTGGCTCTTCCCAGGAGTTGCTCGGACGACGTCATGGCCTTGGACATCACAGGCCTCTGCCTCTCATAACGGTCTGACTACGCGGGCCGCGCGGCGCCGATGGTAGCGCGTGATGGACGTGCCGCCGGAACCGCGTTCAGGTCGCGGATCACGGTCTCGGCGGCGTTGCGGCCGGGCACGCCGCTGACCCCGCCTCCGGGATGGCACCCCGACCCACACAGATAGAGCCCGTCGAGCGGCGTGCGGTAGGCCGCGCAGTCGGGCAGCGGACGCGCACCGAGCATCTGATCAATGGTCATGTCGACGTGGTGCATGTTTCCGCGCGTCATGCCGGCCCGCGCCTCGATCTCGGGCGGTCCGTGCAGGTAGGCGTCGCTCACGATATCCGGGAAGTTGGGGGCGTAGCGCGCGACCTGGACGATGAGCGCGTCGGTGATCCGTGCCCGCTGCGCCTCCCAGGCGGCTGGCGGGAGTCCCACGGGCGCGTACTCGACCCAAATCGAGATGGTGTGGTGACCGGGCGGCGCCGCGGAGCGGTCGTAGACCGATGGGCACACCAGCCCAAGGACCGGCTCGGAGGGCATTCGACCGGCCCTGGCCTGGTTCCAGGCCAGGTCGATGTGCTCCAGCGATTCGCAGATGCGCACGTTGGCGCCATGCTGGGGACCGTCGCCCGGCAGGGCGCGCCAGTCCGGCAGGCCGGTCGTGGCGCAGTGCAGCTTCAGATAGCCGGCGTTAATTCGCAGACGGCGTACCGAGCGGAGAAATGGCTCCGGCAGCTGCTCCGGCGGGACCAGGTGGGCGAGCGTGCGTTGCGGGTCGGCGTTGGAGAGCACGGCGCGGGCGGTTAGAACGGTTCCGTCGGCGAGCACGACGCCGCGGGCGCGTCCGTCGGCCACGTGAACGCCGGCGACCGGCGCCGAGGTGCGCACCTCCGCGCCGGCACGTTCGGCGGCTTGGCGCAGGAGTCGCGTGACGGCGCCCATGCCGCCCTGGGGGAATCCCACCAGACCGCGTTGACCGAGCCGCGACGAGAGGGCGGCGGCGAAGGCGAAATAGAGCAGGCCGCCCGCGTTGTCCGTGGTGCCGGCGTCGAAGGTGGTCCCCAGCGATGCCTTGACGCGCGGCGACTCGAAGTAGTCATCGAGGAGCTGGCGTCGGGTGCCGGTGATCAGGGTGTGCGCGATGGAGGCGTGCGGTCCCTCCTCGGCGGTGCGCAGAAAGTCGCCCAGCGTCGGTGGCGCACGCAGGAGGTAAGGATCGAAAAGCTGCGCCGCGTCTTCCCAGAACTTGACATAATGATCGTAAGCCTCGGCATCGTGACGCGAGACGCGGGCGATTGATTCCCGCGTCCGCTCCAGGTCGTTCCAGGCGAGCAGGTGCTCGCCGTCGGCGAATGGGTGGAACTGCGGGGGATCGCGTCGAAACACGCGCAGGCCGAGGTCCACGAGTCGCATGTCATCCAGGATCCGCGGATGGAACAGCACAAAGCTGTGCGCGCAGGTGGAGAAGTGGATGCCGGGGAACAGCTCGTCGGTGGTGGCCGCGCCGCCGACTTTGGGTCCCCGCTCCAGCGCCAGCACTCGTAACCCGGCCCGCGCCAGGTAGAAGGCCGCCACCAGGCCGTTGTGGCCGCAGCCGATGATGATCGCGTCGTAGTCCATTCGCCCTCTCAGCGTCGGCGGCGCGTGTTGGAGCAGCGTACTCGCGAGGCGCCGGTGACCCGGCGAGTCCGCGCGGTTGTCGTTGGAGTAACTAGCTCCAGTAGCCCGCGCACTCGGTGCGCAGCCAGTCCAGGCTGGCCGTGAGCCAGTGCTCGGTGTCGTAGTCGGGCCGCGGGACGACCTCGACGTAGTGGAGCAGGTCCGCGGGATCGGGCGCCTCGGCCTGCAAGACGTCGAGCATCGCCTGAATCGGCACGCTGCCGAGGCCGATGGGCGTGTGAAAGAAAGCGCCGGTGGCGATCTGGGTGATGGGCTGCGCCCGCATGTCCCGCAGGTGCGTGGCGACGGTGTAGCGGGCCACGTGGCGGACTCCGTCGAGCGGGTCTTCGTTGACGGCCATGGAGTCGGCGAAGTCGAACACGTGGCGCAGGCTCGTCGCGCCCAGGCCCTCGTGAACCAGAGCGAACTCCGAGCAGCGGTAGTCCATGTGGTTTTCGGTGGCGAGCGTCAAGCCCATGGTGTCGGCGATGGGCAGCAGCGTCTGGAGATTGCCGATGATCCGGTCGATCTGCTCGTCGACGGAAGGGTCCTTGGCGTAGTGGTTCAGGCGGCCGGGTTGCCCGTGCACCAGGCTGAGGACGCGCGCGCCCCCGGCCTGCGCCAGCTCCATCGCCCTCACTGCGATGTCGAACGGCGCGCCGCCGGTCCAGCCGGTCCGCACGGCGGTTGCCCGCGACAGGTCGAAGGCGGGGATTGGGCGGCTGCGCCAGGACGGGTCGTAGCTTCCGCTGCCCCACTCGTGCGACGGCGCGGCCAGATCGACGGATGCGGACGCGAGATAGGTGAGATTGCGCTCGACCATCCGGTCGCGGAAGGCGCGAGCGCGGTCGGCGTCGTCGAACCAGCCGCAATCCATGGCCAGCGACGAGAGCCCATGCGCCACCACGCGATCAACCATCCAGTCGATTGGCAGTTCCCCGGGCGGCGGCGGCTCGATGCCGCGCAGGTAGATGGGCGCCTGCATCTCGCCGACGAACTCCGGGTCGTCCGACCGCATCCACGGGAATGCGACCCAGCGGTAGGTCTCGTGCGAGAGTCCGAGCTTCATTGGACGGCGAGATGGGGCTCGAAGTACTGGCCCTGCTCTTCCAGCAACCAGCGCTTGCTTTCGAGCACCCACGCTTCCGGGTCGTGCTGCGGCGGCGGCGAGATCTCGATGTTGGCGAGCAGGTTGGCCGGGTCGGGCGCCTCGGCTTGCAGCAGCGCCAGGATCTCGCCGATGGGCGAGTCACCGTGCCCTACGGGCGAGTAGTGGAAATGCGGCTCCCAGGTATCCCGCAACGGCTGAGCGCGGAAGTCCTTGAAGTGCACCGCCACGACGTTGCGGGCCGCGATGCGCGCCCCCTCCAGCGGATCCTCGAGACTCGGAAACGGGTTCGAGGTGTCGAGGGTGATTCGCAGCCAGGGCGAGTTGATCGCGTCCACGACGCCCGCGACCTCGGCGACCTGGTAGTCCATGTGGTTTTCCCAGGCCATGATCACGCCAAGCTCCTCGGCCACCGGTGTCAGCGTGGGGAGATGCTTGGCGGCGCGCGCCATCTGCTCGTCGATGGGCGGGTCGGTCGAAAAGTGGTTGTGCACGTTGGGCAGCCGGTGGGTCATGGTGGCGATGTTGAGGCCGGCCCAATGATTGAGCTTGAGCTGGCGCACGGCGTTCTCGTATTCGAAGCTCTCCCACTCGTCGTCGGTGGCGGCCATGTTGACGGTGAGGCCGCCATTCCAGATCAGACCGCGGTCCTCGACCTTGCGGCGCATGGCCTCGGCCCCGGCCCGGTCGTCGACGTATTCGCCCGGATGCGCGTAAAGGCCCTGGAGCCCCAGCTCGGCCGTCTTGTCGACCATCCAGAAGAAGCGGTTGTCTTCCGGCGGTGGGGCTTCGAACGACTGCAAATAGGCCAGCGGCCCGCCGCCGGCGCGATATTCGGGGCCGTCACGCCGAATCGAGGGCTGAAAGGCCCAGCGATAGCAGGCGATGGAGATGCAGAGCTTCACGCGAGGCTCCGGAGGTAGTCGGCGGCGACATTATGTCGCACGGCGGCTCGGTGTGCGGCGCCTCCGTCACCCGCCCCGAGATTGACGCTTCACGGTCGAGCAGTTTAGGTTCCAACGACAGCCGCGTCCGCCGTGGCCGGGTCGATTGGCTATTCCCGATCCGGCCGGCCCTGGCGCCCGTCGGCCTGGCGATTGGCGCGGTGAGGCACGCCCGAATCAGGATAGGGGACGCCCTTTGTGAGCTTGGAGTCCCGGTTAGTGGGGGAGGAGGCGCTCCAGGGCGCCGCGCAGGCCAAGCCGCGCAGCGAATGGTCGCTTGCCTGGCGGCGTCTCTATCGCAACAAGGGAGCGCTGGTCGGCGGCGTCGTGCTCATTGTCATGGCAACCGGCGCGATCTTCGCCGACGTAATCACCACTGAACGGCTGGACTATTACAACGTTCCGGGAGCGCTGCTGCCGCCCGGCACGGATGGCCACCTGTTCGGCACGGACGACATCGGGCGCGACGTGTTCAGTCGTGTCGTGCGAGGGGCCCGCATCTCCTTGCGCATCGGCTTCACGGCGGTTGCGATCGGCGCGGCGGCTGGGTCCATCCTCGGGTTGGTCGCGGGCTATTTCGGGCGCTGGCCGGACATGCTCATCAGCCGCGTGCTCGACGTCATGCTGGCGTTTCCCAGCTTGTTGCTGGCTATCACCATCGTGGCGGCGCTGGGCCCCGGTCTGAACAACGCCATGATCGCGCTCGGGATCGCCGGGATTCCGGGGTACGCCCGCGTCGTGCGCGGCACTACGCTGTCGGCGCGCGAGTTCACCTATGTGCGGGCGGCGCGCGCCGTCGGCATGCGCGACGGGCGGATCATCTTTCGGCACATTCTCCCGAACGTGATCAGCCCCATCTTGATTCTCGCCACGCTCGGTCTGGGCACCAACATGCTGTCGGCCGCTGGCCTCAGTTTCCTCGGCCTGGGGGCCGGTCCACCCGAGCCCGAATGGGGGCTCGAGCTTTCCCTGAATCGCAACTACTTCCGCACGGCCTGGTGGATTCCGACGTTCAACGGACTGGCGTTGGCCCTCACGGTCTTTGCCATCAATCTCTTTGGCGACGGCCTTCGCGAGGCGCTCGATCCACAGGCGTCGGCCTGGGCCGGCTAGGCGCCGCTCAACCCCGCCGCCGCATTGTCACGCGTGCGGCGCAGCGAGTACGATGATTTGCTGCGGACAGTATCTGATATCCGAATGTCCAGGGGAGGTAGAGACATGGGGATGAAATCTTCGCTCTCGCGCCGTCAAGCGTTGCGCGGTGGAGCCCTTGCCTTGGCTGGCGGTGTCGGTGCGGCCGCTCTTGCCGCATGCGGCGAAGAGAAGATCGTCACCAAGGAGGTCATCAAGGAAGTCCCCGTCCAGACCATCATCACCCAGGAAGTGATCAAAGAGGTCGAGGTCGCGACGGTGGTGACCCAAGAGGTCATCAAGGAAGTTCCGGTCCAGCAGGTCGTCGAGAAGGAAGTCATCCGCGAAGTCATCGTCGAGAAGATCGTCGAGAAGGCCCGCGAGCGAGCTCCCGGCGTCGACGCCCACCTGCTCAGCAAGATCGTGGATATCGGCGGCGAGTCCTGGAACCCCATCGTGGGCGGCGAGGTGAGCTACTTCACCTTCACCAACCCGAACTCGCTGGACCCGCTGTCCTGGATTACGCGCGGGCCCGAGGCGACATCGCCGATGTTCGAGCGCCTCGTGGTGTTCGGCGAAGACAACGTGTTGCAGCCGCACCTGGCGTCGGATCTTCCCGAGGTCTCCAGCGACCATTTGTCGTGGACGCTGCCGCTGCGTGACGACGTAAAGTTCCACGACGACACGCCGTTCAACGCCGATGCCGTGGTCTTCAACTTCGAGCGCTACCTCGATGAGAGCGCCGTGCGCGGCTCAGTCGCGGGTGAGATTGGCGCGTTTGCCAGCGTCGAAAAAGTCGACGACTTTACCGTCCGGTTCAACACGAACGGACCGCAGCCCTTGCTGCCCGAATTCCTGACGACCCCCTCACTCGTGATGGGGTCGCCCAAGGCCATCACGGAGATGGGGCAGGACTTCGAGCGCAGTCCGGTCGGGACCGGTCCCTACAAGTTCGTGAGCTGGACCGACGATGTCGACCTCTTGTACGAGAGATTCGACGACTACACGTGGGGCCCGCCATTCGCCACGAACAAGGGACCCGGATTGGCCGACACGGCCAGGATTCTCCAGCTGTCGATGGACTTCGCCGCCCGCGCGCAGGCGTTCGAGGCCGGCGAGATCGACATCTCGCTGCAGTTCACGTTCCCGGACGTGCAGCGAGTTTCCGAGAACCCCGCGTTCCACGTCATCGGGCTGCTATTCAACGACATTCAGTACGTGCCGATGAACACGATCAAGTGGCCCTTGACCGACATCGAGGTGCGGAAGGCGCTGATTCACGCGCTGGACCGGCGGACCGCGACGGTGCGGCAGAACGGTGGACTCGCGCCGACCCTGGTGAGCAATCTGCTGGCTCCGGGCACCATCGGCTTCAGCGAAGAGGCGTCCAAGCTCTACGACTGGAACGTGCCCAAGGCGAACGAGATTCTGGACGCGGCGGGCTACCCGCGAGGCGAGGATGGCTTCCGCTACGACTCGGAGGGCAAGCGGCTCGAGGTGATCTTCCCGAACACCCCGAATCCGATTTGCGAGCTGTTCAAGCTGGACATCGAGTCCAACGTCGGGATCTTCGTGGACGTGCCGAACATCGACTTCCCCACCTTTGCCGAGGGGATGAGCCAGGGGCTCTACCACCACGCGTGGAACGGCGTCGGCGGTCGCAACGGCGACGCGCTGTACACGAGATTCCACACCTCGCTGCTTGGCAAGCCCGGACGAGCGTGGACGTTCTTCGAGTACTCCGGTGAGCCGGGCGTCCCCAATCCCGACTCGCGCATTGACCCGCTCTTGGACGGTGCGCGCACCGAGTTCGACGCCGAGAAGCGAGTGCAAATGTGGAAGGACGCTGAGTACCTCCTGATGCAGAACGCGGTGGGCGTCCCGCTGGTGCAGTCGCTACTGGCGTGGCTCACGAATCCGCAAACGGTCGGCGGACGCATGTTCATCGGCAGCGGCGCGTCGCACCCGTACTTCGGGGACCTCTACAGCAAGGATTAGGAACGCCCGCAACATCGTTGTCGACGAGGAAGGCCGCGGCAGCCGGCTTGTCGGCCGGCGGCATCGGTCGAGTTGAAGCTGGGCGCGGCGCCTACAGGCGCCGCGCCCGCTCGGCATAGCCATGGGCGCCTACATTCTGCGACGGCTGCTCTACATCATTCCCGTCACCCTGGGCGTGGTCACGGTGGCTTTCGTGCTGTTGCGCCTGGTTCCTGGAGACCCAATCACCCTCTACTACTTCGGCCAGGATCAGCCGGGGCAAGCCAGCGCGTCGGCCGCCGGCTTGGAATCGGAGTCCACGCTCGAGCGGCTGCGCGAGGCCTACAACCTGGACAAGTCGATGCCCCACCAGTACGTGCTCTACGTCGCGGACCTGCTGCGCGGCGACCTGGGAATCTCGATCCGCAAGAAGCGACCGGTCCTGCACATCATTGGCGACCATTGGCCCGCCACCATGCAGATCACGCTGGTGGGCATGTCGGTCGCGATTGTCGTGGGGTTGACCGCCGGAATCCTATCCGCGATCAAGCACCACACCATCATCGACTACGCGGCCCAAATGTTCGCCATTATCGGCGTGTCGGTGCCACAGTTCCTGGTTGGGCTGGTCTTGATTTTCATATTTGCCATTACGCTCGACTGGCTGCCGGCGATTTCCAATGGTCACGGCAAGGAGCTGATCCTGCCGTCGATCACCCTGGGCCTGGCGGCTTCCGCCATCCTGGCGCGGCTGACCCGGTCGTCGATGCTGGACGTGATGTCGCGGGACTACATCCGCACGGCACGCGCCAAGGGCCTGCGCGAGCGAGCCGTGATCTGGCTCCACGCGCTGCGCAATGCGCTGATCCCCGTGGTGACGGTGATCGGCCTCGAGTTCGGCGGGCTCTTGGGCGGGGCCGTGGTGATCGAAGCGGTGTTCACGCGCCAGGGCCTGGGATTCCAGCTCATCAACGCCATCACCCAGCGCGACTACCCCATCGTCCAGGGTCTCGTGGTCTTGGCGGCGGTGATCTACGCGTTTATGAACCTCGTGGTCGACGTGCTGTACACCTACATCGATCCGCGCGTGCGGCTGGAAGGATCGACGGCCACTTAGCGCGCGACTGGGCGACGCAACGGGAGACTCGTGCGGATGCCCCGGTGCTACCGTGACCCCATCACGGCTGCGGGGGCCGAACCATGGCTGATCTCGACTCGACCGAGCTGCACATCCGCGACACGCCGCAGTACTTCTTCGACACCGGGATGATCGAGGAGATCCAGAACATCTCCCGCACCGTGCACAGCCCGGAGATGTTCGAGGGCAACCCGATCCTGGTCCAGGACAAGCCGTGGGAGCACCACGTCAACCTTCACGCCGACGACTACAAGGTCTGGCGTGACGACGACGGCGTCTTCCACCTCCTCTATAACGACTTCGACATCGACCACGAGAAGTCGCGCCGCACGGGCGGCACCTTGATCGACTACGACATTTCCCGGTTTCGCGTCTGCTTCGCGCGCTCGGAGGACGGCGTCACCTGGGAAAAGCCGCCGATGGGGATCACGCACGAGGATGGCCACGACACCAACATCGTGATGGGCGACCGCACGCACGGCAACGTGTGGGGCCTGGCGCCGCTGGACGATCCGCTGGAGACGGACCCGGCGCGCCGGTACAAGGCGTTTTATGAGATCGGACCGCCGGGCTTTCGGGTGGCGGACGAGCTTCCCGGGGCGAACGTGCGACGCGCGTATTCAGCCGACAGCATCCACTGGACGACCTATGACGAGCCGCCCATGTTCGAGGGCCTGGGCGCCAAGCAGGGCGACGGCATTTTTCCCTTCTTCGACCCCGAGACTCGCACCTACTGCATCCTCACGCGCCATCCGTGGATGGAGCTGGCGCCGCGGCCGCGGGCGGGACTGGTGGAGCAGGCCATCGCCGGCGGCTCGACCACCGACCCGGCGCACGGGCTGTCGAACCGGCGGGGGATGCGGCGCATCTTCTTTGCCCAGAGCCGGGACTTCCACCACTGGAGCGAGCCGCGGCTGGCGCTGGCGCCGGACCCGGAGCTGGACAACCTGGACGACTCGTTCTACTGCATGCGGCCCTACCGGCTGGGCAGCCATTGGGTCGGGTTTCTGGGCGTGCTCAACATGACCACGCGCACGATGTTCCCGCAGCTGGCCTACAGCCGGGACGCGCGCCAATGGGACCGCCTGCGGCCGACGCACGCCTGGATTGAGAGCGGGGGGAAGGGCTCGTTCGGCGAGTTCATCGTGGCGGCGCCGCACATGGTGGACGTGGGCGATGAGTCGTGGTTCTACTTCGGGGGCGCCGGCGCCCTATCCGCGCGGGATCGCAGCCCCTACGCGTTAGGACTGGGCAAACTGCGGCGGCATGGCTTCGTGTCGGTCGGGACGAACGACAAGCACGTGGGCATGCTGCTGACGGAGGCCTTCATCGCGCCGGGCGACCGGCTGGTGATCAACGCGTCCTGCGGGCCGCAGGGCCATATCAAGGTGGAGGCGTCGGACGTGACCTACCGGATGATGGAGGGTCGATCCGCGGATGACTGCGACGTGTTTACGGGCGACTCGATTTCCCACGTCGTGACCTGGGGCGGCGACGCGACGCTGCCGCTGCCGGAGGGAATCGACTCGGGGACGGTGTATTCGACCTTCATCCCGCACCGCCACCTGCGGTTCTACATGCACGACGCGCAGCTCTACTCGTTTCAGATCACCAGCTCGGACGGCTGACCAGGCTGGGGGAACGGCCAGGATGGCTCGGCCAACGGCAACGAAGCCACTCGAAGGGTGCCGACGCATCTCGGCGCCCTGGTGGCTGTGAGGCAACGACCGGGTCGGGCCGGTTCAATCGGCGTCAATGCCAGATCGAGCGCATGGTCCACGCGTCGAGCGATTTGAGCAGGGCGTCGGCCCCTTGCGCTCGCAGCGATACCCCAACGCTGTCGGCCCGCTCCGGATAGACGCGAACCGCCGCGCATTGCCTGGAGTTCACGAACACCTCGACGACGCTGTGGTCAATGAAGACTCGCAGCTCGACGGGCTCGTCCGGCTCGACATTGACCGGGGCCGCTTCCGGAGCGCGTGACAGGACATCCGCCGCCTCCGACGCGTACGACGTGTCGATGGTGACCAGGCTCAAGTGCCGCCCGGTGCCCAAGACGCGTTCGAAATGACCGCGATTCTTGAAGAAGGCGATGCGCGTGAACTCTTCCTTGCCCGGCGAGCGCAGGACGTTTAGCTCGACCATGGGTGCGTCCTGGGAATCGAGCACGGCCACGAGCTCGAGCGCCCGGCCGTGCACCGACTCGATCACGTGCTCCGTGTTGGCGGGCAGCCGGGTCGTATCCACGCGGGCATGAGCGTCCCGCAGCGCCGCGAGCGCCGGCACCGGTTCCATGAATAGGTCGTCACCGTCGACCGTCAGGCGCCGCGGCAGCGACATGATTTGGTTCCAACCCTCGGTTGGCTTGCCCTCGTTCATGTTGAAGATGGCGATGACACCGCCGCGGCCGTCCGGCGTGGCGGAGGGCGCGTGGATGCCGGCGGGCCGCATGGCGCCGAAGTTGAATCGTCCACCGTGCGTGGCCACGAACTTGTCCCGCGCCGTGTCGTAGTCCCCCAGCAAATATTGAGCGCCGGTCATGTGGCTGGCGAAGAGCAGGATGTGCCGGTCGCCGATCGGCCAGAAATAGGGCACCGAGCCGTCGTCGCCGACCAACGTGTAGCGGTCGTCCTCGACGAACGGGTGCAGGTATTCCCAATGCTCCAAGTCGGTGGAGCGAAACAGGAAGTTCGCGCGGATCGGCTTGCCCGCGGGGCCGCCGGGTCTGGCCCAACCGGAGAGGGAGTAGTAGACGCCGTCCTTCTTCCAGATGCACGGGTCGTAGACGGTGTATGGCAGCGGCGAGCCGTCGGGCGCGGCAATCGGAATCACCGCCCGGTTGGTAGTTTTCGTCCAGTTGAGCAGCAGCGGATCGCTCGACGTGGCGACCATGTTGCCGACCAGCGTGCCGAAGTACATGGCGATGACCCGGTCGTCCTCGACAAGGGTCGAGCCGGAGAAGCACTTCTCTTCCGGGTCGGGGTAGATGCAGTAGGGGAGGTCGCGCCAATGCACGAGGTCCGTTGACACGGCGTGGCCCCAATGTTGACGCGGATCTTCCGGCGGATAGGCCTGATAGAAGAGGTGCCAGTTGCCCCGCCAGAAGCAGAGGCCGTTGGGATCGTTGAGCGTGGACTCCGGGTTGACATAATGATAGATCGGGCGGTACGGGTCGTCCGCGAGCGCCGCCCGCGACGCCTGCAACCGGTGCATGAGCGGATTTGTGGCGAGCGCCGCTTCCTGGGCGTTGAGCGCGGTTGGGAACGTATAGCTGGGTACGCGTGATCGGTAATCGGGCATTGGTTTCTCGCGTGCCGTTCTCTTGGCGCCAGCCGGACCCGGCACCTGACGGCCACTATAGATCGGCGCGCAATTCGCAGGGACCGCCTGCGACGCCGGTTGTGGCGCGCGCCCGGCGGTGGCGCCTCATGTCGCTCTGCACCTTGAGTTGCCCGTCAAGGTGCTACGGTCGCTAGGTCTGAGTCACGGGAGCACACCCATGGCTGACCTCGACTCGACCGAACTGCACATCCGCGACACGCCGCAGTACTTCTTCGACACCGGGATGATCGAGGAGATTCAGAACATCTCCCGGACGGTGCATACGCCGGAGATGTACGAGGGCAACCCGATCCTGGTCCAGGACAAACCGTGGGAGCACCACGTCAACATGCACGCCGACGACTACAAGGTCTGGCGTGACGACGACGGCGTCTTTCACCTCCTCTACTCCGACTTTGACATCGACCAGGAGAAGGCCGCCCGCACCGGCGGCACCCTGATCGACTACGACATCTCCCGCTTTCGCGTCTGCTACGCGCGCTCGGAGGACGGCTATACCTGGGTGAAGCCGCCGATGGGGATCGTGCACGAGGACGGGCACGACACCAACATCGTGCTGGGCGACCGCACGCACGGCAACGTGTGGGGACTGGCGCCGCTGGACGACCCGCTGGAGACGGATCCGGCGCGCCGGTACAAGGCGATCTACGAAATCGGGCCGCCGGGCTTTCGGGTGGCCGACGAGCTGCCTGGGGCGAACGTGCGGCGGGCCTATTCGGCCGACAGCATTCACTGGACGACCTACGACGAGCCGCCGATGTTCGAGGGCCTGGGCGCGAAGCAAGGCGACAGCATCTATCCCTTCTTCGACCCCGAGACGCGCACGTACAACATCCTGACGCGGCACCCGTGGATGGAGATGGCGCCGCGGCCGCGGGTCGGACTGGTGGAGAAGGCCATCGCCGGCGGCTCGACCACGGACCCGGCGCATGGCCTGTCGAACCGGCGCGGGATGCGGCGCATCTTCCAGTCGCAGAGCCGGGACTTCCACCACTGGAGCGAGCCGCGGCTGGCGCTGGCGCCGGACCCGGAGCTGGACAACCTGGACGACTCGTTCTACAGCATGCGGCCCTACCGCCTGGGGAGCCACTGGGTGGCGTTCCTGGGCGTGCTCGCCATGACGGAGTACAAGCTGCATCCGCAGTTGGCCTTCAGCCGGGACGCGCGCAACTGGGACCGCCTGCGTCCGACCCACACCTGGATCCCCGGCGGAGGCCCCGGCTCGTATGACGAGCTGGTCGTGGCGGCGCCGCACATGGTGGACGTGGGCGATGAGTCGTGGTTCTACTACGGAGGCGCCGGCGCCGTCTCCGCGAAGCAGCGCCAACCCTATGGGCTAGGTCTGGGCAAGCTGCGGCGGCATGGCTTCGTGTCGGTCGGGACGAACGACAAGCACGTGGGCATGCTGCTAACGGAGGCATTCATCGCGCCGGGCGACCGGCTGGTGATCAATGCGTCCTGCGGGCCGGAGGGCTATATCAAGGTGGAGGCGTCGGACGTGACCTACCGGGTGATGGACGGTCGGTCCGCGGACGACTGCGACGTGTTCACGGGAGACTCGATTTCCCACGTCGTGACCTGGGGCGGCGACGCGACCCTGCACCTGCCGGAGGGGACCGACTCGGGAACGGTGTATTCGACCTTCATCCCGCACCGCCGCCTGCGGTTTTACATGCACGACGCGCAGCTCTACTCGTTTCAAATCACCAGCGCGGACGGCTGAGTCTCGTCCGTCAGTGACGAGCCCGTGACCAGCGAACGGTTCGTCTGGATCGCCTGGGGGGTGGTGGCGGCGGCGATCGCGGTGCTGCTGACGTTCGGCGTGCGGTCGGCCGGCTGGGTGGTGCCGATCTTCCTGATCGTGACTGGGCTGGTGGGGATGATCCTGGCCGTCGGTGTAGCGAGGCGTCTGCGAGCGTCCTGGCCGCTCCACGTGGTGACGGGATTCTTGGGCGCTGCGCTGGGTCTGGCGTTGCCGCTGGCCTTTTTCGTGACCATCGACACCGACCACCCGGAGCGCACCATCTGGGGTCGCGGCTGGTATCAGAACATCTTCGGGTCGCGGTCCGAATACGTTGTGACGGCCAAGCGCATCCATCCCGACGAGGATCTGGGGTGCGTGAGCTACCGCATCTCCCCCGACGAGGAATCGGAGACCTGTTTCCGTCTGCAAGAAGACCTGGCGGGATACGCCGACAACCAGCCGATCCCCACGGACTTCCTCTCGTGCCATGGCTGGTCGCGTGGCGTCTATCTTGGGTCGGTCGTGAGGAGACGAAGCACATTCGACAGCATCAGTGTCGGCGATTCCCTTCCCGACTGCTGGCGCCAGGGCATTGCCGCCGGGCCCTAGGAAAGCGAGTCCGCTATGACCATCACCGACGTCAAGACGTATCTCCCGTGGGGCGGGCCGCGGGCGGAGACCATCGTCAAGATCGAGACCGATGCGGGTCTCGTGGGCTGGGGTTGCTCCGGCATGTCGGCGCGCGAGTGGGCGGTCGCGGGCGCCGTGCGGCACTACCGCGACTTTCTGGTCGGGCGCGACCCGATGCAGATCGGCGCCCTGTGGCAGGAGCTCTATCGCAGCCAGTATTTCGAGGGCGGGCGCGTCCTGACCGCTGCGATCTCGGCGATCGACATCGCGCTGTACGACCTCAAGGGCAAGGCGCTGGGCGTGCCGGTCTATGAGCTCCTGGGCGGCAAGCATCGCGATTTCGTTCCCGGATTCGCCACCGCTTCCGCGCCGTATGGCCCCGAGCTGGTGGAGGACGTGCTGCACCTGCATGCGGAGGGTTGGCCGGCAATCCGGCTGGGCCTGGGCACCGCCGATGCCGGTGAGGACGGGCGGCTCTTCGAGCCGCGCGAGTCAATCGCCTTGACCGCGGAGTGGGTGATTCGCGTGCGCGAAGCCCTCGGCCAGGCGCCGGTGCTGGGCATCGACTACCACCACCGCCTGACGGTGGCCGAAGCGGCGTCGTTCTGCCAGCGGCTGCCCCGCGCCGCGCTCGACTTTCTGGAGGAGCCGATCCGCGACCAGACGCCCGAGGCCTACGAAACGCTGCGCTCGATGACCGAGGTGCCTTTCGCCATCGGCGAGGAGTTCGAGAGCAAGTGGCAGGCCCTGCCCTATATCGAGCGCGGGCTGGCGAGCTTCATGCGCATTGACATCTGCAACGTCGGCGGATTCACGGAAGCGATGAAGGTCGCGGCCTGGTGCGAGGCGCACTACATCGACCTGATGCCGCACAACCCGGTCGGCCCGCTGTGCACGGCGGCGTCGGTGCACTTCCTGGCGGCCATTCCCAATTGCGCCTGGCTGGAGGTGCGCACACCGCCGCGCCGGGCCGGAGGCGACGACAATTCCGACACGAGGGCCGAGCGGCGTGCGATCTATCCCAAGCAAGTCGAGCTCGACGGGACCTGGTATCCGCTGCCAACCGAGCCTGGCTTGGGCATCGAGGTCAATGAGGACATCGCGGCGAGCCAAGAGCTCCGCCCCTGGAATTCGACGCTGCTCCACCGCCGCGACGGGTCGTATACGAACTTCTAGCCTGGCGGGCGCTTAGGGTGTTCGCGCGTTAGACGGACGCGCGGACCAGGCGGACGCGCGGGTCGATGTACGTGTAGAGGATGTCGACGACGAGGTTCATGCCGGCGTATAGCAGCGCCGCGAGCATCACCAGTCCCTGAACGACCGGATAGTCGCGCTGGGTGATGGCGGAGATGAGCTGGAGCCCAAGACCCTGGCGGGTAAAGACTGACTCGATGATGACGGTGCCGGTGAGCAGGCCGCCGAAGGCCAGCCCGGCGACCGTGACCACGGGGATCAGGGCGTTGCGCAGCGCATGCAGCCAAATCACGGCGCGCTCGCGCAGGCCTTTGGCGCGCGCGGTGCGAATGTAGTCGCGGGACAGCACGTCCAACATGGAGGAACGCATCAGCCGGGCCAGAATCGCCGACGCCGCCGTGCCCAGCGTGATCCCCGGCAAGATGAGCTCCTTGCCGTGACCGTTGGAGATCGCCGGCAGCCACCCGAGTCCGACGCTGAAGATCATGACCAGGATTACGCCGAGGAAAAAGCTCGGGATGGACACGCCGAAGACGGCGAAGCTCTGCGACGCGTAGTCCACCCAGGTGTGGTGGCGTATCGCGGAGATGACGCCGGCGCCAATGCCAATGAACAGCGCAAGGCCCATCCCGGCCAGGGTCAACTGAATCGTGGCCGGCCAGTGATCCCCGATGATCTCGTTGATCGGACGCTGGGACCGAATCGACTTGCCGAAGTCGAAGCGGATGAAGTCCCAGAGGTAGATGAAGAACTGGTGGACGATGTGCTTGTCGAGATTGAATTCCCTGCGCAGGGCGTCGTAGGCGCTCTGCTGCGAAGGCGTGACGACGAATGACACCGTGCCGGACGGATCCTGGCCACCGAGATAGAAGAGATCAACCGGGTCGCCCGGGATCAGGCGCAGGAGGATGAACGTCGTGACCAACACTCCCAACACGACCGGAATCGTGTAGAGGAGACGCCGGACGATGTAACCACCCATGCCTACGCCTGATCCCTTTAGCTACCCAGTTGCGTGCGCCAAGTCCTTTCGGCTAGCCGACCCGCTTGTCGTACCAGTCGCTCCAGATCGGTAGCGCGAAGTTACCGACGTAGAGGTTCCCGCCGACGATGTCGGTGTTGGCGATCCAGCTGAGGAACTCGGTGACGAACGGAATCATCAAGGCGTTGTCCATGATGATGTGGGACGCGCGCTGCCACAGATCGATCCGCTTGGACTCGTCGAACTCGACTCGAGCGCCGTCGAGCAGCGCGTCGAGCTCCACGCCAGGCGTGGCCTCTCCGGGCGGGTCCGTGTACATCCAGCGCGAGTAGGCGCGGCCCGGCAGCCCGTAGACGGAGGTGTGGAAGCGGTCCCACAGCACGTCGCCGTCCGGTCCGCCGACACCCACGTACGCCGCGTGGAAGGCGCCGTTCTGCATCTGCTCGTTGAACGTGCTGCCTTCCATCTTCGGAATCTGCACCGAGATGCCGAGCGACTTCTCGACGTCGAGCTTGAACAGCTCGCGCACCGGGAAGCCGGTGTCCGGGAACACGATCTCGAGCAGCTCGCCGTCCGAGTTGTAACGGAAGCCGTCGTCGCCGAGCGTCCAGCCGGCGGCGTCAAGCCGCGCCTGCGCCTTCTGCACGTCGAAGGTGTAGAGGTTGTTGACCTCCGGGTTGTAGCCCTTGACCGCTTCCGACGTGAGGCAGTTGCTGACGACCACCGGCGGCACGCCGCCGTTGGCGCGCACGGTGACCGTGCGGCGGTCGATGCCCTCGATCATCGCGCGGCGAACCTCGACGTCATCCGTCGGGAAGAGCTGCGTGTTGATCGGCATGTACTGCGGCATGCCCTCGTTCAGGATCCCCAGAACCCGGAAGCTCGGGTTGGTCGAGATGCGCTGCACGTGCGGGAACACGAAGTGGAGCAGGAAGCTGACCTCGCCCGCCTCCATCGCGTTGATCCGCGCCGTGCTGTCGTTGGACAGCACCTTGCCGACGGCCCGGTCCGCGTATGCCGGACCCTGGTTTGCGGAGTACCACGGCGCCCAGGCGTACTTATCGAATCGCGAACCGACGAGCTCGACGTTGTCGGTCCAGCTTTCGAACTTGAAGGGACCGGTCCCGATCGGGTTGAAGTCGAAGTCTTCGCCCATTTCCTTGGCCACCAGCGGCCACGGTCGATAGCCGCGGGTGAGCGGCTTGTGGAAGAGCGCGTTTGGGATCTTGGTGAAGAAGTCGACCGTGAAGTCGTCGACCTTCTCGACCTTATTCAGCTCGTTGGCAAAGCCGACGATGCCTCCCCGCACGATGCTCTCGTCGAAGATCTCTTCGAAATTTGAGATCACCGTGTCCGCGTTGAACGGCTCGTCGTTGTGGAAGACCACGTCGTTGCGCAGACGAATGCGCCATTGCGTGCGGTCGTCCTGAACCTCGGAGCCCGCGGCCAGGAGCGGGGCAAAGTCATTGCCCGCGCCGAGCACGTAGAGCGGCTCGTGGATCATGTTGCCGATCTCAACCGATGCTCGGCTGGCCGCGCGCAGCGGGTGATAGCTGTTCGCGTTGCCGAACGTCGGGTAGCTCACCTCGCCGCCGACGGTTGGGTTGTAGGGCCCCAGCGGAATGACTTCGGGGTAGCTGAAGATGTTGATGCCGGGCACGAGCTCCTTGGCGCGCTCGATCAACTTCTCCTCGACGACGACTTTCTCGACGAAGACCTCTTTGATGACTTCCTTCTCGACGACCTTTTCGACCTCGACCTCTTTGATCGTCTCGACCGGCACTTCCTTGATGGTTTCGACCGGGACTTCCTTGACGACGACCCGCTCGACCTCGACCTCCTTGGTGACCGGGACTTCGACCGGGACTTCCTTGATCACCTCTTTGACTTCGGTGACCGTGACCGTGACCGTCTTCTCGACGACCTCGGCTTCGCCGCACGCGGCAAGTGCGGCCGCGCCGACTCCGCCGGCCAGGGCGGCCAACCCCCCGCGCATGACCTTGCGCCGGGTTACTAGTCCTCTACTGCTCATCCAACACCTCCCCCTCGAACGACACGTCGATCACCGGCTGAAATCGTGATTCAGGCCTAAAACCTTTTCGGTGGCGGCATTTTAGCGTGCCCACGAGCTCGCCTGCGGGTCGAGCGCCTCGCGCAGGCCGTCACCGACCATGTTGACCGAAAGGACGGTAACGGCGATGGCCGCCCCGTTGAACGTGGACACCCACCAGGCCGTCCGCAGGTAGGCGCGCGAGAGGTTGAGCTCGCTGCCCCACTCCGGCGTCGGCGGGTCGGCGGCCAGGCCGAGAAAGCCGAGCGCGGAGGCGGCGAGGATCGCGCCGCCGAGGCCCAGGGTCATCATGATCAGGATCGGACTGAGCACGTTCGGCAGGATGTGGCGGAGCATGATGCGCGTGTCGGACATGCCCACGGCGCGCGCGGCGTGCACGTAGACCAGCTCGCGTGCCGCCAGCGTGGCGCCGCGCACAACGCGCGCATAGCCGGGAATCCCCGCCAGCCCCAGGGCCACCATGGCGTTTACGAGGCTGGGGCCAAGCGCCGCCAAGATTGCAATCGCCAGCAGCAAGTCCGGGAAGGCCAGCATCACGTCGATGGCCCGGCTGACCACCTGGTCGACCCACCCGCCGAAGTAGCCGGCGGCGAGGCCGAAGAGTGTGCCGGCGATGCTGGCGATGCCGACGGCGAAGAAGCCCACTCGCAGCGACACGCGTGAGCCGCGGACGACGCGGCTGAACACGTCACGCCCGATGTCGTCGGTGCCCATCAGGTGGCCGTCAGTCAGCGGAGGCAGCCATTTCTTGGTCTGGAGCTCATCGAAGCTGTAGAACGTCTCTTCGGGCTCGATGGCGATGACATCCGCGAAAATCGCGCCGATGCTGATGATGATGAGGATGGAGAGGCCGAGGACGGCCGCTTTGTGGCGCCAAAAGCGGCGATAGGACATTTGCCACTCGCTGCGCGGCGGCCGCAGTTCGAGGGGGTCCTGCGCTGTTGCGCTGGTCGGCTCTCTTAGGGCGTCTGTCGACACACCGGCTCCCCCGCCGATCTACGCGAGATGTGGCCTGCTCCGGTTGCCGTCAACGGTTCAGGTGGCTCAGGCCGGACATTGCCAGGGGTGCCGCGATCAGCGAAGGCCACCCACTCGGCTCGCCGGGAGCGAGCCGTCATCTCAAGGTGGAACGTATGCCGTGGCGCGCCGCCGTGTCAATCTGGGGGACGGCGGGCTTGCGCGGTGGGCGCGCGATTTGAGACTCTGCGCCGGTTTGCGCGTTTCGCGGCCCACGTGGCCGGCTGTTCGGATGGCCGGCGCCGGCGCCACGAATGGACCGCATTCGTGGTCGGCCCTACATGCCTGACATGACTGAAGTGGTAGCGTAGGCGCGCGACCGCTGGGCGCGGCCGTGGCGACTGCTGTGGACTGGTTGGAAACTCACGCGAAGGAGTGACGTTGGCCGGCGACACGATTGTTCAGGGCGAGACCGGGCTCGAGGCTGCCGCTGCGCCCAAGCCGCGCAGCGAGTGGACCATGGCGTGGCGCCGACTGCGACGGAACAAGGCGGCCCTGGCGGGGCTCGGCATTCTGATCATCATCTCGCTGGCGGCGATATTCGCCGATGTGATTGCGACCGAACCGGAGAACCACTTCGACATCATGGCGGCCGAACTGCCTCCGGGTTCGGAGGGCCACCCGCTTGGCACCGACGACATCGGGCGAGACGTCTTCAGCCGCATCGTGCGCGGCTCTCGGATTTCGCTTCGCGTCGGATTCTCCGCGGTGACGATTTCGGCCATCGTCGGCACGCTCATTGGATTGTCGGCGGGCTATTTCGGGCGCTGGGTGGACATGGTCATCAGCCGGATCATTGACGTGATGCTGGCGTTCCCGGGCTTGCTGCTGGCGATGACAGTCGTCGCCGCTCTGGGATCGGGCCTCAACAACGCCATGATCGCGCTGGGAGTGGCCGGCATTCCGTTCTATGCGCGCGTGGTGCGTTCGACGACGCTCGCCGCGCGCGAGCTGGTCTACGTGCGGGCGGCGCGCGCCGTAGGCATGTCCGACGCCCGAATCATGCTGCGCCACATCCTGCCGAACATCGTCAGCCCGATCCTGATCATGGCCACGCTGGGTCTGGGCGGGGCCATCCTGGCCGCCGCGGGCTTGAGCTTCCTCGGCCTGGGCGCCGAGCGCCCGTCGCCTGAGTGGGGCCTTGAGCTGTCGTCGAGCCGGCACCTGCTGCGATCGTCATGGTGGATCTCGACGTTCAACGGCCTGGCCATCGCCATCACGGTGCTGTCGATCAATCTGCTAGGCGACGGTCTGCGCGAGGCGCTCGATCCGCAAGCGGGGGCGTGGTCCCACTGAGCGCGCCGAAGTCGCACCGATAAACAGGAAAACGTGTGCCCGATTTACAAGAGTCGTGTAGGATGCGCGCCGCGTGCAAGCACGATCTCACCCCATATAGGAGGGGAAGTCTATGGGTCCGAGTAAGTCATTGAGTCGTCGCAAGCTGCTCCGTGGTGGGGCGGCGGCGCTGGCGGGCGGTGTTGGAGTAGCCGCTCTGGCCGCGTGCGGCGAGGCCGAGGTCGTCGAGAAGACGGTCACGGTCACGGTCACTGAAGTCAAAGAGGTGGTGAAGGAAGTTCCGGTCGAGACGGTCGTCACCAAGGAAGTGGTGAAGGAAGTCCCGGTCGAGACGGTCGTCACCAAAGAGGTGATCAAGGAAGTCCCGGTCGAGACCATCAAAGAGGTCCAGGTCGAGAAGGTCGTCACCCAGGAAGTCATCCGCGAGGTTGAAGTCCAGAAGGTGGTCGAGCGGGTCGTCGAGAAGATCGTCGAGCAGGCCGCCGAGCGCGCGCCGGGCATCGACATCCACAACCTCGACTCGGCCGTAAACATCGGCCTGAAGCCTTGGGACCCGAAGGTTGGCGGCGAGGTCAGCTACATGACCTTCGGCAACCCGACGAACTTCGACCCGGCGACATGGGGCGGACGCACCGCCGAGCCGGCGAACATGTTCTACGAGCTGCTCTACAACTACGGTCCCGGCAACGCGATCCTGCCGACGCTGGCCTCCGACCTGCCCGAGGTTTCGGATGACAAGCTGAGTTGGACGGTCCCGCTGCGCAACGACGTGGTCTTCCACGACGAGACGCCGTTCGACGCGGACGCCATGATCTTCAACTTCGATCGATTCCTCGACGAAGAGCTGCCGCGCGGCCACGTCGTTCGCGACATCGCCGGCATTTCCAGTGTCGAGAAGGTCAACGACTTCACGGTCCGGTTCCACACCGACCAGCCGCAGGCGTTCTTCCTGAAGTTCATCGCTCACCAGCACGTGGTGTTCGCCTCGCCGAAGGCCATCACGGAGATGGGCGCGGAGCTCGACCGCCACCCGGTCGGCACCGGCCCCTTCAAGATGCTGGAGTGGGAAGACGACGTGAAGATCGTCGGCGAGCGGTTCGACCACTGGGCCTGGGGCCCGTCGTACCTGCCGAACCAGGGTCCGGCCTACCCCGACCGCATGCGGTCGCAGATCTTCGGCTTCAACATGACCGACAACGCCCAGGCCTTCGAGGCGGGCGAGGTCGACATCCTGTTGAACTGGTCATTCGCCGACTACAAGCGCGTGTCCGAGAACCCGAAGTACCACGTCATCGGCTTCGCGGCGCCGGGCATGGGGCAGTACATGCCTCTGCACACGCAGCTCTGGCCGCTGGACGACCTGGCGGTGCGCAAGGCGCTGCTGTTTGGCGTCGACCGGCGAACCGTGACGGTGCGCGCCAACGGCGGCACGGCCCCCACCAACATCAGCAACCTGCTGGTGCCGGGTACCGTGGGCCGCAGCGACGCCGCCGGCCAGCTTTACACCTACGACCCCGCCAAGGGCAGCGCGCTGCTTGACGAGGCCGGCTACGCCTTGGGCGAAGACGGCTTCCGCTACGCGCCGGACGGCCGCAAGCTCGAGATCAGCTATCCCGACCGCGGCGACCCCGTGGTCGAGCTGTTCAAGCTTGACGTCGAGCGGAGCCTGGGCATCCAGGTGAACATCCCGAAGATGGACGAGGCCACCCACCGCGAGCAGGCGCAGGACGGCGCCTTCCACACCACGTGGATCGGCGTGGCGGGTCCGAACGGCGACGTGCTGTACGACCGCTTCCACACGTCCTTCTACGGTCGACCGGGCCGCGCCTACTCGTTCTTCGAGTGGGACGGCGTTCCGGCCACCGCGACGGAAGGCGCGAAGATCGACGGTCTGCTGGACTCCGCGCGGGCCAGCTTCGATCCCGACGAGCAGCGTGCTCTTTGGGAGGAAGCCGAGCTCTACCTCATGGAGAACGCGGTCGCGATCCCGTTGGTCCACGACTACCTGCCGTGGCTGTCCAACCCGGACCGCATCGGCGGCGTGCTGCACTTGGGTATTGACTACCTGCCCAGCTACGGGCAGTTCTACAGCACCCAGGAGTAGCGACCCTCGGAATGCCGCAGGCGCCCGACCGTCACGAGGCGGTCGGGCGCCTGCCGTCCGATTTCACCACTAGAATGACGTAGTCATGGCTGGATACATCATCCGTCGCGTCCTCTACATGATCCCCGTGCTCTTCGGCGTGCTGATCGTGGTCTTCGTGCTCATGCGGCTGATTCCGGGCGACCCGATCGAGATTTTCTACCAGTCGGGCGAAATCGGCGGCTCAGGCGCCACCAGCCGGGAGGGCGGCGAAGTCAGCCGCAAGGCTATCGAGACGCTGCGCGAGAGCTACAACCTCGATAAATCGCCGCCGCACCAATTCGTCCTCTACGTCTGGGACGTCGTGCGCGGGGACCTTGGGACGTCGATTGCCTATCGGCGACCGGTCGTGGACATGATTGCGAGTCACTGGCCGGCGACGTTTGCGCTGACGATGGCGAGCATGGCCGTGGCCATCACCATCGGCGTTGGAGCGGGCGTGGTATCGGCAATCAAGCGCCACACGTTCGTCGACTACGGCGCGCAGATGTTCGCCATCCTGGGCATCTCGTTCCCACCATTCTTCGTTGGCCTGCTCCTGATTCTGGTCTTCGCCATCAAATGGCAGACGGACGACGGCGTGGGCATGCTGCCCGCCGTTTCCAACGGCTACGGCAAGGAATTGATCCTGCCGGCGCTCACCCTGGGCACGGCCGCATCCGCCATCCTGGCGCGGCTGACCCGCTCATCGATGCTCGACGTGCTCTCGCGCGACTACGTGCGCACGGCGCGGTCGAAAGGACTGCGCGAGCGCGTGGTGGTGATGGGGCACGCCCTGCGCAACGCCCTGATTCCAGTGGTTACCGTGATCGGCCTCGAGTTTGGCGGCTTGCTGGCCGGCGCCGTGATCATCGAGGCCGTGTTCCACCGCCAGGGACTGGGACTGCGGCTGATCGACGCCATCATCGACCGCGACTATCCGGTGGTGCAGGGTCTGGTCCTGCTATCCGCCGTGATTTACGCCGTGGCGAACCTGCTCGTCGATGTGCTCTATACGTATATCGACCCGCGAGTGCGTCTCGAAACGACGGGGTCCTAGCGCCCCACGCCCGGTCTGTCGGGAATCCGGCGGTCGCAATCTGTCCCCTCGGTGGCCGGATGTGCCAGCATGGGCCGCGGCAGATGCCGGGTGGATGGTCCCATGACTGAGCACGAGCGGTATCTCTTCGACCTGCAGGGATTCCTGGTGGTGCGGGACGCGCTGAACGCCGCCGAGGTGGCGGCGCTCAACGACGCGCTCGATGAGCAGATTGCGGGCTTGCCGGACCAGGACTGGTCCTCGCACCGCTTCCTGGAATTGCTGACGTGGGGCGCGGCCTACCGCGACCTCATCGACCATCCCAAGCTGCTGCCGTATGTCGTTGACATGGTGGGCGACCACGTGCGCCTGGATCACACCTACCTTGACATAATTCGCGGAGGGCTCAGCCCCATCGGCGCCACGCTGCACGGCGGGCGCGTGCCTTTTGACTCGGCGCAATACTTCGAGTTCGCCGACGACCGCTTCTACAACGGCCTATGCGTGGTGGCCATCAACCTCATGGACGTCAATCCGGGGGACGGCGGCTTTGCCTGCGTGCCGGGCAGTCACAAGAGCAACCTGCCATTTCCCAGCGACTGGAAGGACCTCGAGGAGGCGCAGCCATTCGTCGAGCGCGTGATCGGACCCGCGGGGACGGCGGTGCTCTTCACCGAGGCGCTGACGCACGGACCGTTGCCGTGGCACGGCACGGCCGAACGCCGCACGATCTTCTACAAGTACAGCCCGCGACCGCTTGCCTGGTGGATGCCCTATCCAGACGGCGCTGGCATCGAGGGGCTCACGGAAGCCCAAGACCGGATCCTGCAACCGCCAACACGAGATCCGCGACGCATGGGGCCGCCGACGCTGTCCTAGCGGCCACTCGCTTCGGACGGGGCGACGTCCGCCAGCGCCTGCAGGTAGACCTTCAAGTCGGCGTCGCTGAAGAGCACGAACCGGACCTCGCGGAAGCCCAACTCCGGCGCGTGCGAGGCGACGGTGCCCATGGCGATGGCCGCGGCGTTTGCTTTGGGATAGCCGTAGGCGCCGGTGCTGATCGAGGGAAAGGCGATCGTGCGCGCGCCGCTCTCCGCTGCGACTTTCAGGCTGGATTCGTAGGCGGATGCAAGCAGATCGGCCTCATCGTGCTCGCCGCCGCGCCAGATGGGACCCACCGCGTGGATGACGTGCTCGGCTGGCAGGTCGCCGGCCCCGGTGCGCACGGCCTGGCCTGTCAGGCAGCCGCCAATGGTGCGGCACTCGGCCATGATCGAGGGGCCTCCGGCCCGATGGATGGCACCGTCGACACCCCCGCCGCCGGCGAGCTGCGCGTTGGCCGCGTTGACGATCGCGTCGACCTGTTGCTCCGTGATATCGCCGCGGACGCACGCAATGGTCGCGCCGCCGAAGGTGCGGTTCACGCCTCAGGCTCCTGGCTGGCCCGTCGGCGCGCCGTCCGAATCGGTGCGGGCGTGGACGAGAAGCCGGCTCGGCCAGTTGACGTCGTGAAAGATTGACTGGTCGGCCGACTTGACGCGCCTGGCGTGTCCCAGCGGCTCACCGGTGTTGGGATTGGCGTCAAAACGCGGGTAGTTGCTCGATGAGATGTCGACCCGAATCCGATGCCCGCGGGCGAAGCGATTGGCCGTGGGATACAGGATGATGCGGAACTCGCAGATCTCACCGGGCGTCATCAGCTCCTCCGCCTCGAAGCCGTTGCGAAAGCGCGCGCGGATGATGCTGTCGCAAAGATTCAACTCGTAGCCCCCGGGCGTGCTTCCGGGCGCGTCGCGGTCGTGGGGATACACGTCGAGCAGCTTGGCGGTGAAGTCGGTGTCCACCGCCGTGCTGGCCGCGAACAGCCGCACTTCCACGGGGCCGGCGATCTCCACGTCGGTCTCCAGCGGCGGCGTCTGGAATGACAGCACGTCGGGGCGCGAGGCTAGCGGCAGCGTGTCGTGATGTCCGAAGAAGCGGCCCGGCTGCCCACGCTGGTCGAACCCGCCTGAAGGCAGCAGGTCCTCCGAGGCGCTGATCGACCCGCCGGCGGTGGGCACCGGATCACGTGGGTCGTAGGTGTAACGGGTCGGCTCATGCCGGTCGGCCGGCGCCTGCGGCTGGAGCGAACCGTCGGGATGAAAGTAGAGCGACCGCTCCTGGTATTCGGGCGGCGGCCACGTGGTCGCGCTTTCCCAGCGACCGCCGTGCCAGAGGGAGGCGTCGAGGTCCGCCGGCGGGCGCCCCGCGCGGCCGCCCATGACGAAGTAACGCACGGGCGGCGCGCCGCGTAAGCCCGTGTCAAGCCCCTTCAGGTGCTCATCGAAGAAGCGCAGCCGCATGTCGTCGTAGGCGGGCGCCGCGGCGTCGATGCCCAGCTCCACATCGCCGGCCGTGCTTTCTTCGACCGTGCCTTCGCCATGTCGCCAGTGACCCATCACCAGCCGCATGGGGCTCGATTTGCGCTCGCTGAGGGCGAGATAATTGGCAATCGCGCCGCGCGGATAGGTGTCGTACCAGCCGCTCTGGAATAGCACCGGCACATCCGAGTGCTCGTCCCAATAGCGGTCGATGGTGTAGCCGCGCTGCATCCAGTACTCGTCGTAGACGCCGCGCGTCAGGATGTCCCAGGCCCATTGCTCGTATGTGGGCAGCAAGCGCAGGGCGGTGCGTCCGGGGCGGAATCGCAGCGGTGGACCGAACAGCTCGGGGATCTGGAGATCGGCGGCGTCGAACGTGCGCTTCAGGTCGGGATCGGCCAAGGCCTCGCGGCTGGTGCGCGCCATGCGGAACGCATAGCGAATGAACCGCTGCTCCAGCGCGCCGCCCTGCCGCAGCGACGACACGTGATAGTTGCTGGTGCCCTGCCCGACGACCTGGCAGGCGAGGTGCGGCGGGTTGAGCGTGGCCAGGGCGCTTTGGTCCGACCCGGCGTAGCTGGCGCCCATGGTGCCCACGCGCCCGTTGCACCACGGTTGCGCGGCCACCCACTCGACGACGTCGTAGCCGTCGGGCGCCTCGAGCGCAAAGGGATACCACTCGCCGGACGATTGCCCGCGTCCGCGGACGTCGTTGATGACCGTGGCGTAGCCGCGCCGGGCGTACCAATGACCGCGCCGGGCGTAGTTGGTGCCGTCCTTGAGATAGGGCGTGCGCTCGACGATGGCCGGGAACGCCCCAGCCACCACCTCGCCGTTGCGGGCGGGCAGATAGATGTCGGCGGCCAGCAGCACGCCGTCGCGGGCGGGAATGCGCACGTTCGGACGAACAATGGAGTCATAGGCGCGGTGCGAGCCTTGGAACGGCGGCGGTGCGTCTGGCATGAGCGGATACCGAGGTCGGCGACCCGGCCGATTGTTGCCCACGGGAGGCTTGCCCAACAACGCCTGTCATGGATTGCCATGCGGCATTTCGGCGCGGCCGACTCTTGACGGCTCGCTAGGCTTGGGGCCATGTCTCGACCCTCCGGCCATCGCACCGTCATCGCCGTCGGGGGCGTGGTGCGATCTGGCGACGGCATCGTGCTGGTGCGACTGACCTACAGCCGGCACCGCGGCAAGTTCATGTTCCCGGGCGGCAAGGTCGATCCCGGTGAATCGCTCGAGGCGGCGCTGGTGCGGGAAGTGCGTGAAGAAGCCGGGATCGAGGCTGAGCCGGAGGGCATCGTGGCCGTGCGCCATCGCGTCGATCCCGGCGAGCTGAACACCTTTGTGATCTTTGAAATGCGTCACCTCAGTGGTCAGCCTCGCGTGGTCTCGCCGGAGGCCGATAAGGTGGAGGTGTTCAGCGCCGCCGACTTGCGACGCACGCCCGACCGATTCGTCTCGCTGGTGCCCGAGATCGCGCTCCCGGTGCTCGACGGGACGTACACACGGCTGGCGCGGAACGACGAATTCGCGCCGTCCCCCTACGGACCCGACACGTTTCGCGTCTACGGCCCGAGCGGGCGAACGGCGCCTGGACCGGAGTGATTCGACCAGAGAGCCGTGGGCCGATAGCGCATACTTGAGCGACGGCGAGTAGGGTGCGGCCGGGGATAGCTTCGGCCGCGCGGAGGGTGCCCGATGGCTCGGCAGCGACCGCTGAGACGCTGGTGCATCGGCATCTTGTTTGCGCTCGGCGTCGCGTGGCTGGCGCTGGCGAGCATCTATCCAACGGCGGGCGGACAGTCGCCGTACGTCGCGGTTGCGACCATCGACGGGCCGATCGACATCGTCGCCACGCGGTACCTGACGCGAGTGATTGACGAGGCGTGGGACACGGACGCCGCGTTGCTGGTGGTACGCCTCAACACGCCGGGCGGGCTGGCCGACAGCACGCGGGACATGGTGGGGCTCATTCTCGAGTCGCGCGTGCCGGTGGCGGTCTACGTGTCGCCCGCCGGTTCGCAGGCCGCGTCCGCCGGCACATTCGTCACCGCGGCCGCCCACTTTGCGGTGATGGCGCCCGGCACCAACATTGGCGCCGCGTCGCCGGTCACGGCCAGCGGGGAAGACGTGCCGGCCACGCTTGCCGACAAGATCAGCGAGGACACGCGAGCCTTCATTCGCAGCATCGCGGAGCAGCGTGGTCGCGACGCGGCGGCGTTGGAAGCCACGGTGACGCAGGCGCGCTCCTACACCGCGGGCGAGGCCGAAGACGCAAATATCGTCGACTTCCTAGCTGAAGACCTCGACGACCTCTTGCGACAGGTCGACGGCGCGGAGGTCGTAACGGCGAGGGGCGCGCAACAGGTCAACGTGGCCGGACTCCAGGTGCGCCCGCTCGATCCGTCGGGCGTCGAGCGATTCCTGGGCCTGCTGGCGAATCCAGCCTTGGCGTTGGTTCTCCTGGTCGTCGGAGGATTCGGTCTGCTGGTGGAATTCTCGGCGCCTGGGCTCGGCGTACCGGGGATCGTGGGCGTGGTGGCCTTTGCCCTGGCATTCACCGGGCTGGGGCAGCTTCCGGTGAACTGGCTGGGGGTGCTGCTGATCCTCGGGGCCTTGGGGCTGGCGGTGCTGGAGTTCCAGGCTGCCGGCTTCGGCCTATTTGGCGCGGCCGCGGTCGCGGCGTTCATTGCGGGGGCGTTTCTGCTGGTCGGCGATGCGTTTCGGGTGCCGGAGATTGATATCCCCGAGATTGATATTTCCGTGAGTCCGTGGTTGATCGGGGTGCTCGGCGGTGTGTTCGCGGCGGTCATCGCGGTCATTGCCTGGGCGCTTCGATCCGATCGCGTGCGAGCCGCGTCGTCATACGTCAGCCCCACGGCCACAGCCGCGCTCGTCGGCCGGCTGGCGGAGGTGACGCACACGCTCGATCCGCGCGGCGAAGTGCGGCTCGCCGGCGAGCGTTGGGAAGCCGAGTTGCCACCCGGAGGCCACGCGGAGGTGGGCTCGCGCGTTATGGTGCGGGATGTTGAAGGCTTGCGACTGAGGGTCGATATCGTGCAGGAGTCAGCGTCAGAGGCGCCGACGGTGACGAGCTGAAGGAGGCTTCACCATGGCCATCATCAATTTCGTGCGTGACTACCAGCGAGTCGCTCGGTTTCGCTTCGGGCGGTTCGAGGGCATGTTGGGGCCCGGCATCGTCTTCGCGATCCCGATCCTGCATCAGATTCGCCGCGTCGAGACGCGCACCGAAGTGCTGGACATCCCGCGGCAAACCAACATCACCAAGGACAACGCCTCGATCGATATCGACTTCCTCGTCTACATGCGCGTGGACATCAACCAGGCGGAGCGGGCTGTTCTGGAGGTCGAGGACTACCGGTCGGCGGTCGTTGGCCTGGCCACGACGACGCTGCGGGCGGTGGTTGGCGACATTGATCTTGACGATGTGCTGTCGCAGCGAGAGCGCATCAACGAATCGATCCGGGTGAAGCTCGACGCTGAGACCTCACGCTGGGGCATCAAGGTCACCAATGTCGAGATTCGCGAGATCGACCCGCCGCGAGAGATTCAGGAAGCCATGAATCGGCAAATGTCGGCGGAGCGGGTGCGGCGCGCCGTGATCCTTGAAGCGGACGGCACGCGGCAGTCGAATATCACGGTCGCCGAAGGTGAAAAGCAGGCCGCGATTCTGAAAGCCGAGGGCGCTCGGCAGGCCGAGATTCTCTCTGCCGAGGGCGATCAGCAGGCGGCCGTGCTTCGTGCGCAAGGCTTCAGCGATGCGCTCGAGCGCATATTCAGCGTGGCGCAGCGCGTGGACTCGAACACCATGAGCCTGCAGTACCTGGACACGCTCAAGTCGCTGGGCGAGAGTCCGTCGTCGAAATTCATCTTCCCGCTGGAATTCACCCGGCTGCTCGGCGCCATTGGGGGCAAGGGGTCCGGTGATTCCGACGGCTAGCCGCGCCGAGCCCGAGCAAATGTTGCGGCGGGCTCGCGGCTGGCGGAGGTTTGCGGCCTAGCCCTGGGGCGGGGTCGCGACCGGCGGCAGCTGCCAGGCCTGGAGTTGGCGCTCGGCGCTGACGGCAAATAGCCGGTTGAGCCCGGGCGCGACCGCGACGCCGCGAATGGCGGCGAGCGTGGTGGCGTCGCCGAGCACCGCGCCATCGGAGCGGATGACGGTGATGGTCATGTCATCCACCAGCGCCGCCACGTAGTCGTCCATTGGATAGACGGCACGGGCGCGCACGCGCGGTGCAAACCAGACTTCGGTGCCGTCGAGCGTGAACGAGCCGACGCCGGCCTCGCCGGCGAGAATGAGGATGTCGTCGTGCGGGGCCCGAGCGGCGGCGGTGGCCGGAAACCGCAGTTGCGACCGGAGATTGGCGCTCTCGGCCTCGAACACTTGCAGTCCGGTGCTAGTGAGGGTGATGACCTGGTCCCCTTCCTGCGTGAAGATGACTTGCAGGATGTCGCCATCGACGCCGAAGCGCTGCTCGAGATTGCCGTCGGGACGGATCAGCACGACCTGGTTCTCGCCGCGATTGGACGAACCCACGGCCACGGTGCCGCTGCGCTTGTCGAGGTCCACCGACGCGGCCGAGATGTAGCTCTTGGTCGGACCCCACACCTGGCCCTGCCGATTGAAGGCAAACACACGTCCGACGCCGCTGGCGTTCGTGCTGCGAACGACGAGCCGGGCGCCCTCGTCATCGAACAGGGCCTGCTCCAGGAGCTGGTTGTCTGGCCGAAACGGGGATGGCCAAACCTGGTTGCCCTCGAGGCTCAGCAACTGCACGTCAAACCCGTGAACGGCAAGGAGATCGCCGTGCCGTTGCATCGACACTCGCGCCAGGGGCATGCGCATGTCGCGTGTCCAGCGCAGGCCGCCGTCCGCGCCGAATGACGCCACCTTGCCCGCGCGAGCCACGGCGACGACCTGCTGCCCGAGCTCCGAGGCGGCCAGGTCGGTCGGATCGAAATCCAGCCGTTCCAGCCACAGCAGCTCGCGCCAGGATTGTCGCTCGGGCGCGCGCAGCGTGGTCACGTTGAAGGTGAGGTCGACGACGTCCTCGACGCGGACCTGCACGCCGCGAGCCAGCCACTCGGCCGCGGCGGCGTCGGCGGCGGCTGCGTCGGCGAAGCGGCCAACCTCGACCCACCCGGGGTTGGTGTGCGAGAGGCGCAGGTCGTCGACGATGTGGGCCAGCGAGGCGCGCGCGGCGGCCTCGTCCTGGTAGGGGCCGACCAGCACGGCGCGCTTGCGCACGCGCCACGCCTCGATGGTCGACTCGCCGATGGCGTCCAGCCGTGCTCGCAGTCCGTCCTGAGCCAGTCCCGGCCCGATGCCCTCGATGAACGCGCCAAGTCGCTCGCGCACCCGCTGCTGCAGTGTCACCAGGTGCATCAGCCGCTCGGGCTGCTCCGTTTCGCGGTAGCCGCGGACGGTCGGGCCGATTTCGACCAGGGCGTCCACCATGGTTACCAGGGACGTATGGGTGGCCTGGTCGTCCGGCGCCGGACCCAGCGGGATGACCTGTTGGGAGAGCGCGGAAATCGACGGCAATTGCGCCTCGATGCTCAACAGATACTGGCCGGTCGACAGGGACCCGCGGGCGAATGCGTTGGAATTGATCGCCAGCGCCCGCAGCACATCGAGCGATCCCGTCGCGACCTCGAGGGCCGGTTCCCAGTAGGGTCGCAATCGCACGGCGAGCGGTCGGGGCTGCGCCTCACCGCAGGCGACGGCGCCACCGCCAATCATGATGGCCGCCAGAGCCTTCCGCCGCGTCAGCACGCGCCGGCCAGCGGTGGTCTCCATAACCGCTAGACGGGCACCGCCGCCGGCTGCACGGCCCCGCGGAGCGACCACGGGGTCGCGTCCGTAAGCTCGATGGGCACGGTGTCGCCGGCCGTCAACCCGGCCTCGTCGGCGCTGAACACCAGCTTGTTCGTGCGGGTTCGACCGCGCCAGGTGGGTGGGCGCCCCGGCGCCTTGCCGCTTTCCAGCGATTCCAGCAGCACGTCCTCGACCGAGCCAACCAAGGCGCCGTTGATCTGCCGCGCGATGGGCGTCTGCACGCGTTCGATCTCGTGCAGCCGCCGCAGCTTTTCGTCCTGGGGAACGTCGTCGGCCCATTGGTCGGCCGCGGTGCCGTGCCGCGGGCTGAAGGCGGCGACGTGGACCTGGTCGAATCGCAGATCGGCGATGAGGTCGCGCGAGTTCTCGAACTGCGCCTCGGATTCGCCGCAAAATCCCACGATGACGTCGGTGGTGACGGCGACTCCGGGCACGATCGACCGCAACATGCCGATGGTCTCGCGGTAATGCGCCACGCTGTAGCCGCGCGCCATGCGACGGAGCACGGAGTCGTCGCCGGACTGCACCGGCAGATTGATTTCCTCGCAGACGCGCGGCAGGTCGCGCATCGCCAGGGCCAGCGGCTCGGTCATGAACTGGGGATGGGCGGTGACGAACCGCACCCGATCCACGCCCGGAAGCGCGTCCACGGCCGCCAGGGCGTCGGGCAGCCGGTGGCCGTTGAGGTCGAATCCGTAAGCGTTGACGATTTGGCCGACCAGGACGATTTCGCGTGCGCCCTCGTCGACCCATTGCCGCGCCTCGGTGACGATCTCGTCGAGCGGACGGCTGCGCTGGGCGCCGCGCCGAAACGGCACGATGCAGTAGGTGCAGCGCTTGTCGCAGCCGTAGATGATGTTGACATAACGCGAAATTGCGCCAACACCGGGCGGCGGCGCGGCCTCGACGTCTTCATACGCTTCGGTGCCGGGAATCTGCCGCGACATGCGGGCGAGCATCGGCTCGATGTTGAGCGAATCGAAGAGCACGTCGACGGGCCGAAGATGCGGCTCGAGCTCGGTGCGGTCGGCGTGAACGGTGCAGCCGGTGAGCCCGACCAGCAGCTCGGGCCGCTTCCGCTTGGCGCCCTGCAGCAGGCCGAGCATGCCCCAGACCTTGCGGTCCGCGTTTTCGCGCACCGCACAGCCGTTCACCACGACGGCGGTTGCGTCCGCAAGGCTCTGGGCGGGCGCGTGACCGGCGCTCATCAGGTCACGCGAGATTCGCTCGCCGTCGGCCTTGTTCATTTGGCAACCGATCGTCCAAATGAAGAACCGATGTCCGGAATTGGTGGCAGGCATATCCGACCTGGGGGAGAATGTCGCGACGCACCGTCGCCGCAACCCTCCCTGCATCATACGCTGGCAACGTCGTTGGCCGGCGATGATTCCCGAGGTCTGCCCATGAAGCTTCTTCGCCAGGTGTCGCGGCATCCGCGCCTTGTGGCCTGGGCCGCAATGTCCGCCGTCTTCGTTGCATTGGTTCTTGTCGTGTCCCTGGGTCGCGAGCTTGACGTCTGGCAATACCTCGGGTTGAGCGCCGTGGCGATTGCCATTGCGGGACTCAGCGTGGCGCTCACATTCAGCCGGAGTGACGATCCCGAGTTCGATGGCTAGCCGTCCGCCGCGCATCCTCATCACCGGCGGCGGCGGCCAGATTGGCATCGAGCTTGCGCGGCGACTTGATGAATCAAGCGTCTGGGCGCTGGGACGCAGCGCCCTGGATGTGACGAGCGGCGCGGCGATGGACCGCGCGCTGGACGAAATTCAGCCCGACGTGGTGATTCATGCCGCGGCGATGACCAATCCCGAGGCTTGTGAGCGCGATCGGGGCGCCGCGCAACGGGTGAATGTCGTGGGCGCCTGGAACGTCGCACGCGCCGTCGCACGCGCCGGTGCGGCGATGGTGCATCTGAGCACCAGCTACGTGTTCGCGGGCGACAAGCTGGGGCCGTACCGGGAATACGACGAGCCCGGCCCGATCAACGCCTACGGTGTGAGCAAGCTCGGCGGCGAACGCGCCGCCCGCCAGGCCTTGGACCGGCTCTACGTCGTGCGCTCGAGCTGGGTGTACAGCCGGTGGAACCGGGGCTTCGTGGCCCGGTTGCTGGAGTTGACCGACGCCGCGTCCGACGTGCGTTACGTGGGCGACCAGGTGGCCAACCCGACGTTTGCGGGCGACCTGGCGGCGGCGATTCTGCGACTCATCGATACCCAGGCGTACGGGGTGCACCACCTCGTCAATGAGGGGGCGACCAGCTGGTATGGCTGGGCGACCGCCGTGCTGCGCGCCGCCGGGCGCGAGGACGTGCCGCTCGAAGAAATCTCGGCCGAGGAATACCCGCGCGAGGCGCGCGTTCCGGCGAATAGCGAGCTGGCGAACGAGATGGCGCGAGCGGTGGGCATCACGCTGCGGCCCTGGCACGACGCGCTCGACGAGTTCGTGCGGCAGTGGGTGGCTGATCGTGGCTGACGCGCCGCGCTGGAGCGTCGTGATCCCGACGTGGAACGGCCGCCACCTCCTGGCCGAGGCGCTGGACGGGCTGAGCCGGCAAACGCTGCGGGAATTCGAGACCATCGTGGTCGACGACGCGTCCGACGACGACACGTGCCACTGGCTGCGGGAGCACCGACCTGACGTAGTCTCCGTCGAGCTTGCCCATCGACGCGGCCTGGCGCACGCGATCAATCAAGGATTGGCCATTGCGCGCGCTGAGCGCATCGCGTTCCTCAACAACGACGCGGTGCCCGAGGCTGAGTGGCTGGGCGAGCTGGATCGAACCTTCGACGAGCATCCGGACGCCAGCATGTTGGCCTCGCGGATTCTGCTCTACGCGACGCCGGACCGGTTGCACGCCGCCGGAGATTTCTTCACGGCTAGCGGGCTGCCGGGCAATCGTGGCGTGTGGCAGCGGGACGGCGCGGACTTTGACGAGCCGCGCGAAGTGTTCGGCGCGTGCGCCGCCGCCGCGGCCTACCGCAGATCGCTGTTCGACGCGGTGGGCGGGCTGGATGAAGACCTCATGATGTACTGCGAGGACGTGGACTTGAGCTGGCGGGCGCAGCTTGCCGGCCACCGCTGTCGCTACGTCCCGACGGCGCGCGTGCGGCACCGCCGCGGCGCGAGCGCCACGAGCGAGTTCGAGAGCTTTCTGGTTGGACGCAACCGACCGCTGGTCACGGTGATGAATGTTCCGGGATTCGTGATGCGCCGCCGGTGGTGGTCCATGCTGCGAGCCCAGGGGCAAATCGCGCTCGACGCGCTGCGCAACTTCCAGGGTCGCGCGGCGCGGGCAACCCTGAACGGTCAGCTGGCGGCGATCCCGCAGCTGGGCCGCGCCCTGCGCAAGCGTCGACGTCGCCAGCGAGCCCGTACGGTCAGCGAGGCATACGTGTGGTCGCTGCTGGACTAGGAGCAGCTGCCCGACGAGCGCCGTGGGTGATGGCGACGGCAGTGGCGCTCACCGCCGGACTGGCGGGGTGGATGGCCGCGCGCCTGCAACCAGCCGCCGCGATTTCCGGCGGCGTCCTGGTCGTCGGCGCCATCGCGGCCGTGCGGCGGCCCGCCCTCGGGCTGGGCGGACTGATTGCCCTGGCGATCCTGGCGCCATTCGTGATCGTGCCGGTGCGCGTGGGCGCCCAGCCGCCCGTCGTGGCCGTGTTGCTGACCCTCCTGATCGGCGCCTCGGCGCTGGCCGTTGTCCGAGGAAGCCGATCGCTTTCCCGAGACCGAATCCTGATCGTCCAGGGTCTCTATCTGCTGCTCATTCTCCTGTCCACGGGGATCGCCTTGCCCATCAACCGGGATTTCGAGGCGCTGCAGACGGGCCTCAAGCTGGCGATGGCCGCGACGGTCCCGCTGCTGGTGGTGATGTGGCTGCCTCGGTCGTCAATCGCCCGCCACGGGCAACTGGTGATCGTCGGCGCCGCGGCAGTCCAGGCGGCGCTGGCCGTGGCGGTGCACCTGGCCGGCGACGCCGGCATCCGGTTTCTGGCGGCGCTGTCGCCGGCGGGCTATCCAGCTTCGGACATTCAGCGGTTCTTGCCCGACGAGATCACGCCGCGCGCCACGGGGCTGCTCGTCGATCCGAACGTGCTGGGCGTCACGCTGGCCATGGCGCTGCCGTTCGCGATGGTTGGTTGCACCGGGTCCGCGCGTCGGTTTGCGCTCCAGGCGACGGCCATTGGTCTGATCGCGGCGGCGCTCATGCTCACGCTGTCGCGGGGCGCCTGGGTGGGCGCCGCGGTGGCGGGACTCGTCGTCATCGCGAGCACACGCCCGAGACTGGGCGCCGGGCTCGCACTGGCCGGTGCGCTTGGGCTGATCGTGCCGTGGCCGGGGGGGCTGGGGGAGGCGATTCGTGCGGCGGTGGTGCAGCGCGACCTTTCCGACGCCCTGCGGCTGGGCGAGCTTCAGGAGGCGGCCCGCGTGATCGGTCGGTATCCCTGGTTCGGCGTGGGCTACGGCGCTTCGCCCGACGTGGACGTGTTTGTCGGTGTATCGAATACCTGGCTGTGGATCGCGGAGCGCGCCGGAGTGCTCGCGGCGGCGACGGCATTGGGCGTGGTTGTTGCCACGCTGGCTCGCACCGTCCGTTTCGTGCGTCGCGACCCCATGGCGCGTGCGTGCGCGGCGGGGCTGGCGGCATTGCTCGCCGCCTCGATGGTCGACCACCACCTGGCGAGCTTCCAGCACCTGGCCGTGCTGGGCGGCGCTCTTGTGGGCGCCACGCTGGCGGTCGTTCGCCGCAGCCCCTGACGTGCGCGTTGCTCTCGACGGCCGGATGCTGCATCGCGATCGCGCGGGGATCGGCCGCTATATCTGGGAACTCCAGCAGGCGATGGCCGACCTCAACGACCCGAGACACGAGGTCACGCTCCTGCTCGATCCGCGCGACCGCCAACACCGTGGCGCGGCGCTCCCCGTCCGATCCGCGCCGGCCCCGGCGCGGCATCGCCTGGAACGGACGACGTTGGCCTGGGGGCTGCGGACCTTCGGGGCGGCCCACTTTCCCGACCATGCCTTGCCTCCGGGCGTGCGGAAGCCGAGTGTGGTGACGGTGCACGACGTGTCGTTCCTGACGCATCCGGCGTCCTACGAGCCGCGGAGCCTCGACTTCTACCGCGCCGCCAGCCGGCGGCTTTCGCGGGCGTCACAAGTCATCACCGTGTCCGCGCACGTCCGGGACCAGCTCGTCGAGCGGGGACTGGTTCCCGGCGACCGGATCAGCGTGATTCACGAAGCCCCCACGACGGCGCTGGATGCGGCTGCCGATTCCACGTCGCCCCGAAACGGCTATGCCCTGATGGTGGGAACGCTGCAACCCCGCAAGAATCACGTGCATGCCGCGCGGGCGTGGGTGCGCTCGAAGGCCGCGCGCGCCATGCCGCTGCTGGTTGCCGGCGCCCTTGGCTATCAGGGCGTAGATATCGTGCGAACCGTGAGGTCGCTGGATCCCCGGGCGCGAGTGCGGTTCATCGGCTCGGTGTCGGACGCGATGCTGGGACGGCTGTATCGGCATGCGAGCCTGTTGCTGCAGCCGTCGCTTGACGAAGGGTTTGGGTTGCCGGTGCTGGAGGCTATGCGGGCCGGGGCGCCCTGCGTCGTTTCCGACATTGGCGCGCTGCGGGAGGTAGCGGCCAACGCGGCGCAGTACGTCGATCCGCAGGATCCCGAGGCGCTGACGGACGCGATCGATACGGTCGTTGGCGATCCGTCGCTGAGCGAGAGACTGCGCTCAGCCGGACGCGAGCGAGCCGCGGAGTTCTCCTGGGCGCGGGCCGCCACGGCCACCTTCTCGGTCTACGACCGCCTCACGTGAGCGTCCTCGTCGTCACGCCATCGGCCCCCTGGCCGCCGACGCACGGCGCGGCGGTGCGCAACAGCGCGTTCGTCACGGCGCTTGCCGAGCAGCACGAGGTTGACGTGGTGACCCTTGCCGGCGCGCGGGAGCGCGTGCGCCCGCACCCCGATGCGCGCAGTACAACCGTCGTCCGCCTGCGGCGGGCGCCGCTGTGGCGACGCCTGGCCAACGCCGCGGTTGGGCCTGCGCCCGATCTTGTGTTTCGCCACCGCACGCCGGAGCTTCGGGTCGCGGTGCAGCAGCGTCTCAGCGCCGGCGGAGTCGAGGCGGTGCAGGTGGAGGGCTTGCAGCTGGCGCATATCGTGCACGACGTGGCCGCCTGCACCGAAGGCGAGCGGCGACGACCGCCCGTGGTCTATGACGCACACAATGTGGAGTGGCGTCTACAGAGCCAGCTCGCCAATCTCGCGCGGGGCGCACGCGCCTGGCACTCGCGGCGGCAGGCGGCGCTGCTGCACGACGTCGAGCGGTGGGTCGTGGGTGCGGCCGATGCCGTGGCCGCCTCGTCGGCGGCCGACGCTGCATCCCTGGCGACGCTCGGCAATCGCTCGGTGGCGGCGATCCCGCATCCGGTTCCGGTGCCGGCGGACCCGCCCGGCGCCGCCCACGAATCCGACCGGCCGCGCGTGCTGCTGGCCGCCAATTTCGCCTACCGTCCCAACATCCTGGGGGCTGAATGGCTGTTCGGCGCCGTGTGGCCCGCCGTGCTGCGACGCGTGCCGGAGGCCGAGCTTCGAGTGGTGGGTCCGGGGTCGCTGGGCCTGCGCGCGATTGCTCCGGCGCGGTGCAGCGTTGGCGGTCTGGTCGAAGAATTCGAGACGGAGCAGCGGAAGGCCTGGCTGAGCACCTCGCCCGCGCCGGTGGGGTCGGGGGCGCCGCTCAAAGTGCTGCAATCCCTTGCCCAGGCGCGCCCCGTGGTGGTCAAAGCCTCCGGGCTTGCCGGGCTGGCGCGGTCGCTCGCGGGCATTGCCGCGGCGGACTCGGCCTCGGAGTTTGCCGACGCCATCGCCAATCTGCTGCAGGACGATGCGCGGCGGCACGAGATGGGGCGAAGCGGTCACGCCTACGTCGCCGAGCACCATGCGCCGGCGGTCGTGGGCAAGGCGCTGCTGGACGTGCACGGCGGCCTGCGAGATTCGGGGCGGGCAGGAGGCCGGGAATGACGGTGGCCGTCTGCGCGACGGTCCTCAATGAGGCCCGCGACGCCCAAGCGTTGGCCGAGAGTCTTCGGTCGCAGCGGCGGGCGCCGGATGAACTGGTGATCGTCGACGGCGGATCGAGCGACGGGACGGCCGAGATCCTGCGGGAGGCCCTGGCCGGCATGGACGGCGTCCAGGTCATCGACGCGCACGGCAGCAACATTTCCGCCGGTCGCAACCTGGCGGCGCGCTCGGTGACGTCCGACCTGATCGCGTTCACCGATGCGGGGATCAGCCGGTCGGCGAGCTGGCTCGATTCGCTGGTGGAGGCCGCGGAGCGGGAGCCGCTCGCCGCCGGGACATTTGGCTACATCCTGGCCGCGTCCGGCAACACGGTCGAAACGGCCATTGGCGCCGTGGGCCTTCCAATCGCGCGGGAGATCGATCCGGCGCACTATCCTCCGAGCGGCGGCTCGGTGCTGCTGCGGCGGCAGTGGTTCGATCAAGTCGGCGGCTATCCCGAATGGCTCGACTATGGCGAAGACCTGTGGCTCGATCGGAGGATCTGGGCCGAGGGCGGCTGGTTCGTCCACGCTCCGGGCGCCGACGTGTGGAATCGACCGCGGTCGAGCCTGCCAGCCTTCTTCCGCCAGTATTTTCACTACGCATGGGGCGATGGCCGGGCCGGCATGCTCGGAAAGCGCCACGCCGCGCGCTTCGCGGCCTACGCCGTGGGGTTGTCGCTTGCGCGCCGGCCAACCTGGGTCCGCACCGCGCTGCTCGCATTTCTGGGCTATCGATATCTGCGCCGCCCGATCGCTCGGGCGCGGGGGATGCCCGGAGGCGGAGGGGCCGCGCCCGCCCTCGTCCCGCTCGTGCGGCTCGTCGGCGACGCGGCCAAGATGTCGGGCTATGCGGCGGGCTGTTGGCGTCGGCTGAGAGGCTAGGACGATGACCGTGGACGTCTCGATCATCATCGTCACCTACAACGTGCCCGACCTCCTGCGGCGATGCCTGGCGACCATTCCGGAATCGACCGATGGACTGTCGGCTGAGGTCTTCGTGGTGGACAACGGCGCCGGCGACGGCACCTGGGACAGCATCGTGTCGCGGGCCGACGTGCAGGCGATTCGGGGCAGCCGCGAGTTGGGGTTCGGCCGGGGCAACAATCTCGCCGCCTCGCGGGCTCAGGGACGCTGGTTGCTGTTCCTCAATCCCGATACGGAGCTCACGCCGCTCGCGGTAGGGCGCCTGGTGGAGCGCGGCGATGCCGATCCCGCAGTGGGCATCCTGGGTCCGCGGCTCGAGTTGGCCGATGGATCGTTGGATCCGGCGGCGTGTCGCACATTTCCGACGCCTGCCTCCGCGGCATTGCGCTTGCTCCGTTGGCCGCGCAGCCTGCCGCCGCGCGGCGTGCGGCCCTATAACGTCGCACCGTCGTCGAGAAGCGAGGCGACGGTGGACGCGATTTCCGGCGCGTGCATGCTGGTGCGCGCCGAGGCCTTTCGCCGGGTCGGCGGCTTCGATCCGCAGTTCTTTACCTACGGCGAAGACCTGGACCTGGGATTTCGCATTCGACAGGCGGGCTGGCCGACCCTCTTTGTGCCGTCGGTCGTGGTGCGGCACCTCAAGCGGCAGTCGACGCGGCAGCGCGCCGTCCGGGCGCGGGTGGAATTCTATCGAGCCATTTGGCTTTACTATCGAAAGCACCGGCAACGTGACGGCCTCTGGCTGCGGGCGGTCGTCACGGCCGCGATTTTCACCCTGGCACTTGGCGCGGTTGCCCGCCAAGTGGTACGTCAACTGTTGGCGCGGGGTCGTCGCAAGGGGGCCGTGAGTTGACCTGGTTTCGACGCAACTGGGAGGGACTCGAGGCCACGGGAACGGTGGCCTTGGACATTGCGGCATTGCTCGCGGCGACCGCCATTGCCTACGTCGTGCGATTCCGGTTGGGGTGGGGACCCGAATTGGCGTCGAACCGGTTTCTCTTCTTCGTGCCGGTCAACCTCACATTCACGGTTGCGAGCGTCCTGGCCGGGCTCGCCCTCGGCCTCTACACGCGGCATCGCACGGCAGGTCCGCTGGATCGGGTTGTGCGAGCGGCCGGGGCTGTCACCGTCGGCGCGCTGCTCACGGTGGCCGCCACGTTCTTCGTGATTCAGGATCGGCTCGAATTCGTGCGCCTGCTGGTGGCGTACATGTGGCTGAGCGGCATTGTGCTGGTGGTTGTCGGACGATCGCTGCTCATCGGGGTGCGGCAGGCGCTCAATCGTTTCGGCATCGGGGTCACGCGCGTCATCGTCGTGGGCGCTGGAACCGAGGGGACCGAGGTGCTGGCGCGGCTGTTCGACGAGCGCACGCGGCGATTCCAAGTGGTCGGCTTGGTGGACGACTTCGCCACGTCGGTGACCGCGCGCGGCCATCGAGTGCCGGTGCTCGGTCGCGTGGACTCGCTGGCCGGCGTCCTGAGCGAGCACCAGGTCGACAAGGTGGTGGTGGCGATCCCCTCGCTCTCGCACGACGCGCTGCTTGGCATTCTCGAACAGACCGAGGCGTCGTTTACCGACGTATGGTTGCTGCCGGACCTGTTTCAGCTGATGGTGTCGCCGGTGACCACGGGCGGGATTCGCGGGTTGCCGCTGATGGCCGTCAACGAGGTTCGGCTCCAGGGGCTGAGCCGCTTGACCAAGCGCTCGCTGGACCTCGCGGGCGCTATGTTCGGAATGGTCATGCTGTCGATTCCGATGATGCTGGTTGCGCTGGCCATCCGCTTGGACTCGGCCGGTCCCGTGTTCTATGTCCAGCAGCGCGTGGGCCGCGATCAGCGACGATTTCCGATCATCAAGTTTCGGACGATGCACCGCGACGCGGAGCTCAGGGGCCAGACCTGGACCGTTGCGAACGATCCAAGGATCACTCGCGTAGGCCGCGTGCTCCGGCGTTACTGGATCGATGAATTGCCACAGCTGATCAATGTCATTCGCGGGGACATGAGCCTTGTGGGCCCACGGCCGGAGCGAACTTCCTACGTGCGCCAGTTCGAGCGCGAGTATTCTCGCTATATGGTCCGTCACCGTGAGCGCGCCGGGATGACCGGCTGGGCGCAGGTCAATGGGTTGCGCGGCAATTCGTCGATCGACGAGCGCACGCGCTATGACCTGTATTACGTGGAAAACTGGTCCTTGCTGTTCGATCTCCGAATTCTGATGCGCACACTGCGAATTGTGATGCGGGGCGATGTGGCGTAGAACCCGGCGAAGGCGTCGCTTGACGCGGCGGCAGATGCTCGTGGGCGCCACGGCGGCCCTTGCGGCCACGGGATGCGACTTCGCCGGGTTTGGCGACGGCCAAGATCCGGTGCAGACCGCGGAGCCTGCGCGGACCGACCCGCCGGTCGCGAGGCCCTATCTCCCGCTCGCCGTGTCGAGCTTGCCGCCGACCGTGCAACTCCCGCTCGTCGTCATTGATCTCGCCGGCAGCGGCGAATTCGGCGATGCCGGCGACGGGCAGCCGGCCGCGCTGGCGCAGTTCCGAAGCATCGGCGGTGTGGCGGTGGATCCGCAGGGTCGGGTCTACATCTCGGACCCTCAGGCGAATCGCGTGCGGCGAATCGGCGCCGACGGTGTGATTCAGACCGTGGCGGGCACAGGCATACGGGGGTCCGCGGGCGACGGCGGACCCGCGACGCAGGCCGAGCTCACCGAGCCGACCCGTCTGCTGGTTGACGGCGCCGGTGTCCTGCTCATCGCGGAGCTGCATCGAGTTCGACGGGTGGCGCTGGACGGCACGATTACCACGGTCATTGGCGATGGGCAGCCGGGACTCGAGGGCGACGGGGGGCCGGCGAGCCTGGGCCGCCTGGCGGGCAACGCCGGCATGGCGCTGGACGGGGAGGGGACGCTGTTCATCGCCGAACGCGCGGCGCACCGCGTGCGCCGCATCGGGCCTGACGGCGTGGTGACCACCATGGCCGGCACCGGCATCCCCGGCAGCGCGGGCGACGGTGGCGCCGCCGCGAACGCGCAATTGAATCAGCCGGTCGACGTGGAAGTCGACGCCTTTGCCAACATCCTCATTGCCGAGCTTGGCGGGAACCGGATTCGTCGTGTATCCGGTCAAAGCAGCGTGGCAGCCATCCACACGCTCGCCGGGACCGGAGAGCCCGGGATGGGGGGCGACGGCGGCTCGGCGGTCAGCGCCCAGCTTCACGGGCCGCAGGCCGTGGCCGTGGATACCGATGGCAACGTGTTTGTCGCGGATTGGAACAATCGGCGCGTCCGTCGCATCGACTCCAGCGGCGGCATCAGCACGATCGCCGGTGACGTGGAACAGCCGTCGGCATCCGGACGCCTGGCCGTTGACACCAGGTTGGAGCTGCCGGCCGACGTGACGGTGACCACGCGTGGTGAATTGCTCGTGGTCGAACAGGGCACGCGCCGGCTGCGGGCGCTGGTGCCCATTGCACAGATTCCCGCCGAGCCCGAAGCGCCGGCGGCTCCGCCGTATCAGCCGCCGGCTCCGTCCCAGGCGCTGCCGCCGCCGGTCGCGGCGGAGCTGATTGCCGAGGTGTTCGCGGGCCACGGCGAACCGGGCTATGACGGCGAAGGCGGCGCGCGGGCGGACGCCCAATTCACCACGCCGCGCGGCATCGCCGTGGACAGTGCTGGGCGCGTGCTCGTCGCTGACACCGGCAACCACCGGATCCGGCGCATTGAGCTCGACGGCTCGGTGTGGACCGTGGCCGGGAACGGCAGTCCGGGATTCTTGGGCGACGGCGGCCTGGCGACGGCGGCGCAGCTGAACCGCCCGCACCACGTCGCCGTCGACGCGCAAGGCGCGCTCTACATCGCCGACGCCGGCAACTTCCGCGTGCGGCGGGTTACGCCCGAAGGCGTGATCGGCACGATGGTCGGCGTCAGCGCTCCGGGCTCAGGCGGCGACGGCGGCCCGGCAGCCTTCGCCTCGCTCACCGAGCCGGTTGGCGTGGCGCTGGATCTGTCGGGACGGCTATACGTGGTCGACGCGCCGGATCATCGGGTGCGCCGCGTGGAACGCGACGGAACCATCGTCACGATCGCCGGCACCGGAAACTTTGGCTCGGGCGGCGACGGCGGACCGGGCACGGCGGCAGCGGTCGGCTTTCCGCAGCGCGTCGTGGTGGACGCAGCCGGCGACGTGCTGATCTCGCAGCTGCAAGCCGGCGTCGTGCGCCGATTGCGCCGCGATGGGAGCATCGACCTTGCCGCGGGCTCGTCAAACACCACCGCGCCCGACGCGGGACCGGCGGGGTCGGTCCGCATCGAGGCTCCTATTGGGATTGCGGCTGACGCCGCCGGTGGCTTCTACGTGGTCGAAAGCGGGGCGGGGACGGTGACGGCCGTTGACGGTGGCACCGCACGTGTCATCGCCGGCGACCCGACGGGCTCGGGACAGCCGGGCGGACCGGCCGCCGAGATTCCACTGTTCACCGCCATCGACATCGCGATCGCCCACGACGGAAGCATCTACTTGCTCGAGGGACGAGGCATCGTGTGGCGCATTGCCCCGCCCGGTCAGCCGCTGCCCACGGAGCCCGCGCCAACGCCGACCGGTGAGGCGGAAGCAACACCGGAGGCTGACGAGGAGGCGACGCCGACGCCGACGCCGACCATCGAGGCGGCCACGAACGAGTCGGCCGCCATCGAATCCGTGACGCTGGCGCTCGATCTCGACGCGGCCCAACGACCGGTGGAGCCCACGCTGCAATTCCACCCCGGCGAGCGGGTGAGTATTTCCATCGAATTCACCGACATCGTGGGGGGGACGCGCCTCGGGATTCGCTGGAATGCGGGAGGTCGCGAGATCGGCCGCTTCCTCACGGATCCGGTGGAAGCCTCGCCGCGGGCGACGTACGGCTTTTGGTTCTTCCTTCCGCCAACCGCCGCCGCGGGGCAATGGAGCGTTGAGGTTCTCGTCGGTGACCAGGCCGTGAGCCGCGCGGATTTTGTCGTCGTGCCGGGCGAAGTCAGAATTCCACGAGACGGCCAATAGCGGTCGGCGGCGCCGGCCGGCGAATTCTTGCGGCTCCACTGCCGATCTCTGATTCAAGACTCCGCTGCGCACGGGCATGGATAATGCCTGGGCTGAAGGTACGAGGCCCGAGGGCCGCTGCTCACGGAAGCACTGGGGAGAACCGATAGGCATGGCCGACGCCGAACCTCGTGAACCGGAGGCGCCGGAGGACCAGGCGCCGCGGGTCGACGACAACGATCGCCCGACCATTCGCGTCACTGATCGCCGTGCGGCGTCGGGCATCGAGAATCAGCCACCGACCGAGGCCGGATCGTCCGAGTCGACGACCGGCGATGCGCCCGATCTCGAGCGAAGGCATCGGGATGTGCTCAATCGACTCACGCGGGTTCAGGCCGACTTCGCCAACTACCGGCGACGCACCGAGGCCGACGCGAAGGAGCGCACCCTATTCGCCAACATGGCGATCGCGTTTGACATCTTGCGAGTGATCGATGGCTTCGAACGCGCCTTCCAGACGCTGCCCGGCGAGCTGCGATTGCTGAGCTGGGTGGACGGGATTGCGCTGACCCAGGCTCAGTTGCTGGGCGTGCTCGAGGCACACGGCGTCACGCCCATTGAGTGCAAACGCGGCGACTCCATCGACACCGCGATTCACGAGGTGGTGATGTCGGACGACGGCGACGGTCCGATGGCGGTGGCCGAGCAGCTGCAGCGCGGCTACCGCATGCAGGACCGGGTGCTGCGTCCGACCCTGGTCAAGGCCGCGCCGGCGGCGAGCCTGGCATCGGAGTCGGAAACGGCGGCTTCGGACGACGCGCAGCCGGCCGGCGACGGCGCGGGCTAAGGGCGAACGGTGGCGCGCCAGTGAGCAGCAAGCCCGATTACTACGACGTGCTTGGGGTCGCTCGAAACGCCTCCAACGATGAGATTCGCCGTGCCTTCCGCAAGCTTGCGCGGGAATACCATCCGGACGTCAGCAAAGCGCCTGACGCCGACGCCAGATTCAAGCAGATCAACGAGGCCTACGAGGTGTTGCGCGACGCGGAGAAGCGACAGATGTATGACCGCTTCGGTCACGCCGACGCGCGGGGCGGATTCGGGGCCGGCGTCGATGATTTCGCCGGGGTGGGCGATATCTTCGACGCGTTCTTCGGGCGCGGCACTTCGCGCGCCCGACGAACGGAGCAGCGTGGAGCCGATCTCCGCGTGGTTGTGACGATGGACTTCATCGAGTCGGTGTTTGGCGCGACGAAGGTGGTCGAATACGAGCGTCACGAGCCGTGCGGCACCTGCGGGGGCGATGGCGCCGAGCCGGGCACCAAGGCGTCAACCTGCCGGATGTGCCGCGGCGCCGGCCAGGTGCAACGGACCCAGCAATCGCTCTTCGGACAGTTCGTGAATGTTGCGACGTGTCCGCGCTGCCACGGTGAGGGACGCGAGATCACGGACCCGTGCTCCCGCTGCCGTGGCCAGGGACTGGAACGCCGTGCCATGAGTCGAGAAATCGAGATTCCCGCCGGATTGGCGCCCGGCACCGAATTGCGTCTCTCGGGCGCCGGCGATCACGGGCGAAACCGCGGCACGCCGGGAGATCTCTATGTGGCAATCGAGGTGGAACCCCATCCGCAGCTCGAGCGCGAGGGTGACGACATCGTGAGCGATCTCGCGCTTAACATCGCCGAAGCCGCCCTTGGGACCACCCTGGAGGTTCCGACGGTCGACGGTGAGGAATCGGTGACGGTGCCCGCCGGCACACAGCCCGGCACGGTGCTCAAGTTGCGCGGCCGCGGCGTGCCGCGGTATCGCGGATCGGGACGGGGCGATCAGCGAATCACGGTCAAGGTGGTCGTTCCCAAGAAGGTGTCGTCGGACCAGCGGGAGATGCTGGAACGGCTGCGGGATTCGCTGCCCGCCGGTCGCGATGCCGACGGCCGAAGCTTCGTCGAGAAGGCGCGCGCCGCATTTCGGTGAGCCGGCGCTGGCTCGAGATCACGGTTCATACCGATCCCTCGGACGCCGACGACGTGCGGATGGAGCTTTCCCGGTGGGTCGGATCGGCGTTGGCGGTCGAGCAGTCGCCCGACGATGCGCAGGTGCAGGTGGCCTTGCGGGCGTACATCCCCGACGGCCCGGCGTGCCAGTCGACGCGTGCGGCGATTGAGCGCGCGCTGTGGCACCTCGGCGCCACCGGCGCCTCGACGCTGCGAACGCCGCAAATCCGGTGGGTGAAGCCCGAGGAATACTTGAATGAATGGCGAGCGTTCTACCGTCCATTTCCCATCGGCCGCGGCTTCGTGATCGTGCCCTCGTGGATGGACGCGCCGGACGGCGACCGCCGCGTGATACGGCTTGATCCCGGCATGGCGTTCGGCACCGGGCTGCATCCGACCACGCAACTCGCCGTGGAGATCCTCGAAGGAGCGGTTGGCCCCGGGCACGACGTGATCGACGTAGGCACGGGCTCGGGAGTCCTGGCCATCGTCGCGGCATTGCGCGGCGCTCGACGCGTGCGCGCCGTCGACACCGATGCGGATGCCGTGCGGACGGCACGGGCGAACGTGGCGCAGAACGCCTGTGACGACCGCGTGTCCGTGATGGAGGGCCGGCTGCCGCTGTGCGGCTCCGATGCAGCCGACGTTCTGGTGGCCAATATCGTGGCGGATACGCATCTGCGCAGCCTCGACCACTACCACGCCGCCGTGCGCCCCGGGGGTCGCGTGATCCTGGGCGGCGTCACGGAGACCAGGAGCGCCGAGATGCGGGCGGCGGTGGCCGAGCATGGATTGGGAATCGAGAGCGTCTTGCGCCGGGATGGATGGGAATGCCTTAACCTCAGCGTGCCGCCGCCCGGAGAACCAGCAGCATGACGGCAAATGCAAGAGGCTTGGAAGACGCGGTTGCCGACTGCTTGTTTTGCAAGATCGTGGCGGGCGACATCCCTTCGGACCAGGTCTATGAAGACGATGCGGTGGTTGCGTTTCGAGACATCGCGCCCCAGGCCCCGGTGCATGTCCTGGTCGTGCCGCGCCGGCACGTGTCGAGTCTTGACGGCTTGCGGGACGATCCCGACCTGGCGGGACGCCTGCTCACCGCCGCCGCGCACGTGGCGCGGGCGGAGGGCGTGCATAGGTCCGGGTATCGGGTGGCAGTGAATCACGGACGTCACGGGGCGCAGAGCGTGGGCCACGTCCACCTGCACGTGCTGGGTGGCCGGCAGCTTGAGGGGGAGCTTGGGTAGGCGGGCATTGTGACTTGCGGTGGTGGATTCCCGCCTTCGGAGACCCATGCAAGACCCGGCCAAGCTTGAGGATGAGCGGGCGGACTCTAGCCGCCCCCAGGTTCAATGAGGGGTGGATTCCCGCCTCCGCGGGAGTGACGGACTCGAAGTGGCCCACCACCCGGGGTCGCACGACCTTTGCAGGCATGCTAGCCTGAGAGCGTCGTGCGGGGATTTTGCGCCCGGCTTGCGCTAGGGCGAATAGAATAGGTCGTTCACCCAGGCGGTTTTCACGCCGCTCTGGGTGTTTTGTGCTGTCTTCAAAGATTCCCAATTCGGGGTGTTTGATTTGCGACTGACAAGGCGAGGCCATTAGCGCACGCTGGACGATTGCGTCTGATGGGACGTGGGAGGCGACCCTGCTCCGCGAGCGCGCATCAAGGCCCGGTGTGCGCCTGTTCGTCTCGAACCTGGGCCGGTGGGATCCACGACGGTATATGTCCGGCGAGTTTGCCGGACCTGAGAAGCTGAGGCTCCATGGCTAACAACGGTGCGGCATCGCAGGTAGAGGCCCGGTACTACGGCAAGACGCGAAGCCTGATTGATCCGCCGAACCTCATCGACCTGCAGGTCGAGTCGTTCAATCGGTTCAAAGAGGAATACCTGCGGGAGCTGTTCGCCGAGATTTCGCCCATTCAGGACTTCACCGGGCGCAACCTCGAGCTGCACTTCGAGGTGCCGGACGAGCCGTTCGACACGCCCGCCTATTCCGAAGAGGAGTGCCGCGAGGCCGACCGCACCTACCAGGCGCCGCTGCGCGTCAAGGCGCGGCTGCACAACAAGCAAACCGACGAGATCAAGGAAATGACCGTCTACATGGGCGATTTCCCGCTCATGACCAGCCAGGGCACGTTCATCTACAACGGTGCCGAGCGCGTGGTGGTGAGCCAGCTTGTGCGCTCGCCCGGCGTGTACTTCTCGGCGGAAGACGACCCGGCGACGGGGCGGCGTCGATTCGGCGCCAAGCTGATCCCGAAGCGGGGTGCCTGGCTCGAATTCGAAACCGCGAGCCAGAACCTGATCGGGGTGAAGATCGACCGCAAGCGTCGCATTCCGGTGACCACGTTCCTGCGCGCAATCTCGCCCGAGTGGGGCGCGGACGACGTGCTGCTGGACCTGTTCACCGATATCGACACGGACCCGGATCACCCGTTCATTCGGTCCACCATCGGCGACGCCACCACCCGGCGCGATTCCGCCTTGAGTCACGAAGACGGCCTCATCGAGCTCTACCACCGACTGCGACCCGGCGATCCGGCGACCGTGGACAACGCCCGCTCGCTCATCGAGCAGACGTTCTTCACCATTCGCCGCTACGACCTCGGCCCCGTCGGGCGATACAAGCTCAACAAGCGGCTGGGCGCCGATCCCGACGACGACACGCGCACGCTGCGGCCGGAGGACTTGCTGGCGATCGTGCGCGAGATCGTCCGTCTCAACGTGGTGCAGGGTCAGCCCGACCACATCGACCACCTCGGCAACCGGCGCGTCCGCGCGGTCGGCGAGTTGCTGGCGGAGCAGTTCCGGATCGGGCTGCTGCGGATGGAGCGCGTGATCAAGGAACGGATGAGCATTCAGGACGCCGCGGAGGCAACGCCCTCGGGGCTCATCAACACACGGCCCGTAACCGCCGCGATCAAGGAGTTCTTCGGCGGCAGTCAGCTGTCCCAGTTCATGGACCAGGCCAATCCGCTGGCCGAGCTTGGGCACAAGCGGCGCCTGAGCGCCATGGGACCCGGCGGGCTTTCGCGCGAGCGCGCTGGATTCGACGTGCGGGACGTTCACTACAGCCACTACGGCCGCGTGTGTCCGATCGAAACGCCGGAGGGCCCGAGCATCGGCTTGATCAATACCCTGGCCACGTTCGCCAAAGTGAATCCGTATGGGTTCATCGAAACGCCGTACCGCCGGGTGGCCCACAGCGTGCCGGCGTCGGATGCGGCGGCGCTTGGCGGCCGAATTGCCACCGGGCCGATTCACGCACCGGGCGGTGACGATGTGCTGGTGGCCGCCGGCGAGGAGATCACGCCCGAGGCGGCGGCCACGCTGGCCGCCGCGAACGGCGACGCCGAGATTGCGGTGCGCCCGTGGGTCACGGATGAGATCGAGTACATGACCGCGGACGCCGAGGAGCAGTTCACGATTGCCCAGGCGAACGCGGCGTTGAAGCCGAACGGCGAGTTTGCGGCCGACCGCGTATCCGTGCGCCATGGGGCGCAGATCCACGAGTCTCCGGTGGCCGAGGTCGAGTTCATCGACGCCTCGCCGCAGCAGATCGTGAGCGTGCCCGCCGCCATGATTCCGTTCCTGGAACATGACGACGCCAACCGCGCCCTGATGGGAGCCAACATGCAGCGGCAGGCCGTGCCGCTGATCACGCCGGAAGCGCCGCTGGTGGCCACGGGCATGGAGACGCGCGCCGCGCGTGACTCCGGGCACATGGTGAACGCCGTCGCGGACGGCACCGTGCGTGAAGTCACCGCCCGCGAGATCGTGGTGGAGCATCCCGACCAGGGCGAGCACACGTATCGGCTGCGCAAGTTCGAGCGCTCGAATACCGCCACGTGCATCAGTCAGCGGCCGGTGGTGCGGGTCGGCGATCAGGTCGAGGCCGACCAGGTGATCGCCGAGAGCATGGCGACAAGCGACACCATGCTCTCGCTCGGCCAGAACATCCTGGTGGCCTTCATGTTCTGGGAGGGCGGGAACTACGAGGACGCGATCGTGGTCAGCGAGCGGCTGGTGAAGGACGACGTGTTCACGTCGATCCACATCGAGCAGTACGAGGTCGAAGCGCGCGATACCAAGCTGGGACCCGAGGAGATCACGCGGGACATTCCCAATCAGAGCGAGGAAGGCCTGCGCAACCTCGACGACACCGGCGTGGTCTACGTCGGGGCCGAGGTCGGACCGGACGACATTCTCGTCGGCAAGATCACCCCGAAGGGCGAGACCGAGCTCAGCGGCGAGGATCGACTGCTGCGCGCCATATTTGGCCGCGACGCGCGTGAAGTGAAGGACACCTCCAAGCACCTGCCGACCGGGGAATCCGGGCGGGTGATCGATGTGAAGCGCTTTACCGCCGCCGATGCCGCCGATCTGCAAGCCGGCGTGACCGAGATGGTGCGGGTGAGCGTGGCGTCCAAGCGCAAGCTGATGGTCGGCGACAAGATGGCGGGGCGTCACGGCAACAAGGGCGTCGTCTCCATGATCCTGCCCCAGGAAGACATGCCCCACCTCGAGGACGGCACGCCCATCGACCTCATTCTCAACCCGCTGGGCGTGGCCTCGCGGATGAATGTGGGGCAGTCGCTCGAGACCCACCTGGGTCGGGCGGCGGCCAAGATGGACTTCCGGGCGATCACTCCCGTCTTCGACAGTGCCGATGAGGCCGACATCATCGCGGCGCTCGCGGAGGCCGACCTGCCCGAGCACGGCAAGGCGCGACTGATCGACGGTCGCACCGGCGAGCCGTTCGACCAGGAAGTCGTCGTGGGCGTGATCTACATGATGAAGCTCGGACACATGGTGGACGACAAGATCCACGCCCGATCGACGGGGCCGTACTCGCTGATCACGCAGCAGCCGCTCGGCGGCAAGGCGCAGATGGGCGGCCAGCGCTTTGGCGAGATGGAGGTGTGGGCGCTCGAGGCCTACGGCGCCGCCCACACGTTGCAGGAAATGCTCACCGTGAAGTCCGACGACATCCTCGGTCGCGTCAAGACCTATGAGGCGATCGTGAAGGGCGAGACAATCCTGGAACCCGGCATTCCCGAGTCCTTCCGCGTGCTGGTCAAGGAGCTGCAGAGCCTGGGGGTGGCGGTGGACATTCTCGACGAATACGAAGAAGAGGTGCCGCTGGTGGTGGAGCACTCACACGACATGTTGCCGGACCTGGACGGTATCAACATTCAAGGCCGCGAATACCGGCTGTAGGAGGCAAAACGAGCGTGCTTGAGGTCAACAAGTTCAACGCAATCCGCATCCGCCTCGCATCGCCGGAGCAAGTTCGGTCTTGGTCCTACGGTGAGGTCATCAAGCCGGAGACCATCAACTATCGAACGCTGAAGCCGGAGCGAGACGGTCTGTTCTGCGAGCGCATTTTCGGTCCCACCAAGGACTGGGAATGCTCCTGCGGCAAGTACAAGAAGATCCGCTATCGCGGCATCATCTGCGACAAGTGCGGCGTGGAGGTCACCCGCTCGCGCGTACGGCGTGAGCGCATGGGCCACATCGAGCTCGCCGCCCCGGTGACCCACATCTGGTTCCTGAAGGGTACGCCGAGCCGGATCGGGCAGATCCTGGACATTACGCCGCGCGATCTGGAGAAGATCGTGTATTTCGCGTCGTTCATCGTCACCGAGTTTGACGAGGCTGAGCGCGACGCGGCGTTGGGTCGCATCGATGACGACCTGGCGACGCGCGAGGCGGAGATCCAGGCCGAGATGGCGCAGCAGGCGGAGGATCTCGAGGCCGACACGGCCGAGCAGATCGCCAAGCTCGACGAACAGCTCGAAGGCGAGGTTGCCCGGCTCCAAGAAGAGGCCGAAACGACCGTCACCCGCCTCACACCGGTTGCCGAGAGCGGCAGCAAGGCCGAAGAAGAGATTCGGCTGAGCTGGCTTGACGAGCCGGTGATTGCCGCCGGCGACGAGATCAATGCCGAGTCGCTGGCAGCCATCGAGGCGGCGGCCGAGACGGCCGTCGCTTCAGCGAACGAGCGGTTTGGCGCCACCAAGCTGGCGCGCCGGCGTGAGGCCGACCAGGAAGCCATGGGCTTGGAGGAAGAGCGCGCGTCGCAGATCGCCGGCACTCGCGAGTACTACCAGACCCGCGCCGACGATCTGACGACTCTCGAGCTGCACCAGCTCCTGAGCGAGCCGCGCTACCAGCAGCTGAGCCACACCTGTGGCGAGGTCTTCCGCGCCGGCATCGGGGCCGAGGCCGTCGTCGAGCTGATCGGCAACGTCGATCTCGATGCCCTGGCCGCCGAGCTGCGCGAGGAAATCGAGTCTCCGTCGATCCAGCGGCGCAAGAAGGCGACCAAGCGTCTAAAGGTGGTTGAGGCGTTTCGACGCTCCGGCAATCGCCCGGAGTGGATGATCCTGTCGGTGCTGCCCGTGCTGCCGCCGGACATTCGGCCCATGGTTCAGCTCGATGGCGGACGGTTCGCGACCAGCGACCTGAACGACCTCTACCGCCGCGTGATCAACCGCAACAACCGGCTCAAGCGGCTGGTGGAGCTCGGCGCGCCCGAGATCATCGTGCGCAACGAGAAGCGGATGCTCCAAGAGGCGGTGGATGCGCTAATTGACAACGGGCGACGCGGGCGCGCCGTCACCGGCTCGTCCAACCATCCCTACAAGTCGCTGAGCGACCAGCTCCGCGGCAAGCAGGGGCGCTTCCGCCAGAACCTGCTGGGCAAGCGGGTGGACTATTCAGGCCGCTCGGTGATCGTGGTTGGACCGCACCTGAAGCTGAATCAGTGCGGCCTGCCCACCAAGATGGCGCTGGAGCTCTTCAAGCCGTTCGTCATGCGCAAGCTCGTGGACTACGGGCATGCCAGCAATATCAAGAGCGCCAAGCGCATGGTCGAGCACCCCGAGCCCGTGGTGTGGGACGCGCTCGCGGAAGTGACGCAGGACCACCCGGTGCTGCTGAACCGCGCGCCGACGCTGCACCGGCTCGGCATTCAGGCGTTCGACATCGTGCTGGTGACGGGGAGCGCGATCCAGATCCACCCGCTGGTGTGCACGGCCTTCAACGCCGACTTTGACGGCGACCAGATGGCGGTGCACGTGCCGCTGAGCCGGGCCGCGCAAGACGAGGCCCGCTACATCATGAAGAGCACGCTCAACGTGCTGTCGCCGGCGGACGGCGCGCCCATCATCGCGCCGACCAAGGACATGGCGCTTGGCGCCTATTACCTGACGGAGATGGTTGAGGGCGCGTTGGGTGAAGGCCGAACGTTCGCCGACTTTGGCGACGCCCTGCTGGCGTTCGAGCACGGCGCGGTGCATCTGCACGCGAAGATCAATCTCCGTGTCACGTCGACGGACTTTCCGGTGCCGGAGGACCAGCCGCCGTCGCCGGCGTTCGTCGAGACCACGATTGGGCGAATCATCTTCAACATCGCGCTGCCGCGCGATCTGCGGTTCGTCAACGAGCGGCTCGACAAGGGCGGCCTGCGCCGCGTGCTGGCCGGGGCCTTCTTCTCCAGCGGCATCGAAGCCACCGCCGAGGTTGCCGACCGCGTGAAGGACATCGGCATGTACTGGGCCACGCGCTCGGGCGTGACGATGGGGGTGTTCGATCTGGAGATTCCGGCCGTGAAGGACAACGTGCTCGCAGGCGCCGAGGCGGATGTGGCGGAGATCGAGCGCAGCTACAGCGACGGGTTCATCACGGACCGCGAACGCTACAAGTTGACGGTCCAGAAATGGACCGAGGCCACGGAGAAGGTGACGGCCGCGGTGCCCCAAGACCTCGATCCGCACGGCCCCGTGTTCATGATGGGCAACTCCGGCGCCGCCAAGGGGAACTTCGATCAGATCCGTCAGGTTTCCGGCATGCGCGGCCTCATGTCCGACCCGACCGGCAAGATCTACGAGGTGCCGGTGCGCGGGAATTTCCGCGAGGGTCTGACCGTGCTGGAGTACTTCATTTCAACGCACGGTGCGCGCAAGGGCCTGGCCGACACGGCCCTGCGAACCGCCGACAGCGGCTATCTCACCCGCCGTCTGGTGGACGTGGCGCAGGACGTGATCGTGATGGGCGAGGACTGCGGGGCTACGGAAGGCGACCACATCGTCACGGCCGACCCCGAGCAGGTTGAAGGCTCGGTGGGCGATCGCGCCTTTGGCCGCTTCACCCTGGGGCCAGTGGTCCATCCCGACACCGGCGAGATCATCGTGCCGGCCGACGTCATGGTCGACCGCCATCTCAGCCGAGCGATCGACGATGCCGGCGTGGGTGAAGTGTTCGCCCGCTCCGTCATGAACTGCCGCAATGCTCGCGGCGTCTGCCAGCGGTGCTACGGCATGGACCTGGCCCGGCATGAGCTGGTGGAGGAGGGCGCGGCCGTCGGCATCATCGCCGCCCAGTCCATGGGTGAGCCGGCGACGCAGCTCACCATGCGCACCTTCCACCTGGGCGGGGTGGTCATGGGCACGGACATCACGGACCGCGTGCAGGGGCTGCCGCGGGTCGAGGAACTCTTCGAGGCCCGAGTGCCAAAGGGCGTGGCCCAGATGAGCGCGCTCGACGGCACGGCCGAGATCATCGAGGAAGAAGATCGCAAGGTGATTCGCGTCGTCTCGGCGCATATCCACGAGCAGGTGTATGAGCTCGCCGACGATTTCGTGCCCATCGTGGAGGATGGCGACGAGGTTGCCAAGGACGCGACCATCGCCCTGCCGCGCGAGCAGGCGGAGGACTTGCTGGCCCGCAAGGCCAAGAGCAAGTCGAAGACGATCAGCAAGCGGGCGTTGGCCAGCGTCGCGGGCGCGGGCCCTCGGGCCACGAACGACGGCGTCGTCAGCGTGCGGGATGGAGAAATTGTCCTGCGGTCGCAGACCGAGGATACCGATGAATATCCGGTATCGCCGGCGGCGGAGCTGCAGGTTCGAAGTGGACAGCTCGTGTCCAAGGGGCAGCAACTCACCGCGGGTCCCCTGAACCCCCAGGATATCTTGCGCCTGCGCGGTCGCGAGGCGCTGCAGCGCTACGTGGTGCAGCAGGTCCAGTCGGTATATCGGATCGTAGGCGTGGCCGTGAACGACAAGCACATCGAAGTGATCGTGCGGCAGATGCTGCGGCGGGTGCACATCGAGATGCCCGGAGACACCGACATGCTGCCCGGCACCCTGATCGATCGTCACGTGTTCGACGAGGCCAACGAGAAGGCCGTTGCCGAGGATCAGCGTCCGGCGACCGCTCGCCCGGTACTGCTCGGCGTCACCAAGGCGTCGCTCAACAATGAGAGCTTCCTGGCCGCGGCATCGTTCCAGGACACGACGCGGGTGCTCACCGAGGCCGTCGTCGAGGGCAAGACCGATCATCTCCACGGCCTGAAGGAGAACGTGATCATTGGCAAGCTGATTCCAGCCGGCACCGGCTGGAAGCGGTATCACGAAGGCACGTTGATTACGGCCGGCGAAGGCGACGCCGACTCGCTGCTGGCCGATGACGCTGATGGCGAAGGCGTGCTGGCGGCGGTCGGCTCGGGCGCCGAGTCGGCCGACGACGGCGACGGCCGGGCGATCGACAGCCTGATGCAGGCCCTGGCCGGCGAAGGCGACGATGACCGGACGCTGCTCGCCGGGATTCCCGAGCGACCCAGCGCCGCGGCCGACCAGTTCTCGGCGTTCCTGAGCTCGGGCGCCGACGAGCCCATCGAGGAGGCCAACGTCCAGGACACGCCGGTGTCCGAAGCCGAAAACGGCGACGCAAACGTTGACGGCGACCGTGCGCAGTGATAGCGTGCCGGGTGGGCGCCAGAGCGCGTCCTGTTTTTTCGTGCCCCTAATTCGACAGACCGTGGTGGTCGTGTGCCAACGATAAATCAGCTTGTTCGCAAGGGCCGTCGCAAGTCGCGGCGCAAGGTGACGGCGCCTGCCCTGCATTTCGCCTATAACGGGCTGAGGCGGCGCATGGTGCGCACGCGCGGGGCGCCCCAGAAGCGCGGCGTGTGCACGCTGGTGCGCACGGTCACGCCGCGCAAGCCGAACTCGGCGCTGCGGAAGGTGGCGCGGGTCCGACTGTCGAACGGGATGGAAGTCACGGCCTACATTCCGGGTGAAGGTCACCAACTCCAGGAGCACTCGGTAGTCCTGATTCGCGGCGGACGCGTGAAGGACCTGCCGGGCGTGCGCTATCACGTCGTACGAGGACCGCTGGATGCCACGGGCGTCGAGAACCGAAAGCAAGGGCGGTCGAAGTACGGCACCAGGCGCGGCGCATAGGGGTAGCTCTGTCGTGGAGCAATCGTTGGCCCCTCATCGCCTACGAGTCGCTGAAACCCGCGGCCGAACCCACTAACCAGGAGATTTAGCACCATGCCTCGCCGGAAGCGCCCCGAGCGGCGAATGACCGCACCCGATCCGAAATACAACAACCGGACGGTGGAGCGCTTTATCAACAAGCTCATGCGCCATGGCTACAAGGCGAAGGCGCAGGCCATCGTCTACGGCGCCTTCGACCTCGTCGAGGAGCGGAGCGGGACGCCGGCGCTCGACGCCTTCGAAGAGGCCATTCGGAATGTCATGCCGCAGATCGAAGTCAAGCCGCGCCGGGTTGGCGGTGCGACCTACCAGGTGCCGGTCGAGATTCGCGGTGACCGGCGATACTCCCTGGCCGTACGCTGGCTGATCAGCTCCGCACGGGCGCGATCCGGTCGCTCGATGCGCGAGCGTCTGGCCTTCGAGCTTCTTGATGCATCTTCCGGTCAGGGCGGGGCGGTGCGCCGCCGTGAAGAGATGCATCGCATGGCCGAGGCGAATCGCGCCTTCGCCATCTACGCGTTTTAGCGCGAGCTCACCGCACCATGTCCGAAGCTGACATCTCGCAAACTCGCAACATCGGCATCATCGCCCACATCGATGCCGGTAAGACCACCACGACCGAGCGCATCCTCTTCTACACGGGGCGCATCCATCGCATCGGCGTCATCGACGACGGCACGACCCAAATGGACTGGATGGCGCAGGAGCGCGAGCGCGGCATCACCATCGTCGCGGCGGCCACCACGTGCTATTGGCAGGACCGGCGCATCAACATCATCGACACGCCCGGGCACGTGGACTTCACGGCAGAGGTCGAGCGTTCGCTGCGCGTCCTCGACGGCGGGCTGGTGGTCTTTGACGCCGTCCACGGCGTGGAGCCGCAGTCCGAGACCGTCTGGCGTCAGGCCGACAAGTACGACGTGCCGCGTGTGGCCTTCATCAACAAGATGGATCGCGTTGGGGCCGACCCCGACGCGGCGGTCCGCTCGATCCGCGAGCGGCTGGGGGCGAATCCGGTTCCGGTGCAACTGCCCATTGGCCGTGAGCAGGAGTTTCGCGGCGTGGTCGATCTCATCGAGATGCAGGCCATCGTGTGGGCCAGCGATACAGCAACGCAGCCGTCGGTCGAGGCCATTCCGGACGATCTGGCCGAAGTGGCGTTCGTCGCGCGGCTGCAATTGCTGGAAGCGCTGAGTGAATTCGACGATCACATCGCCGCGCTTTACCTCAACGACGACGAGGTCGATGCCGAGTCGATGATCGCCGCGCTCCGACGGGGCACCATCGAGTCTCAACTCGTGCCGGTCCTGTTTGGCAGCGCGCTGCGCAACCGGGGCATCGAGCCGGTGCTCGACGCCGTGGCGCGCTACTTGCCCTCGCCGCTGGACGTGCCGCCCGTATCCGGCATCGATCCCAAAACGGACGAAACGCTCGATCGCTTGCCGTCGGTGGAGGCGCCGTTCGCGGCGCTGGCGTTCAAGATGGTGGCGGACCCGCATTCGGGCAAGCTGGCGTATTTCCGGGTCTATTCGGGACGAGTTGAGCCCGGCACGACGGTGCTAAACGTCGGAACCGGAAAGCGGCAGCGCCTCAGTCGCGTGCTGCGCATGCACGCCGACAAGCGCGAGGAAATCAAAGACGCCATCGTGCCCGGCGATATCGTCGCGGCCGTCGGCATGCGCGACGTGAGCACCGGCGACACGCTGGCCGATCCGGCGCACCCCGTGCTGCTGGAATCAATTACGTTCCCCGACCCCGTGGTGACGATCGCCATCGAGCCCAAGAGTCGAGCGGACCAGGACCGCATCATCACGGCGCTGGGCAAGCTCGGCGACGAAGACCCAACCTTCCAGGTGCGAAGCGACGAGGAAACCGGCCAGACGCTGATCGCCGGCATGGGCGAACTGCACCTCGAAGTGATCGTGGACCGCCTGTTGCGCGAGTTCCGCGTCGGCGCCAACGTGGGCCGCCCGCAGGTGGCCTATCGCGAACGCCCCTTGCGGGCCGTCCAGGCGCCGGGTCGCTTCATCCGTCAGACGGGCGGACGCGGGCAGTATGGCCACGTGGTCGTCGAGCTCGAGCCGCTTGAACCGGGAGCCGGCATTGAGATCGAGTCGCGCATCGTCGGAGGCGCAATCCCGCTCGGCTTCTTGCCGGCCGCCGAGCGCGGGGCGCGACGCGCACTCACCGGGGGGCTCCAGGGCTACCAGGTCATTGACGTCCGAATCCGCATCGTGGACGGATCGTTTCACGAGGTGGACTCGTCCGAGCTTGCCTTTGAAATCGCCGGTTCGTGGGCGGTGGAAGAGGCCCTGCGGCGCTCGGGCACCGCGGTGCTGGAGCCTGTGATGGCCGTCGACGTCGTGATTCCCGATGAGTACGTGGGCGACGTGCTGGCGGGCTTGTTGTCGAAGCGGGGCGACGTCCAGGGGACTGAGCCGAGGGGCGGGTCGAGCGTCATTCGCGCCGAAGTACCGCTGGCCACAATGTTTGGGTACGCTAGTGCGTTACGCTCGGCCACTCAGGGCCGGGGTACGTTTTCGATGGAGTTCTCACACTACGCCGTCCGGCCGGGGGCCGGGACGGGACAGGAAGTTCTGACTGGAGTCTAGGCGCAGGGCCGCATGGCCGGCGCATCAGGAGCACGCAGCGAATGGGACGAGTCAAGTTCGAACGCACGAAGCCGCACGTCAACGTCGGCACCATCGGCCATGTCGACCATGGCAAGACCACGCTCACGGCAGCCATCACCAAGGTTCTGTCGCTGAAGGACTTGGCGCAGTTTGAGGCGTTCGACGCCATCGACAAGGCGCCCGAGGAGCGCGAGCGTGGCATCACGATTTCGATCGCGCACGTCGAGTACGAAAGCGAAAGCCGGCACTACGCGCATATAGACGCGCCGGGTCACCGCGACTACATCAAGAACATGATCACCGGTGCGGCGCAGATGGACGGCGCCATCCTGGTGGTGAGCGCCCCCGACGGTCCCATGCCGCAGACCTTCGAGCACGTGCTGCTGGCACGACAGGTTGAGGTGGGCGCGATCGTCGTCTACCTGAATAAGGTCGACATGGTGGACGACGAGGAGCTGCTCGAGCTCGTCGAGCTCGAGTTGCGAGACCTTCTGAACAAGTACGAGTTTCCGGGCGACGACGTGCCGATCGTGCGGGGCAGCGCCCTCCACGCGCTGGAGTCCGAAAGCACCGATCCCGACGCGCCGGAATTCGCACCGATTCTCGAGTTGGTCGACACGATCGACACCTACTTCGAGGAGCCCCAGCGCCCGGTCGACGAGCCGTTCCTGATGCCCATCGAGGATGTCTTTGGCATCAAGGGGCGTGGAACGGTGGTGACGGGCCGCGTCGAGCGCGGCGTGATCACGCCCGGCGAGGAAGTCGACATCGTCGGCATGCGCGACCTGGTAGACCGTCGGGTGTGCACCGGCGTCGAGATGTTCCGCAAGACCCTGGATTCGGGTGTGGCCGGCGACAACGTCGGCTGCCTGCTCCGCGGGATTGAGCGGCACGAGGTCGAGCGCGGCATGGTTCTAGCCGCTCCCGGGTCGATTACGCCGCACACGGAGTTCTTGGCGAACGTCTACGTCTTGACCAAGGACGAGGGCGGGCGCCACACACCGTTTTTCAACGGGTATCGCCCGCAGTTCTACATCCACACCACCGACGTGACCGGTGAGGTCAACCTGCCGGAAGGCACCGAGATGTGCGTGCCGGGCGACAACATCGAGATGTCGGTGACGCTCGGTGCGCCCGTGGCCCTCGAGGATGGCGTGCACTTCGCCATTCGCGAAGGCGGCGTGACGGTTGGCGCCGGCGTCGTGACCAAGATCGTCAAATAGCTGTCATGGCTGAGGCACGCGCACCCGCCGACACTCCGGCCGAACCGTCGGCCGGGCGGCCGGCCAGTGGGCGCGCCCGGCGACAGGCCCCGCGACAGCGGATTCGCATTCGCCTCAAGGCCTACGACCACAAGGTGCTGGACGATGCCGCCCGCCGCATCATCGAGGCGGCGGATCGGACCGGGGCGGACGTGCGCGGCCCGATTCCCCTGCCAACGCAAAAGAAGAAGTGGACGGTCATCCGATCGCCCTTCATCGACAAGGACTCGCGTGAGCAGTTCGAGATGCGCACGCATAAGCGGCTCATTGACGTGATCGACCCGACACAGCAGACGATGGACGAGCTCCTGCGCCTGCAGCTTGCCGCCGGCGTCGACATCGAGCTGAAGTCCTAGCGTCATGGCCACCGGAATCCTCGGGCGCAAGCTCGGCATGACCCAGCGCTTCGACGACGCCGGGCATGCCTATGGCGTGACCTTGATTGAGGCCGGACCGTGCACCGTGACCGACGTGCGGACGGTGGAGCGGGACGGCTATGTCGCGCTGCAACTGGGATTCGACGAGACCCGCGATTCACGACTTTCGCGCGCGGAGCGGGGACACCTGCAGGATGCGCCGGCCTACCGCGTGCTGCGCGAGTTTCGCCTCGACAGTGCGCCTGACCTCGACGTTGGCGCCGAAGTGCGGGCCGACATGTTCGCGCCCGGCGACCTGGTGGACGTGACTGGCACTTCGAAGGGCAAGGGATTTGCCGGTGTCGTGCGGCGTCACAACTTCCGCGGCGGGCCGCGGACGCACGGCCAGTCGGACCGGCTTCGCGCCCCCGGATCCGTGGGTGCGGGGACGACCCCGAGCCGTGTGTTCAAGGGGATGCGCATGGCCGGCCGCATGGGCGGCCGCCGCGTGACCGCCAAGCGCCTGCGCGTGGAGCATGTGGACGCCGAGAAGAACTACATCGTCTTGAGAGGCGCCGTGCCTGGCCCGCGCAAGGGAATCCTCGTGGTTCGACCGACATCGCGTCATGGGAGCCGGGCCTGATGGCTGCCCAGGAAACGGCGCCGGTCACGCCCGTGGGCGCCGATTTGTTCGGCGAGCCTGGGGCGCGGGATGAGTTGCTTCGTCGCGCGACCGTCGTGGGCGCGCAGCGCCGTCGGCAGAGCACGAGCAGCACCCAGTCACGCGGCGAAGTAACGGCGAGCGCGCAAAAGCTCTACCGCCAGAAGGGCGTGGGGCGCGCGCGCGCCGGGAGCGCCTCCGCCGGACAGCGGCGGGGCGGCGCCGTCACCTTTGGACCCCGTCCACGAACCGTGCGGCGCCGGCTCAGTCGTCGCGAGCGGCGCGAGGCGCTGCGCAGCCTGTTGGCGCAGAAGGCGCAGGCCGATCGCGTGCATCGCGTTGACGACTGGGGAGATTCGCCCAAGACCAAGGAACGCGCGGCCTGGCTGGCGGACGCCGGATTGGCCGGACGCTTGCTGCTGCTCGATGCCGATCCGCCCGAGGCGCTCCGGCGATCCTCACGCAACATTCCGGGTGTGACGGTGGAGCGCGCCGATGCCGTGGGGTTCATGGATGTTGCCGCGGCCGATCACGTCGTGGCGACCGACGCCGCGCTCGACCTCCTGCGGGGAGGTCGCGATGCCTGATCCCGGCGATGTCGTGATTCGACCGGTGGTGACCGAGAAATCGACCACGCTCGTGGAAGATCGCAAATACGTGTTCGAGGTGCATCCCACGGCGTCCAAGCACATGATTCGGGAAGCCGTCGAGGCCCTGTTCCGCGTGGACGTCACCAACGTCAACGTGATGAATCTTCGCGGCAAGCCGCGGCGGTTTGGGCGATTTGCCGGCTATCGATCCTCCAAGCGCAAGGCCATCGTGACCCTCGCCGAGGGACACGCCATCGACATCTACCCGGGAACCTAGACATGGGACTTCGCACCTACGATCCGACGTCTCCCGGGCGCCGCGGCTATGTGTCGGTCGATCACGAGGAAGTCACCGAGTCCAAGCCGCACAAGCCGCTGCTGCGACCGCTGACCGAACGAGCGGGACGCAATAACCAGGGCCGCATCACCGTGCGTCACCGGGGCGGCGGGGCCAAGCGGCGCTACCGCGTGATTGACTGGCGCCGCGACAAGCCGGGCGTGCCCGCGAAGATTGCGAGCATCGAATACGACCCCAACCGCTCGGCTCACATCGCGCTGCTGGTGTATGCCGACGGCGAGAAACGCTACATCCTGTCGCCCCAGGGCCTGCGGGTTGGCGCCGAGGTCGTCTCGGGGCCAAAGGCCGAACCGCGCGTGGGCAATGCCATGCGCCTGGCGGATATGCCCGCGGGAACCGAGGTGCACGCCGTCGAGCTGGTGCCCGGCGGCGGCGCCAAGCTGATTCGCAGCGCCGGCATGGGCGGGCAGTTGATGGCCAAGGACCGCGGTCTGGCCACGCTGCGGCTGCCGTCGGGCGAAATGCGGCAGGTCCCGCTGGCCGGAATGGCCACCGTGGGCCGCGTTGGGAATCAGGATCACAGCAACCAATCGGCCGGCAAGGCGGGACGCATTCGCTGGCGACGCCGCCGGCCGCAGGTGCGTGGATCGGCCATGACGCCGCGCGATCATCCCCATGGCGGCGGCGAGGGGAAGGCGCCGGTGGGACTCCCCGGCCCGAAGACACCGTGGGGCAAGCCGGCGCAAGGGCGACGGACTCGCCTCGGGCGGCGCCGCAGCGATCGCTTTATCATTCGACGCCGCAGGAGATAGGGCAGCATGTCACGAAGCTCGAAAAAAGGCTGGTACATCGACCCCAAGCTGGAGAAGCGCGTGGCCGAGGCGAGCCGCAGCCGGCAAAAGCAGGTCATTCGCACCTGGAGCCGGGCAAGCGTGATCCATCCGGAAATGGTCGGGCTCACCATCGCCGTGCACGACGGTCGCCGCCATGTGCCCGTGTACGTCACGGAGAACATGGTGGGCCATCGCCTCGGCGAGTTCGCGCCCACGCGCACCTATCGCAGCCACAGCCAGGCCGGGTCGCGCGTGGCGGCGCAGCAGCAACAGGGAGCACGCTAGGGGCATGCAAGTTTGGGCAACGGCCAAGTACGTTCGGATGGCGCCGCGACGCGCGCGCCTCGTGGCCAACGAGGTGCGGGGATTGCGTCCGGAGGTTGCCCTGGCCACGCTGGCACACCTGCCGCAGCGCGCGGCGTTCGAGATTGCCAAGGTGCTGAAGTCGGCGCTGGCGAATGCCGAACACAACTATGGCCTGGAGCGGGAAAGCCTGATCGTGCGCGACGTGCGCGTTGATCAAGGTCCCTCGCTGAAGCGCTATCGTGCGAAGGCTCGCGGGCGCCCGGGGTTCTATCGGAAGCGGTCCGCCCACATCACCGTCGTCGTGGACGACGAAAGCGAATAAGCATGGGCCGAAAAGTTCACCCAATCGCCTATCGCCTCGGATACACGAAGCGCTGGCTCAGCACGTGGTACGCCGATCGCGACTACACCGCGCTGCTGGCTGAGGACTTCCAGATCCGGAAGATCGTGCGGCAGTTCCTCGACAACCCGCCCGGACGACGCGATCAGCGTCGCGGCGGACGGCGGCGTGGATTCGGCGCCGGCGTGTCGCGCATCGAGATCGAACGCCAGGTCAGCCAGCTGCGCGTGATCATTCACACGGCCCGACCGGGCATCGTGATTGGCCGCGGGGGAAGCAACCGCGAGGAGATTCAGCGTCTCCTGGAGCTCCATACGAAGAAACGCACCGTCGTGGACGTCCAGGAAATCGGTCAGCCGGAGCTGGACGCATTTCTGGTGGCGCGCAACGTGGCCGAGCAGTTGGAACGCCGAGTGTCGTTCCGGCGGGCCATGAAAGTCACCGCCGAGCGCAGCATGCGGGCCGGGGCCATGGGCGTGAAGGTCATGGTCAGCGGCCGCCTTGGCGGGCGGGAAATGGCGCGAACCGAGTTCGAGCTGAGCGGGACGGTGCCGTTGCAGACGCTCGACGCCGACATCGACTACGGATTCACCGAAGCCCGCACAGCGCAAGGGCGCATTGGCGTCAAGGCGTGGATCCATCGCCGCGACACCCTGAGCGACACCGCCGATATGCTGGCCGGCCGCGTAGGCCGGACGGGGATGGGCGGTCGACGCGCTCCGAGAGGGAACTGACGTCATGTTGATGCCCAAGCGCACCAAATTCCGCAAGGCTCACCGGGGCCGACGGCGCGGCCGCGCGGCGCGTGGCAACGCGCTGCAGTTTGGCGAAGTCGGGCTGCAGGCGCTCAGTGCCGGCTGGGTCGACAGCCGGGAGATCGAGGCGGCGCGGCGCGCCATCACTCACGCCGTCCAGCGCGGTGGCCAGGTGTGGATTCGATTCTTTCCAGACAAGCCGGTCAGCGCCAAACCGGCCGAGACGCGCATGGGGAGCGGCAAGGGCAACGTGGACCACTGGGTGGCGGTCGTGAAACCCGGTCGCGTGCTGTTTGAAATCGCGGGCATAGATGAGGAACTCGGCCGCGAGGCCATGCGCCTCGCGTCGCACAAGATCTCCGTGGCAACCCGCGTCATCACCCGAAATCGCGAGGTGGTCGTTGGCTGATCTGGCAGAGATCCGGGGGCTCGATCCCGATGCCCTGGAAACCCGACGCCGAGAGGCGAAGGAAGAGCTGTTTCGACTGCGCCTGCAGCATGCGACGCTCCAGCTAACCGCGACCTCGCGGTTGCGGGAGCTTCGGCGCGACATCGCGCAGATCATGACCGTGCAGCGCGAGCGCGAGCTTGTTGGCGCCGGCGCCGTGGAAGAGGACGCATGATGACTGCGGACGACCAGCGGCGCCAGCGTCGCGTCGGGACCGTGGTGAGCAATCGCACCGACAAGACCATCTCGGTCCAGGTGGAGGCCGTGCGCCGGCACCCGCTGTACCGCAAGCCGGTCCGCGTTCGGCGCAAGCTGCTGGCGCACGACGCCGAAAACGCCTGCGATGTCGGCGACGTGGTGGAGATTGTGTCGTCGCGGCCCTATAGCCGGCGCAAACGCTGGCGACTCACGCGCATCGTCAATCGCGCCACGCTGACCGAAGAAGAGCAGGCAGCCGTGGAGGCCGCCAGCGAGGCCGCGCAGGTGGTGGACGTTGAGCCCGAAGCCGATGCCGAGGGGGCCGCCGACGCCGAAGCTGATGTTGTCGAAGCGACCACCGACGCATCGGCCGAACTTGAGGCGGATGCAGATGCCGATGCCTCGGAAAGCGAATCCCGCTAACGCCATGGTTCAACAACAGAGTCGACTCAAGGTTGCCGACAACAGCGGCGCGCGCGAGATCATGTGCATCCGCGTGCTCGGCGGTTCCGGCCGCAAATACGCCGGCGTGGGCGACATCGTGGTGGCCAGCGTCAAGCACGCCGCGCCCAACAGCCCCGTGCCGAAGGGCAGCGTGGTGCAGGCGGTGGTCGTGCGTGTTGCGAAGGAATATCGACGCGTCGACGGATCGCGGATTCGCTTTGACGACAACGCGGCCGTCGTCTTGGACGGCACGGCGCCGCGCGGCACACGCATCTTCGGCCCCGTGGCGCGCGAACTCCGCGAGCGGCGCTTCATGCGCATCGTGTCGCTGGCGCCCGAGGTGCTCTGAGCATGGCCGCCACACACCGATTTCGCCTCCGCAAGGGTGACACCGTCGAGGTGCTCGCCGGGCGGGACAGAGGTCGCCAGGGCGAAATCGAACGCGTCGTGCCGGAAACCGGACAGCTAGTCGTCGAAGCTATAAATGTGCGCAAGCGGCACACCAAACCGCGTGCCATTGGGCAGCGGGCCGGTATCATTGAATTCAACGCCCCGCTTGACGCCTCGAACGTCATGCTGGTCTGCCCGCATTGCGGCGCGCGTTCCCGGATTGGAATTCGTGTGGGCCGTCGCGGGGCGCGTATCCGCTACTGCAAGAGCTGCAACGAACCACTGGATGAGTGATGGCACGCCTGCTTGATCGGTATCGAGAGTCGATTCGCCCCGAATTGCAACGGGACCTTGGGCTCGGCAATCTCCACGAGGTGCCGCGGCTGGAGAAGGTCGTGGTGAATGTTGGCATCGGCGCGGCGCTGAGCAACGACGCGATCGTGGACCACACGGTGCGCGATATCGCCGCGGCCACGGGCCAGCGGCCGATCGTGACGCGGGCGCGGCGGAGCGTGGCGGCGTTTCGCCTCCGCGCGGGCCAGCGCGTGGGCGTGAAGACCACGCTGCGCGGCCGGCGGATGTATGAGTTTGTCGATCGGTTGATCAACCTGGCGCTGCCGCGGCTGCGCGACTTTCGCGGGCTGTCGCTGCGCGCCTTCGATGGACGCGGCAACTACTCGATCGGTCTGCCCGAGCAATTGGTCTTCCCCGAAATCGACTACGACTCGATCGACCAGATTCGCGGTCTGGAAGTCACCATGGTCACCAGCGCGCAAACCGATGCGCACGCCCGGCGGTTGCTCGAGGCCATCGGTCTGCCGTTCGAGCGCGAAGACGCCAACTAGGAGTCCACATGGCCAAGAAGTGTAAAGTCGTGAAATGGGAGCGGGAGCGGAACGCCTTCAACTCGCCGAACTTCGACGAGCGGTCGCTGCGCGGCCGAAAGCTCCGCTACAAGGTGCGCTACCGCAATCGCTGTGTCCTGTGCGGCCGACCGCGGGCCTACATGCGGCGCTTCGATCTCTGTCGCATTTGCTTTCGCACCCTGGCGGCGCAGGGTGAGATTCCCGGCGTGACGAAGTCGAGCTGGTAAGACGCGATGACAGACCCGATTGCCGACATGCTGACGCGGATGCGCAACGCCGTGACGGCGCGCCACCGGAAGGTGCGGGTGCCGCATTCCGGGCTCAAGGAAGGCATCGCCAAGCTGCTGCGCGAAGAAGGCTTTATCGCCGGCTTTTCCGTGGTTGAGGAGTCGCCGCGGGCGTCAATTGAAATCGACCTGCGGTACGACGCCAACGACGAGCCGTTGCTGCGAGGTTCGAAGCGCGTGAGCCGCCCAGGCCTCCGCGTCTACACCCGCGCCCGCGAGATTCCGCGCGTGATGGGCGGCATCGGCGTGGCCCTGGTCTCCACGTCCAGTGGATTGATGACCGGCAGCGAGGCGCGACGACGCCGACTCGGTGGCGAAGTGCTCGCCTTCGTCTGGTAGCCAACGTCATGTCACGCATCGGCCAGCTTCCAGTACCAATCCCCGAAGGGGTCACGGTGAACGTCGGCGACGGCAACGCGGTTGAAGTCAAGGGGCCGCGGGGCTCGCTGGCGCGCGCGCTGCCGGCGTCGATGACGATCACCGCGGCCGACGGCATGGTGCAGGTGACCCGACCAAATGACGAGCGCAAGCAGCGGGCGCTGCACGGCCTGACGCGCCAGCTGCTGGCCAACATGGTGTCGGGCGTCACGGACGGCTTCCAGAAGCGCCTCGAAATTCAAGGAACCGGATACCGCGCCTCGCTGCAAGGCGGCGCCCTCGATCTGCAATTGGGGTTCTCGCATCCGCAGGTGATCAGGCCCCCGGAGGGCGTCGACATTCAGGTGCCGGACCCAACGCATATCGTGGTCGAGGGGATCGACAAAGAGGCCGTGGGCCAGATCGCCGCCGAGATTCGCGCGGTGCGTCCGGCCGATCCCTACAAGGGCAAGGGCGTCCGCTATGCCGGCGAGTACGTCCGGCAGAAGCCCGGCAAGACCGCAGCCGGATTGGCGACGGCCTAATGGCGACGCACTCACGGCGCGCCAGCCGGTTGCGGCGGCATCAACGCCTGCGGGCCCGGGTTCGCGGCACGGCGGAGCGTCCGCGCCTGGCCGTGTTTCGCAGCTTGAAGCACACCTATGCCCAGGTGATCGACGACGCCCGCGGCGTCACGCTGGCCGCCGCCTCGACGCTCGAGTCCGGCGCGGGTGAAGGCTCGAGGCGTGAGCAGGCCAGCGGCGTGGGTCGCGCCATTGCCGAGCGGGCGAAGGCGGTGAAGGTGTCGCGCGTGGTATTCGATCGTGGCGGGTTTGCCTACGCCGGACGTGTGAAGGCCGTGGCGGACGCGGCGCGAGCCGATGGGTTGGAGTTCTAGCCGTGCAATTCGATGGTCGCGGGCGACGACAAGCAAGTTTTCTGGACGCTGACGGCGAGCGCCAGCGATTCGAAGATCGCGTGGTGCGTATCAAGCGTGTATCGAAGGTCGTCCGCGGTGGGCGGCGCTTCGGCTTCAACGCCATCGTCGTGGTGGGCGATCGCAACGGTCGCGTTGGCGTCAGCGTCGGCCGAGCCCGCGAGGTGGCGGACGCCATTCAGAAGGGCCAGGAGCGGGCGCGCCGCGGCATGTTCGACGTGCCGCTCACCGAGGATGGCTCCATTCCCCACTACGTGGAAGCCAGATTTCGCGCGTCCAAGGTCATCCTGCGTCCCGCAGGCTCGGGGACGGGCGTGATCGCGGGCGGCGCGGTGCGCGCCGTGCTGGAGCTGGCCGGCGTGCGAAACGTGCTCACGAAGATCATCGGCTCGTCGAACGCCATCAACGTCGTTCAGGCAACCGTTGAAGCCCTGCAGGCGCTGAGCGACCCGAGCGAGCAGCGCGCGCTGCGTCTGGCCCAGATCGATTCGCCCGGCGATGGCTAGCGCCAAGCTGCATCTACGTCAGGTGCGAAGCTCGATCGGCACCACGCGTCGCCAGCAGGAGACCCTGCGCGCGCTGGGCCTGGGGCGAATTGGCAAGACCGCCGAGCGCGAGCAGTCGCCGGCGATCGACGGCATGCTCGTGGTCGTGGGGCACCTCGTCGAATGCCGCCGCGAGGCCGAGGAGTAGTCGAATCGTGAAACCGCACGAGCTCGTTCGAACGTCACAACGGCGACGGCGTCGCCAGCGGGTCGGTCGTGGCGAAGGCAGCGGACGCGGCAAGACGTCCGGTCGCGGCATGCTCGGCCAGGGCGCGCGCAGCGGGCCGGGGCCAACGCCGGGCTTCGAGGGCGGCCAAACGCCGCTGTTGCGGCGCTTTCCCGCCCGCCGCGGATTTACCAACGACCGATTTCGGACCGACTACCAGCCGGTGAACCTGGGCCGCCTGGCTCAGTTTGACGAAGGGTCCGTGGTGGGGGCGGAGGAGTTGCGCGCCCGCGGCATCATCGACGACGGCCTGTTCAAGATCCTGGCGGGCGGCGACCTGCCGCATGCGCTGACCATTCGCGCACCCAAGTTTTCGGCTGCGGCCAAGAAGAAGATCGAGGAGGCCGGCGGCGCCGCCGAGGAAACTCCTGCGTGATCCAGACCGCCATCACCGCGTTCCGATTGCCGGATGTACGCCGGAAGATCCTGTTCACGATTGGCCTCCTGGTGCTGTTTCGCCTCGTGGCGCACATCCCCATGCCGGGGGTGGCGACGGATCGGCTGCAGGAGTTCTTTGAGGGCAATCAACTCCTCGGATTTCTGAACTTGCTGTCGGGCGGCGCGCTCGAAAACTTTTCCATCGTGGCGTTGGGCGTCTATCCCTACGTCACCGCGATGATCGCGTTTCAGGTCCTCACGCCGTTGATTCCGCGCTTGCAGGAGCTTTCCAAGGAGGGAGAGAGCGGGCGCAAGAAGATCGCGCAGTACACCCGGATCGCCACGGTTCCCTTCGCCATGCTGCAGGGCTTCGGCCAGATCACGCTGCTGCGCAGCTCGCAGGCCGACCTGATCTCGCCGTCCTTGGGAGCCCCCGAGATCGTGGCCATGCTGATCGTCATGGCCGCCGGGTCGATGTTCCTCCTGTGGCTCGGCGAGCTCATCACGGAGAACGGCGTGGGCAACGGCGTCTCCATCATCATCTTCGCGGGCATCGTGGCGGGGGCCCCGCAGGCCGTGGGACAGGCCCTGTTCGCCGGCGAGAACATCGGCGGATTCCTGGCGGTGGTGGTGATTGGCCTGGCGATGATCAGCGCAATCGTGTTTGTGCAGGAGGCGCAACGGCGCATTCCCGTGCACTACGCCAAGCGCGTGCGCGGCAATCGCATGTACGGCGGCCAGAGCACGCACATCCCGCTCAAGGTGAATTCGGCGGGGATGATCCCGCTGATCTTCGCGTTCTCCTTCATGCTGCTGCCGGGCACCATTGCCAGCTACTTCGAAGGCACGGACATTACGTGGCTGGCCGGCCTGGCCAGCGGCATCGCCAACGCCATGAGCCCCAGCAATTTCATCTACTGGGTGGCGACGTTCTTCCTGGTGATTGCCTTCACCTACTTCTACACACTGGTCATCTTTCAACAGCAGAACCTTGCGGAGAACCTGCAGAAGAACGGCGGATTCATTCCGGGGATACGACCCGGCCGCCCCACGCAGCAGTACCTGATGCGCGTTGTGAATCGCCTGACGGTAGCGGGGTCGCTGTTTCTTGGGTTCGTCGCCGTGCTTCCCTTCCTGGCGCAGCTGGTGACGAACGTCAACGCCGTGGCGCTCAGCAGCACGGGATTGCTGATCGTGGTCGGCGTCGTGCTCGATACCATGCGGCAGCTTGAGGCCCAACTGTTGATGCGCAACTACGAAGGTTTCATCCGGTAGGTTGGCGATTCACTCACCATTGATCATCGTTTTTCTTGGGCCGCCGGGCGCTGGCAAGGGCACCCAGGCTGAAATGCTGGTGGAGCGCCTGAATATCACCCATGTGTCCACGGGCGGGCTCTTTCGCCAGGCGATCGAGGAGGGCGCGCCGGTCGGGATGCAGGTGCGCGACTACGTTGAATCGGGCCGTCTCGTGCCCGACCATCTGGTGATGCAACTCGTCGAGGGCTTCGTGGCCGGGCAGCGGAATACGGGGATTTGCTTCGACGGATTCCCGCGAACGCTGGCGCAGGCGGAGGCGCTGGACGCCGTGCTCGCCAGCTATTCGGCGCGCGTGCACGTGGTGCTGGTGCTGGATCTTCCCGACGAGGTCGCGCTCGGTCGGCTGATGAGCCGCGGCCGGGACGACGACGACTACGCGACCGCGCGCTATCGGCTGGAGGTCTATCAGACCGCGACGGCGCCGCTGATTCAGTACTACACGGAGCGCGGCCTCGTGGCCCGGGTGGACGGCGACGCGGACATAGATACCGTGGCGCAGCGGATCGGCAATGCGCTGGAGGCGATCGCCGCATGAACGCCGGCAACGTGGTGGTGAAGACGCCCGAACAGATCGAGGGGATGCGGGCCTCGGGCCGTTTGCTGGCGCGCGCGTTGGCCCTGGTCGAGGAAGCGGTGGCGCCCGGCGTCACGACGAGCGAGCTCAACACGGTGGCGGAGGAGTTCATTCGCGACAATGCCGGCACGCCGTCGTTCCTGGGCGTGCCGGCCGGATCGCCCGGGATCGCGCCCTTTCCCGGCAGCATCTGCGCCTCGACCAACGATGTCATCGTGCATGGCATCCCTAGTGGAAATGCGCTGCAGGAAGGCGATATCATTGGCATCGATTGTGGAGTGATCCTCGACGGATGGCACTCCGACTCGGCGGTAACCGTTGCCGTCGGCGAAGTCGACGACGAGGCGGAGCGTCTGATCGCCGTCACGCGCAACGCGCTAGATGCGGCAGTCGCCGCCGCACAACCGGGAAATCGGCTCGGTGATGTCGGCGCGGCCGTGCAGCGGCTCGTTGAGAGCGCCGGGTTCTCGGTCGTCAGGAGATTTGTGGGACACGGAATCGGAGAGGAAATGCACGAGCCGCCGCAGGTGCCGAATTTCGGCGTCGCGGGGACCGGTGCCGTGCTCGAGGTGGGCACGGCGCTCGCCATCGAGCCCATGGTGAATGTCGGGAGTCCCGACGTGCGTTTCGACGCCGATGGCTGGACCGCCCGCAGCGCCGACGGCAGCCTGTCGGCGCACTTCGAGCATACGGTGGTCGTTGGTGCGTCCGGACCGATCGTCCTCACCCGTCGGGCGGGCGCCTGATGGCCCAGCGATCGGCACGCGAGGCCCGGACGGCTGACTCCAACGGCAAGAGCAAGTCGCCGATGATCGAGGTCGAGGGCGAGGTCGTCGACACCCTGCCCAACACCATGTTCCTGGTGCGCCCCATCGGGCCGAACGGAAAGCCGCTGCGCCTGGTCACGGGCTCCGACGAGAGTGAGCCCCCGGCGATCCTGGCCCACCTGTCCGGCCGCATGCGGCTGCGATTCATTCGCGTGGGCGTGGGCGACCGCGTCAAGCTGGAGCTTTCCCCCTACGACCTGACGCGCGGGCGCATCACCTGGCGGCTGCGCAACGAGCGGGTCGAGTAGCGCCGTCGCATGAAAGTCAGCGCATCCGTGAAGCCGCGTTGCGACAAGTGCCGCATCATTCGTCGTCGTGGCCGGGTTCTCGTGATCTGCGAGAACCCCAAGCACAAGCAGCGGCAAGGGTAGGCAGGTAGCGCCATGGCACGCATCGCCGGGGTCGACATTCCGCGGGAGAAGCCCGTCGAGATCGCGCTGACCTATATCTTCGGAATCGGGCGCACGTCCAGCCGTCGAATCTTGGCGGACGCGGGCGTGCCCGGGGCCAAGCGGGTCATCGATCTGACCAACGACGACCTGGGGCGAATTCGCGATCAGATCGACCGCCACATTCGCGTGGAGGGCGAGAAGCGTCGCGAGGTGCAAACCAATCTCGCGCGCCTGCGTGAAATTGGATGCTATCGCGGTCTCCGCCATCGCATCGGTCTGCCGGCGCGCGGTCAGCGCACACGGACCAACGCCCGGTCACGCAAGGGACCGCGCCGTGCGGTGGGAATCCGCAAGCGCGTGATTAAGCGGGGCTAGCATGGCCGAACGATCCAGTCGCGCCCGTCGCCGGGACCGCACGCCGGTGCCCAAGGGCGCTGCGCACGTGCACGCGACCTTCAACAACACGATCATCACGATCACCGACCTCCAGGGCGAGACGCTGACCAGCGTGAGCGGAGGCACGGTTGGCATCCGGGGGTCTCGCAAGAGCACGCCCTTCGCGGCGCAGCAGGCGGCCGATCAGGCGGCGCGGCAGGCCATGGACATGGGCATGCGCGACCTCGACGTCTACGTTCGCGGTCCGGGGTCCGGGCGCGATGCGGCGATCCGCGCGCTGCAAGGGTCCGGACTCAACATCACAAGCATTTCCGACGTGACGCCGATCCCCCATAACGGTCCGCGCCCACCGAAGCGCCGACGCGTCTAGGACGCATTCGAGGAACTATCGCCCATGGCACGCTACACCGGTCCCGTCTGTCGGCTCTGCCGTCGCGAGGGCGAAAAGCTCTTCCTGAAGGGCGATCGCTGCCACACGCCGAAATGCGCCATTGAGCGACGCGGCGACCGGGGCGGCCCCGGCGCGCGCGGGCTTTCGCGCCGACGGGCCACCGAGTTCGCCGTGCAGCTGCGTGAGAAGCAGAAGGCCCGGCGCCTCTACGGAGTGCTGGAGCGACAATTCCGCCGATACTTCAAGCGGGCGGGCCGCGGCGCCGGCTCGCGCGGTGAGCGCCTGCTGCAGGAGTTGGAATTGCGCGTCGACAACGTCGTGTATCGAATGGGATTCGCGCTCAGCCGGGCCCAGGCCCGTCAGCTGATCACCCACGGGCATATCGTGCTGAATGGCCGCAAGCACACGATTCCGTCGGCCACGTTGAAGGTGGGCGACAACGTGCAGGTGCGCGAGAAGAGCCGCCGGATCGAGTCGATTGCCGGCGCGCTGACCCGGGCCGACGCCATGGGGCGCCCGGCATGGGTGCACGTGACCCCGGATGAGTTCAGCGGCATGGTGACGGCGCTGCCCGAACGCGACCACATTGACGCAACTGTGAACGAGCAGCTCATCGTTGAGTTCTATTCCCGCTAGGGACTTCGTGCGGAGGCGCATGCGCGACATGCGCCAGCCGCGCCCGAGAGGACGCCTGTGTTACTAGAATCGTTGGAAGCCGCCAGTCCGGTCGAGCCTGATCCGATCGCCGTCGAGGCCAAGGAGCTCGGCGACGACTACGGCTTGTTTCACATCGAGCCGTTGCGGCCCGGGTTCGCCCACACGCTCGGCACGCCGCTCCGACGCGCCTTGCTGTCGTCGCTGCCCGGCGCGGCCATCGCCACGGCGCGCATCGACGGCGCCTTGCACGAGTTCAGCACGCTCGAGTTCATGCGCGAGGACGTCGTGGAGTTTTTGCTCAACGTCAAGCGCGTGCGGCTGCGGTCGTTCAACCGCGAGCCTTCGCTGTGCATGCTGGAGCAAACCGGGCCGGGCGTCATCACCGCCGGCCACATCGAGGTGCCGAGCGGGGTGGAGATCGTCAATCCCGACCACTATCTGTGCGAGCTGCCCGGCGAGGGCTTGCTGCGCTGCGAATTCACCGTCGAGCAGGGCGTGGGCTACGTGCCTTCGGAGGGCGCCAAGTCCCTGCCCATCGGTGTCATCCCGCTCGACCGCGTGTTCACGCCGGTGACCAAGGTCGAATACCACGTGGAGCACGCCCAGGTCGGGCAGGACACCGAGCACGACCGGCTGGTGCTGCAGGTGTGGACCGACGGAACGACGGGGCCGCACGACGCGCTGCGCGCCGCCGCCCAGCAGCTTGTCAAATCGTTCGGCATGATTGGCGGCGACGAAGTCGCGGCCGGGCCGACAATCGATTTGCTGGCCGATCAGGGCGTGGCGCCGGGCGAGCCGCTCGAGGACCTCAAGCTTTCAAATCGGGCGGTGAACTGCCTGAAGCGGCACGGGGTGGAGACGATCGAGGAGGTCGCGGCGATGACCGAAGACGACCTCTTTGCGCTGCGCGGCATGGGCGTTCGGCTCATTGACGAAATCCGCGCCGGGCTGTCCCAACGCGGGCTTACGCTTGCCGACGGTGCTGGGGCGGAGGAGACGAGCTAGCCATGCGTCACCGCCGCAAGGGACGACACCTGGGCTGCAACCCGGCGCGCCGCAAGTCGCTGGTGCGCGGCCTGGTTCGATCGTTGCTCCTGCACGGCCACGTGCAGACCACCGAGGCGCGGGCCAAGGCCATTCGACCCGAGGTGGATCACCTGGTGACGCTGGCGAAGCGCGGCGATCTTCACGCCCGCCGTCAGGCGCTGGCCTGGCTCCCCGATCGTGAGGTCGTGAAGGACCTGTTCGACACCGTGCCGGAGCGGTTTCCCGACCGCACCAGTGGATTTACCAGGATGTATCGCCTGGGCCGCCGGCTGGGCGACGGCGCTCCCCTGGCTCGGCTGGAGCTGCTGTGACTCAATCTCGCACCGTCCGCGCCACGGTCGAATACGACGGCGCCGGGTTCGCCGGATTCCAGCGCCAGGCCGCCGCGCGCACCGTGCAGCAGGAGCTGGAAACCGCGCTGGCATCGGTCGTGGGCCACCAGGTCCACGTCACCGGCGCTGGCCGGACGGACGCCGGCACGCATGCGACGGGTCAGGTGGTGAGCACGCGGGTGGAGACGCAACTGGATGACGCGACGCTCTGGCGCGCCTGGAATGCCCGGTTGCCCGAGGATCTCGTCGCCCTGAGCCTCGCAACCGTGGCCGACGCTTTCCACGCGCGGCGGGACGCGGTCGAGCGCACCTACGAATACCGCATCGCCCAAACTCCGCAGCGTCCGGTCTTGGATCGTGGCCGTGCGTGGCACGTGCGCGAACCCCTGGATGTTGCGCGCATGCAGGAAGCTGCAAGCGAATTCGTTGGCAACCATGACTTTCGCGCGTTCACGATCGGACCTGAAACGCGCACCCGGCGGGAGATCACGAACATCGCCGTGTGGCGCGAGGGCTCCATGATTGCCGTGCGCGTGTCGGGCAACGCGTTTCTCCACCGGATGGTGCGGCGGATGGTGGCTGCCCTGGTGCGGGTCGGCCGCGAAGACTTGACGGCCGGGGACGTGCGACGCCTGCTCGAATCGGGCGACCGCGCGTCCGTGGGGGCGACGGCGCCCGCGCACGGCTTGACGCTCGTCGGCGTGCGGTATCCGGGTGCAACGGACTACGCCGACCAGCCGGCGGTGGTCCTGGAGGTGTCGGCATGAGCGCCAAGGCGACCGGCGCCCGCGACTGGCGGGTGATCGATGCGAGCGAACGGGTCCTGGGCCGGCTGGCAAGCGAGATTGCCCAGCTGTTGCGGGGCAAGCACAAGCCGGAGTTCGCGCCCAATCTCGATTGCGGCGATGGCGTGATCGTCATCAACGCGTCGCAGGTGCGCGTGACGGGCAACAAGCCGACGCAGAAGTACTACTACCGCCATTCGGGATATCCGGGTGGGCTGCGTCAGACACGCCTTGACCACATGCTGGAGCAGCGTCCCGAGCGCGTGATCGAGCTTGCCGTCCGCGGCATGCTGCCCAAGAACTCTCTCGGACGGGCCTGCTTTCGCCGCCTGCGGGTGTATGCGGGCGCGGAGCATCCCCATACCGGCCAACAGCCGAAGGCGGTAACCTGACACCATGCTTGAAGGGAACTACTACTACGGTCTGGGCCGGCGAAAGTCAGCCATTGCCCAGGTTCGGGTCTTTCCGGGCGGCGGTCCGTTCATCGTGAACGGCAAGCCGATCGAGCAATTCCTGCCGCTCGCGTTTGACCGGTTCCATGCCCTGGAACCCCTGCGCGTGCTCGAAGAGGCCAACGTTGGCATCTCGGCGCTGGTGAAGGGCGGCGGACAGCGCGGCCAAGCGGGCGCGATCCGCTTGGGCCTGGCGCGAGCGCTCTGCGAAATGGACCGCGAGTTCCGGCCGCCGTTGAAACGCGCCGGCATGCTCACGCGCGACGCGCGCATCAAGGAGCGCAAGAAGCCCGGTCTGGTCGGCGCGCGCAAGGCCAAGCAGTTTACGAAGCGCTAGTCTTCGCTCAATCGTCCATTGCCGCGCTTGATGCGGCGTCGCCGTGCTCAGGGTCGGGAAGATCGAGTTCCGGTAACGCGCTGAGCGACGGAATGCCGAAGTAGGCCAGAAACAGATCGGACGTTCCGAATTGGGCCGGGCGTCCGGGCGTATCGAGCCGGCCGACTTCTTCTACCAGCCCTCGGGCGAGCAAGGTGGCCAGGGCGCTGTCGGCGTCCACGCCGCGAATGCTCTCGATTTCCGACCGGGTCACCGGCTGTCGATAGGCGATGATCCCCAGAGTTTCAAGCGCGGCCCGCGAGAGGCGCGCGCGTGTCTCAAGACCAAGCAGGCGGCGGCAAAACGTCGCCGCCCGCGGCGACGAGACCAGTCGATAGCCGTCGGCATGCCGCAGCAGCACGATGCCGCGTCCGGCATAGACGTCCTGCAGCCGCGACATCGAGTCGGACACGTCGGCGGCCGGGGCGCCGGTGATCTCGGCAATCTCGTCAACCGTCAGCGGACGATCGGCGACGAACAGCAGCGCCTCGATCACGACGCTCAGTCCCAGATCGTCGACCAACCCGTCAGAGAGATCTGGGCCGTCGGCGGCCGGTGACCCGCGATCAGGCGTTGTCATCAGATTGGTTGCCATTGCCGTTGGCCGTCGCGGCCGTCCAACGCAGCATGATTTCGCCGAACGGCCGCGCCTGCACGACCTGCACGCTGCGCTCGATCACGAGGTGGAGCAACGCCATGAATGTCGCGACAAGCTCGTCGCGTCCGTTGCACTCGGCGGCGAGCGCTGAGAACGTCAGCTCACCGTCGCTGGCCATTCGCTCGTGAAGGACACGCACGCGTTCGTCCACGCTGACGCGCCGGTGCGGCACCGGCGGACCGGCGTTGGCCTCCTCGGCGCCGGCCGTGAGCGACCGCACGGCGGCCATGAGCACGGCCAAGTCGCCGCCTCCGGATTCGAGCGGCGGCTGGGCGACCAGCGGCGTGGCTACTCGAATGAACGAGGTGGCGCCCGACTCCCAACGATCCCCCAGATCGGCGGCAACGGCTCGGAACGCGGCGTACACCCGCAATCGGGCGGCTAGATCCTCGGCCGTTTCTTCCTCCGGATCGTCCGGTTGGGCCGGCAGCAGGGCGCGCGACTTGAGCAGCAGCAGCTGGGAGCCGACGAGCAGGAACTCCGAGGCGGCGTCGGCGTATTGCGCCTCGATTTCCTGCGCGTAGGCGAGAAACTGGTCCGTGACCGCGAGCACCGAGACGCCCGTGATGTCCAATCCCTGCCGCTCGATGAGATCGAGCAGCAGGTCGAGCGGTCCGTCGAATCCCTCGACCCGGACCTCGAAGCCGGTGAGCGCCGAATGCTGGCCGACCGCGCGCCACGGTACCTTCATCGCTCCGCGTCCAACTCCGCCAGCAGTCGCCCGCGGGCGTGGTCGCGGTGGCCGTAGGCCCGTATGGTCTCAACCACCTCGGGCGCCGATCCCGCAAGCGCCGCCAGTTTCGCGCTGGCCTCGGTATGCGCCACCAGGCGCGCGACTCGGCCGCGACGGCTGCGCGGCGGATGCCGTCGCCAGCGGATGAGCAGCCACGGGGCGGACGTTTCCAGCAGCGTCAGCATCACGCGATCGAGGCGCCCCGGCCGGCCTTTGCCCACATCATGCAGCAGCGCCGCCACCCAGAGCACGCGGTCCTCGGGCGCGGCTTCCCGCGCCGCCGCATACACCGCCAGCGAGTGTCGTTGGTCGACCGGTCGCAGCCGCGCGAAGAGCCGGCGCTCATTGGCGGTCAGATGCTCCAAAGCGTCGTCCAGTTGCTCCCGCGGCACCGCACGGACAAAAGTCCGGGCGAACTGCTTTACGCGATAGCTAAACGCCAAGGAGGAGTCTCGAGACCCAATCGGCAGGTCCGGTGATGATGATCGTTCCCTGGGGAATCAGCCAAATGAGCAAAAAGATCCCGATGAGCAGATAGGGTCCATACCGCCGCAACTCGTTGAGCTGGTCAGCCAGCGGGGCCGGCACCACACCCACCAGCACGCTGAACCCGTCCAGCGGCGGAATCGGCAACAGGTTGAAGGCCGCAAGAAGGACGTTGAGTTGCACGATCACGACGAGCGCCAGCGTGATGGTGTCGGCCGGTGATGAGTCGATGAACTGTCGCGTCACCGGCGTGATCGCAGCCGCGAGCGCCACATTCGACACCGGTCCCGCGAGCGCCACCAGCGCCATGCCGCGGTTGACGCCAAATCGCAGGCGATAGGGATTGACGAGCACCGGCCGGCCCCAGCCGAACGAGGCGATGGCGATCATGAGCGTCCCAAGCGGGTCGAGGTGGCGCATGGGATTCAAGGTCAAGCGTCCCTGGAGCCGAGGCAGGTCGTCGCCCAGCCAGGTGGCGGCCAAGGCATGGGCGGCCTCGTGGATGGTAATGGCCACCACGAACGCGATGATGACGGTGATGAGCAACTCAGGATCGGAGGCGTATCTCAGCAGCATGGCGACGCCCCGAAGCCCAGGCTTGACATAATGCGTCGTGCCTGCACGAACCGCGGCATCACGTCGGCCGCAGCCCTACCGGGTCGCCGCATTTCGCGCCCAGCGACGTTGCGGCGCTGCCGCCGGGCACCGCGATTTCCAACAGCCCAAGACTGCTCACCACGGCCACCGGATCCCTACCCGATCCGTAGGTCGGCTGCACGCCGCCGATGCGCCGATCACGGAGCTCCACGACGCCCTGCGCAACCGTGCGTACGCCTGCGCTCGGGATATTGGTGATCAGATTGCCGAAGCGATCGATGTGCACGACGCGGCCCTCCACGCTGCCGCCTTGCGACCGGGCCAGGATTCCGGGCGCGGGCAAGGGATCGTCGATCGGGGTCGCCATCGCGTCCGGTCGCACGTAGCGCGCAAGGTGCCCCGCGACGGGGGCGAACACGTCGCGGCCATGAAACGTGGGGTGAGGATCGGGATGCCAGTACTCGGACCGGTCGAGATGCCAGATGCCCTCGATGGCGTCATGGCCCGTCAGGAGCCCGTTGTCGGGGCCCACCAGCCATCGCGACGCGGCGCGCACGATCAGCCCGCGTCGCCGGCTGCCCACGCCGGGATCGACCACCGCCACGAGGATCGCGCCTGGCGGCAGGCGCTCCAGCGAGGCCGCCGCGACGACCGCGCCAAATGCGATGTCTTGCGGGGGAATTCCGTGCGTGACTGACACCACGCGAGCGTCCGGGGCATGGGCCAGCACGGCGGCCTCCATCTGGCCGGCGTAGGAATCGGTGATCCCGAAGTCGCTGATCAGGGCGACGAGGCGCTGCATCAGGCCTCGAGTGCCGCGGAGTGCATGCCGCCAATGGTGGCAGGGATTGGGGGCGCTGGCCGTGGCGACCCCGACAGTCGCATCAGTCGAGACTTATTTGACATAATGATTCTCAACCGACGAACCGTCGGCCTGCGCCGATTCGATCGGCGGGAGCCGCGCGCGAATCCGCCGCAGCGCGTCGCGAAGCGCCAACTCCGGATCTACTCCGGCAGCTTTGGCGGCGAGTGCCAGACCCAGCAGCGCGTCGCTGGCGCGGGCGTGGTCGGCGGCGATTGCTGAATCCCGATACCAGCGAAGCGAAGCCGCGGCGTCTGGCGCCAGACCGTCCGACGCCGCACCGCCATCCAGACTCGCGGAGATCTTGGCCGCCTGCGCGAGTGCGGGCAGCGCGCCATCCCGGATCGCCTTGCCGTCTCTCCCAGCTTCGGCGCGTTTCGCGTGCTGCCAGATGGCGGCGACCTCGGATATCCGGTGCGCGGTCTGCTCGCCAAAGACGTGCGGATGGCGGCGCACCATCTTGGCGGTGATGCCCTGGACGACGTCCGGCCAGGCGAAGTCCTCCGCCTGTCGCGCGATTTCGGCGTGGAGCACGATGTTGGCCAGGAGGTCGCCGAGCTCACCGGAAAGGTCTCCCGGCTCGCCGTCGTCAATGGCGTCGACGACTTCCGCGGCCTCCTCCAAGACATACTTGCGCAGCGAGGTGTGGGTCTGGGCGCGGTCCCACGGGCAACCCTCGGGTCCCCGCAGCGTTTCGAAGACCTCGCGCAGACGGGCGACCGATCGCTCGCGCGAGACCTCGGTCGGCTCCGCGCGCAGCGTCAGGGGGAAGTCCGCCGATCGATCGCCGAGGTCCTGCCAGGTGGTTGCATTCCACGCGCGCACGCGCAGTTGGACGTCCTGCCCAAACTCCCCGGCAATCGTCCGCCGCCAGCGCTCGAGCTCCGAGGCGTCTCGCACGCCGCGGACCACGGCCGTCAGCGCCGGGTCGGGTCGCCACGACTCGGCGGCAGGGCCAATCATCGCCGGCCCGGATGCCTGAGGTCCGTCCAGACCAACCACTGCAACCTCGATTCCCGCGTCCGCCAGCACTTCGCGAACGACGATCGCCCCCGGGTCGTCGTCGGGTCCGTAACCCGGGGCCAGGTAGGTCACGTCGGCTGTCCCCAGGCCAAGCAGCGTTGACTCCCACGATTGGCGCGACGGCGTGGCCAGCCGCATCACGGGCCGATCCACAAGTCCTATTGGCGGGTTGATCCAACTGAGGAGCGCGTCCGCCTCACCAATCGCCCGACGAGCTCGGAGCGTCAGCGCGGCAGGCTCGCCGACGCCCACGAAGACGACCGTGCACGACCGGACCAATGTCATGAGCTTCACAAACGCAAGCAGGGTGGCTGGGCTATTCTAGGCGTCGGTCTTGCCGCGCACCGTGGCGCGCTCCGTCGACCAAGCGGGCCCACGCGCGCCACTTCAGGTAGACGGGTTCCTATGAAGTTTCCCAGCGATGCACGCTACTCGCGCGAGCACGAATGGGCTCGCTTTGACGGCGATGATGTCATCGTGGGCATCACGCCCTATGCCGCCGATGAATTGGGCGACGTGGTGTATGTGGAGCTTCCGGCTGTAGGCCTCCACGTCGAGGTGATGGACGAATTCGGCACCGTTGAGTCCGTGAAGGCCGTGTCGCCGCTCTACGCGCCGGTGGCCGGGGACATCATCGGGGTCAACGAAGCGCTCGACGGCGCGCCCGAGCTGGTCAACAGCTCCCCGATGGGGGACGGCTGGCTCATCCGCGTGCGTCCGGATGACCACGCCACGGCCGTCGAGGATTTGTTGGACGCCGAGGCCTACGACGCATTCGTGGATGAGCTACTCGCCTAGCACCGACGCCGACCGCGCACGCATGCTGCGCACCATCGGCGTCGATTCGATCGACGACTTGTTCGTCGACATTCCCGACGCTCATCGCGACCCGACACTCGACCTGCCCGCCGCGCTGCCGGAAGTCGATGTGCTGCGCGAGGTGCGCGCCCTGGCCGAGCAGAACCGAGTGCCCGAGGGCGTTCCCAGCTTTCTTGGCGCTGGGTTCTACCGCCATTTCGTGCCGGCGCTCGTGGATCAGCAACTGCTGCGCTCCGAGTGGTACACGGGCTACACGCCGTATCAGGCCGAGATGACGCAGGGCACGCTGCAGTCCATGTACGAGTTTCAGAGTCTCGTCTGCCGGCTCACGGGCATGGAGGTGGCCAACGCCTCGCTCTACGACGGCGCGTCCGCGTTGGCCGAGGCGGTGCTCATGTGCCGGGCCATCACCCGCCGCTCCGGCGTCGTCATGGCCGGCACGGTGCATCCGGCCTACCGGGAAGTCGCGGCCACATATACCCAGGCGGTCGACGTGGAGCTTCGCACCGTCGACGCTTGGACGCGGACCGGCAACGACGTCGCGCCCGACATCGAGGCGGTGGCCGCGGCCATCGACGACACGACCGCCTGCGTGGTGCTGCAGCGCCCGGACTTCTTCGGGTGGGTGGTGGACCCGACGCCGGTGGTGGAGGCCGCGAAACGCCATGGAGCCAAGATTGTCTATGTCGTCACCGATCCGATTTCGCTTGGCCTGCTGACGCCGCCGGGCGACCTGGGGGCCGATATCGTGGCGGGCGAGCTGCGGTCGTTGGTCGGTCCGCCGGCGTACGGCGGTCCCGGCGCGGGGATGCTGGCCACGCGGCAGGCGTTCATTCGCCGCCTGCCGGGGCGCATCGCGGGGCGCACGACCGACCTCGACGGACAGCAGGGATTCGTGCTGACCCTGCAGACCCGCGAGCAGCACATCCGGCGTGAGCGCGCGACGTCGAACATCACGACCAATCAGGCCCTGGTGGCGCTGGGGGCGGCAATCTCGATCAGCGCCCTTGGCCCGGCGGGCCTGCGCGACCTCGCGACGCGAAGCCTGAGCGCGGCGCATCGGTGCGCCGAAGCACTCGCGAGTGTGGGGGCCACCGTCTCGAATGCGGCGCCCTACTTCCACGAGTTCATCGTGCACGCGCCGCGCGGCGCCGAGGACACCGTCAAGGCGCTGGCCGACCGGGGCGTGTTCGGCGGCTACCCGCTGGGCCGCGTCGATCCCAGGCTCGCTGACGCCCTGCTGGTGTGCGCCACGGACCTCACCACACGCGCCGACCTCGACGCGCTGATGAACGCCTGGCAGGCGGTGCATCGTGGCTAGCGAGCCGTTGATCTTCGAGCTGGCCAGTCCCGGCCGCCCCGGCGTGCGACCACCGCTGCCGCAATTCGACGCCGTCGATCCAGCGGCGGTGCTGCCCGAGGGCCAGATCCGCGGGGCGCTCGATCTGCCGGAGGTCTCGGAAATCGACGTCATGCGGCACTTCGTGCGCCTGTCGCAGCGCAATCACAGCATCGACACGGCGATTTATCCGCTGGGCTCCTGCACGATGAAATACAACCCGAAAATCAACGAGGTGACGGCGCGTCTGCCGGGACTGCTCGAGCCGCATCCCTACCAGCCCGAGTCGTCGGTGCAAGGGCTGCTCGCGCTCATTCACGATCTGGAAGCCGTGCTGGCTGAGCTTGCGGGCTTCGCCACGGTCACCACGCAGCCCGCGGCGGGATCTCAGGGCGAGATGGTCGGTTTGTTCTGCATCCAGGCATGGCTGCGCAGTCGCGGTGAGCGGCGGACGACGGTGCTCGTGCCAGACTCGGCGCATGGCACGAATCCCGCCACGGCCACGATGACCGGGATGCGCGTTGAACCCCTGGGCACGGGGCCCGACGGCAACATCGACCTGGCCGAGCTGGACGCCAAGCTCGACGACGACGTGGCGGCCCTGATGCTCACGCTGCCGACCACGCTCGGCCTGTTCGAGCAGCGAATCCTGGACGTCACGCGGCGCGTCCATGCGGCCGGCGGGCAGGTGTATGGCGACGGCGCCAACATGAACGCGATGCTGGGCCGGGTGCGCCCGGGCGATCTGGGCATCGACGTGATGCACTTGAATTTACATAAAACGTTCACCACGCCCCACGGCGGCGGCGGTCCAGGGGCCGGAGCGCTCGGTGTGCAGGCGCACCTGGCGCCGTTTCTGCCGGGTCCGCGTTTCGTCAAGACGGATGCGGGCTATGCGCTGGAGCCGGCGGGTCCCGACAGCATCGGCCGGGTGCATTCGCATGTCGGCAACGTCGGCAACTTGATCCGGGCCTACACCTACATTCGCAGTCTCGGACGCGACGGCATGCGCGAGGTGGCCGATGACGCCGTGCTGCACGCCAACTACCTGCGGGCGCGACTGGCGCCGCACTTCGACATCCCGTATGACCGCATCTGCATGCACGAAGTTGTGCTCGCGGGAACGCGCCAGCGTCGGCTGGGCGTCCGCACCACCGACATCGCCAAGCGGCTCATTGACTACGGCGTCCATCCGCCCACGGTGTATTTCCCGCTGATCGTCGACGAGGCCTTGATGATCGAGCCGACCGAGACCGAGTCGATCGAGTCGCTGGACCAGTTCGCGGAGGCCCTGATCAATGTGGCCGACGAGGCCAAGGCGGCTCCGGACTTGCTGCACGCGGCGCCCACGACGGCGCCTGTTCGCCGGCTGGACGAAGTGACGGCCAACCGCTCGCCGGACGTGAACTGGACCCCCGCCGACTAGTACCGACGGCTCAGCTGGCCTGGGTGCGCTCCCAGGTGAGGACGTGCAGGTGCGCCTCACGCGCCGTGCGGAACGCCAGCGCGGCGCCGGTGGGACTGATGCGCCAGTCCAGCACCTCCATGTCGACGTTGTGGAGGTCCGGATCGGTCAGCGCGCCTTCCAGATGGAAGTTCGGAGCAGCCAGACGCCAGAGGCGGAATGGGCGGCCGGGGCTTCGTCTGAGTGACACGGCCAACAGCCCGCTCTCGTCCGGCATCCAGCGCAGACTCATGCGGGACGGCAGGGTCCGCCTGCGGCCGGTGAACAGGTCAATTGCGAACTGTCCATTGCGACCACGCTCGTCCAAGACGACCGCAAACGTCATGTGCCGACCCGATGGCGACACCTGCGTCGTCCGCACGCGCCGGCCGAGCAGCCACTCATGCTCGAGCGCGCCCTCGGGACTGACAACCCGGAGCGTGGTGGCCGCGTCCGGGATGTCGCGTCCAACGACCAGGAGCCGGCCGTCGGCGCGCCATCCGGCGACGCCACCCAATACTTGGTCCACGACATGTCGGTCCCCGCCGTCCAACCGGGTGCGAACGACGTCCGCCGGCGTGGTGAACAGCCGTTGGGCGCCCGAGTGCCAGAGATTGCCCGCCAGGTGCGTCTCCGCGGGATTGGGCAGCGGACGACTGCCGATCCGTGGCACTTCCCAGGTGGCCAGCGTGCTGCGATCGTGCACGCGGATGTCCTCGCGCTCTTGGCCCGCGGTCAGGATGTACCGTCGCGACCTCGAGAATTGACCCCACACATGCGTCACGACCCGCTCGTCGCCCGTTTCAATATCCACCGCCCGCGTATAGGGAAGCCCGTCCTCCCCCACATCCAGCACCCAAACCTCGCCACCATCTGGCGACCAGATCCATCCGGAGGGCACCGTGCGGGAGACCGCCTCCCGCAGCCGCACGGTGTTGGGGTCTATGCCGGTGGCCACGCCTGCTCGAACTCGTTGAGGTACGGCCCGCCGAAGCGCACGTCCGGCTGGTCATAGATCGACTGCCAGCGCGAGGGATTGTGGAGGTCGATCTCGAATGGGGGCCCACCGCGCGGCGCGTAGATCGCGGGCCAATCGGCGGCGACCCAGGGCACGGGATTCGTGCTGGCGCGCATGCCGTCGTACCGCACCTCGAAATGCAGGTGGGGCGAGCCGCTGCAGGCGTGGGTCACCGAGTCGCCGCTCTCGGCAATGACATCGCCGCGGCGAACCCTCTCGCCAATGTTCGACACGACGCTCCGTGACAGATGCCCGTAAACGGTCGTGATGCCAAGCTGGGAATGATCGATGGCTACGTGCAGCGGCCACGCGCGGCGCACGCCGCCGATCTCGCGCACGATGCCGTCCGCGGCGGCCAGGATCTCGCCGCCGCAGGCCATGCCGAAGTCGACGCCAAAGTGCAGCCCCTGTCCCGCGAAGTAGATGCTGCGGCGCATGCGGTAGGCAAACCTGGTGTTGCCGTACCATTGGTCGAGCCACCAGGTTCGCGGCGACGATTCACCGGGGACCGGCAGCGACAGCGCTTCCACGGCAGGCGCCGGGCGCGCGGTCACGGGCGTGACGGTGGCCAACCCAAGTCCGGCGACATAAGCCAAGACTCGCCGGCGGCCGACCAGAGACGCAGGATGAGGCATGGCGGCGCGACCTCTCCTTGCCGAGGCCAGCCTCGCCGCCGTCGGCGGCGCGCCGATCAAGCGTGCGAGACTGTGGCACGCCACAGTCATCGGGTACCGGGATGCGGATTACGCGCATCGAGCGAATCGTCGTCGACGCTGGTCACACGCCCACGGCGGGACGCCACATGCGGCGAGGGCTGGCCGATTGGGCCCTTTCCGAGCTATGCAAAGTTACCACCGACACGGGGCTCGTGGGGTGGGGCGAGACCCTGCCGCACTACACCTGGGGCGTGGTCACCGATGCCGGTGTGGAGCGCGCCATGGGTGCGAATCCAGCTGAGCTGCTCTGGGACGACTCGCTCGGCGCCGGCCTGCAACAGGCGCTGTTCGACGTGGTCGGGAAGGCGCTCGGGGTGCCGGTGCACCGGCTCATGGGCTCCGCCGTGCGCGCGCGATGCCCGCTGGCCTGGTGGTGCTACGACATGCCGCCTCACGACTGGGCGTCCGAGGCGCAACGAGGCATCGAGGCCGGCTATACCGCGTTCAAGCTGAAGGCGCGTCCCTGGTTCGACATCGTCGAGCAGGTGGAAGCCGTGAGCGATGCAACGCCCGCGCACGCGAAGCTGGACCTGGACTTCAACGGGCTGTTGGTCGACGCCGGGCACGCCAAGCCGTTGCTCACGACGCTGGCGGGCAATCCCAAGGTCGCGATCTTCGAAACGCCGATTCCCCAGACCGACATCGGCGGCAACCGCTCCCTGCGGGCGGCCGTGCCCCGACCCATCGCCATGCACTTCGACTCGCCGCCATTCCTGACCGCCGTGCGTGAAGGCGTGTGCGACGGATTTGTGGTCGGCGCCGGCGCCGCCGCCTGCCTGCACCAGGGGGCGCAGGCCGCCGCCGCGAACATGCCGCTGTGGCTCCAGCTGGTGGGCACGGGCATCACCACCGCGTTCGCCATGCACCTGGGCGCGGTGCTGCCGGCGGCGCGCTGGCCGGCCATCTCCTGCCTCAACACCTACGCTTACGACTTGCTCACGGAACCGCTGTCGGTCGAGCATGGCTACGTGCCGGTGCCCCAGGCGCCCGGCCTTGGCGTAACGGTTGATGAAGACCTCATCCACCGTCTACGGCGGCCCGACGCCAGCCCGCTCGAGCTGCCGCGCACGATCTACACGGTCCGCTGGGCCGACGGGCGCACCGCCGACTACGTGGACCGGGACGTCTACGAGCCTGATTTCTTGGCGGGCAATCAACCCGTGTTCGAGCGCGGCGTGACGCTGACCACGACCGAGGACGATGGCAGCGTGGCTTTCGATCAGCGGTATCGGTCGATCGAGGCCGTGGGCTGCCTGGTGGGTTCGTCGTAGGGGCAGGACCGAATACTTTACATAATCATCAGGGTGTCTTCGCGTGGTGCGGTCCCAGTCGCAAGCGGACCAGAGTGGCGCTCGATGGGGTGGCGACCTGCGGCGCGTGACCGATGCGGGCGATTGCGCGAGAGACTGGTGGACAATCCCGGCAATCGCCAGGTGTGGCGCCCAGCCCGTGCCTCGGGACGGTGGTCGCCTTCCGGGTCATTTGGCGCGGCAGGTGTCGACGATCGGTGCAAGCCCCGCCGTGCTCTCAGGACCCGGCGCCAGCCATCGGGCCGTCCGTTCCTGGTTGGCATTAGTAGAACTAATACGCATTAGTTCTACTATATATCGGTGGACACAGGCGCGAGCCAGGCGCTCGCCGCGTACTTCGAGCTTGCGGCACACTGAATCAGCCACCGTCGCCGTGAGGAGTCCCATGTCGATTACCGATGCGCAGCGTGAGCACGTCAGGCGGGAGCTGCCGCAAATCGCCGAGATCGGCGACACGGACTTGCGCGAGAAGGTCGTGGAGGCTTGGGCGACGGCGCTTGCCGGCAGCAGCTTCAACGCCATCGCCGAGATCCCGGCGTCCGGCAATCCAGGCATGCCCACGCTCATCGACGGCACCCAGGCCGACCACATCCGCGGCGTGACCCAACTGGCCATGCTGATCGGTGACGAGATGCAGCGGCAGTTTCCCGCGCTGCCCATCGACCGCGACCTGCTCGTCGCGGGCGCGCTGTGTCACGACGTGGGCAAGCCGTGGGAGTTCGATCCGGTGAACCAGGCGCGCTGGCAAGCGGCCCCGGGCAAGGCGGGACGTCCGTCGATCCGCCACCCGGCGTACGGCGTGCACATCTGCCTCACGGTGGGCCTGCCCGAGGAGGTGGCGCACATGGCGGGCGCCCACTCCGGCGAGGGCGAGCTCGTCGAGCGCAGCCTCGAGAACACCATCGTCCACCACGCGGACTACGCCTTCTGGCGGGTGGCCGGGGCCGGGGGAATCCTCGAGGACGCCTAGTTCTCCAGCCGTATGCGTGCTGTTCCGGCAGGACGCGAGCGCCGGCGGTAACGGATGCTTGACATTTGTGATTGTGTTATGTAAAGTCAATGCCTATGGATCGAACGCTTCAAGCCGCGTCCGAACGCTTCCTGGATAGCCTGCGGGCCAAATCGCCCCGTACCCGCAGCACCTACGGCACCGGTCTGCGTCGCTTCATGCGCTGGGCGCGTGAGGACGCCGGGGCGGACGAGATCACGCTCGACCGCCTGGACGACGGGGCGCTCGAAGGCTTCTATCTGGCGCTGGCCGACGAGCTTGGGCCCGAGCGTGAGGCGACCCTTCAGACGTATGTGGCCGCCGCCCGCGCCTTCCTGCGTCATTGCCTGCGCGAAGGTTCGCTGACGACGCTATCGCTGGAGCGCGCCGTCGAGCGCCTCCACGGGGTGCGGGCCGCCCCGCGCTATCGCACGCCGCGGGTGGACGATGCGCTGGCGATCATTGTTGATTATGTCAAGAACGAGCTGCCCGCGCTGGTCCCCGCCGACGCCGGCGAGGAGACGCGGCTGCGCGTTGCCCGCGACCGCGCCTTGCTGCAGGTGCTCTACGGCACCGGCATGCGCCGCGCCGAGGTGGCGCGACTCGATCGCCGCGACGTTGACGACGGTCATGCCCAGCAGGCACTCATCACCGGCAAGGGACGGCGCGAGCGGGTGGTCTTCTTCGACGACGACGCGCGCGAGGCGCTGCGCACCTATCTGGGGCTGCGGCGCGATTCCTACGTGCCGCTCTTCATCCGCCACCACGGCGCGCCGCGCGATCCAGGCCGCGGCGGCGAACGCCTCCGTCTTTCGCCGCAGTCGGTCTGGAAGGTCGTCAAGCGCTATGGAGCGGCGGTCGGAGTGACCGCCACCACCCACGGCTTCCGTCACCTCAAGGCCACCTCGCTGCTCAATCGGGGCGCGAATCTCTCGCACGTGCAGGACATCCTGGGACACGCCTCGCCGGATACGACCAAGCGCATCTACGCCCACTACGAAACGGCGCATCTGCGCGAGGTCTTCGATCGGTTCAGCGTGCCGGTGGACGAGGCCTCGGCGCGGGCTCGCCGCCGACGCCGGTCGCCCGAGGAGCTTACGCGCTAAAGGCGTCGGCCAGGGACGCTTGCGCGGCGGCGCGCAGCGCGTCGCCGCTTGCGGGAGTCCACGCCGCCGGCTGTTGGTACCAGGGATGCGCCGTTTCGGCTTCGTAGCCGCCGTGCGCGGCGACGCGGCGGGTGGGCAGGTAGCCCCAGTTGCCGTTGCTCCATCCGGCCACGAATGTTGCCGGCGCCGGCGAGCCGGCCCGAATTGCCTGGCCATCCGCGGCAAACAGCTCCACCGGCGTCGCAACGACGGCCAGGTCGCCGATTCGCAGCGCCTGAAGCTCGACCTCCTGCCGGCCGGTCCAGGCCGGATTGGCGTGGGCCGCCAGCACGCGGTCGGCGTGCTCGACCTCGTAGGCCTGGTAGTGACGGCGCATCACGTCGCTGACGGCGGATTCGACGCGCGCCGCGCCCTCCGCTCGCAGCGCACGTGCCTCGGCCGGGCTCGGCAACTCCGCGTGTGCCAGCGTCGCCGGGCAAGTTGCCGCGGCGACCGTGGTCGAGGCCGACGGCCGCGCCGTTTGGAGTGCCCGGACCGCCGTCAGCGCGAGTGAGTGGCCGTGGCCGCGGGCCTCGCCGTAGCCGCGTGCGCGGGGATCCGCGAAGCGCAGGTTGGCATTTGCCCCGGCCCCGTTGATGAAGATGCACGGCGCGCCGGTGATCAGCTGCACGCGCCGCCGCAGGTGGCCCGGATAGTCGGCGGAGAAGATGCGTTCGCGGCTGCTCGTGGGGTGGCAGCCGTAGTTCACCAGCGTGGCAAGGGACCGGCCGTCGCCGTCGCGCGCCTGCGCCGCAATGAGCGTTGAATCGATGTCGTCGGGCCCTCCGTCACCGGGCCCGTCGGGGGCGACGGCCCGGGAGCGGCGGTTGACCCCCGCGAACGAGGATCCGAATCCGATAACGATCTCCGCACGTGTCTGCCGGTCCAGGGCCGCTTGGGCCACGGCGACGGTTCTGGCCGTCAGCGCGTCGAGATAGTCGTCGTCCGGATCGCCCATGGTTGGCAGCACGCCGGTTTCCGGTCCCCCGTGCCCGTGGGTGCAGGCGTACATCTGATGGTCCGGCGCGATTTCCGTCGCCGCTCCGACGCGCGCACGGGTCCGCTGGATCCACTCCGGCGTGAGCCCAACGAGATCGAATGCCGCCAGTATCACAGTGGAGCCGCCGCTGGTGGCCACCAGCACGTGCAGCTCCAGCGGGTCCCGTACGCCCAGGGCGGCGCCCATGCGCGGACTGAAGCCGGAAAGGTCAACGCCTATGGCGGGCGTGATGTTTCCGCTGGCGACGCCGATGTGGATGCGGCCACGCGCCGTCACGGCTGCTCGGCCTCGACGCGGTAGTGGTCATAGCGACCGGCCAACGCCGCCGGCAGCGTGCCTTCGATCCGGGTTCCGTCCGGTTCGTGGGCCTCGCGCACGACCGCGCCGCGACGATGGAACAGGCTCACCAGCTCGCTGTCGGCATAGGGAATGCGCACCGTCACGTTGACGCTCGACGCGCGCGCCGCTTCACCGAGCCGATTGCGCAGCTCATCCAACCCCTGCCCGGTCAGGGCGGAGACGCGCACGGCGTTGGGAAAGTCGGCGACGTCGACGTCAGGGGCCAGGTCGCTCTTGTTGAGGGCGGTGATGACTGGCCGAGCTTTCACGCCAATTTCGCTCAATGTGCGTTCCACCACCTTAACCTGCCGCGGCATGTCAGGCGACGCGGCGTCCACGACATGCACGAGAAACTGCGCGTCGAGCACCTCCTCGAGCGTGGCGCGAAACGCGTCCACCAGCCGCGGCGGCAGCCGCTGAATGAAGCCGACGGTGTCCGTGAGCAAGACTTCCCCGCCCTGCGGCAGGCCCAGTCGCCGGGTGGTCGGATCGAGCGTGGCGAAGAGCCGGTTCTCGGTCAGCACCGACGCGTCGGTGAGCGCGTTGAGCAGCGAGCTCTTGCCGGCGTTGGTGTAGCCCACGAGCGCGGCGACGTTCAGGCCGGCGTCGCGGCGTCGGCGCCGCCGGCTGCCGCGCTGCTCGCGCACGCGCTTCAGTCGGGCGTCGATGTCGCGGATGTGGTCGCGATAGAGGCGCCGGTCGGTCTCGATTTGCGTCTCGCCCGGACCGCGGAAGGGGCCGATGCCGCCGCGCTGTCTGGAGAACTGAACCCAAAGCTCGGATAGGCGCGGCAACAGGTATTCGAGCTGGGCGCGCTCCACTTGCAGTCGACCCTCGGCGGTCTGCGCGCGGGCGGCGAAGATGTCCAGAATCACGCCGGTGCGGTCGAGCACTTTGCCCTCGAAGGCGCGCTCGATGTTTCGCTGCTGGCGTGGGACCAGCTCGGCGTCGATGACCAGGACATTCGCGTAAGCGGCGCGACTGGCCTCGATGGTTTCCCGCAGCTGACCCTGACCGATCAGCGTGGCGGGATTGGGTTCGCGAATCCTCACGCAGCGGCGTCCGGCCACCGCGGCGCCGGCCGTGTCCACTAATCGGGCTAACTCTTCAATCGAGGTTTCGGCCGGCCAGTCACCCAGCGACTCCAGCCCGTCCATGCCCAATAGAAAGGCTCGCTCGCGAGCCTGGAGCGGCGTGTTCTCAGAAGCTGAGCGCGGCGATTCGATCCAGAGCCTCCCGAAGGCGGTCGTCGGGCGTGGTGAGGGAAATGCGGAAATAGCCCTCGCCGCCGGCGCCAAATCCAACGCCGGGCGTGACGATGACCCCGGCGTCTTCGATGAGCCGGTGCGCAAACTCGACGGATGTCATGCCATTCGGTACCGGCGACCAGAGATAGAGGCTGGCCTTGGGCGTCTCCGGTTCGAGCCCCGACGCGCGCAGGGCATTGAGCACGAGGTCCCGCCGCCGTTGCAGGTGGGCGTTGCGGCCGTCGATCCAGCGCTGTGAGACGTCCAACGCGGCGATGCCCGCGAGTTGCACGGCTTGGAAGATGCCCGAATCCACGTTGGTCTTGACCCGCCCGAGCGCCTCGACCACCTCGGCATTCCCGACCATCCAGCCGATGCGCCAGCCGGTCATGTTGTAGGTCTTGGAGAGCGAGTGGAACTCGACCGCCACGTCGCTCGCGCCGGGCACCTCGAGGATGCTGCGGCAGCGCGTGCCGTCGAAGGTCACCTCGGAGTACGCCGCGTCTTGGGCGAGCACCAGCCCATGGCGGCGGGCGAAGGCCACGGCCTGCTCGAAGAACTCGAACGGCGCGATGGCCGCCGTGGGATTGCTGGGATAGCACAGCCACATCAGCTTGGCGGCCTCCAGCGCCTCCGCCGGGATGGCCTCCAGATCGGGCAGCCAGGCGTTCTCGGCGGTGAGCGGGACCATGTGCGAGTGTCCGCCGGCCAGCATGGTGCCGATGGCGTAGACCGGATATCCCGGATCGGTCATCAGCACCGTGTCGCCGGGATTGATCAGCGCCAGCGGCAGATGGGCAATGCCCTCCTTGGATCCGATGAGCGGCACGACCTCGGTCGCTGGATCGAGGGTGACGTCGAACCGTCGGCCGTACCAATCCGCGATGGCGGCGCGGAGCTCGTCGAGGCCGTAGTACTCGGGATAGCGATGATTGGCGGGATCCCGGCCCGCCCGCTCGAGCTCGGCCACGATCGGCGTGGGCGTGGGCAGGTCGGGGTCGCCGATGCCGAGGCTGATGACGTCCACGCCCTCGGCGCGCTTGGCGTCGCGCAGCTTGTCGAGCTCGGCGAAAAGATAAGGGGGCAGGGCCGAGATGCGCTCGGCGAATTGGATTCCTGATGCGGACACTAGGCGACACCCACTGGCACGGGAAGCAGCGCCATTATGCGGACCACTCGCCGGTGAACACCGTCGCTGCGGGACCCTGCATGGTGACCTCAGACCCGTCACCGTCCCAGGTCACGTGCAGCCGCCCGCCGGGCATGTCGAGGGCGACGTTGCCGGGCGCTACTCGCCCGGCGGCGATTGCCGCGGCGGCTGTGGCGGCGGCGCCGGTGCCGCAGGCGAGGGTGAGGCCCGCACCGCGCTCCCAGACCCGGACCCGCAGTTCACGCGGGGCGGCCACGTCAACGATCTCGAAATTGGTGCGCTCCGGAAACGTCGGGTGATGCTCGACCAGGGGTCCAATCGTGGCCAGCGGAAACGCATCCACGTCGTCGTCGATGAATGCCACGGCGTGCGGGTTGCCCACCGAGACCCCCGTGATCTCGATTGCGTGTCCGTTGACGTGCAGCGTCGTCATGTTGGGCGCCGCCTCGCCGGGAAGCATGGGCAGCGAGCTTGGATCGAACGACGGCACGCCCATGCCGGTGGTGACGCGAAGCGCGCCGTTAGACTCCGCGGCCTCGACCCAGCGGGGGCCGGCGAGCGTCTCGATGACCTCGCGCTGGTTGCCCAGCTCGCCGCGTTCGTACAGCCACTTGGCAAAGCAGCGGATGCCGTTGCCGCACATTTCGGCGCGCGAGCCGTCCGCGTTCCAGATTTCCATGGCGAAGCGGGATTCATGGCCGTCGCGCACCACGAGCACCTGGTCGCAGCCCACGCCGAAGCGCCGGTCGGCAAGCTCGGCGGCCAGCGGACCCAGGTCGGCAGGCAGCGCCTCGCGACCGTCGAGCAGCACGAAATCGTTGCCGGCTCCATGCATCTTGGTGAATGTCAGGCTCACGTCAGGACCGTCTCGCCTCATCCAATCCGCGCAGCTGCGCGGCGAGCGCCTCCACGATTGTTTCTGGAGTACGCCAGTGTACGGGAAGCTGATGGCGAAACCAGGTGCGTTGGCGGCGGGCATATTGGCACGTGCGGCTGACCGTGCGCTGGCGGGCCTCTTCGAGCGTGAGGCTCCCGTCGAGCACGGCGGCCGCTTCGCGGTAGCCGACGCCCGAGAGCGCCGGGGCGTCCGGAGAAACGCCGGATTCCAGCAGGGCGCGCGTCTCCTGGATCAGGCAGCCGGCGTACATGGCGTGTACGCGCCGCTCGATGCGGGCTGCCAGGACCTCGGGTGAGTGATCGATGCCGAAGATCATGCTGGGTAGCGATGTTGGGGAATCGCCCGCAGGCCCGCGGCTTTCGGCAACCTCGATGGCGCGAATCAGGCGACGCGGGTTGGCGCGGTCGATGGCAGCGGCCCGCTTGGGATCCGCGCGCTCCAGCCGCGCGGCCAGGCCGGCCAGGCCCTCGCGTGCCTGCAGCGCTTCCAGGTCGAGCCGAAGTTCGTCGTCCGGCGGCACCCCGGCCAATAGCTCGGACTCGACAAGCGCCTTTATGTAGAACCCGGTGCCGCCGACCACTACCGGAAGGCGGCCGCGACGGCCAATGTCGTCGAGGGCTAGGCGCGCGTCCTGGACGAAGCGGTGGGCGCTGTAGGACTGGCTTGGGGCGATTATGTCAACCAAATGATGCGGCACTCGGGCTCGCTCACCGGCCGTGGGCTTGGCCGTGCCGACGTCCATGCCGCGATAGACCTGGCGCGAGTCGGCCGAGATGACTTCAATCGGGAAGTTGTCGGCCAGCGCCATCGCCGCGGCCGTCTTGCCCGAGGCCGTCGGTCCCGTCAACACCACGAGCGACACATTCACTTTGCGAATAACCTGAGCGATCGATTGCCCGCGTTACCATGCATCACGAACATCTGCCGGCTGCTGGGACAACCGCTTTCGGTGTCTGATTCGCCTCCCGTCGACGGCCTCTCGCCAGGGCCGCCGTACAGCCATTTGCAGGCCGTGCTCGACGCCGGCCACTTTGCCGTCACCTGCGAGCTTGGGCCGCCCAAGGGACCCGATGCCGCCGATGTCCGCGCGAAGGCGGAGATCCTGCGGGGATTCGTGGACGCGGCCAGCTGCACGGACAACCAGGGCGCCGCGCTCAAGATGTCGCACTGGGGCGCGGCGCTGCTCTGCCGCCAGGGCGGCGTCGAGCCGATCATGCAGCTCTCATGCCGCGACCGGAATCGGCTGGGCATCCAATCGGATGTCATTGCGGCGCAGGCGTTTGGCATTCGCAATTTTATGTCAATCAGCGGGGATTCGCTGGTCCTGGGCGACCATCCCATGGCCAAGCCGGTCTTCGATCTGCAGGGCGTGCAGCTCGTGCGCTTGCTGAAGCAACTCCGAGATGAGAATCGCAATGCTGCGGGTGATCCAATCAAGGGCGACTTCCGGCTCTTCATCGGGGGTGCGGCCAATCCCTTCGCGCCGCCCTATGGCTTCCGCCCGCTCCGCATGGTCAAGAAGGCCGCCGCGGGACAGCAGTTCGCGCTGACGCAGATGATCTTCAACGTGGACCGGTTTGCCGAGTGGATGTCGCACGTTCGCGATGAGGGTATCCACGAGCAGGTGCACATTCTGGCGGGCGTGGGACCGCTGAAGTCGGCCCGCATGGCCGAGTTCATGAAGTTCAAGGTCGCGGGGATGGAGGTTCCCGACGCCGTGATGCAGCGCATGCGCGGCGCTCGAAAGCCGCGCGCGGAAGGCGTCCGCATCTGCCTGGAGATCATTGAGCAGGTGCGTGAGATCGAGGGTGTGCACGGCGTGCACGTGATGGCCATCGACTGGGAAAAGGCCGTGCCGCGCATCGTGGAGGCCGCCGGGCTGGAGCTGCCCCGGCCGACGCCGGTTCCCGCACTTGCGCCTGTCGCGGCGGACGTGGAAAGCGCGGTGGCCTAGCGTGACGGAGGTCGGCGCGGGCGCCACGATTGAAGAATTCGTTGCAGCGCTTGCGTCCGACTCACCGACGCCCGGCGGCGGCAGCGCGGCGGCGGCGGGCGTGGCGCTGGGCGCGGCGCTGGTGGCGATGAGCGGCCGACTCACCCTGGCCCGGAAACGCTATCGGTCCGTGCACGCCGAGATGGAACGGATCGTGGCGGATGCGGATGAGATTCGCGCCGGGGCGCTGACGCTTATCGAATTGGATGCTGCTGCCTATAGCGGACTCCTCGAGGCCTACCGGCTGCCACGCGCTTCCAAGGCCGCGCGGTCCGAAGCGGTCGCCGCGGCGGCATGGGAAGCCAGCCGTGTACCGGCTCTGGTGGGCGACCTGGCGATCGAGGTCATTGACCTGGCCTCGATTGTGGCGACCAAGGCGAATCCGCATGTGCGGAGCGATGCTGCCGCCGGCGCCGCGTTGGCGCGCGCCGCCTCGCGGATCTGCGAGATGAACATCGCCGCCAACATGGGCTCGGTCGCCGACCGGGCGGCGCGCGCCGAGTTGAAACGAAGCTGCGATCGCCTTCGCGACGGACTGGCGCGTGCCGACTCGGCTGCGGATCGCGTCCTGGTGGAGTTGCGGTCGTGACGGTATTGACGGGCCGCGAGCCGGCGCGGGAGTTGCGGGCGTCGATTGCGACCGAGCTTGGGGAGTTTGCCGGCCCGCCGTCCTTGACCTTCGTGCGGAGCGCGAGCCATCCCGCCGGGGCTGCCTATGCCCGGCAGGTCTCGCGGGGCGCGCGACGGGTCGGCGTTCCAGTCTCCGAGCAACTGCTCCACGAGACGTCGACGACCGCCGAGGCCGTCGGGCTCGTCGAGCGGCTTGCCGCGGACGAGCAGGTCCAGGGAATCATCGTGGGGCTCCCGCTGCCGTCGTCGGTGGACACCGCATCCGTCGTCGCGGCCGTTCCGCCGTCAAAGGACGTAGACCGGATTACGCGCGCGGCGATCGGCGCGGTGCTCGCGGGCGCGTCGGAGCTGGCGCCGGGTGTGGCGACGGCCGTGGTGCGGCTATTGGAGTACTACGAGATTCCGCTGGCCGGGCGCCGGGCGGCGGTGGTGGGCCGCAGCCGCAGTGTGGGAAAGCCCGTGGCGCTGCTGCTGCTGGCGCGCGACGCGACGGTGATCATGTGCCACTCGCGGACGCGCGATCTCGCCGACGTGACGTCGCAGGCGGACGTGCTGGTCGCGTGCGTCGGGCGGCCTGGGCTGATCACGCGCGAGCACGTGAAACCGGGTGCGGTGGTCATCGACGTCGGCGCCACCTACACGGCGGACGGACTGAAGGGCGACGTCGACGCGGACGGCGTGGCTCAGGTCGCATCGGCCTACTCGCCCGTCCCCGGCGGCGTTGGGCCGCTGACGGTCTATTGCCTGCTCGAAAACCTGCTCAGCCTCACGCGTGAAGCGCAGGGCGGGTAACCAGCCGCCCGCCGGCCGGCACGGCCCGAGGTGTAGCTGGGCTACGATCCCCCGGTCAGCTTCCCGCTCGCCCGGCTCATGGCGGCAAGGGCCTCATCGCTCATGAACATCGTGCTGGTGATCTTCGACACGCTGCGAAAAGACCATCTCGGCGCCTACGGCAACGAGTGGATCTCGACCCCGCACCTCGACGCGTTCGCGCGTGAGTCGGTGCGCTTCACGCGGGCCTACCCCGAGTCGCTGCCGACCCTGCCGTTTCGCCGCGCCGTGCACACGGGCCTGCGGACCTACCCGTTTCACGGACACCGCGAGCTCAAGGGCGACTTCATCGGCGCGCCGGGATGGGGTCCCATCCCCGAGGAGCAGGACACGGTGGCGGAACGCCTGCGCGAGGTGGGATATCGCACCGCGCTGCTCACGGATTGCTATCACCAATTCAAGCCGTCGAAGAACTTCCACCGCGGATTCGACGAGTGGGATTGGATTCGCGGGCAGGAGACCGACCGCTTTCGCTCCGGTCCGGCGCTGCCGCCGGGCGCCATCCGGCATCACGTGCCCGAGCGCTTCCCGCCGGTGCACCAGCGCACCGAGTTCTTCCGGCAGTACCTGCTGAACAACCAGTTTCGCCAGGATGAGGCCGACTACTACCCGGCGCGGCTCTTCCGCAGCGCGAGCCGCTGGATCTACGAGAACCAGGATGCGGAGCGGTTCTTCCTGGTGGTGGACTCATTCGATCCGCACGAGCCGTGGGAGCCGCCGGTTCACTATCGGCGCATGTACGACCCGGTCGACGATGACACGGCGGACATCATCCAATCGCTCTACGCGCCGCATGAGGGGATGTATACGGCGCGCGAGCTGGAGCGTTGCCAGGCGAACTACGCCGGCGAGGTGACGCTGTGCGACCGCTGGTTCGGCCACTTCTACGAGGCGCTGAAGCTCAGTGGCCGCTTGGACGACACGCTGGTGATCGTGGTCTCGGATCACGGACACAACCTCGGGTTCGATCCGGGCGACAAGGGCCTGGTGAGCAAGCAGGGACATCCCCTGACGCGGGCCGTGGCCGACCTGGCGTTGTTGATGCGATCGCCGGACGGTGCGGGGCGCGGGACGACCTGCGACGACCTGGTGATGAACACCGACGTGGCGGCGACGATCCTGGCCGCCGGCGGCCTGGAGCCGGACGTTGACGGGTCAGACTTGGGACCGCTGCTGACAGGAGATGGGGTGTCGTCTCGCAGCCACGCGACGGTCGCCTGGGGCCCGCTGGTCACCGTGATCGACGACGCCTGGTGGTGCAACGCCACGATCTGGGGCGAGGAGCCGCTGCTCTATCGGGTGCAGGACGACCCCGAGCTCACGAACAACCTGGCGGACCAGCACCCGGACGTGGTGGAGCGACTGCTCGGCTTGGCGATCGAGGACGCCGGCGGCGAAATCCCGGCGCACTTTGCCCAGTTTCAAGGGCAGCCCGGCTGCACGCCTTATCTGTCGCGGACGCAGCTGGGGATTCGGACGGAGCGGTTCTAGGCGGGAGTCGTCCGGCGGGGGCCTAGCCAGTCTTGTGGTCTCGGCTTTGGACTGAGGACTCTAGTCGCTGGCGCTACCCTCGTGTCATTCCGAACGGATGTGAGGAATCTAAAGGCGTTGTGACTTCTCCCCTGCCCCTTAGATTCCTCGCTTCGCTCGGAATGACAGGAGGTAGGTTCCGAGCGGCCGCCGGTGTGCCCTGGCACTCCGGCGGCCTCAGTCTGCGGCGTATTGGGCCGGCGAGTAGTCGAGCGTGGCGCCGCCGTCGACGACCAGCGCGTGGCCGGTGACGAACGAGGCGTCGTCGCTGGCGAGGAAGAGCGCGGCGCGGCCGATCTCCTCCGCCCGCGCCATGCGGCCCAGCGGATGCAGCGCGTCCGCCGACCGTGCGGCTGCCGCCGGGTCATCGAGGGTGTTGGCCCACTCCCACAACAGCGGCGTATCCACGCCCGCAGGGCAAATGCAGTTCACCCGCACCCCCTGCGGGGCGAGCTCGACCGCCAGGGCCTTGGTGAAGCCCACCTGTCCGCCCTTGGAAGCCGCGTAGGCCGCGGCCAGGGTCTGTCCCACGACTCCCACCAGGGACGCCGTGTTGATGATGTTGCCCTTGGTCTGGCGCAGATGCGGCACCGCGAACTTGCTGCCGAGATAGGTGCTGGTGAGGTTGAGCGTGAGCTGCGACTCGAAGAGCTCGAGGGACGTGTCGTCGATGGTCGTGGCCGGTGGATGCCAACCGGCGTTGTTGACCATCACGTCCAGCCGGCCATGGGCCGCGACGGTGTGCTCGATGGTCTGCTCGATGTCCGAGGGCTCGCGTACGTCGGTGGCCCGGAATTCCGCCAGCCCGCCTGCTGCCTCGATCTCGGCCACGGTCTCGGCGGCGGTTTCCGCGTCGATGTCGGCGACGACCACGCGGCAGCCCTCGGCGGCGAATGCCGTCGCGATGCCTCGTCCGATGCCCTTGGCGCCGCCGGTCACGATTGCCACCTTGTCGGCTAGCCGCATGTCGACCTCCCACCCCGAATGTCTTGGAGTCAGCCGACGATGCTACGCGACGCCGGGGCGTCTCGGCTTCTGCTACGTGCGGCGGCCCGTGCTACCCGCGGCCGAACTGCCGATCGAGCAGGTCCCGCGTGAGCAGGATCATGGTGGGGCGTCCGTGGGGGCAGGTGAGGCCCAGATCGCAGCGCTCCAGGTCCTCGACGACGGCCTGCATCTCGTCGATGGCGAGGTGGTCGCCGGCCTTCACCGCTGCGTGGCAGGCGGCGGACCAGCGCAGCTGCTCGGTGACCACGCGGCGACCGGTGGGCGCCTCGCGCGCCTCGTCGACCACCGCCGACAGATAGGCCGCGGCGTCGATGGCCCGTCCGGTCGCGGGCACGCGGCGCACCAGCCAGACGTTCGCGCCGAACGGCTCCACGTCGACGCCAAGCGCCGCGAGGTCATCCAGGTGGTCGCCGACCCACTCGGAGGCCGGGGCCGAGAGCGTGACCGGCACCGGGTCGAGCAAGGCCTGGCTGGCGCCGCTGCCGCTTTGGCCCAGCTGGTGGTAGAGAATGCGCTCATGGGCGGCGTGTTGGTCGATCAGATACACGCCGCCGGGCCCGACGGCCACGATGTAGGTGTTGTCAATCTGGCCAATTGCGCGGGGAACTGGCGAGCGAAGCTGTCCGCCGCCGTCGGATTCCGCCTCCGACTGCGGCTCCTCCGGCGGCTGGCCGGGCAGGTTGCGCGGCGCCGGCGACGTCTGTCCGTCCCAGGGCATGGCGCTGGTCGGCAGATAGAACTGGTCCAGGATCGGTTCGTCGACCCGCGCCGGCGTCACCGCGCCGCCGGCGGTGAGGGCGCGGCGCACGGTGGCCGAAACGCGGCTGAAGATTTCGCCGCCGCGGCGGAACCGTACCTCGGCCTTGGCCGGGTGCACGTTGACGTCCACGTCCTCGGGTGGGATTTCCAGGCGGAGTACCACGACCGGATAGCGCCGGCTCGGCAGCAGGCCCTGGTAAGCGTCGCTGATCGCGCCCGCCAGCAGCCGGTCGCCGACCCAGCGGCCGTTGACGAAGAGCGAGATGTCACGGCGCGTGCTCCGCTGGAGGTGCGGCTGCGAGACGAATCCATCGATGCCGAGCGTCTCGCCGGGCGGCAGCTCGATCAGGTCCTTGACGACCGATTGCCCGTGGACCGCCACCAGCGTGGCGCGCAGGTCGCCGGTGCCCGGCGTGCGCAGCCGCTCGCGCTCGCCGTCGAGCAATCGAAAGGCGACGGACGGGTGCCCGATCGCGGCGTGCGTCACGGCGTCCATCACGTGACCCAGCTCCGTGCGCTCGGCTCGCAGGAACTGGCGACGCGCCGGAATCGACCGGAACAGCGCCCGCACCGTGACCTGCGTTCCGACCGGCCCGCCGTGGGGCGTCGATTCGACGATGGCGTCGTCGCGCGCCGTCACTCGATGCCCCGGGGCCCCTGGATCGGTCACCGACGCCACGGTCAACTCGGCGACCGCGGCGATGCTGGCCAGCGCTTCGCCGCGGAATCCCAGCGTGCGGATGCGCGCCAGGTCGTCCACGGTGCGCAGCTTGCTGGTGCTGTGGCGTTGGACCGCCAGCTCCAACTGGTCCGACGCGATGCCATGGCCGTCGTCGGTGACTTGAATAAAGCTCAGACCGCCTTCGTGCACTTCCACCGTCACCCGCTGGGAGCCGGCGTCGATGGCGTTCTCGATCAGCTCCTTCACCACCGAGGCGGGGCGTTCGATCACCTCGCCGGCGGCAATTTTGCTGGCGATGTCGGGCGGGAGGCGACGGATGCTCACGCGTCGGCCTCGTTGCGCAGCTCGTAGACCAGACTCAGCGCGTCCAGCGGACTCAACTGCTCGGGATCCAGGTCGCGCAATCGCTTGACGACGGGATGCTCTTCGGGCGTCAGCAGCGTGAGCTGGACGTTCGGGACCGCCTTGGCGCCGGTCGCCAACCGCTCGAGCTCGACCAGGATCTCGCGTGCGCGCCGGATCACGGCCGGCGGCAAGCCGGCGAGCTGCGCCACCTGCACGCCGTAGCTGCGGTCAGCCGGCCCGTCCACGATGCGCCGCAGGAACACGACCCGCTCGCCCTGCTCGGCGACGGCGACGTTGGCGTTGTGCACGCGGGGCAGCATGTCGGCCACCGCGGTCAGCTCGTGGTAGTGCGTGGCGAAGATCGTCTTGGCGCGCAGCCGCGGGTGATGGTGCAAGTGCTCGACGACCGCCTGCGCGACGGAGATTCCGTCGTAGGTGCTGGTGCCGCGGCCGATCTCATCCAGAATCAGCAGACTGCGAGGCGTGGCCTGGGCCAGGATGGCGGCCAGCTCCAGCATCTCCACCATGAAGGTGCTGGCGCCGGCGGCGAGGTCGTCGCGGGCGCCTGCCCGAGTGAAGATGCGGTCTACCAGGCTGATCTCGGCGCGGTCGGCCGGCACGAAGCTGCCGATCTGCGCCAGCAGCACGATGAGCGCGGTCTGGCGCAGATATGTGGACTTGCCGGCCATGTTGGGTCCGGTGAGCACCAGGATCTGTCGATCGTCGGGATCGAGCCGGGTGTCGTTGGGTACGAACGGGTCGGTCTGGCTGGCCTCGACGACCGGATGACGCCCGGCCTCGATTTCAATGTGTCCCTCGTCGGTCAGCGTTGGTCGCGCGTAGCCCTGCAGCACCGCCACCTCGGCCAGCGACGCGGCGACGTCGAGGGCGGCGAGGGCCGCCGACGATTCGAGCATGGCGGGCGTCCATCCGGCAAGACGCTCCACCACCTCCTCGAACAGGAGGGCTTCGAGGGCTTCGATCTGCTCCTGGGCGTTGAGGACTTCGGCCTCGCGCTCCTTGAGCTCCGGGACCACGTAGCGCTCCGCGTTGGCCAGCGTCTGGCGGCGCTCGTAGTGGTCCGGCACGCGATCCGCGTAGGCGCGGCCGAGCTCGATGTAGTAGCCGAACACGCGGTTGTAGCGAACCTTGAGCGACCTGATCCCCAGGCGTTCGCGTTCTTGCGACTCGAGGGCGGCGATCCACGCCTTGGCCGAGCCGGCGCCGGCTGCCAGCCGATCCAGCTCGTCGCTGTAGCCGGCGCGAATGGTGCGCTCGCCGTCGTCAATGGCTCGCGCAATCAAGGCTTGCGCGTCGTCGCAGGTGTCGATGCGGGCGCACAGGCGTTCGAGCGCCATGGCTGCCCCGCCAAGCGTTCGGCGAACGGTTTCAAGGCCGTCGAGCGCGGTGGACACACGGCGGACGTCGTTGACGTTTGCCGTGCGCCGCAGCACGCGGTTGGCCAGCCGTTCCAGGTCGCCGACGGACCGCAGGGCGTCGCGCAGCTCGGCCCGACGGTCGGTGTCGTCGACGAGCGCCTCGACCAGATCCAGGCGCCGCTCGATGACCTCGCGCTCGAGCGACGGACGGGCGACGTGCCGCCGCAATCGCCGGGCGCCCATCGGCGTGCGGGTGCGGTCGAGCACGCCCAGCACGCTGTGGTCGCGGCGCGCGGCGCGCCCCCCGGATTCAAGCTCCAGGTTCGACCGGGTGGCGGGATCGAGCTCCATGTAGGTCCCCACGCCGTAGACGTGCAGGCCGGTCAGCACGTGCAGCGCGTTGGCGTCCGTCTCGGTGACGTAGGCGAGCAGCGCACCGGCGGCGCGCGACGCGTGCGGACGGTCGGTGAGGCCCAGTCCGTCGAGGTCTTGCACTGTGAAGTGGCGGCGCAGCGCCTCCTCCGCCGAGGCGGGATCGGCCATCCATTCGGCGCCCGTAACGGCGCCCGACAGGTCGACGTCACCGAAGGCCAGCGTCTCGCGCGGCGCCACCCGGCTGAGCTCGGGACCGAGTTGACCGGCATGCAGCTCGGTGGCGGCGAACTCGCCGGTCGTCACGTCGGCGTAGGCGAATCCGGCGCGATCGCCATCGGGGACGACGGCCGCCAGGTAGTTGTTCGCCTGCGGCCGCAGCATGTCCTCGTCGACCACCGTGCCCGGTGTGATGACCCGGGTGACGGCGCGATCCACCAGGCCATTGCCGGCGGCGGTCACCTGGTCGCACACCGCCACGCGATGTCCGGCCTCGACCAGCTTGGCGATATAGCCCGCCACGGCGTGGTGGGGCACGCCGCACATGGGAGATCGACCGCTGCGACCGAACTCGCGCGAGGTGAGCACGATTTGCAGCTCTTCGGCGGCGAGCTCGGCGTCGCGGTCGAACAACTCGTAGAAGTCGCCGAGGCGGAAGAACAGGAGCGCTTCGGGGTGTTGACGTTTTATGTCAAGGTATTGGCGCCGCAACGGTGTCAGCGTCGTCGTGCTCACGCCGCCACGCCCCAGCCTCCCCTGCGACCGCGCCAGTTCAGGCCGTACAAAAGCCGAACTGTTATGTGATGGTACTACCCACGCCCGGAACGCCGTGTTTTCGGTCCCACGGCGGCGTAGGCTGCGCATGGTGTCGCCGGAAATGACGACGCGGGAAGCCGCTGGAGAGGTCTGTGGCGGAGCTGTTGGTGCTGGGCGCCGCGCTTTCGTGGGCGGCGAGCATTGTGGCGCTGCGTCCCCTAACCGCGCGGCACGGGGCGCTGCCGATCACCGCCGTGCGCGCCATCGCGCCGGCGGTGGCATTTGCGCTCATTGTCACTGTCGGCGGCCGCTGGGGCGAGGCCGTGTCCATGCCCCTGGTGAATCTGTTGGCCATCCTGGCGGCGGTGGTTGTTGGGATCGGCGGCGGCGAGGTGCTCCTCGTGCGCGCCGTGCCTCGGATTGGGGTCTCGCGGGCCTACGCGCTGGCATCGACCTATCCCTTGTTCACGGCCCTGATCGCCGTCACGCTGCTGGGCGAGACACTGACCGTGATGGCCGGCGTGGGTGGCGTGCTCATCGTGGCCGGCGGGCTGCTGCTCGCCATCGAGCCCGCCGCACGGTCCGGCGCGGCGGCGCCGGGACCGTGGCGATTGCGCACCTCGGTGGGCGCCTTACTCGCGCTGCTCGCGTCGCTGTTGTTCGCGATCGACTTGAATGCGCTCAGGCTCGCCCTCGAAGGATTGCCACCGGAGATCGTCAATGCGGTGCGGATGCCGCTGGCGGCGCTGGGACTGAATGTGGCCGCGCTGGCGTCCGGCGGACGTTGGGCGCCGGTGAGCCTGGGGCGGCGCGACAGCCTGATCGCGCTGGCCAGCGGCCTGTTGGCCCTGACGGTGGGCGGCTATATGTTCCTCTCGGGCATTCAAGCCATCGGGGCGGCGCGCGGCGGTGCGCTCACCGCCACGGCGCCCGTGTTCGTGCTCTTGCTGAGCAGCGTGATCCTGCGCGAGCGCCCCGGACGCTTCGCCATTGTCGGCGTGCTGGTCAGCGCCGGCGGGGTGGTCCTGCTGACCGTCGGTTAGCCGTCGACGTCGAGCAGCACCTTGCCGCAGTCGCCCGACAGCACCAGCTGCATGGCGTCCTCGAAGTCGTGCAGCGGAAACGTGTGGGTGACCAGCGGCTCGAGCAGATCGCCGTGGATCTGCAGAAAGGCCTCGGTGCGATACCAGGTGTCCCAGATCAGCCGTCCGGTGACGCCGTAGGCTTCCAGGCCCTTGAACATGAACTCCTCGGCCAGGTCGATGACGATGGGCTTGGGCGGAATGCCCAGGAACACGATCTTGCCGGCGTTGGCCGAGACGCGCAGCGCCTGCCGCAGCGCGGTGGGGTGTCCGGACATTTCCAGGCTCACGGTGGGGCGCTCGCCGAGGGCGTCGACGATGTCCTGCTCGATAGTCGGGCTCGCGGCGTCCAGGGTTCGGTGGGCGCCCATCTGCCCGGCCAACGAGCGGCGATAGGCTGAAACATCCGTGGCCACAATCGGATAGGCCCCGGCCGTGTAGGCCACCGCGATGGCCATGAGACCCATCGGACCGCACCCATAGACCGCCACCGGCTGACCGGATACGTCGTAGCGCATGGTGGCGTGCACCGCGTTGCCCAGCGGCTCGAAGAGCACCGCCCGCTCCAAGGGGATCGTCGGCGGCACGCGCCAGGCGACTCTGGCGGGCACGACGGCATAGTCGGCGAATCCGCCCGAGATATCGATGCCGAGAATGCGCAGGTTCTCGCATACGTGGGCGTTGCCGGTGCGGCAGGGGCGGCATGTGCCGTCGAAGACATGGCTCTCGATGGCCACGATGTCGCCGGGGGCGAATCCCTGCACCTGGGATCCCAGTTCCGCCACCTCGCCGACCAGCTCATGACCCAGCGTGAACGGCGTGGGGTAGTTGCCCGCCGCCCACTCGTCCCAGAGATACAGGTGCTTGTCCGAGCCGCAGATGCCGCTGCGCCGCACCCTGATCAGAAGCTCATCGGCAGCCGGCTGCGGCCGCGGCAGGTCGGTCAGCTCGACGCCACGGGTTGGCGCGGCCTTTCGGACGGCAAGCATCGACGTCATCGAGGTCCTACTTGGGATTGCCCGAGGCTCTAGTCGGACGACTCGCCATTGGCGGCGAACTCGGCCTCCAGCTTGCGGATCTCGTCGGTCAGCACGGGCAGCATGTCGGTCTCGTCCACGGTGCGCAGGATCTCGCCCTTGCGGAAGATCACGCCGCGGCCCTTGCCGCCGGCAATGCCGATGTCCGCATCCATGGCCTCGCCGGGGCCATTGACGACGCAGCCCATCACGGCGACCTTGAGCGGCTCCTTGATGGTTCCCATCACCTCTTCGACCGAGTCGGACAGGCCAAAGAGGTCGATCTCGCAGCGCCCGCAGGACGGGCAGGAGACCATCGTGGGGCCGGCTTCCTTGAGGCCCAGCACTTTGAGGATCTCGTTGGCGACGAAGACTTCCTCGACGGGATCGGTCGTCAGCGACACGCGCATGGTGTCGCCATAGCCGTCATACAGCAGGCTTCCCAGCCCGACGGCCGAGCGAATGATGCCGGTGCGCGGCGGACCCGACTCCGTGATTCCGATGTGGAACGGATACATGGTCTGCTGGGCGATGGCCTTATAGGCCTCGACGGTCACCTCGACCTCGAACGACTTGAGCGAGATCTTGATTTGATCGAAATTCAAGTCTTCGAGGATTTTCACGTGCTCGAGCGCGTCCTCGACCATGGCTTCGACGAGCTCCTGGCCTTCGGGGCGCCGGTCGATCTTCTTGGACCAGGCCTCCTGGATCGAGCCCGCGTTCACCCCGATGCGAATCGGGATCTCGCGCTCCTTGCAGGCGCGCACCACGGCTTCGACCTTCTCGCGCCCGCCGATGTTGCCGGGATTGATGCGCAGGCAGTCCATGCCGGCTTCGGCGGCCATGAGCGCCAGCCGGTGATCGAAGTGAATGTCGGCCACAAGCGGCGCGTCCGTGCCGGCGCGAATTTCGGGAAGCGCCTCGGCGGCGTACTTGTCAGGCACGGCGATGCGCACGATGTCGCAGCCGGCCTCGACGAGCGCATGGATCTGGGCGAGCGTGGCGACGACGTCCTTCGTGTCGGTGATCGTCATCGATTGGACGCTGATCGGCGCCCCGCCGCCGATCTCCACGTCGCGGACTTTGATGGGGAATGACCCTCGGCGTCGAATCACCGCAGCTTCACCTCACCCTGCACGAACCTGGGTCGCCCCGAGCGTAGCCGGTTATCGGGATGGACTCCAGCAATCCGCGGGCCTAGAACCCCGCCAAGCGTTGCACGTCGCTGACCGTCACGACCACCGCCAGCGCCATGAGCAGCATGATGCCCACGAAGTGGAAGGCGGCCTCGCGGCGCGGATTCAGTCGCCGGCCGGTGAGCCATTCGAAGCCCACGAACACCAGCCGGCCACCGTCCAGACCCGGCCACGGAAAGAGGTTGATCAGCCCGATCTGCGCCGACAGGACCGCTCCGAGGAAGAGCACCCGTTCCAGTCCGAGGCGCGCCGCCTGGTCGACGACGGCGGCGATGCCCACGGGTCCGGCGACCTGCACCGGGCCGCCGCCGATCCATTCGCCAAGCGCCAGCGGTACCAGGGCGAGCGACTCAATGGTGCGCGTGACCCCGCGCGCCGCCGCGATGTGGATTGGGGCGGACTCGCGCACGGGACCGATGCGGATGCCGAGGGGGCCCTCGCCCGGCGGCGGTTCGACGCGCGGAGTGGCGCGCACGAAGACGGAATCCGGTCCGCGCCGGAGTTCGAATGTGACCGGTTGTCCGGCCGCGCCGTCCAGGGCGCGGATCAGGTCGCCCACGCTGGCGACGGCGGCGCCGTCAACCGCCAGGATGCGGTCGTCGGCCAGCAGACCGGCGCTCTGCGCCGGCGAGCCCTCGGCGACCTCCACGATGCGCGCTCCAACCTCGTCGGCGATCAGCGATCCCAGCATGAAGAGGATCGGCGCGAGCAGGAAGTTCATCAGCGGGCCGGCCACGAGGATCACCGCGCGCTGCCAGGGCGTGCGTCGGGCAAATCCCTGCGGCGAGTCGAAGTCGCCGGACTCGCCGGCCAGGCGCACGTAGCCGCCCAGCGGCACGGCGTTGATGGCGAAGCGTGTGCCGCCCAGATGAATGGATGCCCCGGCTGAATCGAATGCTGCCTGCGGGCCCCGGCGCAGCTCCGCCTGAAGCTCGCCCTGGCGCAGCCGCGCGGCGATGGCCGTTCCCGTTTCGGGGTCGACGCGGACCACCGGCAGCGCCAGCGAATCGGCGCCTGCGAGGTGCGCGGTCAGCTCCGGCGGCACGGCCAGGATGGCGCCGACCGCGCCTTGGGCCTGGGCCGCGCGCAATTCGGCGCGCGTCGGCGGTTCGACGTTGTTGTACAGCAGGATGCGGTTCCGCAGGCCGGGGTCGTCCGGGTCGGACGCACCCACCAGCCGCACCGCGCCGTCGACTTGCGAAGCGGCGTCTTGCGCCAGTGGCTCCGCCGGAATGGCGTCGTCGCCGCGCAGGCGCGACCAGAGACGCGGCGGAAGGCCGATGGCAAACGTGTGGACCGCGACGCCAAATCGGCGCGCGAAAGCGTAGTGCCCCAGCTCGTGCACGAACACGATCAGCGACAGCAGCGCCAGGAAAATCGGGATCACGACCAGCATGCTGGCCCCGGAGTCCAGCAGGGCTTCGATCGGATTCACGACGCGGCTGCGAGGCTCCGGCGAACGTGCTCGACGCCCTCCCGATGGGCGTCCAGGGCCGTGTCGAGCGAATCCAGGGGCCGCACGGGCGTCGCCGCCATGGCGCCGAGCACGGCGTCCACCATCTCCCCGAAGCGCAGGTCGCCGCGCAGGAAGATCTCGACCGCGGCGTCATCGGCCCCGCACAGCGTGGCCGGGGCGGTGCCGCCGGCCCGCCCCGCGTCCATGGCCGCGCGCAGCAGCGGGAATCGCTCCAGGTCCGGCGTCTCGAACCGCAGCTGTTGAAGCTCGTCCAGGGCCAGGCTCGAATGGGCGGCGTTCAGCCGCTCGGGGTAGGCCAACGCGTACTGGATGGGGTGGCGCATATCGGGGGTTCCAAGCTGGGCCTTCAGCGAGCCGTCGTGGAATTCAACCATGGAGTGCACGATGGATTCAGGATGAATGATCACCTCGATGCGGTCGTAGGGCAGATCGAACAGCCAGTGGGCCTCGATGACCTCGAATCCCTTGTTCATCAAGCTGGCCGAATCGGTGGTGATCTTCGGCCCCATGACCCAGTTCGGGTGCTTGAGCGCCTCCTCGGCGGTCGCGTCGCGAATGGCGGCGGCGTCGGTCTCGCGAAACGGCCCGCCCGAGGCCGTGAGAATGAGTCGCCGAACCGAACCCGGGTCCTCGCCGACGAGGCACTGCCACAAGGCGTTGTGCTCGCTGTCGATCGGCAGGATTTGGGCGCCGGTGCTGTCGGCGAGGTCGCGGAACAGCCGCCCGCCCATCACCAGAAGCTCCTTGCTCGCCAGGGCGACCGTGTTGCCGGCCTGGAGCGCGGCCTCGGTGGGGCGGAATCCGACGTCGCCGCCGATCGTCGCTACCACCACGATGTCCACGTCGTCGCGCGCCGCGAGCTGCTCCAAGCCCTCGGGGTAGGGCAAGCGCTCGCAAGTCGCCGGCCAGGCCGCCGTTGCCCCCGAGGCGTCTCGCAGGCACGCCGCCGGCACGTTGAACTCGTCGATCTGCTCGATCAGCAGATCGGCGCTCGAGTTGCAGGTGAGCCCTACCACCTCGAAATGATCGGGGTGCGTCCGCACCACGTCGAGGGTCTGGGTGCCGATGGATCCGGTGGCGCCGAGGATCACGATTCGCTTGCGTGCCGTCGTCATCGCGTGCTCCGGATAGGTGGGGCGGGGTGCCCGCGCCTCGGGATCGCTAGCCGATGAAGTGGGCGGCGGCGAACACGGCCGGCACCACGAACAGCAGGCCGTCCACGCGATCCAACATACCACCGTGGCCTGGGATCAACTGGCCGCTGTCCTTGGCCCCGGCGTCCCGTTTGACCATCGACGCCACGAGGTCGCCGGTTTGGGCGGCGGCGGCCCACGCCAGGCCGAAGGGGACGACCTGCCATGCCTCGATCGGCAGGAACGGCAGGAAGGCCGCAGTCGCGGCGATGCTGCCGGCGGTGCCGCCGGCCACACCCTCCCAGGTCTTGCGAGGCGAGATGTGCGTCATGAAGCCGTGGCGTCCGACCGTGCGTCCGGCGACGTACGCCAGCGAGTCGTAGGCCCACGTGACCACCAGCGCCAGCAGGGTCCAGGCGAATCCGTCGGGCGATGCACGGAGCACCACGGCCAGCCCGAGCAGCGCCCCGGCGTAGCCGCCGGCGGCCGCCGCGAGCGCCCAGTTGGCAAAGCGGTGCGAGTCCGTCGTCGCCAGTTGGGCGATCAGCCCCGCGGCAAGCAGTGCGGCCGTGAGCGTCCCCAGCCACACTCGCTCATCCTCGGGCACCGCGGCCAGCGCCACGACCAACGCCGCCAACGCCGGGGCGAGCGCCCGCAGATGTTGGCGCGGGCTGCGCAGAAGGAGTTGCGATAGCTCGCGCGCGGTCAGGGCCGCCCCGACGATGACGAGCACCGCCAGCGCCGACGGGTGCCACCAGACGACCGCCACCACGGCCGGAATGAGGACGGCCCCGCTGAGGACGCGCGCGCGCAGCGAACGCTATCCGGAGATGAGGTCGCTTACCACGCGCGGCTGATCCGCCACGCGCCCGAACTTGCGTTCGCGTTGCCGGTAAGTGGCCAGGGCCTTGTCGAACTCGTCGCGGGTGAAATCGGGCCACAGCGTCGGCGTGGAGTAAAGCTCGGCGTACGCCGCCTGCCAGATGAGGAAATTGCTCAAGCGCTGCTCCCCGGCCGTGCGAATCACCAGGTCGGGGTCGGGGATGTCACTGGTATAGAGGTAGGACGCGAACAGATCCTCGCTCACATCCTCCGGGGCAATGCCGTCACGCATGAGATTGCGCACCGCGCGCAAGATCTCCGAGCGACCGCCGTAGTTGAAGGCGATGTTGAGCGTCAGCGCCTGGTGCTTGACGGTCTGGCGGACGATGGTGCGCACGGCCACGCGGTCCGCGAGTGGCAGCGACTCGATTTCGCCAAGCACGCGAATGCGCACGTCGTTATTGAAAATCGTGGCGCGTTCGGCGGCGAGACGCTCGGGAATCAGGGCCATCAGCACGTCCACCTCGTCGTGCGGCCGGTCCCAGTTCTCGGTGGAGAAGGCGAACACCGTGAGGGTGGAGATGCCGATGTCGATGCAGGCTTCGGCGATCCCGCGCACCCGCAGGGCGCCCTCGCGGTGGCCCTCGGTTCGGGGCAGGGCGCGGCTGCGCGCCCAGCGCCCGTTGCCGTCCATGATGATGGCGACATGGTCGGGCGTCGTCGTGTCGGATCCCGTGACGTCCGCGCTGGCGTTCAGACCGTCATCACCTCGGTTTCCTTGCGCTCGCCGGCGGCGTCCACGGCTGCAATGTTGCGGTCGGTCAGGTCCTGCAACTGTTGCGTGCCGCGGTGCACCTCATCCTCCGAGGCTTCCTTTTGGCGCGACAGGTCGCGCAGATCGTCCTGCACGTCGCGCCGCACATTGCGCACCGCCACCCGCGCCGCCTCGACCCGCGTGCGCACGATCTTCACTAGGTCGCGGCGGCGATCCTCGCTCAGCGGCGGGATCGGCAGGTGAATCACCGAGCCGTCGTTGGACGGCGTGATGCCGAGATCGGACTTGAGGATCGCGCGCTCGATGTCGGTGATGGCGGACTTGTCCCAGGGTTGAATCACGAGCAGACGCACTTCCGGGACGGAGATCCCGGCGATTTGCTTGAGGGAAGTCGGCTGGCCGTAGTAGTCCACGCTGAGGTTTTCTACCAGGGCGGGCGAGGCGCGCCCGGTACGAGTGGCCAGCAGCTCGTGCTCGAGGTGGGCCACGGCCTGCCGCATGCGGTGGGCGGCGTCGTCCAAGAATTCGTCGATGAGCTCGCTCATGCCGCGATCACTGTACCGACGCGCTCGCCGGTGAGCACGCGCTGCAAGCTGCCCGGGTCTTCGAGCCGAAAGACGACGATAGGCAGGTCGTTGTCCATGCAGAGGCTGAACGCGGTGGCGTCCATGATCCGCAGCCCGCGGTTGAGCGCGTCGAGGTAGGTGATCTCGTCGAGCCGCGTGGCGTTGGGATTCACCTCGGGATCGTCCGTATACGCGCCGTCAACCTTGGTGGCCTTGAGCAGAGCCTGAGCATTGATCTCCATGGCGCGCAGGGCCCCGGCGGTGTCCGTGGTGAAGAACGGGTTGCCGGTGCCGGCGGCAAAGATCACCACGCGCCCCTGTTCGAGGTGGGCCATGGCCTTGCGCCGGATGTAGGGCTCCGCCACCTCGCGCATCTCGATGGCCGTTTGGACGCGGGTGGGGACGTCCACGCTTTCGAGGGCCTCCTGCAGCGCGAGGGCGTTCATCACCGTGCCGAGCATGCCGATGTAGTCGGCCGTCGAGCGGGCCATGGTCGGCATTTCGCCGCCGCGCCAAAAGTTGCCGCCGCCAATGACGATGGCGATCTCGACGTTCAGCGCGCGGGCCTCGACGATGCGATCGGCGACCGCGCGCGCTCGACCAGTCTCGATGCTGAAGCCGTCGGCGCCGGCGAGCGATTCGCCGCCGATTTTCAGGAGTACGCGCTGATAGGTGTGGGCTCGCACCGCTGTCCCCCCGTTTCGGCGCTAAATCTCGTACCGGCTGAACCGCGCAATCTGAATTCGTTCGCCGACCCGGGCCTCGACGTCTTGCACGACCTCGTGCACCTTGCGCGAGGTGTCGCGAAACCAGGGTTGGTCGAGCAAGGCTTGCCCGTCGCCCGTCTCATCTTCGGCGACCCGCTCCGGCGCCATGGCCGCAATGTGCATCACGAGATCGTGCGCCAGGGCCGTGAACTCGGGCGTGCGGGCGACGAAGTCCGTCTCGCAGCGAATCTCGAGCATCGCGCCCAGCGGACGTCCCGGATGCACGTAGGCCTCGATGATGCCCTCGCCCGTTTCGCGGTCGGAGCGCTTGGCCGAAAGCTCCAGGCCGCGCTCGCGCAGCAACGCACGGGCGTCCTCGATGGAACCGCTCGAATCCTCGAGGGCCCGTTTGACGTCCATGACGCCGGCGCCGGTCTCGGCCCGTAGTGCGCGAATATCCTCGATTGAAACCTTAGGCATTGCTGGCGTCCTGCGGGGGTGTCGTCGAGGTCGGCGGCGGCGATGCGGCGCGCGGCTTGCGCCGGCCTCGGGGGGCGGGTCTGGATTGGGCCGCGGGCCGTCGTCGGCCACGGGCGGCGCGAGGCGCCGCGGCAGCCTCTGGCGCCGCCGGTTTCGCCGGGGATGGAGCCGCAGGCTCGGCGGATTCCTGGGTTCCGGCGGCGGGCGTTGCCGCCGCCGCTTCCCCGGCCGCTTCAAGCATGGCGGCTTCCATGTCGGCGGTGGATGCGCCCTGCTGCTCGGCGCGAGCCGCGGCGGCCATGGCGGCTTCGGCTTCGCGGGCGGCTCGCACCGCGCGCTCGGCTTCGCGCCGCTCATGCTCTTCGCGACCAGCCAGGATGGCGTTGGCGATTTGCTCGGCGATCGCTCGAACGGCGCGGATCGAATCGTCGTTGCCGGGAATCACGTAGTCGACGACCTCGGGATCGCAGTTCGTGTCGGTGAGGGCGATGATGGGGATGTTCAGGCGCTGGGCCTCTTTGACGGCGATCGCCTCGCGCTTCGGATCGATGATGAAGAGCGCGGCGGGCAGCCGCGACAGATTGCGAATGCCGCCCATCCGCTTCTCGAGCCGGGCCGTCTCGATCGCGTGCGCGTGGGCGGCTTTCTTCGACATGCGCTCGAAGTCGCCCGCTTGCTGGCGCGCCTGCAACTCGCGGAGGCGCTGCACGCGCGTCCGCAGGGTGTCGAAGTTGGTCAACGTGCCGCCGAGCCAGCGGTGCACCACGTAGTGCGCGCCGCAGCGCTCAGCCTCCTCGCGCACCACTTCCTGCGCCTGCTGCTTGGTGCCCACGAAGATGATGTCGCCCCCGTCGGCGGAAACCGATCGAGTGAACGACTGCGCGGCCATGAGGCCGCGCACGGTGTGCTGCAGGTCGACGATGTGAATGCCGCCCCGGGCCCCAAAAATAAACGGGCGCATCTTCGGGTTCCACCGTGGTGTGCGGTGACCGAAGTGCACCCCGGCTTCCAACAGGTCTCGCATGGTCGCAACCGCCATGCCGCATCGTCCTTTCGTTTGCCCTTGGCTCATCCGCCGTCGTCGGCTCGGCTGCCGACCGCTTTCGCGGCAGGGCGCAGCAAATCAGACGGCGTGTGTATTCGCCCGCAAGTCACGAGCGTGCGCCAAGCATATCGCAGGCGGATTGTCCGTCGGGCGCGGACTCCCTAACCGGGTTACGTGCCCCGCCGGCGCCCCGACCGCCTGCGTCCGCGACCGCCGCCGGCCGCCACCCGCTCGGCGCGGGCCGCCAGAAGATCCACCGCCTCGGCCAGCGTGATCGAGGACGGATCGCGGCCCTTGGGCAGGCTCGCGTTGAGCGTGCCGTCGGTGACGTAGGGGCCGTAGCGACCGTCGCGGACCGTGATGGCCGCCTGCGAGTCCGGATGTGGGCCGAGCTCGGCCAGCGCCGGAGGCGGCTCACCGCGGCGGCGCGTCTGGCGCGGGGTTTGCAGCACCTCGAGGGCTTCAGCCAGATCTACGGACTCCAGCTTTTCGTACCGCGCATTGCCGCGTCCGGGCAAGCTGCGAGATTCGCCGCCGCACTTCACGTAGGGGCCGTACGGCCCGTCCTGCACCGTCACGTCCTCGCCCGTCTCGGGGTGCGTGCCGAGCCGCTTCGGATAGGCGAGCAGCTCCAGCGCCTGGTCGAGGGTGATCGACTCGGGGTCCATGGTGGGCCACACGCTGGTGGTTTGCGGGCGCTTCCGTCCGCCGGCCCCGCGCCCCGTCGGGCCGTCGCCGCGCTGCAAATATGCGCCGCGTCGACCCTGCTTGAGATAGATGGGCAGTCCCGAATCGGGGTCGGCGCCGAGCGGCTGATCTCCCCGCGTCGCCTGCTCCAGCAGCTCGGCGGCGGCGGCGGCGGTCAACTGATCGGGCTCGAGGTCTTCCGGCACCCGCGCTCGCCGTTCACCTTCCGACGATTCGATGTATGGGCCGTAACGCCCGATTCGGACCGCAACGCGCGTGCCGTTCCCTCCGGCCAGCGGAATCGTGCAGACGGCGCGCGCGTCGATGGCGTCCCAGCTCGCGTCAATGCGGTGGTGCAGGCCATCGTGCAGCATGGCCTCCTTGCCGTTGGCCGACGCGCCGTTGGTCCCGAAATAGAACGCCGACAGCCAGGGCAGCGGGTCGAGCTCGCCCGCGGCTACGCGGTCGAGACCGTCTTCCATGCGGGCGGTGAAGTCGGCGTCAGCCAGCTCGGGGAAGTGCACGTCCATCAGCTGGATCACGGCGAATGCGTGCCAGCCGGGAATCAGCGCCGAGCCTTTACGCGCTACATATTTGTCTTGAATCGTCTCGAGAATGGTGGCGTAGGTGGACGGGCGACCGATATCCAGCCGCTCCAACTCGCGGATGAGGCTCGCCTCCGTCCAGCGGTCGGGCGGTCGAGTCGCGTGCTCGCTGGGTTCGAGGCCAACGACCGCGAGGGATTCGCCATCCGTCAGGTCCGGCAGGATCCGGTCGTCGTCGCCGCCACCGTAGATCCGCAGGAAGCCGTCGAAGACCACGATCTGCCCGTTGGCCTGGAATACCGCCGTCCCGTCGTCGCCCGCCGCGGCCTCGATCCGAACCCGCGTCCGCTCGAAGTGGGCGTCTCGCATCTGCGAGGCCAGCGTGCGTTGCCAGATCAGGGTGTAGAGGCGCCGGCCGTTGGCGTCCACGTCATCGCCCAGGTCATCGGGGTGCCGAAAGCGCTCGCCGGCAGGCCGGATGGCTTCGTGGGCCTCCTGCGCACGAGCCGCTCGCGCGCGATAGCGCCGCGGTTTCTCGGGCAGGTACGCGTCGCCGGCGCGCTTTCTCACCTCGTCCCTCGCGGCGCCAATCGCCTGCTGGGACAGCGTGGGCGAGTCCGTGCGCATATAGGTGATGTAGCCGCTCTCGTAGAGCTGCTGGGCCACGCGCATCGTTTGGCGGGCGCTGAAGCGCAACCGGCGTGAGGCGGCCTGCTGCAGCGTCGACGTGATGAACGGGGGCGCCGGGCGGCGCGTCACCGGGCGCTTGTCCACGCTGACGACCTGAAACGTCGCGTCGGCGAGCGCTGCCGCCAGGCGGCGCGCGTCGGCCTCGTCGATCCGGCGGACCCGGCGGTTGGCTATCAGGCCGCCCGTGGACGGGTCGAAGTCGTCGCCGGTCGCAACATCCTGGCCGCCGAGGCTGACCAGGAGCGCGGAAAACTCGGCGTCGCGGCGGTCGGCCGGCGTCAGGGTGGCCGACAGGCCCCAATACGCCGCGTGCACGAACGCCATGCGTTCGCGTTCCCGGTCGACGATGAGCCGCAGCGCCGGCGTCTGCACCCGACCGGCGGAGAGGCCGCTCTGCACCTTTTTCCAGAGAACGGGTGACACCAGATATCCGATCAGCCGATCCAGCACGCGACGCGCTTCCTGCGCGCGAACCAGGTGCTGGTCGATGTCGCGCGTGCGCCCCAGCGCCGCCTCGACGGCTGGGCGCGTGATCTCGTGGAAGACCATGCGCCGGATCGGCAGTTTCGGCTTCAGGACCTCCACCAGGTGCCAGGCGATCGCCTCGCCCTCCCGGTCTTCGTCCGTCGCGATCAAAAGCTCCCGGGCCGTCTTCAGATCGCTGCGAAGGTTGGCGACGACGCGCTTCCGGTCGGCGGGAACGATGTAGACCGGGCGAAAGCCCTCGTCCACGTTGACCGCCAGCGTGGCCCAGCTCTTGCCCTTGATGTTCTTGGGAACCTGGGAGGCGCTGGCCGGCAGGTCGCGCACATGCCCCACCGAAGCCACGACCTTGTACTTCGAGCCAAGGAAGCGCTGCAGCGTGGCGGCCTTGGCGCCCGACTCCACGATGACGAGGTTCTTTGCCCGGCGGGCCTTGGTCGCCGTGGAGGCGGCGCGTTTGCGTGCGGCCATGGTGGTGGTTGTTGTCCTTGCCTCTTGGGTCTTCGGTTCGCTCGGCGATCCTACGAAGATGCCGGCGCGAGCGCGTCCCAGCGTACGAGGTCGTCAAGCAAGCGCATCAGTTTGGCTTGCCATTCTGCATCGCGCGCGAAATCCGGCCACACGAGTCCGGCCTGACCGCGCTTGACGCCCCAGCCGCCCGCTCTGAGCATCACCGTTGGGCTCGGCGCGAACTCCGGCGGCGCCTTGATCAGGAGCTCACGCGCGTAGGTCGTGACGGCAGAGAATCCCAACGCTTGCGCCCGCGCCTTGATCCGCAGCAGATACGCCAGATTGTCCACGGGCTCGGGCAGCGCGCCAAACCGATCGCGGATGTCCGTGATCGCCGCTTCGACCTCGTCGATCCCCCGCAGCCGCGCCAGCCGCTGGTATTCGCGCACCTTGGTGGCGTAGGACCCCATGTAGTCGTCGGGCAGATAGGCGTCCAGCGGAAGGTCCACCACCGCGGTCGGCAGCTCGGGCTCGGGCGCCACGCCCCGGAGCCGGTCCACGGCTTCCGCCAGCATGCGCGAATAGAGGTCGAATCCAACGGCGCTCATGTGGCCATGCTGCTCGGCGCCGAGCAGGTTTCCCGCCCCGCGAATCTCCAAGTCGCGCATGGCGATGCGGAATCCCGCGCCCAAATCCGAGGCCTCCAGGATCGTCTGGAGGCGCTTCTGGGCTTGCTCGGTGAGGGTATGCCCCTTCTGATACATGAAGTAGGCATAGGCCTGGGCTGCGGCCCGGCCAACGCGGCCTCGCAGCTGATAAAGCTGCGCGAGGCCGAACTGCCACGCGTCGTTGACGATGATGGTGTTGACGTTGGGTATGTCGAGCCCGTTCTCGATGATGGCGGTGGACACCAGCACGTGGGCGTCGCCCCGGGCAAAGCGATACATCACTTCTTCGAGCTCCGCCGGCGGCATTTGCCCGTGGGCCACGAGCATCTCCACGTCCGGCAGCAATTCCTGCAGCCGGCGTTGCCAGGTGTAGATCGTCTGGACGCGGTTGTGCAGGAAGTAGACCTGCCCGCCGCGCCCAAGCTCTGAGCGGACGGCATCGCGCACGATGTCGTCGTTGTAGGTGGTCACGTAGGTCTTGACGGCGAGGCGCTGCTCGGGCGGCGACTCGATCACGCTGATCTCGCGCAGGCTGGCCAGCGCCATGTGCAGGGTGCGCGGGATCGGCGTGGCGGTGAGCGTGAGCACGTCCACGTTTTTGCGCAGCGCTTTGAGCCGCTCTTTGTGCGCGACGCCGAAGCGCTGCTCTTCATCGACAACGATCAATCCCAGATCGGCGAACGTCACGTCGCTCTGCAGGAGCCGATGGGTGCCGATGACGATGTCGACGTCACCGGAGGCCAGGCCGGCCAGGACGTCCAGCTGCTCCGGGCGGCTGCGGAACCGGCTGAGCAGCTCGACCTTGACCGGAAAATCGGCGAGCCGCGAAACGAAGGTATCGAAGTGCTGCTGCGCCAGGATCGTGGTCGGGACCAGCACCGCCACCTGCCGCCCGTCCATCGCGGCCTTGAAAGCCGCGCGCAGCGCCACCTCGGTCTTGCCATAGCCGACGTCGCCGGCCACCAGGCGGTCCATGGGGCGCTCGCGCTCCATATCGGTCTTGGTGTCGGCAATGGCCTGGAGCTGGTCGGGGGTCTCGATGAAGGCGAAGGCCTCCTCGAAGTCCCGCTGCGCCGTGGAGTCGGCGCCGAAGGCCTGGCCCGTGGCCAGCTCGCGCGCGGCGTAGATTTCGAGCAGCTCCCCGGCGATCGACTCCGCCGACTTCCGCGCGCGCCGCTTCGCCCGCTGCCAATCGGCGGTGTTGAGCCGGCTGAGCTTGGGCTCGGCGTCGCTCATGCCGACGAACTTCTGGACGCGGGCGACCTGGTCCACCGGCACGTAGAGGCGGTCGTCGCCCGTGTATTGCAGCAGCAGGTACTCGCGCGCGCCGCCCGTGTCCTCCAGCTGCACGATGCCGTTGAAGCGCGCCACGCCGTGGTCGACGTGCACCACGAAATCGCCGGGCTGGAGATCGGCGAGGAAGGTCCGCTCCGCGCCGCGCCGCGATCGGCGTCCGCGCCGGACGCGCCGGCGGCCAAACACCTCGGCGTCGGTGACCACGGTGAGACGCAGCCCGTCGTGGCGCAGCCCCTCGCTGAGCGTGCCGCCGAGCACGCTGATCGATCCCGAGGCGTCCAAGTGCTCCAGGTCCTCCAGCGATGCCGTCGGCAGATGCTGATCGAGGAGCAGTCGCTGCAGGCGGCGACCCTGGTAGCTCACGATCACCACCCGGCGACCGTCGCGGCGCAGCGCCTCCAGGTCGTCGGAGAGGCGCCGCAGCCGGCCCGCGTATGACGGCACGGGGCCGAACTGCTCGACGACCGTGCGCCGGCCGTCCGCGGCGCCGGGCAGGCTTGGGACGTAGGTCAAGCGCACCGGCGCGCCCTCGACGCGCTCGACCATGGCGGACGCGGGGAACAGCGGCGAGGCGAAGTCCGCGGGAAGCTCGCCGTTGGCTGCCAGGCGCTCGCGGTTCTCCGTCGCGGTGCGCTCGGTGTCGCGCAGGGCCAGCCGCAGCTGCTCGAGCTCATCGACGACGCACATCCCTTGCGGTGCGTAGTCGAGCAGGGAAACGGCGTCGGGAAGCAGGCTGGTGGTGTAGAAGGCGGCGTCATCGAAATACTCGCCGCCTTCGAGTCGCTCGAGGTGGCTGTTCCAGGTCTGGCGATCCTCGGGCCGCAGGTCGGCAAGCGGAAGCTCGCGCAGGCGTCCGGCGACTCCGTGGCCAAGCCAGATCGGCACCTCGGTGGCAGGGGTGATGATCAACTCGGGAGCCGGTCGCAGCGAACGCTGGGAGTCGGGATCGAAGTTGCGCACGGATTCGATCTCGTCGCCGAAGAAGTCGACCCGCACGGGAAGCCCGGCGCCGGGCGCGAAGATGTCCACGATGCCGCCGCGGTGGGCAAACTCGCCCGGCCGTTCGACCAGCGGCGTTGACTCATAGCCCAAGCTCACCAGGCGCCGGGTCAACGCCTCTAGGTCGGTGATGGCGCCCGGCGCCAGCGTCAGGTAGTTGCTCCGAAACTCGTCCACCGGCATGAGACGCCGCATGAGGGCCCGCGCCGACGCGACCACAACGATGGGATCGCCTTCATTGGCGTGGGCCAGCCGGCCCATCACCGCCACCCGGCGCGCGAGCAGCTCATGATTGATGGCCAGCATGGCGAACGCCGGTTGATCCACGTCGGGGAAATGGAGCACCGGAATGTCACCGGCCCACATGTCGACGTCATGCGCCAGCTCGGCCGCGCGCGCTTCCTCGGCGGTCACGATGATGAGCGGGCGGCTGAGGCGTTCGGCCAGCAACGCGACGTACAGGGGCTTCAGGGCGTCGCGCAGTTCCACGGTGAGTGCGCCGTCCTGCTGCCCCGCCGCCGCCAACGCCGCGGTCAGCGTCGGCTCGGCGGCGAACTCAGCCGCGAGGTCGGACAGTCGCATGCTGTTGGTTCACCTCTTGCATCACGTCGGCCAGCGGCCGCGTCAGGAGCGCCCGCACCGCATCGGCCGCGCGATCGAATGCTGCGTCGATGGCTTCGCGCTCGGACGCGGCAAATCGTTGCAGGACGTACGCGGCCGGGTCCATTTCAGTCGGCGGGCGGCCGATGCCGATCTTCACGCGCAGGAAGTCAGCGCCGCCCACGGCCTGAAGGATGGACTCGATGCCGCGATGCCCTCCCGACGATCCGCCGTGACGCAGGCGCACGCGCGCAAATGCCAGGTCGAGATCGTCCTGCACCACGATGAGCCGGTCGGCGGCAAGGCCGGCCGAGTTGAGCGCCCGGCCCACGGCCGGTCCGGAGGCGTTGACGTAGGTTCTCGGCTTGAGGAGCGTCACAGTCACGCCCGCGACCTCGCCTTGCCACGTGAGCGCGCCGCGCGTGCGGCGCCAATCGCGCCGCCGGTCGGCCAGCCGATCGCACACGTCGAACCCCGCGTTGTGCCGCGTGCCGGCATACTCCGGTCCCGGATTGCCCAGCCCGACGATTACGAACGCCGGGCCAGTCTTCGTGGAGTCGCGTCGAAAGCGCCGGAGCCAGCTCATGTGGCAAGCGACGCGGCTGCGGCGGTTGTCGGCAGGCAGGCAAGCGCCTCAACCACGACGTCCCACTCCTCCAGCGAGAGCGTCTCGGGCCGCCGCTTGGGATCGATGCCACGCGTCTCCAGCGCCGCGGCGATTCCGGCCGGCGCCCCCAGGGCATTGGCCAGTTGCTTGCGAGACTGCCCGAACGCCCGGCGGGCGGCGCCGATGCGGCGAAGAGTGCGGACGCGGTCCCGGTCGTCGAGCGGCCTCGGCTCCAGGCGCAGCAGCGTGGACGTGACCTTGGGTCGGGGCCGGAATGCACCCGGCGGAATGTCGAAGAGCCGCCGAGGCCGCGCCAGCGACTGCACGATCACGCTCAACAGCCGCATGCTCCCGGGGGATGCGCAGGCGCGCTCGACCACGTCGCGTTGCAGCAGGACCGTGAGGCTCAGCGGTGGGGCCGACGACTCGAGCAGCTCCACGAGCAGCCGCGTGCCGACGCTGAAGGGCAGGTTCGCGACGACGTGATAGTCGGAAACCTCCAGGGCGGCAATGTCCAACGCCAGCGCGTCGGCATGGACCACCGTGACCGAATCGTCCCCGACGAAACGCTCGCGCAAGCGCTCTGCGAGTTCGGACTCGACTTCCACCGCGATAACCCGAGACGCGAACGGTCGCAGCGCTTCGGTGAGCAGCCCGGTGCCCGCGCCGATCTCCAGCACCACCGCATCGGGCGGCAGCTGCGCCGCCTGGGCGATGCGTCGCTGGATGCCGCGGTCCACAAGGAAGTTCTGGCCGCGCCGACGCGAGGGGCGAAACGCTGGCCGATCGGAGACACGCATGCTCAAGTATCGAGCATGGGCGCGACCGAATCCGAACCCGCCTTAGCCAGCCAGATACCCGCCGTCGGCCGCCAGTGTTTGCCCGGAGATGGCTCGGGCGTCTTTCGAGAGGAGATGCGCCACGCAGGCCGCGACTTCGTCGGCTTCCGCGTAGCGAGCCATCGGCAAGCGGGGCAGGCGCAGCGACAGGGCCTCCGGGTCGGCGCGCACGTTGGCCGTCATGCGTGTGGCAACCAGGCCCGGCGCGACATTGTTGATCCTCACGTTGTGCCGCCCCAACTCCGGCGCCAACGCCGGCGCAAGCGCGTGGAGCGCGCCCTTCGCGGCGCAGTAGTGCAGCTGGCCCGGCTCGGCCACGATGGCGCGGATGGACGTCATATTCACGATGGCGCCAGATGCGCCGCGCCGAATCAGATCGCGCGCGACGGTCTGAATCAGAAACAGAGGCCCGCGCACGTGCACGTCGAGCATGCGTCGCCATTCGGCGGTTTCTAGCTCTTCGATGGATCGGCGCTCCGTGTATCCGGCGTTGTTGACCAGCGCGTCGACGCCGCCGAGGCGTCCCGCAACATCTTCGACCAGCGCGTGGCCGGCGGCGATATCCGCGGCGTCGAGCTCGTGCGTTTCGATCCGGCCTTCGGCGGCGTGCCCGTGCACCGCGTCGTCGATGTCCGTGGCCGCGACGTAGAAGCCGTCGTCGGCCAGGCGCAGGGCGCACGCGCGCCCGATGCCGTGCGCGGCGCCGGTGACGATGGCTACCGGGCGATCCACTGCTGGGTGTGCCTTTCCGCGATCACCAGGGTTGAGCCGGTGACGTAGCTGGCGTCGGACGAGGCCGCGAACGCCACGGCGTCGGCGATGGCCGCCGGGTCGTCGCGAACGCTGGCGGCGGCGATTCCGACGACGCGGATTCCGTGCGGGGCGAGCTCGACGCCTGCGGCGCGCGTGAGCATCTCCGCCGCGCCGGCCGTCGCGCCGCCGAGCACATGGTCGTCGCCGCCGAGGGGGAACACGTGCACGATGCATCCGGCGTCCGCCGCCCGCATCTGCTCCGTGGCCGCCCGCACACCGTGCATGAGACCCACCAGGGCGGCGTCGAATGACTCGGTGAGGTCGTCTTCGGACAGCGCCAGGAAGGGCGCCGCCGGCAGGTCGTCGACCACATTCACCAGGAGGTCTAGCCGCGCCCAACGATCTCGCGCCTCTTGCACCCCGCGCCGGGTGGACGTCCAGTCCCGCGCGTCAATCTCGAATCCTGCCGCCTCGCCGCCGTCGGCACGGATGGCTGCAGCGGCCGCGCATGCGGTCTCGCGGTCGGCAGCGGCAAACGCCACGCAAGCTCCGTCACGCGCCAGGCGTCGTCCGATCGCTTGCGAGGTAAGTGATCCGGCGGCGGTGACGAGGACGGCGCGGGCGTCGGGAGGCACGTGTCGGTGGGGGATCGCTGGCGCGCCGGAGCGTAGCAAAGGGGGTGCCGCGCGCCGCGAAACGACGGCGTTCAGTTGGACGGCGGCGTCGCCAGACGTTCTTCCAAGAAGTGTCGCGCCGCGCGGGCGGCCTTCCCGCGATGGCTGACGCGGTTTTTCTCGTCGGGCGTCAGCTCCGCCATGGTCCGATCCCCCGTGCCGACGATGAAGAGCGGGTCGTAGCCGAATCCCTGGCCGCCTCTCGGCGCAGGCGCGATTCGGCCTTCGCAGCTGCGAATGGCGGTGTACACGACCGATCCGTCCGGCGTCGCCAGCGCCACCGCGCATCGAAAGCGGGCGCTGCGCCGCGCATCGGGCACGTCGGCCAGGGCCGCCAGCAGCTTGGCATTGCGCGCGTGATCGCTCGCATCGGGTCCGGCGTAGCGCGCCGACCGCACGCCCGGCGCGCCCCCCAGGGCGTCAACTGCCAATCCCGAGTCGTCGGCCAGACACCACGCACGGCATGCCAGCGCGTAGACCACGGCTTTGAGTCGCGCGTTTTGCAGGAAGGTAGCGCCGGTCTCTGCCACCTTCGGCGGAGAAGCCACCTCCGTCGCGGGCAGGATCCGGACCGGCGAGCCGAGAAACAGCCGCCGAAACTCGACCAGCTTGTGCGGACTTCCGCTGGCGAGCACGACGGCGGACGATAGGGGTCGGTGCACGAGATTTTTTCACCGATGTCGGGCGGCCAATCGTGGCACGGCGCCGTGCGACCGTGGGAGACTCGATTGGCGGTTGCGCGGGGCGTGGTGATGGTACGCTCGCGGCTGGACCGGGTCCGTACGCGCTACGTGGTAGAGGACGCGGCGGAGGGCCGGCAAGAATTCCCCCGACGACCCAGGACGTGCCATGGCGGATATCGACATCGACGCGACATTCCAAGAGCTGAGCGACTGCATCATCAAGGGTGATGCTCCGGGCGTGGACCGGCTCGTCAAGGCCAGCCTTGAGGCCGACGTGTCACCCGGAGCGATCATCAACGACGGCATGATCCCCGGGATGGACGTCGTGGGCGAGCTATTTCGCACCAACCAGTACTACGTGCCGGAGGTCCTGATCTCCGCCAGGGCCATGAAGACCGGCATGGCCATTCTGCGACCGCTGCTGACCGAGTCCGGGATCGAGCCGCTGGGCCGCGTGGTGATCGGAACGGTCCGGGGCGATCTGCATGACATCGGCAAGAACCTGGTGGCGATGATGCTTGAGGGCGCCGGGTTCGACGTCACCGATACCGGGATCGACACCCACCCCGACGAATACGTCCAGGAAGCGCTGAGCCAGGGCGCGCACATCGTGGGTATGTCGGCGCTGCTGACCACGACGATGACGAACATGCGCAGCACGATCGAAGCCGTCGAGGCGGCGGGTCTCGACGACCAGGTGCAGTGCATTATCGGCGGCGCGCCGGTCACGCAGCGCTACGCCGACGAGATCAACGCCGACGGCTATGCGCCTGACGCGGCCTCCGCGGTCACGTTGACCAAGCGGCTGCTCGGAGTCGGGGTGCAGGAAGAGTCGCCGGAGGAGCAGGGGCGCCAGGCCTATCTCCAAGCGCGAGACGCGCTGCAGGTGGCCGTGCGCGAGGAGCCCGGCTCGGAGCAGCACCGCGCCGGGCTGGAGCAAACGCGTCAACTCGTGGAGCAGGCTGCCGAGGTGGGCTACGACTCGACCCACCTGGCGCGCCTCACGGCCGAGATCGAGCGGGAGCTGGCGCGCTAGCGGACTCGCGCAGTGTCCGTTATGTCAATCTAGAGGCGCCGCCCAACCCCAGCTTTCGAGCATTTCCGCCCAGGAATGCCGCCATCGTCTCGGCGTCGAGTCCCGCCGCCCGCACGTGACGCAATGCCCGACGCTGCGTCATCAGTGGGAAGTCGCTGCCGAACAGGATCCGGCCTGGGGCCAACCGCGCCATCACGTCGAAGACTTGGGGCAGATACAGCAGATGGCTGGCCGCCGAGTCGTAGTAGATCTGCCGGGTGAGGTCCCGCACCTCCGGCATCAGCTCGTAGAACCCGGCGCCGCCGCCCCAGTGTGAGAGCACGATGGGCACCTCGCCGCCCGCCATCTCGATCAGCGGCCAGATAGCTGCTGGCGTGGTTGAGTCCTTGCCGGGATAGTCGTGACCGGCCGGCTCGCTGACGTGCAGGTTGAGCACCAGGTCAAGTCCCCGCACCGCCCCGATGAACTCGCGCAGGGCGCCGCGGTCGTTCAGGTTCCAGCCCTGCCCTTCGGGAAACAGCTCGCCCACCCCCATCGCGCCCCTCCGTCGACACCGCTCCATCTCGACGATGCTGAACTCGAGGTCGGACGGCGAGACCACGCAAAACGGCACGAGCGACTCCGGGTGCGCCGCGGCCTGCTCCAGGATGTAGTCGTTGTTGTGCACGCATAGGCTCGGGTCGCGCCAGGCGAAGCCGAAAGCCACGGTGGTGTTCACGCCCGAGCGGGCCATCTCCAGCGCCAGGTCGTCGGCGGTGGCGAGGGTGCGCCGGGAATTGCTGTAAAGACGACGAAACCAAAGATCGGCTTCGAGGAAGCGTTCCCGATCGCCCGCGACGTCCGGGGGCACGACGTGAGTGTGGGCGTCGATGACTGGTGAGGGATCGCCGTGCATCGCGTCGGTGACGAACGGTTACTCCTGCGTGACGGACGCGGGCAGCTGAATGAGGGTCCAGCGTTGGCTGACCAGCGCCTCCGCCAGAAGGTCCTTCAGGTCGTGCGGTTGCGTGGGCACGACCACGTCAAGGCCGGGGACGGCGTTGCGCGACAGCACATCGGCCGCCATGTCGGGCGCCGCGTCCGGATAGGCCAGGATGGTGAGCGGCGCATGGGCCTGCGTGGCTTCGTCGAGCAGAGGGGCGATGGTCGCCAGCGTGCGCGACGCAGCGAGCGCCACGACCGGTCGCAGACCCTCTCGGGCCAGGCTCGCCGCCAGCGACATGCCGTGCGCCTCGCCGAGCTCGACATCCAGAAACCGTTCCGGCACGCGCTCGGCCACGGCGTGCAACGCTGCGCGGGCCGAGCCGCCCGCGCTCACGGTCACGCACAGCTCGTCGGCTTCCGCAAGGTCTGCCAGGGCGGTCGCCGCCGCTCCCAGCCAGGTCGCACGCGCCGCCGCGGCGCCGTTGAGCCCCTGACGCCGCACGGCCGCGCCGGCGGGGGCCGCCACATGCAGGAGCACCGGTCGCCGCACCTCCAAGGCCAGCGCCAGCGATTCCGCCAATGCGTCGGCGCTTGCCCCATCCACGGGTCCGAGATAGGTGAAGCCAAGCAACTCTTCCCAGATTTCGGTCGGAATGAGCAACTCGCGCATTGAGTTCTTGAGTCGCCGGGCTACCTCGACGGCTTGGCCGCCGGCGGGCATCCGGCTGAGCGCCTGCTCGATTAGGGCCTTGGCGTCGGCATAGCGCGGGTGACCGCGCAGCCGCGTGAGGTGACGCGACACCGCGCCGACGCTGCGGGTGCGCGTGGTCGGGGCGTCAACCAGCACCAGCACCAGTGGCAGTTGCAGGTGGCCGGCGTGATTGACAGCTTCGAACGCCAATCCGGCGCTCAGCCCCTGCCCATCGATGACCGCGACGATTGATGTCGCCTCGTGCTGCAGCATCCGGGCGACAGCGGCGCCGACGGCCTCGGATACCGCGCGCCCGGGCGCCGGCGGGGCCGCGGTCGACGGTGGGCGACCCAGCAGGTGCCGGTAGGCGTCGGTGTGGCCGCCGGCATCCCAGAACACCGTCGTCGCCGGGTTGGGAACCGTGGTGTGGATGGCGACGGCCAGGTCGGCGGCGGCCATGGCGGATGCCGAAGCGCCGGTGTCGGCGCGACGCATGCGCTCGCGGAGCTGCTCGCCCAGCTCCTGTCGGCGCGCGGTGTCAAGCGGCGCGGACCCCTCTCCGATGAGCACGCCTTCAGCCGCGGCCATGGTTGTACCTCGCGCGTGGGAGCGCCCCGAGCGTTGCAGTGGGCGCAGCCGACAATCAATCCCACCCGAGGCGTGAAATTATACTCGCAGCCTATGCGAGCGTTTGTCGCCATTTCCTATCCGCAGGACTTGCGGGTCGAGCTCGCCCGCCGCGCGCGATCGTTGGTCGGCGACGTGCGCGACGTGCGCTGCATGTCGCCCGAGAGTCTGCACCTCACCCTGGCGTTTCTGGGCGAAGTGCCGGCCCACTCCACGGACAGCATCCGATCCGGCCTGGAGGCCGCCACGCGCGGGCGCTCGCCCTTCGCGCTCAGGTTCGGCGGCGGCGGCACGTTTCCCACGGGCGGCGAGCCGCGCGTGGCGTGGGTCGGGGTCGCGGGCGACCTCGATGCCGTGGCCGATTTACAGGCAGCCGTCACGCGCGAGATGCAGGGCATTGGACTGCGCATGGGGGCCCGGCCGTTCAGTCCGCACGTCACGCTGGCGCGAATCGGTCGGCAGGCGACGCTGTCGTCGCGGATGGGCGTGGCGCGTCGCTTCGAGGCCGCGCGTCTCGGGACGCTCGGCGCCCACACGGTGACGGCGGTATCGCTGTTCGAGAGCGACCTGTCGCCGGCCGGCGCCGTCTACCGCGAGGTGCTGGAAGTCGAATTCGACGCCGACGCGCCGCCGGCTGCGGAGGCCGAGCGGGGCTTTCGGCTGTTCAATCGGCGTCGCTAGCGCCCCAGCCGCCGCCGCCGGGCGTGGCGACCTGAACCCGATCGCCCGCCTCGAGTTCATGGGTGCCCTTGCCCGGAACGTCACGCCAGCGACCGTGGCGGTGGACCCGGTCCCGTCCTCGGCGGCCCGCGCTCCCGCCGCGTAGGCCCCAGGGACCGATCCGACGCCGCTCCGCCACGATGGTCACCGACGCCGGCGCCAGCATTTCGACCTCGCGCACCACGCCGTTGCCGCCGCGATGCGCCCCGGCGCCGCCGGATCCAGGCCGTAGCGCATAGCGCCGCGCGCGCATCGGATAGGCGAGCTCGAGCGCCTCGATGGGCGTGTTCAGCGTGTTGGTCATGGCGACGTGGACGCCGCTGGTTCCGGGTCGCGTGGGGCCGGCCCCAGAGCCGCCGGCAATGGTCTCGTAGTAGGTATAGGCGCCGCCCGATCGCGGATCGGTTCCGCCGATGACCAGGTTGTTCATCGTTCCCTGGCTGGCGGCCGGCACCTCGTCCGGCAACGCCTGGGCCAGGGCGCCCCAGAGCACATCCACGATTCGCTGGGAGGTTTCGACGTTGCCGGCCGCCACGGCGTGCGGCGGTTGCGGATTTAGCACCGTCCCAAGGGGCACGCGCACGTCCAGCACGGCCCTAGCGCCGTCGTTGGCCGGCACGTCGGCGCCCGCGAGGCAGCGCACGATGTAGAGCGCGGCGGAGTGGGTGATGGCGGACGGCGCGTTGAGCGAGCCGGGCACCGCCGCCGCCGTGCCCGCGAAGTCGACGATGAATCGACCGTCGTGCACGGTGACGGTGACCCGCAGCGGCGTCGAGGGGCCGCCGCGCCCATCGTCGTCGAGGAAGTCCTCGAACGTGTACTCGCCGTTGGGGACGCGGCGCAGACGCGCGACGACCAGCTGCTCGGTGTAGGCCATGAGCTCCCGCGCCATGCGACTCAATTCGCTCGGTCCGTAGCGGCGGGCGAACGCTTGCAGCCGCGTCTCGCCGACCTGGTGCGAGGCCAGCTGGGCGGCCAGGTCGCCGCGGCGCTCGTCGGGCGTGCGCACGTTGCGGCAGATCAGCTCGACCAACTGCTCGTCGATGGTCCCAGCGTCTACAAGCTTGAGGGGTGGAATGACGATGCCTTCGTGGAAGAGCTCCGTGGACATCGGCATCGAGCCGGGTGTCAGCCCGCCGACGTCCGCGTGATGGGCGCGGGTGGCCACCCAACCCCACATCTCGAGCGGCTCGCCGACAAAGACCGGCGACACGGTGGTGATGTCGGGCAGGTGCGTGCCGCCGAGATAAGGGTCGTTGACGATGATCACGTCGCCCGCGGCGGGCGCGCGGTCGCGGTAGAAGTCGACAGCCGCCTGCACCGCCATGGGCATGGCGCCCAGGTGCACCGGAACGTGGGCCGCCTGCGCCACCATCTGGCCCTCGTGGTCGAACACCGCGCAGGAATGGTCGCGCCGCTCCTTGATGTTGGGAGAGTGCGCGCTGCGCTGCACGGTCACGCCCATCTCCTCGGCGACGGACGCGAAGAGATGGCGGAAGACTTCGAGTTCAAAAGCTACGGCGGCCATGATCTGTGGAGCATATCGAAGCTGCGCCGTGCGATGCAGCGATTGGCGCGTGGGAGGGTGCCCTGGGGGCGGGGAATGCCGGGGGCGCGGAGGTGACGGTCAGGTGGAATCCCGCCTTCGGAGACCTTTGCAGTATCCAGCCGGACTTGGGGATGACCGGGCGCATCTTGTCCGCCCCCAGGCTCAATGAAGGGTGGATTCCCGCCTTCGGAGACCTTTGAATAATTGGGGCTGGAGCGCATGGAGAGGCGCATCGGCCGCTCTTGGAGCACAGTGCGGTGGTTGGGCGGTCGGGTCAGCGCGGGATCCCGTGCGGCGGGACCCCGCGCGAGG
>JAJECS010000005.1 GCA_022821905.1 Chloroflexota bacterium | reverse complement strand
GTCGCATGGGCGAAGGGAAGAGCCGCCGCGAAGCCGTGCGGGCGTTGAAACGCCATCTGGCCCGCAGCATCTTCCGCACCATCAAACGGGACCTCGCCACTGGCCAGACTTGCTTCGCCTTGACATAGGAGTGTCGAGCCGATGGCGAGGAATCTAAGGCCGTTCCGGCTACCCCGCCGTCATGCCAGCCTCGAGCCGACATCCAGGTCCGGGCTACCGGTGCTTCACCCCCGGCGCGCCGCTCGAGGATCGAAGTCCCTCACTGCGTTCGGAGTGACCAGCGACTGCTGTCTAGGCGCGGCTCAGTCCAATTGCGACCGGCACACCGTTGAGCGTGTGCTCGGCGTGGGCCGCGTCGGGCGCGGGCTCGCCGGCGTTTACCGATACGGCAAGCACCTCGCCAGCGATCCAGGCCTGGTGCTCGGCGAGCGTTCGATCCACCTCGTCGTCGCCGCCAACCCACAGCCGAATCCGGTCTGAGACCTCGAGTCCGGCGTCGCGGCGCAGGCCCTGGGTGGCGTGGACCAGCTCGCGGGCCAGGCCCTCGCGGGCAAGCGCGTCGTCGACGTCGGTGGCCACGGCCACGATGACGCCGTCCTGCTCGGCCACGCCGAAGCCCTCGCGCGGCGTACGGCGCACGTTGAGGTCGTCGGGAGTGAGCGCCTCGACGGTGCCGTCCAGGTCCACCGTCAGCTCGCCGTGCTCGTCCAGCTGGCGCACCGCGGCTGCAGCGTCCAGGCCGCCGAGCGCGGCGGCTACCTGCTTCACCTGCGGACCGAAGCGCGGACCCAGCCGCCGATAGCTCGGCTGAATCTGGAACTCGACCAGCTCGTGCTCGGACGCCATGCGCTCCAGCGCCTTGACGTTCAACTCATCGAGGACGTGCGGCTCCAGCGCCTGCACCGCGTCCCAAGCCGCGTCGTCCGGCACCTGGATCAGCGCCGACCGCAGCGGCTGGCGCAGCTTGACGTTGGCGGCGTTGCGCGCGGCCCGCCCGGCGCGCACCACGCGCTGCACCTCGGCCATGGCGGCGTCCAGCCCCGGATCGCGCCGGTCGTCTTGCGCCTCGGGCCAGTCGGTCAGGTGCACGCTCTCCGGGGCGCTTGGATCCACGCCGCGCACCAGGTTCTGATAGATGTCCTCCGTCCAGAACGGCATCACCGGCGCGAGCAGGCGCACGAGCGTGGTCAGCACCTCATAGAGCGTCTGATAGGCGGCGCGCTTGTCGACATCGTCCTCGGACTTCCAATAGCGCCGCCGCCCGCGCCGCACGTACCAGTTCGACACGTCCTCGATGAACCGCCGCGCGGCCCGCTGGCCGCGGTGCACGTGGAAGGTGTCCAGGGCGTCGGTCATGGTGTCGATCAGCGCTTGCAGCTGCGAGAGCACCCAGCGGTCCAGGTCCGGGCGCTCGGCCAGCGGCACCGCGGGTTGCGTCGGGTCGAACTCATCCAGGCGGGCGTAGGTGACGAAGAACGCGTAGACGTTCCACAGCGTGAGCATGCGCCGCTTGACCTCGCCCGCCGGGCCGTAGCCGAAGTTGATGTTGTAGAGCGGGTTCTGCCCGGCGTAGAGCCAGCGCATGACGTCGGCGCCCATGCGCTCGGCGGCTTCGCCGAACTCGATGGCGTTGCCCCAGCTCTTGTGCATGGCGCGGCCGGTCTCGTCGTTCAACTTCTCGTAAACGAACACGGATTGATACGGCGAGCGGTTCTCCAGCGTGACGCTCATGAAGAGCATGGAGTAGAACCACAGCCGGATCTGCTCGCGCATTTCGGTGATGAAGTCGGCGGGATACCAGCGCTGGAACTCCTCGCTGCCCTCCAGGTAGCCCAGCGTGGAGAACGGCACGATGCCGGCATCCAGCCAGGCGTCGCCGACCGCGTCGATGCGGCGCACGGGCGTCTCGCAGGCCTCGCAGCGGATGACCACCTCGTCGATCCAGGGGCGATGAAGCTCGCGCAGCTGGTCCAGGCCGGAAACCGCCCGCTCCTCCAGGTGCGCCTTGGAGCCGATGACGGTGAGGTGGCCGCAGGCGCGGCAGGGATAGAACGGCAGCGGCAGGCCCCAAAAGCGCCGCCGCGAGATGTTCCAGTCGCCCATGTTGCGCAGCCAGTCGGCCATGCGCGCGCCGGCGTAGTCGGGCACCCAGTGCACGGTGGCGGCGGCGTCGAGCATGGGCTGGCGCACCTCGTCGGCGCGGATGAACCACTCGTCGTCCACGCGGAAGACCAGCTCCTCCTGGCAGCGCCAGCAGTGGGGGTAGCGGTGCTCGAAGCGGTGCGCCCGGTAGAGCAGGCCACGCCCGCGCAGGTCGTCGATGACCTCGTCGGCGACCTGACGCGCGTCGCGCCCGGTGAGCCGGTCGTAGCCGTCCACGTACACGCCGTTCTCGTCGATGGGCACGAGCACCGGCAGGCCAAGCTCCTGGCTGAGCCGGAAGTCGTCCTCACCGGCGCCCGGAGCGATGTGCACGATGCCGGTGCCCTCGTCGGCGCCCACGTCCTTCCAGGGGATGACACGGTGCTCGGTGCCGGCGACGGCGGGCAGATGGTCGAACGGCCCGTCGTAGGTCCATCCCAGCATGTCGGCGCCGGTGACCCGGCCCACGACCTCATGCGGGTCGTCGCCGAGCGCCTCCTGCACCGTGTCCTCGGCCAGGAAGTAGCGCGCGCCGTCGGCCATCTCGACCTCGACGTAGGTCAACTCGGGATCGACGGCGGCGGCGACGTTGGCGGCCAGCGTCCAGGGCGTGGTGGTCCAGACCAGCAGCCAGGTGTTGTCGCGCCCGTGCAGCGGCAGCCGCACATAGAGCGCGTCGTGCGTGATCTCCTGGTAGGTGTCGATCAACTCATGCTGCGAGAGCGCCGTGCCGCAGCGCGCGCACCAGGGCATGGCGCGCTGGGCCACCTCGATCCAGCCTCGCTCGTGGCACCGCCGCAGGAAGCTCCAAATGTGCTCGATGTTGCTGTCGGAGTGGGTGTAGTAGGAGTCGTCCCAGTCCATCCACTGGCCCAGGCGCACCGACTGCGACGTCTGGATGGCGGAGTAGGTGTCGACGCGCTCGCGGCAGGCGTCGGCGAAGGCCTCGAGCCCAAAGGCCTCGATGTCGCGCTTGGTCTCGAAGCCGAGCTCCTTCTCGACCTCGACCTCGAGCCATAGCCCCTGGCAATCGAAGCCGTTCTGATAGCGCTGGTGATAGCCGCGCATGGCGCGGTACCGCTGGTAGACGTCCTTGTAGGTGCGGCCCCAGGCGTGATGCACGCCCATGGGGTTGTTGGCCGTGATGGGACCGTCGATGAACGACCAGCGCGGACCGTCGGCATTCTTGGCGCGCAGCTTTTCGAACGCGCCCTGCTCCGCCCAGAAGTCCAGGATGCGCCGCTCCATGGACGGAAAGTCCAGCTCATCCGGCAGCGGCTGGAAGGGGGAGCTCATGTCGTCTCCCTCGAGAAGCCAGGACCTGCTCGGAAATCACGCCCAACACGCGTCGCCCGCCAGTTCCGGCCCCCTCTCCCTGCGGGAGAGGGTTGGGGTGAGGGGTCCGATGCGCCGTGTGCGTCGGTCCTGCCCCCACTCCCCTTGCGGGAGAGGGTTGGGGTGAGGGGTTTCAACAGCCCCCGTCCGTCATTCCCGCGAAGGCGGGAATCCACCGATGTCGAGGCAACGCCGCTGCGCAACATACCGTCAGTCCGCCAGGGCGATTTCGAGACGCCGGTTGATGCGACCCTTGTTGACCGCGTTCACGATGCGCACCGGCCCAACCTCGGCGGTGTTGGCCACGTGCGTGCCGCCGTCCGCCTGGCGGTCCAGGTCCACGATCTCCACGATGCGGATCTGGCGGATGTGCTCCGGCACCAGGTTCACGTGGGTGCGGATCAGGTCCGGCAGCTGGAAGGCCTCCTCGCGCGGCAGCTCGTAGACCTTGACCTCGCGACCGGCGGCGAGCGACTCGTTGAGCCCGTCCTCGATGTCCTGCTTGATCTCGTTGATGCGGATGCCCTCCAGGGAGAAGTCCATGCGGGCGCGTTCGCCGTTGTCGGAGATGTTGCTGCCGGTCACGTCGGCGTTCCAGCCGGTCCAGACGATGCCCGACAGCGCGTGCAGCGCCGTGTGCAGCCGCATGAAGCGGAAGCGCCGCTCCCAGTCCAGGCTGGCCGTCACCTGGGTACCGGGCTCGGGCGGCTCGCCCTCGACCGCGTGCGCGATGTCCCCGGCGCGCCGCTGCACGCGGGTCACCGGCCAGACCTCGTTTCCGGCGCGCAGCTCGCCGGTGTCGCCGGGCTGCCCGCCGCCGCGCGGATAGAACGCGGTGCGGTCGAGCACCACGCCGTCCGGACCGGCCCGCTGCACCACGGCCTGGAACTCCCGCAAATAGCTGTCGGTCGAATAGAGATCCTCGGTCGCCATCCTCACTCGCCGTCCTGTCGTGTCTCATCTCGCGTGGCGCCGCAACAAAAAACCCGTCCCCTCCGGGACGGGCTCATGACCCGCGGTGCCACCCGCGATTGTCCGGCCAACGCCGGACCACTCAACCGCCGCCCGCCGTAGCAGGCGACCGCGCCGCTAACGGGGCGCTACCCCGACCGGGTCTACTAGCCCGCCTGAGCGAGCGTTCGGCCGGCAGCTCGGGAGGGATGCCAACAGCGTCGGCCCCGCGCCCGGCTCACACCCACCCGGGCTCGCTCGGCGGTCCGATCGCCGCGACGTGTCTCCGTCAACGCCGATGTTTCTTCACGGGTGAGTGTCGCTGGGGATTTGGGGTGGGTCAAGGTCAAATGTCGTTCGGCACCATGTCATGTTGAGTGGCAAGGTGTGGCGTCGCGCGCATCCGGCGATGGTAGCGATCCTACAGAGTACGCTGAAAGCAGGGGATGTCGGCGGCGCAAAGGAGCCGCACGGAGTCGGCAGCCTGGGACAGCACACGCGTCGGGGCCTGACCGGGGCGCTCGACGTAGGTGCAAACGACTGTCTTTCCCAGGTTTCGCACTGCGATGATTGGGTCGGCAAAGTCGCCATCCCCGCTGACCACAAGCGCGCAGTCGTAGTGGTTGTTGTAGGCGTCAACGATCAGGTCGGTCGTGAGCTTCGTGTCCACACCCTTGTGAACCATCACCCCGCCCGCGCGGCGGCCGCGGTAGCCCAGCCGAACGCGGGTGTCGGGTCTACTTCGCAAATGGGCGAGAAAGCGGCGCTGATCGGCGTACGCAGCCTTTGACGTGGTCTGATCCAGCGGGCAGTCGTAGTAGTTGACTTGCTGAACGCGAGCGCTTGGCACAGCCCAGGCGCCGAGCTTCCAGAAATCGAGGTATGTCGGATGGCCGACCGCGGCGCATCCATGCCAGATGTTGCGACCGTCGACATAAACGCTTAGGCGCGCCATGGCTCCCGCACAAAAAAGCACCGGGTTGAGGCCCAAAAGGGCCTGACCCGGTGGAGGTGACCAATTATCCGCCGAGGACTGTCACGCCGTCAATACGAAGTGCGGTCCCGATCGTCATTGAGAATCGCGCGAGGAATCTAGGGAGTCCAGGCCCGCGACGCCCGGAACAACGGTGCCCCGTGCAGAGGGCAGCGTGGGATCGGCCAGCGATGAATCTCCCAGGCTGCGCGCAGCCTGGGCCACCGGGCACTTCCCCGTCACCCCGGCGGAGGCCGGGGTCCAGATTCGCCTGGCACGTCCGAGACCCCGACTGGATCCGGCTACCGCCAGGATGACCGACGGGCCGTGCTCTTGATCGGAGTGCCGGCGGGCCGCCTATAGTGCCCTGGCGGGCCTAGGCCAGGCGGAAAGACAACACCCCATGCAGCCATTCGAGCTCTCGGCCGAGCATTTGGCCGCGGTGGAGCGGCGGCGGCGGATTGTGGTGCGGTATGACATCACCGGCGATCCCAAGGATTTCGTGGGTCAACCGCCTCCGCCGGAGCAGCTGGCCAGGTGGTGGGACGCGCAGCTGAGCCTGCAGGACATGCCGGGCACGCAGATCGACACGATCATCTGGTGGTCCGAGGGCGGCGTCGAGGCCTCGTTCAAGAGCGACGTGCGTCCGATCGGGGACTGGATCAAGAACTGGGTCGAGGCCGGCGTCGAGATCCCCTCCCTCGCCCTGGAGCAGGCCCAGCGCCGCGGCATCGAGTCCTTCTATCAGCTCGCCATGAACGGATACGACGTCGGCTGGGACGGGACCAGGGTCGTCCCCATGACGATCCCGATGAAGGCGGCGCATCCCGAGTGGCTGATGTGGCCCTACGGCCACGTCGAGAGCGGCTACATGAACTACGCCGAGCCGGGGGTGCGCGACTACGTCACCGAGATCGTGCGCGAGGTGGCCTGGCGCTTCGACCACGACGGCATCAACCTCGATTTCGCGCGGCTGGACGTGCTCCTGCCGCAGGGGCAGCAGTGGGAGCTGCGCGAGCACCTCAACGACCTGATGCGCACGCTGCGCGCGGTGCTGCTGGAGCGGGAGCGGGTGCGCGGGCGGCCCTATCTGCTGAGCGTGCAGATTCCGCCCGACGTGGTGAGCTGCCACGCCACCGGCATCGACATCGAGACCTGGGTGCGCGAGGGCCTGGTGGACATCCTCATCCTCGGCTGCCGCACGTTCGACGCGGACGTGCGCGACTTCCGCCGCCTCACCGCGGGGCATCCGGTCAAGCTGTTCCCCTGCATCGACGCGCACCATTCCAGCGACGGCTACTTCCATCCGTCGCTCGAGCTGCAGCGCGGCGCGGCGGCCAACTGGCTGCACCAGGGCGCCGACGGCGTGTGCACCTTCAACTATCCCGACCGCACGCCCGAGTCGGCCCGGCGCGCCGGCACCTACATCGAACTGATGGACACCGACTACTGGCGCGGCTGCATGCAGGCGCAGCGCGAGCTCGGCTCGCCGGAGACGCTGCGCCGCACCGACAAGGTGTTCTTTGCGGAGCGGCGCGGCGGCGGTCACTTCATGATCCCGCCGCCCGAGGACTGGAGCACGCCGCGGGCGATGTTCCTCAACACCAACTTGCTGGCCCCGCTGCCGGCGCTGCTGCCGAACATCCCCACGGGCACGCCGCAGCCCAAGGAGACCTGGCCCGGGCCGCCCAAGCAATCGAGCGACTACCGCGACGGCAAGGTGGACACCTTCGTGCGCGTCTGGGTGGGCGACGACGTGAACGCGGAGGCCGACGCGGTGCGGTCAATCACCGTGCGCGCCGTGCTCTCCGACGACGAGGCATCAGATGGCGACCGGCTCGATCCGGTGCTGCTGGCGACCAAGTACCGCGACCTCTACAACCGCCCGCCGCTATCGGACGTGGTCGAGCGCATCGAGCTGCGGGTGAATAACATCCTGCTGCCGCCGCCAACGGTCGAGGACGGCTGGCTGGTCTTCGAGGCCCAGCCGGCCTTCCTGGCGCACGGGGAGAACCTGGTGGGCGTGTGGGTCAACCCGCCCGAGGCGACCGCCGAGCGCCTCACGCTGGAGAAGCTGGAGATCCACGTCGGGTACGTGTAGGGGGCGCGCATCCCTTGGCCCCGCGCGGCCGGGGCCACCGCAACTCGCGGACTACCTTCGACGGTTGAGAGGTGGATCAAGGTCGCGGATCAACCCTGACTCCAGCTCGCCGCGTCCGATTGCTATCGGCATGACCGCGAGTTTGCATCCGGCGAGGTACGAACTGACCCTCTCATCGTCCTCAGTTGAGAAGCGACGACGGGATCCCGGAGCAAAACTCAGCCCCAATAGCGTCCGCCCGGCGTTACGACGCAGCGCCGAAAAATACGTATCCGTCTGATGAGACCCGCAGCGCTCGGCGATGTTGTGACTTTCACCCACGTATAGAGCCTTGCCATCCTGCTCACTCAAGATGTAACCCCCGGCCTCCGTGGGAAGAAGTGTTCCGAACCATGGTTTTCCGGATGTATCAAGCGCCTGCGCTATCCCCTGCTCTATCAACGCACGGCTTTGCATCTGGCAGCTTATCCACAGTGTTTCCTGTGTTTCGCTGTTAGCTAGTAGGGGTCTGACAGCCTTACTCTTCCTGCTCGTGTTATGTGGTGGTCGCAAATGGGCAATTGCAAATTCCTCGAGCTCGAGACGGCCAAAGGCCACCGCGAGCTCTCGTATGCCGTGGCTGTTCTGCGAAAGCTGAGGATTCGACTTGAAATGGCGGCGAACCCTTTGCCTGATATTCAAAGACTGTCCGACGTAGAGGCTGCGGCGATTCTTGTCGCAGAACAGGTATATGCCGGGTGTGCTTGCCAAATCTCCCAGGCCCTTCAAAGGTTGCTTCAACAAGTGTCGACACCCGCTAGCGAGAATTCGCGTGGCATTGCGTTGACACCATTGCCAGTCAATAAGGCCTGCCTGAACATTGCTGAATTGCACTGATAAGTCGAACCGCGTACTTGCAGTCGGAAGAGGCGATGAAATAGGCGCTTTAGGTGTTTCGATCGGGTATTCGGATCGCGTCCCAAAGTGCTCACGCGCAGCGTCGGCCTGTGGCTTGGTCAGGTACCAGGACTGTCCGAGCTCGCTTGGATGCCTGGGGTAGGTGGTGCGCAACCAAGACCGTAGTTTCTTTGGTGAGATCCCGAGCTCTCCGGCAAGTTCGCGAGGTGTCATAGGGGTATCGTCTCGCGGCTGACTCTAGCTGGACTCTGGCCGAAGCAGCCCATGTCCCGCCTCAATCGCGCGATCAGTAGGTAGGTCAGGTAGCGGACAGGGATGTATCAGGCCGCGAGCAGCCGCCGGTCGCGGGCGACCTCGCGTCCGCCGAGGTAGACGGCGATCGGGTCCGCCACGCAGCAGATGTTCTCGCCCACGTCGTCCTCGACCACCAGCACGTCGGCGGCCAGTCCCGGCTTGAGCGCGCCGGTGACCTCGCCCAGCCCGATGGTGCTCGCGGGGGCGTAGGTGGTGATGTTGATGGCCTCCACCGGCGAGAGGTCGAGCGTGACCGCGGCGGCGATGACGGTGAGCGCGAACTCGTCGTGTTTCGTGGTCATCACGCCCGCGTCGCTGGACACGACCACCGGCGTGCCGCTGGCGCGCATGGCGCGGTGGTAGCGGCCCCGCTCGTACAGCTCCTCGCGGTCCGACTCGGACATCTCGTCCAGGTGATCGACGCCGCGGACGTAGTCCCGGCTGCCCGCGCCGACGGTCATGTGCACCGACTGCGTGGCGGGCGAGATGCGGGCCGCGGCCTCGGCGTCGAAGCGAAAGGCCCCGTGCTGCCCGGTTTCATCGAGCCACGAGCAGTGCTCCAGGGTGTCCACGCCGGCGTCGATGGCCATGATGCAGCCCGTGGTGCCCAGCACGTGAGCCGCCACCTGCTTGCGCAGCCGGTGGGAGTCGTCCACCAGGGCCTGCAGCTCGCCTTCCGAGTACTGCGTCATGCCGGGCGACGTGCCGGGCGTCATCATGCCGCCGGTGGCCATGACCTTGATGAAGTCCGCCCCGGCCTCGGCCATCGTCCGCACGGCCTCCACGACCTCGTCGCGGTTATCGGCGCGCAGGCCGCACCAGTGCAGGTGCCCGGCGGTGGTGGTGATGGGCGCGCCGCACACCAGTAGACGCGGGCCGATGACGTGGCCGTCGTTGATGGCGTCGCGCACGTCCATGTTGAGCGTCAGGTAGCCGCCGGTGTCGCGCATGGTGGTCACGCCCGTGGCCAGCCCGCGCTGGGCGTTGCCGATTGCGGTGGCGATGCGCTCAGCGTCGCTGGCCCCCATGTGGATGCCGCGGGTGGTGGGATGATCCGGCCCGGCGGTGAACTGCACGTGCACGTGGGCGTCGATGAGGCCCGGGAGCAGCGTGGCGTCGCCGTAGTCCACGATCTCGGCGTCGGCGGGGTCTCTTCGACCGGGCGCGCCCACGGCCGCGATCTTTCCATCGCGAATCGTCACCTGACCGGGCCGCAGCGGCTCGGCGCCGGTGCCGTCGATTAGCGTGGCCGCTCGCAAAACGAGGTCAGGCATGGCGTCAGATCCTCCTGGCGGCGCAGTGTAGCGGGCGCGAACGTCGCGCTTGGTCGGCGCTAGCCTATCCAGACAGCCGGTCGTAGACCTCCGGGTTTACCGTCCGCTCGCACCGGCCGGTCTCCATGAACTCCTGTAGATTGCGCACCGCGCGGTCGCCCATGCGGAACATCGATTCGTGGCTGTGCGAGCCGAAGTGCGGCGTCAGAATCGTGCGCGGCGTGTGAAAGAACGGGTGGTCCTCCGGCGGCGGCTCGACGGCGAACACATCCGATCCCAGGCCGCCCAGGCGCCCGTCGTGCAGCGCCTCGACCACCGCCGCCTCGTCCACCAGCCGCCCGCGGGAGCTATTGATCAGAAAGGCGCCGGGCTTCATCAGCGCCAGCTCCTCGCGCCCGATGATCTCCATGGTGTCCTCGGTCACCGGCGTATGCAGCGTCACGAAGTCGGCCTGTCGCAGCAGCTCGGGCAGCGACACGAAGGCCCCGTCGATGCCCGCCGCTTCGAGCCGTGCCGGGTCCGGATTGGCCGTGTGGACCAGGACGCGCATGCCGAAGCCGTGCTGGCAAATCGTCGCCACGCGGCGTCCGATATCACCGAACCCCACGATGCCCACCGTCTTTTCGGCCAGGTCGTTGCCCAGCAGCACGATGCGCTTGGCGAAGCCTTCGGTGCGCACCGAGGCGTCGGCGTCAAAGATGCGGCGGGCGAGCGTCCACATCATGCCCACGGAGTATTCGGCGACCGTCAGCGACATTTCACCGGGGCCGTTGAGCACCGCCACGCCCGCGTCGGTGGCGGCGGCCAGGTCGATGCTGTCCACCCCGGTGCCCACGCGCGAGATGCAGCGCAGCGTGCCGGCGTTGGCCTCCAGCAGGTCGCGCGACCACGGCTCGGTGCCGGCGATCACGGCCACGGCGCCCACCGCCGCCGCCGCCAGGTCGTCGCCGTCGGCAAACGGCGCCTGGCGCACCTCGTAGTCGCGTTCCAGATCGGCCTGCGGGCCCGGGGGCATGGGGAACGTTTGCAGAATCAGGGTCATCTCAGCCTCGCTCGGCCGGTGCTACGGGTGCGAGATTACGATCTTTTGCAGCACGTCGAAGTGCTCCAGGGCAACCCCGGTGCCGCGGACGGTGCACAGCAGGGGCGTCTCCGCCACGTGCACGGCCACGCCGGTCTCCCGCGCCACCAGCTTGTCCAAGTTGCGCAGCAGCGCCGTGCCCCCGGTCATCACCAGCCCCTTGTCGATGATGTCGGCGGCCAGCTCGGGCGGGGTTGCCTCCAGCACGCTGCGCACGCCCCGGATGATCTGGTCGACGGGCTCCGCGATGGCTTCCGTGATCTCGTCCGAGGTGATGGTCACGGTGCGCGGCAGACCCTGCATCTGGTCGCGCCCGCGCACCTCCATGGTTTCCGCGGGTTCCAGCACGATGGCGCTGCCGATGCGCATCTTGATCGATTCCGCCGTGCGGTCGCCCGTCATCAGGTTGTATTTGCGCTTGATGTAGGTGCGAATGGCCTCGTCAAGGCGATTGCCGCCGACGCGCAGCGACCCCGAGCAGTCGGCCACGATGTCGTTGAGCGAGATCACCGCGATCTCCGTCGTCCCTCCGCCAAGGTTCACCACCATGCTTCCCGAGGCATGGGAGATGGGCACGTTGGCGCCGATCGCCGCGGCCAGCGGCTCCGGAATCAGGTGCACGCGCTTGGCCCCTGCCGCGATGCCCGCGTCCATCACCGCGCGTTGCTCCACCGTGGTCACGCCCGTGGGCACCGCCACCATGACCTCGGGCCGGAAGAGGCGGTGCCGGCCCGCCGCGCGCTCGATGAAGTAGCGCAGCATGGCCGCGGTGACCAGGTAGTCGGCAATCACGCCGTCCTGCAGCGGGCGCATCACGCGCAGGCTGCCGGGCGTCCGCCCCACCATCTCGCGGGCCGCGTGCCCGATGGCTTCGATGCGACGGTCCTGCACCGAAACGGCGACCACCGACGGCTCGTCGATGATCACACCCTGGCCGACGAGGTAGACCAGCACGTTGGCGGTGCCGAGGTCGACCCCAAGCCGCTGCGAGCTTAGGGATCGGAACACTTAGCCAACCGTCGCCGTGGCCGCCGGGCGGGGGCGGCGCTCAACCGAGATATCGGCGCCAAGCTCTTGCAGGTCGCCGGGGAGGTCCTGGTAGCCGCGCTGGATGATCTCCGCGTCATCGAGCACCGTCGTCCCGTCCGCCACCAGCCCTGCCAGCAGCAGGGCCGCGCCGGCGCGGATGTCGGTCCACAGTTGTACCTCGCAGGCCTTGAGCGGCGCCGGGCCGCGGATGCGGGCCGTGGGGCCCTCGACCGTCACGTCGGCGCCCATGCGCCGCAGCTGTTCCACATAGCCCAGGTTGCCGTCGTAGACGCGCTCGATGATGGAGCTCTCGCCGTGGGCCTGGGTCATCAGCGTGCCCATGGCCGCCTGCACGTCGGTGGGGAAGCCCGGAAACGGAATGCACTGGATGGCCGTGGCGCTGAGCATTGGGCTGCCCGTGACCCGCACCGAGCGGTTGGTCTCGTGCAGCGACACCCCCATGGCGGCGAGCTTGACCAGCACCGGCTGCAGGTGGTCGGGGCGCACGTTCAGCAGCTCCACGTCGCCGGCGCTGATGGCCGCCGCCACCGCCATCGTGCTGCCCACGATCCGGTCCGGGATCGCGCGCGCCACCGTGCCGAACAGCCGCGACTGGCCCTGCACGCCGATCGTGCTCGTGCCCTCGCCGTGAATCTCGGCGCCCATGCTGCGCAGGAAGTGCACCAGCGCGATCACCTCCGGCTCGCGCGACGCGTGCACGATGGTCGTGTAGCCGCTGGCCAGCGTCGCCGCCATCAGCAGGTTTTGCGTGCCGGTGTGGCTCGGGTAGTCCAGGTAGACCTGGCCGCCGACCAGCGGGTCGGCCACCGCCTGGTAGACGCCGCCGCCCAGGGCGATGGAAGCCCCCAAGACCTCGAAGCCCTCGATGTCCACGTTCACCGGGCGCGTGCCGAGCTGGCAACCGCCCGGCGCGTGGCAGTCCACGCGCCCGAAGCGCGAGAGGAGCGGTCCAGTCACCTGAAACGAGGCCCGCATGGCGCGCACCAGGCGCGGATCGGGACGGGTCGAGTGGACGCTACCCGCGGTGATGGCGACCGATCGCCGCTCGGCGTCGATCTCCACCTGGGCCCCAAGCCCCCGCAGCAGGTCGGCCATGACCATGATGTCGGTGATGAGCGGGATGTCCTCGATGACGCAGGTTTCCTCCGTCAGCAGGCACGCGGCCATCATGGGCAGCACCGCGTTCTTGGCGCCGGGCACGCGATAGGCGCCCCGCAGCGACCGGCCGCCGGTGATCGCGACCCGCGTGGCAGCGGGCGTGGTCGTGGCGGCGTCGGCCAGGGCTGCGGCCACGGGGCCGGCCTTAGCCGCGCCCTGCCCGTTGCGCGGTGCGGATGCGCGCCAGCGCCCGCAGCAGGGCCAGCCGCGCCCGAATCACCGTCGCGTCGTCTCCGCCCACGCGCGCCTCTTCGAGCTCGCGCAGCGCCTCGGCGCGGGCGCGCTCCGCCCGCTCCACGTCGATCTCGTCGGACCGCTCCGAGCCGTCCGCGAGCACCGTCACCGTGTCCTGCATCACCTGGAGGAATCCGCCCAGGATGGTGAGGTAGCGTTCATCGCCGCCGCTGCGATAGCGCAGCGTGCCGGCCTGCAATTGGGTCACCAGCGGGGCGTGGCGCGGCATCAGCCCGAGCTCGCCGTCGATTCCGGGCGCAACGACCATATCGATGTCGTCCTCGCGCAGAACTTCCCGCTCCGGCGAGACGACGGTGAGGGTCAACCCAGCCATCTACGCCTCCTCGTCGAGAATATCAGAGCGCCCTCGCGCAGACCGCAACAGCGGGACGCGGGTCACCTGGGGTCCGTCATTCCCGCGAAGGCGGAAATCCAGTCCCCGTGTCCGTCGAATCCCGGCATCGGGACCGCCCTTGCGGCTGCCCGTTCCATGTCCACCGTCGGGTCCCCTCTCCCTTGATGGGAGAGGGATAGGGTGAGGGTGCATTCCGTTGACCGACGCCGCGCCTAGCCTTCGGCGGCGAGCTGCTCGGCCTTCGCCACGGCCTCATCGATCGTTCCCACCATGTAGAACGCCTGCTCGGGCAATTCGTCATGCTCGCCGGCGAGAATCTCCTCGAACCCTCGGATGGTCTCCTCCACCGGCACGATCACGCCCGGCTGTCCCGTGAAGGCCTCGGCCACGTTCATCGGCTGCGAGAAGAAGCGCTCGATCTTGCGCGCCCGCACCACCGTCAGCCGGTCCTCTTCCGAGAGCTCCTCGATACCCAGGATCGCAATGATGTCCTGCAGGTCCTTGAACCGCTGGAGCACCTGCTGCGCGCCGCGCGCCACGTCGTAGTGACGCTCGCCCACGATGCGCGGATCGAGAATCTTCGACGTGCTCGTCAGCGGGTCCACCGCCGGGTAGATGCCGCGCTCCACGATCGAGCGCTCCAGCCGGATCGTGGCGTCCAGGTGGGCGAACGTCGTCACCGGCGCCGGGTCGGTGTAGTCGTCCGCGGGCACGTAGATCGCCTCCAGCGAGGTGATCGAGCCGCTCGTGGTCGACGTGATGCGTTCCTGCAGCTCCCCCATCTCGGTGCCCAGCGACGGCTGATAGCCCACCGCCGACGGCATGCGCCCAAGCAGGGCCGAGACCTCGGAGCCGGCCTGGGTGAAGCGGAAGATGTTGTCGATGAAGAGCAGCAGGTCGCGCCCTTCCTCGTCGCGGAAGAACTCGGCCAGCGCCAGGCCGGCCAGGCCCACCCGCAAGCGCGCGCCGGGCGACTCGTTCATCTGGCCGAACACCATGCAGGCGTTGCCGATGACGCCGGCCTCGGTCATCTCGCGGATGAGCTGGGTGCCCTCGCGCGTGCGCTCCCCGACGCCGCAGAACACGGAGTAGCCCCCGTATTGCACGGCGATGTTGTTGATCATCTCCATGATGATCACCGTCTTGCCCACGCCCGCCCCGCCGAACACGCCGGTTTTGCCGCCGCGCGTAAACGGCGCGATGAGGTCGATGACCTTCAACCCGGTGGCGAAGACCTCCGCCTGCGTCGTCTGCTCGGTCAGCGGCGGCGGCGCGCGGTGAATGGGATACCGCGTCTCGGTGACCACGTCGCCCTTGCCGTCGATGGGCTCGCCGGTCACGTCGAACACGCGACCCAGCGTGGGCGCGCCGACCGGCACCGAGATTGGTCCGCCCAGGTCCGCCACTTCCATCCCCCGGCTCAGGCCTTCGGTCGGGCGCATGGAGACGCACCGCACCCGACCGTCGCCGACGTGCTGCTCGACTTCCAGCACCACGCGGTCGTCGCGATCCGGAGCCTCGACCTCCAGCGCGTTGTAGAGCGCCGGCAGCTCGCCGGCCGGGAACTCGACGTCAATGACGGCCCCGATGATTTGTGCGATGCGTCCGCTCGCCATTCCCAATCCTTCCCTCACGCGCGCTGCGCCAGCGCATTGGCGCCGGAGGCGATGTCGATGATCTCACTGGTGATCTTGGCTTGCCGCAGTTTGTTGTAGGTGAGCCCCAGGGCGTCGATGAGCTCGCTGGCGTTGTCCGTGGCCGCGCGCATGGCCACCATGCGCGCGCTGTGCTCGCTGGCCGTAAGCTCGAGCAGCGTCTCGTAGAGCACCGTCTCGATGAAGCGCGGCACCAGCGCCTCGAGCACCGTGGCCGGGTCCGGCTCGAAGATCACGTCGGCGTCGCGGGGATCGGCGTCCTCCGGCAGCACGACGGGCAGCAGGCGCAGCGACGTCGGCCGCTGCGTCAGCGTGTTCACGAACTCCGGGTACACGACCTGGACTTCATCGAAATCCCCCGCCAGGTAGCCGTCCATTACGAGCCGGGCGATGGGGGTGATGTCCGCCGCCGTCGGCCGGTCCGATATGTCGGTGAAGGCCGCCAGCATGGGCACCAGCCGCGCTAGCGAAGTGCGCCCGCGCCGGCCGATCACGATCAGCGACACTTCGGCGCTGGCCCTCGACTCCTCGATGTCTTCCATGGCCTGTCGGACGACGTTGGTGTTGAGCGCGCCGCACAGGCCGCGGTTCGTCGTCATCACCACGTAGGCCGAGTGCTCCACGGGTCGCGTCTGCAACATCGGCGGCAGCAGGTCGTCGCCGGTGGCCGCCACGAGCTGCTGCATCAGCCCGAGCACCTCTTGGGCGTAGGGCCGCGCGGCGTCCGCCGCGTCTTGGGCGCGGCGCATGCGCGACGCGGCCACGAGCTGCATGGCACGCGTGATCTGCCGCGTGTTCTCGACGCTGCGGATGCGGCGCCGCAGCTCGAGCGGGTTGGCCATCGGCTAGCGAACTCCCGCGCAAACCCCTTCCCCCTTCCAGGGGGAAGGTTGGGATGGGGGTCCTCCGGAAAAGACCCCAAACGGGGCCGCCCGGCCACCCTGCTCGATTGCTGTTTGCACCGTGGTCACCAAGGTCATTCCAGAAGCTTCCTAGCTGCCGGCCATGGCGGCGCGGCCTGAGAACGTGTTGCTCGTAAAGTCGACGATCGCCGCGTCGAGCGCGGCCTCGTCCTCGTCGCCGAGCTCGCGCGTCTCGCGAATTCGGTCCAAGAGCTCGGCATGGCCCGAACGCAGGAAGTCGAGCAACTCCTGCTCGAAGTCGGCGACTTTATCCGCTGGCACCGCGTCGACAGCGCCGGACGTGCCGGCGTGAATGATGCAGACCTGCTCCTCGATGGGCGCCGGCTCAAACTGCTTTTGCTTGAGCAGCTCGGTCAAGCGCTCGCCGCGTTCCAGCTGGTTGCGCGTGGCGCGGTCCAGGTCGGAGGCGAACTGCGCGAACGCCGCCACCTCGCGGTACTGCGCCAGGCCCAGCCGCAGCTGTCCGGCCACCTGTTTCATGGCGCGGATTTGCGCGTCGCCGCCCACTCGTGACACGGACAGCCCGGCGTTGATGGCCGGGCGGATGCCGCCGTTGAAGAGGTCGGCTTCCAGGTAGATCTGCCCGTCGGTAATCGAGATGACGTTGGTGGGGATGTAGGTGCTCACGTCCCCTTCCTGCGTTTCGATGATCGGCAGCGCCGTCAGCGAGCCGCCGCCCTGGTCGTCGTGCATGCGGGCCGACCGCTCCAACAGCCGCGAGTGCAGGTAGAACACGTCGCCCGGGTAGGCCTCGCGGCCCGGCGGTCGGCGCAGCACCAGCGACACCTGGCGATAGGCCCAAGCGTGCTTGGTAAGGTCGTCGAAAATCACCAGCGCGTCCTGGCCGCGATCCCGGAAGTATTCGCCCATCGTGCAGGCGGCGAACGGCGCGATGTATTGCTGCGCGGCCGGCTGGCTGGCGGTGGCGGCGACGACGATGGTGTGCTCCATCGCGCCGTATTCCTGCAACAAGGCCACCACCTGCGCCACGGCGCTTTCCTTCTGGCCGATGGCGCAGTAGATGCAGATCAGGTCGCCGCCGCGCTGGTTGATGATCGTGTCCAGGGCGATGGCGGTCTTTCCGATCTGGCGGTCGCCGATGATGAGCTCGCGCTGGCCGCGGCCGATCGGAATCATGGCGTCGATGGCCTTGATGCCCGTCTGCACCGGCGTGTCCACGTCCTGGCGCAGCGCCACGCCGGGCGCCACCTTCTCGATCACGTCGGTGGCGCTCGCGGTGATCGGGCCCTTGCCGTCAACCGGCTCGCCCAGTGCGTTGACCACGCGGCCCAGCATCTCCGGTCCCACGGGCACCTCGGCCACGCGGCCGGTGGTGCGCACCTCGTCGCCTTCCTCGATGGTCAGGTAGTCGCCGAGGATCACCGCGCCCACGGTGTCCTCTTCCAGGTTGAGCGCCATGCCCATCACGCCGCCGGGAAACTCCAGCAGCTCGCCCGCCAGGCATTCGGAGATGCCCGTGACCTGCGCCACGCCGTCGGCGACCTCGAGCACATTGCCCACGTTGGCCTGCTGGGCGCTGGCCTGAAAGCCCTCGATTTCTCGCCGAAGGGCGTCTGCGATCTCTTGTGGGCTGATTGACATTCGCGTCCCTCGCGCCTAGCGCAACGCTCGGCCCAGCGATTGGAGCCGGGCGCGCACGCTCAAATCCAAAACATTGTCGCCGCGTCGCACCACGAATCCGCCCAACAGGGCCGGATCGGTCGTGGTGGTGAGGTGCAGCCGGCGGCCCGGCTGGGCCAGCCGCTGGCGCAACTCGTCAGTCTCTGTTTCTTGCAACGGCGCCGCCGTGGTCACATGCACACGGTCCATGCGGCGCTCGCGGTCGGCGACGCGCAGGAACCCGCGCTCGATCTCCGGCAGCGCGTCCACGTCCCGGCTCGTCACCAGCACGTGCAGCAGTCCGAGGCCGTTCACGCTCACGGATGAACGGGCCACGCGGTCGACCAGGTCCAGTCGCTCGGCCAGCGGCGTCCCCGCGTTCTCGAGAAACGCCCGCACGGAGTCGTCGTCCGCAATGGCCCGCAGCGTGCGCAGATCGCTCTCCCAGTCGTCCCAGGAGTCCTCGCGCTGCGCGGCGGCCACCACCACCTGCACGTAGGTGCGGGCGCGGCGTCGGCGCGCGGCTGCGCCCTGTCTCACCGGGCGCCCCCGTCCACGTCCGCCAGGGCTTCCTGCACCAGGCGGCGGTGCTCGGGGTCGTCGATGGAGCGATCCAGCACGCGGGCCGTGGCGCCCAGCACCAGTTCGGCCGTCTCGGCGCGGAGCTCCTCGCGGACCTGCGCCCGCGACCGGTCGATCTCCGAGCGAGCGTCACTGCGCAGCCGTTCCGCTTCCTCGCGCGCGCGCTCGACCTCGCGCGTGCGCAGCGCCTCGGCGCTGCGGGCGGCCTCGTCGCGGATCCGCTGTGCCTCGGCCTGGGCGTCGGCGAGCTCGGCCTGAAACTCCGCCCGCTCGCGCTCGACCTGCCCCCGCAGGGACTCCGCCTCCTGCAGGCTCTCGCTGATCCGCTCGCGGCGCCGGCGCAGCATCTGCGTGATCGGACCGAACAGCAGACGCCGCATGAGATACAAGAAAATCACGAAGCTCACCAGCTGGAACAGGATGTTCCAGCCGCTGATCCCCAGTGAGTTGATTAACCCGTCCATCAGCGTCGCCTCCGCCTACGTTTGCAGCGGTCGCCGTCCTAGCCGAACGCCAAAAGGATGCCGATGATGAACGCGTAGATTCCGATGGCCTCGGCCAAACCGAGACCCACGATCATCGTATTGCGGATGTCGCCGGCCGCCTCCGGATTGCGGCCGATGGCGTTCATGGCCGCCTGCACCCCAAGACCGATTCCCAGGCCCGGCCCAATGGCGCCGATGCCGATTGCCAACCCGGCGCCCAACGGTGCCAGGTTTGCAGCTTCTTCCATGCGTCCAACCCCTCCTCGCGGCGTCTAGTGCGCCTCGTGACCCGACTCAGCGACGGCTTGTCCCGTGAACACCATGCTGAGCATGAAAAAGATTACGGCCTGAACCAGCCCGAACAGTAGCTCAAGTACCAGGAACACGACCCCGATCAGCGGGATATGCCCCAGCGCGAATCCCGCCAGGATCGGCCCGTTCAGCACCACCTCCCCGGCAAACAGGTTGCCGAAGAGTCGGAACGACAGCGAAATGACCACGAACAGCTCGATCAGGATGAACACCGGCGCCAGCAGCGCGACCTGGGACATCTCCTTGAGGTGGCCCAAGGGGTTGTGCGCCCGGATGCCGGAGCCGTGGATGACGAGGAACGCCAGGATCGCCAGCGCCAGCGTCATGTTGATGTCGGCGGTTGCCGGTCGAAAGATCGGCGCCGCGATCTCGTGCGCCGGGTCGTGCGGGTCCGGAACGGCCATCCAGATCGTGCCAATGCCCGGCAACAGGCTGAACCAATTGGCGATCAGGATGAAAATGAAGAACGTCGCCCCGATGGGCAGCACGCGCTGGGCGTATTTCTTGCCCACCGTCGACTGCACCAGCTCGTCGAGGAACTCGATCACCGCCTCGGCCGCGTTTTGCAGCCCCTCGGGCACCAGGGCCGCCTCCGGATCCTGCCGAATCCGCCGCGACGCCAGCCAGGCCACGACCAGCAGCAGCGCCATGGTGATGAACATCATCAGCATGGAGTTGGTGAAGGTGAAGGGTCCGAAATGACCCAGCGGCTCGGCCGCCGCGCTGATGTGGGGGGAAAGGTCGGCGCCGTCCTCGGCAAACCTGACGTTCTCAACCGGGGGCGGATTAACGTCGGCCATACGCTAGCGATCCGCGCGCGACAACGCGGTCATGATCCGGTAGAAGACGTAGGCCGAGCCGACGAGACCGAGCATCAATCCCACAAGCAAAAAGAGCGGGCTGAGGTCCAACCGCTCATCGAGCCACCTGCCCCCGAGGATGCCGACAATGAACATCGCCCCGACCAGCGAGCCGAACTGGAGTGCCAGCGCCGCCGCGCGCAGCAGGCCCATCGCGACTCAGTCCGATCCGAGGACTTTGTGAAAACATTCACACCCTCGCGAGCCGGGCAAGTCTAGCAGAGGCGCCCTGACCCAACAATGCGCCGCGCGCTCCTTGCCGCGGCCGCCGCGCGTGCCTAAAGTGCATCCAGCGATCCATCCCAATCACCTTGAGGACCACCGCCAATGATTGAGCGGCCGAGTTCCTGGCGAGTGTCGCGCACCGGACTCGCGGTGCTGCTCACCCTGGCCACCGTGAGTCTCGTGCTCGGCACCTGGCTCTATTCGATCGTGGGGTAGCCCCAAACCCCGCGGACACGGCCAGCCCCGTGGCACCTTCGTCATTCCGGCCTCCGCCGGAATCCAGTCGGGGTCTCACGCGTGTCGGGTGGATCTGGACCCCGGCCCCGTATCGAGTACGGGGCAGGCATTTCGCCGGGGTGACGCGGTAGCATCCTGGGTTGCGCACCCGGCCACGGCAGACGAGCCAACGGCAGGCGCCGAAAGGGTCTTGAAGTAGGAATTCCGCAAGTCACCGCCGTAGTTCGAAACCCGGCAGAGCCGGCGCGAACCTGGGAAGGGCTGTTTCTGGTGGATACCGGCGCGATCGACTCCCTCGTACCCCGGCCGTTCCTTGAAGCCATCGGCCTGATGCCCAAGGGGCAACGGGTGTACGGGCTGGCCGATGGCAGCGAAGTCAGATTGGACATCACGACCGGCGATATCGAGTTCATGGGCGAAGTTGTGGGATCGACGATCGTTATCGGAGAGGCGGACGCTGAGCCGCTCCTCGGGGTGACGGCCCTGGAATCCGTCGGCATCGAGGTGGATCCGCGCAATCAGACGCTCAGGAGACTTCCAACCACGCGGCTCAAGAGCCTTTTCCCTGTTCCGCGCTGAAGCTTCCGTGTCCTTCCGAGCGCAGCGAGGAATCTAGAGCCCGCGACCCCGGCCGCGCCCGCCTTCGGACCGCCGCCTACTCCCCGTCGCCTCCCGCGTCCGCTTCTTCGTCGGCTTCTTCAGCCTCCGCCGGCTCGTCGACCCAGCGCCAGATCTCGCCGCCCAGCGCCATGGCGTACACGCTCTGGTCCTCGGCGAAATTCGGCGACGCGACGACCGTGAGCACGGCCAGGTTGCTCAGGCCGGTGTTGATCGGCTGCCACGAGGCTCCGCTCGTCGCGCTGCGGTAGACCCCGGCGCTGGTGGCGGCGAACACCCGCTCGTCGCCCGGCACCGGCGCCGGCACGACCGCCAGCACGGCCGAGCGCCGGCTCGCCGGGAAGGTGCCGCTCCAGGTATCCGAAATGCGCTCAGCCGGCTTGAACACCTGGCCTGCCGTGGCGAACATCCACCAGCGATCCTCCGGGGTGTAGGACGCAGGAATCCCCAGCGCAATCCACGGCGACGCGGAGTCGTGCTCCACGAACCGCTCGAAGGTCGCCCCGCCGTCCCGGCTCAGGTGCACTGCCGCCGTGCGCTCGCCGAGGGTTCCGATGAAGACCGTTTGGTCATTGGCATAGTCGGGGCCGGTGGCGATGGCCGCGATGGTCTCGCCGTCGAACTCGTAGTCGATCTGCGTCCACGAATTGCCGTTGTCGGTGCTCTTGTATCCCAGACCCAGCGGGCCGCCAGCGAACACCGTGCGATCGCGCGCATATGTGGAAGACACGCCAACCGCGCGGATTTCCTCGGTGTCGATGCCGCGTTCCATCTCGCGCCACTCGTCGCCGCCGTCCGTGGTGCGCAGCAGCCCGATGCTGGTCGCGGCAAACACGATGCGGTCGCGCTGGTAGTTCGGCGAAATGGCCAGGCCCGTCACGTCGGCTTCCTCGTAGTCCTCGGTGACCGGGGCCCATGACTCGCCGCCGTCGGTCGACCGGAACACCCCCGTCCCGGTTCCGCCGGCGAACATGGTGCCGTCGCGGGCAAGGGCCGGACTTAGGCCCAGCGTGACCCAGTTTTGGCTCGTGATGCCGTTGTTGGCCGCCTCCCAGGATTCGCCCAGGTCCGTCGACCGGTAGAGGCCGGTCTCGTAGGTGCCGGCCCAAATGATCGTCTCACCGCCGTCGACCATCACCGACACGCTGAGCACCGCGCCCACCTCGTCGCCGACCGAGTGCATCGTCCAGGTCTGTCCGGCGTCGGCGCTCACCAGCACGCCAGCATCGCCGGTCCCCGCCACGACGAGCTGATCCTCGCCGAAGTTCGGGGACATGGCGACGGCGTTGATCGACTGCGACGCCACGTCCTCGATCGCGACCCAGCGACGCCCGCCGTCGGTCGAGCGCCAGAGCCCATGCTCCTCGGTGCCGATCACCACCACCCGGGCGTCCTTGAACGCGGGCGACAGCGCCACCGCCTGCACCGTGGCGGTGCCGAGGGTCGACTTGCCCAGCTGCGTCCAGGTCCGACCGGCGTCGGTCGAGCGGCACAGCCCCCCGTCCACGATGCCGGCGAAGACCATCTGGTCGTTGGTGAAGTTTGGCGAGACCGCGACGGCCTGCACCGACAGCCCGGTGAGCCCACTGCTGGACGGATTCCAGCTCCGCCCGCCGTTCGTTGACCGGAACACGCCGTCGGCGTCGCTGCCCAGGAAGGCCATGCGGTCCGTGTCGTAGGCCGGGGACAGGTCGATGGCCACCACGTTGGGCATGGTGCTCCAGAAGGCCAGTTTGTTCCACGTGTCGCCGCGGTCGAACGACTTGAACGCCCCGCCGCCGACCACGCCCAGGAAGACGGTGCCGTCCTCGCTCACCGCGGGTGAGGCGACCAGCGCCTGGACGTAGGGGCTGGTGAGGCTGCGGTTCGAAATCCGCCACGAGTCGCCGCCGTCGTCCGAGACATAGACCCCGGACATCGTGCCGGCGAAGAGTCGCCGCGCGCCCTCGGCCTGATCGGCGCCGGCGATGGCCGTGATCGTGCCGCCGGCGCGGCCGCCAACGCGCTGCCATTCGTTGACGCGTGGCGCTACGTCGCTTGTCGCTGCCATCTACGTCTGACTCCTCTTTCTCATGGTCCCGTCCGGCAAGCGTAAGTGCGGACGGTCAGCATGCGTTGGGAAAGGCGTAAAGCTCCGACGCCCTATTGGACGCCGACGGTCGCTCGATGGGTCCCGCCAGTCTACGGGCGCCCGCCGCGCGCAACAATCCTACCCGGCTCACGATCCGCCGCCCGGCACGTTGAGCTCCTGCCCGGCATAGATGAGGTCGGGGTCCTCGATCTCATTGGCGGCCATCAGCTCATCCAACGTCACTCCCAGCGCCACGGCGATGTTGCTCAACGATTCGCCGGGCCTCACGATGTACGTCGCCGGAAGCTCGGCCTCGTCGGGCACTTCCGCCTCCGGCGGCAGGATGAGCACTTGCCCGATGAGCAAATTGTTGGGGTCGGGGATGTTGTTGAGGCTCAAGATCGCGTCCATGCTCACGTCGTAGGCATCGGCGATCTGGGAAAGGCTCTGGCCCGCCTGGACCGTATGCGACTTCGGCGTCGGGGTAGGCGGCGGGGTCGGCGTGGGCGTGGGCGCAATTGTCGGCGTGGGCGTGGGTGAAATCACCACCACCGGCACGGCCGTCGGCACCGGCGTCTCCGGAATCGGCGGCGCGGTGACCATCGACCCGGCCATCGTCTGCGCGGCGGGCGCACCGGCGGCGGCAAGCTGGTAGGAGTCTTCCTGCCACGCCAGGATGCGCCAGGCAATGAGCACGGCCGCGGCCAGCAGCGCCACTCGCGCGAGGCGAATCCAATGCCGGTCCAGCGGCGCCAGCGCGTCCGGACCGGAGACCTTGACCCATTCCACGTCGGGCGGCGGCGCGGGTTCTTGCGACATCAGCTACCAGCCAACCGCGATATACAGGTCGTTGACATTGGTGTGCGTGGGCCCCGTGGCAATCAGGTCTCCCGCGGTCGATAGGAACGCGTGCGAGTCGTTGTCGTCCAGGGCGCGAGCGGCGTCGATGCCCGCGGCGCGAGCGCGAGCCACCGTCCCGCCGTCGACCAGGCCGCCGGCGGCGTTGGTTGGCCCGTCGGTTCCATCGGTCGCCAGCGCCATCACCGCCGCGCGCGTCGTCCCCTCCAGGGCAATGGCCGCCGCCAGGGCCATCTCCTGGTTCCGGCCGCCCGCGCCCGAACCGCGCACGGTCACCGTGGTTTCGCCGCCGAACACCACGCATCCGGGCCGTCCCACCGGCCGCCCGTGGCGGGCAATGTCCCGCGCGGTGCCTGCCAGCGTCAGCGCGAACTCCCGGGCCTCGCCTTCCACCGCCGACGTGACGTGCAACGCATCGAAGCCTCGCTCGCGCGCCGCGCGCACGGCCGCCTCCGCCGCCTGCGCGTTGTCGGCAATGATCACGTTGCGCACGTCCGCCAGCCGCGCGTCGCCGGGCTTGGGGCTCTCCTCCTCGGCCCCGGCCGCGCCGCGCCGGAGGTGCTCGCGGATAGGCGCCGGCGCTGAGTCGCGCAAGCCATGGTCGTCCAACGCGCGCAGCGCGTCGGCATAGGTCGTCGGGTCCGGCACCGTTGGCCCCGAGGCAATCACGTCCAGCGGATTGTCCACGACGTCGCTCAGGATCAGCGCCACCACGCGCGCCGGATGCGCCGCCGCCGCCAGCCGCCCGCCGTGAATCACCGACAGATGCTTGCGCACGGCGTTGATGGCATTGATCGTCGCGCCGCTGCGCAGCAGTTGGTCGGTAAGCTCCTGCAGGGCCTCGAGCGATACGCCCGGGGCGACGGCGGGCGTGAGGCACGAGCCGCCGCCCGAGATGCAGCACAGCAGGACGTCACGCGGTCCGGCCTCCCGCGCCAATCCCAGCAGCCGGCCCGCCGCGCGCTCACCCCGTTCGTCCGGATAGGGGTGGGACGCCTCCGCGATCTCGACCGTGGCCGTCGGCGCGCCGTGACCGTCTTTGACGATGACGAGCCCGCCGCTGACGCGGTCGCCCAACTGCACTTCGAGGGCTGCGGCCATCCGGGCGCTCGCCTTGCCCGCGCCCAAGATCACGACGCGGTCGATTCCGTCCCACGGCAGGGCCGCGTCGCCGACGTGAAGCGCCTCGGCGTCGGCGCGCACGATCGCCGTCACCGCCGCCGCCGGGTCCACGGCGGCAATCCCCGCGCGCCCGATCTCCAGCAGCTGCGCGCGCAGCTTCGAATCCAGCGGCCGGCCCCCGGTACATGCGCGGTGCGGTCGAGTGTACGCACCGCCGCGCCACGGGGAGCTCATCCCTCAGCGGCGGGGCATACTGAGCGGTGGTCCGAGCCGCCCGCGCGGGCAACGGAGGCCGACAGATGGGCGATTGTCGGTACTGCGGAGAGCCGGCGGGCTTCTTGCGTCGCCAGCACGGGGCCTGCGCCAAGAAAAACTCCCGCGCCACGGCGGCCATTCGCGACCTCTGCGTCCAGGCGGCGCTGCGCAGCGACGACCTGGAGGCGCTGCCCGCCAGAATTCGCGAGACCGCCGCGGCGGGCTTCATTGACATGTCCGACGCCGCCTTGCGGGACACGCTGGCGGACACCTGGGGCGACGCGGTCGAAGCCGCCATGCAGGACCACGTGCTGACCGGCGACGAGCGACGCGGCCTTAGCCGCTATCGCGACCAGTTTGGCCTCAGTCCCAACCGGCTCGACCGGCGGGGACACTACGACCTCTTCCGCAAGCTGGCGCTGCTCAACGCCATCGGCGAGCACGGCGTGATCCCCCGCTACGACCGCCGCACGGCGCGGGCGGAGTTCGGCCGCTTGCCCTTCAATCTGATGAAGAGCGAAGCCTTGATCTGGCTGTTCGACGACGTGGGGTATCTGCGGCAGGTCACGCGCCGCGAATTTCGCGGGCAGTCCATGGGCGTGAGCGTCCGCGTGGCCAAGGGCGTCTACGTGCGTCCGGGCGCCTTCCGTGGTCGCCCCATCGAGAAAACCGAGATGGAGCGCACCGACCACGGCATCCTGGCCATCACCACCAAGCACATCTACTTCAAGGGCGGCGACAAGAGCTTTCGGGTTCGGCTGGAGCGCATCGTCTCGTTCGAGCCTTACACGGACGGGCTGGGCATCATGCGGGACACGGCCCGCGCCGTGCCCGAGGCTTTCACCATGGAGGGCCTCGACGCCTGGTTTGCCATCAACCTCATCGATGCGGTGCTGGACCTCGAGGACGTGAATCTGCCCAAGCGCGACTCACCAACGCTGGACGACATCGTGGACGCGGGACCCGACGACGACGCGGGGCTGTTCATCGCCGGCGCGGGCGCCTCGCTCTAGGCCGGTTGACCGCCCGTCAGCCCGGCAGCGCGCAGTAGGCCAGCCCGATGAGCCCCGGTCCGACGTGCGCCCCCATCACCGGCGTAAAGCCGGTCACGAACAGATCGTCGGGCCGAATGATGCGCTGCACGTGCGCGGCCAGCTCGTGCGCCTCGGCTTCATCCGAGCCGTGGTGCACCGTGATGCCAACATACGACGCGCCCCGCGCCTCTCGCGCCACGTGGTGAATCAGACCCCGCACCGCCCGCGCACGCGAGCCGAATCGCGCCCGCACGCCGATCGTCCCGCCCCCAAAGCGCAAGACGATGGTGGACGGCAGCGCGTCGGCCACGCGCGCCACGATTCCCGGAACCCGTCCGCCGCGGGCGAGGTAGGACAGCGAGTCGAGCACCGCCACGATCGCGCTGTGCTCCGCCGCCCGCTCCGCCGTCTGCACGACCTCGGTCGCCGCCGCGCCCCCGGCCGCCGCGCGCGCGGCCAGCAACGCGGGAAACCCCGCGGCCATGCCCGCGCCGCCGGCTTCCACGATATGGACCGGCAGTCGCGGCGCGATGTGCCGCGCCGCGAGACTGGCCGCCTCGGCCATCGTCGAGATTGGTCGCGGCAGGCACACGCATACCGCCGCGCGCGCCCAGGCCGCCGCATCCTCCAGCACCCCCTGATACTCGCCCGGCGCCATGGTGCTGGTCGTGGGCAGCTCGGGGTCGGTGGTCAGGCGCTGCCAGAACTCCTCCTGCGAGATGTCGACGCCGTCGCGCAGCTCCTGCCCGTGCCACACCAGGACCATGGGCGCCACCCCGATACGCAACCGCTCGACCTCGTCGCTCGGGAGGCATGCACTCGAGTCGGTGACGACCGCAACCGGTCGCCGAAAATCAGGGCTCGTCACGATCGAGCAGGAAGCGGCGGGCCATCAGCCGGGCCAATCCCACATCTTCTTCACTTCGCAACTTGCGATACCCAATCAGGCGTCCCAGGACCACCACGCCCACGACCACCCACGCCGTAACGCCGGTGGTCAGCGACTGACCCGTCAGGCTCAGCAGCACCGCGGTGGCAAAGAACCCCACAAGGGCGCCCGGCGCCGAGTCGCGCAGCAGCGCTCGCCCAAGCACCAGGCCGGCAAAGGCGAGGCACATCTGCCAGGCCCCCAGCGCCGCCAACAGCGCGCCGGCCGGACCAATGCCCCGGCCCCCACGCCACCGCAGCGTGACCGGCCAGATGTGGCCACCCACGGCCGCCACGCCCGCGGCGGCGGAGACCTCGTAGCTCTCGAATCGTTGCGCGACCGCCACCACCAGCACGGGTTTGAGCGCATCCAGGAACCCGGCCGCCGCGCCCGGTACCGGACCCAACCGCTCGATCGCGGCCGAGCCGCTCACGCCCCCGGCTCCCTCGTCGAGCAGGTCGTGGCCGCGCAGACGGGCGGCCAGATACGCGATCGGAATGGACCCGATCAGGTAGCCCATCAGAACGAGCCAGAAGGCGGTCATGGCACCTGCTCACACCGAGGCGTCGACGCCGCACCGGCAGGCTCGGAGTCTAGCAGCGTCCGCACTGTAGCCCCTTGTGGGCGCCCGCTCCCTGCCCACCGGCGCGAGCCCGCCGCCTCCACCCAGCGCGGGAGAGGCTTCGAGTCGGCCCGCACTCGATAGGGGGTGAGGGAGAACATTCGGCACCGCTCCATATCGGATGATGTCTGGCACGAGCCGCTGTCCCAGGTCGCCATGCCTCTCCCCGACCCCACCGACCACGAACCCATCCAGGGCCCGCGCCTGCGCTTGCGGCCCATCACGCCCGACGATTCGGTCGCCTTTGCCCGATGGCTCAGCGACCCCGAGGTCGTGGCCTCCTTCGGCCGCCCGCCCGACGACGCCGCCGAAACGCCGACCGCCGAGGCCACCGCCGTCGGCCCGACCGGCTGGACGTTCGTCATCGAATACCGGTGCCGCCCCATCGGCGGGATCGAGTATTTCCACGATCGCCCCGGCGCGCCGTGGTCCGCCGGCATCGACATCTTCATCGGCGAGCCCGACGCCCGCGACCGAGGACTGGGCACCGAGGCCCTGCGCACCCTGCTGCAGTACTTGTTTGAATCAAAAGGCCTAAAGCGGGTCACGATCGACCCCGAGCCGTCCAACCGCCGCGCTGTCCGCGCCTACGAGAAGGCCGGCTTCCGCCTCGACGGCATCCTCCGTCGACACATGCGGATCGACGGTCGCTGGGCCGACATCGCCTTCATGAGCATCCTGGACGAGGAATGGCCTGCCGCGAAGGCCCGCTGGGAGCCCCCCGACGGTTCCGCATGAAATCCTGCCGCTCAGCCTGTTACAACTAGTCAGCCGGCCGTTTCCGGAGCCGCCCCATGCCGACGCACACCTATAGCTGCCGCCAGATCGTGGGCGGGGTGGCCGAGGGTCCGGCGCTCGTGGCCGACACGCGCATTTCGTTTTGGGGCGGTTTCGACCCCGCGTCGGGCGAGATCGTCGAGGTCGGCAATCCCTTCGAGGGCGTCAACATCGCCGGCAAGGTGCTCGTCTTTCGATCCACCAAGGGCAGCTCCGGCACCTCGCTCATGCTGCGGCTGGCCAAGATGGCCGGCCACGCGCCGCTAGCCTTCATCAACACCGAGCTCGACGAGCTGAGCACGCTGGCCTGTGTCGCGCTCGGCCTGCCGCTGGTCACCGACCTCAACGTGGACCCCTTCGCGGCCTTGCAGACCGGCGACATCGTGCGCGTGGACGCCGACCGCGGCGTCGTTGAAGTCTCGACCGACAGGCCCTCCCCACCGCGGCGCGCAGCGGTCTCGAACGCCCCAGCCCGCACCACCATCGACCTGACCTCCGAGCAGCAGGACATGCTGGACGGCGCTCGCGGCGACTCGCGCGCCGAGCACCTGCGCCTGCTGGTGGAGTGGGGCGAAGCCGTCGGCGCCGAGCGCCTCATCGAAGTGGACAACGTGCTGCCCGGCGGCCTATTCGTCCCCAACCGCACGCTGGGCGAGCTGCCCTTCGAGCTCATCGAGGGCTATATCAACTACACCAAGGGCTGCCTCATCGACGACGTCGGCGTCACCGCCACGGCCCACGCCAGCTTCATGGACCTGGAACGCCTGGAGCAGTTCCAGCCCGACCTGCGGCAGGTTCCGGCGCAGCGCGAGCTGCTGGACCTCGGGCGTAAAGCCGGCGTCTCGATGACCTGGACCTGCGCGCCCTATCTGGTTGGCAACGTGCCCCTCAGCGGCCAGGTCTGCGCCTGGACGGAGTCGCACGCCGTCGTGTTCGTGAACTCGTTCCTCGCCGCGCGGACGACGCGCAACGGCAACGAGAGCGCGGCCGCCGCCATGGCCACCGGGTTCGTGCCCGAGTTCGGCGTGCTCCAGACCGAGAACCGCCGCGCGGACTTCGTCATCGACGTTGACGTCGACCTGACCTCGGACGCCGATTGGGGCTGCCTGGGCTATTTCGCCGGAAAAGCCGGTGGACTGCGCATCCCGGCGTTCACCGGGCTGCCGTCGCCGCGGATCGAGTCGGCCCGCCAACTGTGCGCCGCGCTGGCCACATCCGGCGGCGCGCCCATGCTGCACATCGTCGGCGTCACCCCCGAGGCGCCCACGCTCGACGGCGCGCTGAAGGGCCGCGAGCCCGACGAGACGCTGACCTTCGGCGCGGACGAGCTGGCCGCGGTCTACGACACCCTCACCACGGCCACCGACGACGAGGTCGACCTGGTCTACTTCGGCTGCCCCCACGCGACCCTGCAGGAAGTGGTGGAGCTGGCCAAGGAGTTGCGCGGCAAGCGGGTGCGCGAGGGCGTGACCCTGCTCGTGTCCATGTCCTACGCCATCGAGGCACAGGCGCGCCGCCTCGGCTACGCGGAAGAGATCGAAGAGGCCGGCGGCCGGGTCATGACCGACAGCTGCCCCAGCAACGCCCTGTGGCGCGAGTCGACGCGCATGGCCACCCCGGCGGTCAAGACCGGCTCCTACGCGCCCAACCTGCTGCAGTGCGAGGTCATTCTGGCTCCGATGCCCGATTGCGTGCGCATCGCCGAAACGGGGCGCTGGTCCCGCTCGGCCGCCGCCCTCGTCTGACCTCGGACGCCAAGAGAATCCCGTGACCGCACGTGACCCCCGGCGCCGGCCGCCGCCCTTCGACGCCCCCACGGTTTTGTTCGATCTCGACGAGACCCTCATGCCGGAAGAGCCCGTGGCCATGCGCTGCATCGTGGACACGGCGCGCGCCGCGTCCAGCAGCTACGGCGTCGACGCCTCGGAGCTGGCGGCTGCCCTGCGCCAGGAGGCTCGCGCGCTTTGGCACACGTCGCCCGTGCATGGATTCTGCAATAGCGTGGGCATCAGCTCGTGGGAAGCGCTGTGGTCCGAGTTTCCCGGCGAGGGGCCCGAGCTGGCCTACCTGCGGTCGTGGCGCGGGGCCTACCGGCTCGGCTCGTGGCAGGCGGCGCTGGACCGATTCGGCCTCCAGGACCCGACCCTCGCGCAGCAACTGGCCGACGCGTTCCCGCCCTTGCGCGCGCAGACCCACGAGACGTTTGCGGATGCCGTGCCCTGCCTCGAACGCCTCGCGCCCGAGTGCCGCATCGCCGTGGTGACCAACGGGGTCCGCGACAACCAGCGGCGCAAGCTCGCCGGGGTCGGAATCGACGCCCTGCCGGAACGAATCTTCGTCTCGAGCGACTTTGGCGCCGGCAAGCCGTCGCCGGCGTTCTTTGGCCATGTGTTGCACACGCTGCGCGTGGCTGCCCACGCGTGCGTGTTTGTGGGCGACAGCGTGACCAACGACATCGTCGGCGCCAGCACTTGTGGCATCGCGACAATTTGGGTCAACCGCGACGGGCGGGCCGATCACCGCACCGCGGTCGCGCGCCACGAAGTCGGCACCCTGCACGACGTGGATCTTGGCCTGATCCGCCGGCTGCTCTCGACCTAGCGGCCCGCGTCCCAGATACTGCAGCCGGGTCGAGGCGTTCCTACATCTCGGGCCCTGTCGCCCGACCCGCTGCCGTTGCCTGTTGTGGCACAATCGTTACGGATGTGACTTGGCGCGTTAGCTTGCGCCGTATACATTGCCTATCCCTCATGGGAATCGCTGAAGCCGTCCGTCAGCTCCGCGAGCAGCGACGGTTGTCAAAGGCTGAGCTCGCCGCGCGCTGCGGGCTCGCGCCCTCCTATCTTTCGAGGCTCGAAAGCGGGGACTACAAAAGCCCCACCGTCGCCACGCTCGTTGCTATAGCCGGTGGGTTGGACGTGGACCCCCGCGAGCTTTTGGTGCTGGCGGGCTACGTCCCCGAGGACCTGGCTCGCACGCGGCGCCACCTCGCGGAAGAATCGATTGCCCGCGTCGCCGAGTCCGCCATCCGTTCGATCTCGCAAACTGTCAGCGCTTCGCTCAGCCCAGGCGCCATCGACGCCGTCGACGGCACGTTGAATGTGGACTCCGCATTACTTGCCGAACGCCTGCGTGACTATCGGCGCACCCAGGGGTTGAACCTGCGCGAGGCGGCCCGCCGCGCCGGCGTGCGTCCCTCCCAGGTGAGCGCCCTGGAAGCCGGCAAGCGTCCGGCGGGCGCCTTCGACATCGTCGCCGTGCTCCGCGAGGGCTACGGTATGAGCGAGCCGCAGGTCGACGACCTCCTCTTCGAAGTCAGTCTCAGCCACTACCTCGCCGACGATCTCGTGCTCTCGGCCGAGTCGCGCCGCATGACGCTCGAGTTCGTGCGCCTCGCTCGCCTCCGCGACCGCCAGAGCCGCCAGGACCAGCCCCACCGCGCTTAATCCCCGGGCGTCGCTCTCGGCGGGGCCGCTCAAACCGCTGCTGCAATCGACCGCAGCCGACAGCCCTCTTGCCGGTCGCACACCTTGCCGACATAATCCCTTTCACCCTGAGGGCGGCTGAACTTCGGGATCCCGCGGCGGCGCAGCCCTTATCTCGTCGCCCGGCATCTGGGCAGGTGGCTACGTGGACGTGACGTTGGCGGCCCTCGCCGATTCAGCGAACATCTCGCAAGAGGGCAAGCTCAACATTCTTGGCGAATTCAACCAGATCCATGCACCAAGCGTTCCAGCGCTGCACTCGTCGATGGCGCTCGTCTTGCGGTTGGAGGCAGGGCCTGTCGAGTATGGTCAAGAGAAGCACGTTGAGATTCGTATGGTCGACGCCGACGGGAATAGCGTGCTCGACGTTGGAACGGCCACAGTGCCCGTACCGAATGCAGGCCCGGGTAAGCGTGCAAGGATCGTTACCGTGCTGAACATTCAGAATACGGTTCTTGAGAGCTATGGGGACTACGCCTTTGTCGTCCTTGTCAACGGCGACGAGAAGGCAACAGTGCCACTCGAGCTTGTGCCGCCCGAGATTGCTGCGCACGAGGAGGTAGCCGATGAGTAGCGAGCGCCGGGTGGCCGATCAGGTGAGTACTGCCGGGAGCCTTGCTCCCCCCAACACCCAGTCGACGGCAAAGACCTTCACGTTTGTCTGGACGCTGGAGGACCAGGGAGACTTAGCGGAAGAGCAGGCCGTTTCGGAAGCTCGGGCGATCGTCGCGAATCCCGACGCGCACGAGTGGCTGCCATGGAAGGTTTCGACGACCAAGCCTGACGCCTAGTATTAGGTGTCGTACCGCGCGGTCATTGAGCGACGGGCTGCGCGGTACCTTGCCCGTCAGGACAGTCGCCTGCGGGCGCGCGTTGAAGCGGCCATCGACAAGCTCCTTGAAGATCCCTACGGGAGTGGCTCTAAGGCCGTCGTAGTTGAGCCACTCCTGCGAACGCTACGAGTCGGTAGATTCCGCGTCATCTACGCCGTCGATGAGTCCCAAGATCTGGTGCGCGTGGTCAGGTTCGCGTCCCGCGGTAGGGCGTATCGTCGACTCTCGTAGCGGTCAGACTCGGTCGTCGCCGACGCTCAGTCCGTTGTCCTAGCCTCAGTCGCGAAGGCAGCACCGGGCGCATCCCGGCCTCAGCCCTACGTCCCGCTAACCGCCGGCACCACCGCGATCGCCGTCGTCGCGTTACTGGACAGCCCGTTGGCCGTGGTGAACGTCTTCCACGTATTTCCGTCGAACACCCCAACCCCGCCGTCCGTCGCCACCCACACGCGGCCGTCGGCCGTTTCCGCCAGCGCGTGGGCGCCATCGGCGGGCAGCGCCGAGTTGCCCGTCGTGTAGGTGGTGACCGCCCCGTCGACGACGCGGCTCACGCCGCTCGCCGTCGCGACCCACACGTCGCCGTTCGAGGCGGCCAGCAGGTCCCGCACTTCCCCGCTCCCAAGCCCCTCGGTCGTCCCCAACTGGGCCCAGGTGACGAGATTGGTCGAATTCACCACGCCCTCGTTGAGCAATCCCAACCAGAGGCGACCGCCGCTGTCGACGGTCACCGCCGTGACGTTGTCGCGGATCACCTCGGGAATCATCGTGCGCGTGATAAAGCGCGTCCAGGTGTCTGTCTGCTGGTCGTAGAGGGCCGCGCCCTGGCGGGTCGCGAGCCACACCCGCCCAATGCTCTCATCCACGACGAAGATGTCGCGCACGTCAAGGTCCAGGATCTGCGAGTTGTCGGGCCGCTTCCGGTCCCACTGCGCCCCAGCCAAGACGCTCAGGCCCTGGTCCGGGTGCCCCATAAAGAGCACGTCGCTCCCGTGGCGCCCGGCAATGGCCTGCACGTTGTTCGAGCCGATCCCCCGGTTCGTGGTATCCAGCGTGAATACCACGCCGTCGCCGTCCCGTCCGATCCGGCTGGCGCCGACCGGCGTGCCGACCCAGACTTGACCGTCGCCGTCCACGTGCAGGGCCTGAATTTCATCGTCCACGAGGTCCGTGTCCTTTGCCCTGAGGCTGCGCCACGCACCGTCGTAGACCGCCAGCCCCGCGTCCGACGTGCCCACCACCACCAGTTCGGTAGTGCGGTTCGGTGTCACCGCCGGCGTGGCGGTGGCCGTCGGGGTCGCCGCCGGGGTGACGGCGCCGGCGGTTGGCGTTGGCGCCGGCGGCGGCGGCGGGGTCAGGACGACGACTTCCACGTCGTAGGTTTGACCGTCGGTGAGCGCTCCCGCCGCGTTGAACGCCGTAATCTGCTGCCACGCGTCGTTCGCATAGAGGCGGTTGCGCAAATCGTCGCCCAGCAGCCGCAGCCGCACGCCCGCTCCAGGGTGATGCTCGAGGACCGCCGCCTGGAAATACTGCCGGATGAATCCGGGCGTAGCCGCGGGGATGTACAGCGTGCCGGGCCGGTTCGAATCGATCCGCGCTTCCGTCTTCGGAAAGCCAAAGGCATCCACGCCGCCGTACGTCCGGAAGAAGTTCAGAAATCCCGTCCACACGCCGCCCACCGAGAAGTTGGAGACCTTGTGCCCCCACGGCCCGTGCTCCTCGCCCGAGTTGTGGTTGGTGGTCCCCGGCTCGACGCCCTGGTCCACGCTGCCGGCCACCCCGCCGCCGAAGTAGTCCCAGGCCAGCCGCCGCTCCATCACATAGATGCCGCCCAGGTCGGCCCGCGGATGAAAGTCCACCACGCCCCGCTGGTAATACTGCGTCAGCGCGGCGGGCTCCTCCTGGAACACCTCGGAGGTCGGCAGCCCCCAACGCGTCAAGCCGCCGCTGGATTCGTAGAAGGCCGCAAAGTCGGCGGTAAGCGTCTGTCCGCCCACCACCACTTCGAGCCGAGGAATGTTGTGGCTCAGCGTCGGGTTCGCCGCGTCCGTCTTCCGCACGGAGCTCACGACCCGCACCGAGTCGAACCCCGTCGCCGTCTGCGCCAGCAATCCGACCGGCCCGACGATTCCCAGGGCCAGCAGCGCCGCCACCAGCAGGATTCCGCCCAGGCGCATCGGGGTGCTCAAGCTCGCCGGTCGCCCCGTCCGAGGCCCCGGCGCCAAACTCGCGACTCGCCTGCCCTGATCCTGAATCGCTCGCCCGCCTGCTGACAGCACGCCCAGTATAGGCAGCACCGCGCAACGCCGCCCGGTGATCGTCGTGGATCGCGTCCGTCAGGCCAGGGCGTTCCCCGCTTCACGGCCCGGTCCGGTCCCCTTCTTCTCGGTGGGTGCATCGACCGGGCAGGTGGTTTTCGGGTGTTCGGAGACATGGGTTACAGGTGAGGCCGGATCTCGCAGATCCTCGACTCCCAACTCGAAACGACAGGTTGGGCGCGGCTGGCCGGTTCGGCGCCCGGGCGCGGGGCTAGTTCAGCGCGGAGGCGAACGCTCGCAGGGACTCGCGCAGCGAGCTGCCCGTGGCGGCCACGGCAGTCGGCTCATAGCCGCAGTGCGCCATGCAGTTGTCGCAGCGCTCATCGCGGCCGCGACCGTAGCTGTCCCAGTCCGTGGTCTCGATCAATTCCTTGTAGGTCGGGACGTAGCCGTCCGCCATGAGGTAGCAGGGCCGCTGCCAGCCGAAGATCGAGTAGCTGGGAATGCCCCAGGCGGTGCAGTCGTAATCGACCTTGCCTTCCAGGAAGTCGAGGAAGAGCGGGCTGTGATTCAGCCGCCAGCGCTTGCGCCCGCCGCCGCGAAAGGCTTCGCGGAAGAGCCGCCGCGTCTGCTCCACCGGCAGAAAGTGCTCCTGGTCGGGAGCCTTCTCATAGGCGTAGCCGGGGGAGATCATCATGTGGTCCACTTCCAGCTCGTCGTTGAGGTAGTCCAGCACCGCGCGCACATTGTCGGGCGTGTCGTGGGTAAAGAAGGTGGTGTTGGTGGTGACGCGGAAACCGGCGTGCTTGGCCGCCTTGATCGCTTCCACCGCCTTGTCGAACACGCCTTCCTGGCAGACGGACTCGTCGTGCCGCTCGCGCAAGCCGTCGATGTGAATGGCGAACGCGAAGTATGGCGACGGCGTGAAGAGCGAGAGCTTGCGCTCGAGCAGCAGGGCGTTGGTGCACAGGTAGACAAACTTGCGCCGCCGCACGAGCTCGTCGGCGATCTTGTGGATCTCGGGATGCACCAGCGGCTCGCCGCCGGCGATGGACACCATGGGCGCGCCGCATTCCTCGACGGCCGCCACCGCCTGCTCGACCGGCATGCGCTTGCGCAGCGTCGAGACCGGGTGTTGGATCTTGCCGCAGCCGGCGCAGGCCAGATTGCAGGCGTAGAGCGGCTCGAGCTCGACGATCAGCGGAAACTTCTCGCGACCGCGCAGCCGCTGCGTCATCAAATAGCGCGCAACGGTCACCGTTTGCCGTAGAGGTACGCCCATGAGCGCCTAATGTCCGGGAGGCAGCACGAGAAAGCTACGACGTTCCATGGGCCCCGTCCAGTGCAAACCGGGTGAGCCGCCCGGCGTGCCAGCCGTTTACGTAGCGGCCCAGCGCCATGACGGGGAAGATCAAGCGGTAGAGGTGATAGTTGATGTAGAAGGCGCCGGGAAAGCCGGTGCCGGTGTAGAGCGGCTCGTCCCACGAGCCGTCCTCGCGCTGGGTGTCGACGAGATACTCGACGCCGCGGCGCGTCACGGACCCGTCGTCGCCGGCCGCCACGAGCGCGAGCAGCGCCCAGGCCGTCTGCGAGGCCGTGCTGGCGCCCCGACCCGACCAGCCCGCGGGATCGTCGTAGGACCTGAGGTCCTCGCCCCAGCCGCCGTCGGGGTTCTGGCGCGCGGCCAGCCAGTGCACGGCGCGCCGGATGGACGGGTCGTCGGGAGAAACGCCGGCTGCCACGAGGGCGGGAACCGCCGCCCCGGTGCCGTAGATGTAGTTGGCCCCCCAGCGCCCGAACCACGAGCCGTCGGGCTCTTGCGCGGCGCGCAGCCACGCGATTCCCCGCTGGACGCGGGCGTTGTAGGTCTTGCCTTCGAGAGCCAGCATCTCGATCGCATGCGCGGTCACGTCGGCGCTGGGTGGGTCGATGACCTCGCCGAAGTCGCAGAACGCCGGCGCCCGGCACAGCGTGCGGGTGTTGTCGGCGTCGAACGCCGCCCAGCCGCCGTCCACGCATTGCATGCCGAGCGTCCAGGCGACGCCGCGGTCTATCGCCCCCTTGGCGTTGGGCACGTCGACTCGGCGCAGGGCCAGGATGACCTCGGCTGTGTCATCAACGTCCGGGTAGTTGCGGTTCTCGAACTCGAAGGCCCAGCCGCCGGGGTGGAGATAGGGGCGGCGCACGGCCCAATCGCCTTGCTGGGACACCTCTTCGCCGACCAGCCACTCGCCGGCGCGGCGCAATGCCGGGGCGTCGGGCGGAACGCCCGCGTCGGCCAGCGCCACCAGCGCCAGCGCGGTGTCCCAGACGGGCGACTGACAGGCCTCGAGGCGACGCACGCCCCCGTCCCAAATCGTGAACCGTTCGATGCCCTCGAGGGCATGCTTGATGACGGGCTGGGTCATGCCGTAGCCGCGCAGGCGCAGGGCGATGATGGAGTAGACCCAGGGGGGCTGGATGCCGCCCCACGAGCCGTCGGCTTCCTGCCGCCGCATGACCCAGGACTCGGCCCGGTGCAGGGCGGCGTCGCGGAGCCAGCCCAGCGGCCGGCGCTCATAGCGCTGCAGCGCCCGGTCGATCCAGGTGAACCACCCCTTCCACGTGCGCAGCGAGGCGCTCGGCCGCAGCGTCGTCCCGGTGCGCAGCTCGTCGATGGTGAACTCCGCGGGCCTGACCGGGCGATAGGCGCGCACGATGCTGAGCGCCACGATGGTCTGCCGGGCCCAGCAGCCGAAGTCGTAGATGTTGAGCGGCACCCAGGTGGGCAGAAAGATCATCTCGGGCGGAATGACCGGCAACTCGTCCCAGTCCCACCAGCCATGCAGCGCCAGCCACATGCGGGTGAAGACGCGCGTCGCTTCGAGCCCGCCCTGCTCGACAATCCAGGTCGCGGCGCGGCGCATGTGATCGGCTTCGGGGGCGTCGCCCGCCATCCGCAGGGCGACATACGCTTCGACAGTGGTCGACAGGTCCCCCGGACCCTCCTCGAAGTTGGCCCAGGTGCCGTCGTCCCGCTGCCGCTGCCGGATCCAGGCCGCCGTCGCCCGCAAGACGTCGGGATCAAGGATGTCCAGGAACTCGCGCAGAAACAGGTCCTCGGCCTCGATGGTCACGTTGGTGCCAAGCTCGCCACGCCAGACGCCCTGCGCGTCTTGCTGTTCGAGCAACTGGTTGCAGGCACGATCCAGGGCAACGCGGGCGCGTTTGCGCGCATCGCTGGACGCCACCGTGCCCACGGGACCGGGGTGGGATCCGGACGCGGGGTCCGGCACGCGCCGAATCACGAGACGACACCGCTCTCTGTCGCTATAGGGTCCGCCGCTTGGCGAATATAGCAACGCGCGGCAATCACGCGGCCACCGAGGTCGTCAGGCCCAGCGCCTTGATCGCGTGCTCTCCCGCGCGGTTGCCGCTGCGCACGGCGCCTTCCATGGTCGCGGGCCAGCCGGTGTCGGTCCAGGCGCCGGCCAGGAGCACATTCGGCAGGGCGGTGCGGGGTCCGGGTCGCCGCGCCAGGCTGCCCGGGGCCTGGCGAAACGTGGCCTGGTGCTCGCGCGTGACGTAGAAACCCCGAACCTGCGCCTCGCGAGCGCGAGGGAACACGCGCGCCAGCTCGGCGACGAACTGTTCGCGCAAGTCCTCGGTGGGAACCTGCGCGTACGCGACGGCGCCCGAGAGCGAGACGGCCAGCGCCTGGCCGTCGGATAGCCCGGCGGCCTCGGTGCGGTCGAACACCCACTGCACGGGCGTGCCGACGCCGGCCGCGAACGGATAGGGCATGACCGGCCGGTCGTAGATGACGTGCAGGTTCACGATCGGCACGGCCCCCAGGTCGGCGAACCGCGCCGCGTGCGGATCGGCGGCCGCCGGCACGAGCCGCGCCGCCTGCGCATGCGGCACCGCCAGCACGATGGCATCGGCCGCCAGGTCTTCGCCTTGCCGCCGCAGCCGTAGCCCGCCTCCCGGCTCAACCCCCGCCTCCGAAACCGCGACGCCAAGCTGCACGTCCACGCCGGCCGCTCGCAGGGCGCGTAGTCCCTGCTCGCCGTGCGCGCGGCCCAGGGTGGTCGTCGTGTAGCCCATGTCCGCCGCCGACCGATCGCTCAACAGCCCGACCTTGAAGACCATGGCCGCGAGGCTCAAGGAGGCCTCGGACGACGGCAGGTTCACCGTGGGCAGCACGATCAGGTCCCACAGCGCCTCGAGCGAGCTGTCCGATTGGCCGCGGGCGCGCAACCAGTCCCCGAAGGTGTGGGCGTCCAGCGACGCGTCGCCCAGATCGAGGCGCATCAGCCCGATCAACGCGCGCCCCAACTGCAGGCGCTCGAGGAGCGACAGGTGCCGGTAGGTTCCGAGGCTGCGGGCCAGGTGGAGCGGGGCCGCCAGACCGGCCCGCTTGATCCAGGCCACGCCGTGGCCCGGCCGGATGACCGGGATGGCGAGGCGGCGCTGCATGGCGACCATCTCGGAGGCGCCGATGCGGTCGATGAAGGCGCGGTAAGCCGTGCAGCAGCGCAGGTGCACATGCTGGCCGTTGTCGAACCACAGCCCGTCGCGCTGGAACGAGTATGTCGCCCCACCCAGACGCCGTCGCGCCTCGAGGAGCGTCACCCGCGCCCCGGCGTCGGCGCAGGTGAGCGCCGCCGCGCATCCCGCAAGTCCGCCGCCAACCACGACGACGTGTCGGCTCATCCGCGAAGCAAGCTCCACAGCGCGACGCGCACCTTGGTCCCGGTGGACAGCGACACCCGCCCGCGGGTCACGGCCGCCGGGTCCTGCTCGATGCGTTTCAGCACTTGCCGGTAGATGCCGGACATCGCGGCGGCGCAGGCGGTGCTGCGCCAGTCCAGCAACGGCAGCAGCTGCAACCCGATGTCGAATTGCCCCCTGGCTCGCTGGGCCTGGAAACGAATCAGCGCCGCAAACGCGGGGGTCGGCGTGAGCGGCGCGCGCAGCTCGCAGGCGAAAGCCGCGAGGTCCTCGCGGGGCAGATACACGCGGCCTTGCGCCAGGTCCTCCCGCACGTCGCGGAGGATGTTGGTGAGTTGCAGCGCCACGCCCAGTTCGTCGGCCAGCGGCTCGGCCCGGGCCATGTCGCGCGACTCGAACACGCCCAGGGAGAGCCGCCCGATGCTGCCCGCCACGCGGCGGCAATAGACCACCAGGTCGTCGAAGGTCTCGTAGGTGACGCCGCGAACGTCCATCTCCACGCCGTCGATCAGATCGCCAAACGCGTCGAGCGGGACGGGGAAGCGGTCGGCCGCGTGGCGCAGCGCCGTCATCACCGGGTCGGCGGCACCGTTGCTCGCGGATTCAAGGCGCTGCCGCGCCTCCGCCAGCGCGGCAGCCTTGGCGGGCGGCGGCAGGCCGCCGTCGCCGATGTCGTCGATTTGTCGCGCAAAGGCGTAGACGGCGCTGAGCGCGCGTCGCTTGGGCGGCGGAAGCAGGCGAATGCCCCAGTAGAAGTTCGCGGCGCGCGAGCGGGTGATCTGCTCGCAGACGTCGTAGGCGGCGTCGACTTCCACGGGCTACCAGCTCATCCAGAGGCGCGCCAGGGCGCCCGCGGCGCGCGCCTTGTGCCACAGCGTCGGACGGGGCGCGCGTCCCAGCACGTCGTAGTCGGCGTCGCGGATCGCGTGCAGCGCGGCCCGCCCGCCTTCGGTAAAGGCCGCGATGGCCATCCCGGACGCGCCGGGGAGCAGCCGGCTCAGCGGGGCGCCGCGGTCGAGAAGCGCTTCGGCGCGGTCGACCTCGAAGGCCATCAGCTCGCGAAACTCTGGCGTGGTGACTCGGAGCCCGAAGTCCTCGGGCCGGCAGTCAAATCGCTCCAGGTCCTCGCGCGGCACGTAGACACGGCCGCTGTCGTAGTCCTCGGCAATGTCCTGCCAATGCTCGACCAGCTGCAAGCCGGTGCAGATCTGGTCCGACAGCCACACGCGCTCGGGCGTAAACGCTCCGAACACGTGCAGCACCATGCGTCCCACGGGATTGGCCGACAGCTCGCAGTAGCCCACGAGCTCGTCGAACGTCTCGTAAGCGTGGACCGTCTGATCCTGGCGGTTGGCCTGTATGAGGCGGCGGAAGGGCTCGTCGGGGATGTCCGCCGCGCGGACGGTGGCGACCAGGCGGCGCATGATCGGATGCGCCGGCGCCCGCCCGGCGTAGATGGCCGACACCTCGTCGTCCAGCCAGTCGAGCAAGGCCAGACGATCGCCCTCGGCCGCATCGCCCAGCTCGTCTACCAGGCGCGCGAACCCATAGATGGCAAGCAGGTGACGACGCGCGTCGGGCGGCAGCAGCCGCATGGCGACGGGGAAGTTCTCGCCGGAGGCGCGCGCCATCACGGCGTCGCGGTTCGGCACGGCGGCCGGGATCGGCGACGAGGGCTGCGGCGCGGCGTTCACACTCGACATGGCGGCTCCGCCCGCCGCGCCCTGCACGTGCGGCGCGGCCTGGATGCTGAAGGGTGCCTGGGGCGCAATTCTACGCGTGGCCGGCGCAGGCCCGTGGAGCGCGCGTCGGTGCGCAGCACCCGCCACACCACCGGACCTATACTCGACGCGCGATCGGGCGCTGCGCGAGAGGGCATGACGTGCGCATAGCCATCAACGGGTTCGGGCGGATCGGCCGGCAGGCATTTCGCGCGCTGCTAGAGCGCCAGCCGCAGGCCGAAGTCGTGGGCATCAACGAGCTGGTGGACCTGGAAACGCTGGCCCACCTGCTGCGCTACGACAGCAACTATGGGCGCTTTCCGGGCGAGGTGGCCGTGGATGGCACGGACCTGGTGGTCAACGGACATCGCATACCGACCACCTCGCAGCGGGAGTGGGACCGGCTGCCGTGGGGCGATCTGGGCGCGCAACTGGTGATCGAGGCCACGGGCGTCGGCACCGAGCGGGAACGCGCCGCGCTGCACCTGGACGGCGGGGCCGAGCGAGTGCTGATCACGGCGCCGGCCAACGGGGCCGACCTGACTCTCGTCATGGGGGTCAACCACGACCGCTACGATCCCGCCGCTCATCACGTCGTGAGCAACGCCTCGTGCACCACGAACGGCCTGGCGCCGCCGCTGGACACGCTGCACCGCGCCTTCGGCGTGCGCAAGGGCCTGATGTCCACGGTGCACGCCTACACCGCGTCGCAGGCGCTGGTCGACGGCCCCGCGGGCGATCTGCGCGAGGCCCGCTCCGCGGCAATGAGCATCATCCCCACGTCGACCGGCGCGGCCAAGGCCATCGGGCTGGTGATCCCCGAACTCGAGGGCCGCATGCACGGCGCCGCCTACCGCGTGCCGGTGCCCACGGTGTCCATCGTGGAGTTCGTGGCGCACCTGGAGCGCCCGGCGAGCGAGTCGGATGTCAACGACGCGCTGCGCGCGGCGGCCGCGGGACGGCTGCGGGGCGTCATGGCGATCAACGATGAGCCGCTGGTGTCGGTGGACCTGCGCGGCGACCCGCACTCGTCGATCGTCGAGGCAGAGAGCACCATGGCCATCGGCGACGACCTGGTGAAGGTCGCCGCGTGGTACGACAACGAGTGGGGCTATGCCTGCCGCGTGGCCGACGCCGCGGCGCTGGTCGCTGGCACTTAGCCTCCTTCGGCCGGTGACCCGCCCCGCCGGATCATTCAGCCCGGTCCGTCATTCCCGCGAAGAGCCTGCCCCGTACGCGATACGGGGCGGGAATCCACGCCGGGTCCAACCGGGTGCCCCGCGGGATGCTCGCCGTATGGCCTGCGTCCGTCGGGTTGAGTCCACAGTCTCCGCCGCATGAAGCGCGGTCTGGCGGAACTTGACGTCAACGGCCGGCGCGTCTTCGTCCGCGCCGACTTCAACGTGCCGCTCGACGGGAGCGCGATACGCGACGACTCCCGCATCCGAGCCTCGCTGCCGACCATTCGCCACCTGCGCGACCGCGGCGCGCGCCTGGTGCTGGCATCGCACCTCGGACGTCCGCGGGGCGCGGCGCGTCCCGAGCTGTCGCTGGCGCCGGTCGCCGAGAGCCTGGGGCAGTGCCTCGGCGCTGCGGTTCCCCTGGCCCCCGACAGCGTCGGACCAGAGATCGAGCGGCTGACGCGCGAGCTCGCGGACGGGGATGTCCTGCTGCTCGAAAACGTGCGTTTCCATCCCGGCGAGGAGGCCGACGATCCCGCGCACGTGCGCTCGCTGGCGCGGCTGGCCGATTGCTACGTCAACGACGCCTTCGGCACGGCGCACCGGGCGCATGCCAGCACCACCGGGCTGGCCCACGCGCTGCCCGCCGCCGCCGGACACCTCATGCTGGCCGAGCTTCGGGCGCTGGATCCCATCGTGCAGGGACCGCCGCGGCCGTTCGCGGCCATCGTGGGCGGGGCCAAGATCAGCGACAAGATCACGCTCCTGGAGCGATTGGCGGCCACTGCGGACATTCTGATTCTCGGCGGGGCGATGGCCAACACCTTCCTGGCGGCGGACGGCGTTGGCATCGGTCGGTCGCGGGCGGAGAGCGCCGCCGGCGCCGTCGCTCGGATTCAGTCGGCGGCGGCCGCGGCGGGCTGCGCTCTGGTGCTGCCAGTTGACGCAGTCGTGGCCACCGAGGTCTCCGCCGACGCGGCGCCCACCACGGTGGGGCTGCACGCGGTGCCGGCTGACGCCATGATTCTGGATATTGGACCCGCGTCGCTGGCGGCCTACGCCGAGGCGCTGGCAGGCGCGCGGACCGTCCTATGGAACGGGCCGGTCGGGGTCTACGAGCTGGCGCCGTTCGCCGGCGGCACGCTGGGGCTGGCGCGGCTTCTCGCCGACTCGCCCGCCCGTGTGGTGGTGGCGGGCGGCGACGCCGTGGCGGCGGCCCAGGCCTCGGGTCGCGCGGGAGATTTCGCCCACCTGAGTACGGGCGGGGGCGCCACGCTCGAGCTCATCGAAGGCCGCGAGCTTCCGGGCCTGGCCGCGCTGCCGGAGGCCTGAGGCGTGGGTGTCATCCCCGCGCGGCGGCGATGGCATCTGTCGTTCCGAACGAACGTGAGGAACCTAAGGACGCTGGGTACTTTTCCCACCCCTTAGGAAACCTCTGAAAAAAGGCGAGCCGGCCGGGGCGCCGCCTATGCTCCCACGGGATGGGCACTCGGTGAGGGTCAGGATGCCGCCGCAACGCACATTTGCCGACGTGGAGTATGACGGCCAGCCGCGCCAGACGCGG
>JAJECS010000021.1 GCA_022821905.1 Chloroflexota bacterium | reverse complement strand
AAGAATCCGAGGAGGTGCCAGCTCGTCCAGTGGAACTTGCCCGCCACCTCGGTCGAGAGCCCGAATATCCAAACGATGAGCCCCCAGGGAGCGTCTACGTACGTCCGCGACATGGTGATGAGCGTGCTGCCACTCGACGTGTCCCACGCGCTGACGAACTTTCGGAGCCACAGTTCCGCAGCAATCGGATACTCCCGATCCCCAAGAATGATCTCGCCAGGCGTCGCCAAAACGCGCCACGCCGCGGCAAAAGCGATCACCAGCCCCAGGACCACCCAAATTTCGTCGCGCGCCAGGATGCGAGGAGCGGCCGCCGTCCCCAACCGCAACCCCGCGGCGGGCCGTAGGCGAAGACGCCTTCCTAGAAACATCGCGACGGCACCTCAGGAAGCTTCAGATGGGCGAGTATCCGTGGTGGGCGCGGCGCGGCGTCGTAGGCCCCAATGTCCGAGCGTGGGGAGCGATTGGCGCCAGCTGACGACAATCGCCGGATCAGACTCTGGCGCGGAGGACTGGAGCAAGCTGGCGTCAATTGGTGCGGTCGACCCGCCCGCCGTGGACCGTCGGGCGGGAAGCTCGGCCACGCCGGTGTCGGACGGAGCGACACCCGACTCGCCATCCTCCAGTTGCCCCTTCCGAACGTCGAGCATATGGCCCACGATGTAGCGCGACCCGCCACCATAAGTGTCTTGATGAACATCGTGGCGACGGTAGTCGATCGGATCGTGCTCGGATATCGGTCACGCACGATCACGGGTGCCTCGACAATGGTCCGAAACCCGAGTCGAATCGCCAGCGCGAGAGCCTCGATATCAAAGGCAAAGCCCGACGTGCGCACGCGTGGACACACCTGCTCGACGACCGGCACGGCATAGATTTTGAGCCCGACTTGCGTGTCGCGCACGGTGAGGCCGACGGACAGGCACGTGAGCTGGCGGTAGCCCCAGCTATAGATGCGGCGCGCCGGCGATCGAGCAGATTCAGGGAAACGTGACCGGACCAAGCAGCGGACCCAAGATTGTGGCGACGGCGATCCCTCCGCCCACGGCCCCGGCCGCAAGCCGGCGAAACCGCGCGCGCTCCAGTGTCGACCACGCGAGGCGGCCTGCCGCGCCCCCCGCCAGGAGCGCAACGACGATTCCAATGCCTAGATAGACCGGCGCTTCGCTCGCTTGCGTCCGCAACCGGGCGAGAGCGCCTGCGTGCCCGGTCGTGGCAAATGCCAGATCAATACCGACCGGGGCATGGCCCAGCCGATCGACGAGCTGTCCGTCGGGGTAGGCGTCGTTCCGCGTCCCCCCGACGTACAGCGCCGCCGCATCGGGCTCGGGCGCCGCGATGCGGAGCATCAGCGTCTCCCCTGCCAGCAGGTCAATCGGGGCAAACGAGATGCGCGTCGGCTGCAGCTCGGCGCCCAACGGCGCCTCGAAGACGGCCGAGCGGATGGGCGGATCGTCGGCCGACCGCAGCAAGTGCGCCTCGCCCAGAGCCGCGCGCGGCCCCTCGCTGCGCGTCCAGATGGTCACGGTCTCGATCGCACTGGGTGGAAAGTCGATCGATTGGGCCACCGATCCCCACACCGGGCCAAGCGAGACGCTCGATGTGGGCAGGTTGTTTGGGGTGGCGACCGACACGCGTTCCGGCGCGACCACCGCCGCCAGCGCCAGCGCCACGGCCGTGGCGGCGAGCCAGGCGGCGACTCTCATCGGCGTTCCCATCGTCGCCGCGGCCGCTGCGGCCAGGCCGCCCAAAGGGCCCAGGCCAGAAGGCCGGCCCACGTAATCGCGTGACCGGCAATGAGGGCGCGCTGCAGGCCGTATTCAAGCACTAAGGTTCCAGAGGCGCCCGGGCCCAGACCCACGCTCAGCAAACCCAACTCGGAACGCTTGATCGCCGCTTCATGGCCGGTCAACTGGGCGGTCCACAGAGGATCCCAGAATTCCTGCGTGATGATTTCACGCGGCCGCTCCCCGCCAGGAGGCAACTCGACTACCAGGCGGTGCATCCCTTCGCGCCGCCAGGACAGCTCCTCCCGTCCGGCTGACGTCTCCTCATAGACCCAGGGATATGGCGGTTCGACCGTGCGGAAGATCTCGTAATACCCCTCGGCAAAGTCGAGCGCGAAGCTGTCGCTCTGATGCAGACGCTCGGCGAGATCGCGACCGCCTGTGGTGCCGGTCGGAACCAGTACGCGGGCCACACCATGCGTCCGGAGTGTCGCAGCCATTTCCGGAGAATCTCTCAGCATCTGGTCACTCAGCGTTCGGCCCACGACAGTTTGCCGCGTGACGTAGGGCGAGGTGACGGCTCTATTCTCGGGAAAGTGCAAGACCCGCCGGCGCGACGACCATTCGGGGTGGCGACGCTGCGGGATTGCCAGAAGCGTGCGTGATCGCCCGTCCGCGTTGCGCCGGTCCAGCTCCTCCGCCGCCGTGCGAATCGAGGCGGGGAATCGCTCGGGCACAAGCTGCGCCTTCTCGTCGAGGAGCGCCCACCCCACCGTGGGCAGCACGTAGGCCGCGAGCCCCACGCCAATCGCGACGGTCTGCACGGTTCCGAC
>JAJECS010000010.1 GCA_022821905.1 Chloroflexota bacterium | reverse complement strand
CCGCGTCTGGCGCGGCTGGCCGTCATACTCCACGTCGGCAAATGTGCGTTGCGGCGGCATCCTGACCCTCACCGAGTGCCCATCCCGTGGGAGCATAGGCGGCGCCCCGGCCGGCTCGCCTTTTTTCAGAGGTTTCCTAAGTCAATTCCGGGCGGCCATCGCGCCGGATTCCCAGGATCTCACGCAGTTAGGGCTACCCTCTCCGCAAGAGTCGGACTAAGGCCCTGGGGCGCCACGGCGAGAAGGTCTCCACCGTGGCCGAGCTGCGACCGGCGCTGCAACGTGCCATCCGCGCCACGCAGGAAGGCCAGCCCGCCGTGGTGGACGTGTCCACCGCCGAAACCCGGCGCCTGTCAGTCCCGCCGCCCGAGCGCAAGACGATCTAGCGCGGCCGCCGACGGCAGCCGGCAAGGTGCAAGGCGCGTTGCGTCGCCCACGGCGCGACGGGACACGGCAAGCCCCTAGCCGCCGTGCCACCACCGTTGAATTAAGGATCGGGCGTTGGCCGCGGCTTCCGGGGGCAAGCCGGACGTAAACGCGTCCGTGAATGTCTTCTCAAACGGCGGGGACTGCGGATAGACGCAAGGGATCCCCAAGAACGGATTTTCGACCCTGCAATGACTGTGGAGCGGATAGCTTCCGTACACCGCGGTTATCAGCCTGGCAAATCCATCGCGAAACTGCGCCTCGCCTAGTGACCGATATAGATCGAGAAAGAACCGTGCGCCAATATTGCGATGGCAGACACCTTCACCGGTGAGGAATGCGCCATCGACGGTATTCACCGGGCAGTCCGCGTGTGGATCATCTTTATATTCAGGGAATCCAATCTCAGGCGGCGAATTCGGCGCACGATAACCAAGTCCATATTCGACGACCCTGGCCGCCCCTTTTCCTGCCCAATATGGAGTGTCATATCCGTCATAGAAATGGGCAATAAGATTAGCCAATACCCTCCGCGTCTCTATTGACATGGAGTCACTTGCGACATATCTCGGATCGATGGAGATATGATCAAAACGATACCCACCCGAGACTTCTGGAGGGTATTGAGGCCAGACTTGCAATATCAAATAGTTGTGAGGAAATGGAGTCTTCGTAAACGCGACCATCGCCTGCAATACAGTTTCCATGGCGGCCATCGTGTTGTGTGCTATTGGATGACCAATATCGTGAACGATAATCAAACGCATTGGTCCAGAGAGCGGGAGATAGATGTCGTGCATCCTGATACCGCGGTGCTCATTGCGACGGTTGAGAGCGGCGGCGTATTCGACTGGCTGCTGAGCGAAGTGATCGGGCCCGCCAAGCAAATACAGGAGTGCCTGCCGATCGGTGATTCCGCCGGAGGCCGCGAAGCCATGAAGGATGGTGAGACCGTATTCAAAGCCGCCAACCTCTTCGTAGTTGGCGCCGCTGGGTGAGGAACGCGAAGACCCGAAGAAGGGCGGACTTTCGAAGAAGGCGCGCTCGTACCCCTCGAAGCTTTCCAAGAATGGCATGTCGAGCATCGTGGTAACGAGGTTATTGATTTCAACGTGCTTGCCAAAAAAGGATCCTTCGTAACGTGGCGTGATGAGGAGAAAGCTGAGGACGGACTCTGCGAATAGCATTTCGTCCCATGTGACTCCATCGCGCATCCAGGGTTTGTGCATGAGCTTGCGGAACGATGATGGCCATTGCTCTTGGGGGGCGTGGAGCAATATGCTGAGTAGCAGAGGCTGGGCGGGTCCGATGTGCTTGCGGGTCCAGGGGATGTCGGCGAATGCGAGAAGCATGTTGAGGGTCGCTTCGGCTAGCACGTCCGGTGGGCGTTGCAACCATGCGGGCTGTCGCTCAACGAGGAGAGTCCAGAACAACTCCTGGGACGACGTGAAGAGCTTGCGGAGAATCAAAACGCTTGGCTCTTCGTGCGGCAAGACGCCGTCGGCAACCCAGGGCAGGGCTCGAATCGCCGAGTGCAGGACAGGGTCCGGGGCAGGCGCGAGGAGCTTGGCCGCATCCGGGATGATGACGTTGGAGAGCTTCTTGAGCTTGTCCGGCACGTTCTGGAGGTTCACCCGCCCCACGGTGACGCCGGCAGCCGGCACCTGCCAGACCACGAAGACCGTGCGTTGGGTCCGGAGCAGCTGCACGCCCGCGGGGTTGCCGTCAACCGCACGTTCCTCGTACCGGATCGGCAGGCCGTAGAGGTTGAGCCAATCCGGCTCGCGGAGAAACCGCTCCTTGATGGCCTCATTCTGGTCGAGCAGCGCCAGGTGGTTCCGGATGATGGCGCCGAAGCTCGCCCCCTGGTCCTCCTCGAGGACCTGATGGGGTGGCACGAAGGGCAACTCGACCCGCGGATAGCGGTTCGCCAGCGCGTCGAGGGTGTTGTAGTAGTTCATCCGCTGCTTGCCGGGATCCCACTGCAGGATGACCTTCTGAAACGCCTGGAGGGTGAAGGGTCCATCGGTCCAGCGCTGGCTGATGGGATAGCCGATGGCCTGGGCCTCGCGGTCGCGCACGAAATCCCACATGGGCACGCCGGCGGCATTGGTGACGGCGTAGCCGTCGATGGGGTTGGAGGTGTCGCCGCCGGTGATGGTGAAGAGGCAGCCGTCGTCGAGGTCGAAACCGTCACACTCGAGGGCATGGGCCGGAGTTGCCACGGCAACGACCACCGCGGCAACGACGAGGCCGATCGCTAGCTTGCGCACCCTTTTATCCGGCTGGACGCCGTTCTGCGGGGTTCGGAAGTGTTCTATCTGGAAACGTCGCGGCGTGTCAATCGGTGGACGCGGGAGTCCGGCGACTCTGGGTTCCGCCGCCCGGATGCAAGACGAGTACGTTCGGCTGCCGTCCACAGCTCCGGACGTTCAAGGCGCGTCGCGTCCGCGGGACATCAAGGCGATGTCAAGGCGCCAGGGTCGCCGTAATACCAGCGTCCGATAACGCGTCTGGCAGTGGCCGCCGCTTCCGGAGTCGCCTCGGACGTAAACGCCTCGATGACCATATCCACATCAGATGCTCGTGGTACATAAGGGCAACTAACACCCTCAACGAAACAGTAGATATACAATTGTCCGTAAATCGCATTGATCAGGTTGGCAAAACCGTTGTGAAATGATTCCCTGTCTAGAGAATGATATAAACTGAGAAATAATCGTGGCCCAAGATACCGCTGACAGTCGGAGCTAAAGTCATCGGTTGCCGCATCGATACTATTCACTGGGCAATTCACCGGCGAATCATTGAAGAAATCAGGATGCCCGGCTTCAGGCGGCAACGCTGAGCCACGTAACCCCACCCCATGCTCCACCAAGACTGCTGTCCCCTCATAAATCCATCGGGAATAGTCAAGAAGATAATAATGAGCGATCAGATGAGCCAGTATTCTTTGTGTCTCATGCGATGATGCGTCATGCGACACGTACTTTTGGTTAATCAACATATAGGTGTGATTATTTCTGCCCTGCATGCCCCAATCCTCTCGAGCGCTGACTCGCAAGGCCAAATAATCGTTCGGAAATGGTTGCCTTGTGAACGCAATGACTGCATTTAGCACGCGTTCTATGGTGTCCATGGTATTGGGCGCTATTTGCTGGTCATGGTCGTGAATGAGAAACAGGCGTACAGGGCCAGACAAGGGCGTGACAACATCTCGGTTCCTGATGTTTAAGCCTTCGTGAATGCGATTGAGAGTTTCGGCGTAATCCTCCGGTGGCACGTCGGGTTTGAATGGGCTTCGAAATAGAAACAAAAGTGCCTGTTGATCGGTGATACCTCCGTCCTGGGCGAAAGCGTGAAGAGCCGTGAGCGTGTAGTCGGGTCCACCAGCGCGACGGGAAACGCCAGTCTCAGCATCGGTGCTGCCTTCGGGTCGAGGAAGGTGGTTGAAGATTTCGTTTTCGTAGCCGGCGAAGGTGTCGAGGAATGGCATATCGAGCATCGTGTTGAGCATTGCGGTGATGGTGGTGTGCGTAGCGGAGGGGTCGGTGGCGTGCCGTGGCCAAAGGAAGGCGAATTCCAGGAGTTGGTCGGCGAATCTGAGCTCATTCCATGTGACCTGGTCACGCATCCAGGATTTGTGGAGGAGTTTCCGGAAGGGTGACGGCCATTGATCTCGGGGCGCGTGGAGCAACATGTGAAGGAGGAGTTGTCGGGCCTGCGGGATGTGCTTGCGCGTCCAGGGGATGTCGGCGAAGGCGAGAAGAATTCCCAGGGCGCCCTCCGCTTCGGCGTCGAGTGGGGCTTGCAGCCAGTCGGCCTGCCGCTCAACCAGGAGTGTGGATAAGATCCGATCGGATGACCACGAGAGCTTGCGGAGAAGCGGCAGGTGGCGTTGTTCGTCTGGGAGGATTCCGTCGGCAATCCAGGGCAGGGATCTGATTGCGGCGTGAAGAGTCGGGTCTGGGGCATGCGCCAGACTCTTGGCCCCATCGGGGATCACGACGTTGCTGAAGGACTTCAGCTTGTCCGGCACGTTCTGCAGGTTGACCCGCCCGACGGTGACGCCGGTAGCCGGCACCTTCCAGACCACGAAGACGGTGCGCTGGGTCCGTAGCAACTGCACGCCTGCGGAGTTGCCGTCAACTTCACGTTCCTCATAGCGGATCGGCAGCCCGTAGAGGTTGAGCCAATCGGGCTCGCTGAGGAACCGTTCCCTGATGGCCTCATTCTGGTCGAGCAGCGCCAGATGGTTGCGGATGATGGCGCCGAAGCTCGCCCCCTGGTCCTCCTCGAGGACCTGATGGGGCGGCACGAACGGCAGCTCGACCCACGGATAGCGGTGCGCCAGCGCGTCGAGGGTGTTGTAGTAGTTCATGCGCTGCCTGCCGGAGTCCCACTGCAGGATGACCTTCTGGAACGCCTGGAGGGTGAAGGGTCCCTCGGTCCAGCGCTGGCTGATGGGATAGCCAATGGCCTGCGCCTCGCGCTCGCGCACGAAATCCCACATGGGCACACCAACGGCATTGGTAACGGCGTAGCCGTCGTCCAGGTCGGGGGTATCCCCGCCGGTGATGGTGAAGAGGCAGCCGTCGTCGAGGTCGAACCCCTCGCACTCGAGGGCGTGGGCCGGAGTTGCCACGGCAAAGACCACTGCGGCAACGACGAGGCCGATTGCTAGCTTGCGCACCCTACTTCTCCGGCTGGCCGCCCTTCGACGGGTTTCCAAAGTGTTCTAGATGGAAGCGTCGCGGCGTGTCAATCGGCGGTCGCGGGAACCGCCCGAGGCACGAGTGCCCTGGCTGCCATCAGCTAGAAGCCGTCAGCCTCATCGCCGAACCACTTGGTGATTAGCGTGTTGAGCGTGCCGTCGTCTTTCATCTCGCCGATGGCCTGGTCCAGCTTGTCCTTCAACTCGCCGTCGTCTTCTCGAACGCCAATGCCGACGCCGAGGTCGAGATTCACCTCGGGCCCGACGATGGCCAGCATCCCCTCGTGCTCGGCCATGCTGTCGCGCGCGAACGCCAGGTCCACCAGCGCCGCATCCGCCTCGCCGCTCAGCACGGCCGCAATGGCGTCGGGCACCAACTCGTACTCGAGAAGGGTTGGGCCCGATTGCGACGCCAGGTGGTCGGCCTGGACGGTGGCCCCCTGTGCGGCCACCTTGCCATTGATCGCTTCGTCGCCGGCGCCGGCCACGGCGAGATACACCGTCACGCTGGGTGGGAGGTACGGCTGCGTGAAATCAATGACCTCGTCTCGTTTCACCGTGATGCTCATCCCGGCCACGATCGAGTCGTATTGCCCGGCCACGAGATTCGGAATCATGGTGTCCCACTCGTTGATGACCCACGTGCAGGTGAGATTGGCCCGCTGGCATAGCTCGTCACCCAGCTCCCGCTCGAACCCGTCGATCTCACCGGCGTCGTTGATGAAGTTGTAGGGCGGATAGGCGCCCTCGGTTCCTATCCGGACGGCTTCGGGCGCCTCGCCGCATGCCAGTGAAGCGATCAGGAACACCCCGAGCATCGTGACGACGAGCAAGTTCCGAGCCATGCTGTTCCCCCTTGAGACGTTTTCCGAATCCGTCGGCATTTTTCGCGCACCGCCGGACATGGCCGGGAGGATTGTCAGGGTGTCGCCGCTGTTCATGGGCGAAGCCAGGCCGTCGAGCGTGGCGACGTCCTGCTCGTTGAGGAACAGGTTCGTGGCCTCGAGCACGTCGCCGCTCGGCGGCGTGAGCGATTCCCGCAGCGTCGGATAGACCGCAAACAGCGCTTCCAGCGCCTCCCGCACCGCACCCGCCTCCACCTCGACGCTGCGCGCTCCTGTGGTGTGGTGCCGCAGCACCTGGGGAATGCGGATGGTGACGGTTGGCATTGAGCGGCGGGGCGAGCAGGTTCGCGGCGAAGCATTTTCCGCGATGCATCGCGCCCGTGGCAACGGCGCGACGCTACTTTCGGCGGCCCACGCCGCGACTTACGATGGGATAGCGGATCCGCCAAGTGAGAAACCCAATGCAACCCAAGGTCGTCGATCCCAGCGAGGTCGTCGCGGAGCACGTCTACCCCGACGCCCCGAGCAAGGTCATCAAGCGCAACCTGGTGACCCATCGGGACGACGCGCCGAATTTCGGCATGCGGCTCTTCGAGGTCGAGGCCGGCGGCGCCACCGATCATCACCAGCATCCCTGGGAGCACGAGGTGTTCATCGTCAGCGGCAACGGGCACCTGCTCACAGACGACGGGCTCAAGCCCTTCGCGCAAGGTCAGGCCGTCTTCGTGCCGCCCATGGCCATGCACCAGTTCCAGAACACCGGCGCCGCGCCGCTGCAGTTCATCTGCATGGTCCCCAATAGCGGGGACTGTCAGTAGCGCGGACGCGCAGAGGCGCCCCCGAGGGAATTCGAATCCCTGTCGCCACCTTGAAAGGGTGGTGTCCTAGGCCTCTAGACGACGGGGGCCGTGGTGCGGGCGGATTACTCTAGCACCGAGGTCGACGCCGCCAGCCGCCTGTCATTCTGGTGGAGCGTCGCCACTTGGAGCATCGCAAATGCCCCCGCGCCTCCCAAGCCCTTGGGACGCCGGCCAGGGACGCCCCTGCATCCCTTCGCCGCCTCGGCGGTGCAACCTGCCATGACCGATCCGATCTTCCACGGCCCACATGACCCGGCGCTAGAGCTGCGCTCGCGGCTCGAAGCCGTCGCCGACCCGGTGCGCGCGGCGGGCGAGGCGAAGTACCTGAAGCTGGAGCGGCGCCGGGTGATCGGCACGTCGATGCCGGGCGCCGAGCGCGTGCTCACCGGCTTCGTCCAGGATTTTGGACTGCCGTCGGACTCGCCCCTGCTCGCAAGGCTCTTCGACGCGTCGCTGGAAGAGGCCTGGTGCGCCATTTGGATGCTCGCGGCGCAGCCGGCATTCGACGCCCGGTCCTGGCTGCTCACCGAGGCCTGGAGCGGCGCGCCGGACACCTGGGCGCTGGCCGACCCGATCTCCCTGCTGCTCGTGGCGGGCCATCTGGAAGCCGGCGTCATCGCCGACGACGTGCTGCGCGACTGGGCCGCGCGCGAGGAGCCGTTCTGGTACCGGCGCATTGCGCTTGTGGCGACGGTGTCGCTCAACGATGGCCTGCACGGACCTACCCGGCGGCGGCTGCGACGGATCGGGCGCGTGCCGCCAATCGGCGAGTCGCCGCGACCGCAGCTGACCCTCGACCTGCTGGAAGCGAGCATCCACGACCGGCGGCACTTCATCCGCCTCGGCATCGGCTGGGCGCTGCGACCGTTGTCCGCGGTGGACCCCGACGGCGCGGCGGCGTTCGTCCAGCGCCACCGCGCCCAAATCACCAAGGCCATGCTCCGCAAGGCGCGCCTGGACGACGATGGCAGGCGGACGGCGTGATCTCGCTCATCCTCGACACCGATATTGGCGACGACGTGGACGACGCCTTTGCCCTCGCCTTCGCCGCGCGGCACCCGCGGATTCGCCTGTGCGCGGTCACGACCGTGCTCGGCGACACGTGCTGGCGGGCGGCGCTGACGCTGCGGCTGCTGGACCAGTTGGGCGTCGACGATGTTCCCGTGGCCGCGGGCGAATCGAACGCTGGCATCGAGGGCATCCCCCTTTCCGGCGACGTGGCGGTGCCCCAGGGTCGTGATGATCCCCGCCGCGATTCCCGGTCGGCTGTCGACCTCATGGCCGACGTGGTCGCCACCGCGCCCGAGCCCGTGTGGCTGGCAACCATTGGTCCGGCCACGAACGCCGCCGCCCTGGTGGCCGAGCGCCCCGAGGCCCTCGACCGCCTGGCTGGAATCGTGATGATGGGCGGTCGGCACGATCCGACGAACCCGCGCGAGCACAACTTCGGCACCGATCCCGCCGCCGCGGCCGCCGTGTGCAACAGCGGCCGGCGCGTGCGCGTGGGCGAATACCTCGTCACCTCGCAGGCGCAGCTGCGGCGGGCCGATCTTGACCGCGTGCGACGCGCCCCGGGCATTGGCCCCGCGCTGGGGCTCATGCTGGAAACCTACCTGGACCGGCGCGACCGCGACTGGACCAGCATGTACGACCCCGCGGCGCTCACCCTGGCGCTGGGCGAGGAGTTCCTTCGCCTCGGTTTGACGCCCCGACGCGCCGAGGTCGTGGCGGGCCAGGTCCGGTTTCGGGTGGCGAGCGAGGCCACCCAATTGCGCATCGCCGCGTCGATCGACACAGGCGCCTTTCGCCGCGAGTTGCTCGACGTCATCGGCCGCGGCGGATGAGCCTGTCGACCAGCCCGGACCTGGCGCCCGACAGCCCGCAGTTTCGGCTCATCGAGTCGGCACGCGCGGCGCTGGAGCGGGACGCCAAAGTCGTCGCGGCGTGGATTGGCGGGAGCATCGCCGCGGGAACGGCGGACCGCTGGTCGGACGTGGACTTGCGGCTGGCCGTCGCCGAGTCCGATCTCCCCGCCGTGATGGCCGCCATGCCGGACTCGTTGGCTGCGATCCACCCGGTGCTGGGATGGTTCGGGCGGCCCGTTCGCGGTGGACACCTCGTCGTCGCCACGTTCGAGGGGCCGCTGCGCGCGGATCTTGAGATCACGATCCCGGCGACCCTGCGCGGCCCGAGGCACGAGGCGGTGGCGCCCCTGATCGACCCAGGCGGGCTGGTGGCGCGGTTTGCCGGCAATCCCCTGGCGCCGCCCTTGCTCACCCCGACGGAGTTGATCGAGCGCGAGGCCGCGCGGGTTCCAACTGAGCTGCGACGGCTGCAGCAGGCCATCGAGGACCGCTCGATTCTGGCGGCGGTCCAGGCCCAGGCCACCCTGCTGGACTCAGCCCAACGCCTGCTGCTGCTGCTGCGCGATCCGCACGCCGCGGGCCTCGCGGGACCCAAGCACGCGGCGGACGCGCTCACGTCTGCCGACGTCGAGCCCCTCCTGACCCCACTGCGAGCATGGAGCGCCGCCTGGCCCGATCCAGCGGCCGATTCCATCGACCCGACCCTGGCCGTCCTGCATCCGCTCGCGGCGGAGGTTCGGCATCGCCACGGAATGACGGTTCCCTTGCATCCGGAGCCGCCGGACCCAGAGAGTGCCCCGACCGGTGCGAGCCGCGGTGCTCTCACGGCGTCCGGAGCCGTCGAGGCCGCCCACCACCTGCTCATGCACGCCATGGTCGGCGCCGGCTACTTCAACCGCGGCCTGTACACCGGGCTGCTCTGGGGCTATGCCATGGCGGCGCAACTCGCCGCCGACTTGGCCCGCGTGCGCTCGCAGTCGACGGAGCTAGCAGCCCAACTCGCACCCGCCGACGAGGCCGCATTCCAGAACGCCCTGCGACCGCTGCGGCGCGGGGGCGTCCAAGCCGTCCGCCTGGTCGCGGCCAACGTGGCGGCGTTGTATTCGCGCTACCTAGAGCGCGCCTGCGCCGCGCTGGACGTGATCTACCAGCGGCGGCTCGACCGCGAGGTCAATGCCTATCTCTTCCGCGAAGGCGTGTTCGCCTACGACATCACCGGCGGTCCCACTGCCCCAACGTCGGGTCAGGCACAATGAGCGCCGCCGACTCTTATCCGAAGGCTGGCCCGTGAAGATCTCGCAGCGCGTTCAAGACTTGGCCGAATCGGGGACCATTGCCGTCAGCAACAAGGTCGCGGCGATGCGCGCCCAGGGCATCGACGTCGTGAGCCTGGGTGCCGGAGAGCCCGACTTCGACACGCCCGACCACATCAAGGCGGCCGCGGCGGCGGCCCTGGACGGCGGCGAGACCAAATACGCCAAGCCGGCCTCGGGCGTGCCCGAGCTCAAGCATGCCGTCGTCGCCAAGCTGCAGCGCGAGAACGGCCTCACCTACAGCACCGACCAGGTGGTCGCCAGCGTGGGCGGCAAGGAGGCCCTGTACCTGGCCTTCGCCACCCTGCTCGACCCGGGCGACGAGGTCATCATCCCGGCGCCCTACTGGGTGTCATATCCCGAACAGGTCAAGCTGGCCGGCGGCGTACCCGTCTTCGTCAACGCCGGCGCGGACGCCGGATTCCGGATCACCCCGGACCAGCTGCGTGACGCGCTCACGCCGCGCACGCGCGTGCTCGTGTTCAACTCGCCCAGCAATCCCACCGGCGCCGCCTACTCCCCCGAGGAAACCGACGCGCTGGCGGAGGTGCTGGCCGACACCGACGTGGTGACCTTCAGCGACGAGATGTACGACCGCCTGATGTTCGGCGGCCGCACCTTCAAGAGCTTTGCCGCCACCTCCGACCACGCCTACGACCACACCATCACCTTCAACGCCGGGTCCAAGACCTACTCCATGACCGGCTGGCGCATCGGCTACGCCGCCGGGCCGGTCGATGTGATCAAGGGCATGGCCAAGCTCCAGTCGCAGACCACCAGCGGCGGCGCCACCTTCACCATGCACGCGCTGGCCGCCGCGCTGAACGGCGACCAATCCTGCGTGGAGGTCATGCGCGCCGAGTTCGAGCGCCGCGGCAAGTTCCTCAGCGACCGCCTCAATGCCCTGGACGGCGTGGTCTGCCCGGAGCCGGGCGGGGCCTTCTATGCATTCCCCGACGTCTCCGGCACCTTCGCGGCCAAGGGCGTGTCCGGCTCGACCGAGTGGGCCGGTCGCCTGCTGGAAGACGCCCACGTCGGCGTGGTGCCGGGCAGCGACTTCGGTGCCGACGCCTGCGTGCGCCTCAGCTTCGCCACCAGCATGGAGGCCCTGGAAACTGCGTTGGACCGGATCGAGGGCTTCCTGGCCGACTAAGGCTCAACCCGCGCCGCATATACTGCGGGTCGGAACGACCCAGAGTATTCAGAGCCTGTGATCGGTGGGGAGGGCGGAGGCCCATGGCAGGCCTATCCCTCTTTCTCGGTCACGACTTCGACCGGGCGCTCAGGCCGCTTGACGATCGGTTAAGCGAGGAGACGACCGAGGCGATCCAGCGCCTCTGCGCGGACCGCTTTAGCCCCGGCCTCCACGACGAGCTGCTCCACAGAGTCGGCGGCGATCTGGAAGTGCGCTCGGCTCGGGTAACGCTCGACTATCGCTTGATCTTTGCCAGGGATGAGACCCGAATCGTGGCGCTGTGGGTTGATAACCACGACGAGGCGTACGCCTGGGCGGACCGCCACCGCAGCGAAATCCCACTCCGTTTCGCGCGGACCAACCTGAGCCGCTTCGCGGGTGGCCCCGCGCCGCTGCCGCGAATCGCGACCGAGGATCCGGTGCCGGTGCCAAACCCTGATGTGCTCGACGAGATGGCGGCGCGAGGTTTCGAGCACTACTTCGCGGCCCTCGATGACGACCAGCGCTACTTGGTGGAATACGACGAGCATCGCCGCAGGTGGCTGACGTTCGTCACTGCCGGCGCCGGCACGGGCAAGACATCAATCGCCATATGGCGCGCGCTGCGCCAGGCGTCGCAGCAGGAGCAGGGCCGCAATGGGGTGCTCTATCTCTGCTACAACCGGGTGTTGATGCAGACCGTCCGCAAGACCATCGACACGCTCGCCACGCCGGAGATCGCACGGCAGATCGAGGTCCAGACGTTCCATGGCTGGTCGGACGGCTACCTACAGACGCGCGTCAAGGGATTTGCCGTCGCCACGACCATCGACATGAACGGGCAGTGGTTAAGGCAAGCGATCGCTGAGGAGTTTTCGCGGTTGCCGTCGGCCGAGCGGGACCAACTGCGCGGATGGTCAGTGGGAGACCTGCACGATGAAATCGCGTATGTGATCAGCCCCCACCAGTTTGACGTTGTTGAGCCCTATTTGGACCTCACACGACCTGAGAGCGAAGGCTTGAAGCGGCTGCGCCAACCCCAGCGCCGGGCAGTCTGGAACCTATACCAGCGCATCCGGCGGCGTGGCGATGTCAAGGGCACTTGGGACGACTTGATCGAACGCGGGCGCCACGCTCTCACGACCGACGCCGACCCGCCACGGTATCGAGCCGTGATCGTGGACGAGGGACAGGATTGCTCGCCGGTCATGGCGCGGCTGGCCCGAGCACTTGTCGCCGGCGAGGAGTGGCGCCTGCTCGTGCTGGCCGATCCTGCGCAGATGGTTTACCGCGGTCGCTTCCGCTGGGCGAGACGCGAGTTAGACCTGCAACGTGGTCAGGCTCGCGTCCTGCTCCGCCCCTACCGCTCGACCCGCCAGATTCACGCGCTCGCCGCTTCGCTCTACGCCAACGTCGATGCGACGAGCCAGGAGATGCACCGTGAGATTGACGCCATGGCTGAGTCTCGGCGCGAAGGCCCGCTCCCGCGATTCGTCAGGTGCCCGACGGACCAGGAGGGCCTCGCGTTCGTCGTCAGGTCGATCCGCGAGGAGATAAAGAGTGGGCGGGCGGCGGGCCAAATGGCGGTGCTGACGGGAACGAACCGCCGGCGTGATGACGTGCTTGCCGCTCTGCGGGCCGTGGGCGTGCCAGCCCTGATCGTGGACCGGGACACTCCGCCGGACGGCGCCAGCGTCTCTCTGATGACAGTGCACGCGGCGAAAGGGCTGGACTTTGCCTCGGTCTACCTGCTTGACCCTGAACTGGGTCGCGCCGCCATCGACATTCGCCGCGGGCAGCTCTACGTCGCACTCACGCGGTCCAGCCGGGACCTGTGCATCGTCCACTGCGCTGGCGGCAAGTCTCTGCTCGACGACCTTGAGCCGGACTGCTACGAACGGGTGGACTGCGCGCCCTGAGGCGCGCGCCGCCTACGGGGATTTCGGCGTAGACCGGTGCGACTAAGGATGTCGGTGATGCCGGATTGCGTCGAGACTAGATTCCGGCTCCCCGCCTTCGCGGGGACAGGCTCCGCCGGGATGACGGAGTGGGGCAGGTCTCTCGCAGGGTGGCTATGTCTGCGCCGCTGCTTCCGACCCCCGCGCCAGCCCGTCGAGTCCACCCCGATTGAGCCCCAGGCTTTCGCCCGTGTCCAGGATTGCCGTCCACGTCGCCTCGGCCACCGGCAGGCCGGCCGTGCTGAGCTTCTCCCTCGAGCGACGTTCGACATCGCCCGGGATCAGCACCTCGTCGAAACCGGCGGCCGGGCGCGTGTTGCGCATGCGGTCGAACGTGTTGCGGGAGGCGGCGTCGTAACCGTCGCCCTGGTCGAAGGCGTTGGTGTCGACGGCCATGGCGAACGTGCCGATGCGCACGTTGATCTCCGGGTTGATGGCGCCGGTGAGATTGGCGGCCAGAATCTCCGTCATCAGCGAAAGGCCGTAGCCCTTGTGACCCGCCATGTGGAGCAGCACGCCGCCGTCATAGAGGTCGCCCGGTTCCGTTGACGGCTGCCCGTCGCCGTCCAGGATCTGGCCGGGCGGCAACTGCGTGCCCTTGGCCAGCGCCACCCGCACCTTGCCCTCGGCGGTGGCCGTGGTGGCGAAGTCGACGATCAGCGGATCGGCCTCGGCCGCCGGCGCGCCAAAAGCCATCGGATTCGTGCTCAGCCGCCCCTCGGCGCCGCCGAACGGCGCCGCCCGCATCGTGCCCGGCCCGCCCGCGGCCATGAGGTAGACCACGCCCAGATCGGCCGCCAGCTCAGCCCACTCACCGAGGCGCCCGATGTGGTTGCAGTGGAAGATGCCGCCAATGGCCACGCGCGAGGTCTTGGCCTTCGCCGCCAGGCGTAGCGTCAGATCTTCCGCCGCCAGGTGACCGAATCCATACTGGGCGTCCAGCAAGACCGTGGTGTCGGACTCGGATGCCACCACCGGGCCCACCGCGGGGATGAACGCGCCCTGGCGGATGCGGTCGATGTAGTCGGGGATGCGGATCACGCCGTGCGAGGGATGCCCCGACAGATCGGCGCGCACCAGCCACGTCGCAATCTTGGCGGACGCCTCCGCGGGCGTGCCCGCGGCCTCGAGAATCCGCGCCGTGGCGGCGGTCAGGGGTTCGGCGGAAAACGTCGGCATGCGTTCCTCAGGTCGTTCAAGGCAGCGCCACCGGCACAGCCGATCCGCATCATACGCAGCGGCCCACACATGCGCCCTGGGGCGGAACACTGCACGCTGCAATCTCTTGTCAACAAGCCACTCGACAGGCACAGTTGCAAAAGCTGCTCAGGCCGCGAGGCTGGAGTCCAAAGGAATTCCCTTCCATGACCATTTCGCTGCGTCCCATACGCCTCGGCGCACTGCTGTTTGCGCTGCTCGTTGCCGGCATCGCCGCGGCCGCACCCACCCTTGCCGACTCGCACGACGGCCTCTCCGCCGTCGTGACGCGGAGCGTGTTCGCCGAGCCCGACGCTCACCTCACGCACAACATCCCGGACCTGCGCGTGACGGTTGGGGACGGGGAGGTCGACTGCAACTTCCTTTCGCACTACGAGTCGACCGGCGCCGTTACCCGCTGGGGCTTCGCCACCTCCGAGGTTGTCGAAGAGAGTGCCGGTAGCCTGACGCAGTACTACCAACGCGGCGTCGCGGATTGCCAGCAGCGCGACGGCATGTGGCGCATGGAACGGCGGCTGGTGTGGGACTACCTCGGCGGCGGCCTGAGCGGCGCGCCCGACCTCGGCGTTGAGTCCGACCTGCTGAGCGAGCAGCCCGGCCGGCCGATGGGGCCGTGGGGACACCGCATCTCCAATTTTGCCGTTGACGGCACCCCCACCGGATTCCTGGACTTCTACACCGCGCTCGGCGGCCTGCAAGCGTTTGGGCTGCCGAAGAGCGATGCTCGGCTGGACGACCATCCGGGCGCCACGCTCGGCATCGCGGGCGCCCAACCCGGCATCATCCGCCAATACTTCCAGGCTGCGGTGTTCGAATTCCGGCCGGGCCGGAACCAGCCGGTGCAGTTGCGCCTGCTGGGCGACGCCGTCCGCGACCGCCACTACCCCTATAGCAGCCACCAGGTGTTCGCGAGCTTCCAGGCGGCCGGGCCCCTGAGCGACGGCGAGGCCTACTCGCCCGAGAGCGTCTCCGGCGGGGCCGCGCTGGCCATGCTCTACGGAGCCACCAACGGCGACCACGACGCCTACGTGGCGGTTCAGCGTGACGCGTTGGTCGCGATCTACCATGCAACGAACGGCCCCGACTGGAACAAGAACGGAAACTGGCTCAGCGACGCGCCGCTCGGCGAGTGGTTCGGCGTCACCACGGACGCCCACGACCGAGTCGTCAGGTTGAACCTCTCGCAGAACCAGTTGCAGGGCACGCTCCCGCCCGAGATTGGCCAGCTCGCAGGCTTGGTGAACTTGAACGTCCAAGGCAATCAGCTGCAAGGCGAGATCCCGCCCGAGATCGGCAACCTGGACAACGTGACCCATCTCTCCCTGTGGGCCAATCAGTTCAGCGGGTCCATCCCCGCCGAGATGGGCGACATGGCCAGCCTGCAGTGGGCGGCGCTGGGCATCAATGAGCTGACCGGCGAGATTCCGCGCGAGTTGGGCAACCTTTCGACGGCCACCCACTTGGACTTCACCCTGAACCAGCTCAGCGGCGAAATCCCAGCCGAGTTGGGCAACCTCACCAACCTGGTCTGGCTGACCTTCTGGAGCAACCGGTTGACGGGCCCGATTCCACCTGAGTTGGGCAACCTCACCAACCTGGAACAGCTGGACCTGGACACCAATCGGCTCAGCGGCCCGATTCCGCCCGAGCTGGGCAACCTCGTCAACCTCGAAGAGCTGTGGCTGCGTGTCAACCGGTTGTCCGGTGAGATTCCGCCTGAGCTGGGCAGCCTCACCAGCCTGCAAGTGCTGGGTTTAAGCCACAACGAACTGACCGGTGAGATTCCGCGCGAGTTGGGCAACCTCGGCAGCCTGCGAAGCCTGTATCTCGCGGGTAATCAGCTCACCGGCTGCGTGCCTCCGGGGTTGGCGGCGACTCCCAGAGGCGACTTGGACGAGGTCGGCCTGCCGATCTGCGAAGTCGAAGAGATGGATGACATGGAGGACACCGAGGAGTCGGAGGGCCCGACCGAGGTTTAGGCCCTGCTGGAGTAGGGGCGGGTTTCAAACCCGCCCCGACCGCTCCTCCGGCAATCCGGCGGAAGCCGGAATCCAGCCCGGCCGAATCTAAAGGCGCCCTCGCCCGGTGCCCCGCGCTGCGCGCAGCGTGGGACTGGCTCCCGTCGTAGTCAGCCCGGCCCATTGGCAGTGAGCCCGGCCCGTTCGCCGCCGAAATCCTCGTAGGGGCGCCCCTAGTGGGCGCCCGGTCCTATGGTCGCTAGCCCGCCCCGCCGGCGATGGCGTTGACCTCGTCGGCCGACACCCCGACCTTCTCGGCACTGTCGAGGTAGAGCTCCCAGGTCGAGTCGGGAATGTCCAGCGGATGCCCGGCCAGGGCGCGGGCCGAGGCGCGCTCGAAATCGCCCGGCACCTGCACCTCGGTGAATCCCGGCGCGGGGCGCGTGTCGCGCAGGCGCTCCAGGTTGGCGCGGATGCCGCGCCGCACCACCTCGGCGTCGCCGAACGCCGCGGGATCGATCGCCAGCGCGAAGCCGCCGGCAGGATGCTCGCCGCCCGCCACCGCGGAGCCCACCAGGTTGGCGCCCAGGAGCGACACCATCAGGCCGATGGCATAGCCCTTGTGGCCGCCAAACGGCACCATCATCCCGCCCTCGTACAGCTTCGCCGGGTCGTTGGTCGGGAGCCCGTCCTTGTCCAGCAGCCAGCCGTCCGGCACTGGCAGGCCTTTGTCCCGATAGACCCGCACCTTGCCCTCGGCGGACGCCGTGGTGGCCATGTCGATCAGCATGCCGTCGTCCTCCGCCGCCGGCGCGCCGAACGTGAACGGCAGCGTGCCCACCCGCGGCTCCGCCCCGCCGAATGGGGCCGCGATGTCGGCGGCCCCTCCGGCCCAACCCATGCAGAGAAACGAGATCACGCCCAGCTCGTTCCCAAGCTCACCCCACTCGCCCAGGCGGCCGATGTGGGTCACGTTGGTCATGCCGCCAATGGCGACCGCGGATTCCTTGGCCTTGGCCGCCACCACGCGCGTGAGCAGCTCGGCCGCGAAATGCCCAAAGCCCAGGTTGCCCTCGATGAGAACCGTGGTCGCGGTCTCCGACACAATGGTCGGGCGCTCGGCGGGCTTCATCTTGCCCTCGAGAATCAGCCCCACGTATTCGGGAACCCGCTGGAACCCGTGCGAGGGATGCCCCGCCAGGTTCGAGTTGGCCAGCCAGCGAGCCAACTGGTCGGCAATGTCGTCCGGCGCTCCGGCGGCCGCGAGGACGCGGCTGGAGGCCTCGGTAAGTCCCTCGACAGGAAAGCTGGGCATGAAAGCGGACCCTCTCGCACCGTGGCGCGTGAGCATGGTACGCGCCCGGCCGGGCATCGGCGCATAATGGCGGGCTTGCTGGCTCAGCAGGACTCGCGGCTATGACATTCGGCCCTTCACCTTCGACCTTTCGGACAACGCCCACGCTCGTCTTCGGACGTGGAGCGATCGGCGAACTGCCGGACCAGCTGCGCCGCGCCGGCGCCGGCCGCGTTTTGATCGTCACCGATCCCGGCGTCGCGGCATGCGGCATCCTCGACCAGGTCGGGGAGCTGCTGCGGGACGCCGGAATCTCCTATGGCACATACACCGGCGTGGTTCCCGAACCGCCGAGCCCGAGCGTGGACGCCTGCGCGGAGGCCATCAAGGCCGACGGCGCCGACGTGGTCGTGGGGCTGGGCGGCGGCAGCGCCATGGACACGTCGCAAATCGCCGCCTGCCTCGTGACCAACGGCGGCACGACGGAGGATTGGCTCGGCGTCGAGATCCTCGAAAAGCCGGGCATTCCCACCATCAGCGTGCCGACCACCGCCGGCACCGCGTCCGAGCTGACCGGCAACGCGGTAATCGTGCTGGCGGACCAGTCCAACAAGATGTCTGTCGTGAGCCCTTACATCTACCCGCAGGCGGCGATCGTCGATCCGGCGCTCACCGACTCGGTGCCGCCGGACGTCACCGCCGCCACCGGCATGGACGCCTTCTGCCACGCCACCGAGTCGTTCATTTCGGTCAAGGCCACGCCGCACACGCGCCTCTACGCCGCCGAATCCATGCGGCGCGTCGTGAAGTACCTGCCGCGAGCAGTTGCCGACGGCAGCGACGCCGAGGCGCGGGACGAGCTGGCCTATGCCTGCGTCATGGCCGGCTACACCCTGGCCAACGCCGGCACGATCATCGTCCATGCCATGGCCCACGCCATCGGCGCCTGGGCCAAGATTCCGCACGGCGTGGCGAACACCCTCTGCCTGCTTCCGGTGATGGGCTTCTGCGCCGAGCGGGTCCCGGCGCTCGTGGGCGGCATGGCCGGGCCGCTGGGCGCGACAAACGGCGCCGCCGACGCGGACCGCGCGCAAGCGACGCTAGACGCCATGCGGGGGCTGATCGATGCCATCGGGCTTTCCACGCGGCTTGGCGAGTCCGGCGTGCAGCGCGACTGGCTGCCCGAGGTGGCCCGCGTCACCCACGGCTCCCGCCGCCTTATGGACCAAAGCCCCGCCCAACCCACCGAGGCCGAGCTCCTGGCCATGCTCGAAGCGGCGTATTAGGGACGGGTCGATAGGCGCCACCCCAATCCGTTCGCCCCCGTATCGAGTACGGGGCAGGCTCTGAGCTTGTCGAAGGGGCTCCCGAACGGATTGGGGTACGCGGGGGCCCGGGAGCCCTTGCTCGGTTAGAGATTCCCGGTCGCTATGCTTCGGCGAACGCCGACATTACCTCTACGTTCGGGACCATTTGGCCCTCGCGCTCGACGACCAGTTCATGATCGAGCAGCGTGCGGAGGTCGCGTTGCGTGGTCCGTGCTCCGACGCGGCGGTAGACCCCCGCCAAGATGGCGGACGTATCCACATTCTCGAAAGGCACTCGGGCGAGCCGTGCCCCAGTCAGGGCTCTGAGGAGATCAAGCATTCGCGCCCGGCGCCGCTCTCCGAGTCCGGGAACCGCTTCGAGTTCCTGATGGGAGTACTCGAGGAAGGCGATGACCTGAACCATGGACATCAACTCACGCCGAACCTGCTCGAGCTCGGTGGCCAGACCCTCCACCGCGAAGAGCACGAAATCGGTAAGGTCGCCGCCTGACCGGAAACGCGCCGCCGTCAGCGCGTCCACGTAGGCGTCGCGGTTCTGGTAGTAGAAGTTCGCCAGCGAGTAGAACCCAAAGGCGTTGATGCCGGCGCGATAGAGCATGAAGCTCTCCACGCCGCGTGAGGCCCGCCCGTTGCCGTCGCCGAACGGGTGAATGCTCACCACGTAGAAGTGCGCGATGGCCGCCCGAACAATCGGGTCCCAGGCGGCAGCTGCGCCCTCGTCGAACCAGTGCACAAAGTCCGACATGAGCTGGCGGACCTCGTCACCGCTAGCTGGTGGTCGGTAGTCGCCGGCACTAACGGCGTGATTCCGGTATTGGCCTGGCTCGTTTCCCTTGTACGGCACCCCTTCGGTTGTGAGCCGATGGATTTCCCGGATGAGCGGTTCGTCGAGCCGCCGTTCGGGGTTCGCCCGCAGCTCACGCCGCACGAATTTAAGTACGGCCTGTGCGTTGCGGGCTTCGTGTTCGTCGCGCGATCGGTCGGGCGGCAGCACCTTGACGTCCGCGGGTGCGTCCAGCACCTCCAGAGCTTCCTCCTCGGAAATCCGCGTCCCCTCAATGGCTGCCGTGCCGCGGACGGCGCGCGCGATGTTGAGTGCGTTGAGGCGCCGCCGCACGCCGGCCGTAACCGGGATGCCGCGAATCGTCTCGGCAATTGCCCGCGAACGCTCGACCGCCCGCACGAGCCGCGGCTCATCCACGCGAACGCGGACATCGAAATGAACGTCCCAGGACGGCATCTAGCTCACTCGCCTCGCGACATCCAGCGCGACATTGTCGCCTGGACTGTCGCAGTAAACAAACCTGTTATCGGCCACTATTTCGCGCGACAGTGACGCCGTCAATGTCGCGTGATTCCGACTGTTCAGCCACGCGCATGCACTGCCGCTTGGCCCTCGGACGAACCGCTCCTAAGCCACGCCACCCATGACGTAGGCCCGGATTTCGTTGCCCGTCAGGCCGTCGATACCCAGGTCGGCCAGCGTGCGCCGGTTGGTGTCTGGCGGCTCCTGCAGCACGGTCAGGCCCAGGGCGACCACGGCGTCGATGATCGGGGTCGGCACGCCCAACACGGCGCCCAGGCCGGACCACGCGCGCAGGCCGTATGGCACGTCCTCGGACAGCCACCGCGTGTTGAGCTCGCCCGGCGCCTTGAGCGCGGTGAGCATCGCGCTGCCGTTGATGGTGGCCCACAGATCGGGCGGCTCGGCGCGCGGACCGAAGCCGGCGGCGTGGAACGCCTCCGCCGCGTCCGGTAGGTCGTGACCCAGCGCCGCCGCCACCGCGCGGCGCTCTGCGTCCAGCGCCATGATCGCCCGCACCACGCCTGGCGTGACGCCCTCGTCGTAGAAGTAGAACTCCCCGCGCGAGCGCTCGATGCGCCCGGCGTTGAGCAGCACGCCCGGCGGATGGACTACAGGATTCATCGCGCTCAGACCGCAGGCCAGCACGTCCGGCACGGGCGTGATCCCGGGGAATAGCGGCGCCAGCCGCTCATGCACTTGCGCCGTCGCCGAGGACGGAAACACGCCCAGGCCCATCGCGGGCACCACGCCCCAGATCGTGGCGCCGTCCGGCTGGGTCTTGCGGCAGACGTAGGGCGCGGTGTCGGTTTCGGCCACGGGTATGTTGGGCGCTCCGGCCTCGCGCAGGATGCGCGCCATCTCCAGCGCTCCGAGCGTGCCCGGCATCAGTGTGAGCGTGTGGCTCGGGCGGATGTGCGGCGCCAGCGCCAGCGCCCACGGCGCATGGCCATAGGCCGGCACGATCAGCAGCAGGTTGTCCGACGCGGCCGCGGCGGCCCCGACGTCGTCCGTGATCATGTCGATACGCGCGGCGCCCGTGTGCGCCACGCCGTGCAGCTCGATCACGCGCTCCTCGCGCACGGGATCCAGGGCCTCGGCGAATGCCGGCAGCTCGCCCAGGGCCACGGACTGCCCGGCCAGGGACAGGTTGGCCGCCGTGGCAAACCCGGTATTTCCGGCGCCCAACACCACCACCGATTCACCCGGCGCCATCTCGCCCTCCCGTCTCGTAGCCGCGTCGTCGATTCGGTCCAGTATGACGCTTGAGGGCGGAGAGCCCCGGGTCAGTGCGTGCGGTACGGTTGCCGAAGAGCCGCATCCAGGCGGGATCGATCGCATGCTCGACAAGCCGTTCCGCGTCGCGCTGGCCAACGGGCTGCGCTATGCCTCCGTGCTGGATTTCACCCACCTGCTCGACGCCGCCGGAGCGTCGCTGACAGTCGTTGATCTGCCCACCTCGGACGACGAGGCCGTGGAGCGGCTGGCGGGCTATGACGGCATCATCTGGCCCCACGGCCCCTATCGGCTGGCGCCGTTCGACCGGCTCCCCGACCTGCGGGGCGTCATCGCCCCGACCGTGGGCGTGGACCACGTCGACCTGGACGCGGCCACGGCCGCCGGCGTCGTCGTGGGCAATCTGCCGGCCTTCGCCACCGAGCAGACGGCGGACGCGGCCATGTTCCTCATCATTGGCGCGGTGCGGCGAGTGCCCCAAATGTGGGCCCAATGGCGCCAGGGAAATCGCGCGATTCCCGAGTGGGAGGCCCAGATCAGGCCCATCGGCGACATGCGCGGGGCCACCTTGGCGCTGATCGGATTCGGGCGCATCGCGCGCGCGGTGGCGGTGCGGGCGCAGAGCTTCGGCATGCGCTGCATCGCCTATGGACCCACCGTGTCGCCCTGGGAGGCCGCCTCTCTCGGCGTCGAGCTGGTCGACTTGGAAACGGCCTTCGACACCGGCGACGTCGTGTCGGTGCATCTGCCGCTGAACGCCGGCACCCACCATTTCGTCAACGGCGACCTGCTGGCTCGCATGAAGTCATCCGCCGTGCTCATCAACGTCTCGCGCGGCGCGGTGGTCGACGAGGCCGCGCTGCTGGAAGCATTGCAGGAGGGCCGCATCGCCGGCGCCGGCTTGGACGTGTTCGAGAATGAGCCGGTGACGCCGGACAACCCGCTGGTGGACCTGCCCAACGTCCTCTGGCTACCCCACGCCGGCGGCTCGTCCGAGGAGGGCATCCGCCGCGTCGGCGAAGGCTCAGCCGAGCAAATGGCCTGGCTGGCCGAAGGCTACTGGCCGCGCCACGTCGCAAACCCCGGCGTGCAACCCCGAGTGCCCCTGCGACGGCGGGGCTATCCGGAGCGCGGCTGATCGAGCGACGCCGGTAGAGTTTCGGGAGCACTTCCCAGGCTGCACGCAGCCTGGGCCACCGGATAAGAGGGCTGGTCGTACGGTTGCGGGGGTCGGATTCGAACCGACGACCTCCGGGTTATGAGCCCGACGAGCTACCACTGCTCCACCCCGCCCGACATTCTACCCGCTGGCGGTCCTCACGGCGCCGCGACAGGGAGCGAGTCGGGCGTGCAATTCGGTGACGTCATTCCCGTGAAGGCAGGAATCCATGTCCGGCCCGCCCTCCGTCGAACGAGCGCACCGCGTGTCGGATGCCCGGTGGCCCAGGCTGCGCGCAGCCTGGGATGTTCGGCCCCGACCGGTCCCACGCTGCACGCAGCGCGGGTCACCGGATGTGCGTTGCCCCAATTGACAACCTGACCGCCGGCCCGTTCGATGCGGTCATGTCCCTGTTTTCTTCCCGTCGCGAGCGGCGGCTCTGGATCTGGACGCTGTTGGTGGTCGCGGCGATCTACTCGACCCTGGGCCTGGCGACGGCGTGGGCCGGGCTGCTGCAGGACAGCGGTCTGCTCAGCTTCTTCTTCGTGGGCGCCGGGCTCTTGATCGGCTCAGCCGTCGTGACGCGCGGGCTCCGGGTGCGGCCGGGCGGCCTCGAGATCGCCGTGGCGCTGGGCGTGGCGGCGGTCTACGGGCTGGTGTTCGTGCGCATGGCGTTGGAGACGGAGCGCAGCCACCTCATCGAATACGGCGTGGTGGCGCTTCTGATTTACGAAGCGCTCACGGAGCGGGCGAGCCAGGGCCGCCGCGTGCCGGCGCCCGCCCTGCTGGCCTTCCTGCTGGCGGTGGTGGTGGGCGCGGTGGATGAGGGCATCCAGGCGACTATTCCCGTGCGCGTGTTCGATCCGCTGGACATCCTGTTTAACGCGCTGGCCGCCTTCATGGCCGTGGCGGGGAGCGCGGCGCTGGCCTGGGCGCGTCGGCGATCGTGGAGATCACGCCGTGCGCCATCCGAACACTAGGAATACAGCGGGTCCTGCCCCCGTGGGTTCGATCGCCAATCAGGCCGCGCGACTCCAAGTCCGGTAGGGGCAGGTTTCAAACCTGCCCTATCGGTGCTGCCCGGTGGCCCAGGCTGCGTGCAGCCTGGGAGCCGCAACCGCAGCCCGCCCCACGCGGCACGCAGCGCGATCCACCGGATGCGGGCGCGCCGCCGAACCGGCCGATAAGCCGCATTCTGTCGCGGGCGGTCATCTATCTGGGACCGGCGTTGCCGCCGGCCTCGTGCGGCCCACCTGGGACTTGGCGAGCAGCCTGCAAACGTCCCGGCTTGGCCTTGCTCCCGGCAGAGGTTGGCCGTTTCACGCCTCTGGCGCGTATACGTGCTTGTTCCCCGAAGGGGTGTCACAAGCGCCGGGCATCGTCACTGTGCCCCTGTTCCTGCCCTTCGTCGGAAGTTTCGACGTTGGACGACGGGTGTTACCCGCTGCCGTGCTCGATGGAGTGCGGACTTTCCTCCCCGATGTGAGGTCGGGGCGACCGTCTGGCCGGCCCGGCGGCTCCCGCCGCCGGTGCGTTGAGCACCTTAACGATGGGGAAGAGTGAGCGTGAGGTGGGTGTTCCAGGCCTGGGCTCGATAGCGTTGTGGTCCTCAGCGCGACAGCCCGGCGGCCCGAAGGCCGACGGATGCCGGTCGATCCTCAACCTAGGATCGTCGGGCAGGTTGACTGCCCAACATATTCCCTAGAAAGGAGGTGATCCAGCCGCAGCTTCCGCTACGGCTACCTTGTTACGACTTCGCCCCAATCACCGGCCCCACCCTCGGCAGCTGCCTCCCTAAGGTTGGCGCACCGACTTCAGGTGTTGCCGACTTTCATGGCGTGACGGGCGGTGTGTACAAGGCCCGAGAACGTATTCACCGCCGTATGCTGACCGGCGGTTACTAGCAACTCCGGCTTCATGCAGGCGAGTTGCAGCCTGCAATCCGAACTGAGACCGGTTTTCAGGGATTCGCTTCCTGTCGCCAGGTCGCTGCCCGTTGTACCGGCCATTGTAGCGTGTGTGTAGCCCGGGGCATAAGGGCCATGCGGACTTGACGTCATCCCCACCTTCCTCCGCGTTGACCGCGGCAGTCTCGCTAGAGAAATTCAACTAGCGACAAGGGTTGCGCTCGTTGCGGGACTTAACCCAACACCTCACGGCACGAGCTGACGACAGCCATGCAGCACCTGTAACCCAGTCCCGAAGGAAATCCCGATTTCGCGGGAGGTCCAGGCTATGTCAAACCCCGGTAAGGTTCTTCGCGTAGCCTCGAATTGAACCACACGCTCCGCTGCTTGTGCGGGCCCCCGTCAATTCCTTTGAGTTTTAGTCTTGCGACCGTAGTCCCCAGGCGGGACGCTTACCGCGTTAGCTCCGGCGCACAGAGGGGTTGAGCCCTCCACACACCTAGCGTCCATCGTTTACGGCGTGGACTACCAGGGTATCTAATCCTGTTCGCTCCCCACGCTGTCGCTCCTCAGCGTCAGGTCAGACCCAGACCGCCGCCTTCGCCTCTGGTGTTCCGTCCGGGATCTACGCATTCCACCACTCCCCCGGACGTTCCGCGGCCCTCTGCCTGCCTCGAGCTCGGTGGTTTGCTCCGACCCTCCCCGGGTGAGCCGGGGGCTTTCACAGGGCACCTGCCGAGCCGCCTACGAGCGCTCTACGCCCAGTAATTCCGGATAACGCTTGCCTCCTACGTATTACCGCGGCTGCTGGCACGTAGTTAGCCGAGGCTTATTCCTGGGGTACCGTCAGTTGCGTCCCCCAGAAAAGGGGTTTACGACCCGAAGGCCTTCATCCCCCACGCGGCGTTGCTGCGTCAGGCTTTCGCCCATTGCGCAAGATTCCCCCATGCTAAACCCCGTAGGGCTCGGGACCATATCTCAGTCCCCGTGTGGCGGATCATCCTCTCAGACCCGCTACCGATCATCGCCTTGGTGAGCCATTACCCCACCAACTAGCTAATCGGCCGCAGCCCCCTCAGCAGGCGCCATATCGAGTTCCCCCGACACAGCTTTCGTCCACGGGCATCACCCCGCGACCATATGCGGTATTGTCCCCGGTTTCCCGGAGTTATTCCCCACCCGCCGGTAGGTTAGCTACGTGTTACGCACCCGGACGCCACGGTCGTGGCGAAGCCGAAGCTTCACCCGTACCGTTCGACTCACATTGGTAAAGCACGCCGCCAGCGTTCATCCTGAGCCAGGATCAAACTCGCCAAAAAAACCTCATGCCCGACCGCAGCGCGGTCAAGCGGTTGGTCAGTGTGTGACCGCCGAGCGCCGAAGCGCCCAGCGGCTCTATCGAGCCGTCCTGATCAACACGGACTACTGTCGCGCTGAGATTCAGGCCATGGGCGACCCGAATCCTCACGCTCACTCTTCCCCTGTTAAGGTGCCGCGCGTCTGCGGCTCGGACCCAAGAGATGCGCCGCCAAGGCGGGCAATGGCAAAAGGGTCACCGCAGCGCGGATGCGCTCACGTGCGTGAGCGTGCCGCAAGGATAGCACGCGGTGCCGTTGGCGAGGCCAAGGCGGGGTGATACCCTTGCCTCGGCCATGGACGAGCACATGGCTGGCTCTCATCCAGAGTGGTGGAGGGAACAGGCCCTGCGAAGCCTGGCAACCTGCGCGGCCACGCGCAAGGTGCCAACTCCGGCGGCGAAAGTCGCGAGATGAGAGGTCACGGGAATCGTGACCCCTCGCTGGTCGGAGCAGCGAGGGGTTTCGTGCAAGTGGGATGTTCACGGTGAGCCACAGGCGCATCGTCCGTCGGCGGGTCATGGCGATGGCTGGGCCCGCGCGCGCCGCGGGCCGACCGGCCGTTCCGGCCACCGTCTGAGTCCATCCCCCGAGGGCTAGCCCCCGACCCATTGCAACTGAAGGACGATCTTCCGTGAGCACCATCAATGCGCTCCAGTGCCGCGAATGCGGCCGCGCCTACGAACCGAGAGCGGTTCACGTCTGCGAGTTCTGTTTCGGCCCGCTCGAGGTGCAGTTCGACTACCAGGCCATCCGCGACCGCGTCTCGCGTGACTCCATCGCCGCGGGTCCCCAGACCCTCTGGCGCTACGCCGACCTGCTGCCCGTCGAGAGCGGCTGGGATCCCACCTGGCCCGTGGGCCTCACGCCGCTGCAGCGCGCCCACAACCTCGGCGAGCGGCTGGGGCTGAACCGGCTCTACATCAAGAACGACACCGTCAACCCCAGCTTCTCCTTCAAGGATCGCGTCGTCGCCGTGGCCGTGGCCAAGGCTCGCGAGCTGGGCTTCGAGACCTTCGCCTGCGCCTCCACCGGAAACCTGGCAGGCGCCGTCGCCGCCGCCGGCGCCCGGCACGGCATGGACACCTACGTCTTCCTGCCCGCCGACATCGAGCTGGGCAAGGTGCGCGGCGCGGCGGTCTACGGCGCGCGCATCGTGGCCGTTGACGGCACCTACGACGAGCTCAACCGCCTCTGCAGCGAGATCGCCGACCTCTACGAGTGGGCCTTCTGCAACATCAACGTGCGCCCCTACTACGCCGAGGGATCCAAGACGCTGGCCTTCGAGACCGTGGAGCAGCTGGGCTGGCAGGCGCCCGACCACATCGTGGCGCCCATCGCCTCCGGCTCGCTCTACACCAAGATCGGCAAGGGATTGCGGGAGCTGGTGGACGTTGGGCTGCTGGACGAGCAGCACACCCGCATCCACGGCGCCCAGGGCGACGGCTGCGCGCCGGTCGCCGAGGCCTTCGCGCGCGACAGCATGACCTATCGCGCCGTGCGCACGCCCCAGACCATCGCCAAGTCTCTGGCGATCGGAAATCCGGCCGACGGGTTCTATGCCCTCAAGCTGGCCAAGGAGTGCGACGGCGTCATCGACGCCGTTTCCGACGCCGAGATCGTGGATGGCATCCGGCTCCTGGCGGAAACCGAAGGCGTCTTCGCCGAGACCGCCGGCGGCGTCACCGTGGGCGTGCTCAAGCACCTGGTGGAGAACGGCGCCATCGGTCCCGACGATCTCACCGTGGCCCTCATCACCGGCAACGGCCTCAAGACGCAGGAAGCCATCGACAGCCAGACCGCCGACAGCTTTGCCGTCAAGCCCACCGTCACCTCATTCGAGCAAGTCCTCGCCGACCGCGGGGTCTACGTCACGGCCTAGATAGCCAGGGCGCACAGAAGGAGCCGCACCGCATGCCAACCGTTCGCATCCCCACGCCGCTGCGCAGCCTCACCGGCGGCGAGAGCCGGGTGGACATCGACGCCGAAACCGTCGGCGCGCTGGTCCAGCAGTTGGAAGCCGACTATCCGGGCATGGCCGAGCGCCTGCTCGACGCCGACGGCGAGCTGCGGCGCTTCGTCAACATCTACGTGGACGGCGACGACATCCGCTTCAAGGACGGCTTCGACACCGCCCTCGACGGCGTCGGCGAAGTCTCCATCGTCCCGTCCGTCGCCGGAGGCTAGCCGGCCACATTCCGGTTCCCTCGCCCTCTGGCAGAGGGCGAGGATGCCCGGTGGACCGCATCCGGTGGCCCACGCTGCGCGCAGCGTGGGAGGCCCAGTCGATGGAACTCCGGGCAGGGGCGCCCCTTAAGGTCCGTTCGTGGTGAGCCTGTCGAACCACGCCCGTCGAAAGTCCCAAAGCCGGCCATGGCCTCTTACCGAGTCTTACTGAGATGCTGCGGCGCGAGTTCCCGCCTGTCAATCGGGATACGCCGAAGCCGTCTTACACTGTGTGACATCAGCCTACAGACAAGGCGACCAGCGCGATGAGCCGGCATCTTTCGGTACGCCTGGGCGATGACCTGTTCGAGCAGTTGGAGACGCAAAGCCGGAGAAGTGGGCAGTCGCGATCGGCGGTCGCCAAGCAGCTGCTCGATGAGGGGCTGCGCATGGAGCAACATCCCGGAATCGTCTTCCGGTCGGGCCCCGGCGGGCGCCGCGCCGGACTGATGGGCGGTCCGGACGTGTGGGAGGTGGTCGGCGCGCTTCGCGGAGCCGACGGCGGCGACGCCGACAGTCCGGCGCGCATTGGCGAACGGACGGGGCTGACCGCCGATCAGGTTGGAGCGGCCCTGCGCTACTACGCCGACTACACCGACGAGGTTGCCGACTGGATTCGGCGCGTTGAGGAAGAAGCTGAACGAGCCGAGGCCCGCTGGCGACGGGAGCAAGCGCTGCTCGGCCGGTGAAGCTGCTGCTCGACGAGATGTGGGCGCCGGCAATCGCCAGGGTGCTGCGGGATCGCGGCCATGAGGTGGTGGCCGTGGCCGAACGGCGTGACCTTCGCGGAATGCCGGATGCAGCAATTCTCGAGGCGGCGCAGGCGGAAGGTTGGGTGATCGTCACGGAGAACGTGGTGGACTATCGACCGCTCGCGGCCGACGCCATGCGGGCCGGGCGCGCCTCTTCGGCGCTCATCTACACGAGCAACCCAGCCTATCCACGAGCCAATCGGCGGACCGCCGGGCGGCTGGTGGCGACGCTGGACGCCTTGCTTGCGACACACGACGCGATCGAGAGCGAGCACTGGCTCGAATAGCCAGGAACTGAGCCGGAGCTACAGAGGCGTCCAATCGCAGCCGATCAGCCCACGACCAGGTTGATCAGCCGCCCCTCGCGGTAGAAGACCTTGCGCACCTGGCGGCCGTTGAGGTGGGCCTGGGCGCGTTCGCTGGCCAGTGCCAGCTCGCGGGCGCCGGCTTCGTCGATGGTGACCGGCGCCTCGATGCGGTCGCGGACCTTGCCGTTCACCTGCACCACCAGGGTGAAGGTCTCGTCCGCGGCCAGCTCCGGGTCCCACTCCGGCCACGATTGCAGGTGGATGCTTTCGGAGTGACCGGTGCGCTCCCACAGCTCCTCGGCCATGAACACCGCGCTGGGCGCCAACAGCACCAGGAACGTCTCGATCGTCTCGGTCCAGATGGGTTGGGCGCGCAGCTCCTCGTCGCCCACCTCGACCAGGAAGTTCGTGAACTCCATCAGCGCCGCGATCATGGTGTTGAACTTGAGCGCGTCGATGTCCTGGCTCACGCGGCGGATGGTCTGGTGCAGGCGGCGGCGCAGCTCGACCTCGACGTCGGCGTAGGCGGCGCGGCGGCGCTCGGTATCGCCGACCGGCTGGTCGAGCACCACGTTCCAGACGCGGCCCAGCCAGCGAGATACGCCCACCCGGCCCTGCTCGCTCCAGGGCAGGGTGCGGTCGAACGGCCCGATGAACAGGATGTAGCAGCGCAGCGCGTCGCCGCCCGCGGCGGCGGCAACGTCGTCGGGCGAAACGACGTTGCGCCAGGACTTGGACATCCTGGTCACGCGGAACTCGACCAGGGCCTGGCCGTTGCGCTGCGCGCGCTCGCCGGTCAGCTCGAAGCGAGCCTCCAGGGGAAAGCGGCGGAACGGCTGAGCCGACTCGGGGTGTTCGTAGGCGTCGGCGCCGTCGGCCGCGCCGATGCGCGCGCCGCCCTGACTGTCGATCCGCAGGGCGGCCTCGTCCACCCAACCGCCCTGGGCCAGCATGATGCCCTGGTGCCGCAGGGCCTTGAACGGCTCGGTGAGGTCCACCACTCCGGCGTCGCGCAGGGCCTTGGTCCAGAAGCGGGCGTAGAGCAAGTGCATCACGCTGTGCTCGGCCCCGCCGACGTAGAGGTCCACCGGCATCCAGCGCCGGATGGCGTCGAGGTCGAAGGGCTGGTCCTGCTGGTCCGGGCTGCAGAAGCGCAGGAAATACCAGCTCGAGCAGGCGAAGCCGCCCAGGGTGTCGGTTTCTCGCCGGGCGGCACCGCCGCATTTGGGGCAGTCGACCTTGACCCAGTCCTCGGCGGATTCCAGCGGGGAGCGCCCGCCCAGTTGCTGCGGGTCGATCTGGTCGAGATGCGGCAGCAGCACCGGCAATTCGTCCTCCGGCACGGGGACCTCGCCGCAGTGGTCGCAGTGCACGATGGGAATCGGCGTGCCCCAGTAGCGCTGGCGCGAAATCAGCCAGTCGCGCAGCTTGTAGTTGATGGCAAAGTCGCCCGTGCCCTGGTCGCGCAGCCACTCGGTGACCGCGCGGATGCCCTCGCCTGAGGGCGTACCGTCGAACCGGCCCGAGTTGACCATGGGACCCTCGCCCAGGAAGGCCTCGGACAGCGGCTCGCCGTCCCAGTCGGGCGGGGCGATCACGGTGCGGATCTCGATGCCGTAGCGCGTGGCGAAGTCGAAGTCGCGCTGGTCGTGGGCCGGCACCGCCATGATCGCGCCCGAGCCGTAGGACATCAGCACGTAGTCGGCGATCCAGATGGGCAGGCGCTCGCCGTTGACCGGGTTGACCGCGTAGCCGCCCGTGAACACCCCCGTCTTGTCGTCGTCCAGCGCCACCCGCTCCAACTCGGCCTTGCGCGCCGCGGCGGCCACGTAGGCATTCACCTCGTCGGCGCGCTCCGGCGTGGTGACGCGGGCCACCAGCGGATGCTCCGGCGCCAGCACCATGAAGGTCGCGCCGAACAGCGTGTCCGGCCGCGTGGTGAAGACGGGCATCTCGTCGCCGGCCTCGGTGGCGAACACCACGTCGGCGCCCTCGCTCCGGCCGATCCAATTCACCTGCGCGCTGCACGTTTCCTCGGGCCAATCCAGCCCTTCCAGGTCTTCGATCAGCTGGTCCGCGTAGTCGGTGATCTTGAAGAACCACTGGGTCAGCTCGCGCTGGGTGATATCGGTGTGGCCGCGCCAGTCGGTGCCGTCGGCGTTGACCTCCTCGTTGGCCAGCGCGCCGCAGATCGGGCACCACCACTGCAGGCCGGTGGCGCGATAGGCCAGCCCGCGCTCGTACAGCTTCAGGAACATCCACTGGGTCCAGCGGTAGTACTCGGGATGCGTGGAGTTGATCTCCCGCGCCCAGTCGAAGGACGCGCCGGCCAGGTCCAGTTGCCGCTTGTAGTTGGCGCTCCACTCCCGCGTCAGGTCGGCCGGGTGCCGCCCGGTCTCTATCGCCGCGTTTTCGGTGGGCAGACCGAAGGCGTCCCAGCCCATGGGGTGCAGCACGTCGTAGCCACGCATGCGCATCACGCGCGAGAGCACGTCCGTGGGCACGTAGTTGCGCAGATGACCCACGCTGATGCCGTCCCCTGAGGGATAGGGGAAGAAATCGAGGCAGTAGAACGTCGGGCGGTCGGAAGGCTCGGGCGTGCGGTAGAGGTCCTGCTCGGCCCAGCGCGCGCGCCACTTGGGATCGATTTCGGCGGGAGAAAACTCGACAGTCACGGGTGCCTGCGGCGGATCGACGGGGAGTTCATTCTAGGGCAGCCGACACGTTGACGGTTGGGTAGGGGCAGGTTTCAAACCTGCCCCGTTGGTTATGCGGCGACCGGCGGGCGCCAGTCAGGTTCCCTCTCCCTCGATGAAGACCATTGCGAAATTCCTCGTCATTCCCGCGGAGCCTGTCCCCAAAGGCGGGGAGCGGGAATCCGCCCTTCATTGAACCTGGGGGTGGACGGGGTTCGCCCGGTCATCCTCGAGCTTGGCCGGGATTTGCAGAGGTCTTTATCGATGGGAGAGGTCGGGCTGACGGTTTCGGACCCCGACCCTAGTCCGCCGCCGGCAGCTCGATCCGAAACGTCGATCCCTCGCCCGGTGTGCTGGTGGCATTCAGGCGTCCGTCCATGGCCTCGATCAGCGCTCGCGCGATCGCCAGACCGAGCCCGCTGCCGCGGGTCTTGCGGCCCGTGGCGTCCGTGCCGCGGTAGAAGCGGTCGAAGATATGCGGCAGGTCCTCGGCGGGGATGCCCTCGCCCGTATCCGCCACCTCGATCCAGCATGTCCCGTCGTCGTGGGCGCCCGACCGGATGGCGATCGACCCGCCCGACGGCGTGTGGCGCACCGCGTTATCCAGCAGGTTGGCCAGCACCTGGCGCAGCCGCGCTTCGTCGGCCAGCGCCGTGCCTGGGGAAGGCGCCGACTCCAGCGCAACGCCCTTGGCCTGCGCCTGGCTGCGCATCGCCGAGGCCGCGTCCTCGAGCACGCGATCCAGGGCAACCTGCTCGATTGAGAGGTCCAGTTTGCCCACATCGGCCAGGGAGAGGTCGCGGATGTCTTCCACCAGCCGGTGCAGCCCTTCGGCGCGGTTCAGCGTCGACCGCAGCGTCTCGTCCGAGCGGTCGTAGACGCCGTCCAGCATGGCCTGGAGGTTGCCTTCGATCACGGTCACCGGCGTGCGCAGCTCGTGGGCGATGTCGGCGAACAGATTGCGGCGCGCGGCTTCCTGGGCCTGCAAGCCGGCCGCCATGTCGTCGAAGGCGGCGCCGACGGTGGCCACTTCGTCACGGCCCGCGAGCCCGCTGCGTGCGCGCAAGTCGCCCGCGGCCACCCCACGCGCCGCGGCGGTCAGCCGCCGCAGGGGACGGGTGATACCCGCGGCGATGACGATCCCGACCACCAGCGCCACGCCCACGGCGATGGCCAGGCCGATGAGCAGCGAGCGCACCGTGTCCCGCACGAAGCCTCGCTCCAACTCGCCGCGGTCGTCGGATCCAATGGGCAATGGCCCCGCCGGGCCCAGCGCTTGCGGCATATGGAGCTGCCCGACCTCCTTGCCCGCCGCGATGAGCGGCGTCGCCGGCCAGGCGGCGATGGCGAGGCGGGATCGGATGCCGCCCGGCCCCCAGACCAGGTTGCCGTCGGCGTCCACCACGGCCAGCGGCAATCCGCGCGGCTGGCCCTTCGGGAACACCTCTCGCGCCGCCTTCCGGAGGTCGCCCGTTCGTTCGTAGGCCGCGGCAAGTCGTTCGGCCGTGTGGACGGCTTCGTGGTGGCGAACCTCTGAAGCAAACCGCTCGAACCGGCTCGTCGTCGTCAGTCCGACCACCAGGGCCGCCGCGCCCACGGCCACCGCCGCCACCGCGACGAAAGCCAGCACCAGTCGCAGCGAAAGTCGCACGGCTACGTGTCGCCGAGCCGGTAGCCGACCCCGGTCACCGTCACCACATAGCGCGGCTCGCCGGGATCAGGCTCCACCTTGCGCCGCAGGTTGCGGATATGACTGTCGATCGACCGTTCCAACGTGATGCTGTCCGGGCCCGCCACGGCGTCCAGCAGGTCCGCGCGCGACAGCACCCGGCCGTCGGCGCGCGCCAGCGTCGCCAGCAGATCGAATTCGGTTCGCGTCAGCGAAAGCAACTGCCCGTCGCGCCGGACCTGGCGGCGATCGCTGTCGATTTCCAGCGAGCCAACACGGGCGGCCGCGGCGACCGGTTCCGCCTGCGCCCGTCGCAGAATGGAGTGGACGCGGGCCACCAGCTCGCGCGGGTGAAACGGCTTGGTCACGTAGTCGTCGGCGCCCAACTCGAGGCCCAGGACGCGGTCGGTGACCTCGTCCCGCGCCGTCAGCAGCACGACGGGCCGCGGTCCGCGTTCCCGGATCGTGCGCAGCACGTCGAGGCCGCCGATGCCCGGAAGCATCAAATCCAGCACCACGATATCGGGCTGCTGCGTGGCCTCGTGCATCAGGGCGGTCTCGCCGTCCTCGGCGGTGACGACCTCCATGCCCTCGCGGCGGAGGTAGGCGCTCACCAGGCGGCGAATGTCGGGGTCGTCGTCCACCACGAGGACGCGCTGGTGTTTCACGGGCAATCTCCCGGAATCATCACGGCGGCGGGAGCCGGCCGCCGTCCGGCTCCCGCACACCGTACGCCTGGGGGAGGCTACAGAGCCAGCCGACTCGCACTGGCTTCCGCCGGTGTCGACTTGGAGGAGTGGCATCGGCCATGCTTGCCGCCGGATTTGCCGTGGCCGAAGCCGCGGCCCCAGCCGTGACCGCGCCCGGGCTCGTCGGTGTTGGTCACGATGGAATCCACGCGATCCGCCAGCCCGTCCTTCATGGTCTGCGCGCGCTCTTCACTCAGACGACCGGCTTCGACCGCCGCGTCAATGGCCGCCGTTGCGCGGGAGACAAGCTCGTTGACGTAATCGTCCTTGGTCACGCCGTTGGCCTCGCCGATGTCGGCCAGCGACGTGCCCTCGACGCGGCTTTCCCGGATCTCCTCGACCGACAGGCCGGACAGCTCGCTGAGGACGACGACCGGCGACGGCTTGCTGTCGAGCTTGACGGCCCAACCACGGCTCCGCCCGTGCCAGCCGGCCTCGCTGGTGACCATGGCCGCCACCTTGTCGGTCAGCCCCTCCTTGATCTCCGCGGCGCGATCTTCCGAGAGCTTGCCGTCGGCGACCGCGTCGTCGATCGCCGTCGTCGCCGCGTCCACCACCGCCGCGACGTAGTCGTTCGTCGAAACGTCGTTGGCTTCGGCGATGTCGGCCAGCGAGTCGCCATTCTGGCGCGCGCTGCGGATGTCTTCGACTGAAACGCCCGTCAGGTCGCTCAGGATCTCTACGGGCGAGATCCGCGCGCCGCCGAACTTTCCGCCGCCGTGGGCCAGCGCGAGACTCGCGGCCACCACTGATACAAGGACTGCGCCCGCCGCGGCAAGCGCCAACTTCTTCCACCGACCCATGCATCCTCCTTGCCGTCAGGCGAGGGCATCCGTTCACGACATTGACGGTAAAGGCGGCCTGTCAACCCAACCCGCAGGCGCGATGCAGAGCATGTGCAGTTTCGCGGGCCGTCCGTCCACCGGCCCGCGATCATCCGAACGTAGGGGCGTTTCCCGAACCGCCCTGGCCTCGTCCCTGCCCGTTCGCCGCCGGTCCTCAGTCGCGCGCGGTGATCTCGACCTGGGACGTTGCCGATGCGGATCGATCGGGGGTGGCGTCGGGCGGCTCGGCCGGTTCGTTCATCCCCGCCGGCGTAAGCGTCCACAACTGGCGGCCCCAGAACGCCACGAACACACCCACGCACAGGCTGAGGCCGCCGCCGATCGCCATGGCCACGGGCGTACCCAGGCGTTCGGCGGTGGCCGACAGCGGCAGCAGCCCGAGCGGCATCAGGCCCCAGTTGATCATCCAGACGGCCATCACGCGGCCGCGCATGTGCGCCGGCACCAGCAACTGCACGATCGTCTGGGTCAGCGCCATGTGCACCCCTTGGAACATGCCCACGCACGCCAGCACGAGCGCGACGAACGGCAGGAACCGGGTGAACGACAGGACCACGTACAACGCGCCGTTGATGACGATGGCGGCGATGGCGAGCCGACCGGGGCGGCGGACTTCCGGCGCCGCGACCAGGGCGAGTGCGCCAAGCACCGCGCCTGCACCGAGCGCGCTGGTCACCAGGCCCAGGTCTTGCACGCCGGCCTGCAGGTCCTGCTTCACGAAGGCCGGCAGCAGCATCGTGAGCGGGTAGCTGAACAGCGCCGGCGCGAGGGTCAGCACCATCAGCGAGCGAATGGGTCCGGTGTTGATGACGTAGACGAACCCGGCGCGCAGGATGCTGAGCGGCGACCCCTGGGCGCGCGGCCGCTGCTCGTCGGCGTCGATGCGCCGCACGTTGAGAATGCTCCAGACGTAGCCGCCGACCATCGTGAAATAGGCCGCCGCGATGCCTGCCGCCCCGACGATCAGACCCGCAAGCGCCGGGCCGATCACGCGCGCCAGGTTCATCGTCGTCGCGTTCAGAGCCACGGCGTTTCGCACCAGGGCCCGCGGCACGGCTTCCGAGATCAACGCGTAGCGGGCCGGCACGCTGAGGGCGAACATGGCGCCGGTCAGCGTGGCGCTGATCGCCAGATGCCACACCGCAATCACGCCCGTGGCCACCAGGGCCCCAATGGTCAGGGCGGTCAGGCCGTTCACGCTCTGCGCAGCCATCAGCAGCCGCGGTCGGCTCAGGCGGTCGGCCAGCAGCCCGCCCAACGGAGACAGCACCAGCATGGGCAACGACATGAAGAACGACAGCAGGCCAAGCGCGAACGGCGAATTCGTCAGCTCCACCACCAGCCACCCCTGGGCCAGGAACTGCACGAAGTGAGCCGTCATGGCGCCCGTGTTGGCGCGCCAGAGCCGGGCGAAGTTTGGGTGGGAGAACGACGGGAAAAAGCGCTCCCGGGTCGTCCGCCACAAGCGCGGCAGCGCCGGGGTCACCGGGGGGCGCGCGGCGGGAGGGCTGGCGACGGCGTTCTTGCGGCTCACCGTGGGCACCTCCGGTCCCAGCCCAATCGCCTGCCGGACCACTGTGGGCGCGGCAGGTTCCCCCCACGATACTCCGACCGCACGCACCTCTGTCGGCCTCAGTCCTCCCCTGTCGTTCGGATCAAGTGCCTGCCTTCCGTCCGTCATTCCGGCGGAGGCCGGAATCCAGCCGGGTTCTCGGGCGTGTCGGTTGGACCTGGACCCCGGCCTCCGCCGGGGTGACCGAGGAATGCCCTGGATCGAGCACCCGCCCGCAGTCCTTCGGCCGATGCGTGGCATCATGCGCCCGCGTCAATCATGCTGACGGTGGGGTCCGCAATGCCCTCAGACGTGGTGCGAATCGGGATCGTCGGCGCCGGCGGGATCGTGCGCCAGCGGCACATGCCGGGGCTGCAGGAGCTTCCTGGGGTTGAATTCGCCTCGGTCTGCAACCGCCGCCGCGAGTCGGCGGAGGCCTTCGCCGAGGAATACGGCATCCCGCGAGTTGTCGACCACTGGCGCCAGGTCGTGGACGACCCGGACATCGACGTCGTCTGGATTGGCACCACGCCCTACATGCACGCGCGCATTTCCATCGCGGCTCTTGACGCCGGCAAGCACGTCTTTTGTCAGGCGCGGATGGCGCGCAACCTCGCCGAGGCGCGCGCCATGGTGGCCGCCGCCGACCGGCATCCCGACCTGGTCGCGGCGATATGTCCTCCGCCCCACGGCATGGCCGGTGAGCGGACCATGCGGCGGCTGCTGCGCCAGGAGCGCGTGGTCGGCGCCGCCCAGCAGGTGCGACTCACCATGCTTGCCGCCAGCCTCACCGCCGGCGAGCCGGAGCTGCACTGGCGCCAGGACATCGAGCAGAGCGGCAACAACGTGCTCACGGTCGGCATCTTCGCCGAGGTCATGCACCGCTGGGTTGGCCGCGCCGTCGAGCTTCAGGCCCGCGCCGATCTCTATACGCGCCAGCGGCGCGACCCGGCCACGGGGGAATTCGTGGCCGTGCAAATTCCCGATTCCGTCAGCGTGATCGGTCAACTCGCCTCGGGCGCCGACTTCGTCTACCAGTGGTCCGGGGCGGCGCATCTCGGGCCCACCAGCGAGCTTTGGGTCTTCGGCGACGCCGGCACGCTCACTTATGACTTCGACGCCGACCGCATCCGCCACGCCGCGCTTGACGACGCCGAGCTGCGCGACGTGCCGATACCCGACCACGAGCGCGGCGGCTGGGAGGTCGAGGCGGACTTCATTCGCGCCGTTCGCGAAGGCGGCAACACGGGCCTGTCGCCCGACTTCACCCGCGGCGAGCACTACATGGAGTTCCTGGAAGCGCTCACGCACTCCGCCCGCCACGGCGAACGCGTGTACCTGCCTCTGGCTTAGGAGTCCTTCAGTTGAGGCGTAGGGGCGGTTCGCGAACCGCCCTTACGAATCTCGGCTCACTCCGGCGCGTGCAGGTCGTCAAGTAGCTCCTGCACGCTGTCGAATGGCGCAAGGCCGCCGGCGCGGGCTTCCCTCATCGCCGCGATCGTGGTTTCGTTCGGAGCGAGCGGGGCGAACGGCAGCGTCTTGTCATGGGCAACTCGGGTCAGCAGGAGGCGCACCGCGTCGGACACGGTCAGGCCCATGGCGGCCAGCACCGCCGCCGCCTCTTCCTTCACGGCTCCGTCGATGCGCGCCTGCACCAGCTTATTGGCCGGCATGCGTGCCCCTCGTATGCGTATTCCGCCCTACTCTGTGAATGACATTGTAATGCACAGCGACCCAGGTTGGGAAACCGAGGAGCCTGACGCTGGTGCCAGTCCCACGCTGCACGCAGCGCGGGCCACCGGAGCACCCTAAGCCGGCACCGCCTCCAGCTCCCGCGCCAGGATCTCCCGAATCTCCGCGTGCGTTTCGGGCGTCGCCGCGGCGTCCCGCGACGGCAACCTCGAACCCCCGGCCTGCAGGCCCATCGCCTCCATCCAGGGCTTCACGAACACGCCTTCGCCCGCCGTCTGCGCCCCGATGCGGCCGATGATCTCGCCGTAGGGAACCATGAACTCGTCGAAGACCCGCTGCGCCTCCTGGTATTGGCGGTTCTGCATCAGGTCGCACACGCGCCACGAGTGCTGCGGCAGGAAGTTGGGCACGTGGCTGATCCACGCGCGGCAACCCAGGATGTGGCCCAGTACCACCAGCGGCGAGTTGTCCACTACCGCCGCCAGCGGCAGGAACCGGCGCAGCCCGTCGAGGTGACTTCCCATGTCGGGCGAGCCCCACTTCACGGCGATCGTGTTGGGCAGCTCGACCAGCCGCGCCATCAGGTCCACCGGCACGTCGTATTTCGACCCGCTGTACCAATGGCTGTAGGCCGCGAAACCGACGCGGGTGTGCCGCGCCACTTCCTCGTGCCAGGCCACGGCGTCCTCCGGCGTCACCGTGTAGTAGTACGCCGCGCTGATCTGCGCCGCGTCGACGCCCAGGTCCTCGCAGAGCTGGCACAGCTCGATCACGACCCGGATGTCGGTGCTCTGCACGCCGGCCATAACCGGAACCCGTCCCCCGCTCACCTCCACGATGGTCCGGATCACCTGGTGCCTCTCCGCCGTGCTCAGCGCGGTGAAATCGCCGCCGGACCCCGCGGCCAGGAACACCGTGTTTCCTTGCCGCGCGCCCTGGTCGATCAGCCATTGCACGTTGGACGCCAAACCGTCGAGATCGACCGCGCCGTCGTCGGTGAAGATCGTCGCGATCGGCACCACCACGCCCTGCAGCCGCGCCTTGGCCTCGTCGATGGTCAGCATGGGGATACCTCCCGTTGCCACGATGATGTCGGATGCGGCGTCACGCCACCGGCCAGCCGAAACCGCGCACGATCTCGCGGAGCTCATCGAGCTCCTGGTCGTTGAGGGGCTTGGACGGCGGCCGCGAGGCCCCCATCGGGCGGCCCATCACCGCCGTCAGCCCCTTCTTCACCCGTCCCTGCCCGCCGGACCGCTGGTCCATGCGCTCGGCGAACAGGCGCAGCGGCTCGTTCACGGACTCGAACAGCGCCGTCGCCTCGTCGTACTGCTTCGCTTCCATCAGCTCCCACACGCGCAGGTCGTGCGCCGGGTGGATATCCGAAGTGAGGTTGATATACCCGCGCCCGCCGAGCTGGTGACAGCGGATCGGCCCGCCGCCGTTGTCGATCACGCTCACGCGGTCCGTGAAGCGGGCCATTTCGTCGTAGTCGACGTCCGCCGGCGCCGCCCACTTGATGCTCACCACCTGGTCGATGTCCGCGATCTTGTCCAGGGTCTCCACCTCCATCCGGCCGCCGGGCAGCCAGTGGGTGTGATAGACCATGACGCCGACGTCGATGGCGTCGGAGAGGTCGCTGAAGTAGTCGATCACGTCGCCCTGGCTCGGCAGATTGAAGACCGGCGGACACACCTGCAAGCCCATGGCGCCCAGGTCCTGCGCGCGCTTGGCGTCCTCGATCGTGCGCTTGGTGTCCTTGTAGTGCAGCCCGCAGACGATCGCCGCGCGGTCGTCGGCCGCCTGCACCACGGTGCGCAAGAGCGCGGGCCACTCCTCGTCGCTCAGCATGGGGCCTTCGCCCATCGCCGCCGCCACCTTGATGACGGCGGCGCCCTTCACCAGGCCTTGCTCCACCCACCACTGGGTGATCGCGTGCATGCAACCGTGATCGACCTCGAAGTCGTCGTCGAACGGCGTGGGGACCGTCGCAATCGGTCCCTGAATCAGTTCCCGAAGTTCGTCACGCGTCATCGGCAGTGCCTCCACCAGCTTGTGGCGCCGCTAAGTGCCGCGCACGCCCGGCGCTTTCTTCGCTTATAGCCGGGCAGCGCGTCAGCGTCAATGCCCGGAGCGCCGGCGCTAGACCGTCTCGCTGCGCTGCAGCACCTGGCGCCGCGCCGACTGCGGTTCCGGCGGCCCGACAAAGCCCTCGGCCTCAAGCTGCATCGCCAGCTTTTGCGCCTTGGAGCGGCCGACTCGCAGCTCGCGGCTGAGCAGATCGGGCGTGATGCTCTCGTGCCGCATCACCAGCTCCGTCGCGGACACGTACAGCTCGTCTTCCTCCGAGTCGCCCTGCTCGATCGCGTCCCGCAGATCATCGGTCGTCAGGGTCTGCGGCTCGCCCTGCGCGCGCCAGTGATCGACCACGGCGTTGATCTCCGCGTCGTCGGTGAACACGCCCTGCACGCGGATGGGCTTGCCGCCCTCGGGCGGCGCGAACAGCATGTCGCCGCGGCCAATCAGCCGCTCGGCCCCGGCCCCGTCCAGGATCGTGCGCGAGTCAGCCTGGCTGCTGACCATGAACGAGATGCGCGTCGGGAAGTTCGCCTTGATCAGGCCCGTAACCACGTCCACCGACGGTCGCTGCGTCGAGACCACCAGATGGATGCCCGTGGCGCGCGCCAGCTGAGCCAGTCGGGCGAGCAGTCGCTCGACGTCGCCCGGCGCCGTCATCATCAGGTCCGCCAGCTCGTCGATCACGGTGACCAGGTAGGGCAGCGGCTTGCCGTCGGTGGCCTCGGTCGGGTTGGCGTTATAGGACTTGAGGTTGCGCACGCCGGCCTTGTTGAAGATGCGGTAGCGCCGGGCCATCTCGCGGCTGACCCAGGTGAGCACCGGCACCGCGTCGTCGATGTCGGTGACCACCGGCATGCGCAGATGCGGCACGCCGTCGAAGGTCACCAGCTCGACCATCTTGGGGTCGATCAACACCAGATGCAGCTCGTCCGGCGTGGTCTGGCAGAGCAGGCCCGTGATCAACGACGTGAGGCACACGGACTTCCCGGCGCCGGTTGATCCGGCAATCAGCAGGTGCGGCATCGCCGTCAGGTCGACCACGCGCACCATGCCGGCCACGTCCTTGCCCAGCGCCAGCCTGAGGTTGGAGCGTGACCCCACCCACGCCTCGGACTCCATCACCTCGCGCACGCTCACGACCAGCGGCTCGTCGTTCGGCAGCTCGATGCCCAGATAGGGCCGACCCGGCACCGGGGCCTCGATGCGCAGGCTGCGCGCGGCCAGCTTCAGGGCCAGGTCGTTGGCCAGCGCGGTGATGCGCGCCACTTTGACTCCAGTGCCCGGCCGCACCAGGTATTGGGTCACCACCGGTCCCGGAATCGCCTCCGGCACGCTGGCTTCGATGTTGAATGAGGCCAGCGTGTCCACGATCACCTGGGCCTTGGCGCGAATCTCGGCGTCGGGAACGTCCGTTGCGGGCGGCGTCGGCTGCATCAGATCCATCGGCGGCAGCGTCCACGGTCCCTCGTCGTCGCCCTCGGCGGCCGGCGCCGGCGCCACGGTTTGCGTCGTGCGAATCAGCGGTCCCTGCTCCCAGTCTTCGGGTTTCGACGAGCCATTGACCGCTTCAGGCGAGTCGGCCTCCGGCGCGGGCGATTCCGACGCCGGTCGCGGTTTGTCCGCGGACTGCGGCCGGAAGATCGGACCCAGGCGGCGCTTAGCGGCGGACGCCGTCGCGGCTGCGAATCGCGCCAGGTGCACGGCGCCGTCGATGAGCAGCCGGCCCGTGAACCGCGTCGTGGCCGCGCCGCGCGCCGAGGCCAGCAGGGCGTAGCCGACGGCGGCCACGGTGGCGATGGCCAGCAGCGCATAGGCCGGAGCACCGCCCACGCTCGCCGCGAGCCCGTGGCCGATGAACCGGCCAACCCAGCCGCCGCTGTCGGCCGCCGGCGCGGCTTCCGGGGCCGCCAGGCCGGCCAGGGCGGCAAGTCCCAGCACGAACACCACCGCCGCGGCAACGTGCCCCGGTCCAATGATCGGTCGCTTCCGCACGCCGCTCAGCAGCAGCGCGGGTCCAACCAGGATGCACGCAATCGCGGCGATCGACGCCGCGCGGCCAAAGACTTCGATGTAGGCCGCGCCGCTGGCGGCGACGACAATCCCATCACGGTTGAAGAGCCCGATGAAGGCGGTCAGGCCGAGCGCGCAGAGAACGATTCCGATAAGCCCCAGCGCGTCCCAGCGTTCCATTGCTGGAGCACGGGCCGCAGGGGTCGCCGCCCGGCGCGTCTTGGCCACGAGGCACTCCTTGCCGGCGTGGCATGACGCCCGCCGGCGCTAGACCTCAGTGGCGATCGGCGTACTCGCCGGCCGCCGCCGGGTCTGGTGGAACTAGTGCCTCCCGAGCGAGTTCCGAATCTCAGTTAGAAGGCCGTCCAGGCGCTGGGGCTCCGGGGAGTTGCCGCTTTCGCTGGTGCGGTTGACGGACGTTCGCGTCCGTCCGGGGCGACCCGCGGATTCCGGCGCGTCGACGGACCTTCCCGCGATGATATCCGGCGAGCCGACCGATTATCCAGTCTCTCGCGCGGTTCGATCGGCTTTGTCCCCCGGGTTCTCTGGCATCCTGAAGACCCCTTTGCACAGCTCTCAGGCCTGATGCCGCTTCGAGTGCCTCCAAAACCTCGGCCGTCCGTTCTCGGGCTTGCGTCCCCTGTTTTTCCATGCGTCGGGATCGTTGAGCGGCAAGGCCCGTCGCCTGCGGGCCGCCTGCGAATTCTCGCGTGGGCGGTGTGCCTCGCGGGTTTGGCCGCGGCGCTCGTCATCGATGTCCACGATGCACGCGCCACCGAGCCCGCTTCCTCGAACAACGGGGGCGCCTTCTTCGCCTTGGATGGTTCCGAGTCGGGATTTTCGGTAACCGACGAACAGGGCGTGCGCCTGTGGTCGGGCTGGCGGGACCTGGGTGGCGAGGACACCCTCGGGGCGCCGGTTTCGCGCCGCTTCATGCTCGACGGCTGGGTGCGGCAGGTGTTCGAGCGGGGCCTTCTGCGCTCTGACCCGACGCGTAGCGCGGCCATCGTGAACGTGCTGGATTTCCTGTCCGCGCGGGGGCACGACGCTCGGCTGCTCGACGACTTCGGGATCCCGGCGGCTGCCGACTGGTCGGCGGACGCGGGTGACGGCTGGTCGGGCATCCGGGCTCGTCACCTGGCGCTGCTCGACGGCGCGGAGCCGTGGCGGATCGCGCTGCGGGACGCGTTTCGCTCCGCCGGCGTCCCGCTGCCAAACACCGATGCGGCGATCGCGCTGTATGGGCTGCCGATGGCTGTCGCTCAGACCGACATGGGCTACGCCCTCCGGACACAGCGAGCGGCGTGGGTCTATGACCCTGCGACAGATGACGCGCCGCGGCGGATAGCCGTGCTGGAGCTGCTACAGGCCACGGGGCTGATCCCGGACCACGCCACGGTGCCGCATCGCCCCGATCAGCGCCCCGCGCGCCCGGTGAGCGCGGTGCACTTTTTTGACTGGTGGGACCGTGACTACCTGCCGACAGAATTCTTCACGCACGGGCTGACGTGGGAGCGGATCGGGATCACGCGGGAACAAGTCGGATCGCCGGAGTATTACGACGCAAACTTCAAATTGATCCGCGACCTGGGCGTCGATGGCGTGTTCTGGGAGTGGTACCAGATAGGCGGGAGCCTGACACCCACGTCCGTCGTGCTGGACTCGTTGCGGCGCCATGACCTGAAGATCGGGCTGTTCTATGACTGGGAGGTGCTGCACGCGGACAACCAGGCCGTGCTCAGTGAACGCGTCTACATCGCGGCCGACGAGGCCAGCTTGAGCAAGATCGCGGACGAAGTGATCGCCTTCTATCAGGGCATCCCGGCGGACCTTTGGCTGTACGACGCGGACGGCCGACTACCGGTGATCGTCTACGCCTACGGTTTCCCGGAATCGCTCGATGACACCGAGAGCTGGACCTGGTTCTTCACCGAGCTCGTCAGCCGCGTCGAGACGGCGCTCGAGGTCGATGTGATTTTCGACTGGTCGGTAGCCTACCGGCCGCCGTCCCAGGTTCAAGAGTTGGCCTTCGAGCGCTGGCCGGATGACTACGCGCCGTTCAGTTTCGTCGTGGACCTGCCCCAGTCGCAGTACGGACATCACGTCGTGACCTGGAACTACATCTTCGACAACCGCGGCGTCGCCGAGCGCGACGGGCTCCCGCGAGTGGTCCGCGACGACAACCGCTACTTGCAAGAAACCGCCTGGCTGGCCGCGCACACCAATCCGAGCCTGGTATTCATCTACAGCTGGAACGAGTTTTGGGAGGGCTCGCACCTCTTCCCGGACGACACCTACGAATGGCGGCGCTACGAGCTGGCGCAGGCGCAATTGGCGCAGTTGGCCGAGACGCGCTCCGACGAGCTGCCGCGCACGGTCATCATCGGGGACCCCGCCGACGCTCATCCGGCCGGCACGGATCGTCTGTTCGAGAGCCAGCGCCTGCTGCTGCGCCACTTCCTCCGGCGCTATGTGCCCCAAGCCGACTTCATCACGCCTGGGCGAGCCACGGCGGCTGCACTGGCTGACTATGACCTGGTGGTGAGCATGACGACCGACCGGGCCGTCGACCCGCTGCTGGCGGGGCTGCCCGCATCGGTCCAAATCGTGTACTGGAACGCCACGGATCTGACCACCGGCTTTGCGCAACGCTTCGTGCAGACCGCATCCGCCTTGCAGCCGTACGGACGGTTCGAGCTGCTCGACCCCGCCGGCCAGGCCATCGGCGACACCGTCGCGGCCCGGGACGACATCTGGCGGGTGACGCTGGCGGACGGCGCCAGCACGGCGTTGGCGTTCGATGACGACGGGCAGTCCCGCCCATTGGTGGTGCAGGCCGGCAACGACCACTGGATCAACGTCTACAACCCCACCGACGCCGCCATGGCCGCGGCCTTCCAGACGGTCTATGGCCGAGAGCTCGAGCCCGCCATCACGTTCGCGCTCTTCGGAAACATACAGCGGCTCGAGATCTATCCCGATGGCCGCGTGCTTCAGAACACCTTCAGCGCCCCGGCAGTCTTCCGCCACGAACCCCTCGCCGTGCCGGATTTCGAGCCCGTTCCGCCGGCGGGTCTCTAGGCCCGCGGTCGATCCCCGGAATGGTCTGGTGCCTTACGTACCCGGCTAGACCTCGGTCACGATCGGCAGAATCACGGGCCGCCGCCGGGTCTTCTGGTACAGGTGCCGCCCGAGCGAGCTGCGGATCTTGCCTTGCAGGTAGTCGACTTCTGGGTCCGGGTGATCGCCCCGGTCGATCGTCTGGCGCACGTGCTCCCGCGCCCGCTCCAGCAAGTCCTCGGACTCGGGCGCGTACACGAATCCGCGCGAGATGATCTCCGGCGTGCCCACGGACTTGCCGGTGTGGTGATCCACCGCCGCCACGACCACGACCACGCCGTCCTCGGCCAGGTGCCGCCGGTCGCGCAGCACCGTCTCGCCCACGTCGCCCACGCCCAGGCCGTCCACGAACACCATGCCGGCCTCCACGTAGTCGGTGATCGCGGCGCGGTCGCGCGTCACCTCGATCACCGCGCCGTTTTCGGCCATCAAGATGTCTTTCCGGGCCAGGCCCACCGTCTCCGCCAGCCGCCGGTGCTCCACCAGGTGCCGAAATTCCCCATGCACCGGCATGAAGAAGCGCGGTCGCAGCGCATTTAGCACCAGCTTGAGCTCCTCCTGGCTGGCGTGGCCGGAGACGTGCACCGGGCGCAGCTGCTCGTAGTAGACGGTGGCGCCGATATGCGCCAGCCGGTCGATCGTGTGGTTGACCTTCGCCTCGTTGCCGGGAATGGCGGCGGCCGAGACGATGATGGTGTCGTCGGGCGCGATGTCGATGTGCCGGTGGTCGCGGTTCGCCATCCGCACCAGCGCCGAGCGCGGCTCGCCCTGGGAGCCGGTGCAGACGATGGCGATGTCCTCGGCCCGGAAGTCGTCGAGATTCTCCGCGGCCACGATCAGCCCCTCGGGCACGCGCACGTAGCCAAGGTCGGCGGCCACCCGGTGCACGCGCTCCATGGACCGCCCGATTAGCGCCACCTTGCGTCCGTAGGCGTGGGCCGCGTCGAACACCTGCTGCGCGCGCGAGACGAGCGATGAGAACGTCGCCACGATGATGCGACCCGGCGCCTCCGCGAAGATCTGGTCGAAGGTCTCCGCCACCACCTGCTCGGACGGCGTGTAGCCGGGACGATCCGCGTAGGTGCTGTCGGCCATCAACAGCAGCACGCCGTCGCGCCCCAGTCGGCCCAGGGTCTGAACGTCCGGCGGGCGTCCGTCCACCGGGGTGTAGTCCAGCTTGAAGTCGCCCGTGTGCACGATCGTGCCGATCGGCGTGTGCACGGCGATGCCCGTGGCGTCGGGAATGCTGTGGCACATGTGAAAGAACTCGCAGCGAAACGGCCCGACCTCGACGACGTCGCCGGCCTCGACCACGTGGAACTCCTGGCCGTCGACCAGCCGGGCCTCGTCCAGCTTGACCTGCACCAGGCCCAGGGTGAGCGCCGTGCCGTAGAGCGGCAGCGGAAAGTCGCGCAGCGCAAAGGGCAATGCGCCGATGTGGTCCTCGTGGCCGTGGGTCAGCAGGACGGCGCGCAGCTTGTGTTGAATCTGGCGCAGATACGCGAAGTCGGGAAGGATCAAGTCCACGCCCAGGTGCTCGGCGTCCGGAAACGTCAGCCCGCAGTCGATGATGACGGCGTCGTCGCCGAACTCGATGACGGTGCAGTTCTTGCCGATCTCCCCCACGCCGCCAATGGGCACGACGCGGACGGTGTCGGGGCGCAGGTCGTGCGTCAACGCGCCCGCTGCGTCCGCCGCGCCAGCCGCCGGGCTGGCCGATGTCGGGTGCCGGCAAAGCCAGCGCTAACCCCTCCGTCATTCCGGCGAAAGCCGGAATCCAGGCCCCATCCACCCGGCAACAACCGCGGAGTCACCTGATTCATCCAAACATCGACAGCTGCTGGGACTCCGGCTCCGCGGGCTCGGCTGCGGGCGCCGGGCCCTCCAGCAGCTTTGGGATCAGCGCAAAGTCGCTGCGCAGCACGTCGCGAAGGCGGAGTTGCCGCAGCGCCGCCGCCGGGTGATAGACGGGGAGAAACGTGCGCCCGTCGCGACGGCGCGGCACCCCTCGCGCCCGCGAAATCTGCGCGTCGGAGAAGTGCGCCTGCAGCGCGTGCCGGCCCAGCAGCACGATGACCTTGGGGTCGATCAGCTCGATTTGCCGGTCCAGGTAGGGCCGGCAGGCCTCCGCCTCGTCCGGCGCCGGATCGCGGTTTTCGGGGGGCCGGCACTTGAGCACGTTGGCGATGAAGACCTCGCGCCGTCGCAGGCCGATGCCCTCGATCAGCTCGTCCAGCAATTGACCGGCGGCGCCCACGAAGGGCCGCCCCTGCTGGTCTTCGTGGTAGCCGGGGCCCTCGCCGATGAACATCACCGCCGCGTCGGGCGCGCCCTCGCCGGGGACGGCATTCGTGCGACCCTGCGCCAAACGACAGCGCGTGCAGCCCTTGACGGCCTCGGCGAGCTCCGCCAGGTCGCTAAAGGTGGGGAGGGCCTCCGCCACCTAGACGGCCACTGGCGTTCGCGTGAGGTAAGCGTCCAGCGTGTAGGCGTCCATCACGGCCCGCAGGCTGGCCTTCATGTCGTCGGGCAGGTCGACCAGGGGGAGTCGCGGAACGCCGACGTCGAATCCGCCCAACCCCAGCGCGGCCTTCACTGACACCGGATTTGGCCAGCCGGCTGGGAACAGGATCTGCGAGATGGGCAGCAGGTGCAGGTGCCGGCTGCGCGCGCCGTCGAGATCGCCCGCCACGAAGGCGTCAATCATCGCCCGGATTTCGCCGCTCACCACGTGGCTGGCAACGCTCACCACGCCCACGCCGCCCAGCGCCATGATGAGATAGGTGTCCGCGTCGTTGCCGCTGTAGATGGCGAAGTCGTCCGGCGTCGTGCGCGCGATATGGCCAATCTGCTCGAAGTCCGCGCTCGCTTCCTTGATGCCGATGATGTTGTCGATGGCGCTCAGTTCCGCCACCGTCTCCGCCGCCAGGTTGCAGGACGTGCGCGCGGGCACGTTGTAGAGGATGTTGGGCAGCGGCGTGGAGGCCGCGATGGCCTCGAAGTGGCGGAACATGCCCGCCTGCGGTGGCTTGTTGTAGTAGGGCGTCACCTGGAGCAGGCCGTCGACCCCGACGTCCGCCGCCGCCCGCGACAGGTGGATGCTCTCGCTGGTGTTGTAGCCGCCCGTGCCGGCAATCACGCGCGCGCGCCCGTCGGCGGCGGTCAGGGCTTCTCGGTAGAGCGACATGCGCTCGGTCTCGGTCAGCACCGGCGACTCGCCGGTGGTGCCGGTGACCACGACGGCGTCGTTGCCGGCGTCGATCAGTCCGTCGACCATGCGACCGAAGGTGTCGTAGTCGACCGACCCGTCGGCGTGAAACGGCGTGACCACCGCGGTGATGAGCCGACCAAAGGTCAGCATGGCATTCCCCCCCTGCGAGGCTGATTCACCCCTCCGGCGCGGTGCGCTCACCACGCATCCGACCCCGCCCGGAATTGTACCCGCGACAACCGGGGCGTACCGGCCAACGACAGAGGGACAGTTCGGGGATCGGGCCGCCAGGGGGGGCTAAGGCCGGATGGTGCGAGAACTACTGGGCAATCGAAAAGGATCCGTCCGCGCCGTTGTAGATCAGCACGCTGTTCATCAGTACATCGCGGCCAATCAGCGCAATGAGCTCTTGAGTTGCGAGATTGGTTCCGTACGCTCGTGGCGCTTCCCAGCCGGGAAGTCCGAGCATGTCAAGCCGCGCCGCGAAGATTGGAACGATCTCCTCGTCCGTTGCAGATAGCAAGGGACCGCTATCGACAATCGGGAGCCCTGCTTGTTCAGCAGCCTGACGATCGATGCAAGTCACGCTTGCTCCAGTGTCGATGAGCGCCAATCCTTGCACGGGTTGCGGCAGCGGTTCGCCACGCTGGCTGAGGGCTTCTATCTGTTCCTGAGGAGGTGTCAGGATAATTGGAGCACGTGGGCCAATCTGCTGAAGCCCACCCTTTGGGTCAACCTCCTGTACCTCTCCTTCCGGTCCCTGCACTTCAGCTTCAACTCGTACATTAAGAATTGGCACGAAACGGGATTCCTAAAGCCAAGGCTGGAATTCGAGGTGCCTCTGCGTCCTCTGGGTGCAGCACGGAACGAACGAGAAATGGCCGTTTGCCGGCAAGCAGCCGAAGCCCTTCGGAAACGCCCTGGTCGTAGGTCTCGCAAGCTGCGTATACCTTCTCACCCTGGATGACCAAATACTTCCCAGGGTGCGCCGCAGCCAGTTCATCCAGGTTTGCTCGCAAGAACTCTTTCTCACTCGCTAGTGGATCTCCCATAGGTTCCTCCCCTTAGCTCTTGGATGCATCACTGGGGCGCAAGCGATTTTCGATGATTGCACAGTTGTCAATGCGCCCAGCCTGCCCGCAGTGCGCCTTTGTTGCGCGGCATCACACCCAATCCCGCTGTCCGCGCCCCCGCTACGCCGGCTGCGCCTGCTTCAACCAGTGATTCGCGATGGCCGCTTCGGCGATCTGAATCGAGTTGGTCGCCGCGCCCTTGCGCAGGTTGTCCGACACCACCCAGAACACCAGGCCGTTCGGGTGCGACATGTCCTGGCGAATGCGACCCACCCACGTCGTGTCGTTGCCCGCCGCATCCGACGGCATGGGGTACTGCTCGGCCGCCAGGTCGTCGACGACCTGCACGCCGGGCACATCCTCGAGCATCGCCCGCGCCTCGGCGGCGTCGAAGGGCTCGCTGAACTCCGCGTGCACGGCTGCGGAGTGCGCCCGGAACACCGGCACTCGCACGCAGGTGGCCGACACGGCCAGATCGGGCACGTGCATGATCTTGCGCGACTCCGCCCAGACCTTCCACTCCTCCTTGGAGTAGCCGTCGTCGCGCGGCGAGTCGATCGACGGAATCAGGTTGGACGCGATCGGGTGCGGGAAGACGTCCGGGTCGGCCGCCGGCGTCTCGCCGCGGGCCTGGGCGGCCGTCTGCTCGCTCAACTCTTCCATGGCCCGCCCGCCGGCGCCGGACACCGACTGATAGGTGTCGGCGATGATGCGCCGCAGCGGGTTCACCGCGTGCAGCGGCGCCAGCACCTGGACGATCGGCGTCGTCGAGCAATTGGGAATCGCCACGATGCCCCGGTGCCAGGCAATGTCCTCCGCGTTGACCTCCGGCACCACCAGCGGCACCGCGTCGTCGTAGCGAAACGCCGAGCTGTCGTCGATGGCCAGCACCCCGGCCTGCGCCACGCGCGGGGCCTCGGCGCGGCTGATGTCGCCCGACGCCGAGATGAGGACGAAGTCAAGGCCCTCGTACACCGCGTCCTCGAGCGCCTCGACGGTGTGGGGCTTGCCGTTGAACTCGATCTGCCGCCCGCGGCTGCGCGGGCTGGCCCACAGCCGCAGCTCGCGCACCGGAAAGCGGCGCTCCTCCATCACCTGCAAGAACTCGCGTCCCACGGCGCCCGTGGCGCCGATCACTCCCACCGCATATCCCGCCGACATCAGTCTTCTCCCTCGGAGCTTGCGAGCAAGTGCTCCAGGCCGACCACGAGGCCGCTTAACCTGCGCACCCGTCGAACGGCCAACAAAACGCCGGGCATGAACGACTCCCGGCTCGTCGAGTCGTGGCGGATCGTGAGCGACTGCCCCTCACCGCCGAAGATCACTTCCTGATGCGCCACCAGTCCCGGCAGCCGCACGCTGTGCACGCGCACGCCGTCGCGCACGCCGCCCCGCACGCCCTCGAGCGTGAAGGCCTCGGTGGCGGCGTCCCGGGCGGGCTGTCCGCCGCGGGCGCGCACGATCAACTCCGCCGTGCGCGCCGCCGTTCCCGAAGGCGCGTCGCGCTTGCGGTCGTGGTGCAGCTCGATCACCTCGACGCTGTCCAGATGCGGGGCCGCCATGGCGGCCATCTGCATCATCAGCACGGCGCCGATGGCGAAGTTCGGGGCAATGAACGCGCCAACGCCCGTCGCGTCGGCGAGTTTGCGGATGTCTCCAACCTGCTCGTCCGACATCCCGGTCGTGCCGATGACGGGGGACACGCCGGCGGCCAGCGCCTCCAGCGCATGGTCCGCGGCGGCGTCCGCCACCGAAAAGTCCACCACGATCTCGGGCGAAGTGGCCTGAACGGCCGCCTCGAACTCCGTGAAGAACGGGGCGCTGCCAGGCGCGGGCACCCGGTCGATCCGGGCGACAAGCACTTGATCGTCGGCGCCCTCCACGGCCGCCACGACCGCCTGGCCCATTTGGCCGCTGGAACCAAGCACGGCTACTCGGAGCATGTTCCGGTCCTAGTCGAACCTGCGACCGCCGCGCGGCGGGCGGCCGCGACGGCCGCCGCCGCGCCCGCCCGGTCCGTCTCGGCGACCACCGTCTCGGCGGCCGCCGCCGCGCGGACCGTCGCGCCCCGGACGCGGCGGAGCCGTGGCCAGGGTCTCGGCGGGTGTCAGGTCTTGCAGCACCGCGCGCCGCGACAGGTTGATGCGGCCCAGGTGATCGACCTCGACCACCATCACCATGATGTCGTCGCCTTCGGCCACGACGTCATTGACGGAGCCCACCGGCTCCTCGGCCAGCTCATTGATCGGGACGAGGCCTTCCTTGCCGGGCACGATCTCGACGAACGCACCAAAGTTCATGATACGCGTCACCTTGCCCAGCACCTTGCGACCGATCTCGACTTCACCCGTCAGGTCTTGGATCATCTGGACGGCGCGGTCCGTGCCCTCGCGGGTGGCCCCGCCGACGGTCACCGTGCCGTCCTCCTCGATGTCGATGCTGGCGCCCGTCTCGGCCTCCAGGCGGCGGATCATCTTGCCGCCCGGCCCGATCACCGCGCCGATGCTATCCGGCGAGATCGAGACCTGCGTGATCTTGGGCGCGAACTCTCCCACGTCGTCGCGCGGTTCGGCAATGCTCACCCGCATCACGTCCAGGATCTGCAAGCGCGCCTCGCGGGCGCGCTGCACCGCCGCCTCGATCATCTCGGGGGTCAGGCGCTTGATCTTGATGTCGACCTGGACGGCGGTCACGCCCTCGGCCGTGCCCGCCACCTTGAAGTCCATGTCGCCGAAGTGATCTTCGGCGCCCTGGATGTCGGTGAGCACCGTGAACCGGCCGTCGTCGCCAGCAATCATGCCAATGGAGATGCCCGCAACCGGGGCCTTGAGAGGCACCCCGGCGTCCATGAGGCTCAACGTGCTGCCGCAGGTCGACGCCATGGACGTTGACCCGTTGGACGACAGCACCTCCGACACGACGCGGATGGTGTAGGGAAAGTCCTTGAGGTCCGGCAGCACCGGCGCGATCGCGCGCTCGGCGAGGGCTCCGTGGCCGACCTCGCGGCGCTTCGGCGATCCCAACCGGCCGGTCTCGCCGCTGGCATACGGCGGCATGTTGTAGTGGTGGATGTAGCGCTTGGGCTGCGCCATGGCTTCCAGGTCCGTGAGCCCGATGCGCTGCACGTCGCGCGGGGTGCCGAGCGTGGTCACCGCCAGCACCTGGGTCTCGCCGCGCTGAAACAGGCCGGTGCCGTGGATGCGCGGCAGCACGCCCACCCGCGCCGAGAGCTTGCGCAGCGAGGACTCATCGCGTCCGTCCGGGCGAATTCCCTCATTGAGGATCAGCGCGCGGACGGCCTCCGACTCCACGTCGTGCAGGGCGTCGTCGATCCGTGCGGCCTCGTGCTCGTCGCCAAGCTCGGCCTCGGCGTCCGCGGCGACGGCTCCAAGCAGCGCCTTGCGCTCCGCGCGATCCATCACCCGCGCCGCGTCCTGAATCCTGGATCCGTAGCGCTCGCTGACCGCTTCGAGCAGCTCGTCGGCCGGCTTGATGATGTCCACGTCACGCGCCGGCTTGCCGGCCAGCTCCTTGAGTTGCAGCTGGATGTCGACCAGGCCCTGCAGTTGCTCCTGCCCCCAGTTGATCGCCCGCACGACGGTGTCGTCGGCCACGACCTGGGCGCCGGCCTCCAGCATCACCACGCCCTCACGCGTGCCGGCCACGACCAGGTCGAGCGCCGGGTCTCCACCCTCGGGGTCGTTGGGCGCGTTGGCCACCAGCTCGTCGCCGTCCAGGCCCACCCGCAGGGCGCCCACGGGGCCTTCGAAGGGCAGCCCGGTAAGCATCAACGCGGCCGAGGCGGCCACGATGCCCATCACGTCGGGCTCGTTCTCCCCGTCGTGCGTCAGCAGCGTCAGGACGATCTGCGTGTCATTCCGCATCCCATCGGGGAACAGCGGCCGAATGCAGCGGTCCGCCAAGCGGCCGGCGAGGATGCCCGACAGCGGCGGACGGCCCTCGCGGCGCAGCACGCTGCCCGGAATGCGGCCGATCGAATAGGCCCGCTCCTCGAACTCGACCTGGAGCGGAAAGAAGTCCAGCCCCTGGCGGGGGCTGGAGCAAACGACCGTCGCCAGCAGGGTCGTGTCGCCGTAGCGCGCCACGACTGCGCCGTCCGCCTGACCGGCCAGCTCGCCGGTCTCGAGGCTGAAGGTTCGCCCTCCCAGCTCGGTTTCAACTCTGTGCATATCGCACGTCTCCGGGGCGGGCCGGCGGAACAAGCGAAGAAAGGAGGGGGCAACCGGAGTTGCCGGCTCGTTTCTTAGCTCGTCCGCGAGATTCGACCCGCCGAACTATGCCGAAGCGAAGTACATGAGGCCCGTCGGTGCAGCTTCGGCGATGAACCGGGGGCTAGGGACCATGAGAAAGGGTTGTGCGGAACGGCGCGCCGTCGGCAAACGGGGCCGGTGACTATTGGCGCACTCGCAAACCAAGGGTGGTAATCACTTCGCGGTAGGTCTCGGGCTGTGTGCGCCGCAGGTATTTCAGCAAGCGGCTCCGCCGTCCAACCATGCGCAGCAGACCGTAGCGCGTGTGCTTGTCGCCACGGTGCTGCTTCAGGTGCTCGGTGAGCTCTTCGATCCGCGCGCTCAACCCGGCAATCTGCACCGGCGCCGAGCCCGTGTCGTCACTGTGCAGGCGCAACGCGTCGACCTGCTCGCGTTTGGGCGAAACGAAACCCACGGTGGCTCCAGAAGAATTACGGGCGTCCAAACGGGCGCTCGTATCGAGTATCGGGGCGGAGGGTGATCCGCCCATCACTGGCCTCAGTGTACCGCACGATCAACGCCCGAAGAGAGACGGCAGCGGGCGACGTCGAGTCCGTCATTCCCCCGGAGGACACCCTTGCGTAACCCTTCGTCATTCCCGCGGAGCCTGTCCCCGCGAAGGCGGGGAGCGAGAATCTACCCTTCATTGGACCTGGGGGCGGACAGGATGCGCCCGGTCATCCCCAAGCCCGGCTGGATTCTGCAAACGTCTTCGAAGGTGGAAATCCATCCCCGCAACCCACCCGACAATTCGAGGGTGCCCGCTGGTGCCGGGTCACCTTGCCGCGCTCAGATGTGAAAGGCGCCCACTGCCGCGACCGGCCTGCGCGCCACGGGTTCGTCGAACTTTGCGATGCCGCCGGCCCCCTACTATGTCGCGGATGCCAAGCGCAGGCCCTTCGACGGCGCCCGCCCAGCCGGACGCGGAGAACGTGGCGTTGAGCTCAATTCAATAGGATGCAGCCTCTCAAGCTCCCGGGGAATCTGCCCATGGCTTGTGGGAATTCCGGGTCGAGAGTCGCCCGGTACGCCATCAGATGATTGAATCGCTCCGTGCGCCGCTTGCCGCCGCCGGCGACTCTATGAGCGCCGCGCGTCGGCTCGTCCGAGTGCCGCGCAGAGGCCAAGTCCTCGTTGCGCTCATGATGACTCCCTGGTTGGTCCTGCTGGGCTGGTTGACGAGCGTTGGCTGGTTCATCACCGACGACGCATTCATCAGCTTTCGCTATGTCCGCAACCTGCTCGACGGGCACGGCTTGGTCTTCAATCCCGGCGAGTACGTGGAGGGGTATACCAACTTCCTCTGGATTCTGGAGCTCGCCGCGATCTGGCGCGTATTGGGGTTCCGGCCGGAGCACGTGGCGAACTGGCTGTCGGTCATCTACACC
>JAJECS010000019.1 GCA_022821905.1 Chloroflexota bacterium | reverse complement strand
CCTCGGGAGGTCGCAACGGTAATCCGACCCAGGCAGCCTCCGCGATTGGCCAGCAACCGGCTTCCCCCTGCGCACCGCCCCCCGCGGTCATCCAACCTCGGACGGCCGACCCCTCGGGTGACAATGCCTGTGGACGAGCTTGCCGTTCTCAAGCTCAGTACGGCCACCCCTGCTATATGGCTCCACGTGGTGGATCTCCACCTCTCCCCATGAGACTTCGGCGCCACAAACGTCGCACCTCTTGTTATCTCTCCAGTAGATAATCTCGCGCTCAACAGGACCGAACGCCCGCTGGGAATCCTTTGGCGTAAGGTTGCCAACGTACTTCCTCATCCGCTGGGCATAAAACTGGTGACGGCGCCGAATACTGTCCCTACGGTCGGAATTGGAGCGCGCCCATACTCCGTAGTGCAGCCACGCCTCTTTCGGAGCCGGATCACCCTTCGTCCTTCCGGCTTCGGCGAGTTCCCGCGAAAACTCGTCCTGGGCATCCACCAGCCTCGACTCCCAAGAACGCGTATAGTCGTCCCATATGGAATCCACAAATAACACAAGATGGATAGCCTCGTGCGCCCTCAGTCTTGGTCTCTTCCTCGATTCAAAAAGATGGGTCAGCTTGTCCAGTATCGAATCAAGCCGACGGCAGGAATCGCTCGACGCGTCGAAATCTAGATGCGCATGATAGTACTCGTCGAGTGCCGCGTTGTTGATATCCGTAAAGTGCTGGGTATCGTTGTCTCGGCGCTCAAGGAAGAGTATCGCGATCTGCGCCGCCAGCTGCCTAGTCTTGCCACGATCACTGGGTTGCATCTTGAGAACGCGCGTGAAGAACGGGATTGTCCCGTTCGTTGTTGAACTTTGCGAGTGGCGGACTCCCTGTTTCCGCGCCGAGTTCGTCTATTCTACGCCGCGTCAGCAACCGCACCGTCGGGCGGGGCCAGCGCGTCCAGGGCAGCGACCAGGTAGCGCAGGTCGCGGTAACCCCGCACCCGCCGGAAGCGCGGTTCCGCCTCCACCAGCGCGCTCGCCACCCAGCGTTGAATCATCTGCCCGCCGCGCCACCGCTTGACCCGCCGCGTGTAGTCCTCGACGCTGCCCATCAGGTTTTCGATGATGTTCGTCGAGCGCAGAGTACGTTCGATCGCCCCCGTCAGACCGAGCCGCTGCACCGTCAGCGTCTCTTCGAGGCCCTCCCGGATGGACGCCGCCGCGCCGGGGTGGTCTCGCTCCAGTGACCCCGCCAAGCGCTCCAGCACCCGCACCGCGCGGTCCGCCGAATCCAGCTCCCAGGCGTCCCGCAACGCCTTGCCGACCGAGGCGTGCAGCCGTTCGGGCAGATGGCCCATCACGTTCCGGAGCTTGTGTACTTGACAGCGTTGCACCACGCCACGAGAGCCGAAGACATCGTTGATGGCCCGGCGCAGCCCCGCCGCCCCGTCGATGACGAACAGCAACGTCCGGTCCGTCGGCAGACCGCGCGTCACCAGGTCGCTCAGCAGGCCGGTGGTCACGGCCGCCGTCTCCGTGGCGCCTTCGCGGAGCCCCAGCACGTGCTTGCGGCCCTGCGTGTCGATCCCCAACGCGACCACCATGCAGTGGTCCCGGAACACCTTGCCGTCGATGCAGACCACCCGCAGGTCCAACTCGCCCAACGGCCGGCTGAGAAACGACCCCAGGCGCTTGGCCGACAGCGCCACGAACCGCCGAGACACCGCGCTACGCGACGTTCCGCGCTCCGTCACCTCGTCCGGCAATGGGTCCAACGTGCCCGCATACCGCCGCGTCGACACCCCGGCCGCGACCGCCGCCAGCGTGCGCTCGTCCAGCGGGTCGGTGGCCGCCGCCCACCGGAAGCTCGGCAGCGGCACTTCGCCGTCCGTGCTCCGCACACGTAGCCGCGGCACAGCAACTTCGCGCCCGCCGAGCGTCACCTGACTGGCCACGCTCCCGCCACGCCATGCGGGCCGCTCGACCTGATGGCGCCCCTTCGGCCCGCACAGGTCTTCTCGATCCCCCTCCATCATCGCCTCAAGGACCTGCAGCCCGGTCGTGATGCACAAGCCATGGAACGCTTCCCGGACACCGTTCAGCACGCCGAGCACCGGCAGGGGCACCTGAATCGAGACCGTTCGCGAGCTTGGGGGTTGGCTGGAACGCTTCCGCCTGTCATGCTTCGCCATGGGTGGCTCTCCTCTTGTTGATTCCACCCCTGTCCTACCACAGACAGGGGCGAGGAGTCGCCACCCGCTTCACCTCAGTTCAACAGCCTCCGGGACATCCCCGAGATTCAGGCTGGTCACGGCCAGCGCCGCGTCCCGGGGGGCGACGGCCCGCACGGTCTCCCCGCGGGACCGGCACGCTCGCCCGTTCGCACGCCAGCGCGGTGCCGGCCGGCGAGTAGCACGGATCGTCGCAGATGGCGACCGGCACTCGGCAGTCGTGACCGTGCGATGAGCACCGCCGGGGAGACCGGTGGACAACAGGCCGGAAGAGCTGGTGCTCTACGGCATGGCCGAGTGC
>JAJECS010000008.1:67500-80491 GCA_022821905.1 Chloroflexota bacterium | reverse complement strand
CGGCCCATGAGCCGGTGCCGATCGATAAAGGTGAGCACTTCGGCGTCTGCCGCCACCGGTGCACTGGGCAACCCGCTGAGCAGGCTGAGCAACTCAGCTCGATTGCGCAGATTGCCGCAAGCCAGCTCACCGATGACCATGGGGTGAGCCAGGACTCGATTGTCGGACAGGAGCGACGACAGGCGTGATTCGACGCCGCGCAAATGGTCGATCCACACCGACGTATCGACCAGAATCATCCGGCGGCGGTTCTCCGGCGCGGGATGGGCCGTAACTGCGGTTCGGTTCCGCCCAACCTTGCCAGGCGTCGGGAGGATTCACGCTCGATGAGGGCGCGCAGCCCTTCGCGCACCAGCGCCGTTCGTCCGTCGATGCCGGTGAGTCGCTGGGCCTCCTTCAGCAGCTGATCATCGAGATTGAGGGTCGTTCTCACTCCTATCCTCCGCTGTAGACTCATGATGCATCATACTATGCATCAAATGATGTCTATATTTACGCCTATCGGGAGCAGGCAGTGCGGGCGCATTCGTCAAGTCTGCGGCGCTTACCTGCTCCGAGCGTCCATGCCTGCCCGAATCTGGTGGCTGACCTCACGGACGACGCATGTTCGGGGCGGATTGGCCGGAAACGATCAAGGTTTTTCCGAGACCATGGAACGATTCCTGCGAAACGCGCGTAGTGTCTAGTGGAATGCTCCGGAGCATGGGCCATGAGGGCGGCAAATGACGGATGAGCAAGCGGTCCTGCGATGCCAGGACGGCGAGCGCGAAGCCTTCCGTCACCTGGTGGAGCGCTATCAGGATGTTCTCTTCGGCACGGCGGTCCTGATGACCGGGGATCGCGCGCAGGCCGAGGAGCACGTGCAGGAGGCCTTTCTCGCCGCCTGGCGTGGCATTCAGGGCTTCCACAGTGAGCGACCGGTGAAGCCCTGGCTCGTGCGAATCCTCGTGAATACCGTCGTGTCTCAACGCAGACGGCGCGGGGTGTCCACGGTTTCCCTTGAATATGAGAGTGAGGCCGAAGACGCCGCTCGACCAGCCGACGAGATCGAGGCGCAGCACGAGCGACTGGCGATTCGACAAGCGCTCGCAGGCCTCAATCCGGAGCAGCGGCAAGTCGTGGTGCTGCGCTTTTTCGCCGGCCTCACGGTTCCCCAGCTGGCCGAAGCCACCGGCGTGCGCGAGGGAACCGTCAAATCGAGGCTGCACCGTGCACTCGGTCAACTCAGAGATCAGCTGACAACGGGCGATGCCAGAGAGGCGTACGGCCATGGCCAGTAACTTTTCGCCAGACCAAGACATGGAGGGCACGCTGCGCCGGCACTTCGCGGCGGAAGCCGACGACCTGCGCGCCCCGACGAATCTCTGGGAGTCGCTGGAAGACCGTCTCGAGCCGCACCCGGCGCCAAATCCCGTCACGCGCATTCGACGCAAGATCCTGGCCGCTGCCAAGCAGAACTGGCTGCCCGTCATGGTCACCGGCGGCGCCGTCGCGGTTGCCGCCTCCGCGGTCCTGGTGGCCGGGAACTTGGGACAGGAGACGTCCGTCGCCGAAAAGACCGTGGTCGTCACGGAAATCCAAGAGGTGATCAAAGAGGTTCCGGTCGAGACCGTGGTTACGAAGGAGGTCATCAAGGAGGTGCCGGTCGAGACGGTCGTGACCCGCGAAGTCATCAAGGAGGTTCCGGTCGAGGCCGTGGTCGAAAAGGTCGTGACCCAGGAAGTCATCAAGGAGGTCGTCAAGGAAGTCGAGGTCCTCAAAGAAGTCCCGGTCGAGAGGGTCGTGACCCAGGAAGTCGTGGTGGAGAAGGTGGTGGAGAAGGTGGTCGAGGTCGAAAAGGTGGTGACCAAAGAAGTGATCGTAGTGAAAGAGGCATACAGCGAGGCCCCAGCTCCTGCCGCCACGGTGGCGCCGCCGCCGGCCGCCAGCGAGCTGTACCCCGCCCCCACGGCCCAGCCGGCGGACACCACCTTCCAGGACTACGGCAGGCAGCCGTATGTGGATACGGCGGAGGACGCGGTCTCGACCTTCAGCCTGGACACCGACCGCACGTCGTACCAGCTGGCGCTCACCTGGGCGCAACAGGGCTATGACATCGAGCCGGACTCGGTGCGGGCCGAGGAGTGGATCAACGCCTTTGACTACGGCTACGCGCTGCCTGCGGACGACTGGGGCTTTGCGATCACCAGCGACCTCGTCGCTCATCCACTGGACGAGCGCAAGCACTTGGTGCGGATCGGGTTCCAGGCGGCGGAGGTGCCGGACGACCGCCCGCTCAATGTGACGCTGGTGCTCGACGCCTCGGGCTCGATGGGCGACGGCAACCGCGTGGACATCGCCCGCGCGGCGGCTGAGGCCATTCGCCAAAGCCTGCGGCCGCAGGACCGCGTGGCGGTGGTGCACTTCACCACGGATGTGATCCACCACCTCACCGTGGACCACCGGGTACCGGACGACTATTCCGTCGAGTCCTCCATTGCGCAGCTGGCGCCGCATGGCAGCACCAATGTGCAGGCGGGGCTGAACCTGGGCGTGCAGTTGGCGAACCGCGCACGCCTCGACCGGCCCGAGGCCTACAACTACGTCATCCTGATGTCGGACGGCGTGGCCAACGTGGACGCCACCAACCCGTTCGCGATCCTGGAGTCGGCCTACGACCGGGACGCGGGCAACCCGCTGCGGCTCATCACCGTCGGCGTGGGCATCACCAACTACAACGACGTGCTGCTGGAGCAGCTGGCGCAGCACGGCAACGGGTGGTACCGCTACCTCGACGACCCGGGCCAGGCGCAGGCGACGTTCAGCCGGGCCAACTGGCTGGCGCTCTCGACGCCGTTCGCGGACCAGACGCGGGCGCAGGTCACGTGGGATCCTGACGTGGTCAAGTCCTGGCGGATCATCGGGTACGAGAACCGGGTGACGTCCGACGCAAGCTTCGCGGAGGACCGCAAGGAGTTCGCGGAGCTGCCCTCGGGCGCGGCGACGACGGTGTTCTACGAAGTGGAGCTACACGAGGGTGTACTCCGTGGCGACGATCTGACGTTGGGCAAAGTGGAGTTGCGCTGGGTGGTACCGGACACCGGCCAATCGCGCAGCCAGCAGGTCGAGGTGACGGGTCGCGACCTGGGATTCGGGAGCGCCGGGGTGGATCCGCTGCTGCGGCTGGGCGGCATCGTGGCGCTGGCGGCGGACCGCTACAGCAGCCTGCCGCGAGGCGCGGATGACGGCGCCGCGGGAGTTTCAAGCGACCTGGCGATCCTGCAAGAGGAGCTGGAGGCGCTGGCCGGTCCGTTGGGCGGACTGGACGCCTACCAGGACTTTCGCTTCTTGCTGGAGCGGATGGCGGAGCGGGCCTACACCGAGGCCCCGCCGGAACCCCGCTCGGGCTACAGCCGATAGTCCTACGGCGCCTGCCGGTTTCACTGACCGGCGGGCGCCCGGGAGTGCCGGAAACGCGGAGCGACCCGATCGCGGCGCGGTGGCCTAGAAGCGACAGACCCTTGAGGCGCAAGCTATTCTGAGGCGCGCTCGTCGGGTGAGAAATTTCTGCCGCTGTTCTGGATGCCTCGATTGGCGTCCGACCGGGCACTTGGGATGGCCAAATATGCAACGTTGCCGAGCCGTTCCGCGAGGCCTTGATGGCTGAGGCGCAGCCAAACGACAACATCCGCTACGAGCCGGATGAGCGCCCTCCATGGCTGCTAGCCGGCGGCGCCGGCTTTCAGGCCGCGATGATCATGCTGACGCCGGTCGTCCTGACCGTCGTCATCGTGGTTCAGATTGCCGACCAGTCCGCCGACTACCTCTCATGGGCCATATTCGCGGCGCTGATCATCAGCGGCGCCACCACCATTCTCCAAGCGGTCCGCGTTGGGCGTTTCGGCGCCGGGCACGTGCTCTTCATGGGCACGTCGGGGGCCTTCATTGCCGTCTGCGTCACGGCGTTGGTGAACGGCGGTCCGTCAACGATGGCGAGCCTCGTGGTGGTCTCCGCGCTGTTTCAGTTCTTGCTCGCCGCGCGACTCCCGCTGTTGCGACGCATATTCACGCCGGTTGTCAGCGGCACGGTGATCATGCTGATTGCGGTTACGGTGATGCCGATCGTCTTCGACACGCTGACACAGGTCCCCGACGGCACCTCGTCGGCTGCCGCGCCGATCGCGGCGATTGCCACGCTGGGCACCGTGGCCGCCCTCGTGTTGCGTGCGTCGCCCGCTTGGCGGCTGTGGTCACCGCTCATCGGCATCATCGTCGGCTGTGTCGTCGCCGTGCCCTTCGGCCTCTATGACGCGCAGCCGGTGCTCGACGCGCCGTGGGTTGGAATTCCGTTCCACGGCTGGCCGGGATTCGATCTGACCCCCGGGGTTGAATTCTGGGCGCTGCTGCCGGCGTTCATCGTGGTCACCATCGTCGGGGCGATTGAGACGATCGGCGACAGCGTGGCCATCCAGCAGGTATCTCGCCGCAAGCCGCGCGCAACCGATTTTCGGCTCGTGCAGGGTGCGCTCAACGCCGACGGCATGGGCAATCTGCTGTCCGGGCTCGCGGGCACGCTGCCCAACACCACCTATTCGAGCAGCGTGCCGCTATCCGGCGTCACGGGAATCGCTGCTCGACGTGTCGGAGTCGCGATCGGCGTCATCTTCATCGTTCTCGCGTTCTTTCCCAAGGTCGCGGCTGTGCTGATCGCCATTCCGGGTCCCGTGGTGGCGGCCTATGTCACCGTTCTCATCGGGGTGCTCTTCGTGCAAGGGATGAAGATCATCGTCCAGGACGGCGTGGACCACCGCACCGCCGCCATTGCCGGGTTGTCGTTTTGGATCGGCGTGGGCTTTCAGAACCAGGTGATCTTCGCCGATCAGTTGGGCGACGGGTTCCTTGGCGAATTCCTCAGCAACGGCATGACGTCGGGCGCTCTCGCCGCGATCATCATGATGCTGTTCATGGAATTGACCAGCCCGCGACGCCGGCGGCTGCGGGTAGCCCTGGACATTGCGTCCCTGCCGCGGATCGACGAATTCCTGCGCGAGTTCGCGTCCAAGCGTGGCTGGAACGAACCATCGGCGGACCGGCTGGCTTCGGCAGGTGAAGAGACGCTGGCAATCCTGCTCCAGGGGAATCAAGACGCTGGCGGCGCCGCGCGGAGCCTTGCCGTCTCCGCGCGCGCGGAGGGCCAGGCGGTGGAGATGGAGTTCGTGACGGCGTTGGAGGGCGAGAACATGGAAGACCGCTTGGCCTACCTGAACGAATCGCCCCTCGTGCCGGATGAGCGCGAGGTATCGTTCCGCCTGCTCTGGCACTACGCCTCGTCGGTGCAGCACCAGAAATATCACGGCGTCGACATCATCACCGTGCGCGTCGGGCGATCGTCCTAGTCCGGGTCGGGGATACTTGCGGGCTTGGAATCTGATGCGATTGGTTCGTGGTGCGACGCCACGGGGAAGAACGAGCGGGAAGGCGAACGGAGCGGTGACATGACCGAGACCAGCTACACGATGGGCTACAGCGAAGAGTTTCGGCAGATGCTCAATCGACGCAGCGCGGAGACCCACGCCGTGCACCTCATGCCGCTGCTCGAGCCCGGCATGCGCGTGCTCGACTTCGGTTGCGGCCCCGGCACAATCTCGGTCGGTCTGGCCAGGGCGGTGGATCCGGGCGAGGTCCACGGTGTCGACATCGAGTCGTCGCAGATTGATCTAGCTCGGGCCGCCGCCGATGCCGGCGGCCACGACAACGCCACGTTTCATATCGGCGACGTGACCGACCTGCCGTTCGACGACGAGACGTTCGACGCCGCGCACTGCCACGCCGTCTTGATGCACGTCCCTGACACGTCCGGGACCCTCTCCGAGGTGAGGCGGGTCCTGAAGCCGGGCGGAATCATTGCCAGCCGCGAATTCATACTGGGTTCCTCGTTTCTAGAGCCGAGCACCGAGAACACCGCGGCCGCGTGGGAGACGTTTGGCAACCTGCTCCGAGCAAATGGCGGTCACCCCCAGATGGGCAAGGAGCTGAAGAACAGGCTGATAGAGGCCGGTTTTTCGGACATCAGGGCCACTGCCTCGTTCGATTACTTCAGCGCGCCTGAGGACGTTGCCTTTCTGCACGCCTTTATCAGCGACTGGTTTTACTCGCCGGACGTGATTGCGGCGGCGACGACGCACGGGGTGGCCACCCAGGAGCAATTCGATCAGTGGCGCCTCGAGCACGACGCGTGGCGGGACCACGTGGGCGCCGTCGGGGCGCTCGCCTTTGGTGAGGCGATTGCCGTCAAGCCCTGAACTCGTCTCCTGATGGATGTCCCGGCCATGGGATGGTGCCTGAGGAGACGACCTTCAGGCTCAGCCTGGATTCTGGGTGTCTTTGTCTCGGAGTGCGCGTCCGGTCGGCCCTAGCAAGCGGCGGCGGCGTCGGCGCCGACCACGGTCACCGGCACGTCGATCTCGCTAAACCAAGCCACGTGTTCCTCAACCATGCCGAGCGTCACGATATAGGGGCCTGGGCTGGCTGGAACCTGGATGGTGCCCTCGAATACGAAGCCGGAACCGGTCTCGATCTTTGGCCAGTCGTATCGCTGCTCGTTGTGGCGCACGAGCAGCCGCGTTTCGAGAGCCCCCAGGTCGTCGACGATGAAGCGGTCGGTGGGGATTGACCAGCGCAGGCCAAGCCGATGGTCGGGGCCCCAGGCCTTCGTGCCGGAATTGAGCGCTTGGACTTGGACCAACGCCGACTGCCCGGCGCGAGGGCATGTCGGCAGTGTCAGGACGCGGAGGTCGGACGCCTGCAGCGGCCGGGGGCCATGTGCCGACCGAGCGACGATTTCAATGTCGACCGCGGCAAGTTGCGTCTCGTCGACCGACAGCCGCAATCGATATCGACCTGGGGTCGCCGGTGTGCGCGTGACGAGTTGCTCGAGAGTCTGCGCCGTGGCGCCAGCGGGAACAATGGGAGGCATTCGCAGATTGATCGACTGTCTGATGGACTCGCTACCGTCTGCGGGATCCCAGACCAACTCGCCGGGGCGCGCCCGACGGCCTGGGGGAGGGCGCCAGGGATGGTCTGCGAGATTCTGCACGGTGACCGGCACAAGGATGTTCGAGCCGGGCGGGGACGCTGGCAGCAGCACAGGTTGAATGTCGACGTCGGTCCAGGCATTCGTCGACGCGACAACTTCCGGCCCGAGATGACTCACCACATGCTGGTCGGTTTCATGCGTTTGCGCTTCCGGCCGAATCGACCGGATGGTGGCCTGCCAGGCGTCGACCTGGTCGTCGGACAGGTGCTTCCGGTCGAGCACGACGGTGCGTACGCCGAAGGCGATGAGCGCGTTCAGAATCTCGTGCCGGTTGTCTCTGGTCGCGCCGTTGACCGCTCGCGCTAGATAGGTTGCGCCCCGCGACTCATATCCCGGAGTCCCGTCGAGGACCGGCTGGCGGCCACCGTTGAGCGACGACCAGGTGCGATGCACGGCGGCATCCAGCGTGACGCCCTGGTCGCCGCTGACTGGAATGAAGGCAATGGGGCCTTCCGGCATCCGCGCCAGAGCTGCCTCGAGATCCTGGTCGCGAGGAAGATCGACAACCGGCACCGGGATCCGTGCGAACTCGACGGCAAGGATGCCAAGCAGGACTACCGCGATCAGGTGCGGCGTCCAGCGCTTGAGTCGATGCCAGCGGTAGAGGCGGTCAACGGCGATGGCCGCAAGGAACGCCATGGCCAGCACCATGCCCGCGGCGAACAACGCCGTAAGGCGCATCGCGGCGAATCCAGGGATCAGCGCGTGGGCCGCCGCGTACGGGAGACTCCAGCCCGTGAGTTCGTGGTTCCACCACAATTCAGGTCCCAGGGACAGCACGAACATGAGAAGGCCCATTGCCCCCAGGGCGATGGCAACGGCGCGGGGGCGGCGGGCGATGCCCGCGATCAAACCAAGCGCGGCCAGCACGGCGGGCCCGACGGCAGGGAAGACGGGCTCGGTTCCGGAGACATTCCTCGCCACCGCCTGAAACCAACGCTGCGACTGTGTGATGTGGGGCAGATACTGCGGCAGGTGGGCGCTTTGAAGTCGCGCGTCGTTGAGCGTCCGGACGTCCTGGTTGTCAAGCCAGAACCCCACGTACCCCATGAGGAGGGGGATGAACGGCAGGGCCGCAGCCATCGTCCCGGCCGCCGCCCTGAGGTATAGCTGACGGTCAAGGCCCCTGAGCCGGCCACTCAGCGCCGCGGCGACGATGAGGGCGAGCAGCGTGACGAGCGCGATGAAGCCCCCATAGATTCCCGTCGCCAGCTGAACGAATACGCACAGCCAGGCTGCACTCACCTTCCACCACGCCGGCCGTCGCACGAACCAGAACCAGAACATCATGGCCAGAGGGGTCCACCAGAAGATGGAGAGGGTGTGGAACTGAAAAAACTCCTGCTGAATCGGCGTGTAGGCGAAGATGAAACCGGCCACGACGGCGGGCCACCAACGCCGAAGCAGGATCCAGGCGGCGGCGGTGGTGGCTGCCGCGTTGAGAATCGGACTGGCGATGGTGAGGACGTTGAGCCCTATTCCCGGTCCGAAGATTGCCGCCACCGGCACGTAGATCGGCAACCCGCCGAGCAGCAGGTGGGAGAAGAAGAGGGAATCGCCCATGCCATAGGCCATCAACCCCTCGAAGAACCGCTGGGGCTCCGTGAAGAGGGCGTAACGCGCCCACTCCAGCAGGTAGATGACTTGCAGGTTGTCGACGTGGCCGTAGTGGAACTTGTCGCCGCCGATGGGGGGGAGAGTGGCCAGCGCAGCGGCGACAAACAGCGCGCCCGCGGCTGTCAATCGGATGCCCCATGCGATCCGCGTTGAGACGGCAAGGTGCCCCGAGTGCACGCGAAGGCGCGTCAGCATGATTCGCGGGTCGACAACACGCTCACCGCCGCATTGTGCCTGTGGCGTTTTGTCCCGGCCATTCGCGGCGCCGCGTATGGGCGCGAAGGAGGCTTCGCTCGCCTGACGTCCTCCCGCGATTGGATCAACCGGGCGTCGGTCCGAAATTGGAGGAACATGTCCCCCGGCCGATGACTCGGCCAATGGCTAAGCACCGGGTTGCATGCTTCGTGTCAGCACGCTGCGGCGTCGCTGGCCCCAATGACGATCACCGGCACCTCGATCTCGCCGAACCAGCCGACGCCTTCCTCAACCATGCCGAGCGTCAGCGTATAGGGACCAGCGTGCGAGGGAGCCTGGACGCTTCCCTCGTAGACGACGACGGATCCACTTCCGATGGTTAGCCAGCGAGATTGGTGGATGTCATGAGGCGTGAGCAACCGCGCTTCGAGTTTCTCCAGTGGTTGCGGGACAAAGCGGTCGTCGGGCGTGGACCAGCGCGCACCCAGTCGCTGTGTTGGGCCCCACGGCTGCACACCGCTATTGAGCGCTTCCACTTGAACGCGCACGGACTCACCGGCGGGAATGCACGCGGGTAATTCCAGCGCGCGCAAGTCCGCCGCCAACGGCGGGCGGGAGTCGACCGCCGCCTGTGCGTGAATCTCGATGTCTCTGACGGAAAGCTCATTGCCCTCGATGGACATTCGCAGGCGGTACTTGCCTGGAGACTCTGGAGTGCGAATGGCGAGCAGCTCGAGGGCTTGCACCGTTGCGCCGGCGGGAATGATCGGCGGAACGCGCAGCAGGATCGGTTGTCGGCTGCTGGTGGTCCCGGGCGGCGATTCCCAGACGAGGTCGCCCGTGCGCGTGCGACGGCCTGGCGGAGGGCGCCACGGACGGTCCGCGAGGTTACGAACGGCTATCGACACCACGATGTCCGAGTCCGCGTGCGCGGTTTGCCGCAGCACGGGTTGGATTTCCACATCTGACCATGCGGCTGCAGCGGGGACTTCTTCCGGTCCCAGATAGCTGACGACGAAACGCTCGCCGTCGTCGACATGTGCTGACGGGCGAGCCGCTTGAATCGTGGCTTGCCACGCCGCGACCTGATCGAACGTCATGAATTGGCGATCGAGGACGATGGTGCGCATGCCAAACGCGATGAGCGCGTCCAAGACTTGCCGTCGGTCACCGGCAGTGGCCCAGTTCGTCAGTCGTGCGAGATAAGCCGTGCCGCGCGGCTCATACCCGGAATAGCCGCTGATGACCGGCTGCCGGCCGCCATTGAGCGACCACCAGGCTCGCCGGACGCCTTCTTCCGCGGGCAAGAACTCTGGGGCGCCGGGGACGAAGGCGACCGGCCCGTCAGGCAGTTGGGCCAGCGTGTCCTGGAGTTCTGGCTCGTAAGGAATCTCGGCCGCCGACACCGATACTCGCGCAAACTCGGCAAAGAGGATGCCAACCAGCGCCACGGCCATGAGGTGAGTCACCCACGCCGGAGCTCGCCGCCAGCACGAGAATCGAGCGACGGCAATGGCCGCCAGGAACGCCATGGCCAGCACCATTCCCGCGGCGAACAGCCCCGGGGTGCGCATGGAGGCGAAGCCGGGGATCAGCGCATGTGCCGCGCTGTAGGGAAGACTCCAGTCGGTTCGCTCACCGTCCCACCACAATTCCGGACCCAGGGACAGCGCGAACATGAGGAGGCCGGTGATGCCCAGGGCGATGGCCACGGCCCGCGGGCGACGAGCGATGCCCGCGACCAGACCAAGCAAGGCGAGTACCGACGGCACGATGATGGGAAACGTCGGAGTCAGTCCGTGGACACTGCGTGCGAGCTCCTGGAACCAAACGTGGGATTGCACGACCGCTGGGAGGTATTCCGGGAGGCGAGCGCTCAGCGTGCGCGCCTCTTCGAGGGTGCGGACCTCCTGGTTATCCAGCCAGAACCCTACATATCCCACGAGCAGCGGGATGAACGGAAGCGCGGCGACCACTGTAGCCACGCCAGATCTGGCGATCAGTCGCCGGTCCAAATGCTGGAGTCGGCCACTCACTAAGGCTGCAATGACCAGAGCAAGGAGCGTGACGAGCGCGATGAAGCCCAGATAAATGCCCGTCGCCAATTGAATGAACACGCAGAGCCAGGCGCCGCCGAACTTCCACCACCTCGGCCGTTGCAGGAACGAGAACCAGCACATCATGGCCAGGGGGGTCCACCAGAACATGAGCATGTGATGGAACTGAAAGAACTCCTGCTGGATTGGCGCGAAGGCGAAGATGAAGCCGGCGATGACGGATGGCCACCACCGTCGGAGCAAGATCCAGGCAGCCGCAGTGGCGGCTGAGGCGTTGAGAATGGGGCTGGCGATTGTTAGGACGTTGATTCCCACGCCCGGCCCGAAGATCGCCGCGACCGGCGCATAGATCGGCAGCCCACCGAGCAACAGGTGGGTGTAGAACACCGAGTCGCCCATGCCGAAGTACATGAGCCCTTCGAAGAACCTCTGCGGTTCGCTGAAGAGCGCGTATCGCGTCCACTCCATCGTGAAGATGAAGAGGATGTTGTCGATGTGCCCGTAGTGGTAGTGCTCGCCGTCGACGAGTGGCAGGGTGTGCAGCGCGGAGACGAGGAACAGCGCCGCCGCCGCCGCAAGCCTGATGAACCACGCGAACCAGCCCGGGATAGCAACCTGTGATCGCCATGCCTGCAGGCGCCCTAGCATGATTCGAATGTCGGTCTCGCGCCGACGGCCAATCTGGACGCTCGATGTTGCGTCACGAATCGGGAGCGTTGGCTAGGCCGCGGCAAGCGACGGCGCGCCTGACAACGCGGTACGCATGCTGCATTCTTGCGAGTGACGATCCACTGCGGACTGAAGCCTTGCCCCGCACTGCCTGTCAAATTGAATTCCCCTCGCCCAGTGAGGTGAGGATTGCCGAGACGACGGTCGCCGAGCCCGCGGCCTCGCAGCTCCTGGTGGAGGCCACGCGCACGCTCATCAGCGCCGGCACCGAGCAGAATTTGCTCGAAGGCGACCACCGGGCCGCCGGCCTTAGCGAGGCGCCCGACGCCTTGCGGCCCGGCTATTCCTGGGTCGGCCGCGTGGTCGAGGCCGGCAACGACGTGGACGGATTCGCCGCGGGCGATCGAATCGTGGCCTCGCTGCAACACGTGAGCACCGCCCTGGTTCCGCCGACCGACCGCCCCATGACCAGGCTCGAGATTCCGCAATTGCTGCCCGACGCCGTCTCCGATGACGCGGCGACGTTCGTATCGCTGGCCGACGTCGCCCTGCATGCCGTGCGACGAGCGCAGCCGTCGATTGGCGACGCCGTGGCGGTGTTTGGCGTTGGCGTGGTTGGCCAGTTGATCGTGCAGTTTGCGCGCATGGCGGGCGCTCATCCGATCGTTGCGGTGGACCTCGACGACCGACGCTTGGAGCTTGCGATTGCCAGCGGCGCGACGCACGTGGTCAACGCCGGGCGCGACGATGCGGTGGCGGCCATCCAGGAGGTCTCCTACGGCAACGGCGCGCGCGCCGTGTTCATGGCCACACGCACGCCGCTCGTGCTGCCCGATTGCATCCGCGCTGCCGACAATGGGGGCGTGATCGCGGTGACCGGCAGCGCGCCCGGCGCCGTCGGCATTGAGTTGCAGGTTGACCTTTTGCGGCGCGAGCTCACGATCTTCGGCACGTATCAGGCCTTCTACCCCCATGAGCCGTATCACAAGTTCCAGTGGCCGCGCCCACGCAATCGGGAATACGTGATCGAGCTGATGGCCCGCGGCGAATTGCGCGTCGACCATCTCATCTCACACCGCGTGCCTTACACCGGCGCCGCGGAAATGTACGCCTTGATCGAGCAAGGACCGAGCGGGTGGCTGGCGATCGTCCTCGATTGGACGGATGCGTCGTGATGGGAGGTGACATGACGACACGCTTTTACTTTCGGAGTACCTGAGACTCCTGTCGCAAGGTCCGTGCGGCCTTGGATGGAGCAGGCGTGGAGTACGAGCCGCATGACTACGCCCGGCGGCCGCTGACTCCGGAGGAACTTGCCGACATCGTCGGCGGCGGATCGGCAGCCGCGTTTGTCAATCCGCGCAGCCCGGCGTTCCGC
>JAJECS010000008.1:0-62500 GCA_022821905.1 Chloroflexota bacterium | reverse complement strand
AGGCCTTCATCGCATCGTGACGAGGTATTACCCCCGCCGGGTTTCCCCATTCGGGAATCCACGGATCAGCGCCTGCTCGCGGCTCCCCGTGGCTTATCGCAGCCTGCTACGCCCTTCGTCGGCCCTTGGCGCCAAGGCATCCGCCGAGCGCCCTTCGTAGCTTAGTATTCGTTAGACCGGCAAAACTGCAGCTTTGCGTGCTATTCAGTTGTCAAGGTTCGCCCGCGCACCGCTCGTCGGCGCCCGAGGCACAGTGGCGCAAGGCATAGCTTGCGCCCAAGAAGCCAAGGATACGCACCACCGGTTTCGGCGTCAATGGGTTCTTTTGAATCACCGAGAGGCTTCGCGCCTGCGCCGAGCGGCTGGTCCTTCGCCGTCCGCAGCTCCGCCGACTGGTGAGTCTTCTACGTGTTCGGGCGTTATTTTCGGCTCCGAAGCTTGGATCGACCGGCGCTTCGACGGGCCGGCCCGTGGGCGGCGTCCTTCCTCTCAAGGGCGGCAGGCTTGACATAACACCGGCTCACTGCTGAAGTCCAGGTCCCACCGTTTGCCTGTCCTTCAGCTGCGGCGGTGCGCTTGCAGATTCGCGCCGCCTTCGACATAGACAGCCGATCCGCAGCTTGCAACGATCAGGGCCTGCAGGAAGCGGGCGCGTACCACCGTGAACGTCCAGCCGGACGCCGACGACTCCCGGCCGGTGACGACCCAAGACGACATAGTCGACGGTCTGAGAGAGCTGGGGCTGGCCGGCGTTGAAATTGTCGTGGTCCATTCGTCACTAAGCGCCTTCGGCTGGGTGGCGGGCGGCGCCGCCACGGTTGTTGCCGCCGTGCGCTCCGTGGTTCCCACGGTCATCGCCCCCGCGTTTACGTATGTGGCGCGTCTGCCCTCGCCGCCGGAGCCCCAAATCCCGTTCAATGCGGACACGCCCGCTGCGACATGGGACGAGTTTCAAGAGGCGTTGGACCGAACGCCGGTGCACCGTACGGATGGGCCGATCGACCGCAACATGGGCGTCATCGCGGCGGCCTTTGCTTCCGAACCAGATGCGTCCCGCAGTCCGGCGCCGATTTGCGGATTCTCGGGCGTTGGGCGCCGCGCGGCTGAGATCCTGTCCCACGGCACGGCGGAGCAACCGCTCGCCGTTCTCGAGTCCGCGGCGGAGCAGGGCGCGTGGATTCTCCTGCTCGGCGTCGGGCACGAGTCGAACACGACGATTCACGTTGCGGAAAACCTCGAGCATCGCGGCGGCTACACGCGATTTGCGCGCGTGGACGACGATCCGCGCGGTTGGACGGCGGTGCGCAACGTCGGCGGCACGTCGTCAGGGTTTCCGGCTATCGAGCCACAGCTCCGAGGCATCCAGCGAGAAGCGCGAATCGGCGATGCGCGGTGCCTGGCGGTGCCGGCCGCCGACACCATCCGCGTGGCACGAGTGCTGATTCGCCGCGATCCGGCGGCCCTGCTCGCGCCGGAGCAACTCACCCCCGCCAGCCAGGCATCGGATGCCGTGGCGAAGCGTCAGGCCTACCTGCGGAGCTTGCGTCGGACGTAGGACTCTCCGCGGATCTCATTCACGGGCGCGCCGGAGCGACTGCCGGACGTAAGATCGCGCTGCACGGGCAGATCGGGCCGTGGGCTCGTGGCGGACCAATGAGCCGCCGGAAGGAAGCTGTTTCATGGAGATCGCCAGACGCCCCTTGGCGGTGGCCCTGATGGCGATTGCGTTTGTCGTCGGGCTGAACCTCATCCTCACGCCCGTCTACCACGACGGCGGCCCGACGTATCCGGTGTGGCAGGTCGTCAACTGGTTCATGGCGGTTGCGGTTCCGATTGCGCTGGTGGTGAGCCTGCATCGCAAGCGCGGCTTGCCCGGCAGCGGCGGCGATCCGGTTACTCGTGAGTATCTGTCGGCCACCGCGGTGCTGTACGGATCGATCGCCCTGGTCATCCTGTTCTACTGGGGCTGGCTCTGGACCTTCTGGCCGGAAAACGAGACGGGTCTGGCCGCGCAGTCGCACATCAGCCACTTTCCCTGGGTCGACGTGCTCTTCACGTGGGTGGTTGGAAACACGGGCTTCTACCTCTGGGGCGGCTCTGCCGACTCGTGAGGCCCGGCGGCGGCGCCGTGCCAGGCTGACTGCGCACGGTGTTTAGCCTCCCGGGCCACACCATCGGCGACGCGTGGTTCGCCGTTAGGGACGGCGTGGCCCATTGCTTCTTCTGCACCTCGCCGGAGCCTCGCCCCTCCTGGCACTGGGATATTGGCCACGCGGTCAGTCGGGACTTGGTGAACTGGCAATTCGTCGGCCTCGCCTTGGAGCGCGGCACCGGCGAATCCTGGGACAGTCAAACGCTCTCCACCGGATCCGTGCTTGCGCGGAGAGGGCGCTACTGGATGGCCTATAGCGCGCTGCGCCGGGGCGAGAATCCGCCCACGCGCAAAGTTCATCGCGTGGGATTGGCCGTTTCGGACGATCTGCACACGTGGACCAAGTGCAAGCACAACCCGGTCAATGAGCGCGACCCGCGGCTCTACGAACGGCTTGGCCCCGTTCACAAGGCCTACGGCCAATGGCGGGACCCGGTGCTCTTCGACGACGGGGACTGCGTGTACCAATACGTCTGCGCCCGCGGCAAGTCTCCGGACCGCGACCGCCGGGGCACCGTCGGATTGGCGATCAGCCGGGACATGCGGACGTGGCAGGTCGAGCCGCCGCTGCAGGTTGACTCCATCGCCACCGAGATCGAAGTGCCGCAGGTGTACCGGATCGACGGGCGGTACTACTTACTCTTTTGCACCTCGGCCGACCGCCTGCTCCCGGCGTTCAAGCGCCGGTTTCCGGGCCACCCGTTTCGCAGCGCCGACTACTCGATGGTCGGCGAGTCACCGCTGGGACCCTTCCATCTTCATGGCACCGGTGAGGTTCTGCCCCCGGATGCGCCGGTGCAACCCTATGCAAGCCGTCTCATCCAATGGGATGGGCAGTGGGTCATGCTCGGCACGCCGCACGGCGGCACCCGCCACATCTGCGATCCGATACCGGTGGTTGCCACCGAATCCGGCATCCGAGCCGCCTGAGCGGCGGCGCCCAAGCTCTCGACTAGCTCATGCCGGAATGTCGGTTGGTTCTGTACATTGCCGGCCACGACGGCGAGTCCATAGACCATCAGGGCCGGGAGAGGCGAGGGAACCGTGGCGCAGACCACCGTTGACTACTTTGCGGATCGGGGCTTCACCAACCAGGCGATCTACCGCACCGACTTGGACCGGTGCGAGCCTGCCGAGTCGCTAGGGGCGAATCCGCAGCATCGTCGCTGGCGCGCGATGGCCTACGCAACCGACGACATCTCCGGCACGATGCTGCTGGCCGGACCGAACACGGCGGCGCCCAACGTGCGCTATCCGCTGGACGCGCAGGGCTGGCACGCGGTGTCCATCGGCGTCATGCCGTCCCGTCCCGGTGAGAGCGACGGTCACGCGGTGCGCGTGCGGCTCAGCGATGACCCGGTCGAGACGATGCTCAACAGCGCCAGCGCTGCATCCGTCGGCATCCACGACAAGGCGATCGTGGAGATGTTCTGGAAGGTGGCGGACCTCACGGGTCAGGATCTCCACATCGGTCAGGTCGCCTGGCAGGAAGCCCCCGGCGACGGCATTGGCGCGAGGCGTTGCATGCACGCGCGGATTGCCTACATCAAGGTCGTTCCGCTCACCGAGGCCGAGGTCGAAGCGCTGAGCGCCGATCGGGAAGACGCTCGCAACCGAACGCTCTTTGCGCACCAGGACGCGCACGGCCCCCACTGGTTGTGGCGCATGACGACGGCGGATGAGGTTCGGCGTGAGCTGGAGCCGTACCGCGATACGGACTTCTCGCGCATGTATTGGGAATGCGGCCAGGGCGACCTCATGTACAACCTCACCAACGTCGGGCGGCGCTGCACGTTCGACGGGCTGGACGACTTTGATCGCGTCGGCGACCGCCTGCACGCGGAAAGCTGGCGGGCCTTTGCGGCGCAGGGCATCGACCCGTTTCGAGTTGCCCTGGATTACTGCCACGAGATTGGCATGGAGTTCCATGCCAGCTGGCGGGTGGCCGGGTTCCACTTTCCACCGCCGCACGACCACTTCGACCACGGCGACGGCATCTACAAGCGGCATCCGGAGTGGCGCGGCGAGGATCGGAACGGCGTCCGCACGCCCCGCATGGCCTACAGCTTCCCCGAAGTTCGCGCCCATGCCGTGGATTTGCTGCGGGAGGTGGCGCAACATCCGATCGACGGCGTATGCCTGCTCTACAACCGCCGACCGCCGCTGGTCGAATACGAACGCCCCATCGTCGAGGGATTCACCCGGACGCACGGGGGCTTCCCGCGACTGCTCCCGTCGGACGATCCCACCTGGCTGAAGTACCGGGCGCAGACGCTGACGCAGTTCATGCGCGAGGTCCGCGAGGCGATGGACGAGGAGGCGGAGAAACAGGGGCGGTCGAGTCGGATCCAGGTTTCGGCGATCGTCGGCGCCACCGAGCAGGAGAATCTGCAAATCGCGATAGACCTGCGCGCCTGGGTGGACGAGGGCCTGGTCGACACGCTGATCCCCTACTCGTCCGAGCTGGGAATGGACAGCTCACTGGAGGCCTGGACCGATCCGGAGGCCGCCAGGTGGCTGCTGGATCTGACGGAGGGCACGCCCTGCACGGTCGCGCCGAACATCATGCCGCGCCATTTGTCGCCCGAGGAGTTTCGACGCCGGGCCGACGGCCTCTATGGGGCGGGCGCGCCGCACCTGTTCTTCTGGGACTGCGCCGGACCTGCGGGCCGAGCGAACTACCAGGACATGTGGTCGTCGCTGCGGCGGCTCGGGCACCGCGAGGAAATCGCCTCGTGGCGGGCGGCGGGTGAGGCGGGGTTGGCCACGCCGACCCACAAGCTGAACCTCCTGGGCGACTGGGATTTGAGCTACCAGACGCCCGGTTAGGACGCCTTACGTTCGGTCCTCGAGCCGCAGCCAGCGCAGGTCGACGCCGCCCGAGGCGTCAGCGGCGGGATGGAGCACGCAGGCAAGATTCCGGTCGTCGACGGGGACGATGTCGGGATAGCCGCACCGCACACCGTCCGCTGTGGGAGGCTCGCCGGGAGACGGGGCGGCCAGCCATCCGACGCGGCGCCACGATTCGCCGGCGTCCTCGCTGACGCTGCACGCCACGCCGGAGCGATTGCCGCGTTCATCGCGGTAGGCGCAGAGCACCGCGCCGGACCGCAGCCGGTGCAACTTGATGTTGGCGCCGGCGAATCCGGTCGGGCGCGGTTGGCTCCAGGTCCGGCCGTCGTCGGCGGAGTGACTGAACACGCTGGGGTGGCCGCCGAACACCCGTGCCACGGCGAGGAACCGACCGTCTGACAGCCGCACGACGTCCATGTCGCCGAAGCCGAGCCGTGGGTGCTCGGCGACGATCACCGGACGGGAAAACGTGACGCCGAGATCGCCGGTGAACGTCACACCGGCGCGCCAGCCGACATCGCGTCCGGTCGTGCCGATGACGGCGAGCATGTGGCGGTCGTCGGCCAAGCGGTGGGGATTGCTGGCGCCGTAGAGCTCCGTCCATCCTGGGAAAAGGCGGACTTCCGGGCTCACGGATGCCCACGTTTCACCGCCGTCGTGCGATGCCCGTGTCGCCATGTGCCAGCCGGTGCACGGCTCGTCGCCCGGAAGGGTCGGGTCGATCTGAAGTCGACCGAGGGCGAGCAGCAGGCGCGTGTCGCCGAACGGCATGAGTCCGCCCATATTGAGGCAATCCCAGCCAGGGTGGGCGTAGAGCCCCTCGGGGGGCGTCCACGTCGCGCCGTCGTCATCCGAGCGCGAGACCATGAGCACGCCGTTGTTGAGCCGGCGGGTTCCCGGAATGCGGCTGAAGCTGAGCACGAGCCGACCGCTCGCCAGCCGCGCCAGGCTGGCCATGTGGTGGATGTGCGGCTCGTCGCTGGCGAGGAGCCTCCGCGCCTCCCCGACGGCGATCGGCGCGTCTATGGAAAGGTCAGGATCGCCGGGCGTCATTGGGACTGTCCGAGGCAAGGCGCATGTTGGACGATCGGAACAGGGGCGACTATGGCAATCACGCGCGGCTGATTACGTCGTACAGCGCATCCCGATCGGCGATATCGACGTTGGGCGGTGCGTGTCCGGTGACGGTCTCAAGCCGCAACCGGTAGGGCGGCTGGCCGCTCCTAGCTCCTTCGAGCCGCGCGCGCAGAGCGTCTTCTACGAACTGGGCGAGGGTGACCCGGGCCCGCGCTGCCTGCCGCTTGGCTTGACGCAGGACTTGGTCGTTCAGATCCAGCGTGATCTTCATCGAAGGTCCGCAAGCACAGATCCAAAGGCTCAGCCATTCTATTCGGGAGTCCACGCTAGATGTTCCATGCCTGGCCTGGCGCCGCCGCCTACCGCCGGGCCGCGTTGGCCTTGCTGCCCAGCGACGCAGAGCGCACCGGAAGCCCTCGCATGCGAAGATGGCGAGTGCCGCAGGGTTGAAGGCCCGTGCCCCTATGGCCGCACAAGAGTCGCAGATCGTCGTCAACGGCTTGTGGAAGGTCTTTGGCGACAAGCCCGACCGAGTATTCGAGCCGGAACATGCCTCGAAGAGCCGCGCCGAGCTTCAGGATGAGCTGGGCCTGGTCACCGGGCTGCGCGACGTGTCTTTCTCGGTGGAGAAGGGCGCCGTCTTCGTGGTCATGGGGCTATCAGGCAGCGGCAAGTCGACGCTCGTCCGTTGCCTCATCCGATTGATCGAAGCGACCAGGGGGCAGGTCCACTTCGACGGCGAGGACATTTGCGGCTACACCCAAGCGCAGCTCATCGAGTTTCGCCGGCAAAAGATCGCGATGGTGTTTCAGCACTATGGGCTGCTCCCGCACCGCAGCGTCATTGACAACGTGGCCGTCGGTCTCGAGATTCGCGGGATTGACAAGCCAACCCGCTACCGCATGGCGACCGAGACCATCGAAACCGTGGGGTTGAAGGGATGGGAGCGCTATCGCCCGCACGAAATGAGCGGCGGCATGCAGCAGCGGGTGGGGCTGGCGAGGGCGTTGGCCGTCGACCCCGACGTGCTGCTGATGGACGAGCCGTTCAGCGGTCTGGATCCGCTCATCCGCCGCGAAATGCAGGACGAGCTGGTGTCGCTGCAGACTGAACTGCACAAGACCATCGTGTTCATTACCCACGACCTCGACGAGGCCCTCAAACTCGGCGACCGCGTCGCCATCATGCGCGACGGACAGATCGTGCAGCAGGGGTCGCCGGAGGAGATCGTCACCCTGCCCAGCGATGACTATGTGACCGACTTCGTGCAAGACGTCTCGCGGGCCAAGGTGGTGCAGGCTCGGGCGATCATGGGTGAGCCCGCCGTGGTCATCTACGAGCGGCAGGGGCCCCGCGCGGCGCTGCACGCCATGCAACAGCACAAGCTCGAAGCCGTTTTCCTGATCAGTCGATCATTCACCCTGCGCGGCATGCTCACCAGGGATCAGGCGACCGACCTCGCCGCCCAGGGCGCCAGATCGCTCCATGGGGCGGCGGTGGATGAGGCCGTCACCGCGTCTCCCGACACGTTTATTGCCGACGTGATTCCCATGGCCGCCCAGACGGCACGCCCGGTGGCCGTCGTGAGCGACAACGGCAGCCTGCTGGGCGAGATTCGCCGGGCCGCGCTGCTCGACGCCGTGGGACAGGCTGGCTAAAGGACCGCACATGAATCGACCAAACGCCGAGTCGCCAAGCGTCCCACCCAGACTCGGGCTCATGCGCCTGGTTGGCGAACCGTGCCGGCAATTCGCCGAGCGTGTCGGAGCGCTGCCGCGCTATGGCCGCTGGCTTGCCGGCGCCGCGGTCGTCGTCGTTGTCCTCGTGGTCTGCCTGGCCGTTTGGGGCACGGAGATGGGCTTTCCGACCACGGTGGCAACGTCGGAGGTCGAGACGTTGGGCGGCGGCGTGACGACGCTTGAACGCACGGTGCGGGAAGTGACGGGGACGGCCATCGATGACGCCGTGGACTGGCTGAACGTTGAGGCCAGCTGGCTCTTCGACAGCCTCAGCTCCGCCGTCGACGTGGCGCTGGTTCGCATCGAAGATGTGTTGAGCTGGCTGCCGTGGCCTGCCGTCATTCTCGGGGTTGGCCTGGTGTCCTTCGCCATCGGGCGCTGGCGTCTGCTCGGCTTCACCGTGCTGGCGCTGCTCTTCATCGGCTTCATGGACCTGTGGGAAAACACCATCGACACCGTGGCGCTGATGATCGTGGCGGTGGCGGTGGCGGTGCTCATCGGCCTGCCGGTGGGCGTGCTGGCATCGCGCAGCCGGATTGCCGACAACCTCTTGCGGCCCATCCTCGACGCCATGCAGACCATGCCCAGCTTCGTCTACCTGCTGCCGGGCATCCTGTTCTTCGGCCTCGGGAAACCCGCTGGAATCTTCGCCACCATCATCTACGCGGTCCCGCCGCTCATCCGGCTCACCAATCTGGGCATTCGCCAGGTGTCACCGGAGACCATTGAAGCCGTCCGCTCGTTCGGCGCGTCTCCGCTGCAAATCCTGGCGAAAGTTCAGATTCCGATGGCGTTGCCCACCATCATGGCCGGCGTCAACCAGACCACCCTGATGGCCCTGGGCATGGTCACCATCGCCAGCATGGTGGCTGCCGGCGGCTTGGGCGACGACGTGCTGCGCGCTCTTCAGAAGAACCAGCCTGGCAACGGGCTCATCGCCGGGCTGGCAATCGTCTTTCTCGCCATCATCTTTGACCGCTTTACCCAGGCCGTGTCCCGCGGCCGGCACGAGGTTCGCCGCGCGGCGTAGTCTCGACGGTCCGTCCCTCAGCTCGCGCCGCACGGCCGCTCCCAATCGCATGAGCGTCGGTCGGCTTATCTGAAGATTGGAACCTCGGGGCGTCGAGGTCCGCCGATCGGCGGTGCGCCACGGGTGCGAGCGTTCGCGTCGCGTCGCGTCGCGAGCTAAGGTGCGGGGGCGATACTTTTACGCCGGAGAAATTTGGCAAGGGTGCAGATCATGATGACCAGGTATATGCGACTCGCACTTATCCTCATGGTGCTCGCCGTCATGGGCGTCGCCGTCGCCGCCTGCGGGGAGGCCGAGCAGGAAGCCGAGGAGCCTCCGCCGACGCTGGTTTTCAGCGATCTGAACTGGGATAGCGCGCAGCTGCAAAACCGCATCGCCCAGTACATCGTCGAGAAGGGCTACGGATATCCCACGGACGTGGTGTTTGGTAGCACCCTGCCGCTCTTCCAGGGACTGATTCGGGGCGACAGTCACATCACGCTCGAAATCTGGCTGCCGAACCAAGACGAGGCCTGGAACGAAGCCATCGCCAACGGTGAGGTCGTCTCGGTTGGCAAGAGCCTGGGCAACGACTGGCAATCGGGATTCGTCATCCCGCGCTACCTGCAGGAGGAGTACCCCGAGCTTGACAACATCGAAGACCTCAAGGACGAGCAGTTCAAGCAGATCTTTGCGACGGCGGCCAGCGGCGGCAGGGCGCGGCTCGTCTCGTGCGTCATCGGCTGGGCCTGTGAAGAGAACGTGGCGGCCCAGATCGAAGCCTACGGTCTCACGGACCACGTGGAGGTCATCAACCCCGGTGACGGCTCCGCGTTGAACGCCGATCTGTACGGCGCCTACGAAAAGGGCGAGCCGTGGCTCGGGTACCAGTGGGGAACCAACGAACCGGCGCTGGTGCTGGACGTGGTTCGTCTCGACGAGCCTGCCTACACCGACGAATGCTGGGCGACCACCAAGGCGTGCGGATTTGAGGACGCGACCATCCTGATCGCGGTGCATCCCGACCTGCTCACCACGGCGCCTGAAGTCGTCCAGATGCTGCGGGCCTGGGACCTCAACATCGAGGTTTACAAGCCGATCGCCCAGTGGCTGCTCGACAATCCTGACGCCGGCACAAACGACGCTGCGATCTGGTGGCTGAAGAGCAACCCCGACATTTGGGGCGCCTGGGTGACCCCGGAAGCTGCCGAGGCCATTCAAGCGGCTCTTGACGCCGACGAGATTCCGGACGGCTGGCCGACGGCCTCATAAGCGAACGGTGGGAGTCGGCGGCGGCGCCGTCAGGCCGTCGCCGCCGACTCGATCCGAAACGAATAGAGTTGCGCGTCGCGCAGGATGAAACGCAGCCGCCGGTGCGGCAGGCGGTGGGTGTAAACCTCACCGCCCAATGACGGGATATCGACTGGGAGGCGTGGGTCGCTGCGCCACGTCACGGTGTGCGCGATGGCGTCGCCGGTGAAGATGTCGCAATCGTCGCGGCCACGGCCGGGCAGGACTCGGTCGTGCACGTCCAGCGCCTCGACCTTGATGTAGCCCTCGGGTCCGCAGGCGGCGTTGATGACAAGCCGGTCGCCCGGCGCCACCCACGGCTGGGTCAGGATCATTCCCTCGCGCATGCGGTCGGCGTCGAGCGACACGAAGCCGAACTTCCGCAGCCTCGCCAGACCCAGGCCGAAACCCACCAGGTTCATGTCCCAGGCCTCCGGGGCATCCAGGCCCTCTTCCTGGCCATGAATCCACCAGTCGTGATGGGACTTGGACCCGCCGTGGAACACCAGCCACTCCGGTCCGTCGACGGCGGGAAAGCGGGGCAGGCTGGTGTAGAACTGGTTCCAGGAACCCGGCGGTCCCAGCGGCAGCCAGGCTTGCCCCGGAAAGAGCCGCTGCCAGTTGCGTCCGTCGCGGCTGTGCACCAGCTGCACGTCGAGCGTGTTTTCCACCATGTGAAACACCTGGACGAAACCGATCCACTGGCCCCCGAGCCACATGGCGCTCATGCTGTAGAACGAGTCGTCGATGTTGTCGAGCAGCGGGTCGGGCGCCAGGATCAGCCGCGGTTCGCTCCAGTGGAGATAGTCGCGGCTCTCGGAGAGATAGATGCGGCGGCGCCCGCGGCGGTTTGCCGCGCCGGCGGACGCGTCCCAGGTCGGATGGCCGCCCAACTCGGTGGCATGGAGTGGCCGCGAGCGCGGGGCCAGGCTCATCCACGGGTGGCGGGTGAACAGCAGGTAGGTGCCCGTGCCGGGATCGAATGCGGGCTGAGCCGAATCTCCGATGCGGGTGCCGGTGCGTCCGACCGTGGGGCGGTCGTCGCTCACCGTCCAGCGAATGCCGTCCGGCGAATAGCCCACCCGGACGTGCGCACCCGGCTCGTCGCTGGCCACGGCATATCCCGGCGGCACCATGACGTGGAATCCCTTGTAGCGCCGGCTGGGATCGTGTTCGAGTGGGTCATCGAAAACGGAAAGGCCCCACACGCTCCCATAGGCTTCGCTGCCCAGGATGATGTTGGTGTCGTGGCCGCTTTCATGCACCAGGCCGAGCGGTGGCTTGACCCACTCGAACCCGTCGTCGGAGTAGGCGTAGCAGACGCGCAGACGACCGTTGGCCCAGTCGATGAAGGCGCCGCCCTTGCGCGCCAGCCGCTCGCGGTCCACGTTGAGATCGGTATAGGTGCAGTGGAGGCGCTGCGTCTTGGGGTCTCGCCACAAGCTCCAGTCCACGCTGCTGAAATAGGGCACGTGCTCCCAGGGCCGGTCGCGCTGGATGAACGGGCTTCCGTCGACGCTGACCGGCCGATGGAGGCGGCGCGTGACGTGCTGCACCTCCTCGATCAGACCGTCGTCGAAGAAGAATTGGGGCGTGTCGCCGATGACCAGTTGCGTGGCGTCGAGTTGGCTCAATGTCCCTCCGAGCTTTGAGTGCGCGCCCACCGCCACTCGCGCGTCTCGAGGTTGCTTGCCGGCTGACCCGCGAGTGGGCCGATTGCCTGGCGAAATGATGCCCGCTTCCCACCTCCGGCGCTATCGCAGTCGCCGAGCGCCGCGGAATCGTCTGCTCACCGGTGTGACGTACGGAAACCGCCGATGCAAGAAACGCACAGCCACCCGAGCCGAGAAATGCGCGACGTGAAGTGCATAGGGATCCGAAAGGACGGTGGCCGCTTCGTTCCGTCCCGTCCACCACGGCTTCCAGGAATGCGACGGCCTCGCGCACGACAACGCCCGGCATCGTTTGATTCCGGGCTTCCTGTTCTCCCTGGTCAATGACGAGGCGCCGCCCGCGTTGGAACTCTCGCTGACCGGTACGGCAGAATGGGGCGGAGTTTGACGCCGACGTGGAGATGAGGGTGATGCGGCAAGCGATCCTGGTTGGGCTGGCTGCCCTGTTGCTCATCGTGGTGGCGGCGTGCGGGGAGGCCGAGCCGGAAGGGCCTCCGGTCTACGACGCCTACCCGGCGATGGAGATCGATCCGCTTCGGCCCTACAGCGTCACCTTCACGACAAGCGTCGGACGCATCAGCTTCGTGCTGAATCCCGAAGTGGCGCCGCTGGCGGTCAACAGCTTTATCTTCCTTGCCAACAGTGGCTATTACGACGGCGTGGCATTCCATCGCATCGTTCCAGGCGTGCTCGCCGAGACGGGCGACGCCACGGGCACGGGCACCGGCGATCCGGGATACACCTTCGAGGTGGAGCCGCCGCAGCAGCCCTATGTGCGCGGAGGCATTGCCCTGGCCAACGACGGGACGCCGAATTCCAACGGATCACGCTTCTTCTTCATCCTCGGCGACCTGGCGGGAAGCGCGGAGGCGCCGCATGAGTACACGGTCTTCGGCCATTACAAGGAAGACCACGCGCCGTCCCTGGCCACGCTCGACAAGATCGAAGCTGCCCAGGAAGAAGTCACGATCCTGTCGCTGAAGGCCACGGAGGGCTGTCTGCCGAGCTGGGGCGGCTACGGCCCGTGCTAGGAATGAAGTCGGCCGGCGAGTAGCTCGCTGCATGGGCGCACGCGCCATCGGATCGGGTGCGCGGCGACGGTCAGTCGAGCCGATTGGCCGGACGGCCGCCGCTGACGCGTCCTTGGCCCGCCTGTCGGTTGCGCTCGGTCTAGCAGGCCCCATGGCATGTGCGGCAGAATGTTCAACGAACCCAGGGGCAAATGGGGAGAAGCGCATGTTGCAGCGAGCGATGGTCGTTGGGCTGGCTGCCCTAGCCCTTCTGGCTGCCGCGGCGTGCGGTGAGGCCGAGCCGGAAGGTCCGCCGGTCTTCGACGCCTACCCAGCGATGGAGATTGATCAGCGCCGGTCCTACAGCGTCATCTTCACCACCAACGTCGGGCGCCTCACCTTCCAACTGCTTCCGCAAGAGGCGCCGATGGCTGTCAACAGCTTCATTTTCCTCGCAAACGAGGGCTACTACGACGGCGTCGCGTTTCATCGGGTTGTCCCCGGCGTGCTCGCCGAATCGGGCGACGCCACCGGAACGGGTACCGGCAATCCGGGCTACACCTTCGAGGTGGAGCCGCCGCAGCGGCCCTACGAACGCGGCGGCATTGCCCTGGTCAATGACGGGACGCCGAATACCAACGGCTCACGGTTCTTCTTCATCCTCGGCGATCTCGCGGGGAGCGCCGAGGCGCCGCATGAGTACACGGTTTTCGGCCATCTGAAGCCGGATCACGCGCCGTCGATTGCCACGCTCGACAAGATCGAGGCAGCGCAGGAAGAGGTCATCATCGAGTCGGTGAAGGCGACGGAAGGCTGCCTCCCGAGCGGCGGTCCATTCCAGTGCTCATGACGGGTCCTCGACTCGCAAGGCGGTCGCTCTCGGTTTAGCAGATCCCCTGACAAGTGCGGCAGAATGTCCGGCGGAGCTAAGGCCTGACGCGGGAAGGGCGCTATGCGGCGAGCGGTAGTGGTCGGGCTAGCGACCCTGATCTTCCTCGTTGTCGCGGCGTGTGGTGAGGCGGAGCCGGAAGGGCCTCCGATATACGACGCCTACCCACCGATGGGGATTGATCCGCTCCGGTCCTACAGCGTCGTCTTCACCACCAGCGTCGGACGCCTCACCTTCCAGCTGTTTCCGGAAGAAGTGCCGCTGGCGGTCAACAGCTTCGTTTTCTTGGCAAGGGAGGGTTACTTCGACGGCGTGACGTTTCATCGTGTCGTTCCGGGAGTGCTTGCCGAAACGGGCGACGCGACGGGCACGGGCACCGGCAACCCGGGCTACACCTTCGAGGTGGAGCCGCCGCAGCGGCCCTATGAACGCGGCGGCATTGCCCTCGTCAACGACGGGACGCCGAACTCCAACGGCTCACGGTTCTTCTTCATCCTGGGCGATCTCGCCGGAAGCGCCGAGGCGCCGCACGAGTACACGATCTTCGGCCATCTGAAGCCGAATCACCCGCCGTCCGTAGCGACGCTCGACAAGATCGAGGCCGCCCAGGAAGAGGTCATCATCCGGTCGCTGCAGGTCACCGAGGGATGTCTGCCGAGCCGGGGCAACTACGGGGCATGCTAGGGCCGACTTCGGCCAACGCGTAGCTCGCTTCATGGGTGCAGGCGCCATCCGAATGGGCGCGTGGCGCCGGCGAGTCGAGCCGATGGGCCGGGCGGCTGAGAATGATGGATTGCTGACTCGGGCGGCGGTTGCGCTCGGCCTAGTAGGTCCCATGTCACATGCGGCAGAATGTCCGGCGGAGCTAAGGCCTGACGCGGGGAAGGGCGCCATGCGGCGAGCGGTGATGGTCGGGCTAGCGTCCCTGATCTTCCTCGTTGTCGCGGCGTGTGGTGAGGCGGAGCCGGAAGGGCCGCCGGTATTCGACGCCTACCCGCCCATGGAGATTGATCCACTCCGGTCCTATAGCGTCACCTTCACCACGAGCGTCGGGCGAATTACTTACACCCTGCTGGCGGAGGAAGCGCCGCTGGCGGTCAACAGCTTCCTATTCCTCGCAAACAGTGGCTACTACGACGGCGTCGCGTTTCATCGGGTCGTCCCCGGCGTGCTCGCCGAAACGGGCGACGCCACCGGAACGGGCACCGGCGACCCGGGCTACACCTTCGACGTGGAGTCGTCGCAGCGGCCATACGAGCGCGGTGGCATCGCTCTGGCAAATGACGGCACGCCGAACTCCAACGGATCGCGGTTCTTCTTCATCCTCGGCGATCTGGCCGGAAGCGCGGAGGCGCCGCACGAGTACACGGTCTTTGGCCACCTGAAGCCGAATCACGCGCCGTCGGTGGCAACGCTCGAGAAGATCGAGGCGGCACAGGAAGAGGTCACCATCTTGTCGCTAAAGGCGACGGAGGGCTGCCTGCCGAGCGGCGGTCCCTACCAGTGCTCATGACGGGTTCTGGAATCACTTGGGTGGCGCGCTCGGTCTAGCCGGTTTCAGGGTAGGTGCGGCAGAATGTTAGTCGGACCCAGGGGCCGACGGGGGGGCACCATGCGGCGAGTGACAATCCTTGGACTAGCTGCCCTAATGCTCATCGTCGTGGCGGCGTGCGGCGAGTCGGAGCCGGAAGGGCCTCCGGTCTACGACGCCTACCCGCCGATGGAGGTTGAAGATCAGCGGGGCTATAGCGTCACCTTCACCACCAGCGTCGGGCGCATCCGATTCGTGATGTTGCCGCAGGAAGCACTGCTGGCGGTCAACAGCTTCATCTTCCTGATCAACGAGGGCTACTATGACGGCCTCGCGTTTCATCGAGTTGTCCCCGGCCTGTTCGCCGAATCGGGCGACGCGACGGGCACGGGCACCGGCAACGCGGGCTACACCTTTGAAGTCGAACCACCGCAGCGGCCGTACGCGCGCGGACTGATTGCGCTGGCCAACGACGGGACGCCGAACTCCAACGGTTCGCGATTCTTCTTCATCCTCGGCGACCTGGCCGGAAGCGCCGAGGCGCCGCACGAATACACGATCTTTGGCCATGTCAGGGAAAACCATGCGGTGTCTTGGGCGACGTTGGACAAGATTGAGGCTGCGGAGGAAGAGGTCACCATCCTGTCGACGGTCGCGACGGAAGGCTGCCTGCCAGCGTGGATGGGCTTCGGCCGGTGTTGATGCCGATTGGCGGCCGCCAGCGGTCTTAGGTGGAGATGAGGGGACTCCAACCCTCATCATGCATACCACACCTGTTAAATGGCACGCGCGCGACCGCTTCTGCTCATATTTTGTGCATAGTTTCCGGCCAAAGCGTCGGCCAAACGGTCGGCCGCGTCGCGTTTCGTGGTGCTGTGTGGGTGCACGTAGCGGTCCGCCGTCATGGTGATCGAGCTATGACCGAGCATCTCCGAGACGGTCACCAGATCGACGCCAGCGGCAATCGCGAGCGTGGCCGCCGTGTCGCGCAGATCGTGAATCCGCAGAGCGGGTAAACCGGCCACGCGCAGCGCCTCGACAAACCAGCGGGTGAGCGTGTTCGGCCCGATGGGTACGCCGTGCGTCCGGGCGCGGCCGTCCAGCCGCGTGAAGACAAAGCCGCGGTCTAGGTAGGCCGATCCCAATTCCGCCCGCAGTGCGTCCTGCTCGCGCTTGTGACGCTCCAGCACCACCATGGCCGGTTCGCCGGCGTGGACTAGGCGGTCCGTCCCGGTTTTGGTCGGCCCGAGGCCAAAGCCGCCGCCCGGCTGCCGGGTGAGCTGCTCGTGCACGTGGAGCGTCCGGTGCTCGAAGTCCACCGCATCCCAGCGCAGCCCCAGCGCCTCGCCGCGCCGTAGGCCGGTGTGCAGCATGAGGTGGACGATGGGGTAGAGTTGCCGCAGCCGCGCGTTGCCCATGCGGCACACGTCGAGGAGCGCCTGCGCCTCGTGGACCGCCAGCACGCGGTACTCGCGGCGCTGCCGCGGCGGCAGCGCGATATCCACGCCGGGATTCGTGGTCAGCAGGCGACGCCGGACGGCGAGCTTGCACATGCCGTGAAGCACAAGCCGCAGCGTTTCCGCCGTGGCGACTTTGCCCTGGTCCACGACCAGGTCGACGCAATGTTGAACGTCCCCGTGCGTCAGCCGGTCAAGACGGATATGGCCCAGCGTCGGCACGACGTAGGTCTGAACAACCGTGTGGTACCGCCGCCAGGTGCCGAAGGTGCGCGTCCGCTTGATCTGCGCCAGCCACTGCGCGGCGAAGGTGGCGACGGTGAGGCGGCCGTGGTCGACGTTTAAGCCGACCTCCAGGTCGCCGATAAACTTGCGCCACTCACGCCGTAGCTCGCGCTTGGTGCGCGCAGTCACGGTTCGAGACTTATATCGCCCGCCGCCGACGTGGACCCTGAGCTGATACCGATGATTGCCGCGCTCGGTGACGGAGCCGGGCAGGGAGCCGGCGCGCGTCACGTCGGCAGCCGCACGATCTCGGCGTCGGCCTCGGGCGCGTTGGGCATGAGCGCGCCGGCTTCGAGCGCCTGCATGAACCGACGGCGCGGAATGAGCATTCTCATGCCGGCCCTCATGCAGGGAATCATCCCGCGGTGAATGGCGGTACGGACGAATCCCGGGCCGACGCGCAGGACGGCGGCGACTTCCTCGACGGTCCAGAATTCTTGCGCGTGGAGACTCGCCAGCTCGTCGGCGGTCAGGCGTCGTTCGGGAGCCTTAGGCATCTGCGTCGCCTTCGTCGCCACCGTCCGCCTCGTCCACTTTACGGCGATGATCCGTGAGGTAAAACCACTGGAGGCCCAGCGGCACCTTCCACCAACCGTTCGGTACGCGCGTATAGCCGTGCTGCTCCAACAGCTTGTCAATGGGCGTGTGCAAGTCGCCGTGGACGCAGTAGCGGTTGGGCGCGATCTCCTCCTCGGGTGGCGCGAGTAGGCCGCGCATTTGCATGTCGGTAACGTAGAAGCGGTGGCCCGTCCACCGGCTGCCCTTGAGCACTTGCAAGCGCGCGTATTCCGGTACCGAGATGCCCCAGCCGCGGGCATGGCGCTCGATCATGTTGTAGTCGTCGGGCTGGAAACGAATGTTGCACTGGGGCATTCGAGACCCTTTCTAGTTGGCGGCGGTAAAGGGAGAGTCGTGCGCCGCTAAGCCCACGATCCCGCCGCTTGTGCACCATGATACGGCGTCGTAGCGGTGTGCACAAGCGCCCTCGCGGCCGCCGTCCTCTCCCCGCCCGGCATGCCCTGCGCTATGGCGTGGGCGCGCTATCCCCAGGGTCCGCAGCGTCGGCGGATGTAGGCCGGCAGCACCTCGTCGGGGACCGCCGCTAGCTCGCGGGCCGGTAGCGCACGGGGAACGGTCGCGGCGCAACGTCGGGAAAAGCGGCCCGCACGCGCGCGTCGAATTCGGCGTCGGCTGGCGTCACGATGCCGAAGGGCCGCACCAGGTCCCAGCGGCACTCGGCGCAGTTCCGCCGATACTTCGCCAGCTTCCGCATGCGGCCGCAGCGCTGGCACCGCGCCCAGCGGCTAGGCACTGGCGACGCCGAACGGTGACGCCGGCGCGAGCGCCAGCCAATGCGCCACGTAGGGCCGCACGATGGCGGCCAGGTCCAGGCCGACCGTGCGCTCCAGCGGGTCGGGCAAGTGCCGGAAGTATTCGGCCTCTTTCGGCCCGATCTGCTCGCGTTTTACGTCCAAGTCAGCGATCGCCAGCCTGCCGCCGTGCGCTACCAGGTCCGCCGCGATGAGAATCGCCGCCGCCTCGATGTCCGCCGGCACGCCGGTGGTGCCGATGCCCGCCCGCGGCCATGCGGTCGCTTGGCTGGCGAGCGCCTTAGTCCCGCGCCACGGCAGCCGGTCCAACGCGCGCGTCGCCGTCACCAGGGCGCGGCGCTTGGCGTCCGTTTCGGCGCCGGTCCACGTCGTGCGCAGCGCCCCGGCCGCGCCGGCCAGGTAGGCGTCTGCTTCGGCCAGCGAGGCATAGGCCGAAAACGTGCGAGTGCTGATGGTGATCGTTTGGAGACTCACGCGGCCTCCAGGCCCATCAAGCGCAGCGCCCGGTCGGCGTCCACTTCGCCGCGCATAAGCGCCGCCGCCCCGCGCGCGAGTCCCTGTAGGTCGCGGTCGAATGCCGGCAGCGTGAGCCGTACGCTCGCGTCCAATTGCTCGGAGAGTTCCGCCGCCATCAGCCCGAGCCGCGGCGCGACCCAAAGCTGGCGGAACGCGCGCACGGCGTCGACGTCGCCGCGCGAGTACTCCGGCGAGAGGCCGCACGCCGCCAGCATGGTCGCCTCTACGTCGGTGCGCAGCTGCACGGCGTCCTCATCCGGCTCCGCCCGCGTCGCCGCCATTTCGTAGTAGTCCGACGGCCGGCGCTGCGAGGCCCGCGCGTCCACGTTGGGCGCGCCCGGCACGCCGCCCGTGCTGACGATGATCGGCGAGCCGCGCGAGTGCGCGTTCTTGGTCGCACTGCGCAGACTGTCGGCGACGGCCTGGAGCGCGGCGTCGGGGTCGCCTTGGGCGGCCAACTGCTGATAGCTCAGATTCCAGTCGGCCGGCGGCGCGCGAAAACTCACGATGCGCGACTCCGCCAACAGGCTCAATTGGAGCGCCAGCGCGGTCGCGGCGTCCGCCGTGCCGTGCCACGGTCCAAGGCCGCCGGCGGCCCAGTCGTGCACCACTAGGGCATCGCGCGCGATCGGCGCGTCGCGGTCCGAGCCCGTGCGCCGGATGCGCCACGGCTCGCGCTTGGTCACGGTCACGGGATCCAGCGCGACGGATCCAGCCACGACGCGGATCTCGTGCGCCGCGCAGCCGTCGCGAATGATGCGCTCGCCCACGTTGGCGAGATAGCGCCCGCTCACGGCCGGCGGCGCGCCGCTCACGTCGGCGCTCGCCAGCACGGCGGCCCACGCGCTAGACGCGGTGCGCTGCGCTTGCGTCATCTGCGGGCCGGTGCTGCCGGCCGCGGCCGCGGCCAGCACTTCGGCCAGTGTGTCCGTATAGCTGGCGCGGTGCTCGGCTCGCCAGAATCGGAGCCTCACAGCCAGAGCCGCCGACTCTCGCCAGCTGCTACCGGCTGGCGCGTGGCGTCGTCTGGCACCAGCCAGCGCTCGCGCGTCGCCAGCGTGATCGCCGTGAGTATCGGGTCGCGGATGATGCCGACGGTGATCGCCTCGCCGGCGCTTAGGCCGGTGCCCGGCTCCTGGATATCGTCGACCACGCCGGTAAACGTCGGGTCGGGATAGACGCGGTTGCCGGCGGCTAGCCACGCGCGCAAGTCCGCCGCGCCGGTTGTCTCCGGCAGCTCGGGCACGTCGAACGTAAAGCCGCCGTCGCGCTCCTTGGCGAGCCGCAGCGTGCCGCCACTGTGCGACGCCAGCGGCGAGCCGTCGAAGTAGAGCGCCACGTCGCGGATGTTAGCCGCGCCGCCGCTCGCCGGCACGTCATCGGGCAAGTGCACCAGGCCGCGCGGTCGCGTTTTGCGACGTCCACGGCCGCCGGCGCGTTCGATGCGCTCGCGGCCCATGTCCCAGCGTCCGGACAAGCCGCCGCCGCGTCCCAGCGTCGCGGCCTGCCGCACTTCGACGCTCGCGCCGGCGTAGGCCGGCTGCCGGCCCTCAAGCAGCGCAATGCCGAGTAGCGCCGCGCTGCCGATCACGCGCTCGCCGTTCACCCGCCGCTCCTTGAGCGCCTCGAATTCCACGCTCGCGCCGGTCGCCGTCACGGGCCGCGATAGGCGCGCCTCGAAGCGCAGCGCGTCCGGCCCGTCCACCATGCGCAGCGTGCCGTCATTCAGCGCCGCCAGTGTGTCTCCGGCGTCGTGGTTGCGATTCGCCACTAGGCCGGGCGCGTACAGCACCGCGCCTGGTTCCCAGCGTTCGGTCACGCGCTCGCCGCTCGGCAGTAGCACGTCGGCGCGCTCGCCGTAGGGCATGGCGACGCCTCGAGCGGTCCGCCCGTCCAGCTCGAGGTCGCGCACGCGCCGTTCGATCACGGCGCTAGGTGACGTACTTGACGCGCTTGAAGCTGGCCGGGCGCGGTAGCGCGAAGTTCCACAAGTACTCCAGCGTCAACGCGACTTCGCCACTCTTGGCGGCCGTGTACGGATCGCGAATGAGCCGGCCCGAATTCCACACGGGCGCGACGCCGGCGTTGGCGATCCCGCGCCCCAGCCCGACGAACGCGCCGAAGTCGCCGTTGGCGGTCGCCGTTTCGATCTCGCCGCGCGTGCGCCACGTGACGCCGTTCTCTCTCAGGAATGCGGCCAGCGTTTGATTTGACGTGTCCGGGGCCGCGATGGTGGCGAGCCATAGCGTGTTGCTGCCGACCGTCGCGACCAGGCGCACGTCGTCCAAGCTGCCGGCGTAGATGCCATCGACGAAGCCCGCCAGCACTTCCAGCACCTTGTCGGGCTTGACCTTGTTGGCTTGCGTGAGCGTGGATTCCGCAATGCTCGCCGTGGTGAGGCCGGAGATATCGGCGCTGTTTTCGTTCGCGCCGTTGTCGCCGACAAAAATCGTCCGGTCGATCTTCTCGACCATCGCGCGCCGTAGGTCGCGCCGGATGGCGTCGGCCAGCCCGGGCAGCCGCGCGTCGTCTTCGACGCTGTAGACGGCGCGCACGCTATTGCGCGTCGGCTTGACTTCCGTGACGGTCGCCGTGATGGTCGCGTCGACGGCCGCCTCTGTGCGCCCGCGCTGCGCCGGCGCCGCGTTGCTGCCGATGACCGGATAGGCGCGCACGCCGGCCGGCACGCTCGGCATGGTGATGCCCAACGCGCTCGCGGCCGTGCCGGCGAATAGGCGATCTACCCAGCTGCCTTGCGTGGTGCCGGCGTCGCCGTCCACGGCGGCCCGATGCTCCGCGCCATCGTCCAGCAGGTCCAGTGGGAAGCGATCCGCCGGCACGTCTAGCGCCTGGTTGTACTCGGCAGCCGCGCCGCCGGTCACGCCATGCCCGGCCAGTGCGCCGCGGATGTAGTCGCCAAAGTCCACGCGCGAGCGCAACTCGGTCAGCTGTCGATCCTCGTCGCCGTCGCCGTCGCCGTCGCCGTCGCCGTCGCCGCTGCCATCGCATTCGACGGTGATCGCCGCGCGCAGCTCGACTTCGCCGGCCTGGTACTCGCCGGTCAGACGCGCCAACTCGGAGCGCTCCTCGTCGCTGCGCTCCTCTTGCGCCAGGAGCGCGTTGATCCGCTCGCGGCGCTCCGACTGCTTGACTTCGATTTTCTGCCGGGTGGTCATTGGTCCTCTCTCTGGCGCTAGTAAAAGCCGCCGATGATGGCCGGTTCCGGTTCCGCTGGGATCGCGTCGGCGACGTGCCGCCGCCACTCGCGGCGCGACGTGCTCACGCGGCCATGCCGCAAGCCGTGGCAGTGGGCGCACAACGCGATCAACTGGCGCACGTGGGGGAACGGGTCGCCGCCGTCGGCGATGGCGTCCACGTGGTGGACTTCCAGCCGCCGCGTCGGCTCGCCGCACTGTTCGCAGGCACCCCGCGCCCGCCGCCGCACACGACCGCTGAGCCGACGCCAAGGGACGGAAGCGTAGACCTTGCTGACCTTGCGACGGGCGCGGGCGTGCATACAGATAGTTTACACGATTACACAGAATGTTTACAGCGCCGACCGCCGCGGCGTCTACCAGGGCGTCACCATCACGGCCGGCGCCGGGGCCGGCGCTGCGGCCATGCGCGATCCCTCGGCGATGGCCTGCACGGCCGCCGTGAGCGCGTCGATGCGGCCATGCGCTCGCGCCCGGTCCAACTTCGGATTGCCCGCCGCGTCGTACAGCACGGCCGACTCGGCGATGGCGGCCTCTAGCGCCAGGCTGCGGCCCAGCTGCACGCGCCGCTCGATGATCGCCGTTTGCGCGGCCCTCACGTCTTCGGCGCCGTCCTTCCAGCCCAGGCCGCGAAACTCGCGCGGCCAGTGGACGCCGGCGGCGTCTAGCGCGTCGTGCGCTTCGGCCTCGCGGTAGCGGTCGCCCACCACGGCGGCGACGGGCTGGCCGGCCAGATCGTCCACCAGGTCCGCCAGGAAGTGCCGCACGGGCGTCACCCGGCCGGCATAGGTCCGCAGTTCGCCGCGCCGCGCCAGGTCCACGTAGAGGCCGCCGCAGCCATCGGCGCGCCCGCGCTCCCATAGGTCGGGTTCCGCGCCGCACGCGACCCACGCCTCAAGCCGTGCCGATTGCGGCCAGTAGGCGGCCGCGGCCGTCAGGCTGGCACTGCCGCCCAAGTCGAGGCCCACGACGCACAGGCCCTCACGTGGCGGCGGCGACGGCACGACGCACGCCTGCCAGTCGGCCAGGCTCACGAATGGATCGCTCACCACTTCGCTAGCTCCGAGATTCAGCCGCAGCGCTCGGAAACGGGCGGCGGCGGCGGCGTCCACCTTGGCGCGCTTCGCCTCGGTCCGGTAGGCGGCCAGCAACGGCGCGAACGCGAGTGCGCGTAGGCTCGGGTTGGCTTTCTCCCACGTGCGCCGGTGGAACGGCTCGCCGGTGCCGACGTGCGCTTGCGCGTAGTCCGCGCCGCCGTCCAACAGGCGCCCGAACCAGTGCCGATCATCCGCCGGTCGCGTGCCGATGGCCAGCAGCCGCGCGTCGGCCTGTTTGCCGAGCGCCGTTTCGAGCGCCGCGAACATGGCATCGGCTTGCCCGCGCGGCCATTGCGCCGGCTCGTCGGCCAGAATCAGCGCTGGCGCCGGCCCGTGGAGGCGGTTGGGATCGCTGCCGACGCAGCGCAGCCGCTGGCCGGTGGCACGGTGCGTCACCCGCGCGGCGTTCGCCGAATCCTCGACACGCCAGCCCCGAGGCTCGGATTCGAGCGCGGGTCGGAGAAAGGCTAGCGCGTGCTCGAAGGCGATTTTTCCCTGGGCAAAACTGCTCGCGATAATCAGCGTTTCGCCGCGCGGTCGCGCCAGCGGTCCATTGGGCATCAAGGCGGCCAGCGCGAGCGCCGCCGTCGTCGTCGTCTTCGCGCCGCCGCGCGCCATCGTGAGCGCCGCCGTTTGCACGCCGGGCCGCAACGCGCCGTGAATCCATCGGCGCTGCCATGGCATCAGCACCAGGCGCTCACCCGCTGCCGCGCCTTGGGTAATGCGCAGCCGTTCGAGACCCGCGATTACGTCGCGAGCGGTGCTGCCCACGCGCCTAGCTCGCTCTCAACGTCGCCGTCGCCGTCGCGCTGCATGGTGACGTAGTTATGCGGCACTTCCAGCGCTAGGCATTGCTCAAGTTCGTTTGCGGTGCCGTCGCTGACTCCATCGTGAATGAGCAGCACCCGATCGGCGTCTTTGACGATGGCGATGGCGCGATGATGGTATGCGCCGGCCCGTCGCTTGCGATGGTCGGCAAAGTGCAACGTGAGCGGCAGTGCTAAATCGCGGGCAACGTCGCGCGCAACTTGTGAGACACCTTCAGGCTCACCCGCCGTCACGATGCCGCGTACGGCATGGCGCGAGATTTCGGCCAGCATCACGCGGCGCACGGCCGGCCCGCTCAGGCTGCGGCTGCCGAAAACCGCTAGGCGCTCGCGTATCTGCATGGCTCAAAGCTGGCAGCGGAGCGCCGCGTGTGTGGCGTCCGAAGTCCCGAAACGCTTCGGGCGGCCCCAGAGTGGGCGCGGGGGGACCCCAGCAGGCCGCCGAAAGTGTCGTGAACCTGAGCACAGACGACGATCCATCACGTCGCCTCCCGCGCCTTGCGCAGGCCCGCCCGGTAGCCGCGCATCCAGGCCCGCTTGTACTCCGCCTTGGAGGGATTGCGGCGCATGTAGTCGCGCACCGCAGCCGTATTCGCCGCCGTGCAGGCCTCGCAGCGGCAGCCGTGGTTGCTGTAACCGCCGGCGGTTCCGGTCGCCGAGCCGGCGATGCACTCAATCATCGGCGGTTGGCGCCGTGGCTAGCAGCAGGGAGCGGTGTGGTCGGTGTCGTCGGTTCGCCCGCGAGCTTCGCTTTCAAGTCGGCTATCCCCTCGCCGAACAACTTCTGCGCTATCTGCTCTATCCCCTCGCCGAACGTCCGCGGCCCCCCGGTCCGGGTTCCGAGAGTCCGTTCCGGGTCCGGGTCGGAACGATCAACAGAGCGTCTTTGCGATTCTTCGGAATCCGGAATCCGGGCCGACGCGCGCGTACGCGAGGGATTGTCCACACTTCGCGCCCACCCCTTGATGCGCTCCCAATGCGCGGCCGCTTTGCGCCTGGCCTCGACGATGGCACGCGAGCGCCGCACGCGGTCGACCACGCCGGCGAAGTGGACCACCGTGTAGACGACGCGGCGACCGCGGCGGCGCGTATTCAGTAGGCCGGCGTCCACGAGTCGACGCAGCGCGCGCTCCACTGTGGTCTTACCTAGCTGGCACGCCGTGGCGATCGCCCGGATGGTCGGCCAGCACTGGCCTCGCTCATTGACCCAGCCACCTAGCGCTCGGAGTACGCGCCGTTCGTTGTCTCGCGCCTGGCGCGTGCGGCCGGGGAGCGCCGGCGGCCCAAGTCTCGCCCAGTCGGCGAAGTAGAGCCGCGCCGCGAAGCTGATGGTGGCGCTCATGCGCCGCCGGCCTGCTCATAGGTCTGCTCATATTTTGAGAAAAAACACGGCGAACGGAGACGAACGGTCGGCAGTCGGAACGCCGCGCTAACAGAAGTAGCAGGCGCCAGCCGAACCGAAGGGAAACCCTCTGTGGAGATGAGGGGACTTGAACCCCTAACCCCTGCCTTGCAAAGGCAGTGCTCTACCAATTGAGCTACATCCCCATCGCCAGATTCTAGGGTAGCGCCGGATCGGTCCGGGGCTCTGATACCATCCGCAGGGCTCTGGGCTCTTAGCTCAGTCGGTTAGAGCGCGCCTCTGATAAGGGCGAGGTCCGTGGTTCGAATCCACGAGGGCCCACCAACCTCGAGCGAGAAGGAGACCCGGTGTCCCGCGTTAAACCCATCCCCGACGGCTACACCGCGATCACGCCCTACCTCATCGTCGAGAATGCGGCTGGTCTGATCGATTTTCTGACTCGAGCGTTCGGTGCGGTCGAGCGCATGCGGCTGGACATGCCCGGGGGCGGGATTGGCCACGCCGAAGTGGAGATCGATGGCGCGATCTTGATGCTCTCGGACGCCGCCCCGCCCGATTTCCCAGCCGCCAGCACCAAGCTCCATCTCTATGTCGAGGACGTGGACAGCGCCTACGCCCAGGCGGTGAGCGCTGGAGCGACCTCGGAGGCCGAGCCCGCCGACCAGTTCTACGGCGACCGCGCCGCCCGAGTCGTCGACCCCTTCGGAAACCACTGGACCATCGCCAGCCATGTCGAGGATGTCGACATGGAAGAAGTCGTGCGTCGCATAGCGGCCATGGAGCAGCCGTAGTCGCTTCCTGGCGCATCGAGGGGTATGCGGAGTGGTCCACGAGACGAATGCGCGAAGTGCTACCATCCGCGCAAGCTGGCGGAGAGGCGTCGTTGCGGATGTTTGGGCATCGGGGGCTGATCGCCGTCGGCGGACTCAAGCTGACCGGACAGGCATGTCGTTGGGTCGGAGGGCGGTCGCCATATCAGGCGCGGCGAATGCTTGACGGAAGTTTGGGGACAAGGGGACGACTTCGATGGACGCGGACACCCAGTGGAAAGGGTCGCGGCGAACGCTCTTCCAGGCCACCCGGATAGGATCAGAGGGAATGAACACGAACTGGGAATCGCACGACGGCGCTATTGTTGCCACGGTCGACGGCCGGGTCGACGGTGCCAATGCCCATGAGTTTCAGGAAGCGTTGGAAGCCGTGATCAAGGCGAGTGAGAGTGCCGTTATCCTTGATTTCGAGCAGCTTTCCTATATCAGCAGTGCCGGGCTTCGGGTCGTCTTGCTGGCGGCCAAGGAGTTGCGCAAGCAGGACAAGCAGTTCGCCGTCTGCTCGCTTGCGGGATCAATCCTCGAAGTGTTCAAGATCAGTGGATTCGACCAGATCATCCCTGTTCATTCGACGCAGGCCGAGGCAATCGCTGCCGTCAACGCCTGATTGATCCTCGCGCTTCTCCGGGCGCGTTCCTCCAGAGCCGCAGTGGTAGTGCAAGGTAGTCAGAACGGCAGTTGGGCATGACGGATCGGCCATGCAAAATCCTCGTCGTTGACGACGAGCCGGACCTCGAGCCGCTCGTGCTGCAGCGCATGCGGCGCAGTATCCGGCGCGGCAAGTACGAGTTCATCTTTGCTCACAACGGTCTGGAAGCGCTCGACCGTCTGAACGAAGACGACGAAATCGACATGGTCCTCTCGGACATCAATATGCCGCAGATGGACGGGCTGACGCTGCTCGAGCAGATTCCCAAGGTCAACCCCAACATTCGCTCGGTGATTATTTCCGCCTATGGCGATATGAAGAACATCCGCACCGCGATGAATCGCGGTGCGTTCGATTTCGTCACCAAGCCGGTTGACTTCGCGGACCTGCAGGTCACCATTGAACGGACGATGCGCCACCTCAATGAGTGGCGGGCGGCCCTTGCGGCGCGCGACAAGCTGGTTTCGCTGCAAAACGAGCTTGACGTTGCCAGCAAGATGCAGCAGTCGATTCTTCCAAGAACATTCCCCGTGCGCGACGACTACGAAGTCTTCGCCAACATGGCGCCGGCGCGTAACGTCGGCGGCGATTTCTATGACCTGCTCCAGCTGGAAAATGGGCGAATTGGTCTGGCGGTTGCCGACGTTTCCGACAAGGGTGTGCCGGCCGCGCTGTTCATGATGTCGACGCGCACGCTGCTCAAGGGCTCGGCGATTGGCCGAGGCGACCCAGGCGCGGTATTGGCCGAGGTCAACGACTTGCTCAACGAGAGCAACGAAACCGCCATGTTCGTCACGCTCCTTTACGGCGTGTATGACCCGGCCACCAGGGAATTCACCTACGCCAATGGCGGCCACAACACACCGCTGGTGGTGCACGCCGACGGCACATCCACCGAGCTTCCTTTGACCGACGGGATTGCCCTGGGCGTGATGCCCGAACTCCCATACCGAGAGGGAAGCGTGACTCTTGCCACCGGGGACACGGTCGTGCTCTACACCGACGGCGTCACCGAGGCCATGAACGCGGATGGCGAGGAATTCGGGGTTGACCGGCTCCGCGAGGTCTTTGCCGCAAATCCCCCGCAAGGTTGCGAGCAAGCAAACCGGACAGTCTTCGAGGCGGTCCACGCGTTCGCCGGCGATACGCCCCAGTCCGATGACGTCACCTGCCTGGTATTCCGTCCGCGTGAGGCCGGGGCATGAGCGGCAAGCTGTTGCTCACGGTCAAGACGCAGGCCGAGGAGTTGGCGCGAATCACCGCTGCGGTGGAGGAGTTCGGCGAGCAGGAGGACTGGCCGCCGGACCTCGTGTTTCGCGTGAACCTGGCTCTCGAGGAGCTGGGCATGAATATCATGAATCACGGTCACGACAAGGGGCTGCACGAATTCGATATCACGCTGATTTCGGAAGACGACACGCTGACGATCGAGATCGTCGACGACGGCCGGCCATTTGATCCGCTGCATGACGCCAAGCAGCCCGACGTGGGCGCGGCGATCGAAGATCGTCCGATCGGCGGGCTCGGCATCTATTTCGTGCGCGAGATGATGGACGAGATGCACTATCGACACGAGGACGGCAAGAACCATCTCACCCTCGTGTCCCGCCGATGATCGACGGTGACTGGAGCAGAGATTCCCGGCCTGTGTGATTCGAATGACGCACGCAGGAGATGCACCGTTGACGCACCGCCGAATCGACGATGTTGGACCTCTTGACCAATAGGCGAACGTGGTTCCGGACCGACCGGGACGGCGGTCGGCATGGCGGCCGATCTGTCGCCCTGATTCGGTCGGGCATGACTCGCCCGATGCGGCGGACGACGCATCAGGCGCGAGTGGCGCGCACCGTCCTCACGGGGATTCTGGGCATTGCGGTGCTCTTGATCGGGGTGGCTCTCGCCGGCTGCGACGCCGCCACGTCCGAGGGCGACGCCCAACGCCCCACCAGCGAGGCGACGCCCGAGACCGGACCAGCAACCGCGGTCGAGGCCGATGGGGAGCCCGGCGTCTCCGACGACCGCATTCTCTTTGGGCAATCGGCGGCGTTCCAGGGTCCCGCCCAGGAGCTGGGTCTCAACATGCGGCTCGGCATTTTGGCCGCGTTTCACGAAGCGAATCAGCAGGGCGGCGTTCATGGGCGCCAGATCGACCTGACCTGGCTCGACGACTCATACGAACCCGAGGCTGCCGCCACCAACACGCTGGAGCTCATCAACGAGCAAGACGTCTTTGCGCTCATCGGCGCCGTGGGCACGCCGACCTCGCGCTCGGCAACTCCGGTCGCGAAGGCCGCCGGGGTGCCCTATATCGGACCCTTCACCGGCGCCGAATTCCTGCGCGACGCCGCAACCTTGGACAACGTCATCAACATGCGCGCGTCGTACTACCAGGAAACCGAGGAGATGGTGAATCGCCTCACGACGGACCTGGGAGTGACGCGCATCGCCGTGCTCTACCAGGACGATTCCTACGGCCTGGCCGGATTCAACGGGGTCCGGCGGGCGCTGGAACGACGCGGCATGGACATGGCCGCGCTTGGCATTTACACGCGCAATACCACCGCCGTCAAACGGGCGCTGCTGGACTTGCGCCAGGGCGATCCCGAAGCCGTGATCATCATTGGGGCGTATCAGCCGGTCGCCGCCATGATCGCCTGGGGCCGGCAGACCGGATTTGATCCAATCTTCATGACCGTTTCGTTCGTTGGCAGCAACGCGCTTGCCGAAGAGCTGGGGGCGGGCGGAGCCGGCGTCTTCGTGACCCAGGTCGTCCCCTTCCCAACGGATGATTCCCTGCCGGTTGTCAGGGCCTATCACCGCGCGCTCGCGGATTACGATCCGGACGCTATTCCCGGCTTCGTGTCTTTCGAAGGCTATCTGGCGGGCCGGCTGGCAATTGCGGGGCTTGAACGCTGCGGCCGCGACGTGAGCCGCGCGTGCCTGTTCGAGAGCTTTCGCAGTTCCGAGCCCTACGACATCGAGGGATTTCGACTGAGCTACGGCGCGGGCGACAATCAAGGCTCCGACCAGGTGTTTCTCACGGTCCTCGGTCCGGACGCCAACTATCACCCGGCTGAGACGCTGCGGGACGTGCCCCAATGACCGCGTGGATCCAGCGTCGGCTGGCAAGCCGCTATCGAATCTCCACCCAATTGCTCCTCGGCATCTGGGGCGCCGTCGCGCTGACGGTCGCCGCGGGATTGGTCGGCTGGTTTTCCTTCAATCGCGTCGGCGACGAACAGAGCCGTGTCAACGAGGGCAGCGTGCCTGAGCTGGCCGCCGCGTTCGGCGTGGCCGACTACAGCAGCACGCTGGTCGCCGCCGCCCCGCGACTCACCACGGCGCCAACGCTCGACGACGTCGCCCGTGTCGCCATCAGCATCGACGAGGCCTACGCAGCTCTCGAGGCGCAGCTGGCCGTGCTCGAGCGTGGCGCCGCCGAGGATGAAAGCGTGCAGCGCATCCGCGCTCATGCCGATTCACTGATCGCCAACATCCAGTCGATCGAAGCGGATATGGCGTACTTCTTTGACCTGACCGACCGCAGCGCGGCGCTGCGTATGGAGCTTGCCGAACTGCGCTTTCGACTCGACAGCGTTGTCATTCCGGCCATCGACGACCAGTTCTTTTACGCCATGACGGGCTATCGCAACCTGGGTGAAGCGCCCGCACCGCGAAATGAGCACTTCTCGGAAACCGAATTCAGCAGCTATCGCCGCCTGGCCGAGATGCAAGCGGATGCCAGCATTGCCGAGCAGCTGCTGGCCTCCGCGTCGATCCTGTCGGAGCCCGCGTTGCTGGAGGCGCTGCGGGAGCGCTTCGAGGCTGCCGCCCGCCGGATTCAGCGCAACCTGGCGGCGCTCGAATCGGACGAGTTGCGCGCCGAAGTCGCACCGGTGTTCGACCAGCTCCTGGAGCTTGGTATCGGCGATGAAACCGGCTTCGATCTCCTCGCCGCAGAGCTCGCGCTGGTTGCTCGACAGCGCGACTTGCTGGCGAGCAACCAGGAAATAACCGTGGACCTCATCGCGGAAGTCAACAGCCTGGTGAGCACGGCGGAGGCCAGTGTGGAGGAGGCCACCGGCGCCTCGACGCAGGCCATATTCACTGGACGCGTCCTGCTGCTGGCCATTAGCGCGGTCAGCGTCACCGGCGCCGTTCTCATCGCGTGGCTTTTCGTCGGTCGCTTTCTTTCGAGCCGGCTGCAGCGGCTATCGGACTGGATGCGACGCCTGGCCGGCGGCGACCTGGAGACGACGGTGGAGCTCAGCGGTCGCGATGAGATCGCGGAGATGGCGGCCGCCCTCGAGGTCTTCCGGCAGCACGCGCTCGAAGTTCAGCGACTGAACCTGGTCGAAAAGCTGGCCAACGAGCTCCAGAGCAAGAACGATCAGCTTGAGACCGCACTTGCGGACCTTCAGCGCGCTCAGGACCAGATCGTCTCGCAGCAGAAGCTGGCGGCTCTCGGTGAGCTCACCGCCGGCGTGGCCCACGAGATCAAGAATCCGCTGAACTTCGTCAAGAACTTCTCGGAAGTGTCCGAGGAGCTCATCGTGGAGTTGAAAGAGGTCCTTGACGAAGAAGCCGAGAGCATTAGTGAGGATCAACGCGAGTACATTGACGAAATCTCCGGCGACCTGACCGACAACCTCGGGCGCATCCGGTCCCACGGCGAGCGGGCCAACCACATCGTCCACGACATGCTGATGATGGGCCGGGGCTCAGGCGATCGGCAGGCCACGGACATCAACCGGCTGCTGGACGAGCATGCGCGGCTTGCCTATCACAGCGCGCGGGCGACGGACACGGAGTTCCAACTCGACCTGAAGCAAGATTTCGATGCGGAGGTCGGTGAGCTCGAAGTGGTGCCACAGGATCTCGGCAGAGTCTTCCTCAACATGGTGAGCAACGCCTGCTACGCCACCGACGAGAAGCGGCGCAGCGGCGCCGACGCCGATGGCGAGCGCTACTACCCCACGCTGTGGTTGAAGACCCAACGCGGCGCCGAGCAGATCGAGGTCCGGATCAAGGACAACGGCATGGGGATGCCTGACGAGATCATCGACAAGATTTTCAACCCGTTTTTCACGACCAAGCCGACAGATCAGGGCACCGGGCTCGGGCTTGCCATTTCCAGCGATATTGTTCGGCAGCACGGCGGAAATATCCGCGTCGAATCCGAGCCGGGCGAGGGGACCGAGATGATTATCGAGCTGCCCCTGGACCCTCCGGCCGCGGCGCTGGCCGGGGCCGCCGATGGGGACGGCGCCGCGACCGGGGCGACGTCCGTCTAGGATCGCCGACACACGCCATGCGATGGTCGTCAGTCGAAGGTGCGGGTGGATCGCAACCATCTGACGACGGCGACGACCCAGACAGACCCTGGTGGGAGGCAAGCTCTTGATGGCACACGCGCACTTCAGCGACGAGCTGTTTGAGTTCTTGCATGAGTTGCGGTTGAACAACAACCGGGAGTGGTTCCAGGCCCACAAGGCGAGATACCAGGCCGTGGTGCTCGAGCCGATGGCGGACTTCGTGGCCGAATTCGGCGCCTACCTGCCCAAAATCAGCACACACTTCGTGGCGGACCCGCGCGCACATGGCGGCTCGATCTTTCGCATCTACCGCGACGTCCGGTTTTCGAAGGACAAGAGCCCCTACAAGACCCACGCCGCCTTGCACTTCCGCCACGAGACGGGCCGCCAGGTTCACGGTCCGGGTTTCTATCTGCACCTGGCGCCGGGGGAGGTCTGCGCGGGCGTGGGCATTTGGCGCCCGGCCTCGGAGACGCTGACGAAGATTCGAGATGCCATCGTGGCCCATCCGACCAGGTGGACGCAGGCGATTTCCGACCAGGCATTCGCCGACACGTTTGCCCTGGAGGGTGAGTCGCTCAAGCGGCCGCCGCGAGGCTATGACGCCGACCATCCGCACATCGACGACCTGAAGCGCAAGGACTTCGTGGCGTCGACGGACTTCACGCAGGACGACGCCACATCGCCCGACTTCATCGACCGCTACGCGGACGCCTGTCGCACGGCAACGCCCTTCATGGAATTCTTGACGACCGCCGTCGGCTTGGCCTGGTAGGCGCGACTGCCCCAAACGCCGCATTCCGGCGGGGTGGCAATATTGGAGCGTGGCGATTGGCCCGCACCGATCATGGCTCGTTGGGCCTACGTCACGGATAAGGCGTCAGCGTGGATTTCGACACCTACGAGCTCGACCCGTCCGTCTACGACGAGATGCTCTTGCCCGACGGCACCCCGCGAGATCACTGCCGGACGCTCTATGACGCCCTGTGCCGAATGTCCTCCGAGGAGCTCAGCGGGGTCCAGGAACGCGCGACCCGCTCCTTTTCGCATGAGGGCATTTCGTTCACGGTCTATGGCGAGGCCGAAGCCCAGGAGCGGATCATTCCGATCGATTGCCTGCCTCGACTGCTCTCCGGCGCCGATTGGCGGCTGATCGAGTCCGGCCTCACGCAGCGGCTCACCGCCCTCAATCGCTTCCTGGAAGACGTCTATAACAAGGCCCGAATCGTCGCCGACGGGGTGATCCCGGCGGATGTCATCCGAAGCTGTCCCCAATACCGCATCGAAATGCGCGGCTTCTCACCGCCGCACGGCGTCTGGGTGGCGATCTGCGGCACTGACATCGTGCGCACCAACGACGGTTTTCATGTGCTCGAAGACAACCTGCGCGTCCCATCCGGCGTTTCGTACATGATCGCCAATCGGAAGGTGATCAAGTCCGGATTGCGGCGGATCTATCGCGGCGCTCGGGTGCGCGAGGTGGAGCACTACGGGCGCTTGCTGCAGACGACCCTGCGGGAATTGGCGCCCGCCGGTCGGCCCGATCCCTGCATCGCCCTGCTGACGCCCGGGGTCTACAACGCCGCCTTTTATGAGCACATGTTTCTGGCCGGAGAGATTGGCGCGGAGTTGGTGGAAGGCCGCGACCTGGTCGTGAACGACGGCGTCGTCTATATGCGCACGACCACCGGGCTGCGTCGGGTCGACGTGATCTACCGGCGCATCGACGACGACTTTCTCGATCCGCTGGTCTTCCGTCCGGACTCGCTGCTTGGCGTGCCCGGGCTGCTCCACGCCTGCAAGCGCGGCAGCGTATCGCTGGTGAATGCTCCCGGAACCGGCGTGGCCGACGACAAGAGCGTCTACGCCTACGTGCCCGACATGATTCGCTACTACTTGGGTGAAGAGCCGATCCTGGCGAACGTTGAGACGCACCTCTGCCGCCGGCCCGAAAGCCTCGAATACACACTCGACAACCTGGAACGCCTGGTGGTCAAGCGCGTGGGAGAGTCAGGGGGCTACGGCATGCTCGTGGGTCCTCACGCGACACCCGCGGAGCGCGCGGCCTATGCCGAAGAGTTGCGGGCCAACCCGGCGGACTTCATCGCGCAGCCAACACTCGCGCTGTCCCGCGCGCCGTGTCTCATCGACGGCCGCCTCGAACCGCGGCACGTCGACCTGCGGCCCTTCGTGCTCAATGGGCGCCAGACACGCGTTGTTCCCGGGGCGTTTTGCCGCGTGGCCCTGCGCCGCGGAAGCCTGGTGGTGAACTCGAGCCAGGGCGGCGGCGGAAAGGACCTCTGGGTCCTCAACAACTAAGCAATCGGAGGTCCTCGCCAGACTGCGTCGGTAGCGAATTTTTGTATCAATAACTACACTCGCCCCGCCAGCCGTCCCTAGCCGAAGGACCGCCATGCGTGTTCTCGTGAGCTCCCTGGTCAGACCGTTTCCGAGACGCCTCGTGCTCATCCTGCTGTTGGCGCTTGCTATACCGCTGTTGATACCGAACGTTGCGCGCGCCGCGGTGTCGGACGAGGTGACCTTCGTCTTCAACACGTTTGCGTTCCTGATTTGGGGAGCGCTGGTGATGTTCATGTGCGCCGGCTTCACCATGCTCGAGTCGGGGTCGGTGCGCACCAAAAACGCCTCCATGATCTGCCTCAAGAACATCGGCATCTACTCCATCGCCGGACTCGCGTATTTCATCATCGGCTACAACCTGATGTACGTGGACGTCGGCTCGGTCATCGGTTCGTTCAACTTTCTCTACGGACCGTCGAGCGCTGAGCTCGATCTGCTGGCTGGCGATGAGAGCGCGACCTCGAGCGTGGTCGCCAACGGCTATTCCAGCATGTCGGACTGGTTCTTCCAGATGGTGTTTGTGGCCACCGCCGCTTCAATCGTGTCGGGCGCGTTGGCCGAGCGGGTCAAGATGTGGTCGTTCTTTCTGTTCACCCTCCTGCTCACGGCGTTCATCTACCCCATCGTGGGCGCCTGGACCTGGGGCGGCGGCTGGCTGTCCGAGATGGGATTCCAGGACTTCGCCGGATCGACCATTGTCCACAGCGTGGGCGGCTGGGCCGCTCTGGCCGGCATCCTGGTCGTCGGACCGCGGCTGGGCAAGTTCCGTAAGGACGGCAGCGCTCGCGCCACACCGCCCTCGAACATCTTGATCGTGACGCTGGGCGTGTTCATCCTCTGGCTTGGGTGGTTTGGATTCAATGGCGGTTCGCAGCTGGCCTTGGGCAGCGCGTTCGACGCGGTTGCCATGAGCCACGTGCTGGTGAATACCAACCTCGGGGCGGCGGCCGGTGTTGTGGCCGCCATCGCCGTTTCGCGCCCCATCATGGGCCGGATCGACCTATTCGTCGGTCTCAACGGCGCTATCGCGGGCCTGGTTTCGATCACCGCCGGCCCTGATATCGTGGAACACCACTGGGCCATCGTCATCGGCGCAATTGGCGCGATCCTGTGCACTCTCGGGCTCAAGCTGCTAGAGAAGCTCAAGCTGGACGATGTGGTCGGGGCCGTTCCCGCCCACCTCTTCGCCGGCATTTGGGGAACCCTGGCCGCGGCGATTGCCGCCGGCGCTATGTTCCACGTGCAGCTCATCGGCGTGCTGGCCGTTGGCGCGTTCGTGCTCGCGGTCTCTTACCTCGTGTGGCGCCTCATCGACCTGACGATCAAGGTCCGTGTGTCGCGCCAGGTCGAGCAACTGGGCCAGGACGCCGGAGAGTTGGGAATCGAGGCCTACCCCGAATTCGTCCTCATGCCGGAAGAGTTCGACGAGGACTAGCCTGGTTGGGCGCCCGCCGCTCGCAGCGGCGGGCGCCGGCCGTCCGCGGTGACCTCATCGCGGTGATCCGGACCTGAATCTCATGCTCGTGCGCAGCGCTCAGGGCCTCTACTGGATGAGCCGCTACCTGGAGCGCGCCCGGCGGCTCTGCCGTCTCCTGCAGCTGCAGACGGAGTCACTGGTCGACCGTCCCATTCGAGAGATTCACTTCGGCTGGAGCCGGATCTATGCCAGCGTGAACCGGCATCCGCCGGCCGGGCGAATTGAGCTGCTCGGCAGCGACGACTACACCCTGGCCGATTCCTACACCCTGGCCGGCGACCTGACCTTCGAGCGCTCCAATCCCGACTCGGTGTGGAGCTGTTTCGACCAGGGCCGGGAAAACGCTCGCCAGATTCGCCAATCCATCAGCACGCCGATGTGGACCCAGTTGAACCTGGCCTACCTGCGCCTCCAGGAGTTGGAGATGCAGGACATTTGGGCGATTTCTCCTGAAGGCTTCTATGCCGAAACGGTGGCGCAGATCGACACCTTCGTCGGCGTGGCCGCGGCCACGATGTACCGCGGGGAAGGCTGGCGCTTCATGGAGCTCGGTCGATTTGTCGAGCGGGCGCAACTCCTTGCCGCGTTGCTGCTGGCGCAGCTCGATGCCGAACAGCACGTCGAAGAGGCGTCGGACGCGGACTGGGCCGGCTTGCTGCGCCTCTGCCACGCCTTCGAGGTCTACAACCGCCGCTACAGCGTCGTCGTCCAGCCGCGCCAGGTGCTGGACCTGCTCGTCACGGACCCGCGTCTGCCGGACTCGCTGGGCCGGTCGATTGACCGCGCCACACAGGAAATCGAGGCTATCGGCCCGGGGCCCGACCCACGCTCCAGCGGCGCGCTGCAGCGCCTGGCCGGTCGAATCGGCGGCGTGATCCACTACCAGTGGCCCGACGATGACGACTGCCAGGGGCTCCTGGAGCAGGTGCGCACTCACTGTTACGAGCTTCACGATCGGGTGACGGCTGCGTACTTCGACTACGCGATCGAAGACGCTCCCATGAGCTGATCCGATGGTTGGCCCGGCCACCTACGACGTCGAGCACGTCACGCGCTACCGCTACTCCTCGCCCGTCACCGGGTGCGTGATGTCGCTGTGTCTGGAGCCGCGGCAGGACGCCGGCCAGCGGATCCTGCGCTTCGATATCGAGACTGACCCGCCGGCCCCCATGAACGCCGAGGCGGACAGCTTCGGAAACACCAAGCACGTGCTCAACATTCACCGGGAGCACCGCGCTCTCGCGGTCACCACGCGCGCTACCGTCGAGCAAACGCCGGCGCCGCCGCTGCCAGAGTCGCTGGAACCGGGCGCCTGGGACGAGATCGGTGGGTGGAAGGACTCCTTCATCCTTTGGGACTTTCTCCAGCCCAGTGCGCTGACCCACCCCTCGCCGGCGCTGGCGGCCTTCACGTCACGGCTCGGTATCAAGCCGGCGCATGATCCGCTGCACGCCGTGCAACGGTTGTCGAGTCTGCTCTACCGCAAATTCGGCTACGTGCCGGGAAGCACGTCGGCGGTATCGCCCGTCGATCACATCCTGGAGTCAGGCCGCGGCGTTTGCCAAGACTACGCCCATGCCATGATCGCCATCGCGCGCACCTGGGGCGTGCCGACGCGGTACGTCTCCGGCTACCTGCACGATTCCGATCTCGAGGGGGTCGACGCGCCGGCCCCGCAGTCGGCGAGCCATGCATGGGCCGAGTGCCTGCTGCCCGGGCTTGGGTGGGTTGGCTTTGACGCCACCAACGACAGCCTGGCCGGTCTGGGGCATATCCGGCTGGCGGTCGGTCGCGACTATCGGGATGTGGCCCCGACGAGTGGCATCTTTCGCGGCGGCGGCGAAAGCCAAATCGACGTCGAGGTGCGGGTCCGTCCGCACCGGCCGGGCTGACGAGCGACCCACGAGCGACGCGCGCCGGGTCAAGGGCGTGGCGCTCGGTTCGTAGAATTGAACATGCAGCGGCAGCCGCAAACCGACGAGCGTTCAGACCGCGACGACCCGTCGACCGACGGGCTGAATCCGCAGCAGCGGACGGCGGTCGAGCACCTGGTCGGTCCGCTGCTCGTCTTTGCCGGCGCCGGCACCGGCAAGACGCGCGTCATCACGCATCGCGTGGCCAGGCTCATCGCGCACGGGGTGGCCCCGTGGCAGATCCTGGCGGTCACGTTCACCAACAAGGCGGCGAACGAAATGCGTGAACGCATCATTGACCTGGTCGGACTCGCGGCGGGCGGCGTCAACGTCGGCACCTTCCACGGCCAGTGTCTGCGGATTCTGCGCCGCGACTTTCACCGTATCGGCTGGGAGTCGGATTTCTCGATCTACGACGCAACCGATCAGCTTCGGGCCGTCAAGCAGGCCATGTCGGACCTGGACATGCCACTCAATACCGTCAGCCCGCAGGCCGTGCGAAACGAAATTTCCCGAGCCAAGGACGAGCTCGCAACGCCGCACGAGTATGCGGAGCGCGCCGAGGGCTTCTTTCAGGAAACGACCGCCAGCATCTATCACCGCTACCAGCGCGTCCTGCGAAGCGCGCAGGCGGTCGACTTCGGCGACATGATCGCCTACGCAGTCCAGATTCTGCGCGAGTCGCCGGAAGCGCGAACCGCGTATCACGGCCGGTTCCGCTTCATCCTGGTTGACGAATATCAGGACACAAATCGCGCCCAGTACTACTTCGTGCGCGAGCTGGCCGCCGGTCACGGCAACGTCTGCGTGGTCGGCGATGACGACCAGAGCATCTACTCGTGGCGCGGCGCCGATATTCGCAACATCCTGGAATTCGAGGACCAGTTTCCGGCCGCGTCGGTGGTTCGCCTGGAGCGCAACTATCGCTCGACGAAGCGAATTCTCGCGGCGGCGAACGAGGTGATCTCGAAGCTCGCCACGCGCGCGCCAAAGACGCTGTGGACCGATCGGGCTGACGGCGACGCCTTGGGCCTCGTTGAAGCCTTCGACGAAGACGACGAGGCACAGCAGGTGCTGGAGGTTGTACGCAAGCTGAGCGCGGATCACCAGGTGGCCCGGCGCGATATCGCCATCATGTACCGCACCAACGCGCAGTCTCGGGCATTCGAGGAGCTATTCGTGCGCCTCGGCGTGCCCTACCAGTTGGTCGGCGCGACGGAGTTCTATAACCGCAAGGAGGTTCGAGACGTCTTGGCATACCTCCGAGCGGTGGCCAATCCGCGCGACCTGCTGAGCTTCGAGCGCATGGCCAACGTGCCTCGACGCGGGATCGGCGCCACCACGTTGAAGAGCCTCCGAACCTGGGCCGAGCAGACGGGTCTGGCGCCCGGCGAGCTGGTGCGCTGGCTGTCGCAGCAGGCCGACGCGCCAGACGCCGTGGAGGCGGATGTGCCGCTGGGCGGCCGGGCGCGTCGCGCGCTGACAGAGCTGGGTCGGGTCATGCGAAAGCTCGACACGCTCGCGTCCGAGCTTCCGGTGGGCAGCCTCATCAACGCGGTGGTCCAAGAAACCGGCTACGACGACGTGCTCGACAACGACCCGGACCGTCCGGAAGAGCGCTGGGAGAACGTGGTCGAGCTGGCGGCGGCCGCCGGCAAGTATGACGAATTCGAGCCCCGCGAAGGACTCCAGCGCTTCCTGTACGAGGCGGCGCTGGTGTCCGAGGTCGACAACCTGGCGGAGCAATCCGAAGCCATCACCATGCTCACCTACCACGCCGCGAAGGGCTTGGAGTTTGGCGTGGTGTTCATGACGGGAATGGAGGAGGAGCTGTTTCCCCACATCCGGTCCCATGACGACCCGGACCAGATGGAAGAGGAGCGGCGTCTCGCCTACGTCGGCATCACCCGGGCGAGGGACCGCCTCTTCATGTCCTATGCGCGGTTTCGGTCGGGATGGGGGACGCCGGTGCGCTTTCCGTCGCGGTTTTTGGGAGATATTCCCCGGGAACACCTGGTCTACGAGCGTCGACTGGACGAGCAGCCCGGCCTGCCGCCTGTTGCCCCGGTGACCGCCCAGGCGGAACCGCAGGCGCCGACGGAGCGAACGTTTCGAGATGGCCAGAAAGTGCGGCATCGGGTGTTCGGCGAAGGGCTGGTGGTGTCCGGTAAGGTCACGCGCTTCGACGAAGAGGTGACGGTGATGTTCGAGGGCGCCGGCCTCAAGCATCTGGCGGTCAACATGGCCAATCTGGAGGCCCTGAACTGAGCGGCGCGTACGCCGGGTGGACGTTTATCTTCGACTTCGACGGTACGGTGAGCCCGGCGGACATGGGCCATGTCTTGTTCAATGCGCTGGCAACCCCGGAGTGGCGCGTCATCGACGACCGTTGGATCCGGCGCGAAATCCCCACCAGCGTGCGGGCCCGCGCCCAATTCGACCTGGTGACTCCCGACCGTTGCGCCTTCCACCGGCTCATCGACGAGCACGCGGTCGATCCGGCGTTTCCGGCGCTGGCTCGCGGCCTTCAAGAGTCCGGCGCCGAAGTGGAAATCGCGAGCGACGGCTTCGGTTTCTACATCAATCGCATGCTGGCGGCGGCCGATCTTTCCGACCTGCCGGTGGACTCGAACCGTCTCGACCTGCGCCAGGGCGCCATCGTGCTCGAGTTTCCCCAGGAGAGCGCCGGCTGCGGGCACTGCGGCATGTGCAAGGCCCTGCCGGTGCGTCGGGCAAAGGCGCGCGGGCGTCGCGCGGTGTATGTGGGCGACGGCTACTCGGACCGTTGCGCGGTCACCGAGGCCGACGTGGTCTTCGCCAAGGACAGCCTGGCGGCGCACTGTCAGTCGAACGGCATTCCTTACCATGCCTTCGCCAGTCTTGCCGACGTTCAGGCTTGGGTGAATCACCAAATCCACACCGGCGCCCCCTGCCGCTGACATGACCTTTCGCGAGCTTGCAGCCATCTTCGAGCGCCTGGACGAGATTACCGCCCGCAACGCGATGATCGACATCCTGGCGGAGGTCTACCGCGCGGTTGGGCCGGATGAAGCGGCACAGGTGACCTATTTGATTCAAGGCCGCCTGGTTCCGAAGTTCGTCGATCTGGAATTCGGTGTGGCCGGGCGTCTCATGATCGAGGCGCTGGCGCTGGCGTTCGACCGCGACCACGCGGACGTCGAGGCGGTGTCGCGAGAGACCGGCGATCTCGGCACGGCGGCGGAGCGGCTGACGAGCCACGCGGGCGGCGACCTCTCGGTGGGCGAGGTGTTCGAACGCCTGCGCGAGGTGGCCGAGGCCGAAGGGCCGGGATCGCAGGAACGCAAGGTGCAGGGAATCGCCGCCATCCTCCAGGAGCTTGACGCGAGGTCGAATCGATACTTGCCGCGGATCCCGCTGGGCCGCCTGCGGCTCGGCGTGGGCGATCCCACGGTGATGGACGCGCTCTCGGCGGCCAGGGTGGGGGACAAATCCGAGCGCAAGGCGATCGAGCGCGCCTACAACCTGACCAGCGATCTGGGCCAGGTCGCGCGCGACTACGTCGCCGAAGGTCGTGCCGCCATGGAGGCGGTTGACGTGCGCGTGGGTTATCCAGTGCGCATGGCCCAGGCCGAGCGTCTCTCCAGCGGTGCCGAGATCGTCGAGAAGATCGGGCGCGCGGCCGTGGAGGCGAAGTTCGACGGCTTCCGGGTACAGATTCACCGCGACGGGACGAACGTCAGGATCTACAGCCGCAACCTGGAGGACATGACCGGCATGTTCCCCGAAGTCACGGAGGCCGTGCTGGCGCAGGTCCGCGCCGAGCGGGCGATTTTCGAGGGCGAGGCGATGGGCGTGGACCCGGACAGCGGAGAGTTTCTGCCCTTCCAGATCACCATGTCGCGCAAGCGCAAGCACGGCATCGAGGAAGCGGCGGCCACCATGCCCCTGACCGTGCAAGCCTTCGACGTGCTCTACAACGGTGAAGACGTGACCACGCTCCCATTCAGCGAGCGGCGCAAGCGGCTGCAAGCGCTGATCGGACCCGGTGACGGCATCGTGGTGTCGGAGGTGCTCGAAACCGAGGATCCGGAAGCCATCGATCGGTTCTTCGGCGCGCAGGTCGACGCGGGCCTCGAAGGCGTGTTGGCCAAGCGATTGGACGCGCCCTATGAGGCGGGGAAACGCAACTTCAACTGGATCAAGCTCAAGCGCAGCTACTCGGCGGCGCTCAACGACACGCTGGACTGCGTGCTGATCGGGTACTGGCGCGGTCGAGGCAAGCGCGCCGCCTGGGGCATCGGGGCGCTTCTGAGCGCGGTGTGGGATCCCGAAAGCCAGACCTTCAAGACCATCGCGCGCATTGGCACGGGCTACTCCGATGAGGAGTGGGTTCGCATTCGGGAGATGCTCGACGTCCACGCCGTGCCCGAGCAGCCGGCGTCCGTGGACTCGCACGTGACGCCGGATGTATGGAGCACGCCCACCTACGTCGTGGAAGTGCTGGCCGACGAAATCACGCTGAGTCCCACCCACACCGCCGGTCGCAGCGAGACCGAGCAGGGCATGGCGCTGCGCTTTCCGCGCGTGCTGAACTTCGTGCGCGAGGACAAGGACCCCACCGACGCCACCACGGTCACCGAGGCGCGGGCCATGTTCGAGCAGCAGACGGGCAAGGCCGGCGGAGGCTGACCCGGCCTTTCAGCCCTAGTACGCCGGAGCCGTCGTTCCGAACGCAGTGAGGAATCTAAGGACGTGGTGCGTTATCCGTTGCCCCTTAGATTTCTCGCCTGCGGCTCGAAATGACAGGTAGGGGCGGCTCGGATGACAGGTTGTGGTGGCTCGGCATGACACGGAGAAGGGCGCGAACGACTAGAACCGGACTCGAGTGCTCGGCGGCGTTGGGTCCGTTGACTACCGCTCCGCCGGCTGCTCCGGCTCGAACACGAGTGGATGCTTGGGCTGGTAGATCCCGATCCAGGCGTCGCCGGGAACCTCGATCCGGGTCGCAATGCCCCACTCCTCTTCGTGAATCGGCTCGATTAGCTTGACGCCCTTGGCCTGCAGACGCGCCACGGTCGCGTGAAGGTCGTCGCAGAGCAGGTGCAGCTCATGATCGCGGTCGCCGTCCTCGGGATGGAGCCCGACCTCGGTGGGCGGCAGCGCAAACACGAGCCAGCCGTCGCCGGCGTTGACCCACGGAAACTCGAGCACGTCGCGAAAGAAGACCCGCGCGGCCTCGGCATCCTTGGTGAAGATCAGCGAATGGACTCCGATGAACATTGATGTTTCTCCGGTTCGTCGAACTGCGTGTCCATCTTGCCCGACGCATGGGGTCCGTCCGCCGCTGTCTGAGTGGCTTTCAAGCTAGGCTGGACGCGCACGGCGGCATGGTGCGGCAGATGTCTCTTTTCGAAGGTTTCCGGCTTGATGGCCGCCGTGCGCTGGTCACCGGCGCCAGCCGTGGGATCGGGCGGGCCATCGCCGAGGCATTCGCCGAGGCGGGCGCGGACGTGGCGCTGGCCGCGCGCACCGTGCCGGACCTCGAGGCGGTTGCCGCGGCGGTCGAGGCACACGGCCGGCGCGCGGTGGTGCTGCCGCTTGACGTTCGCGACGTGGCGGCCGTCGAAATGGCCGTCGCCAAAGGCGCCGAAGCCTTGGGCGGTCTGGACATCCTGGTGAACAACGCGGGGGTCTACTTCCACGCCACCGTCGATGACCTCACACCGGAGCAGTTTCAGCTCGTGCTCGATGTCAACCTGCGCGCCGTCGTGTTCGCCATGCAAGCGGCGCGACCGCTCATGCGGGCGCGCGGCGGCGGTGTGGTCATCAACATCAGCTCCGTCGCTGCCGAGAAAGGAGCGCCCAACGTCTACGGCGCCAGCAAAGCGGCGCTGGAGAGCTTCACCCGCGGCGCCGATCGGGACTGGGCGCTGGACAACATCCGCTGCGTGGCGATCGCACCGGGGATGATCGACACCGACATGGAGGCGGAGTTCCTGGCCGACCCGGCGCGCATCGATCCGGTGATCGCGACCACCGCGCGCCGCCGCGTGGCACAGCCGGGCGAGGTCGCCGCCGCCGCGGTCTTCCTCGCCTCGCAAGCAGCCGATTTCATCAGCGGCGCCGTGCTCAACGTCGACGGCGGCCGCAGCGCGAACTACTAGCCGTGAACGACGCCTTCTCGCTTGCCGGTCGTCGCGCGCTGATCACGGGCGCGAGCCGCGGCGTGGGGCGTGGAATCGCGCTCGCATTCGCGGAAGCCGGCGCAGACGTGGCCCTTGCCGCGACCAATTCCGACAAGCTCGACGACGTTGCCGACGAGGTTCGGCGCCACGGCGTTGACGCCCACCCAATCGTCGTCGACCTCCAAGACGTTGATGCGGCGATGGACATGGTCGATCAGGCCCATTCGGCGATAGGCGGGTTGGACGTACTGGTCAACAATGCGGCGATCCATGGCGGCGATTCGGTCACGGACACCTCCCTCGAGGAGTTTGATCGGCTCGTCAATGTCAACCTGCGGGCGCCCGTGTTCGCCGCGCAGCGGGCGGGTGAATACATGCGGGCCGCGGGCGGCGGCGTGATCATCAACATCGGCTCAACCGCCGCGGTGCGCGGGCTGGGGGTTTACGGTGCAGTCAAGGCCGGGCTCGAGTCCTTCACCGAGGGCCTGGCCCGAGCGTGGGGGCCTGACGGCATTCGCGTGGTGGCCATTCAGCCGGGACTCATCAGCACCGACGCGACGGCGTCCCTGGAGCAGGACCCCGAACGACTCGAACGCTTCCTGAGCCAAACGCACCTGCGGCGCATCGGCCAACCACGCGACGTGGCTAGTGCGGCCGTATTCCTGGCGTCGGATGCGGCCAGCTTCATCACCGGTGTCGTGCTTCCGGTGTCGGGCGGTCGCGTGTACAAGCTCTAGGCAGGCCAACGCCTATAATTCGGCTCGGTTCGTCCCACCGAATTCCCCATGATTGACCGCGAGCAAGTGGTGCACGTCGCGGCCCTGGCGCGTCTGGCGCTTTCCGAGGCCGAGATCGACCGCATGCAGGCCGACCTGCAGCAGATACTGCAGGCGTTCGAGGCGCTCAATGCGCTCGACGTTTCCGATGTGTCGCCCACGGCGCAGGTAATTCCGCTCGCGACCGTCGAGCGACCGGACGCCACCGAGGCGCCGCTCTCGCGCGACGACGTGATGCGCAACGCCCCGCGAGTCGAGCGGGACCAGATTCGCGTTCCCGCCGTGCTGCCGGAGGATTAGCGGGCGTGCCTGACCGCCGGGCCGGCAGGGAGTCGTCGCATGGCTGACGATCTCTTCCGGCTCACCGTCGCCGACGCGGGTGATGCGCTGACGGCCGGAGACATCTCCTCGGTCGATCTCACTCGCAGCGTGCTGGACCGCATCGACGCCGTCGACGCCCGCACCGGCGCCTTCCTGCTCGTGACTGCCGACGCCGCGCTGGCACAGGCCGAAGACGCGGACGCGCGGCGGGCGCGCGGTGACGCCGGTCCGCTGCTGGGCATTCCGCTGGCGATCAAGGACGTGCTCTGCACCGACGGCGTCGCCACCACCTGCGCCTCGCGCATTCTCGAAGGCTTCGTGCCGCCCTACGACGCCACGGTCGTCGCGCGGCTCAAGGACGCCGGCGCCGTGCTGGTGGGCAAGACGAACATGGACGAGTTCGCCATGGGGTCGTCGAATGAGAATTCGGGATATCACCCCGTGCGCAATCCGTGGGACCTGTCGAGGGTCCCGGGGGGATCGAGCGGCGGGTCGGCGGCGGCGGTGGCGGCGGACGAGTGCCTGGCCGCGCTTGGCTCGGACACGGGCGGAAGCGTGCGGCAGCCGGCGGCGCTGTGCGGGTGCGTGGGACTCAAGCCGACCTACGGTCGCGTGTCGCGCTATGGGCTGGTGGCGTTCGCGTCGTCGCTCGATCAAGTTGGTCCGCTGACGAAGTCGGTACATGACGCCGCCGTGCTCCTCGAGGCTACTGCCGGACATGACCCGCGCGACGCCACGTCGCTCCCGGAGCCGGTGCCGGACTACGCAGCGGAGCTCGACGGCAAAGTCGAGGGACTGCGCGTGGGCGTGGCGCCGGAGTATTTCGGTGAGGGCATCGACGCCGGCGTGGCTTCGGCGGTTGAGGATGCGATCAGCATCTTGAAAGCGAACGGCGCGGAGATTCGCGAGATCACGCTGCCCCACACCGAGTACGCGCTGCCGGTCTATTACGTCATCGCTCCCTCCGAGGCGAGCGCCAACCTGGCCCGCTACAACGGCGTGAAGTATGGGCTGTCGGACCCGCAGGCCGACGACGTGGACGAGATGATGGCCACGGTGCGCGCGCAAGGCTTCGGCGCCGAGGTCAAGCGACGCATCATGCTTGGAACGTTTGCGCTTTCCTCCGGCTACTACGACGCCTATTACCTGCGCGCCCAGAAAGTGCGCACCCTCATCAAGCAGGATTTCGATACGGCGTTCGAGTCGGTGGACGTGATCGCCGCCCCGACCTCGCCCACGACGGCGTTCGACCTTGGCGGGCGCACCGCCGATCCGCTGGCGATGTACCGCGCCGACGTGCTCACGCTGCCCGCGTCGCTCGCGGGCCTTCCGGCCATCAGCGTGCCGTGCGGATTCGTGGATGGATTGCCGGCGGGCCTGCAGCTCATTGCTCCGCCGCTGCAAGAGGCGCGCTTGCTGCGCGTCGCCGACGCCTATGAACGACTCCGTCCGGCGTCTCCGGCGCCACGGCAGGCGGTGGGGGCATGACGACGCCTCCCGGCTACCGCGTGGTCATCGGTCTTGAGACCCACGTGCAGCTCAAGACGGCCAGCAAGATGTTCTGCCGCACGAGCGCGGCATATGCGTCCGCACCGCCGAACACCTTGGTGTGCCCGGTGTGCCTTGGAATGCCGGGCGTCCTGCCGGTGATCAATGCGGCCGCCGTCGATCTCACGATCCTGACCGGCCTCGCCCTGCACAGCGAGATTCCGCCGCATGCCAAGTTCGACCGAAAGAACTACGCCTATCCCGATTTGATGAAGTGGTATCAGATTTCGCAATACGACCTGCCGCTGTGTGTCGGCGGCTGGCTGGAGATTGACGCGAAGGGCGAGACCCGGCGCATCCGCATCACTCGCGTCCACCTGGAAGAGGACACCGCCAAGCTCACGCACGTGGTCGGCGACGACGGCCAGCCGGCGAGCTTGATCGACGTGAATCGCTCGGGCGTGCCGCTGATGGAGATCGTCACCGAGCCGGACATCACCAGTGCGGAGGAGGCGATGGCCTACGGCCTCAAGCTACGCAACATCCTGCGCTGGCTGGGTGTGTCCACGGCCAACATGCAGGATGGCGCGCTGCGGATCGACGCCAACGTCTCGGTGTGGCCGATTGGCGCCGAGGTCGGCGATACGAAGGTCGAGGTCAAGAACATGAACTCGTTCCGGGCGCTGGGTCAGGCGCTGGATTTCGAGGTCGAACGACAGACAGCCCTCCTGGAGCGCGGCGAGCGGCTGGAGCAGGAAACGCGCGGTTGGGACGAGCGCGCGGCCCGCACCGTGTCCCAGCGGACGAAAGAATATGCCCACGACTATCGCTATTTCCCGGAACCCGATCTGCCGCCGCTCGAAATCACGCGCGAGCGCGTGCAGCGCCTTGCGGAGCAAATGCCCGAGCTGCCCGATGCCTTTCGGCAGCGGCTTACGGGGGAGCTTGGCGTCGCATCGGCGGACGCCGACGAGCTGATCGAAGACCGAGACCTGGCCGTCTACACCATCGACGTCATCGAGCGCCATGCCGGACCGGCGGCGGAGGTCGTGACGTGGGTGCTCCAGGACGTGCGGCGGTTGCTCAATGCGCGGGAGCTGGAATCCGACGACATGCCGATTTCCGCGGCATCGATGGCGCAGCTGTTGGCGCTGAGAGCCAAGGGCGAACTCAGCAGCACGATGGCCGGCACGGTGCTCGAGGAGATGTTCGACTCCGGAAAGTCATTGGAAGAGGTGGTGGCCGCCCGCGGCCGGCAAATCAGCGATACCGATGCGTTGGCGGATATCGCCCGCGAGGTCATGGCCGCCAACCCGCAGGCGGTCGCGGATTACCATGCAGGGAAGGATCGCGCGGTTCAATTCCTGATGGGCCAGGTCATGCGGCGCACGCGAGGCCAGGCCAATCCGGGAAAAGTGACGGAGTTGCTGCGCGTAGAATTGGACCGTGACCGCGGCGAGTGAGGCGGGGATGGGCGCCATGAGCGCGACGGGCTTGACCGCTCCCGAGCCCAGCGCCTACGAAACGGCGCTGCGTCAGTATGACGAGGCGGCGGAGCTTGTCGGTCTGGATGCCGACCTGCGCGAGATCCTGCGCCGCCCAAAGCGTGAGTTGGTCGTCAACTTCCCCGTGGAGATGGACGACGGTGGGATCCGCATGTTTCGGGGCTATCGCGTTCACCACAACATCACGCGAGGTCCCGCCAAGGGCGGCATTCGCTTTCACCCCCAGGCCGACCTGGACGAGGTGCGCGCCCTGGCCATGTGGATGACGTGGAAGTGCGCCGTCATGAATCTGCCCTACGGGGGCGCCAAGGGCGGCGTCGAGGTCGACCCGCACCGGCTGAGCCTGGCGGAGCTCGAGAACCTCACGCGGCGCTATGCCAGCGAGATCGCCGTCCTCATCGGGCCGGAGTTCGACATCCCCGCGCCGGACATGGGCACCAATGCCCAGGTCATGGCGTGGATCATGGACACCATTTCCATGCACGCCGGACACTCGATTCCCGCGGTCGTCACGGGCAAGCCGGTGGCCGTTGGGGGGTCCGAAGGACGGGCATCGGCCACATCCCGCGGCATGCTCGAAGTCACCCTGGCGATGCTGAAGCGTGAAGGGCGCGATCCGCGAGGCCTGCGGGTGGCGGTGCAGGGCGCGGGGAATGTCGGGATGGGTGCGGTGCGCCTCTTCAATGAGGCCGGATTCACCATAGTCGCCGTGAGCGACAGCGAGGGCGGAGCGATACGTGAAACGGGGCTCGATGTTGCGGCCGTCGCGCGTCACGGCGCCGGCGGCGGACTGATGAAAGACCTGCCCGACGCCGACCGGATCAGCAATCGCGAGCTGCTCGAACTACGCGTGGACATACTGGCGCCGGCGGCCATCGAGGGGCAGCTCACGGCCACGAATGCCTCACAGGTCAAGGCGTCGATGATTGTCGAAGGGGCCAACGGCCCGACGACGACGGCGGCGGACCTGGAGTTTGCCGATCGAGGGATCACGGTGATTCCGGACATCCTGGCCAATGCCGGCGGCGTGACGGTGTCCTATTTCGAGTGGGTGCAGGACCTGCAGCAGTTCTTCTGGACCGAAGCCGAGATCAACGAACGACTGGGCCGCCAGATGCGCGACGCGCTGGCGAGCGTTGCCGCCACCGCCGAGGAGACAGGAGTCACGTTGCGTCAGGCGGCCCACATGCTGGCCATATCCCGCGTGGCCGAGGCCACGCAGCTGCGCGGGGTTTACCCGTAGGGGCGCCGGTGCCGGCTGCTTGATCTAGTTGGTCGCGCCGTCGCGCACGGCCTGCCATGAAAACGGGCGGCCATCGTCAAAGAGGGCCCCAATGTCCGCGAACGCGTCGCGTCCTTCGTCATCAGGGTTGTAGAGCTGCGTCGGCGAGTTGAGCAAGACGGCGGGTCTGTCGCCAACGACCATGAAGCCGTGGTGGACGAGCCGCGGGATCAGGACGCAGTGCTGCGCGTCGTCGCCGGAGATCTCGCCGAGCGGCAGCAAATCGAGCGTGCCTCCGGTTGGCGAATCGGGCCGGCCGTCCCACAGGGCAAGCACGATGGAGCCGGACGCGACGATGAAGCGGTCTTCCTGGTGCCGGTGCACGTGCCATTCGTCCTCGTCGCGGGCCAGACCGGCCGGGGTGACCGAGTAGTAGGTCTGCGCGAACGCTCGCGTATCCGGGTCGTAGATGTCGGGCCAGTCGGTTCGGAGGATCTCCACCAGCGTCCCCGACTCGTCACGATTGACGCGCAATGGCCGAGCGACGGCGTCATGCACTCGAAGCCGAAACCGCACCCCACGCCTCGCTCGCCATGCCGAGGCATTCAGTGTAGGCGAACGGCGACAGCAAAAGTTCACTTGACATAGGTGACGCGCCGGAGTGCTAGCATGCACAGGCGACGTTGGGACAGGTTAGGCACTGATGCCTCGCACGAGTCCGGGCCCTGCGACGCGGATGTCGTACCAACGCCGGCAGCGCGTTCGTGATACTTCCATGAGCATGGCGCGCACTATCGGCGCCAGGTTTCCCGATCTGCGCGTCACCATTGATGTGGAGACCGTGGACGGCGAGGACGCATTCGTCTGGATCGAGGTGATTCGGGGGGCGCGTCCAGAAGGACTTCCCGCGTTCATTGATCGTCTGGCGCGACAGTGCGCCCGCCGAACCGGTTTCTGGATCGTGCCGCGGATCGTGAGCGCGAGCGTGGGGTCGCAGCCGGAATTGCGCCTGCGGCCGCGCGTCGGCTCGGCTCGACCGTCCGTCACCTAGCGGCTAGCGCTCCAGCTCGTCAATAGCGACACGCCGGCCGGCGGTGTGTGACTCGTAGGCGGCATGCACGATTTCAACCGCGCGGCGTCCGACATCGCCCGGCGATGAATTGGAGTCCGTGAGCCCCAGCGTCAGCTCCACCAGCTCGTGGGGTGGTCCGTCGCAGCGATAGGCCCCATCGTCCGCGCCGACGGCAAGCTCTTGGCTGTCGCCGTCATGGCGAAACACGGCAAGCCGCGCCCGATCGATGTCGTACAGCAGCGCGCCCTCGCTGCCGATAATGCGCAGGTCGAGCTGGAAGCGCGCACCCACGGGAATGCCAGCCGTGCCCGACACCGATGCCAGGGCGCCGCCGCGAAAATGCACGGTCAGGGCGTTGTGCAGGTCGATCCGAGCGCCGCCGTCTCCCATGGTCGCGTAAACCGCCTCGGGTTCGAGATCCGTCAACCAGGTGAGCAGACCGAGCGCGTGGCTGAGCTGCGCTTGGCCGTAGCCACCCTGGGAGAGCTCGGGGTCGGTGTAGTTGTCAAACTCCGGCGCCACGAGCGGCGGCTCGCCGAAGCGGAAGGCGGTGCCCATGAAAAACTCCCTCGACGGCGATCCCATGTGACACGCGACGTGCTCCACCACGCCCACCGCGCCGCTGTCCATCAGTTGCTTGGCGCGCACGGTGAGCGGCCGGTGGTGCCAGCCGTATGACACCAGCAGATGACGCCCGGCGTCGCGCGCCAGCGCGACGAGGCGACGCGCGTCCGCGGCGCGCGTGCACATTGGCTTCTCAACGAGAACGTGGCAGCCGGCGTTTAGCGCCGCCTCGGCATGAGCGAAGTGGTGGCGATGCGGCGAGGCGACGACAACGGCGTCGAGGTTGTGGCTGAGGAGGTCGTGGACGTCCGGCGTCGCATGCGCGAAGCCGAAGTGCCGTTGCACCCGCGCGAGCACCGCGGCGTCGAGGCCGCACACGGCCACCATCTCAACGTCGCCGCGCGCGGCCAGCAGCGGCATGTGATTGGTGGTGGCCCACCAGCCCGCCCCGATGAAGCCGAGGCGAGCCTTGCGGCTGGGATGCTGAGGCCGGCGCGCCGCCTCCGCGATCATCTCGTCGGAGAGGATCCCCACGTCCGTGCGGGGGGACTCCGCGTTCGATGTCTCCGCGTCGGATGCCGTAGTCATGGTGTGCTCATCCCTTGCGCGCCAACCCGAATCGTCGGGGCAGGCGGATGTTGCCGATTCATGCGCGGATGGCGTCCAGCGCCTGTCCCTGCGCGGCGGTCAGCGTCCAGCCCGTGGCCCCGCAGAGCTCGTCAACCCGCTCGGGCCGCTCGGTCTTGGGGATGGCCATCACCCGGTCACGGTCCAGCAGCCAGCGGATCGCGACTTGCGCCGGCGTCTTGCCGGCCTCGTCCGCGACCTGGCGGACGACGGTGGAATCGGGTCCGGCAACGACTCGTCCAAGCGCCAGAGGAGCGTAGGCGATCACGGTGATGTCGTGCGCCTGGCAGTAGGGCAGGACGTCCGCTTCGATTCGCCGGTCGAGGACGCTGTAGGGCATCTGATTCGATACCAGCGGCGAGGTCTCGAGGGCATCTTGAGCCGCCGCCATTTGCTCGACGTTGAAATTGCTCACGCCGATGTGGCGAATCACGCCGTCTGCGACTAGTTGCTCCATGGCGGCCATGGTCTCGCCGATCGGGATCGTGTCACTCGGCGAGTGGACCTGATAGAGATCGATCACGTCGATTCCCAATCGCTCGCGGCTCGCGAGCGCATGCGAAATCACGCAGTCATGGCGCAGGTTCTGCGCACTCACTTTCGTGGCCACGAACGCGTCCGCGCCTGCTTCCCGCAGCTCGCGGCAGACGATGCGCTCGGCGGCGCCCGGCTCGTCGCCCACGGCGTTGTAGGACTCGGCCGTGTTGATGAGGTTGGCGCCGAGCTCGATCGCGCGTCCGAGGACGCCCGGCTCGCCGTGGTAGCGGGCCGTGCCGAAGCCGATGCTCGGGATCAATTCGTCGGTGGGCCCGAGGGGGACGTGTTCCATGCAAATCTCGCTCACTGCCGCAGCCGCCGGATCCTAGTGTAAGTCCGTCGGCGGACGGTCGGTCTACCGCGCCGCGAGCACACGCGACCCGCTGACGTCCCGGATTCGCACCTCGTCCCGCGTCACTTCGAGATCGGGCGGCGCGTGTGTGCCGTCAAGCAGAACCGTCTCGCCGCCTCGCTGGAGGACGCCGCGACCGGCTCTTGGGTAACCCTGGCGCGTCCGCGCGCGAAGAGGAAGTAATGGTGTGGCTTGGCTTCGCAAATGAATTGACCGATGCGATGCCGCACCGGCCACACCGCCGGCCGACCGGGTGCCTGCATATGCCGCGCCCGCCACGCGAGCCACGTCGAGTGCGTCGCACGATAGCGCGCTAGGGCTCGACCGAATACACCTCGGAGTCTGGGAAGAAGTTGAACCATCCGAACCAATAGGCCAGATGACCCGGCAGGCGTTCCAGGCGCTCGCCGCTCGGTCCGAGCAGCGCCTCCTCGGCGACTTGCCAGGCGGCGCCACTCTCGTCGAGGAGCGCTTGCGGGTCGTCGCCGGCGGTGAATTCGAAGCTTCCCGCGTCGTAGGCTCGAACCTCGGCGCCCGCCGGCCAGATTGCCGGGGCGCCGAGTGCGCGGTCGCGGCCTTCACCCTTGAGATTGCCGCGCGGCGCCACGATCACCACGCGTTGACCCGCGAGCTCATCGTTCACGACCACGCGCTCCGTCAGCAGCTTGGTCGGGTAGGCGCGCCGGACGCCGTTGATGGTGAGGCCGAACACACGGTCCTTGGTGCGCAGCGTGGGGCTATCGAACGGCACGGGGAAGCGCGTCTCGGGGCTGGCGAAGTATGCGCCGTACGCGGCGCCAGGCGTATAGACACGCGCGTATCCGGTTTGAAAATCAAGTGCCAGCGTGCCGGGATGCTGCGCCGTCCAATCGGCCCACGTCGAGACGACGACCGGCAGGATGTTGAGCTGAAGGTCGCTCGATGCGAGGGGGCCGAGCACCGGCTCGCCGCTCAGCTGATTCCACAACGACCTGGTGTTGCGGTCATACATCAGCTTGTTGCTGCGCATGAGGAGGCCGGACGTGCCAAATGTGAACACCGTGTCGTCGACCCGTCCGTCAAACAGCACCCCGGCGCCGCAGAGCGTGCAGTAGGCCAGCGAGACTGGGACGCCGCCCACCACGTCGTTGGCCATCTCGTGCCAGTCCAGGATTCGCAGCGGATATGCCCGGTGGTCGCCATTGATGGACACGCCGAAGAGCAGGTCGCCGGGATCGAGATAGTCCACGTCCGCCGCGGGACGGAAGGCCGGGTTCTCCAACGGCGGGATGCCGTCCACCCGCACGCCGCCCCAGAGGACTTCCTCGGAGCGGATTTTGCCGGGATCCTCACCTTGGAAGAACTCGGTCATGCGGGGATCGATGCCTCCCAGCAGCCAGCCCTTCCACTGCGAGAATCCGGGAGGCGCTTGCAGGTCGGACTTGGCGTACCACTCCGCCCACCCCGAGACATAGATGAATACCTGGCCCGTGAGCGCCTTGAGGGCTTCCAAGACCCCGGGCACGCCGGGGCCCTGGATGATTGCCAACTCATTGAAGCGAATGAGCTCGATGAGCACCGCGATAAACCGCTCATCGCCGGACGCCACAATGGTGTCGACGATCGCCTGGGTGCGGGGCCGGTTCCGACGGTCCAACAGCCCATAGAGCAGCACGTCCACGTCGGCGTCGTCGAACGGCGGCTCGGGGATCGGGGCGTCGGTGATAGGCGTCGGTGCTGCCGTGGCGGTTGGCTGCGGGGTTGGCTCGGGCGCTGCCGTCACCTCGGGTGAGGGAGCGGCGCGCGTCAACTCAGGCGCCGGAGACGTCGCGGGCTGAGTCTCGGCCGTGCGCGCTTGCGGGAGTCGGCTTTCGGCAGTCGTGGACTCGTCGTCGCAGGCCGCCAGCGCCAACGCCGCGGAAGCGCCGACGGCGCCCAGGAGCAGGTGGCGGCGATTGATCGTGCGGCGCCTGCCACGGGGCAGGAGGCGATCCGGTGAAATCTGAGATTCCCTTGAAATCAATCCAACGTCATTGAAGCGCACTACGTGTGGGAAGTCTGGACGGTTTCTTAGCATGTGGCGAATTGGCGCCGTTTCCTGCCATGCTGGTCGGCAGTCGCGTGCCCAACACCCCGCGAATGCCAATGCCCAAGCCGGACATCGTCGACGCGCACGTTCACGTCTGGAGCGCCGACACGGCGCGGTTCCCGTTCGCGCCGGGATTCGGACCCGAGGATTTGTGGTTTCCCAGTTTCGACGGCGCGGAGCTCGTGGCCCGCGCGGAGCCGGCGGGCGTGGGGCGGTTCAACCTGGTGCAGATGACCTGGTATGGCCTGGACCACAGTTTCATCGTGGACCTGATCCAGCGCGATCCACGTCGTTTCGCGGGCACGGGGATCGTGCCGGCCATCGTGGACGTCGGCCTGCCCGAGCCGGACCGCGCGATGCAAGCGCTGGCCGAGCAGGGTGTTCGGGCGTTTCGGGTGCGGGGACAATCGACGCGCCCGGGCGTGCCCAGCGGCGAGCAATGGCTCGACTACCCGACGTTCGAGGCAATGTTCCGCATGTCGGCGGCGCACCATCTGCCGCTCAGCTTCCTGTGCGGGGCCGCCGACTTGCCCGAGATCGATCGGATGTGCGCCAGGCACGGCGATGCGCCGGTGATCCTGGACCACCTGGCGCGTCTTGGACCGGCCACCGGGGCTACGGACGACGACGTGGAGGCGCTTTGCGCCGTGGCCCGCCACCCGCGGACGATGGTGAAGGTGAGCGCGTTCGGCGCGCTGAGCCAGGACGGACCGCCGTATCTGGATATGTTGCCGCTCGTTCGCCGCGTGCTCGACGCCTATGGACCGGAGCGGTGCATGTGGGCCAGCGACAGCCCATTGCAGACGGTGCCTCCGCATAGCTACGAAACGTCGATCGGCCTGTTGGCCGAGCACGCCGGCTTTCTCAGCGAGGGCGACCTTGCCCAGGTGTTGCACGGCACGGCCGAGCGGGTGTTCTGGCCCGACTGATGAGTCTCGGCGAGATGTCCATGAGGCACAATCGCCGGAGGTGACGGAATGGAGGCCAAGCGTGGCAGGTGAATTTGACGGTCGCGTGGCCCTGGTCACGGGCGCGGCCCGAGGCATGGGACGAGCGATAGCGGAGCTGCTGACGGCGCGCGGTGCGCGTGTAGCCGTGAACGACCTGAACCCGGAGGCAACGGCCGCGACAGCCGAGGTCCTTGGAAGCGAGTCGCTGGCGGTGCCCGGCGACGTCTCCGATCGGGACCGCGTGCGCGGCATCGTGGCGGAGGTGGCCGACCATTACGGGCGGCTGGACGTGCTGGTCAACAACGCGGGCGTCGCCTTTCACCGCAAGATCGACGAGATCACCGACGAGGAATGGTCGCTGGTGTTTGCCGTCAACGTGCAGGCGGTGTTCACGTTCATCCAGGCCGCGATGGGGCCGATGGCCGCCAATGGCTACGGTCGCATCGTCAACTTCTCGTCGACGGCGGGCAAGAACGTCAGCACGGTGGCGGGCGCCCACTACACGGCGTCCAAGGCGGCGGTGCTGGGCATCACGCGTGCGTCGGCCCTGGAGCTCGCGGTGCACGGGATCACCGTCAATTCGGTGTGTCCGGGCATGATCGACACGCAGATGATCAAGGACGCCTGGCCCCAGGAACGCATCGACGCCTATATCCCCTCGATTCCACTGCAGCGTCTTGGTCAGCCGTCGGAGGTTGCGGAGCTTGTGGCGTTTCTGGCCTCCGAGCGCGCCGGCTACATTACCGGTGCGGCGGTTGACATAACCGGCGGGGAGCTGATGGTATGAGGTCCGACGGGGCCGCCGCGTGAGTCACTGGCGCGCCGCTGACGAAATCCAGGCCCTGCTGCGCGGGCCGGTGAATCCATTGCCGACCAAATTCACCCCCGACGGCGAGATCGATCCGGAAGGCATGCGGGCCACCATCGACGTATCGCTCGACGCCGGCGTCGAGGTCATCATGCTGACTTGGGGCGAGGGGCTGGTCTCGCTGCTCACCGACGACGAGGTGACCGAGATTCACCGCATCGTGATCGACCACGTCGGACGGCGCGCGATCACCATCGCCTGCGATGCGATGTGGGGGCTCAACAAGGCGCGCGAATTCGCGGCGTATGTGGACGGGCTGGGCTTCGATCTGTATATGGCCCGTCCGGCCGAATGGGCGAGGGGGACGCCCGAGTCGCTGGCGGATTGGTATCGCGACGTGGCGCAGCAGACCCGCGTGATGTTCGTGGGCGACGTGCCGCTGCGCACCTGCGAGTTGGTCGAAGACGAGCCGAACCTGCTGGCATTCAAAGAGGACATCGATCTCGCCTACGCCCATGAGGTCCTGATGCGCTGGGGCGACCGCTGGCCGATGACCGGCGGCGGCGGCATGAAGCGCCACCACCTGCTGTGGCCTCACGGATGCCGCTCATGGCTGGATGTCTTCGTGCGCTCGTTTCCCGAGCCGGCGATGACCTATTGGGACGCGTTGCAACGGGGCGACGGCGCCACGGCGTGGGCGACCATCGAGCGCTCCGAGCTGGCGATCGGGCCGTTGGTGGCGGCGTGTCGCGTCGGCGGCAACGGATTCTTCGCGTCCATGGGCGAGGCGCATGGCGTCTCGCCCCGCTGGCGGCGTTCACCGGCGCCAAACCTCACCGACGAGGAGATCGCCGACCTGCGCGAGGCGCTGCGGGCGCTGAACCTGGCCTGAAGTCGGTAATCGCCGGCTTGAAAATGACGTGCACTTGGCCCTCTCGGGCCGGGGCCGCAGCGCTGGACACCCGGAATCACCGCGGCCCCGGCCGAACGGCACAAGGCCTCAATTCGAACGAAGGCGAAGCATCCGTTCTTGGACGCTTGATCTTGTGAAGTAATCACAATGCACAGTCAACACTCCTAATGGTCATGAAGGGGTTATGACGGATCGGGAAAGAGCTCCGAAGCTCTATTCCTAGCGGGTTTGCTAGCCTTCTATGTTCTTTTGACCAGATAAATCGCTTTCAAGCTCATCTCTTCACGACACGGTATTGTCACGGCGAACGCTCGGCGTACCGCCGTGCTGGGACGACTCGTGCGAGTGCCGCGGCCCATCCAGGTGGTCGCCGCCCTGCTGTTTCTCCCCTGGTTCGCGCTGCTGGGCTGGTTGGCGAGCGTGGCCTGGTTCATCACCGACGACGCCTTCGTCAGCTTTCGCTACGCGCGCAACCTGCTCAACGGGCACGGCTTGGTCTTCAATCCCGGCGAGTACGTGGAGGGGTATACCAACTTCCTGTGGGTGCTCGAGCTTGCGGCGATCTGGCGCGTATTGGGCATCCGCCCGGAGGACGTCGCCAACTGGCTGTCGGTCCTCTACACCGTGGGCACCATTGCCGTGCTGCTGTGGTGGGTGGCGCGGCTGCCGTTCCTGCGCCACCGCGGGCTGATCGCGTGGATGGCGCTGGGGCTGATATGCGGCAGCGCGACCTTCGCCGTGTGGACCTCGGGCGGTGGGCTGGAGACGCGGCAGTTCACGTTCTTCGTCCTGGTCGCGGTGGTCTGTTTGAGCCTCTACGGCGCCAATCGCTGGGGGTTGCTCGCGGCATCTCTGAGCCTGTCGGCAGCGGCGCTGACGCGGCCCGAGGGCCTGCTGGTGGCGGCGTGTTGCGTGGGCTGGTTTGTGGTGCAGCGTTTGGTCACCGTGGGGCTGCTCGCGCCACGGTCTGATGAAGGGCAAGGCAGGCAGAAGCAAGCAGGGACGACCCAGCTTGACATAATGGGGGGGGGGCGTAGGGTGGCGCGGAGTCCTGACTTTAGCGGGACCCTTCGTGGTGCTGATTGGCGGGCACTTTCTCGCGCGGTTTCGGTACTACGGCGAATGGCTGCCGAACACCTACTACGCGAAGCACGTGGGCCCGTGGTACGAGTCGGGGTTTCGCTATTTGTGGGCCGCGGCGATTGAGACGGGGCTGTATCTGCTGATTCCGTTGGCGTTGGTGGCGCTGCGCGGACGCTGGCGGGAGCGCCGCGATGGAATCTATGCCCTGGTGCTGCTGCTGGTGGTGACGCACATGGTCTATCTGTTTGAGATCGGTGGCGACCACTTCGAGTACCGTCCGCTGGACTTCTACTGGCCGCTGTTGGCGGTTCCGGCGGCTGAGGGTCTCTCCCGTTTGGGCGGCGGGTTGTCTGGATGGCTCACGCGGCGGTCCCACTACCTGCGGTGGGTGGGACCTCGGACCCTGGCGGTCACGCTCTTCGCGCCCGTCCTCTTCTACGCCAGCGCGATTCAGGGTGTGTTGCTCTTTGAAGGCACGACGCTCCCCGGTCATCAGGATAGCCAGGTGCAACCACTCGAGCTTGATCATGAGAATCCAGCGTGGTTGTTGGCCGCGCCAGGGATGCCGGTACTGGTCGCCGTTCAGTACTACGTGCGCCATGAGTCGATTGCGCACGGAGCAGGGCGGAGATACCAGAAACTTGGAACCCTTGCAAATGTACTCATACGGGATTTCAAGTCATACGAATCCGTCGCACACGAGGTAATCCCCAGCGACGCCGTGGCGGCCTTTGGCGCTATTGGGGTTGCTCCGTATTTCATGCCGAATTTGACCGCGATTGATGTGCTTGGCCTAACTGACTCGGCAGTGGCGCGCAATCCGGTCACTCAGGCGGTCACCGAACGCCAGCTGGCCCACGACCGCCGGCCGCCGCCGGGATACCTTCGGCGACGAGGCGTGAACTTCTTTCCGCATCGTGTTCGACCAAGCGAGGCGCAAGCACTGGCTGCCGCACACTACGCCTTGAACATCGGCGACGGAACATGGATATCGTTCTCCGTTGCGGATCACGACTGGGCGAATCAACGCTTTGCCGGCCTGGACTTGCGGGCGAAGAACCGCTTCTCGCAGACCGATCCCGCCGGGAATCGCTTCGGCATCGACGGCATTGACACCGGTGCATATGTGGGCGAGGAGTTCTTGGGTCGCTTCGAGAACGGAGGGATGGACGGATGGCAAGTTGATGGCAAGGCGGTGTCTAATCACGCCCTGAATCCGTACTTGGACACGCGCCGTCGTCCAGTTATCGGTCACGTCGGACCCGGCTATCTGACAACATACTTCCTCGGCAAATGGGAACGGACGGGTCGGGCGACGTCCCCGACGTTCACGGCCAGGGACGATCAATACCTCGCGTTTCTCATCGCGGGGGAGTTTCACGACCACGTGGGTTTGCGGTTATTGGCCGACGGGCAAGAGGTCGCCGTTTGGCGCGGCGAAAACCGGGAAGATTTCGAGTTGGTCATCTATCCGCTGCGTGAAGTTGCCGGGAAAGACCTGCAACTCGAGATCTTCAACCATGAGATTGGGGACCGCCCGCGCCTGATGCTCGATCACGTGATGTTGGTTCGGAGGGAACTACAAACCTCGTGACGTCAGCGTGATCTGTCCACGCACTCGTGCCCGCGTGCTGGCGGGATTTCTGGCAGTCACCCTCGCAGTGGTGCTGCTGCCGGCGGCCGACTCCGATCGCTTGGGCTTGGTTGAGCCGACGGCGACCTGGATCCGGCAACTCGATGCCGACCGCAAGGGCACGCTGGCGAACGCGTATTCCGCCATCGTGTGGAGCGCCGTCGCCGTGCTTGGCCTAGCGCAGTTGCTTCGCCCCCGTGCCCGCCGGTGTCGGCGACGCTGGCTCTGGGTGCTCGGCTGGCTGAGCGTGGCGACGGTCGCCGCCCTGGTGGCAGCGGAGGAGATCGGCGATTGGCGCGACCCGATGGTGGCCAACCTCGTAGACCGGTTGCCGTGGCCCGACGCGATACCAATCAACAGCCGATGGCCGGTCGTGGGGGCGTCGTTGTTTGGTGCGCCGCTGGCGTTGGCGGGGTGGATGATATGGACCGAACAACGCGGGCAGCCCGTGCGCCGGGCGCTCGTGGCCCTTGCAGCCCTGATCATGTTCGGTGCTGTCGTCCACGACGCCCATTGGCTCCGTTCCATCCCCCTCGCCTTCGTGGCGTTCACGCCTTTTGGCAATCCCTGGAAACAGTTCCTGGAAGAGGGGGGCGAGATTTTCGGTGGCGCCATTCTAGTCGTCGTCCTAATCGAGATGGTGGCGGCACGTCCCGGCGGCGTCGCGTCGTCCCGCCCGTGTCGGCACCGAACCGTCCCAGCCCTGATCGATCTCCTGCTGGTCACTGTGGCGCTCCTGCTGGTGGCATGGCACATCGTCGAGGATCGGCGCCAGCTCCGCATGCCGCCCTCGTCCTACACCGGCCCTGTCTCGTTGGTCGAACAGCGATTTCGGGCCGAGATGGACTGGCTGCGTCGCATCGACGTGTGGGCCTTCGTCGACGGCGCACCAGGCGAAGCGGCCGACATCTTTGCCCGTCTGACGCCCGAAGGCTGGGACCGACCTATTCGCGAGAGTCGAGCCGTTGTGGATGACCGCCGATCCAGCCGATTCAAGACTGCGAGGACCACCTTCCACTTCGCGCCGATCCCCAACAGCGGCGGACAGACCTACACGCTGGCGATCGGTGTCCTGAGTGGGCCAACCGCACAACCGTACGTGTTTCTGGGTCTCAGCAACACTGACCCTCTTCCTGCTGGTACCGCCGTGATCAATGGCGCCCCGGCACGCTTTGCGGATGATCTGGCCATGCAGACCCGGTGGACCCCCGACGCGATCGAACGATGGTTCGCGCAAGGCCCAGGCGGACTGAGGTTGATTGCTGCGGTGAGCTTTACCATCTGGCTGAAGGTCCTCGCCGTCGTGGTCACGTGGCGCGGCCTCGCAAATCCGCAGCTGCCCCTGCGACGCTGCGTGGTCGGGCCCGCGATCCTCACAAGCACCCGCGTCACGGCCAGCCTGATCACGATGGCATTTCTCGCGCTGCTCGCCCCAAACTGGCCGGGATAGCATGCCCGGGTGGGGCGGTCGTGCGCTTGGCGCGCGCCTGGGCCAACGGGGGCGGATGCGGCTAGGCGACGCCCAAGTACGTGCCGTCTTTTGCCCATCAGCCGGCTGTGCTAATTGCGTCCGTAGATGCGAAGGGGCATCGGATCAAGGGAACTTGTGGTGGTGCCAATCAGCAACTGATTGGCCGCCGCGGCGCTGACGCGGCCCGACGGCAGCCTCTTGCAGCGGGGGCTATGGTTCTTCAGTCCGGCCATCGCGCCAGTGGGCGTTGCGTTTGCTAGTGGGGGATCGTTCCCCGCGGGTCGTCAGGGCAATCTCTATATCGGCGCGTTCGGCCCGGAGCCGCCTAACTTCGTCACAGGGCCCATCGACGACGGCAAGGAGATTTGGGAAGTCAAGCTGGACGCCGCCGGAGCTGTGGTGGGTCGTCCGACGACGTTCGCGAAATATATCGGGCACGGCTTGGCGCCAATCACGGGCGTGGCCTATCTGCCGGACGGGTTGTATTTCCTCGAATTCGCCGCCGACTTGCCGCAGGGAGTGAACCCGGATCCCACCGGCCGGCTATGGCGCGTCGTGCCCGACGTGGGCTGAGCTTGTCTCAGCAGGCGGCGCAGCAAGCCTTTTCACTCCTCGATGTCTGGCTGGAGGCAACCCGCTTCGCTAGGATGGAGTCTCCCATCCCCGGTAGGTCTTGGAGGATCTGTGCGGCCTCGGACGCGCGATGTCATCAAGTATGAGGCCAGTGGTGGATCCCGCTTCGTGAACGGCCCATGCCGCTGACGACCCGGGCAGCATGAGCATCTCGCCCGGCCCGGCAGCGCGGCGGCGAATGGTCCAGATGGTCCGAGCGCTCCTGTTTCTCCCGTGGCTGGCGCTTCTTGGCTGGTTGGCGAGCCTGGGCTGGTTCATCACCGACGACGCCTTCATCAGCTTTCGCTATGTCCGCAACCTGCTCGATGGGCACGGCTTGGTCTTCAATCCCGGCGAGTACGTGGAGGGGTATACCAACTTCCTCTGGATTCTGGAGCTCGCCGCGATCTGGCGCGTATTGGGGTTCCGGCCGGAGCACGTGGCGAACTGGCTGTCGGTCATCTACACC
>JAJECS010000002.1 GCA_022821905.1 Chloroflexota bacterium | reverse complement strand
TGCGCCCCGCGCGTCGGCGCGCGGGGCCAAAACCGCCGCTAATGACGCACCACCGGCCCCAAACGCCGTCAACCCGACGCCCCACGGCACCCTGTCGCCGCTCCGGCGCTCTGGCACCCTGGTTGTTCAGAGCTTCCCTAGAGGACCTCGCCTTGCTCAGTTCACCTCCGTTGGTCGGGCCAGCGTTCTTGTGGATGAAACTGCTGCATCGTCCACTAGCCGTTGGCAGCGTTGTGCTCGTCGCCGCCGCGCTACATGCGGGTCCCGCACGCCGACACGCGCTGCTGCTAGTTGCGGCGGCGGGGGTTCTGGGGCTTGGGGACGCCTCGGTGATGATCTTCGCGTGCGCGGCGCTGGCGCTGGTAGGTGCGGTGCGCCTCATCCGGCTGCGCGGTCGAGAACGGCTCGACTTGGCCGGAGCGCTGGCCGCGAGCGCGCTGCTTGTTGCTCTGGCCGGAGGCCCCGTCTCCGACGCGATCTTCGACCGCGGAGGCAGCGCGGCGACCGTGCGCGCGGCGTGGGAGCCGGACGTGGCTCATCTCCTGCCATTCCACCAGACGGGACCGGCGCTTATCAGGGTCGGGGTGATTCCGCTGGTCGCGATCGGCGCCCTCGCGGCTTACCGGCGACGCAGTTGGGGTCTGGGCTTCCTGACGGCGGCCGGCGCCGTCGGGCTGCTGGAAGCCCAGCTGCTGCAGTCGCAGATACCTTGGCACGACGACCGCATTCTCTGGCTTGCCCACGCCGTGGCCATGATCGGCGCGCTTGCCGGAATCGGGGCGCTCGTGAGCGCATGGCGAAAGCCGACGCATCGGCGCCTGGCAATGGTGCTAGTTGCGCTCCTGATTCTTCTACCGACGGGCCTGCCGCGGGCGGTCGCTGGCGTGCACCTCGCGTTCAAGGACCTTGAGGTCGCCGGCTCGGGGCATCACTACCGCGACCGCATGCTCTGGGGTTGGGAGATTGAAGCGAGTTGGGAGCTCTATGCGTGGCTCCAGCGCTCTCTGCCGACCGAGGCCCGCCTCCTGACGACACGGCCGCACATCAGCGTGTCAGCCGCGGGCGTTGCATCGCCCCTGTCCCACCGCGACCATCAACTGTTTATCGGCACACGCAGCACGTGGGTCTACCAGGACGCGCTGCGGTACCTGCATCGCGACGACCTTTCCGAGATGGGCATCACGCACCTCCACCTAACCGATGCCATGGCCGCCGACCTCCTTCCGTCCGCCAGGCGCCTGCTCGACGATGCGGGTCACTTCCGGTTGCTAGCCGATATCCACACAGATTCGGGTGGGCGGCATCGCGTGTTTGAAGTCATGCCTGGCGCCGGCACCACAGAGCTCGCGCCCACCAGCTTTCGCGCCCTGCGACAACTGGTGCCGCAGAACACACCCGTTACGACGTTGGGATCGCCGCATCCTTTGCAGCAGTTAGTCGTGATGAGCGCATTTGCCGATCACGATATTCGGCAATCCTCGATTTCGCTCACCGCCGAACGCGCGACGCGGATGCCACAGATCCAGACTGTGGCCGCCCTCCCACAGCACGGGGTGGTAGTCCTCGGCGAGCCGCTCGAACCGACCGCGCTGGGCGTGTCGCGAAGCGAGGCGATTTGGAGCGGGCATGGGTTGCGGGCCTACGACCTTGCGGCGTCGTGGTCGACCGTGTGGCGCATCGGTCCCTTCCACGCGCGACTACCGGGACCGCAGCGCACCGTCTGCGCGTCGGCGGGCGGAGAGATCGACCTGCACCTGCTCGGCGAGCCCGGGACACGAGTCACGGCCGGCTCGACGGAAATCACCCTGACCGGTCTGCCGCAAGTCGTCCAGCTCACGGCGCCCGACTGCGGCCGGCTCAGGCTGAGCGCCGACTCGGGGATTGCGCCCTTCGCTCAGATCCGACCACATCACAAGGTCGTATCCGTGGACTCGGGCGCGCCCATCGCCGGCCTTGGTTTTGACGGCGGCGTCGACGGCGAGCGCGCGGTGCTCAACTTTTGGTACCGGAATCCCGAGGACATCGCCTTCACGACCAGCACCGAGTTCCGCCTCTACGAAGCCAGTCCGCTCGGGGTGGACCTTCACCCAGAAAACCCAAACCCGCGCGCGGACTCGTTGCGCTGGTGGCCGGGACCCGTTGCCCTGTACGCGCCCGAGCAGGTCGCCCGCATCGAATTCGATGCGCGGCGCCTCGAAATTAACGGCGATACAGGGGGCGGCGCGGCGTCCAGCCTCACGCCCGGGCAAACCTACCTGCTGACGCTCAACGTGGCGGGCACGGACCCGCGCTCCGGCCTGGCGGAAATCCAGCACATCGTGCCGCTGGCGCGCGTGGTGGTGGGAGAGACCGGCGTGGCCTATGAGGTGCTGTCCGGCGTCGTTACCATCGAGCACCATGCACCCGGCTCGATTTCCCAGCGGACCGGGGACGACGGTGGGCTTGCCAAAGGTGCAATTCTGTCGCCGCACTAAGTCCGCCACTTTCATGCCGTGTCTTTCCTTGCCCCAGCATCATCCAAGACGGGCGAATGGAACCGGACCACCCTTGGCCGGAATCTCCGCACCGTCGAGCCCCGCTCTCGCCATCTCAGTAAAGGGATGAAACCGTGAGCCTGGATCCCGCCGCATCTCCCTGGCTCGGGGTAATCGCGTCCGTGGCGGTCTGCCTGTGGATCGCGGTCATCGGCGCGCTCCTCGCCTACGCCGTCTTTCGGGACCGGCCGCGGCTCGTCTGGCCGTTTTATGCGCCGATCGTGGGCATGGCGGTGGTGCTGCTGGTCACCAATCTGGCGGCGTATGTCATGCCAGGAGCGCCGTCGGCCTGGTTCGGGCTGATTGCGCCGACGGTGCTTGGGGTGATCGTCGTCCGGCGCGGACGGCCGCCGCGTCCCGTGCAGCGCGGGTCCCGAGTCGCGCTATTGGCCACGGCATTGCTTGCAGTCGGTGTGTTCGTGCTCGCCTATGCGAACCGGATGCACGCGAGCGGCGATGCCCCCGGTTGGCACCGCGCGCTCGCCCTACAGCTGGCCGACGGAGTGTTTCCGCCGGTAACCCCCTACGGCGTCGACGCCGGAATCGGCTACCACTACGGGGCCGACTTGCTGGCCGCCACCGTCATCAGCACAACCGGCGCCCTGCCCTGGACGGCATTCGACGCCGTCGCTGTCCTTGTGGTTGTCGGCCTGGTCCTCGGCGTGGCTGGATTCGCCTATGCCGTGGGTACACCGTTGCCGCTCGCGCTCGGAGTCGGCACCACCGTGGGCTTGTTTCACGGAGCAGTGTTCGTCGGCTACCGCTCAGGGTCCATCGAAAGTCTCGTCTTCCTGGAGCCGCCCGCGTCCCTCGCCCGAGCGTTCGCTTGGGAGGGTTGGCTGCAGCGCCCGCTAGCCGCTGGCTTGGTCGTGCTCATTGCCTCCGCGCTGCACGCGGGCGCGACGGGTCGGCACGCAGCGCTGCTCTTGGTGGGTGCGGGGGTCCTGGCGCTTGGAGACGCCTCGGTGATGATCTTCGCCAGCGCGGCGCTGGCGCTGGTGGGCGGGGCTCGCCTTATTCGGTTGCGTGGTCGCCAGCGGCTCGCCCTCGCCGGGGTGCTGTTTGCCAGCGCGCTGCTCGTGGCGCTGGCCGGAGGTCCCGTGTCCGACGCAATCTTCGACCGCGGGGGCACCGCGGGACTGGTGGGGATTGCCTGGGAGCCGGTTTGGAGTCACTTCCTCCCATTTCAGCGGGCGGGTCCGGCGCTGATCAGGGTCGGGATCATCCCTCTCGTCGTGGTCGGCGCCATTGCGGCCTACCGGCGACGCAGCTGGGGCCTGGGCTTCCTCGCCGCGGCCGGCGCCTTTGGCCTGCTCGAAGCCCAGCTGCTGCAGTCGCGACTCGAATGGCACGACCACCGCATAATCTGGCTTGCCCAGGCGGTGGCGATGATCGGCGCGCTGGCAGGCGTGGGCGCGCTGATCGGAACGCTGCGGGGCCGCAGGCGCCAGCTGCTGGCAGCCTTGGCCGTTGGCTTGCTGGTCTTGCTGCCCACCGGACTGCCGCACTTGGTCAGGGGCACACACCTCGCGCTCCATGAGATCGAGTTAGCCGATCCTCTGGCGGATGACTCGGGACATCACTACCGGGATCGATTGACCTTGGGCGGGCACCTGGAAGCGAACTGGGAGTTCTACGACTGGATGCGGCAATCCCTGCCGACTGGGGCACGTCTCCTCACTCTCCACCCGAACGTTAGTGCGATCGCGGCGGGCGTGGCATCGCCCTTATCTCACCGTGACTTTCAGATGTTTCTCTTCGGCTTCACCACCTGGCCCTACCACGACGCGCTGCGCTTTTTGCATCGCGACGATCTCGAGGCCCTGGGCATCACGCACCTGCACCTGACGGATCCATTCGAGGCGGACTTAACGCCGGCCGCGCGGCGCCTGCTCAACGATCCGCGTCACTTTCGGCTGCTTGCCGACTTCGACGCTGGCGCGCGACATCGTGTATACGCGGTGTTGCCCGGCGCAGGCACAACCGAGGCAGCGCCGTCGAGCTATCGCAAGTTGCGCCAGCTTGTGCCGTCGAGCGCATCCGTTGCCACCGTGGGATCGGTGTCACACGCACAGCGCCTGGTCGTCGCTAGCGCGTTTGTCGATCACGAGAGCCAGCAATCCTCAATCCCGCTTCGTTTCGAGCGCGGAACGCGAGTTCCAGCGGTCGCGACGCTGGGCGACCTCCCAGCCAGCGGAGTGGCGATTGCGAGCGAGCCCTTGGAGCCGACCGCGCTGGGCGTGTCGCGGAGCGAGGCGATTTGGAGCGGGCATGGGTTGCGGGCCTACGACCTTGCGGCGTCGTGGTCGACCGTATGGCGCATTGGGTCCGAGCCGGCGGGACTGCCTGGACCGCAGCGGGCCGTCTGCGAGTCGGCGGGCGGGGAGATCGACCTGCACCTGCTCGGCGAGCCTGGCACGACGGTGACGGCAGGCTCGACGGAAGCGGTTGTCACCGGCCTGCCGCAAATCGTTCAACTCGCGGTCCCGGACTGCAGCGCGCTCACGCTCAGCGCCGACTCGGGGATTGCGCCGTTCGTCCAGATTCGACCACGTCACGCGGGCGCAACCGGGGACTCGGACGCTCCCACCGCCGGCCTTGCGTTCGACGGCGGCGTCGACGGCGAGCGCGCGGTGCTCAACTTTTGGTACCGCAACCCCCAGGACATCGCCTTCACAACCGGCACGGAATTCCGCCTCTACGAAGCCAGTGCGCTCGGGGTGGACCTGCATCCAGACAACCCAAATCCGCGCACGGCGTCGCTGCGGTGGTGGCCCGGTCCCGCGGCGCTTTACGCGCCCGAGCAGATTGCCCGCATCGAATTCGACGCGCGACGCCTCGAGATCAACGGCGATACAGGAGGCGGCTCGGCGTCCAGTCTCATTCCCGGGGAGACCTACCTGCTGACGCTCAACGTGGCGGGCACGGATTCGCGCTACGGCCTGGTGGAAATCCAGCACATCGTGCCGCTGGCGCGCGTGACGGTTGGCGAGACCGGCGTGGCCTATGAGGTCTTCTCCGGCATCGTCACCATCGAGCACCACCCGCCCGGCACCATCCTCCAGCGGACGGGTTTTGACGGCGGGCTGGCCGAGGACGCGATTCTCGAATCGCGCTAGGCGCACCGCGCATGCCGCCGAGCTCCCTCATCCCAGCCTTCTCCCGCAAGGGAGAAGGGGCCGGACCGGCGCCGTGCAGCGCTCGGATGCCAAAGTCACCCACTACCGGTTCGGTGGGAGGGAGGCAAGTTTGATTCACCGAAGATCGTGGCGTCGGTGTTCTGCGCTAGGCCTGTGCCATACTTGCGTCGCGGCTCCTTGCGCGGGGGTCGCGGCGAGCGAGGATGACGCATGGCGCAGCACATAGAGACGGTTGATGGGCGGCTGGCCCGCATAGAAGAGGTGTTGCGGCATACGGCCACCAAGGCCGAACTTCATGCGCTCGAAACACGCCTGACGCGCTGGATGATTGGGCTGATGGTGGGGGCGACGGCGATTGCGGCAACTATCGCGGGAGTGATTGTTCGCCTCGTCAGCTAGACGGTTGATCCCCGTAAGCCAACCGGCGAATCGAGGGTATCCGCCGGTGCCGGGTCACCATGCAGCGCTCAGATTTCAAATTCGTCCACTGCCACCTCGGCGTGCTCTGGTGGTTCCTGCCGATCATTGGAATACCCTGTTTGACATGCGGTGCAATGGTGAAGCTGCGAGGGGACGCCGATGACGCTTGAGACGGCGCGCGCGGAATCGCTCGGCGAGCGCATGGCGCGCGTCGAGGAGAACCTGCGTCACACGGCAACCAAGGCGGACCTGGCGAATCTGAAATTCACGCTGGTAGCCTCGATGGTGGTTCTCGTCTCGTCAGCAACCGGCCTCATCATCGCAGTGGATCGGCTGGCGGGGTAGCGCTGAGCACGCGGGCGGGGCGGTCGCGTCTTCCCACCGTCGGGTGCCCAAGACAGCGCCCCTGAGGAGTTGGTGCGCGCTGTTGCGGCGCGGTTCGCCCACAGGCGGGTTGGCCACGTCGGGATCAACCCGGCCGCGGGGTAATCACCGAGGCCGCCGTGGTACCTTTCAAGCCCAGCCCCTAGCTCCTTGCGCGCGGGGCGCGGCGGAGTAGCTCAGAGGTAGAGCAGGGGACTCATAAGCCCTTGGCCGCAGGTTCGATTCCTGCCTCCGCTACCAGCCGGCCGAGGTGGTGAAACTGGCAGACACGCAGTCCTCAGGAGGCTGTGAGCAACCGCTCGTGCGGGTTCGAATCCCGCCCTCGGCACCGACGTGAAGCCGCGGCCGCTTGCGCTCGCACACGCGCCCCCGCCGTCGGCGCGCGCCACGATCCGTCACAGCTCGAGATACCCATTCGCTCGTCCGACATCTCGCGCCATCTCTCGATTGCGATCCCTCTCGCGTCGCACCAGCATCACGTCGCCGACCATCCAAAGCTATTCTTCAAAGAAGAACTCCGTTACCCTTTCATCTATATATTTGTATGTACGATCTTCAAGCAAACCAATATCAGGCTCAAATATCGTGTTAAGCACGACTCGGAAATGATTCACCGAGCTGATCGCGGGATATAGCGCATCATTCGCACCCGACGGCAGCCGAAACGCCGCCAAAATCGCATGATCATCTGCATGTCGAAAACGAATACCATGATCTCCACTGATCACAATGACTGCATCGCCGCGATCCCTGCTAAGGATTGCATCCACGGTTTCAATGATCTTCGAGTTTATGAACATCACCTGCCCGACAAAGGCACTGGGCACACTCGGGTCATGATCGTCGCCGAATCCATCATGACTATTTGGACTAACAAACGTATTGCCGAGCCGATCGAACGTGGCGGGAAGATGCGGCTTGAGGAAGTGCGCGAACACGAATTGCGGCCCGTCGCCTTCGATGGGATTGGCTAGAAAATCGAACATCTGGAGCGTTCGATTCGGATGCCACCAGTCATAGTAATGCGAGTCTCCCAGACCGAAGTGATTGCCCAGGATCGGCCTCAAGGCGGTTGTTCGCACCAGCTCGCGAACAAAATGCCCGGAAAACATTGAGATAATTCCGTTTGAATACCCCCCCCCATATCTTCGCCTGTTGCACGTATACCTTGGGGAGTAAAAGTTGCTACAGTGTCGGCAAGAGGTGAGATATCAGTAGGTTTGATTCCCGAATCAAGGTGAATATATGCGTAGCCTAAGTGTTTCAATAGCGCCCCAATCGCATGATGCCGACCACGATCGAAAGCGTCGCCCATGAGATTGCTGTCCTTGCGCACTACATCCTGGATATATGCCAGATTCAATGTCGAGGCCAGAGACAGAGTTGTTGTCTTGAAGTTGCTCGTCGCCCTCGAGGCGATATAGAATCCACGACTCTCGAGGGCACGTCGAAACTCTGCATTGTCGAAACCTTCGAAAACGTCGTGCCGAGGATATTCGTCGAAGACGAGATAATAGATGTCGGGTCGTTGGTCGGTAGGAGTCGGGAGACCCGACGGAAAGACGTGCGCCCAAAGATCGTCGTATTGGGCTTCAGAGGCCGATGAAGCTCGTTCAGAGGGTTCGGCCCATCCAATAGCCAGGCTGATAAGCGGCATGATCAGAAGGACCGCGGCGGCGACGTTGAGGAATTGCGTTCCGCGGCCAGGCGAACGAGCGGCGCGTAGAGCCGCACTCACGGCGGCGGCGAGAGCCACAACGGCGACCGGAAACAAGACGCGTTCGTCAATCGGTGGATCGAACGCCGTCTCGACGTGGCCGTAGCCGAAGGTGACCGCGGTGAGGGCCGCCGTCACGGCCGCCGGCCGGTGCCAGTCCTTGAGAAACAGCCGCAGTCCGACGACGCTCGCGGTTACAAGGATCAGCGTGACGAGGAGCGGACCGACCGCCTCCGTCGCCGCGAACACAAGTTGGTTGCTCGCCAGGAAATGAATGATCGGCGCAGCCGCGATCAGCCATGGATACCAGGGAACGCCGAGCGGCCCGCGTGCCGATGTCGACTCCCCGGCGCGGGAACCACCGAAACGGCGAACTCGCGCCGTCGTTTGCAGAATCGTTCGCCGCCCGGCGCTTCCGGCCGCTTTGAGCGGCGTCGCCACGCGAGGACTCAGAAGCAGGGCGAATGCGCCAAAGACGGCAGCTAGCGCAAGCCGAACGCGGCCAGACGGTTCGCCGGCGATCGCGGCGGGGAGACCTCGACTTGTCCGCATCCGAGAAAACGCCAGCGGTCCGCTCCCTTGGTCGGGAACCGTATTCATCGACGGACTGGCGAGGCCCGGCTGAGGGTCGACGAGGGCATAGGCGACATATGCCGGTGCAGAGGGCAGGCTGTGCAATAGCAGGGATAGTTGTTGCCCCTCTTGCACGACATATTCGGGAAATCGGAGGGGCCGGCGTGTCGGGGCGACGGCCGGGACGGCCTCGATTGCCGTTTGGCGCACCGTTTCGTTGGTCGCCGCATCCACAAGAGAGGCCCGGACGGTTACATCCTCGGTTCCGGGCGCCGCTGAAACCCAGATGTAAAACTGCCCAACCTGTCCGTTCAGAGGGCCTAGTGCTTGTTGGACGCCCGAACCAGGCCAGGCGATCAGAATGTCGCCTGAAAGCGTTCCGCTCGTCGATGCGACATAGGTCACCGGAGGACCCAGGCTCGCAAACAGCCCAAGTGCGACGAGCGCCGACGCCAGCCTGACGAAGCTACGCATTGCGCGTCCTAGTCGACGTGAGCATGTGGGCGCCTAGCGCAATTTCCGCCGAATTGGGAGAGTGTGTGCAGAATACGCAACTCCCTATGGGACAACTGACAATCAGGAGTCCAATGCCGACCAGCAGAATCGATTCCGCAGACCGCTTCCAACCTGTCCGCCGGTCGCTCGGCGACCGACGCGCAGAGTCGAAATCTCCCCTACGCGGTTCCGACACTCGAGATCGCTATCCGGGTGTCGCATCCGCCACGGACGTGACGGCTGCGGAGACTCGATCACGGACAGCGGTTCGATCGAGTGGCAGCTTGGCTGTTTTGGTGCTTGGCCTCCAGGCCGCACGACTGATCGCCGCCCAAATGGGCAGCCGCAGCTATATCGATCCCGGCAGCGGCAGCTTTGCGATCCAGATCATCATCGCGGCCGTTTTGGGCGGGCTGCTCTCGGCCCGGCTGTGGTTTCGCCACGTGTTGGGACGAATTGTCGGTGTGTTTCGCCGGTCGACGCCGGAGGCGAGCCCCTCGGCCGAGGAGGCCAGCCGAGACGACGGATGACCGCCGACCCCGAGGCCCGCCTGCCCGGGTCGTTCCGCGATCCGGCGGGTTTCATGTTCCGGCGCGACGGCGAGCACCTGCGACAGGTCAACCGGTCCTACGAGTCGACGTTCCGCACCCTGATGGACTCGGGGCTGTACGCCAGCCTGGTCGACGACGGTTTGCTCATTCCTCACGAGACCGCCGACCCCGACCTGGCGCCGGAGCCCGGCGCCCTGGCCGTCCTCCGGCCCGAGCAGCTGAGGTTTGTCTCCTATCCGTTCGAGTGGTCCTTTTCGCAACTCAAGGCCGCCGCGCTTGCGACCCTGCGCATTCAGCGCCGCGCGCTGGATCACGGCCTGTCGCTGAAGGACGCGAGCGCGCGCAATATCCAGCTGCACGCGGGTCGTCCCACGCTGATCGACACCCTGTCGTTCGAGCCTTACGAGCCGGGCTATCCGTGGGTGGGCTATCGACAGTTCTGCCAGCACTTCCTGGCCCCGCTGGCGGTCATGGGCTACACGGATGCACGCTTGAGCAGCTTGCTGCAGCGCCACCTGGACGGCCTGCCGCTGGACCTGGCGACGCGGCTGCTTCCCTGGCGCTCGCGGCTGCGGACCGGCTTGCTGATGCATCTGCATCTCCACAGCCGCGCCCAAGCGCGCGCGGCTGCGGCCACCCGGAAGCGCGCCGACCTGGCCGGGCGCATGAGCCGACGACGGCTCGACGCCCTGCTGGAGAGCCTGGAGTCGACGGTTCGCCGGATCTCGTGGAACCCAGACGACACGCCCTGGGCCGGATATGGCGACCAGACGAGCTATTCCGGTCGAGCCCTGGCGGAAAAGAAGCGCCTGGTGGCCGAGTACCTCGCGACCGTCTCGGTGGAATCGGTGTGGGACGTCGGCGGCAACACGGGCGACTTCAGCCGGATCGCCACGGCTGAGGGCGTGCCGGTGGTGTCGATCGACAGCGACCCTGGAGCGGTGGACGTGAATTACCGGCGCATGGCCGCCAAGGGCGAACGGAACATCTTCCCGATCGTGGCGGACATCACGAACCCCAGCCCCTCGCTTGGGTGGGACAACCGCGAGATCGCCTCGCTCGCCGCGCGGGGACCGGCCGGCCTCGTGATGGCGCTGGCCCTCATCCACCACGTGGCGATCGGCAACAACACGGGCTTCGACCGCCTGGCGCGGTTTTTTGCGGCGCTTGGGCCGAGACTCCTTGTCGAGTTCGTCCCGCCCGACGATCCCATGGCGCTTGGCCTGGTGGCGATGCGGAACCACGATTTCCCCTGGTATACGCAGTCCGAGTTCGAGTTGGCCTTCGGCCGCCACTTTCAGATCCAGCGGTCCGACGCGATTGCAGACTCGAAACGCCGGCTCTATCTGATGACGGCGCGACGTTAGGAAGCCCCTGATCACCGAGGGGCATTGCTTGATTGCGCCCCAATCCGTTCGGCAGACCCTTCGACAAGCTCAGAGCCTGCCCTGAGTTCACCGAAGGGGCGAACGGATCGGGGCACGGCTCAGCGACCTACTCGGAACATTCCTCGGCCGGCGGCGAGAACATGTAGCGGTACACGGCGCCTTGCCAGAAGTGGTCGGCGACCTCGCCGAGGCGGGTGAGGTAGATCTCGATGTCCAGGGTTTCGCGGTTTTCGAGGATGTTGAAGTTCGAAAGCTGCAGCGCCTCGGGTTCGTTCGGGCCGCGGTCGTCGACGAGCATCAGGCTCTCGCGCCGCACCGCCGGGCCGTCCTCGTCAATCTCGGCGATGTAGAGGGGATAGCGAGGGCTGTTGCCGTCGGGAGGTTCCGGGGTGATGTTGGCGAACCAGTAGAGCTTCCCGTTGCGCTCGGAGCGGACGAAGCGATGGATGCTGGACGGGGAATAGAACCGGGAGCCGTCGTCGTAGCGGAGCTCTTGGAACGGCGACGTGCGGCGGCCGCCGTCGTCGGAGACGCTGAACCACTTGCGCCCCGGAGTGGTGTCGGTGTTGCTGGCGCGAGCGACCGTGAGCAGACGGCCGTCGCGCAGCACCGCCACTTCCGGCTCCAGGACCCCGCGCGACGAGCGATCCGTCCCGAGAAACTCGATGTTGGAGGGTTCCCAAACACCCACGGCGGGATCGCGGCGCATGACGATCAGGCCGCCGCTGGCATGCGCGCTCTCTTGCGCGGCGGGATGCGCCACGAGGGGCAGATAGGCCGTCCCGTCGGACGCGATGGTGATGCCCTGTCCGGGATAGGCGCGGTTGGTCGCGCAAAACTCGGGGTCGAATGGATTCTCGGGGTCGAAGTCCGGCCCGTCTTCATACCGGAGCAGCGTTTCGGGCTCGTCGTCGGCCCAGGCGAAGACGTGGTCGTTGCACGGGTGCCGGTGGGACCCCCACGCATGGGTATAGGCCGGCAGTCCGGGCCAGATCCGGCGCATGCGCAACTGGTAGCGCCGGTTGCGCGCGCGGTCGATGAAGATGCTGGGCAGATAGCTGACGATGCCGCCGCCGTCGAGGTCCCGCACGATGCCGGGCAGGGCCTCGCGCTCGGTCCAGGTGCGGCCGTTGTCGGGTGAGGTGCGCTGCTCGAACTCGTGGTACTCGTCCGAGGCGCCGCTGGTCTGGAAGCGTTCGAGGCGGGTGAGGCCGGCGTCGATGTAGCAGACCGAGTGCCACTGGGCGACGTCCTCGCCGGCGGCGGGCAGATAGCGTTCGCGAGGCAGCATGGCTGAGTCTCGGCGTCTGGATTTGGGGAGCGTAGCGAGCGGCTAGGTCACCTCGCCACCGAGGCGGGCGAGGGCCGCCTTCCAATAGGTGCGCTTGGCCTCCACGTCGTCGCGGTCCGCGAGCTTGGAGTGCTGCACGACGACCTGGCTCTTCGCCGGGCCCTTGGGATAGAAGGCCACGTCGACGTGGGTGGCGCCGTCGACCCAGGTGATGCGGAGCGACTTGTTGGGGCGCGCGGTGCGAATGTGGGGCTCGTCGTCGCCGAGCCAGCGCCGTCGCGAATCTTCCTCCGTCCAGGCGTTGTAGAGCGCCTCGCTCGCCACCGGCAGCGTCTTGCTCACGCTCACCTGGTAGCCGCGGGGAGTCTGGTGCTCGTCGCGCAGGCCGCGGATGCGCTCGTAGCCCACGGTGACTTCCTGACTCCACCAGGGCGGGACGCTGTGGTGGTCGCGCAGATAGGCGGCGATGGCCGTGTGACCGATGGTCATGCCGCCGGCGGCGTCCAGGATGGCGCACCATTCGTCCCAGGTCTTGCCGGTCTTGGCGGCGACGGCGGCGTCGCTGACGGGCGGCTTGGCGATGGCTGCGAACCTCGCTGGGGATGGCGGGAGGGAGTTGACCGTACGGCTGGGCTTGGCCGTGCGTCAATGGCCCCTGCAGGCGGGCGGCGGCTCATTCGGCGTCCGTCATTCCCGCGGAGGGAGACCCATGCAAAATCCAGCCGGGCTTTGGGGATGACCGGGCGCATCCTGTCCGCCCCCAGGTTCAATGAATGGTGGATTCCCGCCTTCGGAGACCTTTGAATAATTGGGGCTGGAGCGCATGGAGAGGCGCATCGGCCGCTCTTGGAGCACAGTGCGGTGGTTGGGCGGTCGGGTCAGCGCGGGATCCCGTGCGGCGGGACCCCGCGCGAGG
>JAJECS010000018.1 GCA_022821905.1 Chloroflexota bacterium | reverse complement strand
TGCGCCCCGCGCGTCGGCGCGCGGGGCCAAAACCGCCGCTAATGACGCACCACCGGCCCCAAACGCCGTCAACCCGACGCCCCACGGCACCCTGTCGCCGCTCCGGCGCTCTGGCACCCTGGTTGTTCAGAGCTTCCCTAGGGCAATTCCCACGTGTGCTCGGCCGACGCGCGATGGGGTGAGTTTTCGCGCGGCCCTGCCGAAGACCGCTCAGGTTGCGCTCGTATACCGTGGGCACGGCGCGCCATGGAACCAATCGGCGTGCATGGAGTTCTTGTAGCGCCCTGATGAGATTTGCCAACCACCAAGCGGCCGTGCGGGTGGCGGAATGGTTTGGACGAATCCTGCTTGTGGGAGTCGTGGCGTTGTGGTGGGGCGGTCATGTGGGGCCGCAGCTCTTCAGCCTGGCATTCCCGTCGCTGCTGTCGCCCGACCATCTGCTGCGCCAGCTGGACCCCGAGCTGGATGAAGGCTTTGCCAACGCCGCATCCGCGGCCACGCTGCTGATTGTGGCGCTTCTGGCCGCGGCCAACGCCTTCGCGAGCTGGCGCCGGAAGGCCGGCCGATTCGCCCTGGTCGGCTGGTTTCTGCTGGCGGCGTTGGTCGCTGTTATTGCCGTCAGTGAGATGAGCGATACGCACAACGATGCACAAGCGGACGTGCTGCGAGAGGTGTTCGGCGTAGAGGGTCGTCCCGCGGATTGGGCGCGAATCACACTGGTCAGTCCGCTGCTCGCGGCGTTTGCGCTCGCCATGTGGCTCTTCGCCCGCCGAGGCTTGGGCGCATCCGCGGCGCGAGTGCCGATAGTCCTTGGTGCTGGAGCCTGGATGCTGTCCGTGGCCTATGACGCCACGCAGCACATCCTGCTGACCGGCCAGGACCACGTGTTGGGAAGCATCATCGAAGAGATGTTGGAGATCTGCGGGGCGTTGCTGATTGGCTTGGGCGCCGCTATGGCCCTGCGCGCCGACGCGGCACCGCGAATGCGGCCTCGCGCGCAGTTTGGCCGGTTGAGGGCGCAACTGGTCGGATCGTTCGTCGCCGTTGTCGTGCTTGGCACCCTTGCAGTCGTATTCACCTACAGAGTCCTGCTCATCGACGTTGGGGCCGTCCCCGACCTTGAGGCCTTGGAGTTGCGCCTATTCGCGCAAGAAACAGTCACCCAAGAGCTGCGAATGCCGGCCGATCCCATTGGGCGGATCGATCTTCGGCTCGCCCAGCGTGATCCGGGCGGCGGAACGGGCACGGCGGCCGTGCGCATCACGAGCCCGGATCTTCCGGACCGCACGTTGGCTGTTGGATCCGTGGAGTTCCCCTCCGGCGTGCGAACGCAATGGCGCAGCATCGATCTCTTGCCACCGCTGACCGTACGCGAGGGCCGGCCGTTGCGCGTAACGGTGATTGCCGACATCGATTCTGACTCCGAACTCTGGGTCGGGGTTGCAAAGTCGAACTGGTATGCCGATGGAGGATTCTGGATCAATGGCGAACCCGCCGCGCCGCACCAGGATCTCGAGTTTGTGGCCTACGGCACCGCCGAACCCACGCGAAACAAGCTGCGCGCGGTCTGGGAGAGCTTTACCTCAGACTGGCGCTGGCCCGCGACACTGGCCCGCATGGTGGTCGGGCTGACCCTGATCACCTTCTTCCCGGTGGTGCTGGTTACCGCCGTCTGCCGGCCGGCGGGAAGGCGAGACGAGGGTGTCCGGACATAGGGCGTCTGGACGGCTCGCCGTCGGCGACTGGACCGTGCTAGCGCTGACGGCCGCGTCCAACCGAGATTAGCTGCGCTTAGGTCAGCCCTGCCCGGCGCAGCGCCCGTGGTACGTCGCCGGCGTGGACGCGGGCCATGGCGTCGAGCGTGCCCGCCAGCTCCCCGGCCTCGAACGCGGCCGCGGGCTCGGCCATGGGTCGGGCGCGCAGCCAATCCGCCGCGACGACTGCGTCGTTGTAGTCACCCAGGACATCCTGGAGCGCGGCGAGACGGCGCGCCAGGCGCTTCACCGGCTTGCCCCCAAAGCGTTCCACCGCCTCGGCGGCGTAGCGCGCGCGCTTGGCCACGATGCGCATGCGATGCAACTCGTCGGGACTGGTGGCGGCGTCGACCTTTGACGCCGCGCGGCCCAGGCGACCCTCGGCCCGTCGCGCGAGGGACCTGAGTTCGCGCGGCGCCATGTCTCGCGCTTCGTCACGGACCTGGGGCGAGGCCGACGCGTCGACGACGCGATCGAGCAGCTGGTCGGAGCGCTCGCTCTGGAGCATGGCCAGGAGCTCTTCCCGCGCTTCCCGCCGCTCGACCAGCAATTGCGCGAGGACCGACTCAGGGATCGTGCGCGACGGGTCCAGCGTTCGAGCCGCAGCCGCCATCGTCTCGAGCATCACGTCGGCGTCGCGAATCGGCTGCATGAGCCCGGCCAGCCAGCGCAACTCGTCGCCCAGCGCACGCCGCCAGGCGTCGTCCAGGAGCGGTCCAAACGTGCGCATGTTGGAGCGCAACCGACGGGTGGCGACGCGGGCCTGGTGCACAGCTTCGGGGTCCTCGTCCAGGACGACGCCCGGCAGCGCAAGCAGCAGTCGCCTCGTGGCCTCGGCAAACGCGGCCCGAATGACATCGGCCGCCGTGGCGTGGCCGCCGAGCCGGGGAACGGTCACTTCCGGCGAGGCGGCGGCGTCGGCCTCGATCGCCCGCCGCAGCTTGGGCACGCGAATCGGAACGGTCGCGCCGGCCGTCTGCAACCGTGTCACGACGTCCCGAACGACCGCTTCCGAGACGTCTGGATGCAGCTCGACTTCAACTTCTCGAAACTGCTTGGCCATCGCGCCGCCGGCAAACGCCGTCACGACGTCATCCGAGATTTCGGCGAGGTCTTGCCCCTGTGGACCGGCCACTCCGGTTGACCGGCGAGTCGTTTCCAGGCGAACCAGCGGGACAACCGCACGCCCGCGAGTGAACGGCCGAACGATCGTGAGCGCGTGGGGCGGAGGGGCGTCGGCCGCGCCGTCCACCCGCACTTCGTCACGCGCGAGGGCGGTGCCGTCGTCGAGCACCGGGAGCTTGACCTGCCATCCCTCGCCGACCCGAAATCGCAACGTGCAGCCCCAGCGGAGGAGTCGCAGATCGGCGGTGTCGTAGTAGGTCGTGACCAGCTGCCGAGGTTCGTGCGGGCGCGTCACGTACGCGGACAGCGCTCGGTCGAGGTTGAGATCCACGAGCGGGTCGATGCCCAGCTTGTGCTCGCGCTCACGCATCACGCGGCCGCGAGTCACCAAGACCGCCCGAGAGTGAACCGCACCAAGGCTCTCTTCTCCCCGATCTGTCAGGGCGGGCCGACTATCATATAAGCCCCACTCCGCGCTTCGAGGACCACACCGTGAGACTCGCCGGACTCGCTGGCCTCTTGCGGGCGTGGGCGGCGCGAAGTCGCCGTGGCACGGAGAGGACGGCCAGCGCCGAAGGCGCCGTCGGCCCACCAGACGCCAGTTCAACCGCGCCATCGAGTCTTCGCGCGCCGGTCGTGTCGGGTGAGGACGGCATGCGGCCCGGACCGTTTCCGGGTCGCTTGTTCGTGGTGGAAGGGATTGACGGCTCCGGCAAGAGCACGCAGCTCGATCTGCTCCACAAGTGGCTGACCAGCCGCGGCGTGCTGGTGGTTTCAAGCGAGTGGAATTCGTCGCCGATCGTCCGCGGCACCACACGTCGCGGCAAGCGACGGCGGTTGTTCTCACCGATGACGTTCAGCCTCATCCACTGCGCGGACCTCGCAAATCGGGTCTACGAGCAGATCCTCCCGGCGCTGCAGGCCGGGGCCACGGTGCTCGCCGACCGCTATATCTATACGGCGTTCGCGCGTGACGCCGCCCGCGGCGTCAATCCCGTTTGGCTGCGCCACCTCTACGCGTTCGCCCCCAAGCCAACCATGGCGTTCTATTTCGACGTTCCGCTGCCGGAGGCCATTCGGCGGATCGAAGACGGCCGGGCGCGGCTGAAGTTCTACGAGGCCGGCATGGACCTCGGACTGAGCAGCGATCTCAACCGATCTTTCCAAGCGTTTCAGGGAATGATCCAAACCGAATACGAGCGGATGCTCGATGAGTTCGGGCTGATCTCCATCGATGCCACCGCCCCGCCCACCGAGCAGCAGCACAAAGTCCGGAAACTCGTGGAGCCGCACGTCGACGGGGCGCTCAAGATTCAAGACGGCGGCCTGACCGACGCCCTGACGACATCGGGACTTACGGGGCGTTACCTGGACACGCTCGGGGCCCGACGATGACGAACCGGCAGGCGCGTGTGTTGGGCTTCTACGGGGAGCCGCCCACCGGATGGCACGACCGAGAGGTCCTGGGCCGCATCATCGTCTTCGAAGGCCCCGACGGCGCCGGGCGATCAACCCATATCCGGCTGATCAAGGAGTGGCTGGAGGACATGGGGCTTCCGGCCGTGGATACCGGACTCACCAGATCCAACCTGGCGGGGCGCGGCATCGACCGGGCCAAGACAGGACACCGGTTGGACGCCGTGACGCTGAACCTGTTTTACGCCACCGACTTCTGCGACCGGCTGGAGCGGGTGATCCTGCCGTCGGCGCGCGCCGGCATGGTGGTGCTGGCTGACCGATACTTCTATTCGCTCATCGCGCGGGCGTGCGTGCGAGGCATGCCACGTGAGTGGATGGACGGGCTCTATTCGTTCGCCCCGATCCCCGACAAGGTGATCTATCTCGACGTGGATGTGGATCAGCTCCTCCCGCGCGCCCTGCACGCCGGCAACATCGACTACTGGGAATCGGGTCAGGACTTTCTGAAGGGACCCGATCCGCATTCGACCTATATCGCGTACCAGACGGACATGATCCGGCAGCTGCGCGAGCTGGCGGGCATCCATAGCTTCGATGTCGTGGACGCCCGCGGGCCGATTACGCAGACGTTTGAATCCATCCGCGGGCGCATTCAGGACGTGATCGCCGACATCGCCTGAGTCCGCGCCGCGCGGCGGCAGCGACGCCTAGTCCCCGAGCTCGACCCCGGTGTCGCGCGCGGCGGAAACCCAGGGATGGTCGAGCGGCACGGTTTTGCGCTCGCCGGCTACGTCGGCAAGGTCGACGGGCCCGACCTCGCCGCCTTGCACGCCGATCATGCTGCCGGTGACGCCGTCGGCCACAAATCGCGCGCAGGACGTGCCCAACTGGGTGGCCAATACACGGTCGAAGGCCGACGGCGTGCCCCCGCGCTGCACGTGTCCCAAGATCGTCAGGCGAGATTCCAGATCGGTCAGCTCCTCGAGCTGCCGGGCCACGTGCTGTGATTGCGCGCCCAGTGAATCGCCGTGCCCATTGCCTCGTCCGCCGGAAGCGTTGTCATTGCCGCCCGATTTCGCCGCGGCTTCAATGGGCCGCGCCCCCTCGGAGATTGCCACGATGCTGAAGCCGCGGCCGCCCATGCTGCGACGTCGAATGGCCTCGGCGATTTTCTCGATGTCATAGGGAATCTCGGGGATCAGAATGACGTCGGCGCCGGCGGCAAGCCCCGCCCCGAGCGCAAGCCAGCCGGTGTTATGCCCCATGGTCTCGACCACGATGATTCGATGATGGCTGTGCGCCGTGCTGTGCAAGCGGTCGATCGCTTCCGTCGCAATCGACAAGGCCGTATTGAACCCGATGCTCACGTCGGTGCCCGCGACGTCGTTGTCGATGGTCTTGGGCAGCGTGACGATTCGCAGCCCTTTGCGAACCAGACGGTAGGCACTCCCCTGCGTGCCTCCGCCACCGAGACAGACCAGCGCATCCAATCGGTGCTTTTCGAAATTCTCGACCATGATGTCGGTCATGTCCGCCTTGCGTCCGGCAATTGGCATGCGGTGGGGCTTGTCGCGGCTTGCCCCCAGCATGGTTCCGCCGAGGGTCAGAATTCCCGACAGGTTGTCGTTGTTGAGCTCGATGAACCGGTTTTCCATGAGCCCGCGAAACCCATCGCGGAACCCAACAACGCGCATGCCAAAGTGTTGAATCGCAGTCTTGCCGACTCCGCGAATGGCCACGTTCAGTCCCGGGCTGTCGCCGCCCGCCGTGAGGATCCCGATGTTTCTCAATGACAGCTGCAATGGGGTCCGCCTGTACTCGTCGAGGACGCGTGGCTGGCCGCTGCCGACCGCATCCAATGTCGCATCGAGCGACCGTCGGCTGCGCCGGACCCTTTGCCCGGCGGCGGGGTGACGAAACCGGCCCGGGCGGCGCGCGATCCCCGGCGCTCGCCGGTAGCGGGGCGCATCAGTGGCGTGCCCGCCGCCTGCCAAGCCTCGCGGAGCATCCGTTGGCTCTCCCTCGGCGCACCACTGCGCTGGGATGATACGCGCGGCGCGTAATTGGCGCTGGCGCCACAGCACTCGTCGAGTCATCTGCCGGCAGCTGAGGTTCGCCGGCGCGGGCACGGGAGCGCTTTTGGCGACCGGCGCTCGCCAGGCTCATCCGAGACCAAGGGCAGCCGACTCGCTGCCCGAGCGAGCCGCAATGAACTCCGTGTGTCGATGAGCTAAGCGCAACCTAAACGTTGTTCATCGTTCGACAATGTTTTTGCCGTCCAACAGTCACCATGTCCACAATTGCTGCTATAACCCCAACGAGGTCTACAAGAATTCAGCCAATGCACCAGAGTCAACGACATCCGCAATTTTCCATTGCCACCAGTATGTGGGGAGAGGCGCCGAAGACTTCGCTGGCTGAGGCCTTGTCAAGCGTCACCGCGGCTGGATTCGAGGCCATCGAATTCTGGCCGCCGCTGTGCCCCCTGATTTCCGACCACATGCGGACAAACGCTCGGTCGGCGTTGGAGTCGGCCAAGGTTCGGCCGGCCACGATGCACGCGCCGCTCACCCCGACAGTCAACCTTGCGGCGGTGGACGAGCTCGAGCGGCGCCTTTCGGTCTACGAGGTCGCCGCCTGGCTCGCCCCCTATGCCGACCTTGGCGGCGACGTGGTGGTGATTCACCCGACTGGCGCCGCCTTCAACGACGAAGCGTCGAATTCGATCAACGTCGAGACGGCCATCGATTCGGCCCGCCGGTCGCTCGACGAGCTCTATTCGATCGCCGATCGCTTGGGTCTGCGGATCGCCTGCGAGAATCTCATGGAGCGCGGCAGGCCGCGCCCGCTCTGCCGGATGGAGCAGTTGCGGGCGCTTGTCGACCCGTATCCCACATCCGTTGGAATCTGCCTGGACACCGGGCACGCGGTTGTGAACGGCCTCAATCCGGCGTCGGAGGCGCGCGCCGCCGGCGAGCGGCTGATTGCGACGCACCTGCAGGACACCGACGGCATTGAGGACCGGCATTGGGTGCCAGGGGCCGGCCGCATCAACTGGGACGAGCTCGTGTCCACGCTTCGCCAGATCGACTACACGGGCCACTGGACATTTGAGCTGCACGCGCGCGACAGCGCGCCGGCGTCCGTGGCGGGCGCCGCGCAGCAAGTGGCGTTGGTCTGGAGTGATCGGGGAAGCGCGGATTCGGCTGGTTGCAGCCGCTGACTTGACCTGCACACGCCGTCAGGCCGGGCAATTCTGGACCGGATGGAATTCACAGCGGTATAGTCCGACGACAGGCGCCGGATACGCTCGGGTGGGTTTTTTGTCCCATCGTCAGGCCGGCCACATGGGGAGGGCACACGTATGAGCCATCACTTACGCGCAGGCGTCTCGCGACGCCGCGTCCTCAAGGGCGCGACCGCGGGACTATTCGGCGCTGCCGGGGCAGCCGTGTTGGCGGCGTGCGGTGAAACGCAGGTCGTCACCAAGGAGGTCATCAAGGAAGTCCCGGTCGAGACGGTCGTGACCAAGGAAGTCGTCAGGGAAGTCCCGGTCGAGAAGCTGGTGACCACCGAGGTCGTCAAGCAAGTTGAGGTCATCAAGGAAGTCGCCGTCGAGGTCGAGAAGATCGTCACCAAGGAAGTCGAGGTCATCAAGGAAGTCACGGCCGAGATGATGATCCCGGAGGGTCCGATCAGCGGCGGCACGCTGAATCACAGCGGCAGCGGCCCCAACCACCAGGACATCTTCAACCCGCTCAAGCAGGTCAGCAGCTCGCAGGCCTACATCACCGACTATGTGTTCCTGCCGCTGTGGTATGGCGACACGTGGGGCCCCGGTGACACGCCGGCCATGACGGGTGAGTGGGACAAGGGCGTGGCCAACAGCTGGGACGAGGTCGAACGAGGCCGCGTCTACAACTTCCACATCAACCCTGACGTGACATGGCACGACCAGGTGCCGGTGACGGCGGACGACGTGTTGTTCGGCGCCAAGATGGGGCTGGACAAGAACTACGGCTCGGGCAAGCACAAGAAGGACTGGGGCCGGATCGAGGGCGCCGAGGCCTGGGGCGAGAATCCCACGGACAACGTGGAGGACGTTCCCGGCCTGTCGAAGATCGACGAGATGACGGTGCAGATCGCGATCGACCGGCCCGACCCGGCCTGGTGGGCAAGCCGCGACTGGCACATACCGCCGATGGCCCAGCACCACTACGCTGGTCTCGACCCGGCGACGGCGATTGAGACACGCGCGCTGAACCCGCTGGGCAACGGCCCGATGATCTGGGAGCGCTACGTCACCCAGCAGTTCGCCGACATGACGGCGCACAAGGACTTCGCCTACGGCGCGCCGTACGTGAACGACTACGTCGTCCGCTACGGTGAACGGAACGCGCTGGACGCGGCGATGGAGGCCGGCGAGCAGGACTTCCACCGCGCGAGCAACATCGAGGCCTTCCAGCGCCTCGCGAGCCTGGCGCACCTGAGGCCGTTCCCGCAGCGCTCGCCGTTCGGCGGGCACGTGTTCCTCAACCAGTCCGCCGAGGTCTTCGCCGACATGACCCTCGAGCAGCAGTCGCTGATGATCGAGGCCATGGTGCGGGCGGTGGACCGGGACACGGTCAACAACGAGCTCCACGCGGGCACGCTGTTCATCTCGGACTACATCTTCGAGCACGTGGCGCTGATGCAGGACCCGCCCGAGGGCACCTTCCGCGCCATGCCCTACGACCCGGACGCGGCGCGCGCTCTCGTCGAGGAAGCCCAGTGGGACTCCGAGAAGGTGATCAACTGGATCAAGTGGGGGCCGCCGTCGCCGACGGACCTGGCGCTCAAGAACTACTGGGAGCAGGTGGGCATCAAGGTTGAATTCTTCCTGGTCGACGGCTCGGCGGTGATCGAGAAGCTCTACCAGGAGCGCGTGCACGACATGGTCATGGCGAACATGGGCGGGGACCAGGCCGTCGTGGACGCGTGCCTGCGCGTGTGCAGCGACCGGGTCTACGAGCTCGGTGGCTGGAACCACTCGAACATCAACCGCCCGTGGATCGACGAGGCGTACGCGGAGATGCTGGCGGCGCCGAACAACGAGGCGCTGCGCGAGCGGTGGATCGAGTTCGCCACGCGACTCCACTCCAAGGGCAACATGGTGGCCGGACTGTTTTGGCGCGGTTCGCTGCGGAACCTGTATCACAGGCGTCTGCAGGGGGCGTTCTACATGCAGTTCTACGCCATGCCCGTGCACTCGCCGATCGAGCGAGTGTGGCTGGACGAGTACTGGGCGGAGCGGTAAACGCTCATCGCAAGGCCGCCGCGTAAGCAGCGGTACTCGCGGCAAGCGAAGAGCCGGCGGTCGAATGACCGCCGGCTCTTCCGCGTTGCGGCGTCTTTGCGGCGAGCCGCGGCGGTTCAGCCGTTAGGCCGTGTTGACGAGTTTCCGCTTTCTAAACTACTTTGCCTCAAAGTGCGGGCTGACGTTGGGCGGATACATGCCGGATGCAGGCATTCCAACGGGCAACTGGGACCGCACGCCGCCTGCGCCACGAGCCCGACGATCCACTAGGCCGGGCCAGCCGGACAAGCCTTCCTTCGACGCTCGTCCGGCCGACTATTCCTCCACCGCACACCGTTCCACGGTCTGTCGCCGACTGACTGAAGGGAGGAGGTCCGCACTCAAACGGGGATAACCGCTGGAGCCGTGGTCGGACACCGAAACTGTCGCTATGTGCAAATACGGAAGGGAATGCCGATGCTTGACGTTGGAAAGAAAATGATGACCCGCCGAAATCTGATTCGCGGGGCGAGCGCAGGCCTATTTGGGGCAGCCGGTGCGGCCGTGCTCGCGGCGTGCGGCGAGGCGCAGGTCGTCGAGCGAGTCGTCACACAGGAAGTCATCAAAGAGGTCCCGGTCGAGACCATCATCACCAAGGAAGTGGTCAAGGAGGTCCCGGTCGAATCCGTGGTGACCAAGGAGGTCGTCAAGGAAGTTCCGGTCGAGAAGATCGTGACGCAGGCGATCGTCCAGGAGGTCATCAAGGAAGTTCCGGTCACGATCGAGAAGGTGGTCGAGGTCGAGAAGGTCGTCACGGTCGAGGTCGAGAAGGTCGTCGAAGTCGAGAAGGTCGTGACGGTCGAGGTCGAGAAGGTCATCGAGAGAGAGAAGATCGTCGAGCGTCCCACGTCCGTGCAGGCCGGTCAGCCGGTATACGGCGGGGACCTGAGGGTTAGCTGGGGCGGCGGGATCGCCGGCGCCAGCTTCAACAGCTACACGCAAATCTCCAGCGACCAGGCGATCGTCAACGTGGAGGTCGGCACCTCACTGATCCACGGCGCCAGCTGGGGCGACGGCCCGTTCGCGAGCCTCGAGACCCGCTTCGGCGACGGCGTGGCCAAGTCCTTCGAAGAGGTGGCGCCGGAAGAGTCCTACATCTTCCACCTCGACGAGCGCTTCACCTTCCACGACGGCAAGCCGGTGACGGCGGACGACTTCATGTACACGTTCCACATCGTGACGCACCCGGACTGGGGCGTGGGATACGGCTCCCGGCAGCTCGAGCAGCTGAAGGGATTCAAGGCGTGGGCTGAGAATCCGACCGACAACATCGAAGACACCGGCGGGGTGAAGAAGATCGACAACATGACGATCCAGCTCACCACCGACGGCGTGCAGGAGCCATTCTGGGCGAGCCCGAACCCCATGCAGCCCATGCCCAAGCACATTTATGAGGCGCTGGATCCGGCCACGGCGTTCGACACGATGGCGCTGCAACCGGTCGGCAACGGGCCGTTCAAGTTCGAGCGCTACATCGACCAGCAGTTCGCCGAGCTGAGCCGCAACGATGATTACCCATACGGTGCGCCGTGGGTGGACCGCTACATCGTGCGCTATGGAGACCCGGACGCGCTCGACGCGGCGACGGAGGCGGGGGAGCTCGACTTCCTGCGCACCAGCAGCGTCGAGGCCTATGCGCGACTGGCCGGCATGCCGCACATGCAGGCGCAGCCCATGCGATCGCCGTTCGCGAGCCTGATCTTCCTCAACCACAACATCTTTGCGGAGAAGTGGCCGGACGTGAACGTCTCGCTGATGACCGAGGCGATGGTGATTGGGGCCGATCGTGTGTCAATCGCCAACAACATCATGGCTGGCACGCTCTTCGTGGACGACTACCACTTCAGCCACATCCGGTTCATGCAGGACGTACCGATGGACGCCTATCGGCCGCTGCCCTACGACCCGGAAGGGGCCAAAGCCCTGCTCGAGGAGTCCGGCTGGAACCCCGACGACACGCTCACGTGGCTGGGGTGGTTCGCCCCGCGTCCGCAAGACCTCGCGCTGATGGCGAACTGGCTCGACATGGGCCTGAAGGTCGAGTTCGAACGGGTCGACCGCGCCGTGGTGGTCGAGCACCTGTGGGAAACAGGCGCCAACGAGATGGTCGTGGCCAACCTGGGCGGCTCGCAGGACGTGGGCGATGCCTTCCGGCGGATCGGGTGCGACAACATCTGGCCCAACGGCTACAACTACCACCACACCTGCTTCCCGGAGATCGACGCGCTCTATCAGGCGGCGTTCGATGCGCCAAACAAGGAGGCGCTGAAGGAGGCGTGGATCGAGATCTCCCGCTACCTGCATGGTCGCGGGACGATGATCGCCGGGCAGCTGTGGAAGCACTCGCTGCTCTTCCTCTACCACCGACGCGTGAGCGGACCGTGGTGGATGAACAACTACGCGATTCCGGCGCGCCGGCCCACCCACCGCGTGTGGCTTGACCCGCGCTGGTCCGGTAGGGACTACGTCGGGTAGCCCTGGCGAGCGTCCCGGCTGACGGGTCGCTCACCAACGCAAGCGGCGGGGGTGAATCACCCCCGCCGCTTCGCGTCGTGCCTACAGGATCGGATGTCGCTGCAGGAGTTTCCGGTTAGTCCTCGACGACCGCCTCGAGCCGGCGAACCAGCGTTGCCCCGTTCTCCGCATCGGCGGTCCGCCCGTAGAAGGTCAGATAGCAGATCCCCAGCGGCGCGTGTTCAATCGGTATCCGACGCTGACGGTCGCCAACGGATAGATCAGCCGTCTGCGCGGAAACGTTCCAGACAACCGTCACGGGCACCCACGCATCCGACGGCACAGCGTCGGCATCCAGGCCAATGTCGATGGCCGCGTTCCGGCGGCGATCCCTGGGGTCCCAGTAGGTTTCGTCGAGCACCAGGTCCACGCCCGACGAGGACTCGTCCCGCCGCAGCTCGAAGCTCAACTTGCCGCGCTCGGCGAAGGGGAAGTTGCGCTCGGCCCCCAGCAGGCCGTTGCCATCGCCCTGCAGCCGCAGCGCGTGCTCCTCGTCGAGCAGCACCGTCTGCACGGCCGGCGCGCCGGTGAACGACCACCCCGCCAGGCCGTTTTCGAAATTCTCGCGATCGCTGGTCTCGTCCAGGCGGTCGGGGTCGAGGTATACGTATTGGCACCCTGCCCGCTCACCACCGGCATGGTGGCCGTACTGCACCAGGACGTCGCCGTCGGGCAGCTCGGCAAACCGCGGATAGCCGACGCGAGCGCCGTCAGGCTCATGCCCAACCACGCGCACGATCTCGCGATACCCGCGCCAGGTCGCGCCGTCGTCGTGCGAGACCGCGACGTTGAAGACCTGGCGGCACCAGGACTCAGTGGGATAGTCGGCCCACTCCGAGAGCATGTCGGAGGCAAAGGGCGGCCCGATCCCGTTGGTCCACACGAACAGCAATCGCCCGTCGCGCAGCCGCAGGGCCTCGCCGGGCGAACTCGATGATTTGAAGCGGCTCGGCTGCGGCGGCGACCAGACGCGTCCGTCATCCGAAAACGACTCGTAGAAGCATCCAAGCTGCGTGCGAATCAGCATCCACACGCGATTGCCGTCGAGCTCGGCCACCACCGGTTCAACGGCGCCGGAGTGGCTGTGCTGACCACCGGAGGCGACGGGAAGATGGGTGGAGTCGTGCCCCCACGTGCGCCCGCCGTCGTCCGAGTAGCACGACTTGGAGACGTATTTCCCGACGGCGCGTTCGACATCGAAGTACTCCAGCGGAAGCACGATGCGGCCGTTGGCGAGGTGCGCCACATTCATGATCGCCGCGGTGAACTCCTCACCGTAGTCAAGGCGCACCGGGCCATCCCACGTAGCCCCGCCGTCCCGCGACACGATGTGATAAACGTCGGTGCGCTGCTCGTGGAGCTTGGGGTCCTCGCGATCCTCGGGCCACTTCAAGAACCGCATGCCGAACAGGTGAATGTCACCTTGGCGGTCGACGAAGTTAATGCAGCCTTCCCAGCAGCCCAGACCCATGGGGAGCTCCATGATCACTTCGCGGGGCTCCCACGCAATCGGCCGCCCCCGCCCGTACTTGACGGTGAGGAATTCGGGAACCCAAGGGTCGTCGAAGGCGCCGGACGCGAGCGAGGCATGCAGCACTTTGCCCCGCGTGGACGCGCTCATGTAGCGGCCATCCGGGAGGACGCTGATCTGTCCGGGCGTTGGGTGACGGTCGGCGAGGATCATCGGTGAGCCTCCAGTCGGGATCGGGAGTTGGGCCGCGTCGTCGGTCGTCCTGAAATCTCTGCCTTCACCGGATCCCCTGCCTTCCCGTATTCGAGGCGAGCCCGCGGTCGATAGCACCGATATCTTGAAGCTCCAGATTCAGCCGCGCAGCCGGTTCCGTCAAGCGTCCGTGTTCTCGGTGAGTAGGCGTTCGCCATTGAGCGCACCTCCACGTTGCCTCACTCGTCCGTGCAGATCTTCGCCAGCGCTTCGGAGGCAGTGGCGGCCATCTCATCCGGGCAGTTGTCACGGATCCATTCCAAGTTGCGCACCGCGCGCCGTTCCTTGAATTCGCCGAGCTGCCACATGATGGTTTGCTCCAAGCCGCCGCCGATGGGATACCAATCCACGGCCATGTGCTCGAATATGCTGCCGAGGAGATCGAGCAGATGCTGACGAATCTCATCGGAGTCCGGGGAGGACTTCCACACAACTCGTGGATTCTCACGAACGATGTAGTGCCCTGGCTGACCGGCCTCCTCCGTCCATGACTCGTCGCCGTAGCTCCAGATCGGGCCAATCGGAATCGGATCGCGTTCCGGTCGGCGGTGGGGGTGGTTGGCGCAGTAGGTGTAGAACGGATCGCCGATCGCCACGTTCCGAATCTCGCAGTGGGGCTGCACCGACGCATCCGCATGCCTCTGCCAGTCGCGCTCGCCTCGATTCGTGCGGTTGAACCAACAGGTGCCGCAGCAATCGGATCCACCGTTCGGCATGGCTTAGGCGATCTCACCCGGATTTGGCACCAAGGCTCCGATCACTGTCGTGCGTCGCTCTCCCCGACGCAAGCTGCGCCGGCATCGGGGACGTCGACCTTGAACTCAAGAGTGATCCAAGGCGAGAATCCCGAAATCCAAATGCCTCGCCTCGTGCACTGGTGCTCGTCACGTGACTCCTCCATCTGCTCCCGATCCCGAAGCCATCGCCATAGTTCCGGCTCCAGCCAAAATCAGATCGCTCCCGGGACGATTTCAGCTTGGGCCGTCCACAGCCGTCCACCTGGCGGATGCAGGCCTCGAGCCGGTTGCCACGCGAGAAGCTCAGCGGCTTCGCGCATCCACCGGCCTGGAGCTGCCGGTCGTTTCGCACGAGGCGGCGGACATCGTGATTTCATCGGACGCGTCGCTCCCTCCGGAGGGCTACCGTCTTGCCGTAAACCCTGACGCCGTTCGGATTCAGGCCGCCGACGCCGCCGGGGTGTTCTACGCGTTTCAGTCAATCCGGCAACTCTTGCCGCCCGAGGTGGAGCGCGAGGGCATCCGCCCCAATGTCGACTGGAGCCTTCCCGCCGCTGAGATCCTGGACTACCCCCGCTTTTCCTACCGCGGGTTGATGCTGGACGTGAGCCGGCACTTCTTCGATGTCGGGTTCGTCAAGCGCTTCATCGATCTGATGTCACGCTACAAGTTCAACCGCTTTCACTGGCACCTGACGGACGACCACGGATGGCGCATCGCGATCGACGCCTATCCACGCCTCACGGAAGTTGGCGCTTGGCGACGCGAGACGATGATCGGAAATAACCTCAAGACGTACGGCGGTGACGGAATTCCGCACGGCGGCTTTTACACGCAGGACGATATCCGGGAAGTATTGGACTACGCGGACGAGCGCTTTGTGACCGTTGTTCCCGAGATCGAAATGCCGGGCCATTCCACGGCCGCGCTGGCCGCCTATCCGGAATACGGCTGTCGTCCCGGACCATTCGAAGTGCCGACGGGTTGGGGAATAAAGTCCGATATCTACTCCCCATCGGCTGCCACGTTTAGCTTCCTGGAAGACGTGCTCACCGAAGTGATGCAGCTGTTTCCCAGCGATTACATCCACATCGGCGCGGACGAAGTGCCCAAAGACCAGTGGAAGGCGAGCAGCCTCGCTCAGGATGTCATGGCGCGCGAGGGACTTGCCGATGAAGACGAACTGCAGAGCTGGTTCGTCAGGCGCATCGAGTCTTTTCTGAATGCCAACGGGCGCCGCCTGATCGGATGGGACGAGATTCTCGAAGGCGGGCTTGCGCCGAATGCAACCGTGATGTCATGGCGCGACATGACCGGTGGAGTGGAGGCGGCACGACAGGGGCACGACGTCATCATGACGCCGAGAGACTACGTCTACTTCGACTACTACCAGGGAGATCCCACCACGGAGCCGGTGGCCGGCCGCTTCGGCCATCCGATCCCACTGGACTCCGTGTACGAGTTCGAACCAATCCCAGACGAGCTGACGGAGCGGGAAGCCCGGCACATTATCGGCGCACAGGGCAATGTCTGGACGGAGTTCATCAGCACGCCCGAGCACGCGGAATACATGACCTATCCGAGGGCATTGGCCTTGTCCGAGGTCGTCTGGTCGCCGAAAGCCAGGCGAAGCCTCAATGGGTTTCACCGACGGCTGAAGGGCAACATCGAGCATCTGGACGCGCTCGGTGTGAACTACCGGGCGCTCGACTAGCACCGAACAAGGTCTGGGGAACGTCCGAACGGATGGGTCACGGCCCACAGACTCAATGAGAGCTTTTCTACGTCACAGTCTGGACGTGCGGGTAGCCAGTGATCTTCTCGTCGGAGGTCACCAAGGGAAACCCATGCACTCGTGCCGTGGCGACGATGAGCTGGTCCGAGGGATCGCGATGGAAATCGCCCGGCAGGCTGATCGATTCCACCGCTACCACCGGCGTCAACTCCAGCAGGGTGACTCCCGGATATCGGAGCGCCGCCTCGAACCACGGCGAGAGCTCGAGGGGCAATGACAAGCGCCCGTATTCGCAGAGCTTCGCGATTTCCCAACAGGAGATTGCACTGACACCGATCCCGACCTCTTCGCTGCCGGCGATCTCCCGCTGCTGAGTCTCGGTCAGTCGATCGGGATCAACCGTCCACCACACCCAGGCATGGGTGTCGAGCATGATCATGGCTGGATCGCCCAATCGTCCCCGGCAACCGGTTCATGGGGAAGGTCGAATCGGTAGGGCTCGCCTCGCAGTGGATAGCGATCGTCCCGCGGCGGAACGTGCTTGATCGCCCATCTCGGCTCAGGCTCTAGGGTGAAGTGCCGACCGTACGTCAGAACGTAGATACGTGGGTTTGGCCCGGAAACGTCGACAACTCGATACATCAAGGCATCGCCGCTGATCAGGGCATCGTGCGACTCGCGGCTTGACACCTTCAACTCATGCCAGTCAAGAGTGGGCGACTCGGTGCCCATGACCACAACTCGCTCAATCCGCCCGTCTACGGATATTTTGAGGTCCGCGCCGTCCCTATCCTTCTCGATCTCCGCCCGTCGTCCGTACCTGTCGCTTAGGTGCTTGCGGACGATCGACTCAGCCTTATCGGCCTTGCTGAGGCTGGCCAGGTCCCGGCGTTCCGTCGGATTCAGAGCAACCGCAAATGACGGATAACGACCGGACGTGACAGGCACTGGGTCGAATTGCGAGCCGGAGCGGGCCGGCGCCGACGCGTAGCCCTCGTCCTGGCGACTGCTGGTCCGACTCTCTCGCGGCCTGAGCTCGGCGGCCCGGCCTAATGCCCGCCGCCTCTCAGCGTCCTGGGTCGGGAGGTCGTCCGCCGGGTCCGCGACCAGCCGAAACTGACCACGCCCAACCCGCCACACCTTCGGGGCCGCTCCCTTGGCCACGAAGTCGCCGATTTTGGCGCCTTCAGTCGAGACGCTGCTGTTGAACGGACAGACGTTAATCGTGGTTAGGGCAAACTCGGGACTTCCTGGGCCCGCGAGAAACGGTCGAAGGTCGCCAGACTTCCAAGTGCGGGGAATGAGATCCCGCGCGCGGAGATCGTAGACGTGTTCCCAGAATGTGGCCCGTCGATGGCGAATGGTTGCCCCGGTCAGCGTTATTTCTAGTTTCTAGATTAGGATAGCAAAGGAATTTATATTGCTAGAGTAATCCTCGCCCATGCATGGTGCCGCCTTGGCCTAGAAACACGTGGGTCGAGATGAGCGACCTACGCTCGATGCGGATATGCGGCTCCTCGGGCAGGACTCGAACCTGCAACCCTGCGGTTAACAGCCGCACGCTCTACCATTGAGCTACCGAGGAATGCGGTGCGGTGGGCGCTCACACGAACGTGGCGCCCATAAAGGGCGCCAGGATCGCTGTGGGCCAGCGAGGTCTAGCCCTAGGCGGCCTCTTCGGCTTCGCCTCCGCCTATCAACTTCCGAACAGCCCGGAATGCCACCGCGATCACCCCGACGATCGCCGTGAGAATACCGATGCGCTTGATCATCTGAAAGCACCTTCGCCCTTGTCCGCTGCATTCGACTATAGCAGAGGCCAGCGGCGATTTGACCTTGCCAACCCGCAAAAGCACGACGATGCCTTCAGGTCGCGATTGGCAGGTTCGGGCGGACTTGCAGCGCCTTCCCCGCTAGCCCTTGATCACTCCCACGGGCCGCAGTCGGGCCACATTGCGGGAGATTCCCGCGCCGTGGGTGACGGCGGTCACATCGGCCACGTTCTTGTAGGCGTCGGGGGCTTCTTCACTGAGCAAGCGGGGGTTGCGCGCGCGAACTCCCACGCCCATGGCGCCCAGGCGCTCGACCATGTTCACCCCCCGTAGCTTCCGGCGCGCCGCGGAACGGCTGAGGGCCCGGCCGGCGCCGTGACAGGTGGAGCCAAAGGACTGCTCCATGGCGCCCGCGGTGCCGACGGCCACGTAGGACGCCCGCCCCATGTCGCCCGGGATGAATACGGGTTGTCCAACGTCCTGGTATTTGGGCGGCAAATCCAGGTGCCCCGGTGGGAAGGCTCGCGTGGCGCCCTTGCGGTGCACGCAGACGCGACGCACCTCACCGTCAACGACGTGCTCCTCGATCTTGGCGATGTTGTGCGCCACGTCGTACACCACGTCCATGCCGAGCGAGCGCGCCGACCGGCCAAACACGCCCGCCAGCGCCTCGCGCGTCCAGTGCGTGATCGCCTGTCGATTGGCCCAGGCGAAGTTTGCGCCGCATGCCATGGCGGCCAGGTAGGCCCGTCCTTCCGGCGAGCGCAAGGGGGCGCACGCCAGCTGGCGATCGGGCAACTTGATGGCGCGACTCGACGGCGCCTGGGCGAATGTCTGCAGGTAGTCCTGACAGATCTGGTGACCGCAGCCACGGGATCCGGTGTGCAGAAAGACCACGACGGTTCCCGGCTGCTCGATCCCAAGGGCCGACGCAGCGGACGGATCGAACACCTCGTCGACGACCTGCAACTCCAGGAAGTGATTGCCCGAGCCCAGGGTGCCAAGCTGGCCGGCGCCTCGCTCCTTGGCCCGCGCCGACACCGCCTTGGGATCGGCCCCGGCAAGGGCGCCGCCCTCTTCGGCAACCTCGAGGTCCTCGGGCCAGCCGAGCCCCTGGTCGACGGCCCACGCGGCGCCCCGGCGGAGCACCCGATCCATGTTCTTGTGCGTCAGGCGGATGCGGCCCTTGGTTCCCATGCCGGCCGGAACGGCGCGGAATAGTGCGTCCAACGCTTCCTTGAGCCGCGGACGGAGATCGTCCTCGGCGAGGTTCGTGCGAATGAGCCGCACGCCGCAGTTGATGTCAAAGCCGATACCGCCCGGCGATATCACTCCCTCGCGCACGTCCGTCGCCGCCACGCCGCCGACCGGAAACCCGTAGCCCCAATGCACGTCCGGCATGGCAAGGGCGTGCCCGACGATTCCGGGCAAGAACGTGACGTTGGCCAGCTGCTCCAGCGGCTTGTCGGACAGGACGGTGGGAAGCATGGCGTCGGACGAATAGATGACGCCCGGCACGCGCATCCCGGCCTTGTAGCTGGTCGGAATCTGCCAGCGGAACCGGTCGAGGCGCTCGAGCTGCGATGCGTCGGGCCCCGATGCCGGCGGCTGCGTCCCCCGCCCGCGTGGGCGCTTCTTGCGGCGTGACGCGCTCACGACGACCTCAGGCTAAACATCCAGGATCACACGGATGCGCACGGCGTCCGATTCGCACCGCACGGCCAGATCGTGGTAGCTCACGGCTTTCACGCCCACGCCGAGGACGTGACGCGCGTCGTCAAAGGTCTCGCCACGGGCAGTTGCGGAGAGCTGGCCGTCGGAGTTGACTGAAACCTCGAAACTCCCCGACAGCCAGCCGTGGGCGTCAAAGGCATAGAGCAGCTCGCTGAGCCAGACCACGACGAGCGCGTCCGCATCGTCGGCGGCGACCCGGAACTTCCGAAGGTCGCGAGCTTGCACCGCGCTCCCGGGCAGCATGATGGCCTGAAGGCCCAGCCCGGCCTCGGCGAGCGCCTCGCCAAATGTGGCGCCCCATGCCTCGAGCCCGACATCCGCCGTGTGGTCGAACGTGGCATGACCGCGCCTGGGCCCCGGGTCTCCCGGCATGTGGCTCCTTTGCTCAAGCATAGGCGAGGCGTCGGAGTCTAAACTGGTCGACGCCGCATGCAGCAGACTCTATGACAGTGCCAGACACCGACACGTTCCTGTCCGTCGACGAGGCGCGCGAGCGCATTCTGGCCGCCGTGAATCCGCTGGCCCCGGTTTCGTTGGGTCTCGCCGAGATTCACGGGCTGGTTACCGCGGAGGACGTGACGTCCCAGGTCGACGTGCCCGGATTCGACAACTCGGCCTTTGACGGATATGCCCTGCGGGCGGCGGACGTCACCGGCGCGCGGGCGGATGCCGGCGTGTCGCTGCGCGTGGTGGGTGAGGTGGCCGCAGGTCAAGCCGGCGAGGTGCAGGTCGAGCCGGGAACCGCGGCGCGGATCATGACCGGGGCGCCCATTCCACCGGGCGCCGACGCCGTGCTTCCGTTCGAGGACACGGACGGTGTGCACTGGGCCCAGAAACCGGGAGCCGCCAACGGCGAGGTCGGCGTCCTGGAACCCGCCGAGCCGGGCGAGAATATTCGACGGCGTGGTGGCGACGTCGCCAGGGGCGATGTCGTCGCTCCGAAGGGCCGCATGCTGGACGCAGCCCACGTTGGCGTGCTGGCGTCGGTGGACGTCACCGAGGCTCGCGTCCATCCGCGTGCCCGAGTCGCGATCCTGCCGACCGGTGACGAGATCGTCGAGGTCGGAGAACCCATTGCTCCGGGGCAGGTGCGCAATAGCAACGCGTGGGGTCTGACCGCGCTTGCACGGCGCTACGGCGCAATCGCCGAGCGCCTCCCGATCGCCCCCGATACCGAGGCCGGCCTGCGCGCCGCCATCCGGCATGGCCGCGACGCCGATCTCCTGGTCACCATTGGCGGCGTGTCGATGGGCGACTACGACCTGGTGCGCAACGTGATTGCTTCGGCCGGTCGGATGAACTTCTGGCAGATCAACATGCGTCCTGGGAAGCCGCTGGCTTTCGGGGAAATCGACGGCACGCCCGTGATCGGCCTGCCTGGGAACCCCGTGTCGAGCATGGTCTGCTTCGAGCTGTTCGTGCGTCCCGCGCTGCTCAAGCTGATGGGGCACGCGCGCCTGGTGAACCCCATGGTTCAACCGCGCGCCCTGGAGCCCATGCGCAGTTCCAGCGGCAAGCGGACATACGTGCGGGTGACCGTGCGCCGTGACGGCGACGAGCTCGTCTGCGCGCCTGCCGGGGAGCAAGATTCGTTCCGTCTCACATCCATGACCGAGGGCAACGGCCTGGCGGTGATACCCGAGGGCGCCGTGATCCAAGCCGGCGATCCGGTGTCGGTGATCGCCCTGGACGAGCGAGAAATGCTGCTGCTGTCCCAATCGGCCACGCTGATACCATGACTCGCTCACGGGCGCGTAGCTCAGCTGGTCAGAGCGCGCGGTTCACATCCGCGAGGTCATAGGTTCGAGTCCTATCGCGCCCACCCGGACCGCATCTCACGTTACGCAAGTCTTCTAGAGTCCGCCACCTGCCACAGCCCCCTCGGTCTGTGACGAAATCCGAGGGTGCCGGCGCCCGAGTGACGACGAACCGACACTTGAGGAGTGCTTGCGGCAAGCATGTTTCCGAGCCGAGCTTGCAGCTTGTGTAGTAACATTGCTCGCTACCGCTTCCAGCCGGGTAGTGACGGTTTTGCGGTCCCGCAGACTCCAAAGAACCGTACGAGGGCACCTATTTGACTGAATCACTCGCCCGAATCAGTGCTCGAAGACCCTGGATAACTATCGGTATTTGGGGCGTCTTGGTCGTGGTGGCACTCGGGCTTGTTCAGGCCTTGTTGGCCAGCGCTACAACCACCGATTTGCGGCTGGATGATCGATATGAGTCTGAGCGCGCGGCAGCGTTGCTGGAAGATCGTTTGCGTGGACCACGAGCATTGGCTGAGATCGTTATTGTCCAGTCTCCTTCCTTGACAGTAGACGATGCGGCATTTCGTGCAAAGGTGGAGAAGGTCCATAGCGATATCACCGCTCTAGGAAGCGACATAATTTCCGGTGGAATAGACGGAACACCGCTTTCTCACTACTACCAGGCCATCGCTGCCGGACCTCTCATTTCGCCGGAGCAGTTAGAGCAGTTGCTCCCACTTCTTGTGTCCGCCAGCCAGCGAACCGTGCTGATGCATTACACGCTGGCCGGTGACTTGGACGAGGCCACGGAAAACGTCGAGGAGCTCATTCACGTCATCCGCGAGGCCAACGCCGCGGATGACTTCCGCGTGCTCATTGGCGGTGACGCCAGCGTGTCCTTCGAGAACAATGAGCTGAGCGCGCATGACTTGGAACAAGGGGAACGCTTCGGCGTTCCCATCGCGCTGATCATCCTGCTGCTGCTCTTCGGTGCGGTGGCCGCCACCTTGCTGCCGCTGGGAATGGCCATCGTCGCCATCGCAATGGCGCTCGCGGCCGTGGGGATTATCGGTCAGGCCTTCGAGTTGATCTTCTTCGTCACGATGATCATCACCATGATCGGCCTCGCGGTGGGCATCGACTACTCGCTGCTGATCGTGTCGCGCTTCCGGGAAGAGATGAGCAGAGGTCTCGACAAGCACGAAGCGGTCGCCAAAGCGGGCGATACGGCAGGGCGCACGGTCCTCTTTAGCGGCACGACCGTCGTGATCGCCTTGATTGGAATGTTCATCGTGCCGGTGTCCTTCTTCCAGTCCCTGGGGCTGGGAGCCATCCTGGTGGTACTCACCGCCCTCGCCGCAACCCTGACGCTCCTGCCGGCCCTGCTGGCCTTGCTCGGCCACAGGGTGGACTTCCTGACCATCCCCTACCTCTCAAGGTTCTCCCTCAGGGGTGCGCAGGATTCCGAGGGTGGCTTCTGGCTGGCCATCACTCGCGCCGTCACGCGGGTCCCGGTGTTCAGCATCCTCCTCATCGGCGTGCCAATGATCGTGCTGTCGTCGTTCTACTTCGGCATCACCACCGGCCTCAACGACGTCAATAGCTTCCCCGAGAGCTCCGAAACCAAGGAGGCGTTCATCGTCTTCGAAGAGGAGTTCTCGTTCGGCGACGTGACTCCCGCCGGATTTTTGAGCCCGGCGGAGATCGTCATCGACGGCGACATTGGCAGTCCACAGGTGCAGGGGGCGATCGCGCGCCTCACGCAATCGCTAGCGGAAGACCCCGCCTTTCCGATACCTCCCGAGGAGGCAGAGGTCAATCCCGCCGGCGACCTCGCACTGCTCACGCTGCGATTTCCGGGCGAGGTCAATAGCCGAGCGGCCACGGAGAAAATGGGGACGATTCGCGACGTGCACGTTGCCGAGGCGTTCGAAGGGGTGCCCGCCGAGGTCTACGTAGGCGGCGCAACCGCTGAAGCAGCCGACTTCTTCAACATTGTCGACATGTTTACGCCGATCGTCTTCGCGTTCGTGCTCGGCTCGAGCTTCATCATCCTGATGCTGGTGTTCCGATCGATCGTCATTCCGCTCAAGGCCATCATCATGAACCTGCTCTCGGTCGGCACGGCCTACGGTCTCCTGGTGATCGTGTTCCAGCACGGCGTTGGTCGAGACTTCTTTGGCTTTCAGCAGGCTGAGGTGATCGACGCCTGGATACCCCTGTTTCTGTTTTCCATCCTCTTCGGACTCTCCATGGACTACCACGTCTTCCTCCTGAGCCGCATCCGCGAACGCTACGATGAGAGTCAGGACAACCTGCAAGCGGTGGCCTACGGCCTCCAATCCACCGGCAGGATGATCACCGGCGCCGCCCTCATCATGGTCGCGGTGTTCGGGGCATTCGCCGCCGGGGAGACTATCGTGAACCAACTCGTCGGATTCGGGCTGGCCGTGGCCGTGCTGCTAGACGCGACGTTGGTGCGGTCGGTGTTGGTGCCAGCAAGCATGGCGGTGCTGGGCAGGGGGAACTGGTACTTGCCGTCATGGCTGCGGTGGCTTCCAGACTTGCGAGTCGAAGCCGAAGACGGGTGATTCCGCCCAACCCAAACCGGGGTTAAGGCCGGAGCATACGCGCACATGGAAATTCCCTCCGACTACCACGTAGGTTATCCGAGGGCTCGAAAGCTTGCGCCAGAGCTCGCGGACAATTACGTCGCGCACACACTCATCGGAGACCCGGAAGCCGATGCGATGATCGCCGAGCTTGCCCCCCTCGGGCAAGCGAAGTTGGGCAGGTTCATTCGGATCGGCATGGACGGCCGGGACGAGCGTGCGCTGCGCGAGACGCCCGCCGCGCTGCGGGAGTTTTTCCGGTCGTGCGAGCGCGTGCCCGACTGGGTCGATTTTGAAGGATTTTCTCCTGGCGTCCGCATGTTTCATCGGAATTCACAGCTGGTCTTGGGGGCAATGGTCGGAGGCACGCTCGTCGAAGGCTTCTCCACCAACATCTCCAAATCGTTCTTCATCACGGGAAGGCTGCGTGACCAGGGCGTCAGACGCTTGCGACAGAACAATCGCCACATGGTCGAAATCTTCTTCCCAGGCGGACTGGAGCGAGATAGCGACGGTTGGAAGCTGTCCGTTCGCATTCGGCTGATTCACGCCATGGTCCGACGGCTCCTGGATGGTTCCGACGATTGGAATGATGATGCCTGGGGAATCCCGATCAGCGCCGCGCACGTGGGCTATGCCATCACGGCGTTCTCGGCACGACTGCTGAAGCATCTGAAGAGCCTCGGGGCCAAATTCGATGACGAGGAGCGGGCCAGCTTCATGCAGGTCTGGCGCTATTCCGGATATCTGATGGGCATTCCGGAGTCGATTTTATTTCAAAACGAACGCGATGCCCTGGATCTATTTGAAATCGGTGGGATCTGTGAACCGCCTCCAGATTTTGAGTCGGTTGCGCTGGCGCATTCGTTGGTCAACTCAGCTCCACTCATTGCCGGAATCACCGAGACTGATGCTCGCGGGAAGCTCGCAGGCTACATATTCCGGGTGTCGCGCGCGCTCATCGGCGCCGAGCTCGCCAACCACCTCAAGTACCCGCGATATCCCACACCTGGCGTCCTCTGGTGGTTCCGGATGCAGGGTCGCTATAACAAGCTCATGAGCAAGGTGTTCAAAGGTCGCCTGCGTAACGAGAATCAGATGACGGGCCTGCTGGACGTGTCGAATTTTGACGAGTCCGGCATCACCTACCGCTTGCCCGACCACGTCTACGCGGAGGAATCCTCCAGGTGGTAGGCCGGCGGGCGTAGCCAAATGGCACGCGTCGCGCCGGGATAGGAACGCGCTTGGCAGACCCTTTGGCCAGTCGCGGGCGATCAAGGCTCCCCGAAGGGTCTGACGTTTTTCTCGAGCCACTCACGCAGTTGCGCAAAGCGGAATGAGTTCGTGGCGAACAACTGCATGATGAAGGCGTAGGCCTCATCGTTGTCGCAATCGATGAAACGGCCGTTCTTCCGCAAGAATGTGTCGGTCGCGTAGAAGGCCGTTCGCTTGTTGCCGTCCACGAATGGATGGTTCATGGCCAGGCTCTCCATGAGTGCGGCGGCCTCCTCGATGAGGCTGTCGTAGTAGCCCAGTTGCGGGCGCATGAGTGCTGACTCCAGCGCGCCGGCATCACGGAGTCCTAGCGAGCCGCCAAACTCGCGAACCGCGATGTCATGGATCGCGATGACCTCTTCGATTGTTGGGAAGTCGTGGATCACGACTCGCCCAGCAACTCCCCAAGACGCCGATTCTTCTCAAGGCTGGCCTCGAAGTGGGCCATCACCTCGGGGCGGACCTGCTGGCTCGCCCTAGTTTCGATGTAGTGGCTCATGGCGTCTTCCAGCACGGCCTGGAAGTGCCGGCCATCGCTGCGCGCGATCTGGCGCATCGCCGCCAGCAACTCGGGGTCGGCCTGGCTGGAAAACTTTTCGCGCGGCGAAATCATCGTTCACACTCCTTAAGCGATGCTCTAAGTGTGCGGCGGAGCAATCCCTCTGTCAAGAAGCTTCTTGACAGATATGGCTAGACCAAGATCGACCTGGCAGCGTCTGGAAGCGGCCAGCGCCAATGCGCGAAGGGCGGTTCGCGAACCGCCCCTACGGGACTTGCAGCATGAGCGCGTTGCGAGGCCTGCACTCGCTTAGACTGGCGCATGACCGCCTCTTTGGCTGTAGCCCTTGTCAGCGGCATCGCCGCCGGACTGATCGTCGGCGTTGGGATTGCTTGGCTGGCGTCCCGGACTGGGAGTGCGAGCAAGGCCGCCACCAATGCCGCCGAGTCCACCGAGGCGCGGCTGGCACGCGACTTCACCGTGCTGGCGGAGCTGCTGTCGGAACGTCTGGCCAAAATCTGGCTTGCCGACACGCCTGGGGCGCCGGCGGCCGAGGGCGACGCGCATTATCACCACGTCTTGGAGTCCACCACTACGATCGTGCGCCAGGCCGGGGCATCGCCGAAGGCGGCCACCGCGGTCGGCGCGCTGACCGCGAAGCGGGTTTGCCCGGGTCCGATTCGGGGTCGGCGCGACGACGGGTCGCCGGTGGGTCCGCCGCGCTAGACGCGCCGGCTACTGAGACGTTTGCCGAACGCGGTCAGATCCCACGCTGCACGCAGCGCAGGCCACCGGGCACGCCCGGCCCTCGGATCACCCTCACCCTAGCCCTCTCCCTTCAAGGGAGAGGGGATCGGACCCACTCCCCGGTCCCCGCTCCAGCGGTACCGCCAAGGTTTTTCTACGCGGGAACGGCCTCCGGAGCGAACTCGGGCAGATAGGACTTGAGGAGTTCGAAGGTGGCGTCGACCTGCGCGTCGTCACAGGAGGTCTTGGGCGGCGCCACCCAGCGCTCCATGACGCCTACGCGGCTCAGGAGACCCTTCGCAACAGCGTGGCCAAACCCCGGCCGTGACTGAAAGATCTCAAGAAACTCATTGGTGCGGTTTTGGGCGGCCGCCGCGGCCTCGAGGTCGCCGCCGCGCCAGGCCTCGTAGATGTCCAGATTCAGCTGCGGCGCCATGTTCGGCGTCATGCCGGTGGTGGCCGCGGCGCCGGAAATGAGGGCATGCAGAAACGTCACGTCGCCGCCCACGATCACTCGGAAGTCGGGGCCGCCGCGGGTGGCGGCCAGATAGCTCATCACATTCCCAACGGAGCCCGAGCTGTCCTTGGTGCCCTGCACGCCGACGTCGCGCAGCCGGGGCAGCGTCGACGGCTCGGCGGGGACTCCGGTCAATCGCGGGATGTTGTAGAGCAGCACGGGAACAGGGGACTCGCGCACGACGCCGTCGAAATAGCCAACGAGCTCGTCCTGCGTCATTTCAAAGTAGTACGGCGGATTGACGAGCACGCCGTCGGCGCCCAGGTCGCCGGCCTCCCGGAGCTGCTCATGGGTCCGTCTCACGTTCGGCTGACCACACGCCACGATCACCGGCACGGCCCCGTCGACCTCATCGACGGCCGCCCGAATGACCACCTCGCGATCGGCGTCGTCGATGGAGGCAAACTCACCGGTCGTCCCCAGCACCACAATCCCGTGGCAGCCGGCGTCGACGACGCGCCGGATCAGGCGCCGCAGCGCGGCTTCGTCGGCGGTGAAGTCGGCGTTGAGCGGCGTCAGGAGCGCCGGGATCACCCCGCGAATACGGGACTGAAACGTCGTCATCAAGGAGTCCAAGTGGTGGTGCAGACTGGTGGCGGCTGATTATAGGCGTCGCCCGCGCGCGAGCGCTCCGAGAGTGGCATCATCGCCGCCGCGGGGTGGTGACCAGTGAGGAGTAGGGCCCGATGGAGTACGTGAACATGGGCCGTTCAGGGCTCAAGGTGTCCCGGGTCGCGCTGGGATGCGGATTCCGTGGGATGACGGACCAGGACTTGATGGAAGGCATCATCCGGCACGCGATCGACAACGGCATCAACTTCATTGACTGCGCCAACACCTATGTGGGCGGAATCGGGGAGCAAGTGCTCGGGCGCGTGCTGCCAGGGCAGCGCGACGAGCTGGTCATCACCACCAAGGTGACGTCGATCGTCGGGGAGGGACCGAACGACATCGGCAGCTCGCGCTACCACATCATGCGCGAGATTGACCGCAGCCTGCAGCGCCTTCAGACGGACCACGTGGACATCTACATCGTCCACTGGCGCGATCAGACCACGCCCTTGGAGGAGACCGTGCGCGCGATGACGGACGTCGTCGCCAGCGGCAAGACCCGCTATTGGGGCGTCTCCAGCTATCAGGCGTGGGAGGCATGCCAGGCGCTATGGATTGCCGACCGGGCGGTGGCGCCCGGATTCATTACCACGCAAAACCAATACAGCTTGCTGTGCCGTGCCCCCGAGGAGGAGCTATTCCCCTTCTGCCGGGAGTTCGGCATTGGGGTGATGGCCTTTTCGCCGCTGGCCGTGGGCGTGCTCAGCGGTGACTTGCAGCAGGGCCAGCCGGCTCCCGCGGGGACGCTGTGGGATCGGCAACCGCCATACGAGTTGCAATCGGTTCTCACCGACCGGGCGCAGCGGGTCATCGACGCTCTGCGCGAGATTGGCGCCGCCCACGGGCGCAGCCCAACCGCCGTCGCCATTCGGTGGGTGATCTCGCATCCCGAGGTGGCCACGGCCATCGCTGGGCCGGACACGACCGAGCAGCTCGACGCGTACATCGAGGCCGCCGGCTGGGAACTGACGGCGGAGGAGGTGGCGCGGCTGGATGAGGCCTCGGAACCTGCGGACTAGATATTCGAGCGGGACTGCCCACCGTCGACGTTGATGCAGGCGCCGGTGACGAGGCCGGCCTGCTCCGAGGCCAGAAACGCCACCACGGCGGCCACTTCCTCGGGACGGCCAAACCGTCCCATGGGCATGTCGCGCTCGACGAACGCCGCCATGCCCTCGGGATCGCGGCGCTGTCGCTGCTCCCAGCCACCGCCCGGAAATAGAATCGAGCCCGGCGCCACGGCATTGACCGTGATGCCAAACGGCGCCAACTCGTGCGCCATCGAGGTCGCCAGGCTGTTCATGGCCGACTTGGCGGCGTTATAGGCGGGCGGGCCACCAGCCTCGCGCCCGTAGATGGACGTGATGTGCACAATGCGTCCCCAGCCGGCGGCCTTCATGAGCGGCGCCGCCGCGCGACTGGCCCGTAGGGCGGCGCTCAGGTTGACGTCGAACGTCGCGGACCACTGGTCGTCGGTACCCGTAGCGAAGCTGCTGTCGCCCATGGCTCCGCCGACGTTGTTCACCAACACATTGATGCCGCCGAGCTCGGCCACCGTGCGCCCCACGGCCCGAGCCGGCGCCTCGGCGTCGCGCATGTCCAGCGCGAACGAGCACGCGTGAACCCCGAGCGCCGAGATCTCGTCGGCCGTACGGCGCAGGTCTTCCCCGCCTCGCGCCACGATGGCCACGTCACAGCCCTCTGCCGCAAGCCCGAGAGCGATTGCCCGACCGATGCCGCGACTTCCACCCGTCACCAGTGCCACGCGGTCACCAAGACCAAGGTCCATCAGCGACTCCTGCTTCTACACCGCGTTGGGCGAGCCATACCCACGACGACCGGCCTGGCCAAGCCTACCGGGCAGTCTCACCGACGCGAACCAGCGTCAGCCGCGGCACTTCCGCGGGCGCGTTGACTCGCATGGGGATTCCGACCGTACCGACTCCGCGGGTGATGAACACCAGTCGACCGTCAATGTGCATCAGCCCGCTGGCTCTCGGAAGCGGCGAGCGCGTGCTGGTCATGGGCGGTGTCATGAGCGGCGGCACGATCTGCCCGCCGTGGGTATGTCCGCAAACCACGAGGTCCACGCGCGCTTGCCCCAGCCGTGGCACGGCGTCGGGATTGTGCGTCACCACAAGGGCGAAGGCGTCTTTGTCGAGGCCGTCAAATGCACGCACCGCGTCGTCGCCGCGATGGGTCGCATCGCCGATGCCGACAATGGCCACCTCCGCGTCGCCGATCCGGTGGCGCGCGTGCGCGTTGTTGAGCACGGTGATGCCGTGTGCCTGATACACCTGACGCGTGAATCCCAGCGGCTGCGTGCGATAGCCGATCCACGCCGGGTCGGTCGCAGCGCGGGACACGAACAGGTCATGGTTTCCCCAGACCACGTAGGCGCCGTGCACGGGCTGGATGGCCGCCAGCGCCTCGGCCACGAACGGCGCGGCGTCGACCCGGTCGCTGAGGTCGCCGCAGGCAAACAGGAAGTCGGGGCGTGTACCCGCGAGCCGGTGCAGGGCGTTCAGACTGGGCGTGCGCGGCGAGCGCACGTGAAGGTCGGACACGACCTGGATGGTCAGCCCATCGAGTGCCTGCGGCAACCGTGGGAGCGGTAAAGATAGTGTCGCCGCCACCGCGCTGGGCGATCGCACGATGGAGCGAGTCGCCAGACCCAGGGCGCCGAGTCCGGCCAGCACGGCCGTCTGGCGGACGTTCAGCACGGCCACTCAGTGCGCGGGCGCCGTCCGGGCCGTCGGCAAGTGATCGAAGGGCTACCGGTCGTGACGGTTCTCCGGCCCGACGCTGGCACCGTCGACCAACGCATCGTCCGGCGTCGACTCCACGTGGGCGCTCATCGCGCGGAATTTGGCGTACCGCTTCGCGACCAGGTCGGCGGGCGCGATTGCCTGAAGCTCATCCAGCGCGTCGGCGAGCGCCGCTCTGAGGTTTTCCGCCGTGGCGTCGTAGTCGCGGTGGGCGCCACCGGGCGGTTCGGGGACGATGCGGTCGATGAGATCCGCCGCGTAGAGGACATCCGAGGTCAGTCCAAGGGCCTCGGCAGCGCGCTCCGCGAACTTCGAGTCCCGCCAGATGATCGCGGCCGCGGCCTCCGGGGAAGCCACGGAGTAGATCGCGTGCTCCAGCATCAGAACGCGGTCGCCGACGCCCATCGCCAGGGCGCCGCCGCTGCCGCCCTCGCCAATGACCGCGACGACAATGGGCGTCTCCAGACGCGCCATGACCGCCATGCTCTCGGCGATGGCCCACGACTGGCCACGCTCCTCATCCTCCAATGCCGGTCCGGCCCCGGGCGTGTCGAGCAGGGTGATGACCGGGAGGCCAAATCGCGCGGCCAGCTTGAACAGGCGGATGGCTTTGCGATAGCCCTCGGGGTGGGCCATGCCAAAGTTGCGCTCGACATTCTGGCGCGTGCCACGGCCTTTCTGATGACCGACCACGACGACCCGCCGCCCGTGCAGCGAACCCACGCCGCCAACAACCGCCATGTCGTCGCCGTGGCGCCGATCGCCGTGCAGCTCGACGAAGCCGTCAATCATGCGCTCGATGAAGTCGAGCGTGTGGGGCCGATCGCGATGGCGGGCCAGTTGCACGCGCTGCCAGGGCGTCAGTCGAGAAAACACGTCGGCGGTACGCGCCTCGAGCTCGAGCTGCATCAGCTCAAGCTGCCGCAGGACATCCGACGCGGAATCCACATCGCTCTCCGCTTCAAGCTCCGCGATGCGGCTGCGCAATTCGTCGAGGTCGCGCTCGAAGTCCAGCACGGCCGGCGCTCGCTACCCCAACCGGGTTCGGGCCGCGTCAACAACCTCGGCACGCCGAGACACCTGGGCGGGCGCCAGCAGCTCGATAAGTCGGCCGATCGTGCGGCGCTGGTCCCTTCGAGGAACGACCGCGTCGATCATGCCGCGCCGAAGCACCCACTCGGCGGTGTGGTCGTCGGCCTGCGCCCGGCGGCTCAGCGTCCCTTGCACGACGCGCGAGCCGGCGAAGCGAATCGTGGCGCCCGGCTCGCCGATGATGATGTCGGCAACCGCCGCAAAGCTGGCCGTGACGCCGGCGAGGGTGGGATCGGCCATGAGCGAGATATAGGGCACGCCGGCAGCGGCAAGACGCGCGGCGGCGGCGGTGGTCTTCGCCATCTGCATCAAGGCAAACACGCCCTCGTCCTGCCGGGCGCCGCCGGACGAGGTGACCATCACCAGCGGAATGCGTCGTTCTTGCGCAAGCTCGAACAGTCGGGCGATGCGCTCTCCGGCGGCCCCGCCCATGCTGCCGGCAATGAAGCCGAACTCCATCACCCCCAGTGCCACCTCGTGGCCCTGGATGTGCCCCACGCCGCACACGACGGCCTCGGAGCGACCGGTAGAAGCCTGGGCCTTGGCCACGCGGTCCGGATAGCGTCCACTTGGCCGGGAGAAGTTGAGCGGGTCGGACGTCTGCACGTCGGCTGCCAGTTCCCGGAAGCCCGCGGCATCGTCCAAGAGGAGATCGAGCCGCTGGCCGACCGTCAGGCGATCGTGGTAGTTGCAGCGGGTGCACACGTGCAGTCCCGCCTCGAACTCCGGACGGTAGTGCATGGCGCCGCACTTGCGGCATGTGGCCCAGAGATCGGCTGGGACGCCACCACGCCGACGGCCGGCAAGGAGGTCACGCACAGGCTTCACACCATCTGAAACGCGGGTCGCGGCAAAGAGTTATGGCTGCACGCCCCGGAGTTAGATCGCGGAGTATATCAACAGGGTGTGGATAAGGGGCCTACGGCGCGAGCGGACGATCCGGCGGCGGTCTCGCCGCCACCACCGCCCCCACCCAGCGCGCCCCGCGACGCCTAAGCGCGCGGGCGGCAGCCTCGAGCGTCGCTCCGGTTGCCGCCACGTCATCGACGAGCAGCACACGGGCGCCGCTCATGTTGTGGAGGCAGGTGAAGGCGCCAATCACGTTTCGCCAGCGCGCTTCACGCGTCAGCGACATCTGCGGAAACGTATCGCGGTGACGGATCAAATGCCGGTCGAGCACGGGCACGGCCAGCGATCGGGTCAATTGCGCCGCGATGAGCGCGCTCTGGTTGAAGCCCCGTTCCCGCTCGCGCGCAGGACCCAGCGGAATTGGAACGAGCGCATCGATATCCGGCGGGTCGGACAGCGCCTCCGCCGCGACCCGCGCCAGCGCCCCGGCGAGGTATCGCTTGTTGCGGAATTTGAGGCGCAGAATCGCATCGCGCACGGGCGTCTCGTAGGGATAGCGCACGAACACCTGGTCGATCCGCCGATTCTGATGAAGGCATGCGGCGCACTGGTCGCCGTGTTCCAGCCTCCGATTGCATTGGCGGCAGCAGGGTCGCGGGAGGGGTTCGATCTGAGAGATGCAAACGGCGCAAATGCCGTCGCCAAGCGCGCCACACCCGGCGCAAAGCGGTGGGAAGACGATATCCGCCAGGCCGCGCCCGAGGGCCCGGGCCACCTCGCCGATCGGCTTCAGCGTCGAGGCGCCTGACCCGCCCCGTACGCGCCCCCGGCCCGGATCAACCCTGCGGGGCGGGCGCCGGCTCGGCGTCGGCCCGTTGGATCTGGACGACGACAGGCTCGCCGTCCTCGACCCGGAGCTCGAACTCCTTTTCGGCGCCATCGCCGTCAACGACGTGCTCGGTCAGCGGCTCGTCCACATAGCGGCTCACGAGTTGCCGCACGGGGCGAGCGCCCTGGTTCCGACCGGCAGCAATGCGCACCACGTAGTCCAGGGCCTCGGAGGTGACGTGCAACTCAAGCCCAACCGCCCGCGCACGGAGGACCGCCGCCGACAGGAGTCGTCGCGCAATCTCACGCAGTTCGGCTTCACCGAGATCGTGATACACGAGCAATCGATCGATACGGTTGAGAAACTCCGCCGGGAGATGGCGCCGCGCATGCTCACGCATGCGTGACTCAAACGCCGCGCGCTCGCCGGCCTGCCGCGTCGGCCCCGAACCGAAGCCAATCTTCGGCCCGCGCGACTCCTCCACGCCAAGGTTCGACGTCATGACGATGATGGTGCTGCGAAAGTCGACCGTGCGCCCGTTCGCGTCGGTGAGGACACCGTCTTCCATGATCTGCAGCATCATGTGCAGCGTCCGAGGATGCGCTTTCTCCACGTCGTCGAACAGCACGACGGAGAAGGGATTGCGGCGCACGGACTCGGTGAGCTCGCCAGCCTGATCGTGCCCCACGTATCCGGGCGGCGACCCGACGAGACGGGACACCGCGTGCCACTCGCCAAACTCGCTCATGTCCACCCGAACGAGTTTGTGCTCGTCGCCGCTCACGAACTCGGCCGCGGCCTTGGCGGTCTCGGTCTTGCCGACGCCGGTGGGACCAATCATGAGAAACGATCCGATGGGACGGCGCTCATCACGCATGCCGGCCACCGCACGACGCAGTGACCGGCCGAGCTCGTTGAGCGCCTCGTCCTGCCCCACGACACGCTTCTGGAGCATTGACTCGATGGCCAGGAAGCGCTCGGCCTCGGCCTCGATGAGGGTCGGCGTGGGGACGCCGCTCCAGCGCGACAAAACGCCGGCTATTTCGTGAACCCCGATGATGGGAGTGTTTGCGCGCGCCTCGGCCTCCCAGGCGCGGCGTTCGTCGCGCAGCTCCTCGCGCAGTTGCGCCTCCGCCGCCGCCAGCTCAAGGACCTGCTCCGGCTGCCCATCGACGCCCAGGTCGGCCCGTGTCGACGCCAAGTCGTCCAGGCGCTTTTCGAGCTGCCGCAGTCGCTCGGGGGCGGTGAGGCGGACCACCTTGGCTTTCGCAGCCGCTTCATCAATCAGGTCGATGGCCTTGTCGGGCAGTTGACGTTCGGTCAGGTAGCGCCGCGACATGCTCACGGAAGCCTCCAGAGCTTCGTCGCTGATCTGCACGCCGTGATATTGCTCGTAGACGGGTCGCAGGCCCTCCACGATGGCGATCGCCGCCTCATCGTCGGGCTCGCCGACATCGATTGGCTGGAGCCGCCGGGTCAAGCTCTTGTCGTTGGCGATATGACGGCGGTATTCGCGCCAGGTGGTCGCACCGATCAGCCGCACCTCGCCTCGCGCAAGATGGCTCTTGAGCATGTTGGCCGCATCGAGCGAACCCGCGGCTCCGCCCGCGCCGACGACGGTGTGCACCTCGTCGATGAACAGGATGACGTTTGGATCTCCGCGGGCCTCGGCAATCACGCCCTGCACGCGTTCCTCGAACTCGCCGCGATACTTGGTGCCCGCAATGGTCGCGGCCAAATCGAGCGCCACGATGCGGCCCTTGCGCAAATCGGGCGGCACGTCGCCTTCCCGAATGCGCTGGGCCAGTCCTTCGACGATGGCCGTCTTCCCGACTCCCGCATCGCCCACGAGGACCGGGTTGTTCTTGGTGCGCCGCACGAGGATTTCGATCATGCGGTCCATTTCGGCCCGCCGACCGACGACCGGGTCGAGGTCGCCGCTCGCGGCGGCGCGCGTCACGTCGCGGCCGTACTCGGCCAACGCGCTCTTGGCCCGGCGGCGCCCGCGGCGACTGGCTCGCCGGCCGCCGCCTCCCACGCGACCAGGGCGATAGGACGCCTCAATGCGTCGGCGAATCGAGCGGAAGTCGACGCCCGCCTGACGCAGGCTCTCGCCGGTTAACCGGCCATGGTGGGCCAGCACGCCCAAGAGCAAGTGTTCGGTGCCAATGAACCGCACGCCCGTGCGCTCGGCTTCCAGCGCGGCGGCCCGCAGCGCATTGCGGCCGCCCGGACCCAGCGGTCGTCGGCCGGGGTCTTGGTCGTTCCCGGGACCCAGGGCCTCCACCACCGCCTCGCGCAGCTTGAGCACGTCGACCTGCGCTTCACGCAAGATGCGCGCCGCCGCGGTCTGCGGCGAGGCGAGAATCGCCAGCAGCAGGTGATTGGCGCCCACGGTCGAGTGCCCGAGGTTGGTTGCCTCGAGCTCCGCCTGGGCAAGAATCCGCCGGCCCTTGGTGGTCAGGCGCCGCAGATACTCAACGGGTTCGTATTCGTCTCGGGTTGATTCCACGCCGCTAGCTCGTGAATGGCTGGGAGATTGTCTCCAACAGGCTGTCGAGCCCCTCCCCAATGCTATCGCCCAAGGTCGTCAGGACGAGCACTAGGACGACCACGAACGCCACGGCGACCAGCGCGTAGCCGACAACGCTCTGTCCGCTCTGGCCGACAATGGAACCGCCGGACGGGCGATCGGTCCGATCGATTGAGTCGTCGTGCATGTGCGCCACCGCCTAAGTCCCACGCGGATGCTAGGTAGCGCGCCGTCGGCGTGTCAACGCGGGCCTTCCGAGGACACGAGTGCCCGCACCGCACGGATGGATCGCCCGCGGAACGGCGGGGCGAACCTGCCTCGGCCCGCCGGCGGCGGAGGTCACTCCGCGTTCCGAGTCAAGACGCGCGGACTCCGGAGGGTGCATCACACCGCGTACGAGGAAGTTTGCAGCGACATAAAACCGACAATTCATGGGCTCGCCGTCGGCGCGTCAAACGTTGCTGCCGGCACTCGCGCGCGGGGCCGCCGCAACGCGCCGGGCAATGCCGATTTCCGCGCCCAGCCTGATAGAATTGGTCCCGGGAGAATCACGGCCGTTTCATCGCGCCCAGGGGAGTCCACCACGCACACATGGGGCTGACGCACTTCGACGGTGCCGGGGCTCCGCGCATGGTGGATGTCGGCGCAAAACCGCAAACCGACCGCGTCGCCGTGGCGGCGGCGCGCATCGAGATGCAACCCGAAACGCTGGCCATGATTCGCGCGCAGCTTGACGGCCGCGAGTCGTCGCTGCCGAAGGGTGACGTGGTGGGCGTGGCGCGGGTGGCCGGGATCATGGCGGCCAAGCGCACCCCGGACCTCATTCCGCTGTGCCACCCACTGCCGCTGAGCGGTATTGACGTGGCCATCGAGCCCGCGGATGAGCCTCCGGGTCTCGCTATCGAGGCCACGGTGCGCACCACCGCCCGCACCGGCGTGGAGATGGAGGCCCTGACCGCCGTCGCCGTCGCGGCGCTGGCGGTCTATGACATGTGCAAAGCCGTCGACCGCGCGATGAGCGTGCGCGACGTGCGCCTATTGAAGAAGTCCGGCGGCGCGAGCGGCGACTTTCAGGCCGCCGATCTGCCGGTTAGGGAGGGCTAAGTGACCGACGACCGCCTCGTGCCCATCGAGCTCGCCGAGGAGATGGAAGCCTCCTACATCGACTACGCCATGAGCACCATCATGGCGCGCGCCATTCCCGACGTGCGCGACGGGCTCAAGCCGGTCCAGCGACGTCTCCTCTATTCAATGGACGAGCTAGGCGCGGCGCCCAACGCGGGGTTTCGCAAGGCGGCGCGCGTGGTGGGCGACACGATGGGGAAATATCACCCCCACGGCGACGGCGCGCTCTACGACACGCTGGTGCGCATGGCGCAGCCGTTTTCGCTGCGCTATCCGCTCGTAGACGGTCAAGGCAACTTCGGCTCGGTGGACGGCGACCCCGCCGCCGCCATGCGGTACACCGAGACCCGGCTGACGGCGATGTCGGCGGCGATGCTGGACGAGATCGATCGCGACACGGTGGACTTCGTCGAGAACTTCGACGGGACCGCTGAGATGCCGGAGGTCCTGCCGGCCGTCGTGCCCAATCTGCTCATCAACGGCTCGACCGGAATTGCCGTCGGGATGGCCACGAGCATTCCGCCGCACAACCTGCGCGAAGTGGGACGGGCCATCCAGCACTTGCTGGACGAACCCGACGCGAGCCGCGACGACCTGATGAAGTTCGTGAAGGGACCGGACTTTCCAACGGCGGCGATCATCGTCGGGGCCGACGACATCCAGGACACCTATCGACAGGGCCGGGGTCGAGTGGTGGTGCGCGCCCGGGTCACGATCGAGGAAGTCCGCGGCGAGCGCATGGCGCTGGTCGTCACCGAGCTGCCCTACATGGTCAACAAGGCCACGCAGATCGAGCGCATCGCGAACCTGGTGCGCAATCGCAACATCGAGGGCATTTCGGATATTCGCGACGAGTCCGACCGTCACGGCATGCGGGCAGTCATCGAGCTGAAGCGCGATGCCCGCCCCTCGGCGGTGCTCAATCAGCTCTACAAGCACACGTCGCTGCAAACCACGTTCAGCATCAACATGCTGGCCCTGGTCGACGGGCGGCCCGAGCAACTCACGCTCAAGCGCATGATCGAGCTGTTCATCGAGCATCGGCGGGAGGTGATCCGCCGGCGGACGACCTTCGATCTCAAGAAGGCGCGAGTCCGGGAGCACCTGCTCGAGGGCTACGTGATCGCGCTGGACAACATCGATGAGGTGATCGAGTGCATTCGCGCCGCCGCCGACACGGAAACCGCGCGAAACGAGCTGATGCGTCGATTCGAACTCTCGGAGACGCAGGCCAACGCCATCCTCGACATGCAGCTGCGCCGGTTGGTGAGGCTCGAGCGGCAGCGCATTCTCGACGAGCTCGACGCCGTGCGGGCGGAGATTGCCGACCTGGAGGACATCCTGGCCGACCCGAACCGTGTGCGGGAGATCATTCGCACCGAGACCCGCGACGTGGTGGATCGTTTCGGCGACGAGCGCCGCACCGAGATACTGGCCGGCGCGAGCGGCGAGTTTTCGGATGCCGACCTGGTGGCCGATGAGGATTGCCTGGTCACGCTGTCATCCAATGGTTATGTCAAGCGGGTGCAAGCCACCGCCTACCGCCGGCAGGGCCGCGGGGGTCGCGGAATCATCGGCTTCCGCAGCAAGGCGGGCGGGATCGTCGAACACTTCCTGATCACCAACTCACACGATTACCTGCTGTTCTTCACCAACCGCGGCAAGGTCTACCGGCTGCGGACCTATGAGATCCCACAGCACGGGCGCGACGCGCAGGGGATCAACGTGATCAACCTGCTGCCAATCGAGCAGGGGGAGACAGCCACGGCCGTCCTGGCCATTCCAAACTTCGAGGCGGGCGATTACCTGGTGTTCGGGACGCGCCGCGGTCAGGTCAAGCGCAGCGCGCTGACGCAGTTCGTCACCATCCGCACCAACGGCCTGCTGGCGATGAACGTAGCGCCGGACGACGAGTTGGCCTGGGTGCGCCTGGCAACCGCCGAGGACAGCACGATGTTCTTCACTCGCCAGGGTATGGCCATTCGATTCGACCTCGACAACGTGCGCGCCAGCGGCCGCACGAGCGGCGGCGTGCGGGCCATCAAGTTAGCCAACGACGACGAGATTGCGGCTATGGATCTCGCGCGCCAGGACGCCTACGTGCTGCTGGTCACCCGCAACGGCTACGGCAAGAAGATGCCGGTGTCGGAGTTCCGGCCGCAGGGACGAGGCGGCCAAGGCTTGCGAGCTATCAATCTGAATGAGAAGACCGGACCAGTGGCGGACGCCCGCACGCTGCTCAGTCCCGACGAAGAGATTGTGCTGGTCTCGTCCGATGGGCAGGTGATTCGCTGCGGACTCAAGGACACCCGTCCGCTAGGACGATACGCCGCCGGCGTGATTGTGATGCGCATGAAGGACAACGTCGAGTTGCTGCGCGTGGCCCGGCTGGCCGACGGCCGCGATGGGGACTCCGGCTAGCCGAGCGGGTCACCCTTGGACAGTCCCGCCGGCTACGTCCGCGTATTCGCTGAGCCGAGAGGGAACGTTTCGCTTCCGCTGCGCGTAGTGTTTAAGTACCGGGTGAAAGCCTAGACACGACGGGAAGTCTCCATGCATCGGTTTCGAGCGGCATTCATCGTTTTGTTCGTCTTCGCGCTTATGGCGTGCGGCGAGGCCGAGAGCTCAGCTGAATCGCTTGACTTCGACGATCAAGCGATGGCCGTGTCGGGAATGGCTATGGCTGCCGAATCAGAGGCCATGGTCGTGCGTGAGGTGCCGGTCGAGGTCGAGGTCATCCGCGAGGTGCCGGTTGAAGTAGTGGTCGAGAAGGTCGTCGAGAAATCGGTCACCGCGGCCCCGGCGCCGGCAATTGCGCCTGCGGCAGCCGCGCCTCAGGTGCCGGACACCAGTGTGGTCGAACGGCAGATCATCCGGACCGGCACGCTGAGCGTCGTCGTCACCGAGCTTGCGGCCGCGGTGACCCAGGTTGACGACATCATGGCGGGCATCCCCGGAGCGTTCGTCGCGGCATCGAACATCCAGCAGGACGACCCGCGGCGCGTGAGCACCATCACCCTGCGCGTACCCGTCGAGGCGTTCGACGCCACGCTGGCCGCGCTGCGCAACGTGGGCGCCGAGGTGATCGACGAGGACATCCGCAGCCAGGACGTCACGGCGCAATACACCGATTTGACCGCCCGGCTGCGCAACGCCACCGCCGCCGAGCAGCAGCTGCTCGACATTCTCACCCGCGCGCAGAACGTGCAGGACACCATCGCGGTGCAGCGCGAGCTGACGGTCGTGCGCGAGCGCATCGAGGTCCTTCAGGGCCAGCTCAATCTGCTGACCAACCAGACCTCGCTGGCCACGATCGTGCTGCGCCTGCATCCGGCAGCAGACCTGATCGTGATGCGCGAGATCCCAAGCCATTTCCGAATGCATGACTCGACCAGCCTCAGCCTGTCGGTGTGGAACGAGGGCACGGTGGACCTCAAGCAGGTTGAAGTGGTTGATCGGCTGGACCCGGGCATGATCTTCCTGGCCGCGAGCGACGGCGGCGTCTACAGCGCAGCCGCGCACACGGTGTCGTGGACGATCGACCGGCTCGGGCCGGGCGAGGCGCGCTTCCTCGGCAGCGACGTCAGGCTCGAGAGCGAGGCGCTCGAGATGGAGGCGCGCGCCGAGGTCTCGACGTCGAGCCCGGAGAGCGTCGGCGACAACAACCGCGCCGAGGCAACGCTGACGTTCCACGTCGACCTGTCCATCTTCAAGGACGGTCCGGCCGCCGTGCCCGTCGGGCGGGACGTGGCCTACAACCTCGAGTACCGCAACTCCGGCAACACCGACGCCCGCAACGTGCGCCTCGAAGAGCGCCTATCAGACGGCATGCAGTTTGTGCGCGCCGACGGCGGCGGACGATTCGACGCCGAGCGCAACGCGATCGTGTGGGAGTTTCCGCGGCTTGGGCCCGGCCACACCGACCACGTGAGCTACGTCGCGCGCGTTGAGGCCGACGCGGGGCGCCTGCAGACCGACACCGCGATCACGTCGGACGAGCCGGACCGCGCCGACGTGGACAACACCAGCACCACGTTCCTGACCGTACTCCCAGAGGACGTGGCCGACCGTGAAATCTGGAATCCCGGCGACACCGCCGGCGAAAGCGTCGATCGGCTGGGTCAATTGGCACAGTGGGCCGTCGACGCCGGCGTCACCATCGGCATCATCGGCGTGCCAGTCCTGGTCGTGCTGGCGATTCCCGTGCTGGGCGTGCGCGCGATCCGGCGCCGCCGGCGCGCGCGCAGTGCCGGGGCCGCCGTCGAAGAGGCCCCCACGGACCCGGCGTGACGCCGAGCGCCTACTAGCTCGAGGCGCTGGTGTAGCGGCTCAGGCCGAAGCGCCAGAATCTCGTGGCCACCAGCACCGCGACGACGGCAATGACGGGCGCGATCCATACCAACCACGATGGGTCGCGCCCGGTCACGGCCTGCGCCGGCACCGTGGTCACGAACGCCACCGGGAAAACGAAGGTCAGCAGCTGTCGCAGCCAGAACGGGTAGACCTCGATTGGATAGCGCCCCGTCTGGAAGAACAGGTTGAAGATCATCGTCACGTTGGCCACGCGCACGAACCAGAACACGAGCGTGGTCAGCGCCAGCCAGATGGCGTAGACGATGGCGACGCCGCAGACCAGTAACGCCACGAACAGCAGCATGCCCCAGCCGGACGCCCGCACCTCGAGTCCGACGAGCGCCACGCCGAGGACGATGGCTCCGAGCACGATGTCGGAGACGTGCCACACGACAAAACGCCTCGCGCTGGCCAGGAACAGCGCGGGGACCGGCTTCATGAGCACGTAGTCGAACGTGCCTTCACGCACCTCCTCGACGACCCGGTTGAGGCTGGGCGACATGAACATGCCCACGAAGCCGTTGACAAAGACGAATATCCCGAGCAGCGACAACGTCTGTCCCAGCGTCCAGCCGCCCAGCGTCTCGGTGTGCGAGAAGATCACCGCCACGCCGCCGATGGCGGTCGCCAGATTCAGCACGCTGCGGATCACGTTGCCGAGCAAATCGCCGCGGTACGCAAACTCCTCTTGCAGGGCGGAACGAAAAAACGCGCTCGCGATGCGGATGAGTCGCCGAATCACGCGCCCACCGCCGCATAGCGCTTAACGCCGGTTCGCCAGATCACGACAAATGCCGCCGCGGCGGCCACGGTCCATCCCGCCTGAATCGCCAGCCCCGCCGCGAGCTCCGCGCCCTGGACCCGCCCCAGCGCCACCTCGATGGGAAAGCCGACCGTGTAGCGCATGGGCAGCACGACGGCGGCTTGCTGCAGGAAGCCGGGAAGCACGGCGACGGGAGCGACCTGACCGCCGAGCAGAAGGGTCAAGCTCATCCAGATATCCCAGAACGACATCGAGCGGGTGGTCCAGAAGGCGAGCATGGCGAAACACGAGCCAATCAGAAACGAGATCAAAGCGGCCATGACCATGGACGGCAGGAAGAGCGCAAGGCCCAGCCAGTCGGGACTGAACGCGGGGCGGAGAATCAGCGCCAGCCCGACCCAGATGGGCACCAGAAACATCAGGTTCACGGCCTTGTACGAGATGTTGAGCGCCCCCGCGCGCCAGAACGGGTGCAGCGGTCGCAGCAAGTGCGGGGAGAGCCGGCCCGTCTGGATGCTCGGCGCCATCGTGTAGACCTCGATCGCCAGGGTGAGGTGCGACACGACCATGAACACCAGGTAGTAGAGGATGAAGTCGTCGCGCGCGTAGCCGGCGATGGTCCCGCCGCCGACCACGGTGGACCAGATGACGAGGTAGATGATCGGGTTGACCACCTGCCACAGGCCGTACAGGAACATCTCGATGCGGTACTGGAACAGGTCGGCCAGCTCCGCTCTGAGCAGCGCCGCAAAGCCCGCCAGCGTGCGCGAGCGCATCACGAGTCGCGCCGACGAAAGACCTGGTCGATGACGTACTCCAGCGGAGGGTCTTCCACGCTGAGATCGGCCACCGGCAGCTCGGCCAGCATGCGGGCGGTCACCGCAGCCGCCTTGGCTTTTTCGGTGCGAATCCGGACTTGCAGGTCATCGGCGTCGACGACCTCGCCGTAGACCGAGACGTCCGCGCGGTCGACGGACCGCTCCAGATGCAGCGTGATGGTCTTGTGCGGGGCGTAGCGGTCGACGAGACCGGCGAGCGGGCCGTCGTAGAGGAGCTTGCCGTGGTCGATCACCACCACGCGCTCGGCCAACGCCTTCATGTCGGCCATGTAGTGGCTGGTGAGCAAGACCGTGGCCCCGGTGGCGGCGTTGTAGCGGGTGACGAAATCACGGATGCGCTGCTGCATCGTCACGTCGACCCCGATGGTCGGCTCGTCGAGGAACAGCACGCGGGGACGGTGCAAAAGGCCCGCCGCCAGCTCGGCCTTCATGCGCTCGCCCAGCGAGAGCTGGCGTACCGGTTTGGTGAGCAACTCCTCCAACTCCAGCAAATTCACCAACTGGTCGAGCTGCGCCTCGTAGGCCGCGTCTTCGAGCCCGAAGACAGCCTTGTTCACCAGGAACGTGTCCAGGGCGGGCAGGTCCCAGTAGAGCTGTTGGCGCTGCCCCATGATGAGCGTGATCTGCGACAGGAACTCGCGCCGCCGCCCCCACGGCGTGAATCCCAGCACCGTCGCCTCGCCGGACGTCGGATGCAGCAGCCCGCTCAGCAGCTTGAGCGCCGTGGTCTTTCCCGCCCCGTTGGGCCCCAGGAATCCCACGATCTCGCCTGGTTCCACGTCGAAGGAGATGTCGTCGACGGCGCGAACGACTCGGTGACGGCGTCGCACCACGCTGCGCAACGACGCCCGCAGGCCGCCTTCACGGTCGGCGACCTGGTAGTGCTTGACGAGATTTCGAACTCGAATATCGGCGGTCACGCGACACCAGGGGGCGGCCGGCTCCCGAGCCTAGCGCCTCACGTCAACTCCGCGAGTCGGACGAGGCGTCGGCCCGCTAGCGCGCCGGCACCCACTTGTGCAGGTAGCTGTCACCGCCGACTTCGGCCACGTATACCGCGCCCTGGTCGTCGACCCAGATGCCGTGCGGCCCGCCGATGCGGTCCGGCGGTCGTTGCTGGGCCCAGCGGGTGATCACCTTGCCGTCGAAGTCGAAAATCGTGACGCCGCGGTTGAGCTCGGTGACGAAGATGGCGCCGCGGTCTTCGTCAACGTAGAAGTCGGACGGCAGCGGAATGTCTCCCCATTCCGTGATGTACGCCCCGTCGCGGTCGAAGACCTGGATCCGGTCATTCTCCCGATCGGCCACGAGCACACGATCGTCCGGCAGCACCCAGATGCCATGGGGGAGCGCGAACTGCCCCGGACCCGTCCCAGGTTCGCCCCAGGTGAGATCGTGCCGGCCGGCGGCGTCGAACCGGTGGCACTTGGTATCGCCGTAGCCATCGGACACGAAGATGGAGCCGTCGGGAGTCACGAACGTATTCGTGGGCTGATTGAACAGCCCGGCGGACTCGCTGGTGACGTAGGGATAGCCCAGCCGGCCCAACGGCGCGCCGTCGGTGTCGTAGATCCACACGACGTGCGCGAACTGGTCGGTCAGCCAGAGGCGCTCGTGCCGATCCATGAAGACCCCGTGGGCGTAACAGAACGTCTCGTCGCCCCAATGGCCGATGACCTCGCCTTCGCGGCCAAACACCGTCATGGGACGCGAGCCGCGATTGAAGCAGTAGACGCGGCCGAAGCGGTCCGCGGCAATGCTGCCGATCCAGCCCAGATTCCAGTCCGGCGGGAGCTTGAGCCAGCCGTCCACATAGTCGTAGGTGAAGTCACCGGATCCAACGCGCATGCCGTTCTCCCAGGGCGGTAGCCACCGTGCGCAGCGTAGCGGGTCGCCCAACCGCGAACCGCCGGCGCGTGTGTGCCCTTCGCCACGGTGCCGCGCCGCACGCGGGCGTAGGGTTTGGAGGAGACTGCTGGCCGCCACGGCAGGCGGCTCAGCGATGGAGGTGTGCGATGAAGAAGAAGCTGGCGGTGCTAGTTCTGGCGATTGCGGCCACCGTGCCGCTCGTCGTGCGGCACCTGCGACGCCGATCAGAGTCCGAGGTTTCGGCCGCGGCCTAACGGCCTCGGCAGACGCGGGCGGCGCTCGTGCCGCCCGCGTCTCTTGCATTTCGCCCCGGATCGCAAATGTCGAGCCAGAGGATTTATCCTTAGTCGATTGAATCGAACGGCGGGCTAAAACATGTTCGAGACCATTGGGCGCACGTGGGAACTCATCAAGATGAGTTGGGCGGTCCTGAAGAAGGACCGGGAGTTGGTGCTGTTTCCGGTGATGTCGACCGTGGCCCTGGTGATTCTGGCCGGGCTGATGATGGGCGTTGGCGCCGGCGTTGGCACGGTGGACCGCCTGTCCGGGACCGGCGCCTCCGAAGTGGACATCGTGCTCCTTGCCGTGACCTACTTCCTGCTGGCGTTCGTGGTCATCTATTTCAACTCGGCGCTCATTGGCGCGGCGATGATTCGCCTGGCCGGCGGTGATCCGACCGTTCGTGACGGTCTGCGCATGGCGAACAAGCGCCTGCCGCAGATCCTGGGCTGGGCGCTTATCTCGGCCACCGTCGGTCTGATTCTGCAGGTGCTTCGCAGCCAGTCTCGCGACAACATGCTTGGCCAGATCGTGCTGTCGTTGGTCGGCGGAGTGTGGGCCTATCTGACCTACTTCGTCGTCCCCATTCTCGTGGCCGAAGGGCTGGGACCGATTGCGGCGATTCGAAGCTCGGGTTCCCTGTTCAAGCGCACGTGGGGCGAGCAGGTCACGTCGAACATCGGCTTCGGCATCCTTGGGTTCGTCGCCGCACTGATCGGAGCCCTGCCCGCCATTCTGGTGGCCGCCGTCAGTCTTCCGGTCGGCATCGCCGTTGGCGTGGCAACCGTCGGACTCGCGCTGGCGATCGTGACGGCGCTGGAGGGCATCTTCAAGGCCGCGCTGTACGGCTACGTGGCGGATGGTCGCGTTCCCGAGGACTTCACGCGCGACTCGCTGGCCGGCGCGTACCAGAGCGAGGCCCGGCCCTATCGGCCGCTCTAGTCGACGGAAATCGGGCGGCGTTCACAGATAAGCGCCGCTCGGTGACCCGGCGCCAGTCGGCGCCTTCGATTGGCTGGTTGGCTCTCCAGGGTGGATTCCCACCACGTATCGAGTCCGGGACAGGCTCTTCGCGGGAATGACGGAGGGGTTACGCAAGAGTCTCCCTTCGAAGAAATAACGGACTCCAGGAAACCAACTGCCGGTCGAAGCCGATTCGTCGCGGTGGTTGTTATCATTTCGTGCCGGGTTATCGCCGTATGCCGCCATGTTCGGCGGGTCACGCAGCTTGCAGGAGTAGACGGTCGTGCCGCACGGTCCTCGAATTGGGCGACGCCGGATGCTGGCGCTAGCGGCCGGCGGTGGCGCCGTCGCAGCCGGCGGCCTGGTGACGCCGGCCAGCGCCGACGAGTCGTTCGAGGCCCAGCCCCAAACGGTCTACGTCCCCGAAACCGGTCACCACATGTCCGGCCGAATTCTCAACTGGTGGCTGCAATACGGCCGTGAGTCATCGATCGGATGGCCGGTCAGCGAGCCGCTGGAATACGGCCGCGAGCAGGTGCAGTATTTCGAGCGCGGCGCACTGGTCACCGACGCCTGGTCACGAGATCCGCTCAGAGTCGTCCCCCTGAACCTGGGAACCGCGTGGGCGCTGCAACAGGAGTCGGCGGATCAGCCGCACGAATACGAGTGGTGGTTTCCGGAGACAAGGCGTGGCGTGCACGCGACATTCTGGGAGCCGTTCCGCGAGGGCGGCGGTGTCTACGCGTTTGGATTCCCAGTCCTTTGGGGCGCGGCGACCACCAGCGGCTTTCGGCAAGTCTTCAGCCGCTCACTGTGGACCGACACCTCGCAAGGTCTGGTAGCGGAGCCGGTGGGCGAATACGTCGCTCGAGCCCGCGGCGTGAGCATGGCGCGCGTTCGACAGGCGCGCGACGCCCCGCGCTACGAAGCCGCGTACTGGCCGGAGCGTCCCGTTTACGGGTCAACACGGCGGGCCGAAGTCGATCTCACGCGGCAGGTCACCACCTTCTTCGCGGATGACCAACCGGTCTACGAAGCGTTGATCTCAACCGGGCTGCCGCCGGACTTCACGCCGCCCGGCGATTTCGAGATCTTCTGGCGGGTCGAGCGCGCGCGGTTGATTTCCAACGGCAGCACGCTCAAGACCTACGACGTGCCCAACGTGCTGCACGTCCAGTACTTCACCGAAAGCTGGATCGGGTTCCACTACGCCTACTGGCACGACGCCTTCGGCAGCGTCTACAGCGCGGGCTGCGTGAACATGCGGCTCCACGACTCGCAGTGGGCGTGGGATTTCTGTGCAAACGGCACGCCGGTCACCGTGCACCACTAGCCGTCGTCCGCGTCGTCTATTCGGCCGGGGCCCCGTTCTCTTCAGGCTGTGGCGCGTACGGGGGCCGTCCGGCCGGAAGCGCCTCGCGGCGCTCCGCGACGAACGTCGTGGCCTGCGCCGCGGCGGCAACCGAGCCAAGGCCCAGGTATTCGATGGTGTCGGCATACGGGCGCCCGGTCGCCGGGTCCCACCCGTGGTCGCGATAGTAAGCCCGCACCTCGTCCCTGACGGTGTCCCGGCTGAGCAAACGGTCCCGCAGCGGCCCGTCTCGCACCGGCTGGTGCAGGCGGTCCGGCAGACGGTCGTCTTCCGGCTTCAGCCCCTCCCGAAGATTGAAGAGCCGCGCCATGGTGATGCCGCGCTCGAAGGTCGCGTGCAGCTCATCGGGTGAGACGTCCCAGCCCGTGGACGCGTTGAGCAGGGTCAGCGTCGTGGACTCGTCGTACTGCAGGAAGTGGCACAGGCCGACCGTGTTGCGAAGCCCGGACCGCTTGCCCGCGGCGCCGGTGTGGTCGCCGCCGGTCGGGGTGACCGGGTAGTTGCGGCGCATCTCCGGCATGGCGCGGGGATCGTGCATGGCGACCTCGAGCCCCTTGACGTGGACGACCCGTGCCTCGGCATCCGCCCCGAGGGTGCGCGCCGCCCGCAGCGAGCCCTCGGCCAGGAGGTCGCCCACGCCCTCACGGCTGGCGATCTTGCCAATCACACGCAGCAGGTCGTCGGCGGACCCGAAACGCAGTGTTTCACCGCTGAGCCGGTGCTCGTCCATCAAGCCGAGCTCGACCATCTCCATGGCCCACGCGATCGTCGCGCCGCAGGAAATGCTGTCCATGCCCAGCGCGTTGAGCATCTCATGGCCCTTGCAAACGGCCATGACGTCGACCACGCCCGTGTTGGGTCCGATGGCCGCCATGGTCTCGTACTCGGGACCGCCGTATTTGGGATCGACCTCGACGTCGGGACGCGTGATCTTGACGCGCTTCTTGCAGCGCACGGAGCACGCATAGCAACGATCCATTTCGTGATCGGTGAGCTCTTGGATGGCCAGCGCGTCCACTTGGTCACCGCCCGGCAGCCGGCCGTCGCGGAAGTTGCGAGTCACGAGGTGACCTTCGAGTTGCTTCGACTTGACCATGGCGCCCGTGCCCCAGGTGTGGAGCCGGTGGTGCGGTTCGCCCGGCGCGAGCGTCTCCTGCGCCACCCAGCGCGCCACGCCGGCAATCGCCCGCGGGTCGGACGCGGTCACCGGCTGCGTGCCGCGCACCGCAATGGCCTTGAGGTTCTTGGACCCCATCACGGCGCCCAAGCCGGTGCGACCGGCCACCTCGTTGAGATCGTGGACGATGCAGGCGAACCGCACCAGGTTTTCGCCGGCGGGACCGATCTGGGCCACGCGGACCTGCGGGTCGCCCAAATCCGCCCGGATTCGAGCCTCCACCGGACCCGTCAACTCACCCCACAAAGACCGGGCGTCGCGCAACTCGACCTCGTCGTCGTGGACCCAGAGATATACCGGATGCGGCGCCCGCCCCTGCACGATAACGGCGTCCCAGCCGGCCCGCTTGAGCTCGGCGCCCCAGTAGCCGCCGGCCTCCGATTCACCGAACAGACCCGTGAGCGGAGACTTGGCGCCCACGCTGTGCCGGCTGCCGCCCGGAACGGAGACGCCGGTGATCGGGCCGAGGGCGAATACCAGGCGGTTCTCAGGATCAAACGCATCGATGCCCGGCGGGACTTCCGTCAGCAGCGTGTGGGCGATGAGGTTGCGCCCGCCCATGTGCAGCCGCATGAAATGCGGCTCCGGCCGCTCCACCGTCGCGCGACCGGTGGTGAGATCAACGCGCAGAATGCGTCGGCGCACCGAGCCCGCGGACCCTGCCATGACTACGCGCCGCCCGACATCGGCACGAGGATGTCGACCACGTCGCCAGCCGCCAGCGCGGCGTCGCGCTGCGCCAGCTCGCCGTTCAGGCCAAGCGTGAGGCGCGGCTCGGCATCGACGCCGTAGCGTTCGAGCAGATCCTGGATCGTGGCGCCTGCCGGCACGTCAACCTCCCGCACCGCGCCGGTTCCCGGAAAGTAGCGGGCAAGGTCCGCGTAGGGTCGCACACGCACTCGAAGCGGCGGCGTCATCGTGCACCATCCTCTCCCTCCGACCTGACGCCGACAAGGACGCCAGCGGCTCCGGCGCTAGGGCACCGACCGGCCGCGCACTGAGGTCTCGATGCGATAGACGGACGTTTGCGCCGTCACGTACAGCATGCTCCACCCCGGCCCGCCCCAGGCCAGATTCGATGGGCGGGCCGGAGTGACGACTACGCCGAGCACCGTGCCATCGGGCTCGACGACCCATACGCCGCCCGGACCCGTGCTCCAGAGCCGGCCCTCCGTATCGCACTTCATGCCGTCCGGGTTGTTCGGCACCGGGTGCCCGTCCATGTCCACGAACTGCCGCGGATTCGTCAGCGACCCGTCCTGCGCCACGTCGAACGCCCACACGTCTCGCGGTCCGCCGGAGTCGCCGATGTAGAGGACCGACTCATCGGGCGAAAACGCCAGCCCGTTCGGCCGCACGAAGCGATCGGTCGCCAGCGCCAGCGAGCCGTCCGGCGACAGCCGGTAGACGCCGTTCACCGGCTGCTCCTTGGCGTCGAGATTCAGCGGGTCGATGCCGTAGGGCGGGTCGGTGAAGTAGATGTCGCCGTTGCGCCGGGCGACGAGGTCGTTGGGGCTGTTGAGCCGCCGTCCTTCGAAATAGGCGGCGATGGGATCCGGCTGCGCGTTGGCGTCGAAGCGCAGCACCGCCCGCGCGGAGTGGGCGCAGGCCAGCAGGTTGCCGTCGCGGTCGAGCGTGAGTCCGTTGGTCGCGCCACTGCCCGCGCGAAACGTCGTGAGCTCGGGACCCTCGGGAAGCTCACGCCAGCGACAGATGCGGTCGTTCGGGATGTCGCTGAAGAGCAGATGGTCGCCGCGCCAGACTGGCCCCTCGGTGAACCCAAGCCCACTGGCGATGCGCTCGAACTGCGCCCCGGGCGCCAGCAGCTCATGCAGCCGCCCGCTGCGATCCTCGAGCCTGAGCTCCTGATCCTCTTCGACGAAATGGTGCGCCATGCCAGCCTTCGCGTGTTGCCAATTGGTGTAGGCCCGATGATGCCCGACGGCACGCGGCGCGCGCGAGGCGGTCAATGGTTGACAGGCTTTCGGCGGCGCTCCTAGCCTCTTGTCGGCGCCTCTCCATCACGGCGGCATGACGTATGACAACCGACCAGATTTCGCACCAATCTTCCGAGGCGTCCCAGCTCTTCGAGCCGCCGGCGGACTTCGCCGCGCGCGCGCATGTCGGCTCGATGGAGCAATACCGCGAGCTGTATCGCCGGAGCCTGGAAGAGCCGGAGGACTTCTGGCGCGAGATCACCGACGGCTTCGAATGGATGAAGCCGTGGACGACGCTGCTCGAGTGGGACGCGCCGTTCGCCAAGTGGTTCGTGGACGGCACGACCAACATCAGCGTGAACTGCGTGGACCGCCACGTGGCCGCCGGTCGCGGCGAACGCGTCGCCTTCTACTGGGAAGGCGAGCCGGGCGATACGCGCGTCATCACCTACGCCGACCTGCTGCGCGACGTGCAGCGGTTCGCCAACGCCCTGCGCGCGCTGGGCCTGGAGCGCGGCGACCGCGTGCTGCTCTACATGCCCATGGTCCCGGAGCTGCCGGTCGCCATGCTGGCGTGCGCCCGTTTGGGCCTGGTCCACAGCGTCGTGTTTGGCGGGTTCAGCGCGGACGCCATCCGGGATCGGGTGAACGACGCCGGCGCTTCATTGGTCATTACCGCCGACGGCGGTTGGCGGCGCGGTCGCGTGATTCCGCTGAAAGCCAACGTGGACGCCGCCCTGGCGGACGACTCGTGCCCATCGGTCGGAAACGTGGTCGTGCTGAAGCGCTGCGAGAACGACATCAACTGGGTCGAGGGACGGGATGTCTGGTGGGACGACGCGATCGCCGGTCAATCCGACGAGTGCCCCGCGGAAGAGTTGCCCGCCGAGCATCCGCTCTACATCCTCTACACCAGCGGAACCACCGGAAAGCCCAAGGGCGTGGTGCACACGACGGCGGGCTACATGGTCTACACCGCCGCCACGGCCAAGCTGATCTTCGACCTGCGCGACGACGACATCTACTGGTGCACCGCCGACATCGGCTGGGTCACCGGGCACAGCTACATCGTCTACGGCATCCTCGGCAACGGCGCCACCAGCGTGATCTACGAGGGCGCTCCCAACGCGCCGAAAGAGGACCGGTTCTGGGCCATCGTCGAGAAATACGGCGTCACGGTGCTCTACACGGCCCCGACGGCCATTCGGACTTTCGTGCGCTGGGGCGAAGAGCACCCGGACGCCCACGATCTGACCAGCCTGCGGCTGCTTGGAACCGTCGGCGAGCCGATCAATCCCGACGCGTGGCTCTGGTACCACCGGGTGATCGGCGGGGGGCGGTGCCCCATCGTGGACACCTGGTGGCAGACCGAGACCGGCGGCGTCCTCATCACGCCGCTGCCGGGCGCCATTGCGCAGAAGCCCGGCTCGGCGACCTTGCCGTTCCCCGGCACCGAGCCGCAAATCGTCGACGAGGAGGGGGAAGCGCTGCCCGACGGCACGCGCGGACTGCTGGTGCTGAATCGCCCCTGGCCGGGGATGCTGCGCGGCATCTACAAGGATGGCTGGGGCATTCCAGGACATCCCGGCGAGCACGGCGACGCCGAGCGTTTCATCGAGCAGTATTGGGCCAAGTTCCCCGGCCGCTATCTGACCGGCGACGGCGCCGTGCGCGATTCCGACGGCTACTTCTGGATCATCGGACGCGTCGACGACACGCTCAACGTGTCGGGACATCGCATCGGCACGGCGGAAGTCGAAAGCGCCCTGGTGAGCCACGCCGCAGTGGCCGAGTCGGCGGTCGTCGGCACGCCGGACCCCATCACCGGAGAGGCCATTGCCGCCTTCGTCACGCTGCGGGGCGGGATCGACACCTCGGACGAGATGCACGCCGAGCTGACGGCGCACGTGGGCGAGAAGCTGGGACGCTTTGCGCGGCCCAAGCAACTGCGCTTCGCGGATGCGCTGCCCAAGACCAGGAGCGGCAAGATCATGCGACGGCTGCTGCGTGATATCGCCGCCGGCCGTGAGGTCGTGGGCGACACCACCACGCTGGAAGACCTGACGGTTTTGGCCCAGCTGCGAGGCGACGACGAATAGTCACGCTGAAGCCGGCCGCCCGACGTAATACCATGGCGCCGGCGCCGCGATTGGAGCGGCGCCGTTCAGCGGAGCAACGCACGTTGATGCAGGTCATCGGATCCGGTCGAACCGTGCGCCTCGGGCGCGTCATTTGCGCGTTTCTGGGCGGCGTCATTGTTGCCGCCGCCTTCGCGGCGTGCGGTGAGTCTGGCGACTTTTCCCACCTCGAACCGACCCCTGAACCGACCCCTGTCGTCGCCCAGATGCTGGCCACGGTGCCGCTCGGGCGGACGGTTCCGGCTCTGCCGCCGCCACCGCCCGCCCGCACGCCGGAGGCAGTGGTCACCATGGCGGCGCCGACCCCCATCGTTATCGAGACGGCTCCTCCAACCGCGACGCCTATGGTCGTCTCGGATCCACCTGAAGTCTTTGAGGATCGGCCAAGAGAATTCTCTTCGCCCGGTCATCAGCTCTTTGTCGACAACGGCTGCACGGTCTGCCACGCCGAGGACCTGAGCGGCGGCATCGGCCCGGCTCTCGCGGGGCGAACCGTTGACGATCTCACGGAGGAGCGCATCCGCCAGCAGCTTGGCGAGGGCGGCAACGGCATGCCGCCGTTCCCCGATCTGACCGAAGTGCAGATCGGACAGCTGATTACCTTCATTCGCAGTTCGTAGGCTTCCATGCAATCTCCGCGCGCATGTTCGGCGTAGAATTGATTGGAACCGGACGGACCGGGTCGGGAGCGCCTGCATGCGGTTAATCGGCGTGATTGTGCTCGTCGCCACGGTCCTGACGCTCACTCTGGCGGCCTGCGGAGAGGACGCCGCGCCGGCTGAGACTGCCGCCGAGTCCACGCCCGCGGCGACCCAAGCCCCCGCGCCGCCGACGGCGACGGCGATGGCCACGGCCACGGAGCCACCCGCACCGCCGCCACCCACGCCAACGCCGCAACCGACTGCTGCGCTGACGCCGCATCCGCCGATCACGCCGCCCCCAACGCAAGACCCGGCACGGCCAGCTGCCGTCGACTTCTCGCTCCCGAGCGCGCAGGGCCCGCAATACACCCTGAGCTCCTTCGCGGGACAGCAGCCGGTGGTCGTGGTGTTCTACCGCGCCTTCTGGTGAGGGACCTGCCGCACCCAACTCGTGGAGTTGCAGAACAACTACGAAGAGTTCGAGGCGCGCGGCGTGGAAGTCCTCGCCGTCAGCACCGACTCGCTCGAAGACACCGCCGGAATCGTTGAGCGGATCGGCATCCAATTCCCGGTGCTCTACAACATCGAGGGCAACGTCCCGCGCGAGTACGGCATCTTCAACCTCTACGGCGATGGTCTGGCCACAGGGTCGGCGTTCCTAATCGACCTCGACGGGAACCTGGCTTGGAAGTCGATCTACAGCGGCATTCATGACCTGATCAGATCTGACGACATCCTGGCGGCTATCGACGAGCTGTAGTGCTGCGGCACCGCAATCTGAGAAGCTGCGCTAAGCGGCGGTGCGTTGGTCAATGAAGGTCATCGGATCCGGTCGAGCCGCGCGCCTCGGGCGCGCCCTTTGTGTGCTGCTGAGCAGCGTGATCCTCGTCAGCATCGTGGCCTGTGGCGAATCGAGCCGCATTGCACTCCTTGTTCCCACGCCTGAACCGGCCCCCGTCGTTGTTCAGTTGCTTGCCGAGGTCCCAACGGGACGGACCGCACCTCCCTTTGAGCCGTCGCCGTCCCCTCGTCCGGCGGACGACGTGCCCACGCCGCCGCCGCCCACACCTCCCCCAACCCCGACGCCGACCCCGATCGGCACGCCGACCCCGACGCCGACTCCGCCTCCTCGCGAGAATCTTTCCCCCGGACATCAGCTCTACATCGACAATGCCTGCGCGACTTGCCATGGCGTCGACCTGAGCGGCGGCATCGGCCCGGCGCTTGCCTGCCGTACTCCAGAGGATCTGCCGGAGGACCGAATTCGCTCGCAGCTCGCCGAGGGCGGCAATGGCATGCCGCCATTTACCCACCTGACGGAGGAGCAAGTCGGTCAACTCATCACGTTCATACGGGGCTATTGCTAAGCAGCAACGGCAATCTGCCCGTGAGCGCTCTGCGTAGAATCTGAGGGGAGACCCGCCGGGAGAGCCATGATGCGCATCGGGATCATCGCGGTCGTCGCGTTGGCGGTCGTCCTGGCTGCCTGTGGCGACACGGCCGCGCCCGCGGAGACCGCCGCCGAGGCCACGCCTGCGGCAACCGCGGCTCCCGAACCGCCGAGCATTCCCCCCACATCAACGCCTGAGCCAACCGCCGCAGCACCTACGCCCACCAGCCCGCCAGCGCCGACCGCTACTCCGCCGCCCGCCACGCCGACACCGGCTACTCCCGCACCGACTCCGGTAGCCGTCGCCGCGGCGCCAACGCCCACGCCGGCTCCCGCGCCGACCTCAACGCCGGTCCCCGCACCCACGCCCACTCCGGCGCCCCCGCCGACGGCGGCGCCGACGCCGACGCCCGCACCTGTCCCGACTTCAACGCCACAACCCACGCCCACCACAGCTCCGACGCCGACTCCTGCCCCACAGCCGACAGCGACTCCGCAGCCGACGCCCACGCCCGCACCAGAGCCAACCCCGACACCCGAACCGACGCCGACTCCGGCGCCGGAACCCACACCGACGCCAACGCCAGCGCCACAGCCCACGGCCACGCCGACCCCGCCGCCTGCGCCGGCACGGGCGGCCGCTGTCGACTTCTCACTGCCGAGCGCCCAGGGTCCGCAATACACCCTGAGCTCGTTCGCGGGACAGCAGCCGGTGGTGGTGGTCTTCTACCGGGCCTTCTGGTGAACGGCCTGTCGCACGCAGCTCGTGGAGCTGCAGAACAACTACCAGGAGTTCCAATCGCGCGGCGTGGAAGTCCTGGCCATCAGCACGGACTCGCTCGAAGACACCGCCGGCATCATTGAGCAGATCGGCATCCAATTTCCGGTGCTCTACAACGTCGAGGGCGACGTACCCCGCGCCTATGGCGTCTTCAACCACTTCGGCGACGGTCTCGCCACGGGGTCGGCGTTCCTGGTCGATCTCGACGGGAACCTGGCCTGGCACTCGATCTACAGCGGCGTCTACGACCTGATCACCTCAGCCGACATCCTGGCGGCCATCGACGAGCTGTAGAAACGCTAAACCGCCCGCTGCGCGCCGCGGCCCACGCGCCTACAATCGCCGCCGCGCTAACTGACGGATATCTCCATGAATAATCCGCTGCGGGCCGGCGTGGTCGGCCTGACCGGCATCGGAGCCAATCGTCCCGCGCCAGGCCCGGGACCCGGCACCGGCGTCGAGATGCCCCACTCCCACGTCGCCGCCTATCGCCACGTCGCCGAAACCGAACCCGTGGCCGTGTGCGACATCGTGCCCGAGAAGCTGGACGACTTTCGCGACACCTGGGCCGACGTGCTGCCCGACGTGCGTGGCTACACCGACTACCGCGAGATGCTCGAGCGCGAGCAGTTGGACGTGATCAGCGTGGCGACGCCCGACGACCGGCACGCGCAGATCGTCGTCGACGCGGTCGACGCCGGGGTGCGCGGGATCATCTGCGAGAAGCCCATCGCCTCGACGCTGGCCGACGCCGACCGCATGATCGCCGCCGTGGAGAGCGCGGGCGTTCCCATGCTGGTGGACCACACGCGGCGCTGGATGTTCCCGTGGGTGCAGGTCGCCGAGGTGATCGCGTCGGGCGAGATCGGCGAGGTGCAGCGGATCATCGCCAACCAGGGCGGACCGCGCGCGATGCTGTTTCGCAACGGCACCCACATGTTCGACACGATCCTCTGGTATGCCGGCGGCACACCCACCGCGGTCTACGCGATCGCCGAAGCCGGATTCGAGAATTACCCCCCGCGCTATGCCAGCGACGGCGGCCACGATCCCGATACCGATCCCGCCATGTCCGTTGTCGTCGAGTTCGACAACGGCGTGCGCGCCTTCTGGAACATGTGCAAGACCATGCCGCAGGTGTTCACCCTGGAAGTCCTGGGCACCGCCGGCATTGCGCGCGTCGGCGACTCGGACAACGCCACCGTCACCGTCCAGAACGAGCGCGGCTTTCAGCTGCGCTCGCTGCCCCGGCCGCACTACACGGTCGGCCACATCGCCGGTTGCGTGGACGAGATGGTGCAGCTGATTCACCACGGCGGCCGCCCCTCGATGGACGGTCGCACCTCGCGTCAGGTCGTGGAGGTGCTGCTGGCGGCGCTGCACTCGCAGGACGCCGGCAACGCCCGGATCACGCTGCCCATCAGCGACGCGTAGGCGGCCCGCGGCTAGAGCGACTTGATATAGGCCACGATCGCCAGCAGCTCTTCCCGCGAGAGCAGCGTGTCGAGGTCGGCCTGCATCAGACCCGCCTCGTATCCCTCGACGACTTCGGCGTTGGGGTCCACGATCGCGCGCAGCAGGTAGGCGTCGTCGGCAAGGACCGTTGAGCCGTCGGTCAGCGTGACCTGGCTGAGGTAGACGCCCTGCCAGGTGGGCCCGATGCCGTCGGAACCGTCAGCGCTGTGGCATGCCTCGCAGCCAATGGCACGGACCAGCGATGCCCCCGAGGCCGGATCGGGCGCCGCCGGTGTGGGCGTGGGCTCCGGCGTGGGGGTTGGCGTGGGTTGAGGCACAGGGGTCGGTGTTGGCCGCGGCGTTGGCGTGGGCTCCGGCGTGGGCGTCGGAGTCGGTTCGGGCGTCGGTGTGGGAGTCGGTTGCGGGGTCGGCGTGGCGGTCGGTAGCGGCGTCGGCGTAGGTTCCGGCGTAGGAGTCGGCATGGGAGTTGATGTCGGCGTGGGCAGCGGGGTCGGGGTCGGGTCCGGTGTTGGGGTGGGCACCGGCGTGGGTGTCGGCTCGGCCGTCGGGCTGGGCTCCGGGGAAGCCGTCGGTTCCGGCGAGGACGTTGGAGTGGCCGCCGGTGTCGGCGTGGGATCTGGCGTGGGCGTCGGCTCGGGCGAAGGCGTGGGATCCGGGTCCGGCGTTGGCGTCACCGTGGGCTCAGGCGTCAAGGTCGGCGTGGGTTCCGGCGTAGACGTTGGCTCAGGCTCAACCGTGGGGGTCGGCGCGAGCCTCGTTACTGCCGTCGGCGTCGAAGCCGGCGTGGGCGCCGATGTGGGAGGCGGGGCCGCGGCCTCCCCGCATGCCAGGCACAGTAACCCGAACGCGACGATGAGGCCGGCTAGTCGCGAAATGCTCGAGAGCCCATTCGATTGGCGCTTGGGTGCGTCCCGACGACCGCTGTCGAATCTACGCACGCGTCGGTTCACGCAACGCGAGTCACCGGCATTCCGGAAACCATGATCGGGCCAATGCAAACGTGTCCTGCAATCTCGTCGCGCGGCGCATAGGCGAGAGAGTATCGCGCGTGGACCGCTTGTCATGCCTCCGCAGGCTGCCATGGGTCGTCTGGCCGTTGACGTCTTCGCCACTCCTCCAGAGGCGCTTCGATCAAGTGTCGCGCCGCGCACCCGCCGGCGCCGCTTCGTCCCTGGGAACGGCCGACGCACCCGGGTCGGGCCAATGCCATGAGCACTTGGGCGCCAACCTCACGGATGCCGTCGCGCGGGGCTGGTAAATTCTGCCGTTGCCGGACTTCGACTGCCCATGGCAGGCACCGGAGGGCGCAGTGATAGCGGCGGGACAGTTTTCGGCGAAGCACTGGGTGGGCGCCGTACGCCGCATCCTCGCTCAGGCCGTGCAACTGATGGGGACGGTCGTGTCCTATTCGGCGACGGCGCTCCTGCTGGCGGTCATTTTGCTCGTGGCGATCCTGCCCGCGCGTCTTGTCGATGCGGCCGCCGCCTGGCTGGGACGCCGCGTGTATGCCCGAGGCGGGCGTCGCTCACGCCAACTGCGCGCCAACCTGTCCGTGGCCATGGGCCCATCGGCCTCGGCGCAAGACGTGAACGCCGCGGCCGGGGACGTCTATGCCAGCTACGGCCGTTATCTGGTGGAGTACTTCACGATGATCTGGCCGGATTGGTGGCACCGCCACCGCCGCGTCGAGATCAATTCGTCGGAACTGGCGGCGGCTTTAGACGAAGGTCGGGGCGCCATCATCGTGAGCATGCACGCCGCCAGCTTCGAGATCGCCGCCCGGGAGTTGCGACGGCGACACGCGCCCATCTCTTCCGCCGGTGAACGGCTGCGACCACACTGGCTGGGGCGTGTCTTCGCGATGATTCGTCGACAGGCCCGGATCGAGGTGCACGACGAACGCGAGGCCGCCCGCCCGCTGCTCCGGGCGCTGCGCCGCAACGAGGCCGTTGGACTGGCCGCGGATCGAGTGATCATCGGCGACGGAGTGCCGGTGCAGCTGTGCGGCGAGACCGCGATCCTCCCCAAGGGCCCCGCCTTGCTGAGCATCATGAGCGGCGCACCGCTGATGCCCGCCTTCACCCGGCGTTTGCCCGACGGGCGCGTGCAGGGCTATTTCGGGCGCGCTATCCACCTGCGCGATCTGGATCGCTCAAGCGACGGCCTGCAGGAAGGCGTGCAACGCATGGCGGATGTGCTGACCGAGATGATCGGCTACGGCTATCGCAGCTGGTACGCCCTGCACCCGGTGTGGCCCGCGGCACGGGTGCCGTAGCAGCCGATTACGCCCTTCCCTCGGTTCGAGCTCCGTAGGGGCGGTCCGCGAACCGCCCTATTCGTGGGTTAGCAGGTTCAGCGGCCCCTGGATTCCGGCTTTCGCCGGAATGACGGAAGGTTTACGCAGTTGCCTCCACCTGCGGGCTGTCGCCGGCAGAGTCCGTGACGAGTTGCGGGTCAGGAGCCGCTGCCGGTGCTTTGGAGAAACTCCCGCGCACCGGCCTCGAGCCAGGGCGTCCAGGGCGGGTGCAGGAAGCGAGCGCCGACATCGATCCAGTGAGCCGCGTCGGACGTAAAGGCGAGCGTGCCCGCCGTCCGGCCGGCGGCGACGATCCGGCGGATCGTCTTTTCCGTCAGCTCCCGAATCTCGGGCGCTTTGCTATCGAGAATCCCCATGCTCTGGCCCAGGTCCGAGGGCGCCACGAAGAACACGTCGATGTGGTCGACCTCGAGCAGCTCCGGCAGGTTGCGGACCGCGACGATGTCCTCCACCAGGATCACGATTAGCGTCTCGTCGTTCGCCTTGTTCAGGTAATCGTCGACGCCGTATCCCTGGCGCGAGCCGAACATGCCGCGGTGCCCGATGGGCGCGAACTTGGCGGCGTCCACGATCTGCCGCGCCTCGTCCGCCGTGTTCACGTGCGGCACCACGATGCCCTGCGCCCCCTGGTCGAGGGTGCGGTAGATGATGCCGGGCTCGACGCGGTTCACGCGCACAATCGACGTCACACCCCACAGGTCGCAGGCGCGCGTGAGGTCGGCAATGTCGCCAAAGTCGACCGGCCCGTGCTCGGCCTCGATCCAGAATCCGTCGAATCCCCACGGGCCCATGGTGTCGATCATGTCGGGTGTGTTCACGCCGGCCGGGACAGAGACGACCTTGCCCTCGGCGAGCCTGTGCTTGATGCGGTTCGGTCGGATTTCGGCCATGCTCAAGATTCCTCGCAGCGATCGACGGAGCGGCAACGGCTGCCAGCGTAAGGCATGGGCGCCTGCCGGGCAGCAGGGGACGGTCAGGCCGACGTTCTGGCTACGTGCGGGTGACGGTGATGAAGGTCCCCGACACCTCGGTCATACGCGGGTTGTTCGGGTCGGTGCGTCCGTAGGCGGCCAGCAGCGTGTCGGGGGCAACCTCTTCGATCCAGTCGTAGCTGCCGCAGTCCCACGCCTGCGTGCCCAGGTGCAGGCAAAAGTGCCCGATCCAGGTGTGGCCGTCGTCCAGGCTGAAGGCCAGCCAGTCGCCGGGACGGCCGTAGATCACCGCCAGCACGCCGTTGGCCATGCGGCAGGCGTTGGGCCAGACGCCGCGGTCGGCGATGGGATCGGCCACGCTCCAGGTGCGCCCGTCGTCCGCCGACCGGCTCAGATACAGCGGCGAATAGGTTCCGTCATAGCGGCCCCCGCTGCGCATGAAGCACAGCAATTCGCCGCTCGGGAGCATCAGCAGCGCCGGCTCATCGAAGCCCTCGATCCGCACGTGGTCGTCCGCCGTCAGGTCCGACGCAACTGTCCCCCAGTAGTGCCAGCTCCGGCCGCGGTCCGCCGAGCGCACGACGTAGGTGCTGTATTTGCGATGGCCCGCAAACCGCCCATGCGCGCCCGCCAGCACACTGCCGTCGCTGAGCGTCGCCATGTTGTGATCGACGTATGAGTCAACGTGAAAGCCCCATCGCTCGCTCTCGCCTTCGGCGAGCGGCGGCACGCCGGAGATTTCCACCGTCTCCGCGCTGAACGTTGCGCCCGCGTCGGTCGAACGGTAGGCGCGACCCGTGTAAACGCCCGGACGATCGGTCTTGCCGACCCAGGGCTCTTCCGAGCCCTCCAACCCGATCAGCTCGCCGTCGGGGAACTGGTGGACGAGCCAGCTGGGCCAGGCCGGAGACGGCGCCCAGGTCTGGCCCGCGTCCCGTGACTCGCGCCACGTCATTACCCCATCCTCCGAGGGGACGCTGCCCGCGATCAGGCGGCCGTCGCGAAGCTTGAACAGGTATCCGGCGGGACAGAAGCGGTCTTGCTCGGGAATGAGGGTGATCGTGTTCTCGACCTGGACGGTCACGCCGGGCAGCTCGTAGCGCCCGCGGCACCGCGCTTCGTGGTTCTCGGGCATGGTCTTGGCAGCCATGTGGCGCTCGCTTTGCTGGGGTGGCGGAATTAGTGGGGGTGCCGATGGTAGCGGCCGCTGGGTGAACGCAACACGCACCATGCAACGCCCAAGAGTGAGTCTGGGCTAGATTCCCGCCTTCGCGGGAATGACGGAAGGTGTCGCAAAGGCCTCCGAAGCCGGTAATCGTTGAAAGAGCGAATACGGCAGGGCGGGACGGAGCGCTCAGGCGCCTTCTTCGTTGGATTCGTCCAGGATCGCGTCGATTCGAGGTGTGAGGACTTCGATGAAATGGGCGAGGGTTGTAGCTAGCGCGTCGGCGAAAGAGGCGTCCAAGGCACTAGCTCGACGTGATACCAGGAGCTCGTTCCCCTCACCATCGATCAGTTGGTCGTCGTGGACATTCACATTAGCGAGCCAAGATTCTGCATTCACCGCTTGGCAACCGCGAAACCCGAGGTCGATCCGCCATGCACCCGAGTCACGCTCATCTTCGCGATACAGATTGGTGAAATAGAACATATCCCAGTTGCCCCACTCGGGCCGCGCATACCACAGGTGGTAGTAGCGATAGTCACCACTCTGCCCTGCCCACCTGCTTCGCTTTTCCGGCTTTAGCTGGCCAGGGAGGCTTTGGATGGTGCGGTCCGCAATGTCTCTGAGAAAGCGCGTGACTTCATCGTTGCGATTCCTCGCAGCGGTCTGCACCCACTTACTGACACGGTGTCCTACAGGCAGTTTCTCGTTCGAAGCGTCGCCGATGCCTATCACGTATTCGTCAACGCCCGGCACGGGAATGATGGTGTTGGCCTGCACGTACAAGGAACCGGCCTCACCGTCGCGGTACGGAGTCAGTTGGACGCAGGTAATCAGATCTTCTCCGGGAGCCTTCTCGTTCAGCCAGAGCGCGGCCGAGATAACTTCCGGCGCAAACCTGTGGCTCGCCAGGATGATGCGCTGATCGTTGTTCAAGGCGTTGAAGTCGTCGGCGTTGAGGTGCCGCAGCAACCAGTCCGTGGCTTCCGATTCAGACACCTCGGCGTACTCGGCCAGCATGGGAATGACGTTGTCCGCGGTGGCACGGTGGAGATAGCTAGCGTATTTGATTGCCTGCCAGTGCGCGTCGGAGCCCGTGTCGTCGCGCTTCAATTCGATCACGACCAGCCGGCCGTCCGCGTCCACCGCCAGGAGATCCAGCCGCTCGTCGGTTCGATCGAAGCCGCTGAACTCCTTGCCGATGACCAGCAGGTCTTCGCCCAGAATGCCAGGATTGGCGGCGATCCATTCCTGAATGTCGCGTCGCTCCTGGAATCCGAGGCTCGCGAATTCGACCTCGTCGATCCTCTCGGATTCGTGGCTGTCAGGATTGATTCGGAATAGCTGCGGTTCGGCGCTCATGAATCCTCAAGCCCGCTCAATACGACGTTTCGAGCTGGTCGGCCCCGTCCATGGTTCGACAGGCTCACCACGAACGGGGAAGGGGAGCTTACCAATGGCCGTGAACGGATTTCCAAGAGTCCGCAGCGAGAATCACTGAAGCGGCACCGGCTTGCGAGGTGTGGAAGCAGTCACGCGGCACGTCTGAGACTGCGGCGCTTACCATGCGGCCAGCGAGCCGTAGAGCCGAGGAGTCGCTGCGATGACAGATTCGCAAATCCGCGAGCGCGTGTTGGCCGAGGTGGACGCCCTGGCCGACGAGCTGGTGCAGATGACCATCGACACCGTGCGCATCCCGTCGGTGAACCCGACCTATCCGGGGATCGACCAGGCGGCGGCGTTGGGCGGGGAAACCCGCGTGAACGAGTTCTGCCAGCCGCTCATGGAGGCCGTCGGCCTTGAGACCGATCTGTGGGAAGCCGAGAAAGGCCGCGCGAACCTGGCCGGCAAGTTCAGCGGCGCGGGCGGGGGCCGGTCGCTGCTGTTCAACGGCCACGTGGACGTGGTGCCGCCCGGACCGGACGCCAACTGGTCGAAGGCCGGGCCGTGGAGCGGAGAGGTCATCGACGGCAAGATCTGGGGCCGCGGCTCGTGCGACATGAAGGGCGGCAACGCGGCAACGCTCATCGCCCTGAAAGCGGTGCTGCAGGCCGGGCTGCATCCCAAGGGCGACGTGATCCTCGAATTCGTCGTCGGCGAGGAGATGATGAACACCGAGGCCGGCACTGGCGCGGCCATCGAGCGCGGCTACACGGCTGATGCGGCGATCGTGGCCGAGGCGTCCGGCCCGCCGCACCGCCTGGGCATCATCCCGGCCTCGCCCGGCCTGCTCTACATGGCGCTGACCGTGAAGGGCAAGGCGGTGCACGCCTCGATGCGCGACGAGCTGATCCGCGCAGGCGGCGGCGGCGCGGCCATCGGCGTCTCCTCCATCGACAAGGCCCAGATCGTCATGGACGGCTTGCGCCAACTGGAAGAAGAGTGGGGCCAGACCAAGTCGCACCCGATGTTCAAGCGTCCGGGGCACTTCACCATCTATCCGGGCCTGGTGCAGGGCGGTCCGAACGGGCCGTTCGTGATCTCGGAGGAGAGCCGGGTGGAGTATGCGATCTGGCATCCGCCGCAGGAGCCGGTCGAGGACGTCAGGGCCGAGGTCGAGGCGCACATTGCGCGCGTGGCCGCCACCGACTCATGGCTGCGGGACAATCCGCCCAAGGTCGAATGGCTGCTCTGGTGGCCGCCGTTCGACGTCTCGCCGGACGAGCCCATCTGCAAGGCCCTCGAGGCGGCCTACACGGGCGTGTTCGGCACGGAAGCGCCCTACTACGGCTTCGCCGCCGTCGACGACGGGGCGTTCCTGAATCGCGCGGGGATTCCGGCCATCACCATCGGGCCGGGGAGTCTGCTGGTCGCGCACGGACCGGACGAGCACGTGGAGATCGACGACTTGATCGACGCCGCGAAGATCTACGCGCTGGCCATCGTCGAATGGTGCGGCGTCGCATCATAGGTCTGGCGGCAAACTCCAGCAGACGATGGCGCCCAGCATGAACCGCACGCACTCCTGCGAGCCCACGATGACCGATGAGGACGTGGTGCGGTTCTGCCGCAACGGCTACTGGATTCTGGAAGCGGTTGTGCCGGACGAGATCAACCGGCGAGCGCTGGACTACCTGGCGTCGAACACGCACGGGGAGCCCACCGAGATCCTGGCGGAGGACTGGTTCGTGGACGGCGTGATTCTCAACCCGGCGGCCGCCGGGGCGGTCCGCTCGCTGCTGGGAGACGACTTCGCCCTGCCGACGCTGATGGCCAACCACCGCGGCCGGGGCCCGGCCAAGCCGCAGGATTGGCACCGCGACAGCGGCTCACTCCACGGGCCGGAGCTCAACTACTTGCAGGTCTTCTACTACCCCCAGGACGTGCCGCCGGAGATGGGTCCCACGGAGCTGTTGCCGGGCTCACATTTCCTCTACCAACGGGAAAAGCACATGGCGCACTACGGCGCGATCAAGGGCGGCGTGCTAACCGCCGGGCCGGCTGGCTCGATCTTCATCACCGCGTACAACATCTGGCATCGCCGAGCGGCGCGCACGGCGCCGGCAGCTGCCGGCGTGCGCCACCTGCTCAAATACAACTACTGGCGCACCGCCGACCCACGGCGGGACTGGATCGTGAACCCGGAGTTCGACATCGCGTCGGCGGATTTCGTCGTCGACGGGGCGCGGTTCTCCGATGGGGTCAGCGACTGTGTCGACGCAGCGGAGATGTATTTCTGGCTCAGCGGGAAGATCGACGAATTTCGCTATCTGGGCGGTCAGTCGTGGCCCGCGGACATCCTGTTGACCAAGCCCGCGACCGGTTCCGACGAACGCGCCAGATACCGCCGACGCTACGGCGTGCCGGGCGACATCACCGATCGACGGGAGAGGCAATCCGGGCGCCTCGGATGAGGTGAGGTTCGACCGCCGCCGCGCGCCATCGCGAGCTACGATGGAAGGCGCGAGCGCCACGGCGCGACCGGCGGAGGTCTGCTGATGAAGAATCCGCGGCAGATGGTGCGGCAGTGCATCGAGGAGCTGCGCGAGGGGCGCCTGACCGAGGAGCGGCTGCGCGAGCTCGAGGACGCCATCGGCGCGGAGCGGCCGCGGCGCTGGGACCTGCTCTACCTCCAGGCGGCACGAACGTCCGAAACCTCGGACGTGGTCGGCATGCGCATGATCCGCGACGGCGAGGTGGTCTATCCGCTGCCGGCGCCCGAGGACTGGCCCTACAAGACCGTGCTGGAGGCCATCAACGACGGCTGGCGGGTGGTGAAGTTCCCCGAGCTGTCGCTGCTCATGGACGAGAGCCGCACCTACGGGCTCTCCTGCGAGTTCATCCTGGAACGGAGGGCCACCGCATGAGCATTCCCAAGCGCACCCACTCCTGCGCACCCACCATGACCGACGACGACGTGATCTGGTTCTGCCGCAATGGCTACTGGATTCTGGAAGGCGTGGTGCCCGACGAGATCAACCGGCGGGCGATGGACTTTCTCGACGAACACCCAATTTCGGAGCCGTCGGAGATCCTGGAAGAGGACTGGTTCGTCGAGAACGTGATCGTCAATCCGGCGGCGGCCGGGGCGGTGCGTTCGCTGCTCGGCGACAACTTCACGCTCCCCGTGCTGATGTCGAATCACCGGGGCACCGCCCCGCGGCATCCGCAGGACTGGCACCGCGACGGCGGCTCGCGTTACGGCCCCGAGGTGAACTACCTCCAGGTGTTCTACTACCCGCAGGACGTGCCGCCCGAGATGGGCCCGACCGAGCTATTACCCGGCTCGCATTTCCTGTATCAGCGCGAGAAGCACATGGCGCACTACGACGCGATCAAGGGCAGCGTGCTGACCGCCGCGCCGGCCGGCTCGATCTTCCTCACCTCCTACAACATCTGGCACCGGCGCGGCGCGCGCACGGCGCCGACCGGGACGCGAAACCTGCTCAAGTACAACTACTGGCGCACCGAGGACCCCAGGCGCGACTGGATCCAGGAGCCGGACTTCGAGGTCGAGTTCGCCGACTTCGTCGTGGACACCCTGCGTCACTCGGAGCTGATGCGCGACTGCGTGGACGCCGCCGAGATGTACTACTGGCTGTGCGGCAAGTCCGACGAGTTCCACTACCTGGGCGGGCAGGGCTGGCCGGGCGACATTCCCGAGAACAAGGCCACGCCCGAGGCCATCGCGCGCACGCGCTACCGCCACCGATACGGCGTGCCGGGCGACGTGACCGATCGCGGGTACCGGCCGGTCGGCCGCACCTGGTGATATGACCTGGGACATCGAGCGGCACGCGGCCCAGATCGAGCGCGACGGCTACACGATCCTGGAGCGGGTGCTGCCGCAGGCGGAGATCGACGCCTCGGTGGCGGCGATCGAGGAGACGCTGGCGGCCGAGGAAACCATCGGGCGGAAATACGGCCTGCAGAGCGCCGACTTGCGGATGGCGTTCAACGCGCAGGCCAAGCACCGGCACTTCCACGGCCTGCCGCTGCGGTATCCGGCGCCGGTCGAGGTCGCGCGGCGAGTGCTGGGCGAAGACATGTTCGCCCACGACGTCACCGTCCGCGTGCCCATGCCGACCGGACAGAAGGACCACCAGCGATTCGGTGGCAACGTGCACGCCGACTGGAGCGATTTCACGGTCACGCCGTTCGTCGGCGGGCGGCACTACCCCCTGGGCATCCAGGCGGCCTGGGCCCTCACCGAGTTCTCGACGACCACCGGGGGACCGGTGATCTGGCCGGGGTCGCACCTCTCGACCGAGATTCCGCCGCCTGAGCCCGAAACGCTGCCGCCGGGATGGAAGATTGCCGAAGCGCCGGCGGGGTCGGTGCTGATGTGGGACGCCAGCCTGTGGCACACCGGCGGGACCAACCGCGGCGACAAGCCGCGCTACTCGCTGATCCTGTTCTTCCAACGCTGGTGGGTGAAGAGCTTCAACGATGCCTATCGCTACATGCCGCCGGAGATGCGCGCCCAGATGTCGCTGGAGGAACGCAAGATCTGGGGGCTGGAAGCCGGGGTTCCGCCGAATACGCATTTCCGCGGCATGAGCCAGGAGCAGATCGAGGCGCTGACGCCGGAGGAACAAGCGGTCCTCAACATCGCGGCGTATTAGCAGGTCGACGGCGTGTGTCGAAGAGTGCTCGCGGCGGCAGTCCTGCTCTTCTCCGCCGTGCTAGCCGCACTCCAATCGGATCTATCGGCCGTCGCCGCTTTGCGAACCGCCGAAAACTCCGCCGCTATTCGGTCCATGGGCCCGTCGCCTGCCCCGGCACCGTTTCCACCTTCACCACCCGTCAGGGGGCAAGCCGGCGACCTGTGGGCGGACGTAGTCGTCGGAAAGCCAGACTTTTCTCAGATAGGTCCCAATGAAGTCGTTCCGTTCAAGGTGTTCAATCCCGGCGGAGTCGTCGTCGATAGATCGACCGACCCCGGACGGGCATACATTTGGGATTCGGGCAACAGCCGCATCCTGGGGATCAACCTCGCCAGGTGCTACGCCGGACCAAGCCCGTGCACCGCAGATGTTGTCATCGGCCAGCCGTCGGGATATCACCACTCAGCATGCAACGGAGATGGTGGAGTTCAGAACTACCCGGTACGCCCGTCCGCCGGCCCCCAGACTCTCTGCGGCCTACCGGATGTTACTCGTAGCCCTGTGGAGCACCCATCCTTCGTCACGATGGCCGTTGACACCAATTCGAATCTCTACGTTCCAGACTCCTTCAATAACAGAGTGCTCAAATACAACTCTCCATTCGCAAACGATTCAGTGGCAGACGCCGTCTGGGGACAAGCGGATTCCTCCGGAATCATGTGCAATCGAGGTGTAATCGACTCGCCACGCGCGGATACTCTCTGCTTCCACTCGAACACTAACCGATTCGAACCAGGTCTCTACGGAAATGGCGTCGACATCGATCCGTATGGAAATCTCTGGGTTGCAGACAGCGGAAACAACCGTGTGCTGAGGTTTCCGATGGATCCGGCCAACCACCAAATCAGCACCGTCGCCGACCTAGTTCTTGGCCAGCAAAGCTTTCACACAGCAACTCCAGGGTCCGATCCGACAACAATGCACACCCCATCAGCCATACGCTTTGGACCCGACAATCGTGCATACGTGGTCGACACCGACAACGACCGCCTCCTCGTCTTTCAGCCACCGTTTACTTCTGGAATGCCTGCAACCCACATCCACGACTCACAATTCAGGAATCCAACTTCACTCGAACCAGATCCCGCAGGCAACGGATTATGGATATACGACACAGAACACGGCATGATAGCGCTTTGGAATTGGGACTTTACATCGATCCACTCCATATTCGGACTCTCCGCCTATCATCCCACGGAGTATTGTGGAAAGCCTCAGCATCAAGGGGCCACCAAATGGACCGGAGCAATATGCAGAGGCGGCGGCGGCATTGGCATCGACCGTGATGGAAATATCGTAGCCTCGATCGGAAGCTACCAGGCCGATGTGGTACGCATTCCAGCATCAATATCTATCCCTAGCAATCTCGCGATTGTCTACCCAGACAAGCAATTCTTCTCACCATCGACGCCTCACGGACCAAATCTCTCCACCAAGCGCGGATTGCACTCCCCTAGGGGCATTGCACTCTGGGACGACCAAATGATCGTCAGCGACATCCACCGCCTCTTATTTTGGAACGGCCTGCCATCCATCGCTACCGGTCAATCCGCCGATGGAGTCGTCGGCGACGAACGGCCTCGAAATATCTGGGATACCTGCTGTGGGATCATCAAAGTCGACAGTGCAGGCCGCCTGTGGGTTCTCGGCTTCGAAGGACGGGGCCCCATTGACATCTATCAATTACCACTTACAGAACACTCGGTACCGCTTCACACAATTCCCATACACCGGAAAGCTCTCCCTGTCCTTGGGACGACCGATACGCTCTCGTTCGGCGACCGCATTTTCGGCATTGCCCCGGTGGAGGCTGGCGAATTCGTTTGGTTAAGCGACACCGACAACAACCGCGTTGTTCGAATCAGAAATCCATTCACAAATCCAGTAGTCGATATAATTCTCGGACAAAATGATGCCACCGGATCTCTTTGCAACCGCCGTGCTCCGGCAATACCTCACGTGCCGCGCGACCCGCAGATCCATGAAATGCTCAGCCCAAACATGCTTTGCCTCCCTGGCGCCCTTTCAATCGATACCGTTGGAAATCTATACGTGTCGGACCACTCGCTCGAGATAGACGGCAATCAACGCCTCCTCGTATTCACCAGGGACGCCTTGCCAACTGACACATCGTCGGCAATATACGCACCGAACGCCGCCAAGACATTTGACACCTATGGCGGATCCATCCCAACCCTTGTTGTGAGCGACTATGAACCACAGCAAGCAGTCAACCGAACGGACGCGCACCCACTCAAAGCTGCCACATGGGAGGCAGCATTCGACAGTGATAATCGAATGGTGGTCGGGTATAACATGTACTCAGGGGGTCGCTTTGTTGGGATATACGATGATCCACTCGGCCCTGAAACCAGTCCAAATAGGTATCTTTACGATCTCGCATCAATGCCATACACCGCTGTATTTGACAATAGTGACAATCTCTATATAGGCGATATAAATCGCGGTCGAGTACTGATCTATCACAACCCGTTCAATGGTCCTGGGCGAGCATCATCTCAGGCAGGAGATCGCATATTGGCACCCGAGACAACATATGCCATGAATATTACCTCGGTCAATCCATCACCTCCGAATTGCATCCTCAGTGTGGCACGAGATCGATTCGACACCTCTCTCGAATTATTCGTGGATGGATTACCCGAAGATCATGATGTGCTGCTAGAGTTTCGCAAGGTTGGTTCCATGAAGCAGCACTGGATTAGCCTCGCGGGTACCGGCGGATACCGTAATGAATCGTTGATCACGATGCCGAATCTTCACTTCTGGAAGCACACCTGGCCCGATTATGAAAGATTGACAATGTCCGTCAGACTCATCACTCCTGACGGCGACCCGCTCTCCAACTGGTCACCCGCGTTTGTGGTAGCCGACGATGTGACGAGCTGCGGCGCGGCGATCCTGGCGTCGAGCGCATCAGGTCTGCCAAGGCCCCCGGCGGCCCGGATGGCCAGCGCTAACTTCAGCACCCGGGTGAAACGCAACAGCTTCTTTGTGCCGGCCGTGCACCTAGCGCACAACATTCCGGACTTGCAGGTCACGACTGCCGATCAGGAATTCGCTTGTGACTTCCTGGCGCATTACCAATCCACTGGCGGCGTCACTCGGTGGGGCCATGCCACCTCGGAGGTCATGGAGGAGCGGCCCGGTGTGCTCACTCAGTACTACCAGCGCGGTGTCGTCGACTGCCAGCAGCGCCATGACGTCTGGCGCATTGAGCGCCGATTGGTCTGGGACTACATCGGCGGTGGGCTGCGGGGTGCGCCCGATCTGGGCGTGGAGCCGGACCTGCTGTCCGAACAGCCGGGCGCGGTGCTCGGCCCGTTCGGCCACCGCGTCTCCAACGTTGCGGTCGACGGGACCGACATTGGGTTCCTCGACTTCTTTGAGGCGCACGGCGGCGTTGCCGCCTTCGGCTATCCCAAGACCGACGCCCGCTACGACCATCATCCGCAGGCGGTGCTCAATATTCCCGGCGCGGCATCCGGCTTCATCCGCCAGTACTTCCAAGCCGCGGTGCTCGAGTACCACCCTGGGAGCCAGCAGCCCGTGAAGCTGCGGCTCTTGGGTGACGCCGTGCGCGACCGGCTTTACCCGGCCGGGGCCTATGTGCCGTATTCCAGCTTTGGCCCGACGCCGCCCCTGGATACCGGCGAAGCCTACGTGCCAGAGTCGATCACGCGCCCGTGAACCAAGAGCGGTCGCGCACTCGATTCATGTCGCGCGGCTTGGCCGCGTTGACGCTGACACTTCGCCGCGCATAGCATCGGCTCACAGCGCCAGCCCACCGAGGGAGCCGCCATGTCGGTATCCGGGCCGCTCGACGAAGCCACCTTTGCCGCGCTCCAAGCCGCCGACAGCCCGACAGTGTCCAACGCCATCGAAGAGTTGGGCGTGCGCGGGCACCTGGAGGGATTCGCCGGGTCGCGGGTGCGCTGCATGTTCCCCGAGCTTGGCGTCACGCTGGGCTATGCCGTCACCGCGCAGATCGACACCACGGGACCCGGACCGGTCGAGGTGGGCCGCGGCATGCGCGAGTTCGCCGAGCTGCTGGCCGCCGCTCCCAAGCCCTCGATCGTCGTCGTGCAGGACATCGGCCCGCACAAGGCGCGCGCGGCGATGTTCGGCGACTATGCCGCCACGCTCTACGGCGCGCTCGGCGCCGTGGCATTCATCACCGACGGCGCCATCCGCGACGTGGACCAGCTGCGCGAGATGCGCTTCGCCTGCTTCGCCGCGGGCACGTCGGTCTCCCACGGCAATCCGCGGCGCATCACCATGGACATCCCGATCGAGATCGACGGCATGGTGGTCGAGCCGGGCGATCTGATCCACGGCGACGTGAACGGTCTGCTCAACGTGCCGCTGTCCGCCGCCGCGGACCTGCCCGCGCAGGTCGCAAAGGTGCGCGCCGACGAGCGGGCGGCCATGGACGCGCTGATCGGGCCGAACGCCTCGGTGGACGAGGCGCTCTCCAAGATGGGGCACTGAGCGATGGCGCTGAAGTACTCGGTGGTGCTGGCGACGCTGGCGAGCAGCCCCGGCGGGCAGGTGTGGGACGACCCCGACACCGTGCTGGGCGCGGTTGCCGACGCGGGCTACGACGGCGTCGACCTGGACGCCGAGCCCGACCGCATCGACGAGGCGCTGTTCTACAGCGTGGTCGACAAGGCACGGAACCTCGGGCTAAGCATTCCTTCGCTCCTGGGCGCCTGGGGCGGATGGCACGCCGGCGAGGAGCGCGACCTGGCGTCAGGGGACGAGTCCAAGCGCTCCTACGCGGTCGACTACGCCAAGCGCTGCCTCGACCTGGGCGCGACGCTGGACGAGCCGCCGGTCTACGAAATCTGCGCGGTGTCGTTCGTGCCCGAGTACCCGACAACCACCAAGCCGCTCACGGATCTGCGGCGGCAGTTTGAGCGGTCGGCGCGCGAGATTGCGGACCACGCCGAATCCGTGGGGGTGCCGGTAGCCATCGAGCCGGTCAACCGCTTCGAGGGCTACGCCGGGTTCATGAACTCAGTGGTCGAGGCGGTCGCGGTCGTCGAGGCCGTGGGATCGGATTACCTGGGCATCGTGGCCGACTTCTTCCACCTCAACATCGAGGACGGCCCGGTCACCGAGGCCCTGCGGACCGCGGGCAAGCACCTGCGGCACATCCACCTGGCCGACAGCAACCGCCAGATGCCCGGCACCGGCCACCTCGACTTCAGCGACATCGTGCGCGTGCTGCACGCCATCGACTACCAGGGCTATCTCTCGATCGACTGCGTCCCGGCCAAGCCCGACTGGCGCACCGTGCTCACCTCCACGCGCGAGTTCATGGGCCAAATCGAGGCCGGCGTGGACCTTCAGCAGCGTCTGGCGAGCGTGGCCTAGCCACGCGAGCGCGAGCCGTGTCTGCGACCCCAACGAACACCCAGGTCGTCCTGGCCCACCGGCCGGAAGGCGTGCCACAGGTTGACGATTTCGAGATCGTCGAGTCTCCGATTCCGCGGCCCTCGGCCGGCGAGGTGTTCGTGCGCACGATCTATGTCTCGGTCGACCCCTACATGCGCGGGCGCCTGTGGGAGAAGCCGCTGCGCGGGGAGCCGATTGCGCTCGGCGAGGTGATGATCGGCGAGGGCGTGGGCGAGGTGGTCTTTTCGAGCGACCCGCGCCTGCGCGAGGGCGAGATCGTGCGCGGCGAGTTTGGCTGGCAGAAATATGCCGTCACGACGCTGGAGGACCTGGAAATCATCGACCGTGGGGCCGCGCCGCTGTCAACCGCGCTGGGCATCCTGGGCATGCCCGGGCTGACGGCCTACTACGGCATGCTCGAGGTGGCGCGGCCGCGCGCGGGCGACACTGCGGTGGTCACGGGCGCCGCGGGGGCTGTGGGCAGCGCCGCCGGCCAGATCGCGAAGCTCCAGGGGTGCCGCGTGGTGGGCACCTGCGGCAGCGACGCCAAGTGCATGTACCTGGTCAACGAGCTGGGATTCGACGCGGCGATCAACTACCGCACCCAGCCGCTGGACGACGCGCTCGACAGCGCCTGCCCCGACGGCATCGACGTGATCTTCGAGAACGTGGGCGGCGAGGTGCTGGAGGCTCTGCTGCGGCGCATCAACATCCACGCCCGCATCGCCCTCTGCGGCGCGATCTCGCAGTACCACTCCCAGGAGCTTGCGCCGGTGCCGCCGCACTCGCGCACCATCCACAGCCGCCGGGCGCGCATGGAGGGATTCCTGGTCAACGACTTCGAGGACCGCGACCCCGAGGCCATGGCAGCGCTCACCGAATGGGTCACGACCGGACAGCTCACCTACCGCGAGAACATCGTGGCCGGCATCGAGAACGCGCCGGCGGCGTTTGTCGGGCTCTTCACCGGCACCAACATCGGCAAGCAGCTGGTGCGCGTGAGCTCGGAGGAGGTCTCCGTCCGCGAGCCGCAGTAAGCGGACGGTTCCACCGACCCGCTCCATCTACGGACTTCGTTCGCCCTGAGCCTGTCGAAGGGAGTCTCCTGAGCCCACCGGCGGAGTGTGGTTCGACAAGCTCACCACGAACGGACTAGTCAGGCCTCGGTCGCTGGAGGGGTGCATTCAACGACCCTAGTCTGAACGGCGGACCTAGCCCGAATCCACGCGCGCGGCGAGCTCGTTCCAGGCGGCTTCGACTCTTGCCACGGCGCTGAGGGTGGCGTAGGTGTCGGGCCACATGGCGTCGACGATGGCCTTGGTGCCGGCGTCATCACCGGTGGCCGCAAGCTGCTCGATTTCGGCGGTGCGCGCGGCGTGATTGGCGGCGGTCTGCCGGGCCAGCCGGGCCAGATCCCGCGACGCGCGGAAATGCGCCAGGGCCAGGTCCGCGGTGGAGATTCCGGCGGACGGGTCGTGTCCGGCGCGCTCCTCGCTGGTCGCGTGACCGTACTTGGGCGGCAGGCGGGACCCGTCCTCGGCGTACATGGTGTGCGTGGGCTCGACGTGCGGCGTCACCGAGAGGTACATGATCACGGGCTCGTCGCCGATCACGCGCACCTGGTGCATGTCGTCCCGACCCGCGAAGCACAGCTCACCCGGCCCCAGGACCGCGGTTTCGCCCTCGATCTCGAACTCGGCGCGGCCCTGCATGATCAGGAAAACCTCGGCGCCCAAGTCGTGGCTGTGGCGCGTGGCCACGTCGCCCGGCTCGAATCGCAGGAAGCGCGCGCGGATCTCGGGCGTGATGACGACGTTCTTGATATCGCGGCGGTAGTCGAAGACTTCAAGCGGCATGGCTAAGCGGCTCCTTCCCAGTGGAGACCTTTGCTTAAGACGGTCGGGCGAAAGATGACCATGCAAATTCCGTGCGTCCCCAGGTTCGGTGGAGGGTGGATTCCCGCCCCGTATCGAGTACGGGGCAAGCTCTTTGCGGGAATGACGAAGAGGTTAGGCATCGGTCTCCAGGTGCGCCAGCACGATATCGCGTACCAGCGCCACGTGCTCCACGGCCTCGCGGCCCGGCGTGAGCGGCGGCTCGCCCCGCGCGATGCAGTCCGCGAAGTGCTCCAGCTCCAGCTTGAAGGGGTTGGCTTGCCATGACCGGGTGGTCGTGGCGGGGTGGCCGTCGGCGTCGATCCACTGCACGGTGACGTCGGTCGGAATCCCGCGGCTCCATCCCGTGGGGAACGACGCGATCACGCGATCGCGCGAGCCATAGACAGCCAGCGTCTCCTCGAAGCTGAAGAGCTCCGGCAGGTCGATCCAGTTGCACACGGCCCGCGCGCCGTCGGCGTATTCCAGCACGGTCGACAAGGCGACGCCGCCGGCCCAGATGTCGGTGCTGACCACGCGCCGCGGGGCGCCGAACATGCCGTGCAGATTGCCGATGTCGTGGATCATGCTGCCGTTGATGGCCCCGAAAGCGCTGAGCGTGGCGGCGTCCACCTGGTCGCGGCCCAGCGCCTCGGCCACGAGCCGGTCCGATTCGGCGCGTCCGGCCTCGATCACCTCAGCCGGCAGATCGGACGGGATGAAGTAGTCGAACGTGGCCAGGTGCAGCGCGTTGTCGGGGTGCAAGTGGTTGACCTGGATGAAGCGCACGTCGTCGATCTGCGCCACCCGCCGCTGCGCGAACCGGAAGGCCGGGTCGTAGCACTTCATGTAGGCCGCCAGGTAGACGACTCCGGCGCGGTCGGCGGTGTCGGCCATCGCCTCCGCCTCGGCAACCGTGTAGCAAACCGGCTTCTCCACGAAGATGTGCTTGCCGGCGTTTGCCGCCGCGATGGCGGGCGGCGCGTGCGAGCCGGTGGTGCAGACGATGACCGCGTCGATGTCCGGGCGCTCGACTAACTCCCGATAGTCCAAATGCCGCCGCCCCGGCGGCACGTCGTAGGCTGCGCCGACGTGCGCCAGCAGCTCGCGCGAGAGGTCGCACAATCCGGCGATCTCGAACACGTCCGGCAACTCGACCAGGTGCGGCAGATGCTGGATCTGGGCAATGCCGCCGCAGCCGATGACGCCCATCCGAATCCTGCTCACGATCCGCACCTACTTGAATCTGGAATCGACACGCCGAGCCTACCGCCTGGCCCCGCCGGCGGAGACCTTTGGCTGGATGATCGACATTCCATCCGTGCCCACTCCTCGGATCGCCCTCTCCCAGAGGAGACTCTTGCGAAATCCAGTCGGGCTTGGCGATGACCGGGCGCATCCTGTCCGCCCCCAGGTTCAATTAAGGGTGGATTCCCGCCTCCGCGGGAATGACGAACGGTTATGCAATGGTCTCCAGCGGGAAAGGGGATCGGACAAGAGACGAGGGCAGCGAAACGATCTGAGGTTAGGCAAGGAAACCCACGATCTGCTGGATGGCCCTGCCTTACTTGATATAGTCTTTGCGTAAGGAGAACGCTCATGCTCGTGAAGATCACGTCCAAGCGCCAGGTCACCTTCCCCAAGCATGTGCTGGACGAACTGGGGGTGGGGCCCGGCGACCGGCTCGAGCTGCGCGAGGGTCCCGATGGCTACATCCTGAAGCCAAGGCGAATCGACTATTCCAAGCTGGGAACGCTCAGGGACAAGATCAAGCCCGGCACTCCGCCGTTCGACATCCGTAAGTTCCGGGACGAACGGGAGCAAGGGCATGGCCCCGCGCCGGAGAGTTGACGGCAACCGACCGGCTTGAGGGCGGTACCCAGGTAGGCACCGCCCGTCGCTACGGAGTCGACACCTCGATCCTCGTCAGATTGATCGCCCAGGAGCCCAGAGCGGACTTCGAGCGCTGCCTGAGCCAGCTTGGCGCCCTGGTAGACGAACGGGGATGCGAGATTTTCGCGTCCAATCAAGCCATTGGCGAGGCGTACGCTGCACTCATCCACCATTACGACCTCTCCAGCTCCGACGCCAAGGCCGGGCTTCGGGATGTGCTGACCAGCGGTCTCATAGCTCCCCAGAACGGCCCTGCAGTCCTGGATGCCCTCGTGGCGACCAGCAACCCCGGCCTGTTCGACCGCCTCATCGCCGTCGACTACGAGCGGGCCGGGATGGACACGCTCACCTTGGATCGGAGGATGGCCTCCCTCCGCCGTGTGCGTCTCGTCTCAGAGTGAGCGCCCGACCGAGCCGCGCCTATTTGTGGGCTATCAGATTGAGCGGCCGCTGAATCCCCACCTTCGCGGGAATGACGAAGGGTTAGGCAGGGGTCTCCATTCAGAGGGAAGGGGTCTGATCGGAGGCTTTCTCGCGCGGGAACGCTCGGCCTAGCCGCCGCTCAGGACCCTGTAGCCGTAGTTGTCCTTGGTGCGCTCGGCCACTGGGAGGACCTCGACCACGACGCGGGATAGGCCCACGACCTCGCCGTCGGCGTCGAAGCTGTAGTTGTCGCCGAGGGCGCCGCTCCAGGTGATGTCGTAGAGGCAGTCGCGGAATCCGTCGGCGTCCTGGTCGTCGCCGGTTTGGCTGAGGCACTCCGCGGCGATGTAGACGGTGTCGTACGTGGAGCCGAGGTGCCAGGGCAGGGTGATGTAGTCGTAGCGCTGCCTGAAGTCGGCGAGCACCGACTGCGCCTTGGCGTTGTTCGGGTCGGGCGCGGCGGTGACGGCCTTCATGCCGGTGGCCGCGTCGCCGGCGATTTCGAGCGAGGTGGTGCCCACGCTGATGGTGTCGCCGTAGATGGGGCCGGCGTACCCCAACTCCCGCGCCTGCTTGATGATGGTGCCCGCGGCGAACTCGGCCTGCGGCGCGATGTGGAGCGCGTCCGGATTTGCCTCGAATAGCTTGGTCAACTGCGACCGAAAGTCGGTGACGTCGGAGCCAAACCGCTCCGCGGCGACCACGGTGCCGCCGTTCTCCTCGAACCGCGCGACGGTGGTGCGCCGGACGCCTTCGGCATAGTCGGTTTCCTCGGTGATGGTGGCCAGCGTGCGGATGCCGTCGGCCCAGAGCGCGTCGCCGGTGCGAATGCCGACCTCGATGTCGCTGATCTGGGTGCGGAAGATGTAGTCGCCGGCGTCGGCGATATCGGGGTTGCTGGCCATCCCGGAGAAGAGAATCACGCCGTCCGCCTCGGCCAGCGGGGCGACTCCAAGCATGGCCCCGCTGCACGAGGTTCCGAGGATGATCTTGACGCCGTTGACGTCGGTGAGCTTGTTGTAGGCGTTGATCGCGTCCTGCGCGTTGCACTTCGAGTCCTCGACGACCAGCTCCAACCGGCGCCCGTCCACGCCGCCCGCGGCGTTGATCTCGTCGGCGGCCATGACCTTGGCTTGATGGGCCACCGTGCCGTAGGTCTCCCCGGCGCCGGTGAGCGACTCCATGACGCCGATGCGATAGGGAGTTGCGTCGTCGGCGTCCTCGCCGCACGCCACGAGAATCGAGGCGACGGCAGCCAGCAGTCCCAGCGCGATGATTCGTTTCCAGGACGAGAAGCGCATGAAGTTCTCCCACAAAGCAATTGGGCGAGCGGCCGGGCGCCGCCGATGCACACTGTGTACGCAGTTTAGGGTGTCGTCGTGCGGGCGCCGCCCGAGATCGCGAACGGACGAGAAGGCCGCGACCCCATGCTCATAGTCTTTGGAGGACTTCCCGGCGCAGGGAAGACGGCGATTGCCACCGAGCTGGCACGGGGCATTGGGGCTGTGCACCTGCGCATCGACTCCATCGAGCAGGCGCTGCGGGACTCCAGGGTGGAGATTTCGGGGCCCGAGGGCTATGTGGTCGCCTATGCGGTTGCGGAGGACAACCTGAGAGTGGGCCGCAGGGTCATCGCCGACTCGGTGAACCCGGTGGAGGTCACGCGAGCCGCCTGGCGGGATGTCGCCCGCCGGGCCGGCACGCGCTGCATCGAGATTGAGATCGTCTGTTCCGACCGGGCGGAGCACCGACGCAGGGTGGAGTCTCGGAAAGCCGACATCGCCGGCCACCGACTGCCGACGTGGCAGGAAGTTTGCGACCGGGTCTATGAACCGTGGAGGCCCGATGTCGTCATCGACACAGCGGGACAGCGTGTCGAGGCCAGCGTTGCAGAACTGCGAGAACGGCTGGCGGCGGTGGTATAACCGACGCCATCGATCCGAACGCCCGCCGGTGATTTGCAGGGCGTGCAGGGGGCGGAGCCATGCCTGACATCCAGATTTCGACCCTTGAGACCGTCGACCTGCGATCGGTCTGGGCGGACGAGTCGCAGCACTTCACGCCTTGGTTGGCGCAATCCGACAACTTGGCGCGCCTGGGTGAGGCGCTGGGGCTCACGCTGGAACTGCACGGAACCGAGCAGGCGGTCGGAAGTTTCAGCGCCGACATTCTCTGCCGGCGCCTGGACGGCGGGAGCGACGATGAGTCGCGGGTCGTGATCGAGAACCAGTTCGGACGCACCGACCACGACCACCTGGGCAAGCTGCTGACGTACACGGCCGGTCTGAACGCTCGGACGGTGGTGTGGATCGCCGAAGAGTTCCGCGACGAACATCGCGCCGCTCTGGACCTGCTGAACGCTAGCACCAGCGGTGACTACGCCTATTTCGGGATTGAGATCGAACTGCTGAGAATTGACGGTTCGCGGCCCGCGCCCCGATTCAACATCGTCGTGCAGCCGAACGATTGGGCGAAGACTCTGAGGTCCCCTGTCTCTGACGGTGAACTGAGCGAGACCAGGCGGCTGCAACTCGAGTTCTGGACGGGCTTCCAAGGGCTCTTCGGGTCCGACGGCCCGATTCGCGTCTCGCGACCCGCGCCAACTTCTTACATCACGCACCGGGTAGGGATATCAGGAGCCAGAGTCGTTTCGTTCTTTTCCACGTGGAACTCCGCCAGTGAGACCTACTCGACCGGCGAATTGCGTGTCGCCTTGGAGCTGTACGGCAAGGACCGCCTGAAGAGGTTTGACGAGCTGTGGAAGTCACAGGCATTGATCGAGCGTGAGTCCGGTCGCCAATACCTTTGGCAGCCATGGGAGTCGGAGGCCATCCATCGCGTCATGGTTCGAAAGGATGCGGACGTCGAGGACCGCAATCAATGGCAGGACTACCAGGCGTGGCTAAAGACCGAAGTCGAGCGCATGTTCCGAGTCGTTGTGCCGAAAGCAAAGGAACTGGGCGGCTGACCCGCTGAGCCAGGTAGCAGTGGCCGCCTTTCCCGCGGAGAGAAAAGCCGTGATTGACCGCCGCCGATTCCAATGGATCAGCTTCGACTGCTACGGCACGCTGGTCGATTGGGAGACGGGCATCGTCGAGGCAGTCGCCCCGGTGCTTGCGGCGCACGGCATTCGCAAGTCGAGGGCTGAGATCCTGGCGCTGTTCGCGGACGCGGAACCGCGGGTGCAGGGCGCCGGCTACCTGGAGTACCGCCGCGTCTTGCGTCGCGTGATGGCCCTGATCGGCGGCGAGCTCGGCTTTCAACCCAGTGAGTCCGACCTGGCCTGCCTGGCCGACTCCCTGCCGCATTGGCCAGTCTTCCCGGATACCGTGGGCGCGCTGCGGGCGCTGCAATCACGCTTCAATCTCGCGGTGATCTCCAACGTGGACGATGACCTGTTTGCCGGGACGGCCGCGGCGCTGGGCATCGACTTCGAGGTGGTGGTTACGGCGCAGCAGGTGCGCAGCTACAAGCCGAGCCTGGGCCACTTTCACACCGCCGCCGCGCGCATGGGCGCCGCCGCGGACGCCTGGTTGCACGTCGCCGAGAGTTTCTATCACGACATCGCGCCGGCCAACCGGTTGGGCATCGCCAGCGTCTGGGTGAACCGCGCGAATCGCGGCGGCGGCACGCGCCGCAGCGACGCCGTTCCGGATCTCGTCGTGGCCGATCTGGCGTCGCTGGCGCGGATAATGTGCACAGGATGACCGTCGCCCGATTCGATGCTGCGTCCGTCGGAATAGGAAAACGCCGCGCACGGCCGCTCCGGCCGATTGGTCAAGCAATAGCCCTCGCCGTGGTGGCCAGCATGCTTGTTGCCGCGTGCGGCGACGAGCCGCTCGAATCCCCGCCTTCTCAGGCCCCGGCAGCCCCGACCATCACCGCAGCGCCGGCCGCGCCACGCCCCACGGCCACCGTCGTGGCTACGCAGGCCGCTCCGACCGCCGTACCGGAGTCCGTGTCTCCGGCTGCAACGGCACCCGAGATGACCCCGTCGCCGGCGCCCGCGATCGCCGACGACACCGGCGCCGCGGCGGTGGACGCCGCCAACGCATTTCTGGACGCGCTGGGCGCGGACCAACGGTCGGCGGCGCTGCTCGCTTTCGATTCGCCGCTGCGGTCCAACTGGTCCAACCTGCCGCCGGGTATGACCGGCTTCGAGCTCAACGGCGTTCGCATTGGCGACCTGGACGCCCGGCAAACCGAGCTGATGCACGACTTCCTGCGGGCGGCGCTCAGTCCCGAGGGCTACGTCAAGGTCGTCGGCATCGTGGGGGCGGAAGACGCGCTGGCCGCATCGTCCGGCCGGCAGCTGAGCGCGGACAACTACTGGCTGGCCTTCTTCGGCGAGCCGTCAGCGGAGAGTCCGTGGGGCTGGCAATTCGGCGGTCACCACCTGGCCGTGAACGTGACCGTGATCGACGGGCGCTCCTATCTCTCGCCGACGCTGATCGCGATTCAACCGGCGTCCTACGTGTCCGATGGCGTCACCGTCGCGCCATTGGCCGGCGAGGTGCAGGCGGGGCTGGCGCTGATGCATGCGCTGGACGACGAGCAGCGGGCGGCAGCACGAGTGCAGCGCCCCAACGAGCTCTGGGCCGGCGCGGGCAAGGACGGCCTGATTCCGCCGCTAGAAGGGTCGCGCGTGTCCTCCTGGAGCGACGCGCAGCAGGCCCTGCTGATGGAAGCCGTCGCGCTGTGGGTCGGTCTTCTTCCCGCCGCCAGCACCGAGGTCCGCCTGGCCGAGATCGCGGCCGAGCTAGCCGAGACCACGTTCGCCTGGCACGGCGACGTCGACGCCGACCGGCCCATCTACTACCGCATTCAGGGACCGACGCTCATCATCGAGTTCGCCACCCAGAGCAGGTCCGGCGGCGAGAGTGCGCACTACCACTCGATCTATCGAAACCCCACCAACGAATACGGCGCGGCCGGCCTCGATGCCCGCTGACCGCGTCACGCGCCCGCGCCTTTCAATCACCATCGCAGCCCTGCCAGCAGTCCCCGTCGGGCTCGCATTCCTGCGCCCTCAACTTGGGCTCCCGCCCCGAATCCGCCATAATGATCTTCCGTCAAGATCGGGCTGACTCGGCTAGCGAGGCAGGTTTTCCATGACGACGGCATCTCCCGCCGTGGCGCAGGCGCCGCGGCTGACGACGGACCAGATCGCCAAGTTCAAGCGCGACGGGTATCTCGTGCTGCCCGGGGTGGTCGACCCCGAGCTGTGCCGGCAGGCGCGCGACCAGATGTGGGACACGATTGCGCAGTACCGCCCCAGCATGCGGCGCGACGATCCCTCCACCTGGACCCCCATCTCCGACGAGGAGAACGCGAGCTACACGCGCGAGGTGACGGGCGGCGATCCCTACTTCGGCGGCGGAGGTCACCGGTTCTACATCCGCAACGGGGCCGAGGACCTGCTGCTCGACATCGGCGCCCGCGTGGTGTGGGACGTCGCCGAGCAGCTGCTGGGCGAGGGCGAGGTGGTCTACCCCGCGGGCCTGGACGCCACCGGCCACACGACGGGGCCCTGTTTCTTGACCGAGGATGCGGTGAAGGGCATGGAGTCGCACCTGGGTGACAAGACCAGGGAGTGGACCGGCCCGGCGACCTACAAGACTGGACCGCTGCGCCTGCCGAAAACCGGTCCCCACTGGGTGACGGGCCAGGGCACGCGCGGCATGTATTGCACGCTTCCGAACGGCTCCCCCCGCGGTCCCAACTATCCCTCCGCCCACTCCGGCGAGGGCATGGGCTCGGAAAGCCGCTGGAAGGTGCAGACGGCGGTCTATTTCGACGATCTGCCGCTGGGCGCGGGCGGATTGCACCTGTGGCCCGGCAGCCACGCCAGGGTCTGGGAGGCCTACCGCGAGCTCAAGCAGAGCGGCTCGGGCGAGAACTATGACGGCTATAACCACCCTGTGGTGGCCGACATCAAGGCTGACACCGAGCCGGTGGACACCCACGGGCCGGCAGGCTCGGTGGTGCTGTGGCACTCGATCATGCTGCACATGGCGGGCGTCAACATGTCGAGCGACATCATTCGCCAGGCGACGCTGTACGCCTTTGCCAAGACACCGGAGTCCATGCCGGACGAGCGCGTGGTGAACGAAACCCTCGACGACATCTGGGCGGACTGGTCGGACGAGGTGCGGGCGGTGGCGATTTAAGGGGGCGGGTCAGCTCCCGGTCATTCCGAGCGCAGGCGAGGAATTTGCGGCCGGGGTAGCCGGCACCCTCACCCCGGGCCTCTCCCGTCGAGGGAGAGGGGGTCGGGCCGTGGCGGCGTTTCATCCGATGCGCTGGGGTCGTGCGCTCTAGATTCCTCGCTGCGCTCGGAATGACAGGTCGTGGGTTGTGGCCGCCGAGACCGGACCCCTCACCCCGGCCCTCTCCCGATGGGATAGGGAGTCGGGCCGGCGGTTGATTCGCGCTAGTCGCCGGCCGCTTGCTGTCGTTCGGCGCGGACCTTGGCGCTTAGGGCGGGGAGGTGGCCGTCGTTGGCGAGGCGCTGCTCGAGATGGCGCATGCGCTTGGGCGAGGCGGTTCGGAGCATCACGTCGCCGTAGGCCCGTTCCATCAGGTGCCGCGACAGGTTGCCGACCGACTTGCGAACGGGCTCGAGGTCATCATCGGGTTGCCGCTTTTGCATGTTCATGGTGAACATCCGCCGCCGCGTTCCGCCGCCGAATGACGCGTGCTTGAGCTCGTGTTGAAATACCAGGACGTCGCCCGGCTCCGTCTCCAGCGCCACGGACGGAACGTCCCGCCCCGGGACGCCCCACGCCTTCTCCGGCAGCCCGGTGCGCGCGTCGGCCGGCGCGCGGTAGAAGTCGACCGCGTTCAACATCTGCGAGAAGCGGCCGCCCTTGAGATGGCTGCCCGGAATCACCCGCAGGCTGCCCGACGCAACGTCCAGCGGATCCAGGTAGAAGGCAAGCTTGATGGAGAGCCTGGCCCCGTGGCTGCAGTCCGAGTGCCAGGGCGTATCGCCGGAGTAGACGTTGCCGTCGCTGGTCATGTAGTTGAAGTCCTCGCCGCAGATCGAGACGCCGATGTCGTAGATCCGCGGGTCGTCAATCAGCGAGCACAGGTAAGGGTGCTGATCGACGAACGGCACCACGATCGTCAGGCGCTCTTCCAGGTCGTCCGCCGCCCCGTCCAGCCCGCCGCCGTTGGCGGTCCACACCTCGCGGAAGGCGTCGTTGAGCTTGTCGACCTCGTCGCGAAATAGGCCCCGTAACGCCAGGTAGCCGAAGGTCTCGAAGAATCGCAGTTGTTGCTCGGTGAGTAGCATGGCGTCATCCGATCGGCACGTAGCCAACGGCCTTCACCCAAGGATGCTGCCACCTTCGCAGGCGCCGCGCCAGCCGTTGGCGCCGCTGGTTCGGGGCACGAAGCGCCGGTCGCCGCAATAGCCCGACTGGGCGTGGATCGCTATGCTCGAGCGCCCGGTGAGTGCGCCCGAAGGACCGGCCATGCGCTACATCAGCCGGAATGAGCTGTTTGGCTACGGCTTCCTGACCGGCGCGGTGGTGGTGCTCTCCCTGCCGCTGTTTCCGTACCAGTGGCACGTGTTCATGCACATCGCAGGCGCGGTGGTCTTCCTGGGCAACATCATCGTCACGGGTGTGTGGATGCTGCTGGCGGAGCGGACGCGGAGCATCCCGGTGATTCACTTCTCGGCCAAGGCGGTGATCAGGGCCGACTTCCTGTTCACCCTGCCCGGCGTGCTGCTGCTCGTGATCAACGGGGTGGTGATGGTGGTTGCCAGGTGGGGCGGGTGGGACGCGTTTCACCAGATCTCGTGGGTCACCATTGCGCTGGGGCTCTTCATTGCGTCCGGCGTCATCTGGGTGGGCGCCCTGCTGCCCGCCCAACATCGCATGGTGGTGTTCTCGGCCCCATCGGCCTATCCGGAGGCGCCGCCGGCGCAGTTCTTTTCGGCAATCCGTCGGTGGTACTTCTGGGGCGTGCTGGCGATCCTGCTCCCGGTGGCCTCGCTCTACCTGATGGTCCACAAGCCGGCATTTGGCTAGAGCGTTTTGCGCACTCAGTTTCGAATAAGCAACCGTGATATCTTGTCTCGCACGTACGTTGGCAATATTCGTCGCTTTCTCATACTGCAATGGAGGTCATGTTGACTGCAATCGATGAAGTCTTGGCAAGCAACGCCAGCTATGCGGCAAACTTCGGCGCATCGGGCTTGACCGCGTCGCCCGGTCGCAAGCTTGCGGTCGTGGCGTGCGCGGACGCTCGCATTGACGTGCACCGAATACTGGATCTCAAGGAAGGCGACGCTCACGTCATCCGAAACGCGGGCGGCGTGATCACCGACGACGTGATTCGGTCGCTGCTGATTTCCCAGCGCCTGCTAGGCACCGACGAAATCATGCTCATCCAGCACACTGACTGCGGCATGCTGAAATTTCGCGACGATGACTTCAAAGACACGATTGAAGCCGAAACGGGGCTGCGTCCGGCGTTTGCGCTCGAAGCCTTCGTAGATCTCGAGCAGAACGTGCGACAGTCCATCGCACGCATTCACGCCAGCCCGTTCCTCCCACACAAGGATCAAGTTCGCGGCTTCATCTATGATTGCTCCTCTGGAAAGCTCGAGGAAGTTGCGGCGGATTAGCTAAAGTTCGCGAGGTGGCCCGATTTCTGTGAATCTATTTTCATAAGGCCAAATTATCCAATATCTTGAATGCTATCCATATGCCAATATCGTGGATTCAGTGATGATTGAGTAAGAATTGTCCGCATAGAATAATGGTGCTATAGTTTAGTTTCGATAGGCTTCGCCGGATCCATGCGATCCGTCGCCAGGCAGAGCGAGGGGGCACGTTGCCCGCTGTGGCTCCAGCTCGGGGCACGTCATTGGTCCGGCCGCACCTCAACAGCACCCGGTCGACGGTCATGGGCGCAATGGCCAGAGCCTCAAGCCGCCGGCCCGCCCTGACAGCCGGACGCCCCGCGGCCAGGCCGTGATGAGCTACAACCTGCAGACCCTCCGCGGGGACATCTTTGGCGGCGTCACCGCCGCCGTGGTTGGTCTGCCGGTCGCGCTGGCATTCGGCGTGGCGTCGGGTCTTGGGCCTATAGCCGGCCTTTACGGCGCCATCGCGGTTGGGTTCTTCGCGGCGGTGTTCGGCGGGACGAAGTCGCAGATCTCCGGCCCCACCGGCCCCATGGCCGTGGCGATGGCGGTGGTGGTGGCCACTCACGCCGACAACCTGGCCCAAGCGTTCACCATCGTCATCATGGCGGGTCTCATCCAGCTGCTGCTGGGCGCCATCCGCGTCGGTCGCTTTATCGCCTACACGCCGTATTCCGTGATCTCCGGATTCATGTCCGGCGTGGGCGTCATCATCATCCTGGTGCAGACGCTGCCCTTCGTGGGCGCTCCGGTCGCGGAGGGCGGACCGGTGGGAACGGTGCGCGCCTGGCTGGACGTGCGACACGACATCGACTACAGCGCGCTGGCCATTGCCGCGGTCACGCTGGCGGTGGGCGTGGCGTGGCCGGGCCGGCTCCGCAAGTACCTGCCGCCGACGCTGGCGGCGCTGCTGGCCGGAACGTTGCTGAGCGTGCTGTGGTTGAGCGACACGCCCCTCATCGGCGAAGTGCCAACGGGGCTGCCGGACCTGCAACTGCCGGACGTGTCGTTCGGCGCGTTGGCGGCGGCGGTGCAGCCGGCGCTGATCATTGCGCTGCTGGGATCCATCGACAGCCTGCTGACGTCGCTGGTCGCCGACTCGATGACCCGCACGCGGCACAACCCCAATCGGGAGCTGATCGGCCAGGGGATCGGCAACATGGCCGCCGGCTTCATCGGGGGAATGCCGGGCGCCGGGGCCACCCTGGGCACCGTGGTGAATCTCCGCGCCGGCGGCCGCACTCCGGTATCGGGAGTGCTCCGCGCGGCGATCCTGCTGGCATTGGTCCTGGGCCTGGGGCGTTTCGTCGAGGCCATCCCCCACGCGGCGCTGGCCGGAATCCTGATGAAGGTCGGCTGGGACATCATCGACTGGCGGTTCATCACCCGCATTCACCGCGTGCAGCGAGAACACCTGCTGGTGATGGTGATCACGATGGGACTCACGGTGTTCCTGGACCTGGTGACCGCCGTGGCCATCGGACTGATTGCCGCCGGAATGGCGAGCGCGCGGCAGTTCGAGCGGCTGGAGATGGACAGCGTGGTTTCCACGCCGCTGCTCGACCAGAGCTTTCTTGCCGGTTCGGACGACGCGGACTCCTTCGCCGCGCGCGTGGGCCTGGTGTCGTTGCGGGGAAGCTTCTCGGTGGCCTCGGCGAACAAGCTGATCAACACCATCAGCGTCGACATTCGAGATCACGAGGTCGTGATCCTCGATTTTTCCGACACGGTCTATATGGACGACAGCGCCGCGCTGGTGGTGGAGCAGATGATCGATACGGCAATTGCCGAAGACACGAAGTGCATCGTGCTGGGTCTGGGAGGTCGGCCCGCCATCACCCTGCAAGCGCTCAACGTGCTGCGACGCGTTCCAGCCGATCGCTTCGTCGCCACGCTGGACGACGCGCAGGCGACGGCAAGGCGTTTGCTCGAAGACTAGAGCACCTACAGGCGGCGGGCGGCACGGTCACCGCGGGAAGTTCCCCGCCGAGCGGCGTCGTTACATCACCGGTTGGTCGGGCGTGGGCCGGAACGCCGGAACCACGAGCAGCAGCGGGAGAAATCGACGCAGGTGACGGCGAGGGACGCGATCATGCCTCCGGCGGCGACGGCGGCCATGGCGATGCCGAGGTCATACCAGCGCTGCGGCGCGTATTCGAAGGTGATCGCCGAGCCTTCGGACACCGGCACGAAATAGCCGTTCCAGAGGCCGTCCGCGAGCAGCGGCGCGAAGGCTTCGCCGTCCACCCAGGCCAGCCAGGTGGGGTCGTAGGCCCGGCGGAGAACGATGAACGCCCAGCCGCCGGCGCCGCGCGCGGTGGCTTCGATCCGCGTGGGCTCACGGGTCGAGACTTCGAGCTGCGGCTGGACCAAGGCGGGCGAAGCCTGAGCCGCCGTCGGTCGCCACGCGGTGGGCGCGAGGGCCAGGGTGCTCACGGCTTCGAGCCCGGGTCCGGCGGTCACGCCGATGTCGCCGTCCGCCGCGGCCCCGACGCGCAACCAGCGCCAGCCGGTCGTCGGAGCGGTGGTGGTCAACCGCGCGCTGGTGTTGTCGGTGGAAACGTCGATCCAGGTCGAGCGAGGGCTCGTGAAGACACGCAGCCAGACCGCGCGGTCGCGGTCGTCGGGGACCTGAATCCGCAGCGCCTCGCGTTCGCCTCCGGGCTTGGCGAATGCCAGACCCAGGCCGTAGTCCGACGCCCAATCGTGCAGGTCCTCCCGCCCAAGCCGCTTGAGCCAGGACTGCCGCTCGTCCGCGTAGGCCCCGCCGCGGGTCCAGCCGCCCTGCGAGCCGTGGAAGCCAAACCAGCCGGTAACGGGCAGCAGCTCAACGCTCTCGGCGACGGCGAAGATGGCGTCGGTGGTTGGCTGCGCGGGGGAGGCAGACTCGGGCAGCGACGGGCGCACGCGGTGGTTGGCCAGGATGCGCGTCGCGCCGGACGGCGCGGTGGAATCCAGTCTGTCGCTCCAGACGGCGCTCGACGATTCGAGCAGCGGCGCGGCGGCGCCGAGATTGAACGCCATGGCGTTCGGGACGGACGCCAGAACGGCGGCGTCGGGTCGTGCGGCGAGGGCCTCGGCCAGCTCGTCACCCGCCGGTTGGTCGCGCATCACCACCACGTGGCTGAATCCCGCGCGTTGGACGGCGGCAAGCGCCTCGGCAGGCTCGACGCCGTAGATGTACTCGATCCATCGTCCGGGGACCGGCGACGGCGGGGCCGGGGAGCGCGTGTCGCCGGTGAGGGATGGGTTCGCCAGGCTCGCCGCCTCCATCAGGCGCAAGGTGCGCGCCGGGTCCCAGGGCGCGGGCCGGTCGTCGGAGGACACGACCAGCGTTCGACCCTCCGGTCCGGCGGCGGCGTCCGCCGCTCGCAGCACGTCGCGATAGTCCGCCGGCAACGGACGGGGGACGTAGCCGGGTTGATCGGTGCTCCACAGGAGCGGCACGGCGGGGACCGCGTGGACGCCAAGCGCGAGCACGGCATAGCCGGCCAGCAGTGCGGGCCCGAGCGCGCTTCGCGTCCACCCGCTGCCCCCAACCCGGCTCAGAAGATCGGCGACCACGAATCCGGCGCCAAAGGCCTGCGCCATGATGAGCAGGCCGACCACCCGGTCCGGTTCGCGGAACACCCACAAGCCAGGGACGGCATTCACCGCCGTCTGATACAGGTCTGCGGTGAGCGACCAGTTCGACGCGGCCGCGACGAGCGCCGCCGCATATCCTCCGACGGCCAGATACAGCGCCGGCGGTCCCCAGCGGCGTAGCAGGACGGCCGCCAGCGGCAGCAGCGCCACCGCCCATCCGGCGAACTCCCAGGGCAGCCGGCTGGCGCCCGAGGGAACCAGCAGCTCGTGCCAGTTGGCGTTGGCGGCTCCCTGCAACGTCGTCGGCAGATCCTGGTGGCGCGAGAGCACCGTGCGCGTTTGGTCCATGAGCGTGTAGGCCGGGTCGGGGCTGCCCCCGTAGAGCTTGACGGCGACAAACGGCGCGATCTGGTAGGCAAGCAGCGGGACGAGGGCCGCCACCCACACGAACCCGTCGGTCAGCGCCCGTCGGCGCTTGACGGGGCACTGCACCATCGTGCCGACGACCCACGCGGCAATCATGAGCGTGGTGAAGACCAAGTAGTGGGGCTGCGCCGCGCCCAGGAGCGCGAAGACGAGAGCGGACCCAATAATCCAGCGCCGCTGCGTGGTTCGCGTGCCCTCGAGATAGAGCCCCAGGACGAGCGGCGCCGCCGCCCATTGGGCCAACAGCCAGCTGTGCTCGAGACGAGCGATGGTCCAGAGATTGACCACCAATGCGACCGCCGCGACCATGGCCCCGATGGCTGCGCAGGTACGAGGAGTCTCGGTGCGCCAGCGGGCGAACAGGGCAAAGGCCGTAAAGGCGCTAACGTATCCAACGCCCGCGATCCACAGCACGATCAGGCGGGCGTACGTCGCGCCGTCCAGGCCGAGCGCTTTGGCGACGCCAACGAGCGCGAGCGTGATAGGCAGCCGTCCGGTACCGGCGATGCTCAGCGTCTCGCGCGGCGACCACAGGGGATAGACGCTGTGCTCGACAACGCGATCCAGGAAAAGCGAGGGGTAGAGATCACGCTGCTGCAAGTCGCCGGGGGTCGTGATGACGGCCCAAAACACGGCCACCACGATCAGCGCGCCGACGGCGAACGCCAGCGGCCAGGGACTTGCCATCCGTCCGCAAAGCCGCCAGACGGCCAGCGGCAGAGAGTGACTGCGACCTGGGCGGCGAGTCACTGCCGATGATGTTGCGGCGATTTGGGATGGCGCCCGGCGTGCTGGCGGCTTTGAGTGTAGTCGTGGCCGTGGCGGCCGCCCTGGCGCTGGTGAGCGCCGAACGCCAGTGGCCGGCGTTCCCGACTTACGCGTTCAACCTGGACTTTGGGCCCGCCTTTGCCGGCGGCAGCCTGGAGCAGACATTCGCGGCTCCGGCCACGCCGCTGCGCCGCATCGAGCTGCGCGCGGTCAGCCCGTGGCCCGAGACCGTCACGGTGCGGGTGCGCGATGTCGGCGATCCGGAGATCCCGCTGCTGGTCGAGTCCAGTGTCGGGATTGCCGCTGGCGGCGCGATTCGACTCGATCTTCCGGGGACGGTGGACACGAGCGCACGGTTCCTGCAGATCCAGGTCGTCAATCCGCCCGAATCAACCACGCCCCTGGCGCTTCAGGCCAACCACACCGACCCCTATGGGGGTGGACAAGCCGCCATCGGCAGCGACCCCGGCGCGGGTTCCGTTGACCTGGTGCTTCAGACCTGGCGGCGTGTCACGCCAGCGGGCCTCGGACTCGAGGTGCTGCGCGCAAACGCGCTCGGCGCCCTATTCGCGCTGGCGACCTTGATCGCGGTCGCCAGCCTGGCGCCGGCCTGGGCCTGGCGTCGGTATGCCGACCGCTCGCGAATGGTCGTGGCCGCGGCTGGCTTGCTGGGCGTCGCGGTAGGACTTGGGCTGCTACGCGTCGGCTTCGAAGCTCTCGCGCCCTGGGTGACCTGACGGCGTTAGCCGCCCCACTCGGCGCGGCTGTGTGGGCGCGCCGCGCCCAGCAGGCGTCGCAGCGTCGCTGCGCCGTATACGACGAGCGTGATCCAGCACGCGGGCACGTGGTAGAGCCAGGCACGATCGGGTCGGCGCATCCAGCCAATCGCCGCCTGGACCAGCAGGGGCGCGACCGTCAGCGTGGCGGCGGCGAATAGCAGGACGCCGCGCCGCGGCGGGGCGGTCGGCCCCGTCCGCATGCCTGCCGCGCTGAAGTAGAGGAAGTCCTGTGCTCGCCGCGCCTGCTTGCGGGCGAATTGCCGCAGGGATTGGGCGTAGTGGTGGGCGATGCCGAGGTGCAGCTTGGCGACATGGACGAACGGGCCGGAGGTGCCCGAGTGGAGGATGTCGACATCGAAGAGATATCCGTCGCGCACGGCGGCGGCGGCAACCGACCGCCGGGTGAAGAAGCCGTTGGCCCCCACCGTCGGCAGCCGCTCACGCCGGAACCGAACCTTGCGATAGGTGGGGGTCTCCCCGTAGACCTCGTGGTCCACGCCGGTCCACTTGCCCGTGACCAGACATTCGCGGTCGTACGTCCCGAGGAAGAGGACGAAGGGATCATTCATGCCGAGCAGGGCGAAATAGCGGTCGAGCGCGGGCATTGTGTCCAGGGCCGTGAACTTGATCGGCTCGGCGCCCGCAAGCTGCGGATCGGCCAAGGCGTCGACGACGGCCTCCAGGGTGTTCGGCGACGACAACTCGTTGTCCGAGTCGACAAAGCCCACGATCGCATGAGACGCGTGCGCCAAACCCGCCGCCTTACCCGCTTCGCCCGTGACCAGCGGGTTGTCGACGACGGTGCAGCCCCAGGTCTGGGCGGTGGTGCGCGTGCCGTCGGTTGATCCGCCGTCGGCCACGATGATTTCCACCCGGTCCGCCGGATAGCGCTGTTCGCGGATGGAATGCAGGGCGATCTCCAAGCTGCGCGCGCAGTTCAGCGTCGGAATGACGATTGAGATTCCGGGAGCAGCTGCCATGGCTCGCAGTATGCCGAAGGCGCCACCGGAGCGAGTCGGCTGGACACCGCCGCCAGGCTCAGGAAGTCGCGAGTCGCGACTCTTAGACGACTCCGCCGGATTCGTCGCGGTCGTCGGCGTCGAATCCATATTTCTGGACGATCACGTCCACGTTCCGCTCGGAGAACCGGCGCTCGGCCTCGGCACGCGCTCCCTCGCGGAGCTGGTTCAGACCGGCGCGATCGGCCAGCATGTCGTGCAGTCCCGCCATGAACGCCTCGGCGGTGGGCTCGACCAACCGGCCAACCTCAGGAGTCACGGCTTCTCGCAGACCCCCGAGGTTGCTGGCGACGATTGGCGTGCCGGACGCGCTGCCCTCGAGCACCACGATTCCCGCCGCCTCCTCGTACTGCGACGGCACCAGCAGCAGGTCCGCCGCGGCATACATCGACGCGATAGTGTCCAGGCGAGTCGACGGTGGCCCCGAGGGATCCCGCATCAGCGTCAAGTTCGGCAACGACGTTGAAGCCTCCGCGGCCTCGGCTCCCATGTCACCTTCGGCGCCCAGCATCCGAAATTGGACGTTGGGCAGCCGCCGCGCGAGATCGAGAATGACGCCGACGCCTTTCTTCCGGAGGAGTCGGCCCACAAACAGACAGGTGGGCGCCGACTCCGGCCACCCGAGTTTCGCGCGAGCTTCGACCTGGCCGCGCGGCCGAAACACCTCCAGGTCGACCCAGTGCTGAAAGGCGCTGACGCGAACGGGATCCAGGCCGATGGCCAGTAGCTCCTGGCGGGAAGCCTCGCTCACGGTCAGCACCCGATCGGCGCGCCCGAGGAGGGAGCGCACGGCTTGCGCGAGCAGCCGGCGCTGCCGCAGCTCATAGATGGCATGCATGCTGACGACGATCGGCTGTCGCGCGCCCGTCCAGCGCATCCCGATGGCCGCCACGGCGGCGGCCAAGCCGTGCGCATGGATGACGTCAAAGCTGTCGCCATGGCGGAGTCGGTGTCGGACGGCGCCCACCAGCAGGCCGGGAACCAGGTAGGCAAACACCAGCGGCGCGTAGGGCTCGATGCGCGGATGCCATCCCCGCCCAAACCACGGAATGCGGATAACTTCGCCGTTCGGGAGCGGTTCGCGCGCCGGGGCCTTGACCGGCGCGACCAGCGGCTGGTGCGTGAGGAGCGTGACGCGGATGTTCCGCCGTCCGAGCGCGGCGATGAGGGCGTCGATGTGCGTCTCGACCCCGCCACGATTGGGCGAGGCGAACGGTGACAGCATGAGCACCCGCCGACGGTTGCCGGAGTGGGTGTTCCGCGCCGCCGGCGTCATGTGATTGCGGCCGGCCCGTGCAGCAGGCCAAAAGCGACCGCCGTGGCCATGCCACCGCCCACCGCCACGGCCGCCGAGCGTCCAAAGCGCCGGTGGTGCAGCGAGGACTGCGCGGCGCTTCGCATCACCATGCCCACCAGCAGGGCAACGGCGCCACCGATTGCCAGGTAGAGCGGCGATTCGGTTGCCTGCACGCGCAGTCGGGTGAGCGCGCCGGCGCTGCCGGTGGCCGAATAGGCCAGATCGACGTCAACCGGCGATTGGCCGAGCCGGTCGACGAGCTGCCCGCCCGCGTACGCGTCGTTTCCCGTCGCCCCAACGTAGAGCTTCGCCGGACTGTCTTCGAGCGCGACGACCCGAATGGCAAGCGGTCCGGCCGGAAGGTCAACCGACGCGATCGCGATTGACACCGCGCGAAGTTCAGCGCTCGGCGGCGCCTCGAAGCGAGCCGACCGGAGCGGCAGGCCGTCCTCGGCACGCAGGAGATGAATGTCCGCGTGGGCTGCCGGACCGCTATCACTCCGCGCCCAAATGGTCAGGGTGTCGATGGGGCCGCCGGAGAAGGCGACCGACTGCGTGATCGAGCCGACGAGCGGTCCGAGCCCAAAGCTCGGCGACACCGGATTCCTGGCGGTGGTCAGCGGCTTCCATCCCAGACCCGCCGCTGCCCCCACCATCAACGCCAGCCCCGTGGCGAGGAGCCACACCGCCAGCTTCATGGGCGCCAACCACGTCGTCGCGGTCGATGCGGCCACAGCGTCCATGCGCCCCACGCAAAGAGCCCGGCCCACGCTAGGGCGTGTCCCGCCAGCAACGCCTGGTGCAGGCGGTATTCGAGCACCAGACGGCCCGAGGCGCCGGCCTCCGTGCGGACGCGCAGCAGGTCACGTTCGGACGGCTCAACCGTCGCGGCATATCCCGGCACGTGGGCAGTCCAGAGTGGGTCCCAGTGTTCCTGCGTGAAGATTTCGCGCGCATGCTCCCCGGCTGGCGGCAGGTCGATGACAAGGCGATGCATGCCCTCGCGCTTCCACGGTAGCTCAATCGGTCCGCCGGCACCTGCCACGTAGACCCAGGGATACGCGGGCTCGACCGTGCGAAACACCTCGTAGTAGTCCGCGGTCAGATCCGGCACAAGACCGTCGGTCCGGCGCAGCGCTTGGGCAAGCTCGCGACCGCGGAGGGTGCCCGTTGGAACCAGCACCCGGGAGACGCCGTGAGCGCGGAGGGTATCGGCAAGTTCGGGCGCGCCGGCCTCGACCAGCGACACGAGGCGGTCGCCGACCAGCGAGTTTTCCGTTGCATAAGGCGTGGTGACGGCCAGCGTCTCGATGGTGTGCAAGACACGGCTTTGTTCAGACCAATCCGGGAACCGCAACGGCCACACGGCTAGAAGCGTGCGCGAGTCGGCGGCCGCATTGCGACGGTCGATTTCCATCGGCACCGTGCGGAAGGAAGACGGGAATCGCTCGGGCACGAGGCTCAGAGTCCGATCGTCCCAGAGCATCCGGTGGATTCCCGGCACGATGAAGGCTGCCAGCACTAGTCCAAGGACCGCCGTCTGGATAGTGCCGACGGCAGGCAGACGGCGCGGGGCCATTTGGACGAACGTCGGTGGCGCGAGGGCAAGTCCGGGTAGATAGGCGAGGGCAAGCGCGCCGGAGAGCTTGTCCGGTTCCCTGAGCGCCCAGCCGAACGGCGCATTGGCGGCGACGGCCAAGTAGCCGGGACGCAGCGCCTCGTGCCAGCTGGCAATCTGAATGAACGCCGTAGCCCCACCTACGACCGCGGCGTATCCCAGCATGCGGCGCTGACCGGGCTGTCGCCAGAACGCCAGCGCCAGCGCGGCAGCGGGGATCAAGGCAGCCAGGCGCCACCCCGGCAAGGCCGTGGTCTCGGGCTTGAGGCCACGGCCGAAGAACGTGTGCCCCGTGAGCGTCAGGGTGTCGATGACGGTCTGGCCGCTCTCGAGCACCGGCTGGACATCGGTTCCTTCGGCGTACCTGGGTCCGGTGGGTGACCCGCCGGCTGCCGTGACCAGGAGCGGCACCAGGATGAAGGCGGCGAATATGGCAGATCCGCCGAGGAACACCAGAGCGGTTGCGCCGATCGGAAGGCGGGAGGTGCGAGTCGTGACGGCGGCGTAGACGAACCATCCGAGGCCGATGAGGCAGCCGATCGCCAGGTAGTGCGGCGAGGTCGCGACGGCAAAGGCCAGCACGGCGGCCGCCGCCAGCGCCCGGCACGCCCGGGATCGGGCATCGGACGAGCGCGTCGCCGCCACGACGAAACCGAGCATGAGCGGCAGCATCACGGCGCTCACGTGGACGCCTAACTGCTCCCACCGAGCCAGCGTCCAGGGATTGAGAGCCCAAAACAGCCCGGCAAGCACGAAACCGAGACGAAGTGCGACCGGATGCTCGGAGCGAATCCGGGGACCCGTCATCAGACGCGCCCCAAAGTACCCAGCCAGGAACCCCAACAGATGCCAACTCAACCAGTGGAACTTCCCCGCCACTTCCATCGACAGGTCAAAGGCTTGAATGACGTAGCCCCAGGGCAGGTAGGTATAGGTGCGCAACATGTCGACAAGCGTGCTGCCGTGGGACGTTTCCCAGGCACTGGTGTAAGCGCGGGTCCAGAATTCGCCGGCGATCGGATATCCGAGGTCGCCCTGGATGATCTCGCCCGGAGTCGCCACAACGCGCCAGGCAGCCGCGAGGGTGACGAGCAGGCCACTGAGAATCCAAATCCAATCGCGCGCGAGTTGCCGGCGCCCGAGCGTCATGAGCGAAGCCCCACCCACGAGTTTTGTGGGAGGACGGGGTGTAAAGCGCGCGCTCGCCGCGCGCGCCCGGATCGCATGCCGCCGCTCAACACAAGCCCTCTCCGATATGATCCCGCGTGCCACCCCCATAGCGAGGCTATGTCTCGACCCTTAGAACGAGTGCGCAGCACGAATCCCTACATTGCCGTGTGCGTGGGAACGCGACCAGAGTTGATCAAGGTCTGGTCGCTATTCGCTCCCGCCAAGGCCGCGGGGCTCAACCTTCGCCTGATTCACACGGGGCAACATTATGACCTGGAGATGGATCGCGATATTCGGGACGAACTTGCGATGCCCCTCCCGGCCGTGCACATTGGCGTTGGGTCAGCGGATCATGCCACGCAGACCGCGAATGTCTTGACGGGCCTTGAATCGGTGCTGGGCGACGACCTGCCGTTGGCGGTGCTGGTGCAGGGCGACACCAACTCCGCGATGGCCGGCGCGCTGTGGGCGTCCAAGCGCGCGATTCCGGTCGGCCACATCGAGGCAGGCCTCCGCAGCGGCGACCGGACGATGCCCGAGGAGCTCAATCGCATCCTTATCGACCACCTCGCCGACTGGCTCTACGCCCCAACCGCCGCGTCGGCGGCAAATCTGGCGCGCGAGGGAATTCCGGCCCATCGGGTCGTGGTGACGGGGAACACCGTGGTGGATGCCCTGCTGCACATGACGGACCGGCTGGACGACAGCGGCAGCCTGCATGACTTCGATGTCACACCGGGTCGGTTTGCTCTGGTCACACTCCACCGCCCAGCGAACGTCGACGATCCGGTTGCGCGACGCGAAGTCCTGGAGGCCATCGACTCCGTGCGACGCGAGCACAACCTTGCGATCGCCTTCCCAATACATCCGCGCACCGAACGTCAACTGGGGACCAGCGATCGCCGTCTGATGCGTATGTGGCACGTGCGGCCGCCACAGGGCTACAGGCAGACGCTGCAACTCATCCGGGCCGCCGCTGTCGTATTGACCGACTCCGGTGGGATCCAGGAGGAAGCGTGTGTGCTGCAAACGCCGTGCATCGTGCTTCGGTCGACGACGGAGCGTCCGGAAGCCGTGGACGTCGGCGCGGCGCGGGTCACGGATCGCAACCCCGCCCTCATCCGTGCCTCGCTCGACAGCTTGCTGGGACGCGCGCCCTGGCCAAATCCATTTGGCGACGGAACTGCCGGGGAATCGATCATCCAGCACCTGCGCGCGGCGACGAAGGCGCTCGGTCGCGCGGGGGCGGGTGACCTGGACACCCTCAATTGATTCGCCGTGCCGTCGACTGATTTGCCTCCCGCCGCGCGGGGAAGACGTGGCTCTCCTTCCGATCGGCTCGCCCACGTTCTGACCAATGTGGGGGACCTGTCCTATCGCCGGCGGATCCAAGCTATCGCGGAGTACCTGGACCCCAAGCCCGAGCACCGCATCCTCGATCTGGGGGCGGGCGAGGGCTTCGTGAGCCTGGCCCTGCGCGAGGCCTTTGGCTGCCGCATCGTGGCGCTGGACGCCGCGCCACCGATCCTGCACCAGGGCGTGGATCGCAATCTCCACGGGTCGGGTCAGACGTGGCTGCTCGGCGATGGCGCCCACCTGCCGTTTCGCGACGGGAGTTTCGATGGGGTGGTGTGCTCGGAAGTATTGGAGCACGTGGAGGACGACGCCGCCGTGGTACGTGAGATTGCGCGGGTGCTCAAGCCGGGCGGCGTCGCCGCGCTTACCGTGCCATGTGCGAACTATCCGGCGTTGTGGGATCCGCTGAATTGGGTTCGCGAGCGGCTTGGGCTCGGGCATTTCAGCCCGGACTCAGGCTTTTGGGGTGGGCTGTGGGCCATGCACCTGCGTCTCTATCGGCCGAACGAGTTTCGGCGGGTGGTGGCCGGCGACGAGCGCCTGGAGGTGACGCACTTCGAGGGCCTGACCCGGTGGTGTTTGCCGTTCAACCACATGCTGCTGTGGACCGGAAAGCAGCTCTACGGGCGATTGCCGGAGTCGTCGGCCGCCTATCGCTCGATGGAGAAGTTCGAATACGCCCACACACCCCATCGGCGCATCAGCCTGAACCCGATCACGTGGGGACTGCGACTCATGCAGCTTATCGACCGTCGCAATGACAGGCTGCGGGATCCACATGGGGCGAGCACGAACCTGGCCATTCGGGCGGTGAGGCGGGCCGCTTAGTCCGGGGCAAGACGCTCGCCATGGGTCCGCGGCTTCCCGTCAGCTCCGCAGTCGAAACGGCGCCAAGCAAATCCCGGACGGTCCGTCAGCTTTGCGTCGCCGGTCCGTTTGCCCCAGACGCCGTAATCGCCTCGAGCTCGCGATCCGCAATGACCGCCCAATCGAGCGAACTGACACGCGCCAGGCCACGCTCGGAGAGGTCGCGGCGGCCGTCCTCGTCCGCCAGCAGGTCGAGCACCGCGCCGGCAAAGGCCGAGACATCGCCTTTCGGCACCGCGCGAAACGCGTCGCCCCAGACCTCTTTCAGCTCGAGGAGGTCGTAGGCAACGACGGGGACGCCCAGCGCCATGGCTTCGCCCATCACAATGGACCAGTTTTCTTCGTGCGAGGGGAGCGTGAACAAGCGGGAGGCGCGGACACGCCGAAATTTTTCGTCGGGGTCGAGAATCGCGCCGAGGAAGGTGATGTTGCCGTCGAGGCGGCGGGCCCGCACGCGCTCCCCGGCAGCATGTGCGTCAACCCCATCGCCGATGATGGCCAGCTTGGCGTCGGGACGCTGCCGGACGACCAACTCCCACGCATCGATAAGGTCGAAGATGCCTGCCGAGGCCTGCAAGCGCTTCATGAGCACCGCGTCGTGCTGCGGCGGGTGCGCCGCGTCCACGATCTCCTGCGCGGCCGCGAGATCGACGCCGCAAGCCACCGTGATCACGCGGCCCATGGGGAACCATGCGCTCTTGAGCTGGCGAGCGGTGCTTGGCGAAACAGCCAGCACGCGATTCGCCGACAACGCGGCCAGCAACAGTGAGAGATACTCGGAAAACAGATACATGAGCGCATACAGCCGGTGCGGGCCCTGGCGACGCCAGAACTTCCACGGGGGCAGCCAGTGCACCACCACGGCCCACTGCACACGCTTCCGGTGCCAAAGCTTGAGCAGGAAGCCGGGCAGCGTGTCGAAGAGCTGGTCGTTCGCGCTCACCATCACATCCGGACGCTGGCGCAGGAGTGACCAGGGGAGCAACACGCAGACGGTGATTGCCCGCAGGACGAACCACCAGCGACCATCCCACCCCCACCAGGGGACGACGTGCGGCGTTACCGGAAGGTTGTGGCGCTGGAAGAGGTCAACGCCTCCGGGTCCGCTCATGAGGTGCAGCTCGTGGCCGTCCTGAATCCAGTGCTTGGCGATCTCGACGAGTCGGCTGTCACCGCCGGCGAGGCCTTCGGCTTTTGTCCCGGCGATACCGTTCGCGATCAGGAGAATGCGCATGGCGATGGCTTGTGGCCACTCATTGAGGCTGCCGCGACTACCATACATGAGCGCCGCCCGCCCAAGCCCTCGAGCGCGTCGCCGTGCGACCGGGCTTGGGTGGGGGCCGGAAAGAGTCCTTGGGTGAGGTTTCGTCGCTGCCGCCCTGCAGAGCGCGGCTTCAAGTCTCGTATGGAGAGGGAATTGATTTGAGAACTGCCAGTGAGCCCGTCGTCACGCTTGGCCTTCACGAGGGGAACCTCGCCGCGGCCGCCCTCGTCGTGGACGGCGAGCTCCGCGCCGCAAGCGCCGAGGAGCGGCTGACGCGCAAGAAGAATCAAGCTGGCATTCCCGTGCGCGCCGTCAGGACGGTGCTTGCGACCGAGGGTCTCACGATCGACGACGTCGACCTGATCGCCGTCAGCACCAAGGACGGCATCATGCCGACAGTCCACGACGCGCGGACCTCGCAGGCGACCTGGCGCTTTTATGACGCCTACGCCGTTTGCGTGACCCTGCTTGCGTCGATCGAGCGGCGTTGGCCCGCCAGCCGGGCCCTCACGCTGCCGTCCGACGCGGCCCGCCGGCTCGGCCGGCCGCTGCTCCAGCGCACCCGCACGGCTGCCATCGTGGCCGCGACCGGAGCCGATGCCCAGCGGATGAAGTTCTACGACCACCACACGGCGCATGCCACGGCGCTGGCGCCGTGCCCCGGTCCCGACCGGAAACTCGTCTTCACGCTGGACGGCGAGGGCGATGGGTTGAGCGGATCGGTGGCTTGGTACCGCGCCGGACAGCCGCCCGAGCGAGTCGGCTCCGTGTCGCGCAATTCCTCACTCGGGCACATTTACGCTGGGGTGACCGGCCACCTGCGCATGACGCCGCACCAGGATGAATTCAAGGTCATGGGCATGGCGCCCTACGCCCACGCCAGCGCCCGCGACGCATGCTACGACCGCCTGCGATCCCTCCTCTGGGTGGAGCGAGACTCGTCCGGAGCACCCGACATCAAGTCCTCGCGCGGCACGCGCCTCGCGCACAGCTATATCGGCGACTGCTTGCGAGATTTCAGGTTCGATGCCCAGTCTGGCGGCGTGCAGCAACTGTGCGAAGAGATCATCCTGGAGTGGACGGAAGCCTGGGTGCGCCATCTTGGCCTCGACGCCGACGGGGTCGATATCGGGCTTGGCGGCGGCGTCTTCATGAATGTCAAGGCCAATATGCGGGTCGCGCAGCAAGCCTGGGCCCGAACGGTCACGCCGGTTCCCAGTTGCGGCGACGAGTCATGCGCCGTCGGCGCCGCATTTCTAGGGTACGTGGACGTCTGCGCGGCGGCCGGACGCGAAGCGCAATTTCGACGGGCCGACAACCTCTATCTGGGTCCGGCGTGGAGCGACGCCCAGATCAAGCAGACCCTCGATCGCGCTCACACCGAGCATGGGCTCCGGGTGGAACGTCCGGCGGATATTGCCGACCGGACGGCCGCCTTGCTGGCCGACGGCCATGTGGTCGCGCGCTTTCGCGGACGCATGGAGTGGGGCGCCCGCGCCCTCGGCAACCGCTCGATCCTCGCCGACCCCTCCCGGCGCGACAGCGTGCGCGAGATCAATGCCCGCATCAAGAGCCGCGACTTCTGGATGCCCTTCGCGGCCACGATCCTCGACGAGGCGGCGTCGACCTATCTGCAGACGCCGCCGACCGCCACCTCACCGCACATGATGCTCGCCTTCGACACCGTGCCGAAGCGCTGGCACGAGATTGCCGCCGGGACGCACCCCTACGACCGCACCTGCCGGGCACAGATTCTCGAGCGCCAAGCGAACCCAGAGTATTACCGCCTGATCGAACGTTTTCGCGATCGCACCGGCATCGGCGCCGTGCTCAATACCAGCCTGAACTTGCACGGCGACCCCATGGTGAACTCACCGGACGACGCGCTGCGCACGCTTCTCGACAGCGACCTCGCCTTCCTAACGCTCGAGGATTTCCTTATCAGCAAGCCGACGGCTGCGTAGCCGAGAGATTGCCGGCGCCGCCGCTGCGGCCAGCAGCGCCCAGGCGACGGTGAGGACGGCCAGGAACGTCGCCAGGTCGGTCAGGTCCTGCGTTACCGCCGCCGCGGCCGCACCGCCGAGCGGCACCGGCGCCAGATACCAGTGGCGAACGGCCGTGACCGCCGCCTGCCAAAGGGCACGCACGACGCTGGCCGCGCTGGCAACCGCCACCCTCGGCACCGTGATCAGGATCACCGCGCCTCCGGCCAGCACCAGGAACGGGAACGCCAACAATACGGCCGTGCCGGTCGGCGTCAGCCCTCGCAGCACCCCGATCGGCACGCCGGCATCCAGCGGCACACTCAGGTGAACCGTCGCCACAAACAGCCAAATCGCCAGCGCCGCCAGGCCGATCAGCGCGGTGACGCCGGCTACGAGGCGCCCGTAGACGCGCACGAGCAGCACGGTCGACATGGCGCCGCCTAGCGCCCCGAGCACCGCCACACCGGCCGCCACGGCCACCGTCCATCCCTCAATCGCCGCCACCACGGATTCCAGATGTCGCACCGGCGGCACCCGCTGGAACATTCGGTGGCCCAGCGCGAGAAAGCCCCGCAGCGGCTCTCCCATGATCGTCAGCTGCGTCCGCGCCGTCGGCTCCCCGATGTCCGCTCCCCGCAGCACCACGCCGCCGCCCGGCGCCTCCAACACGCGCACCGCCAGGCGGTAGCCCGCCCCGTCCGTCGGCACTGGAAACGTCGCCACGTACTCCCGCATCTCCGGCTCCGTCAACCGCAGCCGGTCCGCCCACAGCACCAGATCGTCCCGCTCCAGCCGCACCTCAAGCATCGCCGACCCCGCCACATTTGCCGTCGGCTGCACGTCAAATCCGACAAACAATTCCGGTCCAGCCTCCGGTCGAACCTCCTGGCTCAGGCTCCACCCCGGCAGCAACGGCCCGATGCGAAACGGCTCCCCCTCCACACCGCCGACGATCAACGGTCCCGCCGGCCAGCCCAGCGCCGCCACCACGCTGAGAACGGTCAACACCGCCCAAACTATAGGGGCAATCGGGCGTCGGCGCGCCGACTTCATCGCCGCCACCACCGGCGCGGCACGGGCGCCCATCCGATTACGATCATGCTGCCCAGAACGACCAGATTCGTCATCAGAATCCAAAAGTAGCCCGCGTTTGGCGTGAACGACACCGTCACCTCATCGCCGGGCGCCAGGTCGGCGAACCAGCCGTTGAAATGCCCGTCCAGTACGACATGACGCGCCGTGCTCACTTCCTCGCCGTTGATATGCAACACCCAGCGTGGGTCGAACCGCTCGTCCAGCCGCACCAGCCGCTCGCCGGCCTCCCCGGCGTACTCAGCCGCGGCCCAGCCGCGTTCGTCACCGGTCAGGCTAAGCGCGCCAACACCGGCAGTGGTTCGTTGTGCCTCATGCGCGAGGACCACGGACAGGCCATGCGGCAACGGCGACACCTCCACCCCGAGCAGCTCGAACCGAAGACCCGGCAGTCCCTTGCGAATGTGCGCGACATCAAGAGTCGCAACAGACGCTCCGGGATCAAGCGGGACCTCGATCCGCACCTGCCGGTTGACTTGATAGGCCACTTCACGCTGAAAGGTGTAGGTGATGTTGGGATGCAGCTGTTCGCCGATCAAGTGGACGCCGTCGACTCCGGTGTCAACGCGACCAACAAAGGCAACGATGCGTCCGTCGGAAGGCACCGTGGCTTCCACACGAACCGAGCCGTCGCACACGGCCGAGACACACGGCTGAAAGCCTTCCGCCGCGAGCGGTTGGTGGGTCACGCTGACCACCGGCTCGGGCGGCGGCGGACTCCGCAGCACCAGCCGGTGCAGGCCCGCACTGAGCTCGACTTCGCCGATGAGAATGTCGAAACCGGCCTCGGTCTTTGCGCGCTCCAGCGGCACCGGTGCGCCATCGATACTGAGCGTTGGCTCAAGACCGGGCTGGGCGGCGAGCCGCACCGTGTAGGCGCCGGAGCGAGCCAGGCGGAAGGTGCGCTCGCCGCCGGTCGTGCCCAGGTCCGGCAGCACCGAATAGACCGGAAGTTCGCCAAGCGCCTGCTCCGCCTCGCGCTCGGCGGCCTCGATGTCCGCCGACGTGAGCAAACCCAGCTGCGACACCGCGTTGAGCCCGAGACCGTCGGCGCGCACCTCCACCGTGTGGGCGCCGCTGCCGCTCGTCGGCGCCTCCACCCGCGTCCAGCGATAGCCGTACCCCGCCTCCTCGCGCGTCTCAATCCGCGCCACCGATCGGTCGTTGAGCCAGACCTCAAGGGCGCTGCCCTCCGGGCTCACGAAGTGGCGGATCCACAGTTCATCGGTCGCGCCGGAAGTGTCCATGGTGACCGCAAAGGCCACGCCGTCGGCTCGGGTCAGGAGCCCGCGGGTCATGTCCGCGATCTCGGGATCGGCATACCACCACGCGTTCTTGTACGGGGCCACCCAGTCCAGCGTGGCGTTGGGAGCCTCCGGCCATACCTGATCCGCCGGACTCACGAGCGCGCCCTCGGGCAAATAGTTGGCCGTGAGGTCCACCGGGTCCGCCCCCAGCCAGATCTCCGAGGCGGCGTGAACGGCGCCGCCCGGAGCGCCGTCAATACCAGCCACACCCAAATTCCCGCTCGCGGTGGTTACCACGCGCGCGTCGGGAAACATGTGCCAGGCCGTGACGAGCGGACGCAACGACGGCGACCCGACAAGTATCCGCTTGGGAAGGCCCAGGCGTTGCGCCGGCGGCGTCGTGACCTCGTAGAGCGCAACTTCACCCACCGATTCGTCGTCGAGTCGACGCAGGCCGGGCTGTTGCGAGAGCGCTAGCCGCGGGCGCGGCCGGCGCTCTTGCGACGCCAGCCAGGGCTCGCCCGTCGCCTGAATGAAGCCCGCGTGCGCGCTCACCCAGTGCGGGTCGAGCATGACGTTTCGAAAGCGCCCGAACGCAAGCAACCGGTCGACGGGATATCGATTGGGACCATACAGCCCCAGATTCAGCGTGGCGATAAACGGGCCATTGAGCGTGGAGGACGCCCCGCCCCAAATCGAGCGCTTGGGCGGTTGGATCACGGGCGGGGGATTGCCCTGGCTGGAGATTTGCCCGGTGCGACTCTCGTAACTGCTCGGCCAAAACATGGGCAAGTGCACCATGCGGTCGTTGTGGGGAAACGCCCTCAGGTTGTCGACGACCGCGACCGTATCGGCATCGAACCGATACGTCCGCAGGTGACCCGCGAGGTCCCCGCTCCAAAACGGGAGGGTGCTCCCGGCAACGACGGCGCCCGCAAAGACGGTGGCCGCGGTCCGTCGCATGTCCGGCGGCCTGGACACAAGGTGGGCGACCGTTAGTCCTACCAGCAGGGCCAGCAGCAGCCCCGCTCCGGCGGTGAGGTAGCGGATATTTCGGAAGATCGCGCCGATCAGCGTGGCGTCGACCCCATCCTGAATGACGGACAACGGCTCGTTGAATCCCTTGCCGACCAGTGCCAGCGCGAGGAATGCGAGCAAGCCCAGCACCGCCTGCTTTCGGGCCGCTCCGCGCATCAGGACCGGAGCCGCGAGGGCCAAACCGGTCAGCAAGCCGCGGGCGACGAGCCGGATGCCACTGACCGGAGCCAAGGCGCCCACCGGATCTTGCGAGTAGTTGTAGGGAGCGCCGGTCAGGGTCAGCGCTTCGGCAAACGTTGGCGCCGCGCCTTTGATCCATTGCGCGGCGGCTTCGATGCTCCAGGCCGACATGACCTGGTTGGCCGATGGCACCACGAGGATCTGCCAGGAGATGAAGGCAATGGCTTGGTGCAGCAGAATCACGCTGAGGCCCATTGCCGCCACGAGCCCCAAGCGCCGCAACCGCTGGCCGCGTGAGCCGGAGGCGGTGAAGGCTCGGAAGAGCGCATAGCCGCCAACGAGGCCAGTGACGACGAATGCCATATGAATCGAAGCGGCAGCCAGCCCGATCCAGAGGCTGCCGCGAACGAAGCCGCGGCCACTCGGCGCCCGATCGAACACCTCGTGCGCCACCTGCACCGCCTTGGGAAGAAACGCCACGCCCAAGAGCAGGCCGAAGTACCCGGCGACGAAGGAATCAAGGAAGAATGGCGTCGTCATGTAGACGACCGCGGCCGTGAAGGCCCCCGGTCGACCCATGCCCAGACGCTTGGCCGCCTGGAACATGAAGACGCCGCCCACGGTGATGAAGATGATCGAGATACGCGATGTCAGCCAGCCGTCCACGCCGGGGAGGAGCGTGAGGCCTCCCAAGATCAGCATGAGGTATTGGCTCATCGCCCGTTCTTCTTCGGACGAGCCGAAAAGGTTGGTCTGCCAGGCCGAAAGACGATCGATGGCGAATTCGGTGTTCTGCCAGGCGGTCGGCGGGATGGTCCAGTCGTCGCGCAGCCCCAGGTAGTCGGGGTTGAAGATCACGCCGCGGTGCCAGATGAGCACCAGCAGCAAGAGGCCGATGTAGGCCGCCGCGTCTGGGTGCCGCGCGATGAGCCGCCGGGCCCACGCCACGAGGTGCCGCACCCTCCGCAAAGACGGTGCGAGGACGCCCGGCACCGCAGTGGAACCGACGCTAGCGCTCACACGTGATCAGCTTGCGTCGTCGCGGCGTCGAGAGCGCCGGGAATTTTCCGGCGCCGACATAGGCCCGGACCCATGACGCGTCCGATATGTCGTCCACCGCAGCCTCGCTGGCACAAGCTCACTCATGTGGGCTTCGCCACGATATGGAACTCCGGCCCGTAGGGAGCCGGACGCGTGACACAGTGGTATCCAAGCGCCGTCAGCCGCGCAACGGTGATGTCAGCCAACCCATCGGAGTGAGCTTCAACCGCCACGGTCGGACGGTGCTCGCGAAGGGTGGCCGCCGCCCCCCGGAGAACTTCGAGCTCGAGCCCTTCCACGTCAATTTTGATCAGCGACGGCGGCCGAAACTCCTGGGTGAGTTCGTCGATCGTTGTCGGGGTCGCCGCCGCGCCATCAGTCGACGACGAGGCTCCCGAGAGGTCGGAAACGGCAACCTTGCGCACGACCGTGATGTGATCGAACCCGTTGAGCGCAGCCTGACCTTCCACTTCGGCGGCATTCGCTGGATCCGGCTCGATCGCGACAACCAATCCCGCCGGCCCGACGGCGCGAGCGCCGACGAGGCTGTGGAAGCCACTATGGGAACCGACATCGAAGAATGCGTCTCCGGGCGAGAGACTTTCGGCGATCGTCTGCTGTACCAGCGGTTCGAATGTCCCGAGCCAATACTCCACCACGACGTTGCGTTTGGAGCGTCGCCATTGCAGGCCCTTCGCCTGGCCCAAACGGACCACCGTCACGCTGCCGTCACGATGGAGCGTGAGGATGCGCAGCACGACCGACCGCAACAGCCGGTGGCGCACAATCCAGGTCCGATAGGGCGCAGCCCAACGGATTAGGTGGCTCAACACAAGCACTTATCCTTGCACATGACTGGGTGCAGTTGCCCCCACCCAGACGCCGAATTGGCACTAGCCACCGCTTACTCTGGGCTTGGCCACGCCGCGGCTGCTCATTGCACGCATTCGACCGGCATTCGATCTACCGCCACAGGCGCGGGGCCGGCGCCCAGCCCACCACGAGCATCCCCACCAGAAAGCCCAGATTCGCCATCAAGATCCAAAAATATCCCGCGTTCGGTGCAAACGTCACCGTCACTTCATCTCCCGCCGCCAACTCCACGAGCCAGCCGTTGAAGTGCCCGTCCAGCACCACATGACGCGCCGCGCTCACTTCTTCGCCGTTGACGTGCAGCACCCAGCGCGGGTCGAAGCGCTCGTCCAGCCGCACCAGCCGCTCTGCCGCCTCCCCCGTGTACTCGGCCGCCGCCCAGCCGCGCTCATCTCCGGTCAGCGCCAGGGCTCCACCGACCGGAGCGACCGGCTGCCGCTCGTCCGCCAGCACCACGGATAGGCCATGCGGCAACGGCGATACCGCCACCTCCAGCAACTCAAACTCCAGGCCGGGCAGCTGTTCGTACAGGTGCGCGACCTCAAGGGTGGCAGTGCCCGAGCCCGGATCGAGCGGCACCTCGACTCGGACGAGCCGGTTGCGCTGTCCGGCCTCCTCACGGTGGCGCACGCGTGTGATCTCGGGATAGACCTGGGCGCCGATCGCGTAGGCGTCGTCGGCGCCCGCGGTGAGGCGGCCAAGGAAGGAGACCGTGCGCCCGTCGGACGGCACGGTGGCTTCCACGCGCACCGGGCCCCCACAAACGGCGGCCTCGCAGGGTCGGTAGCCCTCCGCTTCCAGCGTTTGGTGGGTCACGCTGACCACCGGCTCGGCCGGCCGCGGCGCCCGCAGTGTCAGACGGTGGGCGCCAGCGTCGAGTTCCACCACCCCTTCCAGGATGTCGTGCCCCGTGTCGGTCCTCGCGCGCTCCAGCGTCACGGCCGCGCCATCGATCATCAGCGTCGGCCGCAGGTGCGGCGGGGTCGCCAGTCGCACCGTGTACACCCCGGCCCGTGCCAGCCGGAAGGTGCGATCGCCGTCGGTCGTTCCCAGGTCCGGCAGCACCGTGAACAGCGGCAACTGCGCCAGCGCCCGAGCCGCCGCCCGGTCGGCGGACTCAATCTCCGCCGTCGTCAGCAGCCCCAGCTGCGACACGGCATTGAGACCGGGACCGTCGGTGCGAACCTCCACCGTGTGGGTGCCCGCGCCGCTGGTCGGCGCCTCGATCCGCGTCCAGCGATAGCCGTAGCCCGCCGCCTCGCGCGTGAGGACCCGCGCCACCGATCGGCCGTCGAGCATGACTTCGAGCGCCCCGCCCTCCGGGCTCACAAAGTGGCGGATCCAGAGCTCGCTGGTCGCGCCCGACGTGTCGACGGCAACCGTGAAGGCTGCACCGCCGGCTCGGGTCAGGAGCCCGCGGGTCATGTCCGCGATCTCGGGATCCGCATACCACCAGGCATTCTTGTAGGGCGCTACCCATTCCCGCGTGGCGTCCGGGACCTCCGGCCACACCTGATCCGCCGGACTCACCAGCGCGCCCTCCGGCAAATGGGCGGCCGCCAGGTCCAGCGGATCGGCACCCAGCCAGATCTCCGAGGCGGCGTGGACGGCGCCACCCGGAGCGCCGGTGATTCCCCGCACGCCCACCTCGCCGCCGGTGAGCGTCACGGATCCCGCATCGCTGAACATGTGCCAGGCCGTGACGAGCGGTCGCAGCGACGGCGACCCGACGAGTATCCGGTCGGGAATACCGAGCCGCTGCGCCGGGGGTGTGACGACCTCGTAGAGCTCAACCTCACCCACCGACAGGTCGTCAAGGCGGCGCAGGCCAGGCTGCTGCGCCAGCGCCAGCCGCGGGCGCGGGCGCTGCTCCTGCGACGCCAGCCACGGCTCCCCGGTCGCCAAAATCAGGCCCGCGGGCGCGCTTACCCAATGCGGGTCCAGCAAGACGTTCCGAACCCGTCCAAACGCCAGCAGGCGGTCGACGGGATACCGGCTGGGGCCATACAGCCCCTGGTTGAGCGCGGCGAAATAGGGACCGTTGAGCGTCGCCGACGCCGACCCCCAGATGGAGCGCTTGGGCGGCTGCACCACCGGCGGCGGATTGCCCCGGCTGGAGGAATGGCCCATGCGGCTCTCGTAGCTGCTCGGCCAGAACATGGGCACGTGGACCATCCGGTCGTCGTGGGGAAGCGATCGGAGCCTGTCCAACACCGCGGTCGTATCGGCGTCAATCCGGTAGGGGCGCAGGTGGCCGGCGAGATCCCCGCTCCAAAACGGGAGGGTGCTGGCCGCAACCACGACGCCAGCTAGAACGCTGGCCGCAGCCCGTTGCAGATTCGGAGGCCGCGCTGCGAGGTGGGCCACCGTTTGTCCCACCAGCAGGGCGAGCAGCAGCCCGGCCCCGACGGTGAGGTAACGGACATTCCTGAAGATTGCGCCGATGAGCGTGCTGTCGAGCATCTCCTGAATGACGGGCAACGGCTCGTTGAATCCCTTGCCGATCAGCACGAGCACGATGAACCCGAGCAGTGCCAGCACCGCCTGCTGCCGGGCCGGGCCGCGGAGCAGGACGGGGGCCGCGAGCGCCATGCCGGCCAGCACGCCACGGGCGACCAGCCCGAGGCCGCTGACGTGGGCGAGGGGCCCTGCCGGGTGTTGGGAATAGTTGTAGGGACTCCCGGTCAGGGTCAGGGCTTCGGCGAGCGTCGGCGCCGCACCCTTGATCCACTGGGCGGCGGCTTCAATGCTCCAGGCCGACATGACCTCGCTGGCCGAGGGAACCACGAGGAGCTGCCAGACGATGAACGCGACGGCGGGATGCAGCAGGACGACGCTGAGGGCCATGGCGGCGACGAGCCCCAGACGCTGCAGGCGCTGCTCCCGAGAGCCTGACGCGGTGAACGCGCGGAAAAGCGCGTAGGCGCCGACCAGAGCGCTCGTGATGAAGGTCAGATGAACTGAGCTGGCGGCCAACCCGATCCACAGGCTGCCACGGACGAAGCCGCGCACACCCGGCGCCCGATCGAAGGTCTCGTGCGCAACTTGCACCGCCTTTGGCAGCAGCGCGACGCCGATGAGCATGGCGGCATAGCCGGTGATGAACGCGTCGAGGAAAAACGGCGTCGTCATGTAGACGACGGCGGCCGCAAAGGCCCCCGGCCTGCCCGTACCCAGGCGCTTCGCGGCCTGGTACATGAAGACGCCGGCAAGCGCGAGAAAGACAATCGACACGCGCGACGTCAGCCACCCGTCCACCCCGGGAAGCAATGCCAGCGCCCCCAACGTGAGCTGGAGGTACTGGGTCATCGCCCGCTCTTCCTCGGACTGTCCGAAGTAGTTCGTCTGCCAGGCCGAGAGCCGATCGAGCGCAAAGTCGGTGTTCTGCCAGGCGGCCGGCGGGGTGGTCCAATCGTCACGGAGCCCCAAGTACCCAGGGTCGAAGATCAGTCCGCGGTGCCAGATCACGACCAGCAGCAGGATGGCCACGTAGGCCGTTGCGTCCGGGTGGCGCGCGATGAGCCGCTTTCCCCACGCGACGATGCGCCGGACCGGCCCGAGCAACGATGAATGGCTGCTGCGGGCCACCGCTTGCGCAACGCCCGAGGTCATGCGCCGACCAGGTTCAACGCGCGTTCCTCACGCACCGAGCCGCCGGCGACCCGTTGTGCGCCGCCGCAACTCCCAGAGCTTCACCGACCCAGTCGGGCGCACACCATTTGCCGGCCGTCTGGCTAGCGCGCCGCCGCGGTGCGTTCCCTCCGGAGCACCTTGACGGCCCAGCCGAGCAACGCGAGCGCCCCGGCGCCAAGAAAGGCGTCGAGGGTCCACGCCACGGCTGTCAGGGATTCGTGATGCAGCCACAGCGTCACGGCGCACGCGATGCTCAGCGGAACAAGCACAACCCATACGCGAAGCGTACCGGCCCCGATATGGAAGTAGGTGAGCATTGTGACGAGCGCCAGGAGCGATCCGGCGAGGGTATAGCCCCAGACCAGCTGCGGGACCGGCACGTAACGGTCCGCGAAAATGATCTGGAAGACCAGTTCGGGCAGAGCAACGATCACCAGGGCAGCGCCGCCGCTGATGAGGACCGTAAAGGCGGCAGTCACCGCGAACGTACGGGTCAGCGGCTCGCCGGCGGCTACGTGCCGAATGATGTGCGGGAGCACAACCTGCGCGGCGGGCAACGATGCGAAGAGGACGATGCGCCCAACGAGGGCAGAGGCCGCGTACAAGGACGCGCCGGCATCGTCGAAAAAGTGCCGCACGACCAAAACGTCCACGTTCGTCAGGATGGCCAGCGAGAGCGCGAGCAACCCGACCCGTACGTGCGCCGACAGGCCGGTCGCATCGGGGACGGCGCCTACCGGCGTTTCCGTCGTCGCCCGCGCGATGTATGGCGCGGCGAGCACCACGATCAGAACGCCGATGAGACCGGAAAGCGCCGATGCAGCCATACCCCCGGCTACGCCAAAGCCGAGGGCCACCAACCCGACGCCGATCCCCGCGCGCAATGCACCGTCCACCAGATTCGACGCCCCGAGCAAGAGAAACGCGCGCAGGCCGGTCAGCAGCGCCTTGGTGAACGGCACCACAAAGCCGATGGCAACCGCACAACCCAGCCAAATGACCGCGGCTCGGTTGTCAGTCCCGATCAGAGCTTCGATGGCGCCACTCGCGGCGGCGACAACGATCCACGCGACGAGGCCAACAACCCCAGCTCGGACGAGCGCTCGCCGCAAGATCGCGAGGGCGGCCGAGCGGCCTCGGGCAACCACGGCGAGGCTGGTGCTGCGGGTACCGATGGGCAGCAGAAGTTGGGACGGTACGGAGAGCACGGCAAACAGCGCCAGCACGGCGAAAAGGTCCGCATAGTCTCCCGGCGCCAGCAGGCGCGCCATGGCCCACTGAAACCCAAAGGACGTCAGGCTGGCGAGGAAGCTGAGGCCGCCAAGCACCACGGTGTCGCGGGCAACGGCGCGCGGCCCCGAGGATTCGCGCCCCGCAGAGCCCTGCGCACCGCCGCCATCGCGACCGTTGGGCGCTTCTGCGGCCTGGCGCACCTCAGGCGTTCGTTGGCTCAGCGCGCTGCCGTGTGCGCGAACCTGGAGCGGCTATCGCCGGGCTCGAACACCTACTTGGCCGCTGGGCTCGTCTGGCCGGGGTGCGAGCGCGAGGACGCCGCCACCAGCCACGGGTCGGTGCCGAGCGGATCTACATCAGCCACGTCTCCCAACAGCAGTTGAAGCTCGCGCTCGGCGATAACCGACCAATCAAGCTCGCTCACGCGGGCCGAGCCCCGCTTGGCAAGCCCGAGACGGCGGGATTCGTGGCTCAGAAGGGAGAGAATAGCGCCAGCAAGAGCGGGGATGTCGCCTTCCGGCACGGCGTGGTAAGCATCGCCCCAGACCTCCAACAGTTCAGGCAGGTCGTAGGCGACCACCGGGGTGCCAAGGGCCATGGCCTCGCCCATGGCAATCGACCAGCTCTCCTCGTGTGATGGCAGTGTGAATAGCCGGCCGGCGCTGACGACCTGGTTCTTCTGGTCGGAATCGATCGCGCCCAACAGGTCGACACTTTCGGCGAGGCCACGACGTCGCACACGTGCCTGGACCATTGCCTGGTCGGGACCGTCACCGATGATCGCGAGCTTGGCATCTGGTTTCTGCGCGACGACCAACTCCCACGCGTCGATGAGATCGAACACACCCTTGGCAGCGGCCAGGCGCCCAACCGATACGGCGTCGTAACACGGAGTGCCGGGATCTGGCGTAACCGCGCGAAGCGCCTTCAGATCCACGCCGCAGGCAACCGCGGTGACACGACCCATCGGAAATCCGCTGCGACGAAGCTGCCGGGCGGTGGCGCGAGCCACGGCAAGCGTGCGATTCGCAACCAGCGCCGCCAGCACTAACGACAGCCGCTGCGCGACCAGAAAGGCCAGCGCGTTATACCAGGGCGGCCCTCGGCGGCGCCAAAACCTCCACGCCGGCATCATGGGCACCGAAACGGCCAGGCACACCCGCCTCCAGCGCTGAAGCTTGAGCATCGCCCCAGGCAAGACGTCGTAGGGCTGATCGTGCGAGGTTACAATCAGATCTGGCTGCAAGCGCCAAAGCGACTTTGGCAGAAAAACACATACCGTAATTGAGTGAAGCACGAGCCACCAGCGACTCTGACCTCCCCGCCACCGGCTGGTATGCACCGTAGGTTGAAGCCCCCACTGCCTGCATGAAATCCCAGCTTGGGCACTGCCCATCAGGTGGATCTCGTGTCCGGCTCGCTGCCATTGCCTCGCGACCTCGATAATCCTGACGCACCCGCCATCCACTTGCTCACGAACCAAACCGTTCATGACTAGGAGTATTCGCAACGGCGCTGTCACCGGGGCCACAAGCGCGGGATGCTACCACTGGCGGCTACGGCGCCGCCAGAACCGTAATCTCACCGAGACGCCCGGACCAGTTGCCAACGAGGGGTCAACCAATCGTAGTTCGCACCAGATTTTGCGCTCGATTGACAAGGCGTTCGTAGATCAATGCGCTGCTTATCTACAGATTGTATAGCCATGACATTCTCACGCGGATCACCAATAACAATTCACAATTAGTATCTGTCGGAGTCTCGGTATAGGCAAGTGTAATCGGCTGCCATAAGCTGTGATCGAACAGCATCGCGTGCGACTGGGGTTGACCAGTCAGGCCGAATCTCAGGCTCGTCCGCTTTTTCAATTGCGAGTAGAAAGCGATTGTGTGGACCAAGATTCGCGACGCCGCAATAAGGATTCCGGAGCTGCGCCAGCGAGGGGTCAAGCTCGCCCGCTCCCTCGCGAGCCGTAAGTCCGACTGACAAGTCGGGGGTCGGGCACGTCGGTCAGGCTGACGGAGGTCGTAGGTGCTGTTCGCAATGTTATGGAAACGTGACCGGCCCAAGCAGCGCGCCTACGACCGTGGCCACGGTGATTCCACCGCCCACGACGACCGCGGCAAATCCGCCAAACCGGTCACGCCTCAGCGTGGACCACGCGAGATTGCCCGCCGCGGACCCCGCCAGGAGCGCAACGACGAGTCCAATGCCTAGATAGACCGGCGCTTCGCTCGCTTGCGTCCGCAACCGGGCGAGAGCGCCTGCGTGCCCGGTCGTGGCAAATGCCAGATCAATGCCGACCGGGGCATGGCCCAGCCGATCGACGAGCTGTCCGTCGGGGTAGGCGTCGTTCCGCGTCCCCCCGACGTACAGCGCCGCCGCGTCGGGCTCGGGCGCCACGATGCGGAGCACCAGCGTCCCGCCCGCCAGAAGGTCAAGCGGGGCAAACGGGATTTGCGTTGGCTGCACCTCGGCGCCCAACGGCGCCTCGAAAACGGCCGAGCGGAGCGGCGGGCCGTCGCCCGACTGCAGCACGTGCGCCTCGCCCAGAGCCGCGCGCGGCCCCTCGCTGCGCGTCCAGATGGTCACCGTCTCGATCGCACTGGGTGGAAAATCAATCGTCTGCGTAACCGATCCCACGACCGGGCCAAGCGAGATGCTCGATGTCGGCAGGTTGTCTGGTGTGGCGACCGATTCGCGTCCCGGCGCGACCACCGCCGCCAGCGCCAGCGCCACGGCCGTGGCGGCGAGCCACGCGGCGACTCTCATGGGCGTTCCCAAAGTCGCCGCGGCCGGTGCGGCCACGCCGCCCACACGGCCCAAGCCAGAAGACCGGTCCACGCTATCGCGTGACCGGCAATGAGGGCGCGCTGCAGGCCATACTCGAGTACCAGGCGACCATATGCCCCGGGCTCGAGTCGAACGGTGAGCAGACCGCGCGCCGAGCGTTCCACCGTGGCGACGTGCTGCGGCAACTCGGCGGCCCAGAGCGGATCCCAAAGCTCCTGGGTGACAATTTCACGCGCCTGCTCCCCCGCCGGCGGCACTTCGATCACCAGGCGGTGCATTCCTTCTCGCCGCCAGGACAGATCCTCCCGTCCGGCTGACGTCTCCTCATAGACCCAGGGATATGGCGGTTCGACCGTGCGGAAGATCTCGTAATACCCCTCGGCAAAGTCGAGCGCGAAGCCGTCGCTCTGATGCAGACGCTCGGCGAGATCGCGACCGCCGATGGTGCCGGTCGGAACCAGTACGCGGGCCACACTATGCGTCCGGAGTGTCGTAGCCATTTCCGGAGAATCTCTCAGCATCTGATCACTCAGCGTTAGGCCCACGACGGTTGACCGCATGAGGTAGGGCGAGGTGACGGCACCATTCTCGGGAAAGTGCAAGACCCGCCGGTGCGACGACCATTCGGGGAAGCGAAAATGCTGCGGAAATGCCAGAAGCGTGCGTGATCGCCCGTCAGCGTTGCGCCGGTCCAACTCCTCCGCCGCCGTGCGAATCGAGGCGGGGAATCGCTCGGGCACAAGCTGCGCCTTCTCGTCGAGGAGCGCCCACCCCACCGTGGGCAGCACGTAGGCCGCGAGCCCCACGCCAATCGCGACGGTCTGCACGGTTCCGAC
>JAJECS010000031.1 GCA_022821905.1 Chloroflexota bacterium | reverse complement strand
TGCGCCCCGCGCGTCGGCGCGCGGGGCCAAAACCGCCGCTAATGACGCACCACCGGCCCCAAACGCCGTCAACCCGACGCCCCACGGCACCCTGTCGCCGCTCCGGCGCTCTGGCACCCTGGTTGTTCAGAGCTTCCTTAGGCCCATCACTTCGATGCCGAAGTGGTCGCATGCTGTCTTGACCGATGTCTTTAGCGGCGGGCGATCCGTAACGTCGTGAGTTACCACCACGACATCCTGTCCGGCATCCTCTAGATCGAGAGCCAGTGCAACTACATACGGATCGGCGTCTTCGCGCTCGCTACCAGCATCGACAAGTCGTGGGAACACGCTGAGCACAGACCGGACACGTTCAGGCGAAGGCTCCCGCGTCACTTGGCCCAGACGAGCCTTGGCAAACGCCCAAGCCGCCGGAACGTCGGGGTGAGGAGCATCTGGCCTGAGTTCCCGCTCGACATGTATGGGAATAGTCACACGACCGCTCGCCACCATCGGCGTCATTGTGGTCTCGAAGAAATCCCACATTTGCGCCGCGGGAATATGTATGCTCCGCCCCATATTGATGAGGATGTTCGTGTCGACGACGTAGATCGTTTCAGGGATCAGCCGCTTGCCTCCGAAGCTGCCAGCGAGGCCAGGTCGCGGAACCCAATGCCGCCAAGCCTCAGGTGCTCGCGTGCATCGCGCTCGGATAGACGCTCAGATCGGACTGCATCGACTATGCGCCGTGCCGTAGGCCGGCCCAGCTGGCCCAAGCGCATTTCGGCCGCGCTTTGCCCACCTCCGCCCTTGCGACGCTCCGGGTAGTCAGCCACCGGCGCGCCCTCAGATACGACGGCGTACAGCCCCTTGGGCGCGAGTTTGAGCTCCACTAGCCGCACAGTTGCAGCTCTGAGACTCACCTTGAAACGCACTGCCAGTTGTCGCGCCCGCTCGAAGTCGCCGGTGCCGTCCGTTGGGTCAACAACCGTCCGCACCTCGGAGGCTGGCAGCAAGACTGCAGCTGCGGTGCGTTCGCACCAGCGCTCGACCGCAGCTACGCGCGCCGCCGGTTCACGACCGGACGAGATGTCGGTCGCTGCGTCATGGCGTAACACCAAGTGGGCCAGCTCGTGGCACAGTGAGAAGCTGCGCGCCTGGGGAATGAAGGCTGTGCTTACCGCCGCGAGGGGAGCGTGCGGGTGCCACGAGGCGAAGCCGCGCACGTCTTCGCGGTCGAGTCGAAGCTGGAGCACCACAATTCCGAGTGCCTCGGCGGCCGCGCGCCAGCCTCGGAAGGCGGCGCTGGCTGTCGTCCATGACTGCTGTGCGTCCAAACTCACATTCAGCGCTCTGCGGATAGCGTCGGCCGCCGCCTCGGGGTTCGCGTCATGGCGAGTCTTCGGAAAGACCACCGGCACCGCCCCGTCAGACTCTCTAATGCGCGCCACCAGACGCTGCAAGCGCAGAGCCCAGCGGACCTCGCGTAGTTCCTTCGGGCGGAGGCGGCGCGTCGAGTCACCGATCGCGCGGCGAAACGGAGGCCTCAACGTCGCCTCGCTCGGCGCCTCGGGGAGAAAAAACACGGCACTTGGCCGGCGCACGGCGTCGACTATGGCGCGAAACTGTGTCTTCGTTGGCTGCACCTGTCCGGCGAGAAAGCCGGCTAGGGCATCCCGTTCCACTTTGATCTTCGCGGCGAACTCCGGGTCGGAGAAGCCGCTTTCATCAATTGCCCAACGAAGTACGGAAGGTGTTATTGGGATGTAAGTCGCGCGGGCCATGGTGCACTGAAGAACCTCGAGGACGTTTCAGCCCGAGACTACCCCAGACAACTCTGCATGACCCGTTGACCGCGCTAAATCGTCTTCCGCTCGGGCGGCGGGACTGACAGGCGCCGGGTTTCGGCGGTGGACACGTCCACCACGGCGGGCTGGCCTTCCTGCGTGGCGCGGATGGCACGCTGAAGCGCCGGCCGCAACTCGGCCACGGTGGAGACCTTCTCACCGTGGCAGCCCAGAGCCTTGGCCACGCCCGCATAGTCCCCGAATAGCGAGGACACGCCGAACTTCTCGATGGCCGTCGGGATGTTGCGGTCGTAGCCGCTGAAGATGGCGTCGTTCTTGATGACGCTGAGGATGGGGATGTTCTCCCGCGAGGCGGTTTCCCAGTCCATGCCGGTCATGCCAGCGGCGCCGTCGCCCATCACGTTCACGACGAGCTTGTCGGGATTGGCCAGCTTGGCGCCCATGGCCAATCCCAGCGAAAACCCGAGCTGCGAAGACTGCCCCCAGCCGAGATAGCTGCGCGGCACGGTCGACTCGTAGAACACGCACTGGATGTCGCGGGTGGCGCCGGATTCGTGCGTGACCATCGACGTGTCGGGGTCGATCAGGCTCCATAGCTCACCGAAGAGGCGGTAGCCGTTGACGGGGTCACTCGCGTCATTGAACTCGGCGGCGAAATCCGCCCGCCAGGCGGCGCGCAGCTCCGCGAGCTTGGCGGTCGTGCTCCGGCGCAACGCCTGCTGCGGCGCGCCCACGCGGGACCTCAAGATTTCGGCCAATTGCGCCAGAAACAGCTTGGCGTCGGCGCAGATGGCCACGTCCGCGGGGTAGACCTTGTGCAGATCCGCCGGGTCGTTGGTGGCGTGAATGATCGTCTTGCCGTCGGGGATCTTGGGCGTGAACGGGCTGAGGCTGAGGCTGGTGCCCACCGCCAGCAGGGTGTCGCTGTGCTCCAGGTAGTGCGTCACCATGCCGGTCTCGACGTAGGCGCCCACGCCGGCCGACAGCTCGTGCCGCTCGTTGAAGGCGCTCTTGCCCTGCAGGGTGGTCATGACGGGTGCGCCCAGGAGCTCGGCCACGGCTTGCAGCTCGGCCGAGGCTTCGGCGTAGAGCACGCCCTGGCCGGCCCAGATCAGCGGCGACTCGGCGCGCAGCAGGCGCTCCGCGGCCTCCTCGACGGCGCCCGGATCGGCGGCACTCCTGACCTGGCGCACCGGCGCGTGCCTGATGGGATCGTCGAGTTCCTGGGCAGCGACGTCGGTGGGCATCTCGAACATCACCGGACCGGGCCGTCCCGAGCGCAGCGCCGCGATGGCCATGCGGGCGCGCTGCGGAATCTGGTCGGCCGAGGTCGGCTGCTGCACCAGCTTGGTCACGGCGCTGTAGTGCGGCAGGCCGTCAAACGCCGGCGGAATTCCGGCCTTGCGCAAGCCCGGGTGGCCCGGAATGAACAGCAGGGGCGACGAGTCGGTGAATGACTGGGCGATCGGCGCGAAAGCGTTTTCGGAGCCGGCGGATTGCTGCACGGTGAAGACGCCCAGTTGGCGTCCGTTGGTCGAGCGCGCCACGCCGTCGGCCATGTTGCCGGCCACGCGCTCCTGTCGCGCCAGCAGCGTGCGGACGCCGCCGCGCGCCAACGCTTCGAGAATGGGCGTCGTGGGATAGCAGAACGCCTGCTGGATGCCTTCGGCTTTCAAGATGGCGACAAGCGCATCGGCTCCGGTCACGGCAGCGTCCCCCGGCAAGTCAACTGGTGGAACGTTGGCACGAACGCGGCCATCCGGCAACCGGCCGGCGGTCGCTTATGCTGCGCCGATGCGATTCCAAGCGCGACGGGCGCGCGTCGCGGTCGTCTGCGCGGCGGCCTTCGCGGCCGTGGTGGCGGCGGTCTACTTCCTCATCGACAACCAGCGCGCCGCCGGCGCGGCCACGATTGCGGTGGTGGTCGCGCTCGCCGGATACCTGGGGCTGTGCGTCGGGTCGGAGTCGCGCGGCTCGCTGCGGCCCATCATCGTGGGGACGGCGGCGGCTACGGCGATCGGGATCGCGGCGTTCGCCCTGGCGATCCTGCTGGTGGCGGTGACGGGGCGGGCGTAGACGAGCGGCCGAGCAAGCCCGGGTAAAGGCGCGCAGTGTCTGCGCCCAACGAGTTCACGACGGACGTTGACGTCGGTCTATTCGATGTGTAGGGTCAATACACACATTGTGCGGAGACGAGGGCTGTCGCCGTGGCGAGGGTTCAGCTCATCATTCCGGACGAGGACCGCGAACGCTTCGTCCGCCAGGCCCGCCGGGAGGGCCTGACCTTCAGCGCGTGGCTCAGGGCCGCCGCGCGTGAGCGGCTCGAGGCGCGGCAACGCACGGAACGGTTCGCGTCTTCGGAGGACCTGCGGCGGTTCTTCGATACCTGCGCGGCGCGCGAAGGGCCCGGCGTGGAACCGGATTGGCCCGAGCACCTTCAGACACTCCACGAATCGATGACCGACGGCTTGCCCAGCGTGTGATCTTCGTCGACACCAGCGTCTTATTGTATGCGGTCGGGAAGCCGCATCCGCTGCAATCTCCCGCCCAGCAGTTCTTTGACGAGTCGCTGCGCAACCGCAGGCGGCTATTCACCTCGGCCGAGGTCATCCAAGAGCTGATGCATGTCTATCTGCGGATGAAACGCCCGCACACCTTGGACTCAGCGTTGGAACTCATGGACAAGGCCGGCGTGGAGGTGTGGCCCTTGGAAGAGGCGGACGTCAGCCTCGCCCGCCAGCTCCGTGATCGGCTGCCCGCCCTGAGCGCCAGAGACCTTTGCCATCTTGCGAGCTGCAGGCGGCGTGGCGTGCGAGAGATCATGACCTTCGACCAGGCCCTCGCCGCCGCCGGGGCGAAGCTCGCGGGAACAGCCGGCTGAGCAGGCCGTGGGAATCGCAACGGTAGTCATAGGCAGGCGCCGGCGCTGCCGCTAGAAGTGATCCGGTCGCGCATCGCGGTCGTCTGGGCGGCGGCCACGGCGATGGGGCTCGCGGCGCTCGTCCTGGCGATCCTGCTGGTGGCGGTGACGGGGCGGGCGTAGAACGGGCGACCACGAAGGTCGCCCCTACATCGGCGGCAGACCCGCCCGAGAGAATCGGTGGTCAGATCTTGGCGTCTACTCGCCGCCGGCGGTTGGCGCACGGGCATCGGCCTGGTCCGCGGGGAGGTCCGCGTCGCGCGTCGTGCGCAACGGAATCTCGGGCAAGAACGTGGCGATGGCGAAGCCGACGAGCATGAGCCCGGCGGTGACCACGAACAGCCCGCGCAGGGCGTCCGCCAGGCTGAGGCGAAGCGTCTCCAACAGCACCTCGCCCACGGCCGCACCCTCGGCGCCCAGCGTCGCCAGCGAGTCTCGCAGTGCGGTCATGGCTTCCGGAGCGAACAGCGCTTCCGGGTTTCCGGCTTCGGCCAGGCGCTCCGGGCCCAGGGCGTCGCGCACCTGCGCCGGGAGCCGCTCGCGCAGGTTGGCGGCGAACCACAGGCTCAACAGCGACCCCATGAGCTGCGCGCCAATCGTGGACCCCATGGAACGGAAGAAGCGCGACCCCGCCGTCACCTCGCCCAGGTTGCGGTCGGGAAAGGCGTTCTGCGCCACCACGACCAGCACCGAGAACGGCCCGCCGATGCCCAGACCCATGACCACCATGTTGCGCACGAGCTCGAGTTCGGTGGTGGAGGCATCCATGCGAGTGAGCAGCACTCCGCCCGCGATGCCGACGGCGAACAGCACCAAGATCAGCGCCTTGTAGCGACCCGTGCGGGACATGATTTGTCCAGACGCGATGGCGCTGACGATGAAGCCGAGCAGCATGGGCACCAACACCGCGCCCGAACCCGCCGCGCTGGAGCCGATCACGGCCTGCGCGAAGAGCGGGATGTAGAGCACCGCGCCGATCATCCCGCCGCTGACCAGGAAGGTGGTGAGGATGGCCACCACGTAGACGCGATTGGTCAGGAATCCCAGGTTGATCATGGGGTCGGGGGCCCGCCGCTCCAGGACCACCAGCACGCCGAGCATGGCGGCGGCGCCCAGCAGCAATCCGACGATGGGCGTCGACAGCCACGGGTAACGTCCGCCGGCCCACGAGAACGCCAGCAGCAGCGGCACGACGGCTCCGACGAGCGCCAGCGCGCCCGCGACGTCGATCGACCGTCGCCCGCCCGACCGCACGGACGGCAGCCCGAACCAGGCGGCGAGCACCGCGAGGCCGCCGAACGGCAGGTTCACGTAGAACACCCAGCGCCAACTCAGCGTGTCGGTGATCCAGCCGCCGATCGTGGGTCCGGCAATCACCACCACCCCGAACAGCGCCATGAGCGCGCCCTGCCACTTGGGGCGCTCCGACGGCGGGAAGAGATCCCCAATCAGCGCCGGGCCCAGCGCCATCAGGGCGCCGGCACCTAGACCCTGCACGCCGCGCGACAGGATGAGCTGCACCATCTCCTGGCTCGCGCCCGCCACCGCCGAGCCGACCATGAACAGTCCCAGCCCGGTGAGCCAGAGCCGCCGCCGACCGTAGGTGTCCGAGAGCTTGCCCCACATCGGGAGGCTCACGGTCGAGACCAGCGTGTAGGCCGTGAAGACCCAGGCGAAGTCGGCCAGCCCGCCCAGGTCGGCCACCACCCGGGGGATGGCCGTGATCACGATGAGCTGATCGAGCGCGGAGAACATCGTGCCGACGACCACCGCGACGATTACCAGCGCCCGCTGGCGTCGGGGCGATGGAGCCTTGACCGAATCCGGTGTGGCGTCGCTCACGTGGCGTTCAGCCTAGGGAATCCGGGAGTATTGAGAAAGCTAACATTTTTTCTAACACAATGAAATCATGGTTGGTCGCCGACCACCACACCGGGCCTCAGGTGCGGCATGGCGTGCCCGGCGGCATTGCGGCGGGTGTCTGGCTACGCGAGACTCTCCAAGGAGGCGAGCACCGTGACCGACAAGCTGAGCGCCGATGAGCGGGACTTTATCGAGGGATTCGAGCGCGGCGAATGGCAGTCCGTCGCCAACCTCAACGGCGAAGTCCAGGCGGTGCGCGCGGCGGCCCGCCAGACGTTCAACAAGACCAAGCGCGTGGATTCACGGGGCACCGAGAAGCGGTAGGCCCCGGTTCGGGCGGGCGGACGCAATGGCAGCATGTGCTCCCCGCAACTTTTTTTGCGCGGCGGCATCGCGGCGCGTATCGGGGTGCTCTGCAACCGCACGCAGGAGCATCAAACCCTTAGGGATTAGCGTAATTCATAGCTCACTATCTATAATCCCATGGGGTTTCCTCAAAGAACCATGGGTCTCTCATGACCAAGAGCCAGCGACTGTGGTTGCGGGCGGCCAGACTGCTCTCAGATCCGGGGTTCTTCGATTCGGAACGCGAGCGGGTGCTGGCCGAGCATCCCGTGCTCAACTCGCACGGCTTGGGACTCTCGAAGTCCTCCCCCATTGATTTGGATGCGGCCCGAGATGAGTTGCGGGCGGGCGGGCCGTCTGAGAGCGGCATTCGCAACACGCTGGAGTACTTCGCCGAGGCGCGGGTGTCGCTGAGCTATCGACTGCGGGGGTGCGGCTGGGCGCGTCATTTCGATGGACCGGCCCCGTCGAAGCGTTCGAGCTACGGGCTGAAGCACCAGGTCGAGTCGTATTTTCGTACGCGCGGTAGGCGCCGCGAGGGAGACGGCGGGGTGCCGCCGACTAAGCGCTATACGTCCAACGGGTCGTTCATTTGCGCGGCGCTCATGGCGGGGCTGCAAATGTCGCCCTCTAGGGATTCGATCAATCCCTACTTCCGCCTGGGCAGGCCCTGGGCGGTCGCGGGCATGCAGCCGGAGGACTATAGCGACCCCGAGGACGAGCGCATGGCGAGATTTTGGCGGTGGGCCGTGCAGCGCGACGCCACCGATCCCCTGGTGGAGGACTTCATCGCCGATACGGTTGAACTCCTGTACAGCGGAGCGGACTTGCAACAGCTCAATGGGGCTGTGGCGCGGGGCTGTGCCGAGGCGCAAGACGTGTATGACCGTCTGCGGCGCGAGTTTGGCTTCGAGCTTCCCGACGAAACAGCGCCGGCGCGACTGGGTTTCATGGCCGGACAAATCGAAGTCCCCGACGACTTCGACAGCATGGGCAGGCCTGAGATCGAGCAGATGTTTGCGACGATGGCGTGACCTTCCTGCTGGATACCCATGTGTTGCTTTGGGCGGCGGGCGACCCGGCACGCTTATCGCCGCAAACCCGAAACCTGCTCCGCAACCCGGCCACGGAATTGATGTTCAGCGCGGCAAGCATCTGGGAAGTCGTTATCAAAAGCGCGCTCGGCAGGAGAGACTTCCGCGTTGACCCGCAGCAACTGCGAAACGGCCTGATACGAAGCGGTTACGGCGAGCTCGCAATTCGCTCGGAACACGCACTCGCGGTCGGCCTCCTACCGCCGCTGCACAATGACCCGTTCGACCGAATACTCATGGCGCAAGCGAAAGTTGAGAACGTCACGCTGCTGACCACGGACAAGGGGCTGACTCACTATCCCGTCCCCATCCAGGAAGTGTGATGGAGAGACTCAGTTGAGCGACAGTCGCCAGCCCCATCGCGACCCCATGCCGGAGCCGCTTCGGTCGCGGGAGGAAATACGGATTGACGTCGTTGGGTCACCATTGCGGCCGCGCGCGTTGACCCTCCGCAGGGCACGCTGGCCCCACATCCCCACCACCAATTGCCATGCGCATAACGGCTGTCGATAGCGTCATTGTTCCGCAGGCGGGGCGGAGCTATGTCTATGTGCTCGTGCGGACGGATGCGGGGTTGACTGGGCTGGGCGAGGCGACGCTGATGGGTCGCGAGCGGTCGGTGCGCGAGGCGCTGCGGGACTTCGCGGAGCTGGTGATCGGCGAGGACCCGCTGCGGCGCGAGTACCTGTGGCACCGGGTGTTCCTGAGCGACCGTCGCCGCAGCGGCGCGGTGCAGATGGGCGCGCTGGCCGGCATCGACGTGGCCCTGTGGGACATCGCCGGGCAGGCCCTGGGGCTGCCGATCCACCGGCTGCTGGGCGGCCCGGTGCGCGACCGCGTGTCGCTCTATACCCACTGCCATGCCGACGCGCCGGAGGAGGTCCCCGAAGCCTTCGGTCCGCTGCTCGACGCGGGCTGGACCGCCGCCAAGTTCCTGCCGCTGATGAGTGCCGACGAGCAGCGGCGGGGCATGGACGTGTCCGCCGCCGTGCGCGAATCACAGCACATCGTCTGGGCGGCGCGCGAGTTCGTGGGTAGGGCGTTTCACCTGCTCATCGAGACGCACGGACGGTTGCGGCCCGACGAGTTCATCGACCTGGCGCGGCGGCTCGAACCCTTCGATCCCTATTTCCTTGAAGAGCCCACGCGACCTGAAGCCATCGCGCCGCTGCGACGCATCCGGCGGACGGTGAAACTGCCGCTGGCGACCGGCGAGCGCCTGCTGCACCGCTGGGACGCGCAGCCCGTCATCGACGAGGAGCTGGTGGACTACCTGCAGCCGGACATCGCCCACGCCGGCGGACTGACCGAGGTGTGGAAGATGGGCGTGGCCGCCGACGCGCACCTGATCAAGCTGGCGCCGCACAATCCGCAGAGCCCGGTGAACACCATGGCCAGCCTGCACCTGGATTTCGCGCTGCACAACGCGGCGATCCAGGAGATGATCTGGCCCTTTGCGCCGGAGGTCGAGGCGCTGTTCGACAGCGACTTGACGATTGAGCACGGCCACGCGCTGCCGCCGACGCGGCCGGGTCTGGGCATCGTGCTCGACGAGGACGCGGCGGGGGCGCTGGAAGCCGCGGATCCGGCCGCGCCGCCCGACCTCTTGCGCTATGCGGACGGCGCTCCGGCCGAGCTCTGAGGTGCCGACCGAGGAGTCGCCCGGGGTCTACGACGACCTCGAGCTGCCCGCCGGCAGCCTCCGCCCGTACACGGCGATCCAGATGGTGATGACGCTGGACGGCGCCATCAAGGGGCCAACCGACGCCTATTGGCCGATCAGCGGCGAGGCCGACCTGCGCACGTTTCGCCGGTTTCGCGTCCACTTCGATGCCGTGCTGCACGGTGCGCGGACGCTTGGCATGGGGCTGGATCGGTACCTGTGGAGCGATGAGCTCCAGCGCATGCGGCGGCAGCGCGTCCTCACGGAGCCCCCGCTGTTCGTGATCGTGACCAACTCAGCCCGGATCGATCCCGCCGACCGAGTCTTTCGGCACCGGCGCTACCCGCTGCGGCCCGTCGTGGTCACGCATGAGGCCGCCGACGTTTCACCTGCCCTGGCCCAGGCGGCTGAGATCGTGCGGCTGGGCGACTCGGCGGTCGATCTGCCGGCGCTCGCCGCCTACCTGGCTGAGGAGCGGGGCGTCCGGCGCCTGGTGTGCGAAGGCGGCGCGATTCTCAACGCCCACATGTTGCGGGCCGGCCTGGTGGACGAGTTCTTCATCACCGTGACGCCGTCGATCATCGGCGAGCCGCGGCCCCGGACCGCCGTCGAAGGCGAGCGCGCGCTGGCGCCCGAGGAGGTGCTTTCGCTGGAGCTGGTCGGCGTGACCCAGTGCCAGGGCGAGGTCTTTCTGCGTTACCGTGTGCCCAACGCCACGCCCCACACCGAATAGCAGCCCAATTTGAGCACCGTCGCCCTGGTTCGCACGCGGCCCGAGTCGGTCCTCGACGACGTCGCCGATGTCATGCGCCGCGCCGGTTACCGGGAACACCTCGATCCCGCGGCCGAAACCGCGCTCAAGATCAATATCTCGTGGCACCACTGGTATCCGGCCTGCTCCACCGCGCCCTGGCAGCTCGACGGCGTCACTCGCACGCTGCTAGCCGACGGGTTCCCCGTGGAAACCATCTTCGGCGCGCACAACCGCACCGTGGTGGTCAGCGCCCGCGTGGGCGAGCGCGTCAACAAGCATCGACCGGTGCTGGCGGCGCACGGCGTGCGCAACGTGCATCTCTACGAGGACGAGCGCTGGGTGCGCTATGAGCCGCAGGGCCGGATGCTCACGTTGCACGACGTATATCCGGAAGGCGTGCGCATTCCGGAGCGCCTGATCGGCACCAACATCATCCACCTGCCGACGATGAAGACGCACGTGTTCACCACCATCACCGGCGCCATGAAAAACGCATTTGGCGGCCTACTCTTCGAGAAGCGCCACTTCTGCCACGCCACGATCCACGAGACGCTGGTGGACCTGCTGACGATTCAGAAGGAGATCCACAACAGCGTCTTCGCCGTCGTGGACGGCACGTTCATCGGCGAAGGCCCCGGACCGCGCTGCATGGACGTGCACGAGCGCGGGTTGATGCTAGCGGGCGCCGATCAGGTTGCGGTGGACGCCACCGTTGCCCGGCTGATGGGGCTGGACCCGTTCGAGATTCCGTTTCTGCGGCTGGCGCACGAAGCCGGGCTGGGCACCGCGGACGCGCGCGAGATCGAGGTGGTGGGCGTCGACCCCGACGCCGTGAGCTGGCAGGCCCGCACGGCCCGCGAGACATTCGCCAGCCGCGGGCAGAAGCTCATCTATTGGGGACCGCTGAAGCCCCTGGAACGGCTGTTGCTGCGCACGGTGATCGCGCCCTGGTCCTACGCGGCGTCCCGCGCCTATCACGATGTCTATTGGTGGAACGTCCATGGCCGCCGCCGAGTGGCGCAAGCGCTTCGCGGGCCGTGGGGACAGCTATTTCAGCAATACCCCACGGAGGACGACGCCCCCCTGCCGCGCGAGCCGGCGACATTGGCCCCGGCCGGGCGGTAGACCACCGGTCCACATTGAATGGCGGGCGGCAGACCGACGCCTGACGCTCAGCTTGAAATCAGACCGTCCTGGGGGCGAGTCCAGGGGAGTGACGGAAGGGCGGCCATGAACTTGGCGCGCGGCAGCGGCATGTGACCGACGGGGACGTCGATGACCACGGGGGCCTGGCAGGCAAGCGCTTGCGGGAGCAGGGTTTCCAACTCCGCGGGCTCGCCGGCTCGCATGGCGACGGCGCCGAAGGACTCGGTGAACGCGACGAGGTCGGGATTGTGCAGGTCGGTTTCGTAGGTGCCGCCGAACAGCTCGTCCAGGTCGCGGGCGACGTTGCCGAAGGCGTCGTCGCGGAAGACGACGGTGACCACGTTGACCCCGTATTTCACAGCCGTGGCCAGCTCAACCGCATTGAACAGGAAGCCGCCGTCACCGTTGACGCTGAGCACGTGGCGGTCGGGATGCGCCACCTTTGCACCCAGGGCAGTAGGAAAACCGAACCCGAGGTTGAAGGAGTAGCCGGAGTCGATAAAGGTCTTGGGGTGATGGACCTGGTAGTGGGTGCGAGCGTAGTAGCCAAACTGGGTGACGTCCCAGACGATGTGGGTGTCCTCGGGAATGCTGCGTTGCATGGTTTCGAGGATCGGGTACTGCGGCTCCTGGCGTCGGATGTCCGCGTAGGCGATCAGGCGGCGGGCGGCGACGACGGCTTCGACCGGCGAGGGACGGTCGCCGGCGTCGGCCTCGCGCAGGCAGGGGAGCAGCGCTTCGACGGTGGCCCTGGCGTCGCCGTGAAGGGGAAGCGTGTTGGCCTGGACGCGGGTGAGCTCGTCCTCGTCGATGTTGATATTGATCAGCGTGGAGGCCTCGCCAGCCGGATTGCCGAGCGAGAAGCGCGCGCCGATGCCGATGACGACGTCGGCGGCCTGCATCACCTCGAAGAGCTCGTTCATCTCGTCATGCTCGCCCCACGGGGCGAAGCACGAACCGTATGAGAGCGGGTGGCGGTCGGGGATGGCGCCCTTCCCGCCGCTGGAGGTTATGACCGGGATGTTGGTGGCTTCGGCCAGGGCGACGAGGGCGGATTCGGCGTCCGAGATGGCCACGCCGCCGCCGGCGTAGATGAGGGGCAGGCGAGACTCCGCGATGACGCGGGCGGCCTCGCGCAACTGACTGGAGCTGGGCACGGGGCGCGGAATCTGCGCCGGGTCGCGCAGCACAACATCGTCGCGCTCGACGCCGGCCTCGGGCGGGATTTCGATCAGCGTGGGGCGGGGGCGGCCGGTGCGCATCTGGCGGAAGGCTTCGGAGACGGCGTCCGGGATCTCCCGTGGCGTGAGCGCCTGCCGCCGCCACTTGGTGACGGGCTGCACGATGGAACCCTGGTCCAGGACCTCGTGATGGGTGCCGGAGCCTCCTCCGATCTGGCCGCGCGGGATCTGGCCGGCGATGGCGAGGACGGGCGAGGAGCGGGCGTAGGCGGTGGCCAGTCCGGTGGCAGCGTTGTAGACCCCGGCACCGGGCACGACAAGGACGACACCCGGCTTGCCGGAGACCCTGGCATAGCCATCGGCCATGTGGCTGGCAGCCGCCTCGTGGCGGGTGGTGATCATGCGGATTCGGGGGTCGTCCCGCAGAGCGGCCATGATGCCCGACATGTGGATGCCGGGAATGCCAAAGATGACCTCCACGCCTTCGCGAACGAGGGCTTCCGCCAAAGCCTCGCCGCCGCTCATGACGGGCAAGGTGTCCTCCAAATGCGGAGTGCTCCGGGGGCAAGATCACGGACTCTGGCCACGTGGTGCACCATGCCCCCGAGGGAGACAGCTGTGTCGCGGACGTATGGTATTTGGTTAGCCGGATGGCGGTGAATCTGGCGTCGCCCATGCGGAGCGATGCCCCTGGGCTTGGCTCTTGCCGAACCCGTGAGCGTTACGCTTTTCAGCCGACATGGTCGCGGCATGGCACGCCTGCACCGGAGGGAATGAGCGCGTGGTTTCAAGCAGTGCGACGACGGTTGAGCAATACCTGGCCGAGTTGCCGGAGGATCGGCGGGCGGAGGTGGCGCGGGTGCGCGAGGCGATCCTGGCCAATCTGCCCGACGGGCTCGAGGAGACCATGCAGTACGGGATGATCGGCTACGCGATTCCGCTGGAGCGCTTTCCCGACACCTACAACGGCCAGGCGTTGGGTTCGGTGGCCCTGGCGTCGCAGAAGCGGCACATCTCGGTCTATCTGCACGGGCTCTACGCCAGCCAGGAGCTGACGGACTGGTTCGTGGCGGCCTACGCGGCGGCGGGCAAGAAGCTGAACATGGGCAAGTCGTGCGTGCGCTTCCGGCGCGCCGACGACGCGGCGCTGGACGTGATCGGCGAAGCCGTGGCGCGGGTGACGCCGGAGGATTTGATCGCGGCGCATGAGGCGGTGCACAGCCCCGAGGCCAAGCAGGCGCGGCGCAAGGCGCGGGCGAAGCGCGGCGCCGCCTGACTTCACGGCAGACGCGAGCGGCTTAGGCCGACTGTTCCGGCGGGTCCTTGAGCCCGCTGCCGGTGGCGGCGATGACGACGGAGTCACCGGCGGCGATCGCGCCCTGGGCGCGCAGTTTCGCGGCGGCGGCGAAGGCGGCGGCTGAGGTGGCCTCGACGAACAGGCCCTCGTCGCGTGCAAGGGCGGAACGGGTCGCCGAGATTTCGTCTTCGCCGACCGCCACGGCGCTTCCGCCGGTGTCGCGGGCGGCCTGAAGCACGGCGACGCCGCGTGCCGGGACGGCGACGTCGATGCCGCCGGCCATGGTCGGACGGCGTTCGACGGCAACCGGCGCGGTGGCGCCTGTGTTGAACGCCTGAGCGAGCGGCTGACAGGCCGCCGCCTGGGCGATGTGCAGGTGCGGCATCCGGAATTGCAGGCCGGCTTGCCGCAGCTCGGTCAGCGCCTTGTGCGCGCCCAGGATCAGTCCGCCGTTGCCCACCGGAAACACGAGGTGTTGCGGCAGTGCGTCGACGCCGTCCTCCAGCAACTCCAGCACGAACGTCTTGGTCCCTTCGACGAAAGCCGGATGCCGGCTGTGCGAGGCGTAGGCCGCGCCGGGCGCCTGCGCGGCGGCAGCCGCCGCGTCGGCCACGTCCTCCCGGGTGCCTTCCACGGGACGCACCGCGGCGCCGTATTGCGCGATCTGCGCGAGCTTGGCCGACGGCGCCGCGGCGGGCACGTAGATGTCGGCTTCCAGCCCGGCGCGCGCGGCGTAGGCGGCCATGGCGGCGCCCGCATTGCCCGATGAGTCCTCGACGATCCTGGCGACGCCCTGGGCCTTGAGCGAGGCGATCACCGGCGCCGCACCGCGGTCCTTGAACGACCCGGTGGGCGCCATGAACTCCAATTTGGCGCGGCTCTGGCTCAACCCGTGGCTACCGCCCCAGGCCGCGAGGTCAACCACCGGCGTGCGCCCCTCGCCGAGCGACAGGGTGGGCAGGTCGCTCGGCAGCGCCAGCGCGGGTCGGTAGCGCCAGACGCCGGGCGCACCGTCGTCGATGAGCGCCGTGATGTCGTGAGTGAGCTTCGGCAAGTCCATGGCGGCGTCGAGCAGCCCTCCGCAGCGCCGGCAGGCCAGCAGGGAGGCGTCCCACGGAACATCGATGGCGCAGGCCGGACAGCGAAGCGTCGCGGCAGCCATTAAGCCGCCCTCCCCCAGCCGTATCAAATCGTCGTCCGAGAGCCCGAAGTGGTGGGCGAACTCGTGGATCACCGTGGCGCGGATCTCTTCACGGAGGTCGTCGGGATCGCGGCAGGCCTCTTCGAGCGGGCCCTGGAAGATGGTGATGCGGTCCGGCAGCACCATGTGATAGCCGGAGGTGCGCTCGGTGAGGGGGACGCCGCTGTAGAGGCCGAAGAGGGTATAGCCCGGCGGCACCTCCGCGCTTTCCAGTTCGTCCTCCGTGGGCCAGTCGGCGACGACGACTTCGACGTTTTCGAGCCGATCGCGCAAGCCCGCCGGAATGAGGGCGATGGCCTCGCGGACGTGCGCCTCGAATTCAGCCGGGGTCATGGGCGGGCTTCGCCGGGCGGACGCCGGGTCGCCGGGCATGGATTCCCGCCTTCGCGGGAATGACGAAGCCGTGGTGATCCGGCGACGGTGGGCCGGATCTGGATTCCGGCTTCCGCCGGAATGACAGAGTTGCGGAGACCCACTCCTGGGTGCAGACGGGCGCGGATGGGGGCACCGACCGCTGTGCTAGCATCCCGTCGGCCCGCCGCCGGCGGTAATCGCACCCCATGGACGACGTCGCCGAGCACACCCTCTCCAACGGACTCCAGGTCCTGTTGCGCGAGAGTCACGCCGTTCCCCTGGTCAGCTTTGTGATGTGGTATCGCGTGGGCGCGCGCAACGAGCCGTCGGGCATGAGCGGCGCCTCCCACTGGGTCGAGCACATGCTGTTCAAGCGTACCGAGACGCTCAACCCCGGCGACATCGGCCGCCTGGTCAACGGCGTGGGCGGCACGTGGAACGGGTTCACCACGGAGGATACGACGGCCTATTTCGAGACGGTGCCGTCGCAGCACCTGGACCTGCCGCTGCGGATCGAGTCCGACCGCATGGCCAACGCCGTCTTCGACCCCGACGACGTGGCCAGCGAGCGCACCGTCATCATCTCCGAGCGCGAGGGGCACGAGGCGGAGCCGATGTTCCTGCTCAGTGAAGCCCTCGAGGCCGCCGCCTTCACCACCCATCCCTACGGTCACGGGGTGATCGGCAGCAAGGCCGATCTCAACCGTATGACCCGAGACGAGCTTTATGGCCACTACCAGGACTACTACTCGCCCAACAACGCGCTGGCGGTCATCGCGGGAGACGTGGACGAGGCCGACGTGCTGGAGCGGATGGAGGCGGCGTTTGGGCACATTCCCGCGCGGACGCTGCCGGAGCCGCTGGCCGTGCGAGAGCCCGAGCAAACGAGCCCCCGCGAAGTCGACGTGCGGCACCCGGGTCCATTCCCGATCCTGACGGTGGGCCACCGGATCCCGGAGTTCGCGCATCCAGACTTTCCCGCGCTGCTGGCGCTCGATGCGCTGCTCTCCGGCCCCAAGAGCGGACCGTTCGGCGGCGGCGGGATCGTGCGCACCTCGCGGCTCTATCGGCGCTTCGTGGCTTCCGGCATGGCGGCCGCGGTCGGCACGGATGTCGGCTTCAACATCGACCCCACCCTGCACCGCATCACCGTGGTGCTCAAGCCCAACGGCGACCGCGAGCCGATCGCCGAGGCAGTCGCGGCGGAGATCCAAGACTTGCAGGACTCCGCGCCCGACGAGGCCGAGCTCGCCCGCGCCGTGCGCCAGGCGCGCGCCAAGCAGGCGATCGGCCTGGAGGGCGTAACGGCGCAGGCGATGTGGCTGGGATTCCTGGATATCGCGCACACGTGGAGGGCGGCGCAGACCTTCACCGAGCGGCTGACGGAAGTTTCACCGCAGGACGTGCAGCGCGCGGCGCAAACCTATCTGCGTCCGGACCGGCGGACCACCGGCTGGTTCATTCCCGAGGGTCCGGCGCGGGCGTGACGGGCGGGCGGTCGCTCGGACCCGAGACGGTGGCGCGGTCCACCGTGGCCAACGGCATGGTGCTGCTGGTCTATCCCAACCCGTCCTCGCCGTCCGTGGCGGTGGCCGCGCAGCACGCGGCCGGGGCCATCCTGGAATCCGAGGACGATTGCGGCCTTGCCGGCCTGACCGCCGATGGCCTCAACCGCGGCACGGCCACGCGGTCGTTCATGCAGTTCAGCGCCGAGCTGGACGACGTGGGCGCCTCGCTCAACTTCGGCGCCGGCATCGAGTACGGCAGCTTCAGCGGCCGCGCCCTGGCCGAGGACCTGGACGTGCTGCTGCGGCTGGCTGCCGACGGCCTGCAAAACTCAGTCTTCCCCGACGACGAAGTCGAGCGCCTGCGCGACCAGGCGCTCACCGGCATCGCGCACGTCGAGAACAACCCCGGCGCGCTGGCCGACCGACGCTTCCGCGAGTTGCTCTACGGACGTGACAATCCCTACGGCCGCCCCGACGAGGGCTACGCCGAGACCATGGGCGCCCTTACGCCCGACAAGGTGCGGGACTTTCACGCTGGGTCCTACGACCCGGAATCGCTGGTGCTGGCGGTGGTCGGCGCGGTAACGCCCGACGCCGTGCGCGACCTGGCCGCGCGCTATTTCGAAGACTGGCGCGGACCTGGCACGGGCGCCGCCGAGCGCCAGCACGACGCCATCCGCGCCTTCGACACGGCCGCAACCTCGGCTGGCGGCGTGCGCGAGGACCTGAGCCTCGCGGGCAAGACGCAGACCGAGTTCACGCTCGGCTGGCCCGGCGTGCGACGGCTCGATCCGGCGTATTTCCCGGTCATGATGGGCAACTACATCCTGGGGCAGCTGGGCCTGGACGGACGCATCGGCGCCAACGTGCGCGACGCGCAGGGGCTGGCCTATCACGCCACCAGCCACGCCGAGGCGGCCCACGCCCGCATGCCGTGGACCATTCGCGCGGGCGTCAACCCGGTGAACGTGCCCAAGGCCGTCACCAGCGGGCTGGCGGAAGCGCGGCGCCTGATGGACGAGCCGCCCACCGATGAAGAGCTGCGACTCACCAAGCAGGCCATGATCGGCTCGCTGCCGCTGCGGCTGGAACGCAACGGCGGCATCGCGGGCATGCTCCTGACGATCGAGAACTACGGCCTGGGACTCGACTACCTCATGCGCTATCCGGACATCGTCGAGGCCGTGACGGCGGACGACGTGCAACAGGCGGCGGCGCGGCTGCTCGATCCCGAGGCATATACGCTGGTGACCGCCGGACCGGAGCTGCCGGCCTAGCAGACGGTCGCTCGTCGCCGGCGCTACGCTGCCGCTCGATACCCCGCCGATCGGGAGACGCCATGCACGTGCACCACGTTGATCGCCACAGCGACTTTGCCGCCGCCAAAATGGCCAAGAACAACCTGTTCGAGTCGGAGCGGATGTTCTGTGACGTCTACTGCCTGGAGCCGGGTCAGGCCCAGCGAGTGCACGCGCACGCAGCGTCCGACAAGGTCTATTTCGTGATCGAGGGCGCGCCGACGTTCGAGGTGGACGGCGAGCAGGAGGCGTTCGGCCCCGGGCACGCCGTGTGGGCGCCGGCGGGCTCCGACCACGGCGTGACGAACGAGACCGGCGACCGGGCGCGGCTGCTGGTAATCATGGCGCCGCGCCCGTAGCTAAAAGGCGGAAGTCCTTCGGGGTCCTGGATCCAGCGCCATGACGGTGGCGTTGAAGCTGGCCTGCACCAGCTCGTCGCGTGTGGCGCGGTGGTCCGGGCTGTCCCACAGGTTGTCGAACTCGTGCGGATCGGCCTGCATGTCGTAGAGCTCGCCCAGCCCGTGGTTGTGGTAGACGTTCAGCTTCCAGCGGCGGTTGCGATACATGGTGGCGCGGGTGTGGCCGGGAAAGTCCACCGCGTCCAGATACTCGCAGCGCACGAATGACCGATGTTCGTTTGCAGGCGCCGAGCCGCGCAGGATTGGCAGCAGCGAGCGGCCCTGCGTTTCCTCGGGGACCGTCACCCCGGCAATCTCCAGCAGCGTAGGCGCGATGTCCGTCAGCTCCACCAGCGCGTCGCTGCGCAGCCCGGATACGAATCGGCCCGGCCAGCGCCAGATCAAGGGCACGCGCGTGAGGCCGTCGAAAAAGCGGCAGCCCTTCTGGGTGAGCCCGTGGTCGCCCGCCGACTCGCCGTGGTCGCTGGTGAAGATGACGACAGTGTTCTCCGCCTGGCCCGCCGCCTCCAGGGCGTCGAGCAACCGCCCAAACTGGTCGTCGACCAGCTCGATCATGGCGTAGTAGGCCGCCTGGACCTCGCGCGCGCGGAAGGCGTGTGGGTGCTGCGACTCGCTCTGGAAATCCACGCCGGCGCGGGTCAGCCGGCCCTGCGTTTCGAGGTCGCTCGGACGGAAGTGCGGACCAGGCAGCGCCGACGGATCGTAACGGCGGTAGTACTCCCAGGGCGGATTGTAGGGCGGGTGCGGGTCGTAGGGATTCACCGAGAGGAACCATGGCGTGTCGGGGTCACGGTCGCTGGTGATGAAGTCGATGGCGCGCTCGGTGCACCAGGTCGTTTGGTGCAGCTCCGCCGGCACGTTGTCCCGCTCCGGCGTGGGCGCCATCAGACCGCCGTAGCCCGCCGGCGCGTGCAGCAGCTCCGCCGGATCGTGGCCCTGGTCATGCAGCCAACGGGCGTAGTCGTGCTGGGCCAGCGGCCAGTCGTTGCGCGGCGCGTGGCTGTACTCGAACACGCGGTAGCCGTCATCCACACGCGGTTCCTGCGCCGACGCCGCGCCGGCCAGATGCAGCTTGCCCACCAGCCCGCCGTCATAGCCGGCTCCGGCCAGCGCGCGGGTGACGAGACGGTCCGCCGTCTCCGGCGGCACGAAGGCGTTGCCGTTGCGCGAGTTGTGGACCCGGCTGGGATACATGCCGGTGAGGAAGCTGGCGCGGCTGGGGGTGCAGATGGGGCTCTGGCAGTAGGCATGCGTGAACGCGACCGACTGCGCCACGAAGCGGTCGAGGTTCGGCGTGCGGACGTCCGGATTACCCAGCGCGCCGATGGTGTCGAACCGCTGCTGGTCGGTGCAGTACCAGAGGATGTTCGGGCGGTCGGGGGTCATGGGCGTTCGCGGCGGCGGGACCCGCCAAGCTACCGCAGAGGTCGCCTAGTTCGCGCCATCCGCCCAACGACCGGCCGCCTCGCGTGATCTACCAGCCGCAGCGCGTCGAGTTCGCTAGCGGCCGAAAGCGATCTACACCTCTGGGGCGAGGAAGAAGACCGGCCGCAGCGGCAGGAGTTGCTGCGCGCCTTCGTCGAGCCGGTCGTAGTTGTCCACCCACAAGCTGACGAGGCGATCAACATCGACAAGGGTGATCCGGCGACGCTCCTGGGTACGTGCCTCCAACTCGGCATCACGGGTAAAACCGCCAGCCGCTACGAAGATGCCGATGTCATCGTCCCCGAGCACGGCCAAGAACGCACGAAGTCCATCAACATTGATCCTGTCTGCGCGTCGCTTGACCTGGATCTTGAGCCGCGGGGACGCCGCGCCGAGAGGGTCGGCCGACGCTACGATGTCGATCCCTCGATCCGGTCCTGGGGGCGCCTCCCATTGGACGTGGTAGCCCATGGCCTTCAGGAGTCCGGCGACAAGGCTCTGGAAATCGAATGGGTTCATCGCGGCGAGATAGTCCTTGATCTCTCTCCACGCGTTCTCTTCAGCCTCCTCAAGGATCAACACCGAGCTAGGCTCTGACTCATCTGGTTCGGGGTCGGGCTGCTCGGCGCGCCACTTCCGATATAGACGGTCCGCTTCGCGAAAGAGGGCCTCAGGATCTGGAAACCGCTCCAGCGCGCTCGTCCCGTCCTCGGTTATCGACCAAGTTCCCCGCCGCTTGACCATCCATCCGGCCTTCACCAGCCAAATGGTCACAAAGCGGAGAATTTTCGGAAAACGACGCACGCCTGGGCGATTCGGGTACTCGCTGTCTTCGAATGGTGTCGGTTTGAGGACCTTCTCCACGCGGTCGACGGCCTCCCGGGCCGCCAGCCCGTCCGGCGCGTCTGCCAGGACTCCAAAAAGAGCCTGGGTCATCTCACCATTTCGACGCCGGGTGATTTCGGCCATTAGCAGACCTCGCTTGCGTCACTCAACAAGGCATCCACGGTGATGTCCAGCGCGGCGGCGATGCGGGACAGCGCCGCCGCCGAGCCCGGCTTGCGCCCGCGCTCGATTTCGGACAGGTAGCTTGCGGCAATGCCCGTCCGCTCGGCAAGGACGCGCAGCGTGAGGCCTTGATGTCGCCGGAATGCGGCCAGCGGGCGCTCACCACGCATGATGGCAAGCGCTACCGCATGCGGGATCCGGCTCCCGTCGTCCGCTTCAATCGCGGCCAGCCGGTCTTCAAGCTCCTCGTTTCGAGCGATCAGGGCGTCATACGCCGTCTGCGACAGCGTGACGGTTGAGTCACGGGCCATAGGCCTCCCTCCGGTGCCGGACTCTTGAAGCCAACACGTTCGCCCGCTTGTCATGGTAAGCGGCGAACCTGCTAGCGTGGCGCTGGAGGTGGAAGGGGCCGGGTGGCTCTCGCGGTCTTCAAAACCGTTGTGGGGCGCTGGTCAGCGTCCTAGGTGGGTTCGACTCCCATGCACCTCCGCCAGGCGCGGGTCGTGGTGGGCCGATGTCGAGTGACGCCATGTGGGGTCTCGGAGCGCGATGAAACGAACTCAGGTCTACCTTGGCGACCAGGAACTCGCGCTCCTCGATGATGCCGCCCGCGCCACCGGCGCCTCCCGGTCGGAACTGATCCGGCGCGCCGTGCGGCGTACGTTTGGAACCATGTCGACCGCAGACAAGCTGCGTGCGCTCCGCGCGAGCGCCGGGCTGTGGAGCGACCGAGGCTTCACCGGCGCCGAGTACGTCGACGCCGTCCGCGGCGACCTGGACAAACGGCTACGTAACCTCGGCTTGGACTAAGGCTCCGGCGGCCCGCGCTGCGTGCAGCGTGGGAAGGCGTCGCTCAGCCGAATCGGGCGGGGTCGAAGGGCGTCAGGTCGATGGTGGGAGATTCGCCGGCGATGTGAGCGGCTAACGCGGCGGCGCTGCCGGGGGCGAGCAGCAGACCGGCGCGTCCGTGGCCGGTGGCAATGAACGCGCCGGAAAGCCCCGGCGCCGGGCCCAGGATCGGCAGGCCGTCGGGTGAGAGCGGGCGCAGGCAGGCCGTTTGCTCCTCGATCTCGGCCCCCGACACGGCGGAGACGAAGCGTCCGGCCTGGCGCAGAATCCGGCGTCGAGCTGCGACGGTCGGCGCCTCGTCGAATCCCACGCGCTCTTCGGTGGTGCCGACGTAGACCAGGCCGTCGGCCTTGCGCGCCATGTAGTTGCCATCCGTATCCGAAAACCGGGTTTCGGCCGCGGCGGGCGGAAGTCGCAGCCGCAGGATCTGGCCCTTCAGGGGAGTCACGGGCACGCGGCTCCCGATCCATTCGCCCGCCGCGCTCGTCCAGGGCCCCATGGCCAGCACGACGGTGTCGGTGCGAATGACGTCGCCGTCCAGCCGCACCCCGGTGACGCTGCGGCCGGTGAGCCTCAGCCCGGTTACCCGGCCGTGCTCGATGCGCGCGCCACGGGTCTCGGCGGCATGGATCAGCGCTCCGGTGAAGGCGGCGGGTTCGATCTCGGCGCTCGCTTCGCGCAGCAGGCCGCCTTCGACGGGGCCGTCGATCCAGGCGCAGCGGGCGCGCACCTCGTCGGGCTCCAGCCACTGGGACGGGGCGGCCTCCCGCAGGGTCCTGGCTTCAGCGGCGTCGGCGGCGACGAGCAGCGAGGGGCTTTCCGCAAACCCGTAGCCGGGCGATCCGAGGGTCTCCAACTCGCGGACCAGTGCGTGATGCCGCGCCAGGCTTGCCCGCCACAGCGGGCCCAACGAACCGGCGGCGCGCGCGTCCGACGCCGGCGAGAGCAGCCCGGCGGCCTTGCCGCTGGCGCCCGACGCGATGGCGCGTGACTCGATCAGCAGCGGCCGCGCGCCCCGCCCGGCGAGCTCGTAGGCCAGGGCGGCGCCCAACACACCGCCCCCGCAGATCACGACATCCGCCGCCGATTCGCTCATCGTGCGGCACCATACCCGAGCAGCGGCGCGACGACCCGTGCGAGAATTCGACCGTGGAAACCGAGCGATTTCAGGACGCCATCCGGCGCATCGACGCGGCCAACGCCGACGATCCGCACACGCTGACCGTCAATGGCGAGTCCCGCCCCAAGGAGCTCACCCACGCCGCGATGCTTTCGGCCTGGGTCCGGCGCCTGCGCCCCGACGCCGGCGAGGCGCTGCTGCTGGCGGCGCGGGCGCACCACATTCGGCGCTGGACCATCCCCCGCGACGACTATCCGAGCGGTAGGAAGGGCTATCTGCGCTGGCGCACGGCGCTGCAGGCCATGCACGCGGACGAGGTTGGGCGAGTCTTGGATGAGGCCGGCTACGGCGCCGATGACATCGCGCGTGTGCAGCAGCTCGTGCGCAAGCACAACCTCAAGCGCGACCCCGAGGCGCAAACGCTGGAGGACGGGCTCTGCCTGGTCTTCCTGGAGACGCAGTTCGCCGACCTGCGCGCGCAACACCCGGCGTCCAAGATCGCCGACATCGTGCGGAAGACCTGGCGCAAGATGTCGCCGGCGGCGCGCGACCTGGCGCTGGAGTTGGACCTGCCGCCCGACGACCGGGCGGCGCTTGAGGAGGCCCTGGAAGGGGACAACGCGCACTCGGCGTAGAGGCTCCCCTAGGTAAGGGGCGGTGTGCCCGAGGCTGGCGCCTTAGATTCCTCGCTGCGCTCGGAATGACAGACGAGCTGCGCTCGCAATGAAAAAAGGGCGCGACTAGATCTCCCGGACGTTTTCCCAGGTACCGGACTCGCACGACCGGTCGGCGGCCAGGCCGACCTGGTGCTGGCGGATGATCGCGTCGCGCATGCCGGTGCTTGCCGCGCCCTGTTCGACGGCGTCGAGGAAGGCGCGCAGGCATTCGTGGACGCCGGGCCACCCGGCCGGCGGTTCCAGGGCCGGCTGCCGCGCCAGGCTCCAGTGCGGCAACTCCCGCGTGCGCAGGCGCCAATTCCCGGCCAGCGGATCGCAGACGATGTCGCCGTCCGTCCCGTTCACTTCCACGTCGATGCGCAGCGGCCCAACCGCGCCGATGTTGACCTGGAACGTGCCCATTACGTCGCCATAGTCCAGGTGGGCGATGGCGCGTGACTGCATCAGCCCGGGCGTGTCCTGGCCGTTGAGCACCAACACGCGGCGCGCCGTGCGACCGAGCACGCGGTCCAGCATGTCCAAATACCAGCCGGCCAGCGTGTGCACCACGCTCAGCTCGTGCCGCGGCGGATGGCCCCACCCGGCTTGAAGCCGCACCGTCGCGGTGCGCGGCTGACCGATGGCGCCGGCGTCCAGCGCCTCGCGCAGGCGTGCGACGACGGGCAAGTAGGAGAGCTCCAGGTCGGGATGCACGAGCTGCGGCGCGGTGCGGAGCGAATCCAGCATGCGCTCCACGCCGGGCCGGTCGGAAGCCACGGGCGGCTCGAACAGGAGCGGCAGGCCTGACGCCAGCGCGTCCGTCAGCACCGGCTCGTGCGCCCGATCGGGCACCGCGACCGTGACGGCGTCGAGGTCGGCGGCGGCGAGAAGTTCAGGCGCCGAGGGAAAGACGGCGATTCCCGGCCCGAGCTCGGCCAGGGCGCGGTCGCGCGTGGCAGCGCTGGGCGCCGCCACGGCCGTCACCGCGGCGCGACCGTCCAAGCGCAGCGCCGGGATATAGGCGCTGCGCGTCCACGCGCCGAATCCGATGAGGCCGATGCGGATCTCGCTCACGACAGCGTCCGGTTTGCGGCGAGGTTGCCTGGCGAGGGTACTTGAGGATGGTTGGGCGGCGGAACCGGCACGGGCCATGAATCGAGAGCGAGCCTATGAAATGGGCGTCACGCTAAGCGCCTGTGCGTAGATCGCCCCCAAGTAGCCGATCGACGGCGGTACTGCCTGGCGCAGGGCCTCGGGCTCCGCAGCCTCACGGCGCCTATTCGGCCGGCGTCACGCTCAGGGCGCCCTCGAAGACAGCGTAGGTGACCTCACCAGCGTCCGTGACGACAATCTGCATGACCGGGATAAGCGCCAATTCCTCCCGGGCCCAAGGCGGTCCGCGCTGCAGGCCGATGACCAGCATCCATGTACCCGGGGCCAGCGGGCCGCCGCCGGCTTGCTGAGCACTGAACCGGCCGTCACTGCCTTGCTGGCTCAGACGGCGCTCGAGGGGGTCGTACGTGTAGACGTGGCTCGCAAGGCTGAACCCGGAGAGGACCTGGCCGCCAAACCACTGCGCGGACTCGTAGGGGCGCCCGGCATCGCTCAGCGATTGCAGCGGAAACGCCCAGGGCGCGGACGTGTCCGCCGGGACGACCTTCCAGTCTTGAGTTTCCCATCGCTCGGGCGCCCGATCGGCGAAGGTGAGGGTGAAGGCGATGCGTGCGTCATCCTGGTGCACATTGGACAGACGGACGCTGAACGTCGGCGGCTGGGGCGGAGCGATGGGGCTGATGGCGCCGCCGGGAGCGTACACGGCGATTTCGTCATTCGCCCACACCGGCCGTCGCTGTGCAAGCAGGGGAAACGAGGATGGGGCGGCCCTGGCGGACGTCACCACGAGGTCGGGGGCTCGCCCGCCAAGCGGTGCAGCCTGCGCCGGGACTCGCAGCGCATGCAGCCTCGACCAATCCACCTCGCCGAACAGCCGGGCATGGGCGAGAACCGACGCCACGTGCGCGGCGTGCAGCCGATCGATCGTGGGAGACAGATAGACCGCGGCGTCCGCCGGCACGGCCCGCCGGAGCGCCTCGAACGACGCTGGGTCGGCAACAAGTTGCCGAAATGCGGGCCGCACGCGATAGAGAGCGTCGGTGCCATCACGCGTGAGCAGCTCAAAGAAGTCGGGATTCTCGAGGCGGCGCAGGGCGCGAGGCGGCAGGCGAGCCAGCCATTCATCCGTGGCGTGCAGGTAGTCGAACCCGAGGTGCGTGATGGCTGCGGGATCCAGCATGCCGACGGCATCGGCATAGGCGGGCCCGTGCACGGCCACGATATGCGGGACTGACGCAAAGCCCGAAGCATTGGGACGTCCGGTGGCGACGGTGAGGGCCCCTGGACTGGGTGAGAGGATCCGGGCATTGGCCGCCGTGTGGTCGCGGATGTAGGCCGCCATGCGATCGGACATGAACTCCTCGTCGGTGAAGCGTCCCAGCGCGTAGCGCCCCAAAAACCACTCACGGTGCTCCTGCGGTCCCAACTCGGCATTGGCGAAGTGGGGTCCTCGACCGAGAGCGAGGCCGATGGCATGGACGGGCGCAACGGCGGTTGGCCAAACCACCAGGGCGAAGACCAGCGCGCCGGCGGCGAAGCGCCAGCCGGGCCGCAACGTGGGCAGGCGAACGCTCAGCGCCACCAGCAGCCCCAGGAGGCCGAAGTTCCGCGCATGCCCGGCCATGCGCGTGACGTCCACTGGAAACGGGTCGTAGTGCAGCACGAGGCCAGCGAGCAGAAACACGCCGCTCGCGGCCGCCAACGCCAACACCAATCGATCGCGCCAGGCCAGCAGCACGGCGATCGCCAAAACGACGAGGGGGCCGAGGCCGAGGACCCAGAGGCCGTCTGGCCCTTCGATGAGCTTTCCCAGCGGACCACCGCGGCCCAGGTCGCCCGTCCACCTCGCAGCGAGACCCCCGCCGGAAGCCTCGGTCAGCGCCCCCGTGAGAACCCCGCCGCTCACGGCCAGCAGCAGCGCCGCGACGACCGGCCCCGAAGCCGCGCGCAAGACCGCCCGGCCGTTGCCGGCACGCGCCCGCCAGGACGCCAGGACCGGCGCCGCTTCCAGGAGGGCCCACAGGGCGAGGGCGACCAGGGCAACGGCCTCCGAGACGAGACCCAGGAATCCCAGCAGCACGGCGAGCGTGAGCGCCGACGGCCAGGACCACCGACGGCCCATGCCGACCGCCCGCTCGAGCACGACGAAGGCCAGCGCATACGCGAAGGGGAAGGAGGGAGTCCAGACATTCCCCAATGGCGCATCGACAATGGCCGGCCATGGATAGCGCGGCGACGGCCAATAGGCCTCTCCAAGCGCCGCCAGCAAATCGTCCGGCGGCGCCCCCGCCGGAAGGGGCAACAGCGCGACGGTCGGCGGGTCGTCGAAGCTGGCCAGCGTCCAGGCGCCGGCCGTCAGGAGGAGCGGCGCCAGCGCCAGGGTGACCGTCCACGACCCGCGCTGGAGCAGCAGCGCCGCCACGCACAACGCGAAGCTCACCCACACGTAGGAGCCCAACAGTTCCGTCAGCAACGCCAGGTCGGGCCCATACGGTGGAGCCAGGAGTCCGATGAGCATGTCGACGCCGTAGTGATACGGCGCGGGCATTCCCGGCTGCCACGGGAGCACCGGTGGGAATCCCCCAGCCCGGATCGACGCCGCCAGTCCGAGATGAATCTCCCAGTCGGAGAGCGACAGCATCTGGCGGCATGCCAGCGCCACCCAAAGGAGCGCCAGAACCGCGGCCAGGAAGACCGCCGACGTGCGCAGCGCCGGCCGCAGCGGGTGACGGCTGCGCCAGACGAGGCCGGCGCCGAGCGCCAGGGTGAGGACCCAGGCGGCGATCACTCCCGCCGGCCCCGGGATGACGTACAGGACGACGTTGACGACAAAGCCCCATAGCGCCAGCCCCACCACCAGACCCTGGGCCAGGGCCATGCGCTCGTCGCTCTGCCGGAGCACGGTGCGGGCGACGACGTAGCCCACGGCGGCGAGCGCGACGAGTTCCGCCGCCAGCAGCAGCAATCCCGGGACGATTGCCCAATCAACGGTCATTCGCGCGACCTCAAGTGACGCTGCTGCTTTCTTCGACTGCCGCCGGCAACTCTTGCCAGCTTAAGGGCCGGCGTAACGGGAAGTGGAAGCGCGCACGCTTAGAATGGAGATCTCCGAGAGTGAGGCTGGTGCGGGTGCGTAGCTCGCGGATGCGGCCCTCCGCCGGCCGCCAGGTCAATCGTGACGCGCGGGCAAGGCTTGCGCGGAGTTCGCTGATGCGGTCGCGGCGCTCGCGCGCCCCGATCGCGGCTTGGGTGTGGCTGCTCACCGGAGCCACCGCGGCGGCCATCCTCGCCGGCACGCTGGTGTTCGCGGTGATCGCGGCCAGCGGCGTGGGCACGGCCGCGGCGGCCGCCGGCACCCTGCTGACCGATGTGCCCGAGGTCGAAGAGATCTTGAGCGTTGGCTCGGGCCTCTTCCAAACCACCACGATCGTCGACCGGCGCGGCCGCCAGCTGGGCGAGCTGTTGGGCCAGGGCCGGCGGACGCTGGTGCCGCCGGACGCGATTCCCGCCGACGTGAAGGCGGCGGTGATCGCGGCGGAAGACGCGACGTTCTACGAGAACCCAGGGGTCGAGTTGCGCGCCATCGTGCGCGCCTTGTGGCAGAACTTCACGGGCGGCGAAATCGTCTCCGGGGCCAGCACGATCACGCAACAGTTGGTCAAGAACGTGCTGCTCACGCCCGAGGAGACGGTGGAGCGCAAGGTCAAGGAAGCCGTACTGGCGTGGCAGCTCAGCGAACAATTCTCGAAGGACGAGATCCTGGGGCTCTACCTCAATCAGAACTACTTCGGCAGCTTGAGCTACGGGGTGGCCGCGGCCGCCCGCACCTATTTTGGGAAGCCGCTGCGCGACGTGACGCTGGCGGAGGCCGCACTGCTGGCGGGGCTATTGCGGTCGCCGTCCACCGACAATCCCCACGTGGACCCGGAGGCGGCGCGGCGGGAGCAGTTGCGGGTGCTGGACCGGCTCGAAGAATCCGGTCTGGCGGCGCCGGCGCGAGTGGCAGCGGCGCGCCGGGAGGTCATCACGATCATGCCGCCGCAGGCGGCCGAGGTGCGCGCGCCCCATTTCTTCCAGTACGTGTTGGACGAAGTGCAGGCGCGCTACGGGCCGGACGTGAGCTGGCAGGGCTGGCGCATCGTCACCACGCTGGACCTGGACCTGCAGCAGCAGGCCGAGACGGCGGCGCGAGAACACGTCGCCACGCTGGCCGACCAGACGGTGACGAACGCGGCGCTGGTGGCGCTGCGGCCGGGCACGGGCGAGATCGTGGCCATGGTGGGAAGCCTGGACTTCAACGACGCCACGATCGATGGCCAGGTGAACGTGACGCTGGCGCCGCGGCAGCCGGGATCGGCCTTCAAGCCCGTCATGTACGCCAGCGCCCTGCAGCGGGGATATACCCCGGCGACCATGCTGCTGGACATTCCAACGATCGTGCCGATCGCGGGGCAAGAGCCGTACGCGCCGCGGAACTACAGCGAGCGGTTCAGCGGACCGGTGAGCCTGCGCACGGCGCTGGCAAGCTCGCTCAACATCCCGGCGGTGCGGACGCAGATCGATCCAAACGTCGGGCTCAGTCCCACGGTGGCCATGGCCGAGCGGCTGGGCATCACGACGCTGACGGATCCGTCGCGCATCGGACCGGCGCTGGCGCTGGGCTCGAATGAGGTGCGGTTGATCGAGCTGACGAGCGCCTACGGCGTCTTCGCCAACGAGGGGCGGACGGTCGCGCCCACGGGCATCCTCTGCATCCTGGACGCCCAGGGGCGGGTGGTGGAGCAGTTGGGGGATGACGGCTGCAGCGCGCGCGTGCTTGCGGACGCGGCGGAGGCGCCGAGCCGGATCGCGGCGACGCAGGCGATCAGCCCCGGTCTGGCGTTCTTGATGACGTCGATCCTCAGCGACGAGAACGCACGGGTGCTCGGATTCGGCGAGACGCGGCGCAATCTTCAGCTGCCCGGACGCGCCGCGGCCGCAAAGACCGGCACGACGGAGGATACGCGCGACGCGCTGACGGTCGGCTTCACGCCCCAGCTGGTGACGGGCGTGTGGGTGGGCAATGCCGATGGGACGCCGATGGACGAGGTGACCGGCGTGCGCGGCGCCGCGCCGATCTGGCAGCGGTTCATGACGGAGGCGCTGGAGGGCCAGCCGGCGCGGGCATGGCCTCAACCGGCAACGGTGGTGGTGCAGGAGATCGACGCGCTCTCCGGCCTGTTGCCATCGCCGTTCACACCCGAGACCCGCGAGGAGTTCTTCCTCACCGGCACCGTGCCGGCACAGCGGGACATGGTGCATCAGCCCTTTGAGATTCACGTGCCGACGGGGCTTCTCGCCACGCCGGATACGCCGCGGGACGAGGTGGAGGAGCAGGTGTTCGTGGTCCTGCCGACCGAAGCCGAGGAGTGGCAGCGAACGCTGCCGGAAGACTCGACGCTGCGGCTGCCGCCCGAAGCCTTCGTCGAAGCGGTGGCGCCATCCGCCGGCGCGTCGGGGGAGGCGGCCATCACCAGCCCCGCGCCGTCGGAGCGCGTGCGCAGCGTGTTGGAAGTCCAGGGGACGGCGGCGGGCCCCCGATTTGCAGACTTCGAACTGCGCTACGGCGCAGGACCGGCCCCGGGGAGCTGGGTGCGCATTGGCACGGTTGGCGCGAGCCCCGTGACCGGGGGACCGCTGCGGGCGATCGACACCAGTCAACTGGCCGACGGTCCCTACACGCTGCGCCTGGCGGTGCGCGCGTCGAATGGACGCGAGGACTTCGTGTTCCGGCGGTTTGTGGTGGACAACACGCCGCCGGCGGTGGCGGTGGCCGGGCTGGCCAACGGCGACGAACGCCCGGCGGGCGTGCTCGAGCTGCGGGCGGTGTGGCAGGACGCGGGTGGATTGGCGGCGGTGGCCTACGAGATGAACGGCGAGGCCATCGGCGAGGTGCAACGCGCCCCCTACCGCCTGCGCTGGACGGCGGAGCCGGGCACCTACACGATGCGGGCGATCGCGACGGATCGGGCGGGGAACCGGACGGCGTCGGACCCGGTGACGTTTACGGTGCGCTGAGCGACCGGTTCAAGGGCGCAGCAGAGCCCCGGTCGCACCCGCTACCACGGCTCGTGAGGTTGACGGGCGCGGGCTACTTCGAAATCCGGGAGCACGCACGTTGCCCCAGCACGGGCGGCCGCCCTCGAATCGGCGGTTGAGATGCGGGGATAGAATCCCGCCTTCGCGGGAATAACGGGAAAACGTAATCCGTCACCATGCTGGTGGAAGCGTTGACGCGAGGGGGCGGCGTTTCTAGACTCGTGCTACGCGCGGCTCGTGCGTGAGGCGCTGGTGCCGCGTGCCCCATTCGCGGCGTAGTCGCCGAACCCATCCCAGAGGAACACCCAGTGCCTGAACGTCCACGCCTCCAGGCTTCCACCCGCACCGTGCGGGGCCGGGCCGTCAAGCGCCTGCGACGGTCGGGCGTGATTCCGGCGAATCTGGTCACGCCGAACCAGCCGTCGACGGCGGTGCAGGTGGAGGAGCGCGCACTGGCCACCCTGGTGCGGCACGGAGCCGACGGCCGGCTGCTCGACCTCGAATGCGACGGCGCCACCGAACCGGTGCTGTTCGACGACTATGAACTGGACGTAATCACGGACCGCCTGCTGCACGCGACGTTCCGCCGCGTTGACCTCACCAAGCCGGTGACGGTGGAGGTGGGCATCGAGCTGCAAGGGACGGCGCCGGCCGCGGCGGTCATGGGCGTGACGGTGATTCAATCGCTCACCTCGCTGGAGGTCGAAGCGCTGCCCAACGAGATCCCCTCGACGCTGGTGGCTGATGTCTCCGGCTTGGAAGCTCCTGGAGACGAAGTGGTGGTGTCCGACCTGCGCGCGCCGGACGGCACGTACGCGCCCGTGGGCGATGCCGCCGATACGGTTATCTCGGTCCATGTGCTGCGGGCGCAGGCCGAAGATGTCGAGGAAGAAGAGATCGACCTGGACGAAGTGGAGATCGAGCCCGGCGAGGAAGGCGAGGCCGCGGAAGCGCCGCCGGAGGAAGCCCCGCCCGCGTAGGCCGTTGCGGCGCCGCGACGTCCGGGCGCGGGACGGTCTAGAAGTAGGCGGCGTCGAAACGGGAGCGCACCGCGCTCTCGTTGGCGATTTCCACGACCGCCACCACCGTATCGCCGGACCTGAGCACGAGGTCGGTGAACGTGAAGAGCGCAACGTCTCCGCGCAGCACGACGGCGACGCGGGCGCCCAACTGCTCGAGCCGCAGGTCGGTGACCGACGCCCCGGCCGCGGCCGATTCACTGGCCACGGTCAACTCGACGAGCTCGAGGCCGGCGGAGCGCAGGCGCATGAGGTGCACCACGGACGCCGCGCCCAGGTCGCGCTCGATCATGCTCATGACCAGGTCGGTGGCGTTGACGATGGCCTCGATATCCAGGAGGCGAAAGGCGTCCTGGTTCTTGGGGTTGTTGAGACGCGCGATGGTGCGCGCCCGACCATTGGAGAGCGCGCGAGCGAGCTGACAAATGATGAGGTTGTCCTCGTCGTCGCCGGTGACGGCGATCACGAGGTCGGCCCGCGCCACGCCCGCCGTCGAGAGCCAGCGGCCCTCGGAGGCGTCCTGGGGAATGACGGAAGCGCCGAGATCGTCTTCCAAGTCCTGCGCCTTGCGGCGGTCTTTCTCGAGGAGCACGATCTCGTGCCCACCGGGCGGCAGGTCGTGCGCCAGCGCGGCGCCCACCTTGCCGCCGCCGGCGATGATGATGAACACGCCTAAGCCGCCGAGGAGCCGGCCAGCCGGTCCATGATCGCGCCGGCGACGATGTCCGTGGAGCAGATGGTCTCGATGCCGCGATCGGCGAAGACGCGGGCGCGCACGGGGTCCTTGACGCGGGCGATTACGCGTGGGACGTCATATTTGAGGCGAGCCACCTGCACCGCGGTGAGATTGGAATTGTCGCCGTAGGTGGCCGCCACCAGCACGTCGGCGCGGGCCACGCCGGCGGCTTCCAGGACGTCGAGATCGATGGCGGTGCCCACGAGCGTCGTGCCGGCGAAGTCGTCGGGCAGGCGCTGGAACGCGTGGCTGTCGCGGTCGATGACGACGACCGAGTCGCCCGCCGCGGCCAGGCGCGCAGCAATCTCGGCACCGGCGCGTCCGCAGCCGACCACGATGGCGTACATGTCCCCGCGCACTTCCGGCGAAACCGCCCGGTCCCTGCGGTCCCCATGCTACGCTCCCGCGCGCTCGCCGTCCGAGGTCATCCCACCATGCTGTACGAATTGCGCATCTACGAGATTCTTCCCGGCCGGATGCCGGTGATTGACGCCCGTTTTCGCGAGCACACGCTGGGCTTCTTCGAGCGGCACGGCGTGGAGGTGGTGGGGTTCTGGCACGAGGTCGTGGGCCGCAGCGACCGCTTGGTGTACCTGACGCGATTCGCCGACATGGCCGACCGCGAGCGGAAATGGGGAAGCTTCATCAGCGACCCCGAGTGGCTGCAACTTCGAGCCGAAACGGAAGCCGACGGGCAGATCGTGGCCCGGATCCACAACCGGTTCCTCGAGCCGACGGACTATTCGCCGCTGCCGTAGGGCTCCCGATCGGGTTTGACCCGTAGAGGCGCCCCTGGTTGGCGCCCGATCGAGTCGGCCACAAGAAAAGCCGGCCCCGGCGCCTGCCGGTCGGGGTGACCGGCAGGCGCCGAACGGACTAGCGGCTGTAGCCGGAGCGAGATTCCGGCGGGGCCTCGGTGTAGGCCCGTTCCGCCATCCGCTCCAGCAGGAAGCGGAAGTCGCGGTAGGCGTCCAAGTTGCCCAGCGGACTGTGCAGCGCCCCCAGCTCCTCTTGCAGGATGGCCAGATCACTGGACACCCCGGAGGGGCCACCGTCCGCGCCGCGCGGCAGGCTGCTGTAGCGGTCCGCCGCCAGCGCCACGATGCCGCCCAGCCGCAGGAACGGATCCACCGCGCTGCCGAAGCCGAGATCGCGGCCCGTCACCTCGACCTGCTGACTGCGCGACTGGCCCGTGTCCGGCACCACCCAGCGCAGCTCCACCCGGCCCAGCGTCAGGTCGTCGCCACCCCGCACGCCCTCATGCAGCTCCACCTCGTAGAACACCGTGGTGGCCGCGCCCGAGGGCAGCTCCGCGAACTCCTTGCGGTCCTCCGCGAAGCTCGCGTCCGACGTCACCCGGTTCTCGTAGCCGATGATCCGCCAGGACTTGACCACGTCGGAATCCCACGTGACCTGCGCCCGCGTCTGGTCCGCGAAGGGCGTCGACAGCGCAAGCCAGTTGGCCCGGCTGAACGTCGCCTGCGCCTGGCCCGTGTCGTCCAGGTAGCGGTACCAGCCGTTGCCGTGCTGCGCCAGCTGCTCCAGCAACACGTCGTTGTAGTTGGTGATCCCCACGCCGACGGTGATGAGCCGCAGCGGGTTGCCCGCGTCCCGGTCATAGGCCGTCTCCAGGATCGCGAACGGGTTGGTGGCGTCCACGTTGGCCACGCCGTCCGACATCAGGATGACGTAGTTGTTGGCCTGTGGCCGCTCCAGCCGCGCCTCGTGCGCCAGCTGCACGCCCAGGTTCAGCCCCGCCTGCACGTTGGTGCTGCCATGCGGCGACAGCCGCGAAATGGAGCGCCAAACCGAGTCGCTGTCGGGCTGCGAGTGCTCAACCGTGAGCTCGCGGATCACATCCGTGGTGAAGTGCACCACCGCCACCCGGTCCTGCGGGCGCAGGCTTTGACGAATGGTTTCCGCCGCCGCGCGGGCGATGTCCACGCGGTTGCCGTCGCCCATCGAGCCCGACGCGTCGAGCACCAGCGTAACGTTGAGCGGCCGGTCGTCGGCGACTTCCGCCGCCTGGAACCCGATCCGCACCAAGTGCTTGCGCTCATCGAGCGGGTGCGCGACCAGATCGCTTGTGATGGCAAAGCCCCAGGCGTCGACGGGAGGCGCGTACTGGTAGTTGAACGCGTTGATCCACTCTTCGGCCCGCACCGAGTCGGGCTCGATGTCGTAGCCCTGCTGCGCCCAGGTGAGCGCGAGCTGGTACGACGTGCGATCTGTGTCCAGGCTGAAGGTCGAGACCGCGTCGTCGGCGGTCGCGACCACCGGCTGCCGCCGATTGTCCTGGAAGGTGGTAGCGGGCGGGCGAGCCGTGGGGGCCGGGCCGGCCTGGGCCGCAGTGGACGACCCTGTCGACGGTGCCGCGACGATCTTCTCGACCGCGACTTCCTTGATGACTTCCCGCCTGACCACCCTCTCGACCGGAACCTCCTTGATCACTTCCTTGGTCACCACCGTTTCGACCGGAACCTCTTTGATCACTTCCCTGGTGACGACCCTCTCGAATGGGACTTCCTTTATCACCTCCTGCGTCACGATCTTCTCGACGACCTGCGGTTCGCCCAAGCTGGCCGAGGTCGCCCAGACGGCCAGCACGGCGCCCGCCGCCACCGCTCCGCCGGTGGCCAACGTGGGGAACCAATAGCGCGAGGCGGCGGCCAGGACCTTGCGCCGAATGCGCGGCATGCGCCGGGGCTCTTCGAGGCGATCCTCGAGGGCGTCCCAAAGGTTCGTGGGCGCGCGCAGTGAGGGGGCTTCCGCCGCGAAATATTCCCGCAGCGCGTCGCCCAGGGATTCGTCGGTGGAGTAGTTAGGAGCCATCGTTGGCGACCTCCTGGGCACCTTGCGCCTCGAGCCGCTCGCGCAGGTGACCGAGCGCGCGGCTGAGGCGGGTGTTGACGGTGTCCTCCCGAGCGTCGAGGGCTTTCGCCAGCTGGGGGACGGTGAGATCGGCGAAGTAGTGCAGCACCAGGATGTGCCGCTGGTCGGCATCGAGGCCGGCCAAGGCCTGACGCATATCCTGGCGCTCTGGGTGTTCCTCGCCGGGTCCGGCCGGCGGGATGCTGGCCGTCGGCCGCCGGCGGCGCTGGGACACTCCCTCCCGGGCGAGGCAGCGCATCAGCCAGGGTTTGACCGGGCATCCATGCTGGAAGTCGTGGATGCCCCGCCATGCCGAGTGCAGGGCTCCTTGGACCAGCTCCTCGGCCAGCGCCCGGCTCCCGGTCATCAGCATGGCCGTGCGATAGAGCAGGTCTTGATAGCGTTCCACCAGCTGGTGGAACGCCTCTCGATCGCCGTCCTGACAGCGCAGGACAGCCTGTTGATCAGTCATGAACCGCCCTCATGTCTTGTGCTCCGTTGGGTTTCGCATAGATGAGTACGCGTGCTGGGGCCGAATCGTTCCATTGGTTGATCGGTTCCGGCGGGGCTGGGGTTGCGCCGAAAGGGGCAGGGGCTCGGGAACCAGCGCGTCGCGGGGTGGCGAACACGCAGCCGCAGGCCAAATTATGTTGACTTGATTGCGGGCGACGCCTACCATCGCTCCGGGCGTTTGTCTGCCGTGGGGGCCCGTGGGCGGCAGCGCTCGGAGACGCCTATGGCAGTCACCATCGCCGTTGCCAATCAGAAGGGCGGCGTCGGCAAGACCACGACCACCGCCAACCTTGCCGTCACGTTGGCCCGCCACGGGTTGCGCGTGTTGGTCATCGACACGGACCCGCAGAGCAACCTCACGTCCTCGTTCGGCCTCGACAAAGCGGTGTCGCCCTCGCTGGCCGACTCCCTGCTGCACCGCGACGCCGAGTTGCCGCGCTATCGCGTCCAGGACGCCACGGACGTCGCCATCGACCTGGTGCCGGGCACGCCGGAGCTGGCGGCGGTGGAGAGCGAGCTCCAGACCAAGCTAGGTCGCGAAATGCGCCTGCGCGAGCACGTGATGCGCATCGACACCGACTATGACTTCGTGCTCGTCGACACGCCGCCGTCGCTGGGCGTCCTGACGCTCAACGCGCTGGTCGCCGCGCAGTGGGTCATCATTCCCACGGAGGCGCGTTTCTTCTCCCTGCGCGGTCTGCAGATGCTCACGGAGAGCATCGAAGAGGTGACCATCGTCAATCCGAACCTGCGCGTGCTGGGCATCGTGCTGAACAAGTTCGACCGACGCCTGCGCGAGGAAAAGCACGTGGCCGGCTACTTGCAGGAGCAGTGGGCGGCGGAGATGTTCGCCGCGAGAATCCCAACGAATAGCAAGATTCTGGAAGCGTCGAGCTCCGGTCTGTCGATCTTCGCGCCGGGATCGCGCGGCCGCGGGGTGCGCCGGGCGGTTGACGCCTACGAGGCCCTGGCCGAGGAGGTCCTCACGCGTGCCGCCTAGCGACCGCGGCGGCTTCGACCCCGCGCGCATGGAGGAAAACAACCGGCCGGCGGGGCTCGTCCCACGGATTCTGGCGCGCGACGCTCCGCTGCCGGGGCGGGCGACCGGATTCACACAGATCCGGGTGATCGGCGTGGGCGGCGCCGGGGTGAACGCGGTGGACCGCATGATCGACGCCGGGCTTAGCGGCGTGGACTTTGTCGCGGTGAATACCGACGGCCAGGCCCTGCAGGGATCGCGCGCTTCCGAACTGGTGCAGATCGGCGCCCACACCACGGGCAAGCTCGGCGCGGGCGGCGACCCGCGGCGCGGCGCGAAAGCCGCCAGCGAGAGCGCCGGCGCCCTGGCCGAAGCCACGGAAGGCGCCGACATGGTGTTCATCGCGGCGGGCATGGGCGGCGGCACGGGCACCGGCGCCGCACCGGCCATCGCCGAAATCGCGTCCGAGCAGGGCGCGCTGACGGTTGGCGTGGTGACGAGCCCGTTCACCTTCGAGGGCACGCGGCGGGGCCAGATCGCCGCGTCCGGGATTCAAGCCCTGGGCGAGCGCGTGGACGCGCTTATCGTGGTCCACAACGACCGGCTGTTGAAGATGTCGGACCCGCGCATGGGCATCGGCGACGCGTTTCTGCTGGCCGACGAGATGCTGCAACGCGGCGTGCAGGGCATCACCGACCTCATCCTCACGACCGGAATCGTCAACGTGGACTTCGCGGACGTGCGCGCGGTGATGTCCAACGCCGGCCCGGCGCTGATGGGCGTCGGCGAAGCCGCCGGCGATGACCGGGCGCTCACGGCCGTCAACGAGGCCATGCACAGCCCGCTGCTCGAAACCAGCATCGAAGACGCGCGGGGCGTGCTGCTGAACGTGACCGCGTCGGAGGACGTCACGCTGGTGGAGCTGAACACGGCCGCGCAGGCGGTGGCCGACGTGGTGGCCGACGACGCCAACATCATCTTCGGCTCGGTGATCGACCCGCGCCTGTCCCAGGGCGTGCGCATCACGTTGATCGCCACGGGATGCCGGCCGGCGTCAGCCGCGCAATCGTCGATGCCGAGTCGGCGCGCCCGCCGTCGAACCTCGCGAGCCGCGACCGCAGCCGCCAAATCGCCCTTCACGATGGTCCCCACGCCTGCCGAGCGCGACGAAACCAGCGCCGCCGGCCGCTGACGAGCCGAGCGCCCTCGACCCAACCGACCCCATGAGGCCGCCGTCCACCGATAATGGCGCCGATATGGTTGACGCCAAGAGCTTGGCCCTGTGGCTGGCCGACCGCGAAGGCGGCCGCGTAACCGCGCCGCCCCACGAGCTGGCGCGCCTGGCGCTGCACCTGGGCGTCTCCCTGGAATTCCGCCAGCACCTGAACGCCGCCGGCGCGGAAGCCGCCAGTCACGCGAGCTCGGCGGCAGTGCTGGCGGCGACTGCGATTCGACGGTTGGGGCACGCGGCGACCGACTACCTGGCCCGCCTGGACGCCTCGCAGCGGCTGCATGCCGCCGAGCGCCTGGAGGAGTTGCAGGCGCTGGTCGTCGAGGCCCTTATCCAGGGCCACAGCTCCGTCGTGGCCCTCAGTTCAAGCCCCACCAAGCGCGAGCGGCAGCTCACCGAGACTATCGAGGGGCTGGACCGCATCAACGCGGCCATCAACTCGTCACTGGAGCTGGAAGAGGTCCTGCGGCTCACGGTCGAGTCGGTGGGCGAAGTCCTGGACGCGCCCGAGGTCACGATCTATCTCTACGACCCGGCCATCGATCGCCTGATCCTGCGGGGAACGCGCTCGTTCAATCCCGAGGCGGTGGGTCAGCTCACGCTGAGCATCGGCGAGGGCATCGTCGGCGAGGCCGCCGAAATCGGCCGCCCAGTGCCGGTGCGCGACGTGTGGTCGGACCCGCGCTTCAAATACGTGCCCGGCCTGGGCGAAGAGCGGCTGCGCAGCTTTCTGGCCGTGCCCATCGTGCTGTTCACCGTCAACCGGCTGATCGGCGTACTCAACGTGACGTCCACGGAGTTTCGCGATTTCGCCCGCGAAGAGATTCGGTTTACCGAGATTGCCGCCGGCCACATCGCCATCGCGGTGGAGAACGCGCGCCTGCACGGCGAAACCGACGACGCGCTGCACGGCAAGGTCGAGCAACTCACGTCGGTGCAAAACCTCGCGCGCACGCTGGCGTCCAACCTGGATCTCCAGTCGGTGCTGGCGCAGATCGCCCGTCAGGCCGCCGAACTCACCGGCATGGAGAAGGCGGCCATCTGGCGCGTGACGGACGACGAGCTGCGCATCATCACGTCGTTCAATCTGGGCGCGGAGTACGCGCAGCACCGGCTGGCGCTGGGTGAGGGCGCGGTGGGCCGGGCGGTGCAGACGCGCGCGCCGGTGGTGGTGCCCGATGCGATGAATAGCGCCTTGTTGTCGGCGTCGCCGGACCTCGTGAGCCGGGAGGGCTACCGCGCCATGTTCTCGGTGCCGCTCATCACCGGCGATGACGTGCTGGGGGCGGTGAGCCTCTACAGTCAGCAGCCGGGCGAGATCAGCCAGGAGCAGGTGGACCTGGCGTTCACGTTCGGCAATCACGCGGCGATCGCCATGGAAAACGCGCGCCTGTTCGAGGAGGCGCGCAGCAGCCTGGAGAGCCAATCGCTGCTGCTGCAAGAGCTGCACCACCGCGTGAAGAACAACATGCAGACCATCAAGTCGCTCCTGGAAATGCAGGCGCGGCGCGCGCAGACGGACGAGGCGGCCGAGCTGCTCAAGCTCAGCGCCGGCCGCATTGCGGGCATGGCGCAGGTGCACGACCTGCTATCCCGTCAAAACATCGGGCTGGCTTCCGTGGGCGAGATCATCGAGGCCATGGTGACGCTGATGCGCGCCGACCTTGCGGTCAGCGGCCGTTCGGTGGAAATCCAGGTCGAGGCCGAGTCGGCGCAGATCACCTCGGACAAGGCCTCGGTCTTCGCGCTGGTGGTCAATGAGCTGCTGTGGAATGCCCTCCAGCACGGATTGGAAGGGCGTCCGTCCGGGAAGATTCACGTGACGGCGCAGGTCGACGGCCCGACGCTGATCGTGGCAGTGGCCGACGACGGCCGCGGCTTGCCGCCGGGCTTCGATCTCGAATCGGACCTTGGTCTGGGCCTGTCCATCGTGCGCAACCTGTCGGAGCGCAACCTGGAGGGTGCGGTGGCCATCGCGGCGCGCGACGACGGACCCGGCGCGGTGGCGACGCTGCGGTTCGCGCCTTAGGCCGACGAGGCTGAGCGGACGCGGCTGTCCCGCGTCCCAGTGATGACCGCGATGACGCCGGCAAGGGCTATGACGCCGCCGATCAGCGTGGTCGGCCCCGGCACTTCCTGCACCAACCAGATGCCGATGAGGACTCCCGCGGGCACCTCCTGCGCCGCAACGACGTTGGGCACGGTGGCGGGCAGCCGGCGCAGCGCGGCGTTGATGAGCGTGTGCCCAACCGCCAGCGGTCCGATGCCGAGCAGCGCGATCCACAGCCAGGAGTCCCCGAGCGCAGCGACGTCCAGGGTGGCAACCGCGCCGGGAAGCGCCGCGAGCGCCGCCCAGCCGTAGACGCCGGTCACGTAGGTTTCCAACGGATTCGCACGGCGCAGCCAGCGTCCCGCCAGGACGTAGGCCGCCAACGTGACGGCCGATCCCAGCGCCGCCAGATCGCCGAGCAGCGAGACGCCGGCCTCGCCCGGGTCGAAGCCGGCGAGGATCCCGATCCCCACAATGGCGGCGATCACGCCGGACAACTGGATGCGTGAGGGCGGTTCGCGCAGCAGCAACGCCGAGCCGGCGGCGACGAATATCGGCGCCGTATAGGTGATGGACAGCGCGTGGGCGACCGTGGAGGTCTGTGCCGCCACGGTGAACAGATAGAAGTGCAGGAAGAGCGTCACGCCCAGCACGGCGTGGCGCAGGCTGAACGCCGGTCGGAGCGGGCGGCGCAGGGCCACCGCCAGGAGGAGCACCACCACCACGGCTACCGCGAGCCGGCCAAAGGTCACCACGGCCGGCGACGCGGGTACCGTGAGCCGGGTGACGGCGCCGCTCCACATGAAGAGCGAAGCCGCGGCCACCGACATGGCGATGCCCCGCCAGGCGCTTGCGGTCAGTCGCGCATCTCCTCGCCGCGGAGCCATTGGGCCGCATCCGGCGCGAAGTAGGTCACGACGATCTGCGCACCGGCCCGGACGATGGCGGTGAGGGCTTCGAGCGCCGCGGCGCGCTCGTCGAGCCAGCCCTGGGCGGCGGCGGCCTTGATGGCGGCGTATTCACCGCTCACGAAGTAGGCGGCGACCGGCACCGTGACCCGGTCGCGCACGCGCGCCACGATGTCGAGGTTCACCAGCGCCGGCTTCACCATGACGATGTCAGCGCCTTCGGCCACGTCCAGATCGACCTCGCGCAGGGCCTCACGGGCGTTCGCGGGGTCCATCTGATAGGTGCGACGGTCACCGAACGACGGCGCGGAGTCGGCAGCCTCGCGAAACGGTCCGTAGAAGGCGCTGGCGGCCTTGGCCGCGTAGGCCAGGATTCCCACGTCGGCGTGTCCGGCGGCGTCCAAGGCGGTGCGAATGGCCGCCACGCGGCCGTCCATCATGTCGGAAGGCGCCACCAGGTCCGCGCCCGCCTCCGCGTGCGACAACGCGGTGTCCACGATTCGCGCCACGGACCGATCGTTATCGATCTGCTCCTCGACGACGATGCCGCAGTGCCCGTGGTCGGTGTAGGCGCAAAGGCACACGTCGGTGATCACCGCCAGCTCCGGCGCCGCGGCCTTGATGGCGGTCACGGCGCGCTGGACGGCGCCGTCCGACGACGAGGCCTCGCTGCCGTGCGCGTCCTTGGTGGAAGCGCGGCCAAACAGCAGGACGGCGGGGATTCCCAGGTCGGCCACGCGCTGCGCCTCGTCCACGACGCCATCGACCGAGCGGATGAACTGCCCCGGCATGGCGTCGATGGGTTCGACGACGCCGCTGCCGGGAGCCACGAAAATCGGATAGACGAACTGATCGACGGAGAGCCGCGTCTCGCGCACCATTCGGCGCAGGGACGCGGTGGCGCGCAGGCGACGCGGGCGCACGACCGGCGGAACCCAGTCTTCGGGTCGAGATTCATGCGCAGCCATCAGGCGGCCCCCGCCGTCTGCACGACTTCGGCGACGGCATCCGCGAGCGCCGCCGCGGAGGACTCGCGCGCCACGGCGTCGGGCGCGCGTCCGGCGCGGCGGCAGGCGTCCGCTGTTGTCTGACCGATCACGGCTATCCGCACCGACGCCGGCGCCTTGCTGAGGCCGCCGAGCGCGATGGCGAAGCTGACGACGCTGGACGGGCTGGCGAAGGCCAGCGCATCGACCTCGCCATGCTTGATGGTCTGCGCCACCGCCGGCGGCACCCTGGCGTTGCGGGTGCGGTAGGCCGCCACCGACCGCGCCTGGAACCCCGCCATCGTGAGCAGCTCGGTCGCATCGGGCCGCCCGTCCTCGGCTTGCACGACCACGATGGCGGCGCCCGGATCGGCGCTCGCCATGACCTCCTGGGCCAGATCGTGGCCGGTCCGTCCCGTGGATTCCAGGTCCACGTCGATGCCGGCCCGATCGCACGCAGCCCGCGTCGCCGGTCCCACAACTCCGACCTTTACGCCTTCCGGCACGGCCCGGGGTCGCCGCAGCCGCCGGCTGCGCTGCACGAAATAGCGCACGGCGTTGCGGCTGGTGAAGAGCAGCCAGTCGGCCTGCGCGGGGTCGGCGACCAGACGATCGAGCGCCTGGTAGCTGCGCGGCGGACCGATTTCGATCGCGGGGACGTGCACGACTTCGCATCCCAACTCCTCGAGTCGAGCTGCCAAGTCGTCGGCGGCATCCTGCGGCCGCGTCACCACGACGCGTGGCTGCCGGCTCATTTCGAGCCGCCCCGCAACGCCCGCACCACCGGTCCCACGACGACGACCGCCGGATGGCGCACGGCGCGCTGCTCGGCGGTCTCGGCGATGTCGGCCAACGTGCCGAAGGTGATTCGCTCATCCGGCCAGGTGGCCCGCTCGATGACGGCGACGGGCTCCGACGAGGGGCGTCCGCCGTCGATGAGCTGCCCGCAGGTCCCGGCCAGGGTGGCGACGCCCATGAGGATGACGATGGTGCCGCCCGCGCCGGCGACCGCGGCCCAGTCGACCGGTGAGGCGTCCTTGGACTCGCCTTCGTGACCCGTGACCAGCGTCGCGGTGGAGGCCCAATCGCGATGGGTCAACGGAATGCCGGCGGCGGCGGGCGCCGCGACGGCCGAGGTCACGCCCGGCACGACATCCCAGGGGATCCCGGCAGCCGCCACCTCGGCAATCTCCTCCGCGCCGCGTCCGAACACAAACGGATCGCCGCCCTTGAGCCGGCAGACGGACCGCCCGGCCCGCGCATGCTCGACGATCTGCGCGTTGATCTGGGCTTGGGTTGGCCCCCGGCCTCCGGGAGCCTTGCCGGCGGACACGCGCATCGCGTCGGGCCTGGCGGCCTCAATCAGTTCCGGAGAAACCAGGCGGTCGTACACCACCACGTCGGCGCTTTCGAGAATCCGTTGGCCGCGCACGGTGATGAGTCCCGGATCGCCGGGACCCGCGCCCACGAGGTGCACGGTGCCGGGCTGCGCGGTCACGTCACGCCTCGGGCCACGGTCTCGGCTGCCGCCTCGCGCCCCAGCGCCGCCGCCGCGGCAGGAGAACCTCGCCGGTGAGTGCGCACCACACCGCCGTCCTCGACGTAGACGGCGGTATCCAGGACCAGTTCGCCCCCGCTGACGGTGGCAAGGGCCGCCGCGGGCAACGAGCAGCCGCCCTCAAGGTCGTGCAGGAACGCGCGCTCGGCGGTGGTGGCGGCGCGCGCCGCCGGGTCGTCGATCTTCACGAGGAGCGCCAGCACGCTTGGGTTGTCGGCACGCGCCTCGACGGCCAGCGCCGCTTGCGCGGGCGCCGGCAGAAAGTCCGGCGGTTCGAGCACGTCGGAGATCGCCGCGTCCAGACCGGCGCGCTGCAACCCGGCGACGGCCATGATCGTTCCGTGAATGCGTCCCTCCCGCTGAGCGGCCACGCGCGTTCCCACGCTGCCGCGCAGCGGCACGATGTTCAAGTCGGGGCGCCGGCGCAGCGCCTGAGCGGCGCGCCGGGGGCTGCCCGTGCCAAGGGTCGCGCCGGGCTCGAGGTCGGTCAGCGAACGCGCGCGACCGGCCACGAGCGCCTCACGCGGATCGCCGCGCGTCGGTACGGCGGCGATCGTGAGTCCGGGCACCGGCCCGGTGGGCAGGTCCTTGTAGCTGTGCACCGCGATGTCCGCCCGGCCTTCGAGCAGGGCGTCCTGCAGCGCCTTGGTGAATACGCCGCGCTCGCCGAGGGCTGTGATCGGCCTTGCGGTGTCGGCGTCGCCGGTCGTGCGCACGACCACCGTCTGGCACTGCAATTGCGGATGGACGCGCCGCAGCGCAGCGATGACCAGGTCGGTTTGCGCGCGCGCCAAGGGCGTCCCACGCGTGGCCACGCGCAGCACCGCGGGCACCGCGCGGCTCATCGCGCTTCGCTAGTCGCGCTGGTAGGCCGCCACCAACTCATGCGCCACCTCGGGGCGGGTGAACTCGACCGGGAGCGCTTGATTCGCCCGCAGCATGTCCCGCACGGCGGTGCCGCTGAGGAACGTGCGCGTGGACGGCTCGTGAGGACATGTCTTGGTGGTGGCCATGCCGTTGCACGCGCGGCACCAGAATGCATGCTCGAAGAACAGCGGCGTGATGCCAAGCTCGTGCGGGCCGAACTCCGCGAAGATGTGCTGTGCATCGTAGCTGCCGTAGTAGTTGCCGACGCCCGCGTGGTCGCGCCCCACGATGAAGTGGGTGCAGCCGTAGTTGCGGCGCAAGATCGCGTGGAATATCGCCTCGCGCGGGCCGGCATAACGCATCGCCGCCGGCAACACGGCCAGGATGGTGCGATCGCGAGGATAGTAATTCTCCAGCAGCACGTGATAGCAGCGCATGCGCACGTCGGCGGGCACGTCGTCGCCCTTGGTTTCGCCGACCAGCGGGTGGAGCAGCAGCCCGTCCACGGTCTCCAGCGCCGCCTTCTGGATGTATTCGTGCGCGCGGTGGACCGGATTGCGCGTCTGAAACCCGACAACGGTGCGCCAGCCGCGCGCCGCGAACTCGGTCTTCAATTCGGCCGGGGTCAGCCGGTAGTCGGGAAACGGACCCGTGGGCCCCTCGGCGGCGTGTCGCACCGGACCGCCCAACAGCGTGTCGCCCTGCGCGTACAGCGCCGCGACGCCCGGGTGGGCCTCGTCGGTGGTGCGATAGACCTCTTGGGCCTCGCGGCGTTTGTCGTAGCCGAACTTCTCACGCACCTCGAGATGCCCCACCAGGCGGTCGGCCTGATCGAGCAGCGCCACCGTGTCGCCTTCGGCAACGGTCTCGGCCGTCTCGTCGTCGACTGCCAGCGTGATCGGCATGGACCACGGGGCGCCGTCGGCAAGGTGCATCTCATCGACCACGCGCGAGTAGTCGGCCCGCGTCATGAAGCCGGTCAGCGGGGCATAGCCGCCGACCCGCAGCATCTCGACGTCACCGAGCTGGCGCTCGCCCAGGCGTAGGGCTGTAGGCGCGGCAATGGCGGTCATCGAGCCGCTCCCGCGGTGGAGGCGCCAGCCGGCGCGACCTGCCCATTGCTTCCGGCGAGATATCCATGTCGCTCCAGTGCGACCAGGATCTTCGCCAATGAGGCTTCCGGGGTTTCGCTACCAGTGTTCACCACCACCTCGGGCTGCTCCGGCTCCTCGTAGGGGTCCGAGACGCCGGTGAAGTTGGCGATCTCGCCGGCCAGGGCCTTCTTGTAGAGGCCCTTGGGATCGCGGCGCACCAGCTCATCGAGCGGGCATTCGACGTAGACCTCGAAGAACGCTGGGGTCATGGCGCGCACCTCGCGGCGCACGTCGCGGTACGGCGAGATGGCCGAGACGATCATGGTGCCGCCCAGGCGGGTACCCATGGCCGATACCCAGCCGATGCGCCGGATGTTGGTGTCGCGATCCTCCTTGGAGAATCCCAGCCCCTTGCTGAGGTGGGTGCGGATCACGTCGCCGTCGAGCTTCTCGACGTTATGCCCGCGGGCTTCCAACTCCGGCGCCAGGAGGTTGGCGAGGGTCGTTTTACCGGCGCCCGAGAGGCCGGTGAACCAAATGGTGACGCCGTCAGGATTCATGCGGTGGTGGGTCCTTTCATGCCGACGAAATGTCGCGGGTCGGTCAGATCTGCCAGTGCAGCCCGCACTCGGTCTTGTCGGAGCCGCGCCAGCGACCGGCCCGCGGGTCTTCGCCGTCACGGGCCGGGGTGGTGCAGGGGGTGCAGCCGAGACTGGGGTAACCCTGGGCGTGCAGGGCGTTGACGGGTATGTCATATCGGCGCACGTAGTCCCAGATCATGGTTTCGGTCCAGGTCGCCAGCGGCGCGACCTTTACGAGGTCGTGGCGGTCGTTCCAGGCCACCACCGGCGTGTTCGCACGGGTGGGCGACTGATCGCGCCGGAGCCCGGCGATCCAGGCGCCCCGCCTGCCGAGCGCTTCACGATTGGGCGCCACGCGGCGCATGGCGCAGCAGGCGTTCGGGTCTCGCGTCCAGAGGGCGTCGCCGTAGGCCGTGGCTTGCTGCTCGAGATTCAGCGCCGGCGCGAAGACCGTGGCGGTGAAGCCGTACCGACGCTCGACCTCGGCGCGCAGCGCGTGGGTTTCGGCGAAGAGCAGCCCGGTGTCGACGACGTAGACCTCGACCTGGTCGAGCAGCGCCAGCCGGGCCAGCATGTCCACCAGCACGATGCCGCTGGGACCTCCGAACGAGCACGAGACCGCCACGTCGGGTCCGAAGCGCTCGACGGTCCAGCGGAGGATGTCCTCGGGCGCCGCCGACTCGAGGCGCCGCGCCGCGGCCTCGATCTCAGCCGAATCGACGGCCGGTTCGGGAATCGGCCGATCGACCTCCGCCACGGCCTGGGTGGCCAGCGCCATCATTCACCAGTTCGAATCCACGGGAGACGTAAGTCTACAAAGTTGATCGGGTTTATCAAGAATGGGTCCTATTGCCTGCCCGATCACCCCGTATCAGTTGCGGGGCAGGCTCTGAGCGTTTCGAAGTTCCCCGTCACCCCGGATTTCGCAGGAGTCCAGGTCCGTCCGACACGCCCACAAGTCCGACTGGATTCCGGCTTCCGCCGGAATGACGGACGGGGTGGGGGCGTGAGGAGTTGACAGGCGTTGTGCCCCGTCGCCAGCCCTTAGATTCCTCGCGTGCGCTCGGAATCACCGAGGGCGGTCTGTCCTAGACCGCGCACTCGCCTTCGCCGCGCTCCAGGACGTAGAGGCGGTCGCGGTCCCAGTCCACGAAGTGCTCGCGGTTCTCGTCGGAGAATTCGGGCGGCAGCGACAGGTCCTTCAGCAGCTCGTTGAAGTAGACCTTGCCCAGGCGGTCGACGTAGTCGTTGAACGCCTCGTCGTCCTCCTCGCGGTTGTCTTCGTAGTCCAGGATCAGACGCTCGACGGCCTGCGGCACGCGCTTGGCCGGAAGCCGCGTGCGCAGCAGCGTGCCGAGCTTCATTGGCTCGCCGGCACGCCGGTTGCCGCCGATGAAGACGTGATAGGCCGGCACCTGCCGGTCGCCGCTCTTGATGGCCGCGCCGTGGAAGCCAATGTTGCCCACGTGGTGCATGCCGCAGGAGTTGGGGCAGCCGCTCATGTTGACCAGGATCTGGCGCGTGAGCGGGTCCTGGATGTCCATCTCCTCGATCTTGCCTTGCACGGCGCGATTGAGGCCCATGGACGAGGTGATGCCCAGCTTGCAGCTGTCGGTGCCGGGGCAGCTCACGACGTCGGTGATCTCGAGCGCACCGGGGTTGCCCAGGTCCAGCGCATAGAGCTCGCGCCACACGTCGTAGACGCGGTTTTGCGGGATCCAGCGCAGCACGATGTTCTGCCATGGAGTCGTGCGGGCGCGCCCGGACCCATGGGTGCGCAGGATGGTGGCCAGGCCGCGGAACTGCTCCGGCGAGAGGTCGCCGCGGGTGACCTTGACCTCGACTGAGGCGTATCCGTCCTGGATCTGCGCCTGCACGTTGGAGCGCATGAAGCGCTCGAACATCTCCCGGTCGGCCTCGGCAACCGTCGGCACATGGCCATTCAGCGCCGGCGCCTCGGCGGCCTCGTCGTCCAGATACACCAAGTCGTCGAGCGGGTAGTCGCGCTTGGCCCAGTCGCCCTTCAACTCCTCCTCGACCATTTCGCGGAATGCCTCGATGCCCACGCGATGCACCAGGAACTTGATGCGGGCCTTGGCGCGGTTGCGGCGCAGGTCGTCGGAACGCTCGAAGATGCGCAGCACGGCCTCGGAAACGCGCAGGTATTCCGTCAGCGGCACGAAGTCGTAGAGCACGAACGCGCGCTTGGCCATGATGGAAAGCCCGCCGCCGGTGACCATCCGAAAGCCGCGGACCTCTTTGCCGTCTTCGTGCCGAACCTGCGAGATGAAGCCCAGGTCGTGGATGTCGGTGACGACTCGGTCGGTCTCGGAGCCGGTGAACGCCACCTTGAACTTGCGCGGCAGGAGCTGCGTGAGCGGGTGCCGCACGAAGTAGCGCACGAAGGCGCCGGCGTAGGGCGTAGCGTCGTAGACCTCGTCGTTGCAAATGCCGCCCCACGGGTCGCCCGTCACGTTGCGCACGGTGTTGCCGCAGGCCTCGCGGGACGACAGCCCAGCGTCGCCCAGCACGCGGATCGCCATGGCCGCCAGCGGCAGGGGCACGTGGTGATACTGCACGTTCTCGCGCGTGGTGATGTGGCCCTTCTTGAGCGGGGCGAACCGCTCGGCCACTTCGGCGAAGGCGTCGAGCTGATCGGCGGAGACGCCGCCAAACGGCAGCTTGACGCGGATCATGTGGACATCGGCCTGCCGCTGGCCGTAGACGCCCTGCTTCAGCCGAAAGCCGGTGTACAGGTCCGAATCGCGCTCACCGCGCAGGAAAGCCGTCGCCTCGGTGTCGAAGTCCTCGAACTCTTCGTCGCTGATCGGTATGACGCGCCCAGGCGTGTCGGTCGAATGCGTGACTGCCATTGCACAAGCCTCCAGGCGCGCCTCGGCCCCTGCTGTTAGCTAGATTTTGCCAGATGGGCCGACCCGGGGTGATTGATTGACCGGGTGCGGGAAGTCTACAGGCCGAGAGGCCGTGCGCCAAAGGTGTCCGGGGGTGCTGCCCACCAGTTACGCGGAGGCGTCCGCCGGGCTTGCCGCCTCCACGCGGGCCATCCAGGCCGCCGGGTCCTGCGTCTCGGCCAGCGTCGGCAGGTGCTCCGGGCCTTCCCACAGGCGATTGGCGAAGGCCACGCCACGGCGCCTGACCACCTCGTCCACGAACGCCTCGCCGATGCGGTACTGCTCGAGCTTCATGTCGAGCCCGAGCGCCCGCGTGAGCAGCCGCACCCAGGTGGACTGCGAGCGCTCGCGAGCCCGCATGCGCTTGGCGAGGTGGGCGTAGCCGGGAATCAGGCGCGCGCCGGTGGCGTGCATCACGTGATTGCTGTAGCCCTCCACGACGGTCATCAGCGCCTGAATCTGCTCGATGGTGCGCACCTGCCGCGGCGACAGGGCCAGGCGCAGCCAGCCGGATTGGCGCAGCCCGCCGCGCTGGAATTCCTGCACCGCCGCGCTCAGCCGGGCGCGCAGCTCCCCGTGCTGCCCCAGCGTCGCCACGGCTTCTTCCAGGTAGTCCTGCAGCAGGCCGGACATGTATCCATGAAGCCACGGCGGATTCCCGGCATGAAACTGAAAGGCGTGCGTGACCTCGTGCAGCGTCACCCATAGCCGCAAGGCGTCGACGGGAACGCCCGCGCGGGCCGCCACGGCGCGGAGGTTGGTATCGACGAAGTAGATCGCGGCGGGGCCGGGCTCCGGGTCGAGCAGGGGGATGTCGTATTGGCCCAGGACCCGACGACCCAGGAACCCCAGCAGCACGCCCAGTTGCGCGGAGACGCCGGCCTGCGTGGTCACGCCGAGCACGCGCGACCCCACGCCGCCACCGGCCTGGGCCTGGTCGTAGGCCTCGATGACCGGTCGCAGGATGCGCCGGAAGTTGGAGAGATTGGCGCCGATCCAATCCCCGCGCCGAAGCACCTGCACCGAGTCCATGGCCGGCGGCATCGGCGCCCCGGTGTAGTCGCCGACCGCGGCATAGCTGCGGGCGACGAGGTCGGTGTACGCGGCGGTGAGTTCGGGCGCCGACGCCGGCTCGCCCTGGGCGTCCGCCAGGCGTAGCGCCAGGCGCCGCGTGAGCGCCCAGTTGACCAGCGACGACTGCTGCCCGCGCCCCGCCAGCGCCACGCCGCCCACCGCAGCGGCCAGCACCGCCACCGCCAGCAGTCCCAACCGCCGTCCAGCCGCCATGCCCCTCGCTTACTCCATCGGTTCGTCTAGTCCGCAGCGTACGGCACAGGCAACTACGGCAGTCCCCACGGGTTGTCGACTTAGACCGGAACGCTTAGGAGTCCTTAGGCTGATCGAGCAGCAGAGTCGCCTGCGTCACCGGCTGGTAGCGGGCGGGGCGCGGTTGTTTTTCCAGCTTGCCCTCGCCGACCAGACGCTTCAGCCACGCCGTGGCCTGGGGTCTTGAGACTCCAAGGGCGCTCGTAATCTCGTCCAACGACTTAGGGGCGGGTGTGGTCATTTCGATCACTAACTCGGCAACCACGGCAAAGAGCATCTCGTCCGGCGCTCCTAGTGGGGTCGCTATTACCGCTGGCTCATCGCTGGCCTCAATGGGGAGCTCGGGCTGACCGGCCGCGGGTACAGACTGATCGAGACTGTCCGCGATCTTGTCCCAGAACTCTTCCGGCGTTTGAGGATCCGGCCATGGGTAGGCGCCCTTGTCCATGAGCGCCTGAAGCCCCTTTACCGAGTCTGATCGCACATAGACCGGCACGAGCTTCAACTCATCGAGTTGCTCAACCGCGCCGGCCCAGGTTCCGCCCTTCTTGTAATCCGAGCTCGCGACGAGCCCCGCATCGGCTAGGGCGTAGATCAGCTTGTTGCGCTGCATCGCATTGCCGACGTTGAAGCCCGCCGCGGGATCGTAGGGCGAGACCAGCGCCAGCCGCCCGTCCATCAGCACCTCACGGTGCTCGCGGCGCAGCGCCGCCCGCTGAAGGTCGTTGCTCAGCACGCCCACGACCCGACCTCCGGCTTCGAGCGCACCCCGCATGGATGCCTGATCGATTCCCCGCGCGCCGCCGGATACCAGCGTCCATTCGGCGTTGGCCGTGAGCTCGCCGATCCCCGCCGCGTAGTCCCGGAGTTTGTCGTCCACATGTCGTGAGCCGACGACGGCAAGGCCACCGGTGTCCAGGATGTTTGGGTCGCCACAGCCGTAAAGGATGGCGGGCGCATGGCCTCCCAAACGCGCCTTCAACCGTCGGGGGTACTGCTCGTCAGCGCGGCTCACCACCCAGATGGCCCGTTGCCGCCACTGTTCGACGGCTTGGCTGAGCAAGAAGCCCCTGGCGAGGAGCCGGCCGACCCGTTCCGAGTCAATTTCGGCGCTTAGCCAGTCATCGTTCAGCAACTGGGAAGCCTCGGGGCTCAGCAGATCGGCTGGCTCCCGGCTGTTCTCGTGAAGGAGTTGGGCGAGCTTGTTGTACTCCCGCGGCTGCAACACTTCGGCCCCTGGCGTGCGCCGGCCGACGATCAACGGGGCCGTCAGCATGAGGATGGCCTGCGTGTTGGCCGAGAGCTCGGTAATCACGCCCCGCCACCCGCCAGAGAGAGCGCCATCGGAAAAACCTCGTCGCTTCCGTCGGATCGAAGCTTGAATGCCGCCACGGTCATCGTCCAGCGGGAGTCGACGATGTCGTCCACGAGAAGCACCGGGCCAGCCGGTAGCGCGCCACTCACGACCAACGACTTCCACACGTTGCGAGCTTGATAGGCGCTGTTCTCCATCTCCTTCTGTTCCTGGTGATCTTTCGTGCGCCCAAGCACGGCCTGAAACGGAAGACCCAATGCCCTGGCCAAGCGTTCGGCGAAGTCCGGCACAAGCGTAGGACGCCGCCGCGAAGGAACGGCGGTGACCCACATCGGCGGCGGCGCCGGCGTCCACTCGCGCACCAATTTCGCGCAGGCATCCACCAGCTCATCCGCGAAGTAGTCATCGCGGTATTTCCCTTGTCGCACCAAGTCTCCCCAGCCGGCATCGCCCCAGAGACATAGAGCTCTCCCAGGGGACGCTTGCAAGTCCTCCGGGATTTGCAGGTTCTTTTGAAGGTGAGTCTGGCCGCCGGCTGGCCAGCGCTTGCGCGGCTCGATCCGGAGGCATGTGCGGCGCAGGAACTCAACGGCTTCACGTACCAAGCCGGTGTCAGAAGTTGTAGGTAGTGGATCGAGCCGGGGTTGCACTACGGCTCCAGGGTCGCCGTCGAGCGCAGCAATCAGGAACTCCATATGTCCACCCGGCAGATCGACGTATTCCTGCATCTGCGCCTGCTCCTGATACCGCAGCGCCGTCAGCCGCTCGACTCGCTCCCAAAACTCGTTGGTCAACTCTGCGGCCACAAGCTGCCAGCGCCTGCCGTCGAGAGCGATTGGAGCGGGTGATTCAAGCGATAGCAGCTCGAGCGTATTCTCGATGCGACTCGGGCGAATGTTGACGCGGTGCGTAAGCTCCGGGACCGAGAGGCCGTCGGGTGCCTCGTCAAGGGCCCCGAGCACCTCCGCGATTTCACCTCGCGTCGGGAACGCTGTCCGTATGAAGTAGCCAGTGATGTCAGTGTCTTCTTCACCGCTCAGCAGCACTCCGTGGGCCGCGTCAAGCTCTCGCCCGGCACGGCCCACCTGCTGGTAGTAGTGAATCACCGACCCCGGCGTTTGGTAATGAAACACGAACGCTAGGTCGGGCTTGTCGAAGCCCATTCCCAGCGCCGTGGTCGCCGCCAGCGCCCTAACCCGGTTGTCCAGCAGCGCCTGCTCCAGTTCCTCCCGTCGATCCTCAGTCTTACCTGTGTATGCCTCCACGCGGAATCCGCGCGATCGCAGCCAAGCGGCCACCTGCTCTGCGTCCCGCACCGTGAGCGTGTAGATGATCCCGCTGCCGCGCAGCTCGCCGAGCCGTTCCGCCAGCCAAGCCAAGCGCTCGGCCTGATTGGGCAGACACATGGTCTGGAGCAGCAGCGAGGGCCGGTTGAGATCGCCCCGCCGCACCGTTAGCGAGGGCCCCCACACGCCCCTGAGGTCCTGCAGTACCCGATCGTTTGCCGTGGCCGTCGTCGCCAGAAGCCGCAGGTTTGGCGGGAGATCACGAACGGTTCGTTCGATGCGCCGGTAGTCCGGTCGAAAATCGTGCCCCCAGTCCGAGATGCAGTGCGCTTCGTCGATCACCAGCAGAGCGATCCGGTCTTCGATTGGGGCAAGGAATTCGTCCCTGAATTCGCGAATCTCCAACTGCTCGGGTGCAATGAGCAGGATGTCGACTTCATCGCGGTGGAGCGCCTCCTTGATCCGGGGCCAATCCCTGCGGTTGTCGGAACTCTTCCTTTCGGCACGGACACCCATTCGCTCCGCCGCCGCGATCTGGTTGCGCATCAGCGCCAGCAACGGTGAGATCAAGAGCGATGGTCCAAGTCCCGCCTCGCGCAACAGTTTTGTAGCGATGAAGTAGACGTTGCTCTTCCCCCAGCCTGTCTTCTGCACCAGCAGCAGTGGCCCGCGACCGTCAACGACGTGCCGGATGGCCTCCTCTTGGCCCGAGCGAAATCGCGCGTGTGCCTGCTGCGTGCCGAGCCGCAGCAGGTCCAGGGCGCGATTCGAGTTGTAGGTCACGGTCCCGCCCTTGCCCAAAGGTCGCATCGCGATTCGCAGCAACTCGACGGAGTGCCGCGCGTCGTCAGTCACGCAGTCTGGGGGTGGCGCGGAACCTCCGGCTCCACGTCGCCCGGCTTGATCTGGTCGAGCTCTTGACTGCGGGCGCGGTTCCAGGTCATGAGGATGGCGGGGAGGATGCCGAGGGCGGCGACGACGGCGGCGACCGCGAAGAACGTGACAAACACGTCCATGCCGATGTTGGTGAGGGTCTCTTGGAACTCGGCGACCCGTTGCCGGGAGACTTCGATCGCCTCGCCTTCCTGGGGCACGGGCATGGGGATGCCCGCCACCAGCAGCGAGAACCGCTGGGACCCCCAGGCCGTGATCGCCGCCAGGCCGAGCGTCATGCCCACCAGCCGCATCGCTGTGACGGCGCCCGCCGCGGCGCCGCGGTCGCCCTGGCCCACGGGCTCGGTGGCGCCCAGGGCGATTGGCGCGATGAGCAGGCCGAAACCCAGTCCGGCAAGCGCGAGGTGGATCGTGAGCTGGGGGTCGGCCACGCTCAGGTCCCAGGTGGTCATGAAGGCGTAGCCGATGGCCACGAGGATCAGGCCGATCACGCTCGGGATCCGGTAGTCAATGCGCTGGCAGGCGAGCCCGCCGAGCACGGCCCCGAACGGCATCGCTATCGTCATGCGCATGAGCCGGAGCCCGCCTTCGAGCGGCGAGTGGCCGATCAGATAGGTGGTCATGATGGGAATGGTGACCATGCCGATGATCAGCGACACGCCGACCATCAAGTGGGCGACGTTCGCCATCACGACCGTGCGGCTGCGGAACATCGAGTTGGGCAGCAGGGTCACCGCCGCCGTCCGCTGGCGGTAGATGAAGGCGGCCAGGGCCACGGCGGTGAGCGCCAATAGCCCAAGCATTCCCAGGTCCAGCCGGTCGATGCGCGAGAGCCCGAGCGTGAGGGAGGCCAGGGCCACGGCGATGAAGAACCCGCCCAGATAGTCCAGCGATGACTTGAACCGCGGGCTCGGGCCCAGCAGCAGGAAGAGGGCGATCAGGACGAGCGCGCCGAGCGGCACGTTCATCCAGAACACCCAGGGCCAGTCGAGGAAGCGCGCGACCAGGCCGCCCCAGAGCGGACCGATGACGCCGCCCGCTTCCGCCGAGCCGCCCACGATGCCCAGCGCGAGTCCCCGACCACCCCGTGGAAACAGATCGCCCACGACCGCGATCGCGATCGGCAGCATCGCGCCAGCGCCAATGGCCTGGAAGACCCTGATGCCGATGAGGAACGGCAGGCTGGGCGAAAGGGCGGCCACAACCGAGCAGATCATGAAAAACACCGTGGCGATGGCGAACATTCGGCGGTGGCCAAAGGCGTCCGACATGCTGCCGATCAGCGGCATGGCGGCCACGTAGCCCAACAGGTAGGCGGTGATGGTCCACGACGCGTAGTCGAGCTCGATTGGCGGGATGCGGAAATCGAACATGATGTCCGGCAGCACCGTCACCATCACCGTCTGGTCGTCGGCGGCGACGAAGACCCCTAGACAGACCGGGATGAGGGCAATGTAGGGAGAGACTCGGAACACGCTATGGCCCTGCCGGCTGCCTAAGCCGCCCAACGCCGGCTGGGCGCGCGCTCATGGCCTTCCCCTGGGGCCGTGCTCCGTGGACCACGGGCTCCTTAGGAACCGGTGTCGGGGGCCTCGATCGAGACGGACTCGCCGAACCGCGACAGCTCGACAATCCGCACGACGCTCGGGTCGTCGAGGGGGCTGACCTGTCCGGCGAAGCGGATCTTGGTCAGGTGGAAGCTGTCGGCGTCAATCTCGATGTTCACGTCAACGACGGAGTCCTCCAGGGTGTCGCCGATCAGCGCCGCGAAGGCACTGGCGGGAAGCGTCCCCGAGAGACTGTAGACATCGCCCTCGGGGCCGTCGAAGGTGGCCGCGATCGACGACATGATCTCAGCGATCCCTTCCTCGGGCCTGAAGAAGGCGACGGGAGAGTTCGCCGCCGGGACCTCTTCCCACACTCCGGTGAGCGGATTGGTGATGTAGTGCAGGTCACCGATCTTGATGAGCTCGACCTGGATGGGAATGTCGCCGAACAGGCCGGAGAACTCGACGCTCAGCTTGTCGGGAATCTCCAGCTGGCCCTTCACCTCCTCGACCGCCAGGCCGGGCAGGAACTCACTGGTGCCCACTTCATGCGTCAGCGAGAAATCGAACGTCGTGGCGGCACTCATGACGCCTCCCGCGCGCTGGAGGACGTCGGCCTCTGTGAGCGGCGTCGGCGTGGGCGTCGGCGTAGGGGCGGGAGTTGGCGTCGGGGCAGGGGTTGGGGTCGGTGCGGCAGTTGGTTCAGGGGCGGCAGTCGCTGCGGCCGCTTGGGCGGGTGCGGCCTCCTGGGCCGGCGCAGCCTCCGACTCGGATTCGCCGCAGGCGAATGCGGCGACCGCCAAACAGCCGATGACCAGCAGCGACAGACCGCCCTGCAACATGCGCGGGCGCATCCGCGTCCGCCAACCGGAGGGAACGAGGAATCGGGCAGCGAGATTCAACATTGGCGCCTGCCTCCAGGTCTAGCTGAGATGTCAACGGCGCAGCGGCCACGAGGGAGCATGCCGGCTCGCAGCCAAGCAGAGCGCACATGACGCTTCGTAGCGAATACTACATAAGCCACCATGCTGGCGCTATCAGTGCCGTGATTCGCCGCCGGCGACCGCTCGGGCCGATTTGTCGCCGCGCGGTGCGCCCCCGTCGGGCGGGAGCCTCCATCGGCTACTTTCGGGAGACATGCGCCCAACCAGACCGCCCACCATGCGCACCTGCAAATGACTCGCCCCGGTCCTGCCGTGCCGCAGCTGCGCGTGGCCCTGGCGCCCGAACTCATCGAGCCCGATCCGGCGGGCGTGTGCGCGGTGGTCGACGTGATTCGGGCCTCCACCACGCTCGTCGAGCTGGCCGGGGCCGGCGATCCCGAGGTTTGGCTGGCGGCCGATCATGCGGCGGCCCGCGCGGCCGCACCGCGCCTTGGATCCGGCGTGCTGCTGGGCGGTGAGGAGGGTGGGCTGCGGCCCGAGGGCTACCACTTCGGCAACTCGCCGCGGGAAGCGGCCGCCGGCGAATATGCGGGCCGGCGAGTGGTATTCGTCACCACCAACGGCACCAATGCGCTGCGCCGCTGGTCGGCGGCGCGGCGGACGTTCGTGGGCGCGCTGCGCAATTGCAGCGCCGTCGCGCGCTGCCTCGTGGGGGCCGCGGGAGCGGGCGGATCAATCACCGTGGCGTGCGCCGGCAAGGAGGGGACGCTAGCGCTGGACGACGTCTACGCGGCGGGGGCTATCGTTTCGCGCATCCTGGAATTTCAGCCCGAGGTCGAGCTCGATGAGACGGCGATCGTGGCGCTGCGGGTGGCGCAGGCGCAGCCGGACCCGGCGGCGGCGCTGGCGGAGTCGCAAAGCGCGCAGGCGCTGGTCGATGTGGGGCTGTCGGACGACGTTCCCTATTGCGCCGTGCTGGACGCTTCGTCGGCGGTGCCGGAGTTGGGTGGCGAGGGACGCCTGCGGCTGTTGGAGGACGGCTGAGCCACGGATGGGCGGGTTTGAAACCCGCCCCTACCCGAACACCGACACGATCGCTCGCGCGGATTATGCTTCGGCGCGCGTCAATTCAGCCGCGTCGCCGTCGAGCACCTCGACGCACTCGCGGGCGATGCGCACGTTGTAGTTGGTGCCGCGGTCTTCGGGGTAAATCTGCGACGTATTGCAGATGTAGAAGCCGGGGATGGGCGAGCGATAGGCCGGCTTGCGGCGCTGGTAGCCGGCGGCGATCACCGGCTGCGCCACGGGATCGCGCGAGACCCATGAGCGCCCGATCTGCTCACGCGCAAAGCGCGGGAAGACCCGCTGGATCGGCTCGACGAACCGGTCGATGAGGTCGTCGTCGTCGATGTGGAAGAACTCATGCTCGGGCGGCAGGTAGTTGCTGACGTAGAGCAGCCGCTGCCCGCCGTAGCGCTCGCGCTCGACCATGTTGGTGTGCTCGATCAGCCCGGCGAAGGGGAGGCTGCGGTCGCCGATGTTGGTCCAGTAGTACTCCGAAAGCTGGCGTTCGATCTCCATCAGCACGACGCAGGCGCCCACGTAGTTCGTGGCCGCCAGGGAGTTGGTGAAGTCGCGGCGCTCCTCGGGCAGGATGCGCCGGATGATGGGCAGTCCCACGGTCGCCACCACGGCGTCCGCTTCCACCGCCTGGCCGCCGACCCGCAGCGCCGGGGAACCGGGCGATCCAATGGTGACTTCCTGCACGGGCGAGCGCAGGTGCAGCGCCACGCCGCGGCTGGTGATTGTGTCCGCCAGCGCGTCCACCACGACTCGGAAACCGCCGCGAAAGTAGCCCAGGCGCTCGCGGCGCTTGTCGGGCGTGCGGGTGCGTGCGCGTGACATCAGGCGGGCCCACATCCAGGCCATGGACACGCCTTCCCAATGGCGGTCGAACTTGGCCTCGAGGAGCGGTCGGAAGATCTTGTCGAAGGCCTCGCGCCCGGTGTAGCGCGGCATCACCTCGGCCGCCGTCCGGTCCTCGAACGCGGCGTAGCTGCGACGGCGCTGCAGGAGGACAGTCCCAAAGCCAAGCCGCACGCGGGACGGCAGCGACAGGTGGCCAAAGCGCAGCAGATCGAGCGGCGAGGTGAAGGGATGCACTCGCCCGCCCGCATAGAACCCCATCAACGGCTCGTGCCAGTCCAGCCGATCCCCGATGCCGAGCTCTTCGCACAAATCGATCATGAACCGGTCGTGGGTGAACAGGTGGTGATAGAAGCGCTCGATGGGCTCGCCGCCGACCTCGACGGTCGCCAGCTCTCCGCCGGGCGCGCCGCCGGCTTCGAACACCTCCACCGCATGCCCGCGTTTTCGGAGCAGGTAGGCCAGGGTGAGCCCGGTGATGCCGGCGCCGACGATGGCGATCTTCACTTGAGCGCCTCGCCGACGGGTTGGACGGGTTGGACGGGTTGGACGGGCCGCAGGTCGTCGCGGATGTGCAACACGTAGTCAAAGCTGCCGATGGGCACCGGCGTCCGCTCTCGCAGGACGAGCCAATCCCAGAAGGTCTCGCGGGCCTTGGGATCGTTGAGGAAATTGCCCAGAAACCCGAGGGTCCAGCCGCGGTAGGCGAACTCGGGGAACCAGCGCCGCAGTGGCAGGACCTCCGAGGAGTAGCCGTGGGTATCCAGGCGCAACTGTGCCGACGTTTCTTTCTTCAGGAGCACCACTTGCGAGCTGAGTGCACTTTCCAAGGTCACTTCCTTCTCATAGGCAATGTTCGGGTAGTTCCGCAAGTACCACGCCAGCGGCCAGGCGAACTCGTTTTCAACCACCGCCCGCACGTAGTTGGCCTCTCCGGTGTCCTGGCCGGAGGCCTCGATAGCGGCGACGCCCTTCAGCGCGTCCGGCGAGGTTTGCACATACATAACGAAGTCTATGGGCACGTCCCCGCGTTCGTAGGTGGTGGGCACGCCGAAGCGCACGGTCCAGGCGAATAGACCGACAACCATCACGGCCATGGCCGCGCGCAGCACGGGCGGCTGGCCCAGTTCGAGCCGCCGGCCGGCGTACCAGCTTGCCAGCACCAGGAAGGGCCACATGACGTGGAGCACCAGCCAGGGGGCTTTCTCGCCGAGCGTCGAGTAGATGCCCATGCCGACCACGCCCCACAGCGCAAGTATCCAGGGCAGCGGCGTGCGCGCCGTGGACAGGCGCGTGAGCGCGAAGGCGCCCACGAGCAAGGCGAACGGTTCGTAGACCAGAAGGAACATCGGGTAGTAGAACCACGGCTGGTTGACACGCTCGGACTCGTGGACCGCGGCCCAATAGTCCACCGAGTCCACGAAGGCATCGCGGAACCCGGTGAGGTTGGTCAGGAACGAGGTGTAGAAGAGGAACGCAATGAGCACGAAGATGAGGAAGCCGTAGACGAGATGCTCGGCGTCGCGGCGCAGGTGCGTCATGGCCGAGTGAATGGCGCCCACGACCGGCGAGGCCTGGCGTGACGGCCGGCGCGCCGCGGCCCACGCCACGAGGCCGAAGACGGCCAGCAGCCCGACCAGCAGCACGCCGTGGATGTAGGTGTTCTCCTTGGTCACGAACGACAGCCCCAGCGCGACCCAGGCGATATAGATCCAGCGGCGTCGCGGATGCGCCATGTAGCGCACCAGCGCCCCGACGAGCACGAGCGTGAAGAGCGCGACGTAAATGTCGTTGCGGATGAACCGCGAGTAGTAGAGGAACGCCGTCGAGAGCGTCATGGCCGTCATGGCCAGCGGCGTGCCCATGCGGCCCAACTCGGGACGCAGCAAGACGAGCGCCGCCACCGTGGCCACGCCGACCAGGGCCGGGATCACGCGCGCCGTCACGTCGTCGTGGCCCACCGCCATGAAGAACACGGTGTTGGTGAAGTAGAGCAGCGGTCCGTGATAGGCGGGGTCGTAGCGATACTGCTTGCCGCGGATCATCTCCACGGATTCCTTGGCGTGAATGGCCTCGTCGTGGTGGAAGGTCCGGTCTCCGAGGTCGTAGAACCGCAAGCCGGCGGCCAGCGCCAGAATCGCGAGGTACAGCAGCACCTCGCCGCGGCTCAGCCCGAAGCCCGCGGGACCCGCCAGCCAGGCGCGGATTTCGTCCGATCGCCCGGCTTCCAGCGTCTGCTCGCCGGTCACGGAGCCCCCGGACCCGCGAAGATCGTGGTGCCGCCAAACTGCGCCAATGGTTCGAGGTAGGCGCGCAGGCGAGACGCCGCGGTTGCGTCGTAGCGTGCCCGCTCGATGCGACCGAACACCACGTGCGTCACGCCGTACCGGCGCATGAGTTGCAGTGCGTCCGCGGCATCCGCCGTCGCATAGATTCGATCGACGTCGGCGGCGCGCTCGCCGATCTCGGGAATGCTCCCGCGCCAGAGCTGCTCATGTTGCGTCCAGCCGATCACGGTCGGCACACCCGACCACGTTGCGATGCGTGACATCTCACTGTACGGAGTGCCCGGCGCTTCCAGAACGACGGCCGCGTCCCCGGCGTTTCGCGCCAGCCAGCGCGCCGCCGCCAGATCGTCGGCGTGGAGACGCTCGGCGAGCGCCAGCCCGTCTATGGTGCCGCTGACGTCGCTGTCGGCGGCCTTGTCGCGCAGGGCGACCGCGGAGTAGCTCAACGCCAGCACCAGCAGCACGGCGACCAGGCTGGCGTAGCCGGCGCGGATCACCGCCCATCCCGGGCCGGCGGAGTCCGACAGCCGGCGCCAGGTGACCAGCAGCGCCGGCCCCGCGGCAATGGCCAGCAATGCCCAGGCCTGATAGTGCACCTTGAACACGGTGTTCATGCGGACATACGGCGGCCCGAAGAAGTCGTCCACGTGCACCAGCTCGACCACCAGCATGAGGCCGAATGCGGCCGCCACCAGAAGACTCAGCGCAAACGGTCCAAGCGCTGCCTGGCGTCGCGCCATCACCGCCGCCGCGAGAGCGAGCACGACGACGAGGACGCCCACTATCTCGCCGCCGGTGACCACAACGGCCAGCGCCGCGACGACCAGGCTCGCGCCGAGCCAGGCTCGCGTCGACCGCGAGCCGTCCGCCAGCAGCGCGACCAGCCCTCCCACGGCGAGCAAGCCCAGCAGGCCGAACACTTGCACGAAGTGCAGCGCCAGCGTGCGCGTGGGCACGACCCCCAACCCCTCGCTGAGCAGGGTGACGTTGAGGCTGTAGGGCAGCCAGGCGACGGCCGCCGCCACGACGATCAATGCGGCGTGGGCCAGCAGCCGGCCCCAGGCACGCGTTCCCGGCCCGACAAGGTGCGCCAGCAGCGCCGCGCCGATGACGAGGACCAGATAGGTCGGCAGGTCCCACGCATTGAGCCCGTAGAGACCGCCGACGAATAGTCCCGCCAGCAACGTGCCGGCCCATGGCGTCCAGCCCCTGACGGCGCCGGGTCGCCACCAGGCCGCGATACCTTGCAACGCCAGGCTGGCGGCCACCACGGTGAAGGGCAGCGCCATCACGTGGGGATGGAGATCGCCGAGGACGAAGGAGAAGGCCGGGAACTCGTTGATCGTCTTGTCGGCCACCCCGTCGACCGGCTGACGCTCGATGACCCGCGAGGCGTTCCACCCGATGCCCGGCCAGAAGCCCGTTTGGCCGCGAAACTCCTCGGTCACCACCGCGCGCACGATCGCCAGGTTGCCGGCGACGACCCCGACGACCACCGACCCGATCGCCGCCTGCAACGCGCGCCGCGGCCCGGCGCCCAGCATGGCGGCCAGGTCGTAGGCCGCCGAGCCGACGCCGACCACCAGCAGGGCCAGCAGCGTGGCGAGGTAGGTGTTGTAGGCCACGCCAGGCGACGCACCCGCCAGGTGCGCCAGCGCGCCGCCCATCGAGTAGCCCAGGTAGTAGTAGTTGATCGTCCCGCCCGCAAACCACGGGTCGAGTGGCGGAAAGTCCGTGCTGCGCATGGTGGCGCCGAGCAGCGCCAGGTCCATGGGTTTTTCGGTGCCGGCGATCTCGGGATTGAGCCAGCGCATGCCCACGCCAACGCCGTAGGCGACCAGGAGCGCCGCCACGCCCCAGACCCATAGGCGCCGCCGCGGCCACAGCTCGCGCAGCTCCGTCTGCATGACCCACGCCAGCGCCGTCGTCGCGGCCGCGAAGACCGCGAGCGCGGCCCACGCGTAGGTCGAGCCGTTGCGGAACCAGCCGGTGAACAGCCCGAGCCAGGCGACGTAGTGAAACAGGAAGAACCCGACGGGGGCGGCGAGGACGAGGCCGCGGGTGGTCAGCCGACCGAAGGCCAGGCGCGCCCAGGGCACTCCGAGCACGGCGAAGGCGACCAGTGCAAGCAGCCAGAGCGCCTGATCGATCGGTCCGGCCCTCCGTGCACCGGCGCACGCCTCGCGCCGCGCGTCAAGGATAGCCACGCGCCCAGGGACGGTCAGCCGTCGGGCCGACGGGCCGCCTCCGGCCCCGACCGCCATTCCGGTACCCCCCGTCCGTCATTCCGAGCAACGCGAGGAATCTAAGGGGCGCGGAGCGAGCACGAACGTCCTTAGATTCCTCACTGCGTTCGGAATGACATTTTTGACGCTTCCGTGCCCCGCCCGACGCGCTGCCGACGAATGGGCGTGGTCGGACGCCAGGCCGCGCCGCAACGACCACGCGTCCCACGCCGCCTGTCCTGCGGGCTCCGCGAGGTGGCGCCCATTGCGCTGGACGCCTCGACTGTCGTAGGTTTGCCATGCACCCCAGGTGGGGTGGGGTAGAACGAGTGAATCCATGGACGAGGCGACGCGCCGGCTGGTCAATCGCTGGAGGTCAATCGAGGGGCACGCGCGCGGCGTCGAGCGCATGATTGCGGACGAGGCCTACTGCACGGACATTCTCAAGCAGACGCTGGCGATTCAGGGCGCCATCGAGAAGGTTAACGCCGCGATCCTCGAACGTCACCTCCAGACCTGCGTCGCCGCCGCCATCCGGAGCGACGACCCCGGAGAGCGCGAACGCGTGATCCGCGAGCTGCTCGAAGTCATGAAGGGAACGGGCCACCTGCGCCGGGTCGCGTCGACGGGCGACGTCTTGGAGAGCGTCGCCGAGGCGCTCGACGACGCCGGAGCGATCCCGCAGCCGGCGGCGGCGGACTCGGCGTGACCACCGCCGCGCCCGCGCGCGAGACGACCGCGGTCACGTTTCGGATTGACGGGATGTCCTGCGCCGCGTGCGTCGGACGCGTCGAGGAGGTGTTGTCGGGCGTCGACGGGGTCGCGGCGGCGGCGGTCAATCTCGCGGCGGAATCTGCCACGGCGGAGTTCGATCCGGCCCGCACGGACGCCCTGGCGCTCGCGGCGGCCGTTGAGGCGGCGGGCTACGGGGTGCCGACCAGCGAGACCGGACTCCAGATTGCGGGGATGGACTGCGCCTCGTGCGTGCCCGGCGTCGAACGTGCATTGCGGGCCGTGCCCGGGGTGCTCGAGGCCTCGGTCAACTTCGCCAGCGGCCGCGCGCAGGTGCGCGCGATCCGGGGCATGGCGCCGCGGAGCGACCTCGGCGCCGCGGTCGAGACGGCGGGATTCCGAGTGGTCGCACCGGCGGCCGCATCGGCCGCCGATCAGGAGGAGGGCGTCTCCTGGCGCGCCACGCGGCGCCGCGAGCAGCGTGTCCTGGGCTGGCAGGCCGCCGCGGCCGTGAGCCTGGGCCTGCTGGTGCTGTGGGCGGGCGCGACCTACATCCCCGGGCTCTGGCGGCCCGAGGTTTTCGCGAATCCGGTCGTGCAGCTGGCGCTGGCGACGCCGGTGCAGTTCGTGCTCGGGTGGCGCTTCTATCGGGGCACGTGGAAGGCCTTGCGGCGCCGCGGCGCCGACATGAACACCCTGATCGCCGTGGGCACCAGCGCGGCCTATGGATCCAGCCTGGTGTTCACGCTGTGGCCTTCGCTGCTGGCGGACAGCGCGGCCATGCATCACTACGACACGGCCATGATCATCATCGGCCTGGTGCTGCTCGGACGCTGGATCGAGGCGCGGGCCAAGGGTCAGGCCTCGGTCGCGATCGAGCGCCTCATGAACTTGCGACCGGCGACGGCGCTGGTCGAGCGCGATGGCGAGCGCGCCGAGGTTCCGTTGGACAGCGTGCAGGTCGGCGACATCGTCCACGTGTCGCCGGGCGCCAAGATCCCGGTCGACGGCGAGGTGTTGGACGGCGCGTCGGCGGTCGACGAATCAATCATCACAGGCGAGAGCGTGCCGGTGGAGAAGGCCGCGGGCGACCAGGTGGTCGGGGCCACGGTCAACACCACGGGGCGTCTGCGCATTCGCACGACGGCGGTGGATCGCGAGTCCGTGTTGGCGCAGATCGTGCGTCTGGTCGAGCAGGCCCAAACCACCAAGGCGCCGCTGCAGCGGCTGGCGGATCGCGTGGCCGGGCGGTTCGTGCCCGCGGTGATCCTGATCGCGCTGGCCACGTTGACGGTTTGGGCAGCGGTCGGTCCCGAGCCCAAGGCGGCTCACGCGCTGGTGAGCTTCGTGGCGGTGCTGGTGGTCGCCTGCCCCTGCGCGCTCGGCCTGGCCACGCCCCTGGCCATCATGGTGGGGACCGGCCGGGGCGCCGAGCACGGGGTGCTGATCCGCAGCGGCGAGGCGCTCGAAGCGGCCGGCACGATCGACACGGTGCTGCTGGACAAGACCGGCACGCTGACCCTGGGCGAGCCGGAGCTGGTCGACGTGATCTCCCACAACGGCGTCCCGCCGTCCGAGCTATTGCGGCTCGCGGCGGCCGCCGAGGTCGACTCCGAGCACCCGCTTGGCCGGGCCATCGTGCGCGGCGCGCAGGCTCGGGGCATCGTGGCGCCGCACGCCACGGCGTTTACCTCGGTGACCGGCGGCGGCGTGGAGGCCGTCGTGGAGGGTCGGTCGGTCATCGTCGGCACGGCGGAGCTGCTGGCGCAGGCTGGCGCGTCGGTGGACTCCGACGAAGCCGACGCCGCGAGGCTGGCGGCGCAGGGCCGCACCCCGCTGTACGCCGCGATCGACGGGCAGCTTGCCGGGGTGCTGGCGGTGGCCGACACGGTGCGGCCCGAGGCAGCCGACACGGTGGCCGCGCTTCGCCGTGGAGGGCTGCGCGTGGTGATGCTCACCGGGGACCGGCCGGAAACGGCGCAGGCCGTGGCGCGCGCGGTGGGGATCGACGAGGTCCGCGCGCGCGTGCGTCCCGGCGACAAGGCGGCCGTCGTGCGCGAGCTGCAAGCGCGGGGCGCGAGGGTGGTGATGGCGGGCGACGGCATCAACGACGCCCCCGCGCTGGCCCAAGCCGACCTGGGGATCGCCATGGGCGCCGGCGCCGACATTGCCATGGCGGCGGGAGACGTCACCCTGGTGCGCAGCGACCTGCACGGCGTGCTCACGGCCGTGCGCCTGAGCCGTCGCACGGTGCGCACCATCAAGGAGAACCTGGCGTTGGCGTTTGGCTACAACATCCTGGTCATTCCGCTAGCCGCCGGCGCGTTCTTCCCCGTGCTGGGCGTGCAGCTCGACCCGATGCTGGCGGCGCTGGCGATGGCCCTGGAGTCGCTGTCGGTGGTGGGCAACTCGCTGCGGCTGCGGCGGTTCCGCGCGGGCGGCCATTGACGGCCCGGTCGCGCGTGCTAGCCGTCAGTTAGCGGTCGCTTCGGCCCTGCGCTGACCATTCAGCACCACTCCTTGGCATCGGGGAGGGTTTCCGGGCAGGTCGACGACGGATCGCGGCTTTCGATTTCCTGGCCGGGCAGATGCAGCTGGTCACGCAAATTCACGCTTTGAAGGCCGGCGCTGTGGATTTCGCGCGCGAGCCGCGGCAAGGCGGCCATGTCGCTTTCCAGGGCATGCAGCAGCAGAATCGATCCAGGCGTTAAATCGTCGGACAGATTACCGAGGACAAAATCCTGGGCGCCGACGCTCGTGTCCCGGGGACGGAGCCAGCCCTGGGAATCGGCGGTCCACATGGCAACGTGAAGCCCGGCCGACTGGGTGATTCGCAGCAGCCGTCCGCGGTCACCGGGAAAGCCCGCGCCGTGCGGCGGCCGCAGGAACCGTTGGCGGTAGTCGTAGCCAAGCGCGGCATTGAGTTGACGGCTGGCCTCGTGCAGCTCCCAGCGAATGCGGTTGTCGGTCAACTCGGGCAATGGCAGATGCAAGTGGGTGTGGTTTTCGATCGAATGTCCCTCAATGATCGCGCGGCGCCAGAGCGCCGGGGTCCGCTGGAGCTGCGTGCCGACGGGGAAGAAGGTGATCTTGATCCGCTCGTCCCGTGCAATGTCCAGGCAGCGCGCCGTCAATTTCGGGTCCCAGCAGTCGTCAACCGTGACGAACACATATGGCTGCGTCGGATCGCCGCGGCGGATCACCGGCGGCGCCTCCATTGGATACACGGGAAGGGAGCGTGGCAGAAATGGGGATTCGAGGAAGTAGCCCGCTGCCTGGAGGTAGAGCGGCGTGGGGACCAGCTCGGCGCGCTCGGCTCCGCCTTCCTCGGACAGGGCGATCACGGCATTGTCGAAGCGTTGCAAGGTCACGCCCCGCGCGCGCACCGGCGGCGTCGCCGGCGCGCCCAAGACCGGCCAGTTGCCGAAGGCGTGGTAGGCGTCCGCAAACTTGCCGGTGATCCCCAGATTTGCAGCCGCGCGCCCGGCGCTCGCCGGCGGGATCCCGTGCTCGGCCTCGAGGTATGCGTCGAAGCCGCGCTCGCTCGCCATCGCGAGCAGCGGCGCCGGCCGGATGGTGCGCGTGGCCGGCGACACTTGCAGGACGAGCCGCTCGAATACCTGGTAGAGCGATCCGGGTGGCCCATTCCGAAACCGCGTGCTGATGGCCGCGCCCGCGACCGCGCTGCCGCCGAGCGCCGCGTAGGTCGATACGAATTGGCCCTGGCGACTATCTTCCACGACAAACCCGAGGTCGGCGCGGTGCTCCGACACGAAGACCAGCCATGGGTTCCGCTCCTGGGCAACCAGCTTGGCCGGCCCCACGCTCAGCGCGCCGCCGAGCACGGCCCCCGCGCCCAGGCGAAATATCTGCCGTCGATGGAGCCGCGGCGGGTCGACAGGGAGCGGCGCCAAGGAACGACGAGCCGTGCTCACAGGCGCCTCCCGCTGCCGGGGCCGGATTTCCGCGCGCGGAGAGACGCCGTCGACACTGGCGCCTCCCGCTGCCAGGGTCGGGCATCGTACAGGACTCCGGCGGTTTTCCCAAGCCGCCGTGGGGCGGCGGCTCCGCCGCTGCGCGTTGACCTCACCCCGGTCTGAGACGGGGGTAGGCGCTGGCCCGCCTCTCCAGGCGGAGGGAATGGACAGGGCCGAGAGCGAAGACCACTTGGCGAGGCCCCTCCTCCAGGCAAAGCGCGGCGTATCATTCGTCTCCAATCGCACCACGGCGCGCCAGCGGTGACCTTGCCACTGAAGCGACCCCTCAACCCAATGCCGGAGTTCGTGGAGCGCGCGTTGCTCGAACGGGGCCTGATGGAGGCCTACCGACAGCGGCCGCCCTATCAGCGGAACGACTACCTCGGCTGGATCGACCGGGCGAAGCGGGAGCCGACCAAGCGGCGGCGGCTGGCGCAACTGCTGGACGAGCTCGAGCAGGGCGACCGCTACATGAAGATGGCCTGGCGTCCTGCAACACGCGGGCGCTAGGTGCGCCACGCCGCCCGGCGGGCGGCACGACCGGCCAGGCTGGCGGAGGCGGCGTCAGGTGGATCGGCCGGCGGTGAGCGTCCGCTCGAATCGGACTCGTCCACTCACGCCGGCGAGGCGGTGGAGCAACTCCGAGTCCGCGCCCCCTCGCTCCACGTAGCCCGCGCGGTCGTAGAACTCGCGTGCGGTTCCGTTGCTCGTCGGCACGTAGAGGCTGCACGCCGGGGCGTGGGCCTCGGCATGCCGGTACACCGTCTGCAACAGGGCGTGCGCGACGCCATTGCCCCGGTGCTCGGGCGCCACGGCCAGGCAGGGAATGAACCAATGGTCCGGCGGCACGGCCGGGCTGGCGCGCATCAGGGCACGGATGCGAGGTATCAGCTTCAGCAGGCCGCGAAGCCCGTAGGCGCGCCAATATCCCCACAGGGTCGACCGGCGCCGCTCGGCGAGCACCGCCCACGGCGCGTGCGACACCAGGCCCACGACCTCGCCGTCGAGCTCGGCCAGCGTGGTGATGTCGTAGCTCCACAGGGTGCCGGGTCGCTGAAACAGCCGCTCGAGGTATCGCGAGGCGCCGGGAGAGCCCAGGCCAAACACGGCATCGGCGAGCTGCGGGGTCAGCGCCTCGCGCAGCAGCACACCCGCGGGGCGTCGGTCGCCCGGCTCCGCGTCACGCAGCAGCAGGCGCCCGTGAGACGGCCTGGTTGCCGCCGCCGCGGGGCTCCCGTTCGCCACGCGCAGCGTTCCGCTCACAATGGTCCTCCCTGGGTACGGCGATCGCACCAGCCCATTGGATGCTATTCGTCGGCCGATTGAGCGCGTGTGCAGCGCTCATGCAGATTCTATGCAATTCGCCGACGCACCGTGGGTACCATGGCACCCCCGCGCCGAGTGCAGACGCCCATGACTGAACCCACTAATCGGCGCCTCGTCCTCGCCAGCCGGCCCCATGGCATGCCGACAGCCGAGAACTTTCGGCTGGAAGAGACGCCCATTCCCGAGCCGGGCGACGGCGAGGCGCTGGTGCGCACGCTGTGGCTCTCGGTGGACCCCTACATGCGCTGGGCCATACGCGGGGACCGGACCAATGTCGGCGAGGTCGTCACCGCCGAGGTCGTGGGCGAGGTCGCGGCGACGAGGTCTCCCGCCGTCGCCGTGGGGCAGATCGTGGTGGGACGCATCGGGTGGCAGGCCTACGGCGCCATCGCGGCCGACCAGCTGCGCGTCATCGATCCGACAATCGCGCCGATCCAGACCGGTGTCGGCATCCTGGGCATGCCGGGGCTCACGGCGTATTTCGGCCTGCTGGAGGTCGGCCGGCCGCGACCGGGCGAGACCGTGCTGGTGTCGGGCGCCGCCGGGGCCGTCGGCTCCGCCGTGGGCCAGATTGCCGCCATCAAGGGCTGCCGCGCGGTGGGCATTGCCGGCACGGAGGCCAAGTGCCACCACCTCACGCAGGACCTCGGCTTCGACGCGGCGATCAACTACCGCGCCGACGACCTGTCGACCGCCCTCAAACGCGCCTGTCCCGACGGCGTGGACGTGTACTTCGACAACGTCGGCGGCCGCATCCTCGACATGGTGTTGCAGCACCTGCGCATGTACGCCCGGGTGGTGCTGTGCGGCTTCATATCGCAATACAACCTCGAGGAGCCGGAGGTGGTGCCGCGGCATTCGGTGCCGCTGGCCCTCGCGTGCGCCCGGATGGAGGGCTTCTTCGCCAACGACTATTTCGACCGGCAGGACCCGGCCTTGCGCGAGCTGGCGGGCTGGATCGACGCGGGACGTCTCAAGTACCGGGAGGACATCGTCGAGGGACTGGAAAACGCCCCGGCGGCCTTTCTGGGCCTGTTCACGGGCGCGAACGTCGGCAAGGCGCTGGTGAAGGTGGCCGAGCCCACGGTGGCGGCGTCGTAAACGGCCAACCGCCGGTGCGGGTGCGCTGGAACTTCGAGCGCACGGTTCACCAGTTCGCGGTGCACTGGGCCGGCGCCTTTCTGGGCGTGCTGCTGACGGCGCTGCTGCTGGATCCCTACGTCCGGCTGCCGGAGACCGGCTCGCTGATGTACTGGGCGACGGCGGCGGCGTTTTCCGCGGTGCTGGCGGCGCTGAACGTCTATGTGCGTCCGCTGATGTACCTGGCCACGCTGCCGCTCACCTGCTGCTTCATGGTCCTGACGCTGGGGTTTGGGCATTTCGTGGTGGGCGCGTTCATGTTCTGGCTGGCCGGCCAGATCATTCCGCCGATCTACGTGGAGAGCTTCGGCTGGGCGCTGCTGGGCGCGCTCATCACCGCGGCCATCTCAACCAGCGTGACGTGGCTGGTGTTTCGACGAGGCCAGGGGGAAGCCGGCGGCACACCGCCACGCGGCGAGTAGATCGGCCCCAATTTCATCTCTTGCTATGGGTCGAGGGTGTAGGCGAACAACGCATCCGTCCGGACCCGCCGCACGTGGCAGCGCGGCGTGCTCCACGAGATGCGGCTGTTATCGGGCCAAACGGGCCAACTCGGCGGCGCGGTTGGTTTGCTCCCAGGGAATGTCGGCCAGGTCGTCGCGGCCGAAGTGTCCGTAGGCGGCGACCTGGCGATAGAGCGGGCGGCGCAGGTCGAGGTCGCGGATGATGGCGCCGGGCCGGAGGTCGAAGGTGTCGCGGATGGCCGCCTCGATGCGGTCGTCGGGCGCCGTGCCGGTGCCGTAGGTCTCGATGTTGAGCGACAGCGGCTCGGCCTTGCCGATCACGTAGGCCGCCTGCACCTCGAAGCGCGTCGCCAGGCCGGCGGCGACGACGTTCTTGGCGATCCAGCGCAGCGCGTAGTTCGCCGAGCGGTCGACTTTCGTCGGGTCCTTGCCGGAAAAGGCGCCGCCCCCGTGGCGGGCCATGCCGCCGTAGGTGTCCACGATGATCTTGCGTCCGGTGAGGCCCGCGTCGCCCATCGGCCCGCCCACCACGAAGCGCCCGGTGCCGTTGACGATGACGCCGGTATCGGCGTCGAGCAGGTCGCCGGGGATCGCCTCGCGGATCACGGTTTCCTCGATGGCGCGGGCGATGGCGTCGTTGTCGATGTCGGGATCGTGCTGCGTCGCGATGACCACGTTGTCGACCCGCGCGGGCCGTCCGTGACGGTACTCAACCGTGACCTGCGACTTGCCGTCGGGCCGCAGCCAGTCCAGCGTGCCGTCCTTCCGAACCTGGGCCAGCCGCCGCGCGGCGCGATGCGCCAGCGCAATCGGCGCCGGCATCAGCTCCGGCGTCTCGTCGCAGGCAAAGCCGAACATCATGCCCTGGTCGCCCGCGCCCAATGCCTCGACGTCGTCGTAGTCGCCGCCCAGGGCCCGCACCTCGAGCGCCTCGTCCACGCCTTGCTTGATATCGGCCGACTGCTCGTTGAGGGCCACCGTCACGCCGCAGGTCTCGCCGTCGAACCCAAACTCGGAGGCCGTATAGCCGATCTCGCGCACGGTGTCGCGGACGACGCGGCGCACGTCGACGGGGGCCTTGGAGGTGATTTCGCCGAGCACCAGCACCAGGCCCGTGGTCGTGGCCGCCTCGCACGCCACCCGGCTTTCGGGATCGCCGGCCAGGAAGGCGTCCAGAACGGCGTCCGACACCTGGTCGCAGAGCTTGTCCGGATGGCCCTCGGTCACCGACTCCGACGTGAACAGCAGGCGCGGCGCCTGCATGAACGTATTGCTCAAGCTGCTCTCCCCCGATTGCGTGACGTGAGTGTCTGTGGTCGAAGCGCCATATGTCCGCGCGGTGAGGGGGACGACCCCGGTCTCACCGGCGCAGCGCCAGGTGGCATGGAGCGTGGATTCCCGCCTTCGCGGGAATGACGGGAGGGATGACGGCAGGGGCGGACATGACGCGGGCTGATCGGTTAGGTCCCTTCCTGCCAGCCGGACAGGTAGGCCGCCTGCTCCTCGGTCAGCGTGTCGATGGCCACGCCCATCGCCTCCAGCTTCAGCGTGGCGACGCGGCGGTCGATGTCCGCCGACACGTCGTACACGTCGGGCGCGAGGTCGCCGGCGTTGGACGCCAGGTACTCGATCGCCAGCGCCTGGTTGGCAAAGCTCATGTCCATCACGCTGGCCGGGTGCCCCTCGGCGGCCGCCAGGTTGATGAGCCGCCCCTGGGCCAGCAGGAAGATGCGGCGGCCGTCGGCCAGTCGATACTCGTCGACGTAGGGCCGAGCTTCATCGACTTCCACGGCCATGTCTTCCAGCGCCTCGATGTTGATCTCGATGTCGAAGTGCCCCGAGTTGGCCAGGATCGCCCCGTCGGGCATGGCCTCGAAGTGGGGACGGTCGATCACGTGCTTGTCGCCGGTGACGGTCACGAACACGTGTCCCACCGACGCCGCCTCCTGCATCGGCATGACGCGGAAGCCGTCCATGAGCGCTTCCAGCGCGCGGACGGGGTCGACCTCGGTGACGATCACGTGGGCGCCCATGCCGGCCGCGCGGCTCGCCAGACCGCGCCCGCACCAGCCGTAGCCGCCGACCACGACATTGCGCCCGGCCAGGAGGATGTTGGTGGCGCGCACGAGGCCGTCGATGGTGGACTGCCCGGTGCCGTAGCGGTTGTCGAACATGTGCTTGGTCATGGCCTCGTTGACGGCTACGATGGGGTATTTCAGCACGCCCTGCTCGGCCATGGCCCGCAGTCGAATGACGCCGGTGGTGGTCTCCTCGGTGCCGCCCAGCACGTCGCCCATGACGTCCGTGCGGTCCGTGTGCAGGGTCGAGACCAAGTCGGCGCCGTCGTCGATCGTGAGATGCGGGCGCGTGTTCAGCACCGATTCGATGTGGTCGTAGTAGACCTCGGAATCTTCGCCATTGATGGCGTAGGTGGCGGCGCCGTACTCCTGGACGAGGGCCGCGGCGACGTCGTCCTGGGTGCTCAGGGGGTTCGACGCGCACAGCGCCACGTCGGCGCCGCCCGCCTGCAAGGTGCGCATCAGGTTGGCGGTTTCGGTCGTGACGTGCTGGCAGGCGCCCACGCGCAGTCCGTCCAGCGGCCGCTCGCGCGCGAAGCGTTCGCGGATGCTCGCCAGCACCGGCATGGACTGATCGGCCCACTGGACGCGGCGGACGCCGAGGCCGGCAAGCCCGGCGTCAGCGATCTCGAAGGTGCTATCCGATCCGGCCATGCATTTCTCCTTGTCGCGCGAGTCCGATCGCCATCCGGCGCCTAAAACGCAACGAGCTCCTTGAACTCGGCGTAACGGGCCTCAACGTCCTCGCGCGTAACCGCGGCCAGGCGCTCGACGCCGAACGCCTCAACTGTAAACGACGCGGCCACGCTGCCATAAACGACGGCGCGCCGCAGGTCGGCGCCGTCGATCGCGCCCGCCTCGGCCAAACTCGCCAGCATGGCGCCGGCAAAGGCGTCGCCGGCGCCCGTGGGATCCACCACCTCGGGCAAGGGATAGCCGGGCGCGGAGAACCACTCGCCGCCGTGCGCCAGCACCGCGCCGTACTCGCCCAGCTTCACCACCACGGCTTGCGGGCCGAGCGCCAGGATGGGGCCGACCGCCTTGGGCACGCGGGACTCGCGGCTGAACATCCGCGCTTCCTGGTCGTTCAGCACCACCAGCGTGCTGCGGCGAAACACCTCGGCCAGCTCGGCCGACTGGCCGTGAATCCAGTGGTCCATCGAGTCGGTGGCCACATACGCCGCCGGATCGAGCTGCTCCATGACGCTCAGCTGGATTCCGGGCTCGATGTTGCCCACGAAGATGTAGTCCGCATTGGTCGCGGGAATGCGCGGGGTGAACTCGGTGACGACGTTGAGCTCCACGAACTCCGTGTCGCGCGTGTTGAGGTCCTCGTGATAGCGCCCGCCCCAGCGGAAGGTCTCGCCCTCCACCACGTCGAGGCCTGCAAGGTCGACGCCGCGCCCTTCCAGCAGCCGCCGATGGTCCGACGGAAAGTCCGTGCCGACCACGCTGACCAGCGCGGTTGGCGCGAAGAGGCGCGCCGCCAGGGCGGCATAGGTACCCGACCCGCCCAGGACCCGCGAGACCTGCCCGGTTGGCGTCGCGATGTCGTCGATGCCGACGGTGCCAACGATGACGACGCTCACGTGGCGTTCGGCTCGTTCAGGTAGTCGTCGACCAGCAGCGCCACCCGCTCCCGCACGCCGGGGTCGATGCCCTCCGGCGCGGTGATGATGCCCGCGGCAAGCGCCGAGCCGCACTCGCAGTCCCGGGGCTGCCGCACCGCCTGCGGGATCGCCGTCCGCACCGCGCGCAAGGCCAGATCCGCATTGGCCATGAGGTTTTGCACCACCATGGCGGCCGTGACCGGCTCCTCGCTCTCGTGCCAGACGTCGTAGTCGGTAACCATGGCCATGACGGCGTAGCAAAGCTCGGCCTCGCGGGCCAGCCGCGCCTCGGGCAGCGCGGTCATGCCGATCACGTCCACGCCCCAGGAGCGGTATAGCTCCGACTCGGCGCGCGTCGAAAACTGCGGCCCCTCAATGCAGACGTAGGCGCCGCCCCGGTGGACCGTCCCACCGGCGCCCTCCACCGCCCCGGCCAGGACGCTCCGGACCCGCGCGCACAAGGGGTCGGCCATGCCCACGTGCACCACCAACCCAGGCTTGTCGAAGAACGTGGAGGGCCTCGCGCGGGTGCGGTCGATGAGCTGATCGGGAATCACCACGTCAAGCGGCGGAATGCGCTCGCGCATGCTGCCGACGGCGCTGACGGCCAGCACCCACTCGACGCCCAGCGACTTGAGCGCCCAGATGTTGGCGCGCACGTTGAGGGCGGTGGGCGAGATTCGGTGACCGCGGCCGTGGCGCGGCAGGAAGGCCACCTCGACTCCGTCCAGCACGCCCACGACCAGGTTGTCACTGGGAGCGCCGAACGGCGTGTCGATCTCGACCTCGCGGCGATCCTCCAGGCCGGGCATCTGATAGAAGCCGCTGCCGCCGATGACTCCGACGCGAGCGCGCGCGTCTCCAACGCCCGAGCTCGTCACTACGCCGCCGCCTCGACCGGTTCCCGCCAGGCGGCCAGGGTGGTCGTGTAGGGCGCCCGCGCTATGCCGCGCTCGGTCACGATGGCGCTCACCAACTCGTTCGGCGTGACGTCAAAGGCCGGATTGGCCACCGGCGCGTCGCCGGGCGCCCAGCGCGCCGCGCCGTGCCCGCGCACCTCGCCCGCGCCGCGCTCTTCGATGGGAATGTCGGCTCCGGTCGCGGTGTCGAAGTCAATGGTGGAAATCGGCGCGGCGACGATGAACGGCAGCCCGTGCGCGCGCGCGAGCTGCGCCATGGTGTAGGTGCCGATCTTGTTGGCCACGTCGCCGTTCGCCGCGATGCGGTCGGCGCCGACGACTACCGCGTCAACCGCCCCGCGCTGCATGAAGTGGCCCGCCATGCTGTCCGTGATGAGGGTGTAGGGAATGCCCCACTGGTCCAGCTCCCAGGTGGTCAAACGGGCACCCTGCAGCAGGGGGCGGGTCTCATTGACCCACACCGAAATCTCCCCTTGGCGGTGGGCGGCCTGGATCACCCCCAGGGCCGAGCCGAACCCGGCGCCGGTCGCCAGAGGGCCGGTATTGCAGTGGTGCAGCACCTGAGCGCCGGGCGCCAACAGGCTCGCGCCGTGGGCCGCCAGCTCGAGGTGTCGGCGGTCGTTGTCGGCGGCGAGTGCGTGCGCCCGCTTCAGCACCGCCTTGGCACCCGCTTCGGCGTCGTCGCCGTACGGCTCGGCGGCTGCCCGAACGATGCGGGCGGCCCAACCCAGATTGACCGCCGTCGGACGCGTGCTGGCGACGTCTTCCGCTACACGGTCCAGATAGTCCGCAAACGGGCCGTCAGTCTCGGCGTGGTAGATGTGCGCTCCCAGGGCCACGCCATAGGCCCCCGCCACTCCGAGCGCCGGCGCGCCGCGAATGGCCAGCGTCCTGATGGCCTCCCTGACCTGCTCGACCTCGGTGCTATGCAGCACCTCGATCGCGTCCGGCAAGCGCCGCTGATCCAGGATGCGGACGGCGCCGTCGCGCCATTCGATAACCGGTGGGACAGCCATTTTTCGGGCCAATCGGGCGAGCGCCCGCGAGTATAGCCATCGGTCCCATTATCGGCGTCGGGTTGGGGCGGGTTTGAAACCCGCCCCACGGTTCCGCGAATCTAGTCCAGACCGCGTCTCTTCCGCGCCGCCTCGTACACGTCCAGGCCAATCTCGCCACGGGCGAATCGCGCTTCGATGGACTGGAACGCGTCCGCCGGCGCGGCCATGGACGGCGCGAGGTCGGGGCTGGGCTCGGCGGCGCGGGCCTCGGCCAGTTGCTGCCGCGCCGCCGCTTGCGATGGGGCATCCGCCGCGCCCTCGACGTACTCCTCGCCCTGCGAGGCGTCGGCTTCCGGCGGGGAGTCGACGGGTGGGGACGCGAGCTTGTCCTTGAGCCAGCGACCCACGTCCGCCGGGTCCGCGTCCGCCACCCAGGACGTGATCTCGTCGTCCCTGGCCGCGGCGTCCGTCTGCGAGCGCAGGCGTTCCCGATGGACCTCTCGGTCCTTCTTTGACTGCCAGCGCCGCTCGATCGCATCGACGCGGGCGGCGACCTCGCGGTCGACCGCGGCTTCGAAGTCCTGCGGCGCCTGGTCGGCGGGCTCCTGGGTCTCGGCGGTGGTGGGTTCGGTTGCGGAATCGGTCATGGAATCTCCTTCAAGCAGCGGCTTTGGAGCGGGCGGCATGGCCCGCGGCGGACAGGGCGGATTCGAGCTGACGCTCCGGGTCGATCTCGTCGGCAAGGGTGATGGCGTGACCCAGCCGTGCGGCGAACATCAGCGCGTCGGTCGTGCGCGCGGCGTAGGCCTCGTGCAAACGCTCCGCCCAGCGGGACAGCTCGGCGGCCAATGCGGGAGGCGCACCTCGCAACAGGGCTCGCCACTCGGCGTCCAGGACCTTGACGTCGCCTCCTGACGCCAGCCGACCGGCGCGCTGATAGCCCTCGCTGACCATCAGCGTCAGCAGGTCGTCGCGCGTGGCGACCCGGCAGTGGTCCCACTGGGCATCGCTGACTGGCCCCGGGTGCGGACAGGTCGCGGCCAAACAGCCAACGGACCATTGGCTGCCCGGCGACCCGCAACGCGGGCAGTGCCAGTGGCCTTGCAGCAACAGACCGCGCGCCAGCGCCTCGTCGTCGAACGCCTGGCTGATGTAGCGGCGGATACCCGGGGCTACACCCGCGTCGGTAACGGCGCCCATGACCTGGCTCACCCAGGCATGTTCGAAGCGCTCGAACTCCTCGAGGCGAATCCCGTCGCGCGTTTGCGCCATGGCCGAGCGCAGCGCGGCTGTGGGAACGGCGTAGCGGGCCTTGTCGTCGTGTCCTGTTGACTGGGCGGTGATGACGGCTGCGGCGCCGTCGATCTGCACGTCGAGCACACGATCTCCTTCGCGAGTGAAGCCTGATGGTCGCCCGGGCCATGGCACGACCACACCTGGCGCTGTACACGATGAGAGTACGCCAAGCCTTTTCGGTTGTCAACCATTCGCGTACACTGCCGCCATGGCAGGCGCGGAGGCTGGGCTGCGGTTCCCTGAGGCATTGCGCCGCGCCCGCTTGGCGCGCGGGATGTCGTACCGCGATCTGGCGGCGCGCTGCGGGCTGTCCCACTCCTTCCTCAGCCATATCGAGAAGGGCGAGCGCCGCCCGCCGCGCATGGCGCACGTGATGGCCATTGCCACCGCCCTCGACACGGTCACGCCCGCGTTCTTGCTCGCCGCACTGGCGGACCGTCTGGGAACCGAGGTGGCGCAATTGGTCATGCACCTGGCCGAGGCCGCGACCGACGGCGACCCGCTGCCCGGCGCGCTCACGGAGGTCGGCGGCGCGGACGCGATCGAGGCGCTGACCGCGGCGGCCGCCCAGCCGGACGGCGAAGCTCGATTGCGGTGGCTCCTGTCTTTTGCCGACCTGCAGTTCGACGCCGACGTGCTGCGCGTGGGCTTCGGCGACGCCACGAACCCGGTGGTCCTTAGCGTGGTGGGCCCGGCGGATCCGTCTCCCGAGCCCGAGTGCGCCGAATAGGACGCGCTCCGCGCTTGCCGATCGCCGGCCTCTCACACAGGCGGATTCAGTGACCGGCTCTCAGCCTCCGTCGTCCCCCTGCTGCGCCCCGCAGGTCGCCGGAAGCTCTCGGCACCACCCACGTGCGGGGTCTCCCCCTCACCCCCGGATCAAGTCCGGGGCAGGCGCCAACCCTCTACCACAAGGGGAGAGGGGGCCGAACTCGCCAGGCCTTAGGAGTGGAGCGGACGCGCCGGGAGGGCCACGTGGCCCGGAAGCGCGGGACGGGGACTTCGCAGGTCGTGAACGAGGCACACCCAGGAAGACGCCTCCGGTTCCTGCTCCCCTGGTGGGAGAAGGTGAGGATGAGGGGGAATCCGGCGCCGCACGACAGCCGCCAACCCTCCGTCATTCCGCCGGAAGCCGGAATCCAGGCCCAATTGACCCTGGCGCCGGGCCTGAGGACGGCCCGAGATCGCGTCCGGCCCCTTCTCCCCTCGTGGGAGAAGGCGGGGATGAGGGGGAATCCGGCGCCGTCCGCCTGCCCGGCGGGTCCTTCCTGATGGGATCCAACGACCCCGCCGGTTTTCCCGAGGACGGGGAAGGCCCCGTCCGCCGGGTGTCGGTGGGCGCGTTCCGCGTGGGGGCTTGCGCCGTGACCAACGCCCAGTTCGCCGCCTTCGTCGACGCGACGCAGTACGCCACCGACGCCGAGCGCTTCGGCTGGTCCTTCGTGTTCCACCTGCTCGTGTCCGAGGAAGTCCAGCGGCGGCACCCCCAACGTCCCGAGGCCACGCCCTGGTGGGTGCCGGTCACCGGCGCCACCTGGCGGCATCCGGAAGGGCCGGAGAGCACCCTCGACGGAAGGGGCGACCACCCGGTGGTGCACGTGTCGTGGGCCGACGCCGCGGCCTTCGCCGCCTGGGCCGGCGCCCGCCTGCCCACGGAGGCCGAGTGGGAATACGCGGCGCGGGGCGGCCTGGAGCAGCGGCGCTATCCCTGGGGCGACACGCTCACGCCCCGCCGGCAGCACCGCTGCAACATCTGGCAGGGCGAGTTTCCGCGACGAAACTCGCTCGGCGACGGCCACCTCGGCACGGCGCCGGTGGGCGCCTACCCGCCGAACCGCTACGGCCTGTTCAATACGGCCGGCAACGTCTGGGAGTGGTGCGGCGACTGGTTCCACCCGACATTTCACGTCCAAGGCCCGCGCGAGAATCCCGCAGGCCCGCCCAACGGCACCGCGCGGGTGTTGCGCGGCGGCTCCTATCTGTGCCACCGCTCCTACTGCAACCGCTATCGCGTGGCGGCGCGCAGCGCCAACACGCCCGACAGCTCAGCCGGAAACGTCGGCTTCCGCTGCGTCTGGCCCGCGTGACGTTCCGCTTTCTTTTCCATTGAGAGGCCTCTGCGCAACCCCTTCGTCACCCCGGCGAAGAGCCTGCCCCGTACTCGATACGGGGCCGGGGTCCAGGTCCGGCCGGCACGCTTCAGCTCCCGAACCGGATTCCGGGTTCCGCCGGAATGACGGAGGGGCAGCCTCCGCGGGAAATGACGGCGGCCTGCCTGGGCTCCCCAACTGTTTCACGTGAAACATTGGCGCCGCGCTGGGCGCTTGACCAGGGAGACGTATGCCTGATCCACCTGCCCTGGGACAGATCGTCATCCTCAACGGCGCCCCGCGGTCCGGGAAGTCCAGCATCGCCGCCGTGATCCAGGACACCTTCGAGGGGCCCTGGGTGAACCTGGGCGTGGACGCCTACATGTCCGGCGTCATGCCGCGTCGCTACCGGCCCGGGATCGGCCTGCGCCCCGGGGGCGAGCGCCCGGATCTCGAGCCGTACGTGGTGGCCTCGTACGCCGCGCTCTACGAGTCCATGGCCGCTCACAGCCTCCAGGGGCTGCACGTGGTCGCCGATTTCGGCCACCACGACGACTACTCCGTTCCACGCGGAATTCTTGCCGACTGCGCCCGCCGGCTTCTCGGCCTGCCAGTGCTGCTCGTCGGCGTACGCTGTCCCTTGGAGGTCATCCTTGAGCGACGGGACGCCACGGGCTACTCGGCGAAGGGTTACGGCGAGACGCGCCCGGTCGACTTCGCGGAGACCGGCCCGGTGCGCTGGCAGAGGACCGTGCACGATCCCGGCATCTATGACCTGGAGGTCGACACCTCGGTCTTGAGTCCCGAGGAATGCGCCCAGGCTATCCGCGATTGCCTGGACAAAGGACCCGCACCGACGGCCATCCAGCGCCTCGCCGCCATGGCTCGGGATCAAGAATGACTGGGCTCACCGCGCCCGGCTGCGGCTGACGGCCAGTTACGGCCGTCGATGCGATGCTAGTGGAGAGTTTGGGAATCACGGCGGACCAGGGGGAACGCGGCTATGACGGCTGAGGAAAACGGAGAGTTGGCGGGCCAGACGGCGGTAGTTACCGGAGGGAATCGCGGCATCGGCAAGGGCATTGCGCGCGCATTCGCCATGGCCGGCGCCGATGTGCTGATCACGGCGCGCGACGCGGATCTGCTCGCGGCGACCGTCGCCGAGCTCGAGGCCTACGGCGGGGTGGTGGTGGGCGTCCCGTCCGACGTGCAGGTCGAAGCGGACGTCGAGCGCGTCTTTGCCGAGGCCGCCTCTCGCTTCGAGCGGCTGGACGTCCTGGTCAACAACGCGGGCCTCTCGTTGCCGGCGCCGCTGCACGAGCACGCGCGCGACACCTGGGAGACGGTCATCGGCACCAATCTCACGGGAGCGTTCCTCTGCACGCGGGCGGCCATGCGTTTGATGCGTCCACAGGGCCGCGGACGGATCATCAACATCGCCAGCATCTCGGCCCAGCGGGTGCGGCCAGAGTCCGCCGCCTACAGCGCCAGCAAGTTCGGGCTGTGGGGGCTCACGCAGGTCACGTCGCTCGAAGGCCGCGACCACGGCATTTCCGCCTGCTGCATCAACCCGGGTAACACGCGCGTGGAGCGGCGTGAAGAGATCGATACCGACGAGAACCGCGAGCCGATGATGGGCGTGGATTCCGTGGCCCAGGTCGCGGTGACCATGGCGTCGCTGCCGCCACATGTCCAACTGCTGGAGGCCACGGTGCTGCCGCTGCAGCAACCGTTCATCGGCCGCGGGTAGGAGCGGGATTGAAACCCGCCCGTCCGGTCGTCTGGTCTCGGGCGGCGCCTCGCTAGATCACGAGCGACGTCACGACCAGCCCAACGATCAGGACTCCCAAGATCGTGAGCCCGGTCGCCAGGTCGCGGCGCAGGAACGGCAGTCCGGGCAGTTCGGTCTTCTCGCCGCGCGGCGGTCGAGAGACCACCGTTGGCGCCGCCTCGTCGGCCGTCGCCGGGATCAGGGTGGCGGGAATCCGCCGCACGGGGTCGCGGCGGCGCCGTCGGGTTGATCGTCGCCTCGATGACATGGCTACCCCTGCTCCCCGCACCCGGCATGCCAGGCGGTGCGCGCGCAGTGTTTCACGTGAAACATCCTAGGCGACCGTCAGCCGGTCAATGAGCTGCGCCAACTCTTCTTCGCTGTAGTACTCGAGGACGATTCGGCCCCGTCGTTCGCCGCCCCGCAGCCGCACCCGCGTGCCCAGGTTGCGCTGGATCCGCTCCAGCACGCTGCCGACTTCCCGGTTCCACGCGATCTCTGCTTCCGTCGGGCCCCTGCTTGCCTGGGGCACCCGCGCCGGTTCGTCCCCTTCGCCGTCAGCCGCCCATCGCTCCGCTTCCCGGACCGACAGCCCCTGCTGCTTGATCGCCGCCAGCAGCCGACCGCGCTCCGACACATCGGTCACGCTCAGCAACGCCCGCGCGTGACCCTCGCTGATCTCGCCCGCACGCAACGCATCCAGCGACGCCTCGTCGAGGTTGAGGAGCCGCAGGGCGTTGGCCACCGACGGCCGGCTCACACCCAACGCCTCCGCCACCGCCTCCTGCGTCAGACCAAACTCCTCCAGCATGACCCGGTAGGCCTGCGAGCGATCCAGCGGATCCAGGTCCGTCCGCTGCAGGTTCTCCACCAGGGCCAACTCCAACTGCCGGCGGTCGTCCACCGTCACAATCGTCGCCGGCACCTCACGCAGGCCCGCCAACCGCGCCGCCCGCCACCGTCGCTCGCCCGCTACCAGGTAGTAGCGACCCGGGTGATCGTCCCGTGCACTGATCATGACGGGCTGCAGCACCCCATGCCGCCGAATCGACGCCGCCAGCCCTTCAAGTTCGGCGTCACCGATCGCCTGGCGCGGCTGTCGCGGGTTTGGCTCAATGCTGCTCACCGGCACCGACCGGCGCGCCCCCAGGGTGTCGGCGAACACGTTCTCCAGCCCCCGACCAAGGGCCCGTCTAGGCGCCATGCCGCTCCACCTCGACCGCAAACGCCTGATAGGCGGCTGCCGCGGCACCTCGCGGGTCGTGCTCGAAGATCGTTCGGCGGAACCCCGGCGACTCCGCGAGCCGCACGCTCCGAGGAATCACGGTCTCCGCCACCTGCTCGCCAAAATGCCCCTGCACCTCGCGCGCCACATCCCACGCCAGATTATTGCGGCGGTCGAACATTGTCAGCAGATACCGCATGACCGGCCGCTCGGCGCGCATTCGACCCACGCCTTCCAGCGCCTCCATCAAGCTGGCCAGTCCCTCAAGCGCCAGGTACTCGCACTGCACCGGCACGATCACCTCGTCGCAGGTAAGCAGCGCGAGAAGCGTGGCGCCCTCCAGCGACGGCGGGCAATCGATGATGACGTACGCATAGCGGTCGATCACCGGCTCCAGGGCGCGCCGCAACACGCGTGGATCGCCGAGGACGTACTCGGCCATCGCTCCGTCGCCGGGCATGAGCATCAAGCCGCGGCGTCCCGTCGTCACCGTCGCACTCTCGACCGGGGCCCCTTCAACGAGCACGTCGGCAATCGTGGATGACGCCGGGTCTTCAGCGAGCAATCGACTGGTGCTGCCCTGCGCGTCAAAGTCGATGAGCAGCACGCGATGTTCCCGGACGGCAAGGGCCGCCGCGAGGTTCACCGCGGTCGTGGTCTTGCCCACCCCGCCCTTCTGGTTCGCAATCGCGTAGATGCTGGCTGTCAATCCACACACGTCTTCCGCTAGGAGATTCCTGATCTATACCAAGTCTCGGAGTAATAGTCGTCGGTAAGGGGAATCCGTGGATTGCGCTCGGTGGCCCGCCGGCGACTCGAAGCGATCTGGAATTGGTGCCGAATTGGACGGGGGTGGACGATCTGTGGGAGAGCGTGGACAGGCGCTGCCGAGCAAGCGGCGCCGGCGCACGGGGATCGATGTATCAACAATGAAGCGTGGTTATCCACAGGAGGGACATGGTTGTCCACACACAAGAGGTGGTGAAGGCGGGGCCGCCGCGTCCCACCATTGAGAATGGCCGACGGATCGGCACGGCGCGGGGAGCGGGAAAGTGGGGAATCGTTTACGGAAGCGTCCCACCGTGAAACATCGACGATGAACCGCTAGGCGATGTCCGCGAGTTGAGCGCGAATGGTCTCGATGTCGTTCTTGAGGCGGTCGTCCAACTGGATGAGCCGCTCGATCTTGCGGCAGCCGTGAAGCGCGGTGGTGTGGTCGCGGCCGCCGAGGGTTCGCCCAATCTCCGGCAGCGAGAGGGACGAGTCGTTGCGGAGAAGATACATGGCCACCTGGCGGGCGTGAGCGGTGGGGGCGTCTCGACGGGATCCGGAGAGGTCCTCGAGAGGCACGGCGAAATGTGCCGCTGTGCGGTCGAGCACGTGGCGCGCGGCGATCGGGCGCGGGTGCGACGCGGCGCCGAGGCCGTCGAGGGCGCGAGCCGCCGTGTCAGGCGTCAGCGGCAACCCGCTCAACTCGGCATAGATCAAGGTGCGACGAAGGGCGCCTTCGAGCTCGCGCATGTTGCGGCGGACGCGGTGCGCCAGAAAGTCCGCCACGTCGGAAGGCAGCCGGGCGCCTTCGCTCGCGGCGATGGTCTCCAGGATCGCCCGGCGGAGGTCGAGGTCCGGCGCTTGGAGATCGGCGACCAAGCCGGACTCGAAGCGGCTGCGCAGGCGGGCGAAGAGGCGGGGAATCTCCGACGGCGGCTGGTCGCTGCTGAGCACAATCTGGCGGCCTTGGGAATACAGCGCGTTGAACGTATGGAAAACCTCTTCCTGCGAGGTTTCCGTCCGCGAAAGGAACTCCACGTCGTCGATGAGGAGGACGTCGACCGAGCGATAGCGCTCGCGGAAGCGGCGCGCGCGGGCACCGCGGTCCTCGGTGCGGATCGAGTGGAGCAGGTCGTTGGTGAACGTCTCGCACGGGACGTAGAGCACCCGGGCGTCGGGATCGCGGGCCGCGATGGCGTGGCCGATCGCATGCAGCAGATGGGTCTTGCCCAGGCCCACGCCGCTGTAGATGAACAGCGGGTTGTAGGCGTGGCCCGGCGCCTCGCAGACGCGCAGGGCGGCGGCGTGGGCGAGGCGGTTGGCGGTGCCGACGACAAAGCGTTCGAAGGTCAGCCGCGGATGCAGCCCGACCGATGGTCGCGCCGCGGACGCCTTGGGCGGAGGATCGGCAAGTGCGGGCGGCGTGACGGGAGTTGCGGACGGGCTGACCACAATAGTAACGGCTACGTCACGACCGGAAGCTTTCGACGCCGCCCGCGTCACAACATCGCGGTAGCGGCGGTTGACGATCTCCTTGGCGAAGACGGTCGGGACGCCCACCACGAACTCGCCGTCGCTCGCTTCCACGAGGCGGGCGCCCTGAAACCAAGCGAGATACTCGGCCTTGGGAACCTCGAGTTGCAGTACGCCGAGCGCGGCTTCCCACGTTCGATTGGGGAGGACTTCGGCCAACGGGAGGCGGGCTCCTGGAGCTCGACGGGAGGCTATAGAGTAGCCGTCGCCGATAGGCGTCGCAACAGGCCTCCAAACCTGTTAGCGTCGGAATTTCCCAAAGTGACGGCAAGGATTCTTAAAGCACGGTGCACCCGTGACGCCGGGCGATACCAGAGCGCGGCGGGTTTGTCGATGCCATCGCCGCCTGGGGCGGCACGCGAACCACTTGGGCAACCGAGTGGAGCTAGGCGGCGACCAGTGTCGCGGCGCTGCTAGAACGGGAGTAGAGGCGCCACGATTGCCGGCGGCGCGTGCCCAGCCAAGCGGCGTCGCCGGTGCCAGGGCGGCGCTACCAGAGGCGCCGAGGGCGTTACAGGTGTATGGAACAAAACAGCAAGGCGGGGTGAAGAGCCGGGGCAGCCGGGTCCGGCTGTCAGCACGAGTCGCCACGGACGGCCGCGATCCGTACGGTGGCTCGAGGTCCGTCACGGCCCAACGGCGACATTTCGGCAGACCGCCCGCCGCTGCCGACGCACAACCTGCGGCGCGTTCGATGCGCCCGCGGCGTAACGGTTGAGGCGGTAGGCAGCGATATACTGAGCAAGACGCGATCCGCGGCGAGGAAAGGTGGTCGACGATGCGGGTGATCACGGGCTTGCTGGCGGGCATTGGGTTTCTGGTGGTGCTGCTGTTCCTGGCGGCCATCGGGCTCTTCGCGTACGACGAGTTGAAACGCCGCGTGGCCAGCGACGATGACGGCGAACCCGAGGCTCCCGCGGAGGCGCCCGGAGGCTGAGAAGCGCCTACGCGCCGAGGAAGCCGAGCAACTCGATGCCCAGGGCCCCGGCGAAGGCGAAGCCGGTGTTCTTGATGGCGCGCCCCGGCCACGAGGCGGCGATGAACTTGATCACGCCGAACCGGCTAGCGCCCGCAATCATTCCCGCCACGTCGAACACGGGATTGGGGATCATCGCCAGCACGAAGAGCGTCGCCACGCCGTGCCGGTCCATCCAGCGCTTGATCGTCGCGTAGCCGCGCACGTTCTGCACGATCCCGCGCCCGCTCCAGCCGATGTAGTAGCCGGAGAGCTCGCCGAGGGTCTGACCGCTTGCCGCGACCAGCCCTACCAGCCACGGATTGAGGACGGCGCCGAAGGCGGCAACGCTCACCGCCCCGGGAGCCGGCAGGATGACCGTGGCCGCGGCGACGATGGTGATGACGAACACCGCCAGATACCCGAGTCCGGCGAAGCGCTCCTGCACCTGCTCGCTGAAGACGACGGCCAGCACCGCGATGGTGAAAACCGCCGCCAATCCCAGGATCTGGGCCGCGCGCCGCAGCCATTGGCGAGCGGGTGGAGAATCGGAAGCCATCAGGCTTCAGGCCGGTCGGAGGGTGCTGCCCGGACCGGCGACTCGCGAATCGCCCGCGGTGTGTGTTGGCAGAGGCAGCCGGAGGAATCGATAGGGGCGGGTTTCAAAGCCGCCCCTACACGGGCATGGCTGGGCTGAATGCCGGGTGAAACGCTGCGAGTTGTGGGGGCCGCGGCGCACCCGCTCGGTCACTCCCGCGAAGGCGGGAATCCAGCCCCCACCCGTCGCGGGATACCGCGGGGCCGGTGGCTCAGGCTGGCTCCAGCGTGGGAAGCCTCCCCCACGCCCAGCGATCGGCAGCTGCCTGACGGCAAGGGGCGGCATCACGGCGACACGGGGTCGAGGCGGTATTCGATCAACGTGGGGCCTGGCCGCTGAAGGGCGCGGCTGACGGCCTGGGCCAGTGCGCCGGGATCATCCACGCCCTCGGCGTCGGCGCCGTAGGCGCGACCCAGGGCCACGAAGTCCGGATTCCGCAGCCGCACGTCCACGCTGCGGCCGCCAAAGATGTTCCGAAAGTGCCCGTCGATGGCGCCGTACGACTGGTCGTTGAACACCACCGCCACCACCGGCACGGACTCACGCATGGCGGTGTTCAGCTCCTCGGACGTGAACAGGAAACCGCCGTCGCCGCTGAGCGAAACCACGGGGCGATCGGGGCAGGCGATCTGCGCGCCGATCGCGGCGGGCAGGCTGAAGCCGAGCGTGCCGAAGTAGATGGGAAACATATAGGAGCGGGGGACGTCGACCGGGAAGAGCGTGGCGGCGTGATAGCTCGTGAGCGTCATGTCGTTGACGAGCACCGCGTCGGCCGGCAGCACGTCGCGCAGCGCGCCCAGGATGGCCGCGGAGCGCGGATCGTCCAGCGCGTCCTGGGGCAGGCGGCGCAGCGCGTCCACTTGAGCGGAGAGCCCGTCGTCGTCCCGCGCCGGCTGGTCGGGCAGCGCTTCCAGCAACTCGCTGAGCGCCGTGGCGGCGTCGGCATGCAGCTCCACCGCAACGGGGTGCACGCGGCCCAGCGCGTCGGCGTCGCGGTCGATCTGGATCACGGTGTGCGCCAGGGGCATGCGGCCGTCCTCCGTCATGCGCGCCCCCAGGCGGCACCCGACGACCAGGATGAGGTCCCGCGTGCGCAGGAACTCGTAAAGACTCTCGTCGCGGCGGTTCTTGCAGCCCAGGGCGAGCGGATGCGACTCGGGGATCGCGCCCTTGCCGGTTTGCGCGGTCAGGACCGGAGCGTGCAGGCGTTCGGCCAGGGCGGCGGCCTCGGGACCGGCGTCCATGGCGCCGCTGCCCAGGAAAAGCAGGGGCGCGTCGGCGTCGGCCAGCAACGCGGCGGCACGATCGATGGCCTCGGGTGAGGGCGCGCGCGGAGGAGTGTGCAGCCGGTCGGGCAGCGCCACGTCGTCGGTGGCCGTGAGCAGATCCAGCGGAATCTCGATGCTCACCGGGCCGGGCCGCGCGTCGGCCATGGCCCGCAGGGCCCGGTGGATGGCGTGCGGGATATCGGCCACGGCTTCCACGAGCTCGTGATGCGCCACCAGCGCCCGCAGCAGGCCCGATTGGTCGCGCAGCTCGTGCAGCTCGCCGGTCTCCGCCGGCTCCGACCGCACGCCCAGGGCGGTGGCGATATGCAATACGGGTGACGACTCGCCGTAGGCCTCCGCCAGACCGGTGGAGGCGTTGGTGATGCCCGGTCCGGTGATCGTGACCACGCACGCGGTGCGGCCCGAGGCGCGCGCGTAGCCGTCGGCCATGAACGCCGCGCCCTGCTCGTGACGCGTAATCACCAGCCGCAAATCGGGGGCGTCCAGCAGCGCGTCGTACAGCCCGCCGTTGTGCACGCCCGGAATGCCGAAGAGCGTGGTGATCCCGGCCCGTCGCAGGCCGTCGACGACGGCTTGCCCGCCGGTGAGCTGCGGCATGGGGAGCGCTCCGAGTCTCTGCGGATCAGGCCGCGACGGTCGCCAGGGCTAGCGTAGCGCCTGGCGGGCTGAACGCGGTTGGACGCTTCGCGACGTGCCGTTGGGGCGGTCGTGATTTGCCCGCTCATGGGCGCCTTCGCACAATGACCGCAACCCCGCCCAGCGGGAACCCCGAGGCTGCGAAAGGAAGACCCATGGCTGATATCACGCGACGCGCGGACGCGGTGTGGACCGGCAATCTCTTGGAGGGCGACGGCGAGTTCTCGGTCGGCAGCGGCGCCATGGCGACCCAGGGCGTCACCTGGGCCGCGCGCACGGAGGAGCCCGAGGGCAAGACCAGCCCCGAGGAGCTGGTCGCCGCGGCGCACGCCAGCTGCTACGCCATGGCGCTGTCGCACACGCTGACCGAGGCCGGGCATCCGCCCACGCAGCTCGAGGTCTCGGCGGTGGTCACGTTTGCGCCCAAGCCCGGCGGCGGCATGATGGTTGCCTCGAGCGCACTGACCGTGCGCGGAACCGTGGACGGCCTCGACGCCGACGGCTTCGCCGACCTGGCCGCCCAGGGCGAGCAGGGCTGCCCCATCTCGAACGCGCTGCGCAACAACATCGAGATCAGCCTCGACGCCGCGCTCGCGAGCTGACGCGTGCTTGGCGGCGCGTGCTTTGGTAGGGGCGGTTCGCGAACCGCCCCTACGGCTGCGGGGCGGGCGCACGGCGAATCGCACACCCTGAGCGTGGAAACGTACGCATGACCGCCAACGACTGGCCCGGCGCGGCGGAACTTGAGACGGCGCTCGAGCGCCTGATGGACGCCATCGACCAGGGACGCGGCCCGGAAGTCGCCTCCGCCCTGGCCGAGGTGGACCGCCTCGCGGCGGGAATGGACCGCTCTGCGCCCGCGCGGTTGCGGCACTTCCTGTCCCAGCGCGCCTATCAGAAGGCCCTGGCCGCCCTGCGAGGCGAAGCGACCGAGGGGCACCGGCCGGGGTAGGCGGGGGCCGGAGTCTGCGAAGCGCATGTCGAATGGACGAGAAGGTGCAACGGAAGAGACGGTCGAAGACAGAGGCGGTACGCGGCGCCCTGCTCCGCTTCAAGGAAGAGTGGGAATGGCACAAACTGCTCCACTACGGAGAGCAGCACGCTAGGTCACGGGGCATCGGCCGTGAGGACATCGAGTCCTTGGTGGACGAGTACCGTGCCGAGGCTGAGGCATCCGTGCCTCACAGGCCGGCGCAAGAGACCGGCACGGTACTCAAGGAACGGGCGCGCTGAGCAGCGAAACCGAAGCTGCCGTCGGCACGGCGCTAGCGGCATTGGGCGAGGACAGCCCACTCAAGCCGATCATTGAGGGCTACGGCAGATCGACGGGGGATGCCCTCACCCGCCATGCGACGCGATGGTTCGAGAAGCGTGTCATCAACATGTGGAGCGCGGCGCGTGAGCGGGTGCGTAAGAGCGGTCGTGTTTCAAGGGAACCGCGGGTCGAAGCCGCGATCGAGCTAACAAAGCACGGCGCTTCGGAAGAGCGGCCTGACCTTCGGGAGGCCTACGAGAACCTCGCCGCTCGGTCTATGACTGAGGACGAGTGGGAACATGACTATGAGGAGTACGCGCGGTGGCTGAGCAAGCTTCAATCCGGTGATATCGCCATACTGCGTAGTATCAACGACAAAACAACCCCCACACTAGAGGAGAGACGGGACGGGCACCTAAGGTTTTTGGAGATGCCGGATCTGATCAAGTCCACCGGCAATACAATGACTAGAGATATGGAGGTCGTTGACAGACTAGAGGCGAATGGCCTGCTAATCGTGCGGTCCGGTGTAAGAATCCACGAGATTGGAGAGCGTCAGCCTGGCAGCTGGTCGATCCCAGAGCACGTAGGCATCCATCTGAAATACTTCAGCGTATTTCCAAACCCGAGAGGGATCGCCCTTATTGAGCACATCGCCAACCTAAAACCGCGCGATCTCCCGGACGACACCTAGGCAAAGCCCCCCCCGCGTGGACGATCAGACTGACGAGGGGTGTCGGGAGCGGATGCTCGGCACATCGCGCGTGGCAGCGCACCTGCCCCGCTGCTGAGAATCACTCGACCGTTGATCGGAAAGACGTTCCGCTTGGACCGGTGCACCCGCCGAGCCGCATGCTGCTCCGACGGAGCGGGACCCGATACCATGACTGCCATGATCAAGCTCGGCGTGCGATACGCCTCCACCTCCCGCGAGCATCTGCAGCTCGTGCGGCAACTCGGCGTCGAGGGCGGCACGTTGCGCTGGAGCTGGTTTCCCGGGGCGGAGGCCACCGGCGGCCACGTGGATCGAGACGGATTTCGGGCCCTGCTCGCACGACTCGCCGAGTTCGACCTGGCGCTGGGCGGCATGGAGCTCAGCCGCCCGCTGATCACCGGCGTGCTGCAGGGCGACGCCGAACGCGCCGCCGGTGAGTTGGACGCGTTTTGCGAGACCATCCGTCTCCTGGGCGACCACGGCATCGACCTGGTCACCTGCGGCTTCGCCATCGCCCACGCCGACGAGGCGCAGCACGACTGGCGCGGCTATCGCGACGAGCCGCTGGGCCGAGCGGGCGCCGTGCTGCGCACCTTCGACGCCGCCCGCCTGGACGCCGGCGACCTCGTCACCTGGGGCGGGCCCGGCGCCGATGGTCCGCGCGTCCCGGAAGCAGAAGTCTGGCGCCGGCTCGACCGCTTCATGGACGCCGTCCTGCCCGTGGCCCGCGCCGCCGGCGTGCGGCTGGGCTTCCATCCCAACGATCCGCCGCTGCCGGTCTACCGCGGCGTGGCCCAGCCCTTCGCGACACCCGAGGGGCTCGGGATCCTGCTCGACCGCTACGCCGATCCGGGGGTGGGCCTGCTCTTCTGCCTGGGCACCCTGCAGGAGTCCGGCGGCGATATGACCGGCGCGCTGCGCCGCTTCGGCGCCCAGGGCAAGCTCTTCGCCATCCACTTCCGCAACGTGCGCGGCACGGTGCCGAGCTTCCACGAAGTGTTCCCCGACGAGGGCGATTTCGACGCCGCCGCGCACATGCGCCTGCTGCACGAGGCCGGCTTCGACGGCTACGTGATGCCCGACCACTACCCCGGCGTCCTCGGCGACACGGCCGACAACGACCTGTCCCGGGCCTGGTGCCTGGGCTATCTGCGCGCGCTGATTCAGTCCACGGGCTGATCGAGGACGACGGGCCAGGCGGTCGATCCCCACTGCCCGGAGGGACCCCCTCCCTGGCCCTCCCCCTGCTAGGGGGAGGGTGAAGAGGGTGCTTGTTGAAGGTCTTTCGCAGCGAACGAGGGGCAGACCACGGGCGCAAGGACGCTGATGAGCTATGGCTGCTCATCTCCGGGGACCGCGGCCAGCGCCTGCTGGCAGGCGAGCCATAAGGCCTCCGCCACTGCCTCCGGGGTTTGCAGGACTTCTCGGTTCGAAAAGCGCATCAGGCGGATCCCGCGACTCGCCAGGGCTGCCGTTCGAGCGGCATCGCGGTCTTGGTTCTCCGGGGCTGCGTGCTGTCCGCCGTCCACTTCTACTGCCAGCCGCAATGCCGGGCAGTAGAAGTCAAGGACGAAGGGCTCGACGGGGTGCTGCCGGCGGAACTTCACGCCCAGCTGACGCCGGCGCACCAGCCACCACAGCGCGGTTTCCGCGTCAGTCTGTTCGCGGCGGAGCGCCCGGGCGCGCGCGAGCAACCAGGAAGGGGTTTCCCGAAAGCGTGGGTGCGGCGGTGCTCCCTTGTGATTGTCCATCTTCAGCCAAGCCTAATTGGCCGGCTGTCCTAGCCTCTCCCTTCCAGGGAGAGGCAGGGCGCGGCATGAATGCCGCGACCGGAGAGGGTCGGCCCGGCGCGCCGGTGGGACCCCATCACGCCCGGAGGGACCCCACCCCAACCCTCCCCCTGCTAGGGGGGAGAATAAGAGAGGCGCGGCCGGTTGCCGCACCGCGGGCGCCGGGGCATGCTCGCGGGCGGGGCGCGGCGCATGGGGGCGAGGCCAATGGCGGCGGAATTTCAGGGGCCGGTGGAGCTGTGGGTGGACCGACTGCTGTCGGCCGAAGGGCCGGCGATGGATGCCGAGGGACGGCTCTACGTGGCGGACAGCCGCGAGCACACGCTGTGGCGGGTGTCCCGCCACGGCGGCTGCGAGCCGTTCGTGCGGCTGGCGGCGCCGAATGGGACGGCGGTGCACTGGAACGGCGACTGCTATGTCACCGACCTGTTCGGCGGCCGCATCGCGCGTGCCACGCCGTCGGGGCAGGTGTTCACCGTGGTCGACGAGTTCGAGGGCGGCCCGCTGGGCGGGCCCAACGATCTGACCTTCCATCCCTCTGGCGCGCTCTACTTCACCGCGCCCAAGGGCCACTACGCGCAGGATCCACCGCCCGGACGCGTCTACCGGCTGGGTCCGGGCGGCGACTTGCAGTTGGCGGCTGACGTGGCGTGGCCCAACGGCGTGAACGTCAACGCCGACGGCTCCGTGGCCTATGTGGCCGACTCGCATACCGGCGAGGCGCTGACCTATGACATTCGCGCCGACGGCACGCTGGCCAATCGCGGTGCGCTGGCGGACCTGCGCGAGGGCCAGGACAACTGGTGGGCGCCGGACGGCATGTGCCTGGACGTCGAGGGCAATCTCTACGTCGCGGTGTACGGCGCGTACCGCGTGCGGCGGGTGACGCCGGAGGGCGAAATCGACCTGGACATTCCCGTGGGGCACGAGAAGCCGGCGAACTGCTGTTTCGGCGGGCCGGAGAAGGACGAGCTGTTCATCACCTGCCGCGAAGGCGCGCTCTACCGGGTCAAGATCGGGATTCCGGGACTGCCGCTGTTCGGGCCGTAGGGCTCGGCGGCCCGGGCTGCGCGCGCCACTTTCTGTCATTCCGAGCCGTAGGCGAGGAATCCAAGGGGCAGGGAAAAGGCACAACGGCCTTGGACTTCGAGCGGAGCGAGAAATGACAGTCGTGAGGCTTCAAGACGGTCACTCGGTGCTGCCGCTGCGGCATCGTCCCTTGACAAGACCGTCAAGTGAGCATACGATCTGCCACCATGACGGTCCGTGAAGTAGACGAACAGGCCGAGACCGGCAGCGCCAACGAGTCGGTTGACGCCCTCAGGCAAACGGCGCGTCAGCTCCTGGTGCTCGGTCGGCGCACGGGTCGGATTGCGATGCGATTTGGCGCCGCTCACGCCGACGAGCTGGAGCTCACCATGCCGCAGCACCAGGCATTGCGCGCCTTGCGTCACCGGAGCTGCCGCATGAGCGATCTCGGCGGACGGCTGATGGTGAGCAAGCAATGGGCCTCGCAGAGCGTCGACTCGTTGGTTCGTGCGGGCCTGGCGACGCGGGCGGAGGACCCGGACGACCGCCGCCACGCGGTGGTGAGCGCCACGCCTCACGGCCTCGAGGCGCTCGAGTCCCACGAGCAGGCCCTCGCCTCGTTCCTGGCGGGGGCGCTGGACGGGATGCCCGCCGAGGCGCTCGAGCGCCTCGATGAGGCGCTGGCGGAGCTGAACGCGCACATGGCCCGGCGCCGCGACGAAGGCTATTTCCGTTCGCTCAGGGATGCGGGCAGGCGCGAATCTGGAGACAAGACATGACCGACGAATCCCGCTCGCCGCAACCCTCTCCCACCGAGGGGAGAGGGGGCAGGCGCGGTCGGCGGGACCGCCGTGGGCGGCGCGCCGGCACCGAAGAGAGAGGCCGCGGGCCGCGCGGCAGGGAGCGACGCGGACCCGGTGGCCGTGACGGACCGCCGGGATTCTCGCCCGGTGACGGACAAGGCCGCGGAGGTCCGCGCGGCGGCGGTCCCATGGGGTCGCCGGACGGCCAGCGGCGCATGGGCGGACCGGGCGGAATGAGTCCCGAGCCGCGTATGGCGCTGGGGTCGAGCAAGCAGGTCCTGCGACGTCTGGCCGCCTACGCGCTGCCGCATTGGCGGCTGGCGGCGGCGACGCTCGTCGTCACCCTGCTGGCGACGGCTGCGGACCTGACGATTCCAAAGTTGTTGCAAACGGTGGTGGACAGCGGCCTGAAAGAGGGCCTGATCGCCGGTCTGATCGTGCTGGCGGCGCTGGTGGTGGCGCTGACGGCCGTGAAGGGCACGGCGCAATTCGGGCGCCAGTTTGCGTCCGAGTGGCTGGGCCAGCGCGTCGTATTCACGATGCGCAACCAGCTCTATCGACACGTGCAGAGCCTCTCGTTTGGCTACCACGACCGCGCGCGCACCGGCGAGTTGATGTCCCGGACGACGAGCGACGTCGAGCGGGTGCGCCGCTTCGTGTCCATGGGCGCGTTCCAGCTCGTGCAAATCGCGCTGCTGCTCGTGGGCGCCGCCGTGATGCTGCTGGTCACCGACTGGCAGCTTGGGCTGCTGTCCCTGCTCACCGTGCCGGTGATGGCGGTGCTGGCGGTGACGTTCGCGCACCGCATTCGCCCGCTGTTTCAGGCGGTACAGGAGGCCTGGGCGGACTTGAACGCCACGGTGCAGGAGAACCTGGCGGGCGCGCGCGTCGTGCGGGCCTTCGCGCAGGAGGGGATGCAGCGGGCGCGCTTCGAGCCGGTGAACAAAGAGGTCACCGATCGCAACGTGGAGGTCATGCGGCTGTTCGCCATGCGCATGCCGCTGTTCACGGCAGTGCTCGGGTTGGGTCAGGTGGCGGTGCTGTGGTACGGCGGCTGGAAAGTGATCGAGGGCCAGGCGACGATCGGCGCGCTGTTGGCGTTCAACGCCTATCTGCTCCTGCTGATGATGCCCGTGCGCATGCTGGGCATGACCATCAACAGCTTTGCCCGCGCCGTGGCCTCGGGCAATCGCATATTCGAGGTCTTGGACGAGCACTCCGAGGTGCAGGAAGCCGCCGACGCCGTGGCGTTCGACGATGTGCGCGGCGAGCTGCAATTCGACGGCGTGGCGTTCGAATACGAGGGCCAGCGGGTGTTGGACGACTTGTCGTTCCGCGTGCGGCCCGGCGAGGCGCTCGGCATCGTGGGCGGCACCGGCTCGGGCAAGAGCACCATCATCAATCTGTTGCCGCGGTTCTATGACCCGTCATCCGGCCGCGTGCTGGTGGACGACCTGGACGTGCGGCAGGCGCGCCTCGCCTCGCTGCGTGGGCAGATCGGCATCGTGCACCAGGAGCCCTTTGTCTTCGCCACGAGCATTCGAGAGAACATTGCTTACGGACGCCCCGGCGCGACCGACGCACAGGTCGAGGCCGCGGCCCGCGCCGCGCAGATTCACGAATTCATCGCGGGCCTGCCCCAGGGATATGAGACGACCGTGGGCGAGCGCGGCGTCACCCTCTCCGGGGGGCAAAAGCAGCGCATTGCCATTGCCCGCGCGCTGCTGCTCGACCCGCGCATCCTGGTGCTCGACGAGTCGACCTCGAGCGTCGACACCTGGACCGAGCGAGCCATCCAGGAGGCGCTCACGGACGCGCAGCGGGGACGCACCACGCTGATCATCAGCCAACGCATCAGGAGCGTGCGCGACGCCGCCGAAATCATCGTGCTGGAGCAGGGACGCATCGTGCAGCGCGGGCGGCATGAGGATCTGATCGAGCAGGAAGGACTCTACCGCGATATGTGGCTCACCCAGGAGGCCGAGGCCGAGGAGCTGCGAGGCGCCGAGTCGGCGCCTGCCGCCCCAACGCAGGGAGGGGCAAGCTAATGGGCATGCAGGGACGCATGATGCTGGGGGGCATGGGCGACGACACCAGGGCCTACGACCACCGGATCGCACGGCGACTGCTGGCCTATCTGTTGCCGCACCGGCGGCAGCTGGCCGTGGTGCTGGTGCTGGTGGTGCTGGCGGCGGGAGCGGCGAACGCAGGCCCGCTGCTGCTGAAGATCGGCATCGACGACGCCATCTGCGGCGGCGTGCAGGCGTGCGACGACCCCAGCCTGGGCAACGGCGGCCTGCTGGCGATCGTCGGGATGGTCTACATCGGGACGCTGGGCCTCATGTGGGCGCTCAACTACTTCCAGGTGCTGCTCACGGCGGCCATCGGACAGGCGAGCCTGCGGCAGCTGCGCAACGACATGTTCGCCAAGCTGCAGCGGCTGTCGCTCTCCTATTTCAGCCGGCACCCGCTGGGCGCGGTGATGTCGCGCATCACCAACGACGTGGACGTGATCAGCGAGTTCGTGACGCTCGGCGTGACCTCGCTGGTGGGCGACGTCGTCATGCTGGTGATCATCGTCGGGATGATGTTTGGCCTGGATTGGCGGCTGGCGCTGGTATCCCTGGCGGTCATGCCGCTGATGTGGCTGGCGAGCCGGGTGTTCAGCAACTGGGCGCGGAACGCCTTTCGGCAGGTGCGCTCCACGGTGGGCGATGTCTACGGCAACTTGCAGGAGAGCATCGACGGCGTGCGCACGGCGCAATCGTTCGTGCGCGAGGACCGCAACGCCGCGGCCTTCGAGCAGACCAACCGGCAAAACGTGGACGCCAGCGTGCGCGCAGGCGCGATCGTGTCGGCGTTCATTCCCGTGGTGGACACGATCTCGGCGCTGGCGACGGCGCTGGTGATCGTGGTGGGCGGCATGTTCGTGATCAACGGCGAGATGGGCATCGGCACGCTGGTGGCCTTCATCGCGCTGATCGCGCGCTTCTTCACGCCCATCCAGCAGCTCACGCGGTTCTACAACCAATTGCAGTCAACCATGGCCGCGGGAGAGAAGATATTCGAGCTGCTCGACGAGCCGCTGGATGTCGAGGACCGGTCGGACGCAAAGGCGCTGCCGCGGATCCAGGGGCGGGTGGAGTTCGACAACGTGACCTTCGGCTACAACGGCACGGACGTGCTGCACGACATTTCGTTCGACGTGGCGCCCGGTCAGCGCGTGGCCCTGGTGGGACCGACCGGCGCCGGCAAGACGACGACCGTGAACCTGCTGGCCCGCTTCTACGTGGCGGGCCGCGGCCAGATCCGCATCGACGGCGTGCCATTGGATTCGGTCACCCAGGACTCGCTGCGCGGCCAGATGGGCATCGTGCCCCAGGACAGCTACCTGTTCTCGGGCACGATTCGCGAGAACATCGCCTTCGCGCGGCCATACGCGACCGACGAGGAGGTCGTGCGAGCGGCGGAGGCCGTGGGCGCCCACGAGTTCATCGAGCGGATGCCCGAGGGCTACGACACGGACGTGCGCGAGCGCGGGGCGCGGCTCTCGGTGGGGCAGCGGCAGCTCATCTGCTTCGCCCGCGCGCTGCTGGCTGACCCGCGCCTGCTGATCCTGGACGAGGCCACGTCGAGCGTGGACGCCCACACCGAGCAGATCATCCAGCGCGGCCTCGACCGGCTGATGGCGGGGCGCACGTCGTTCGTCATCGCGCACCGGCTGGCCACGGTGCGGGGCGCGGACCTGATCCTGGTGTTCCAGGACGGCCAGATCGTGGAGCGCGGCGGGCACGACGAGCTGCTGGAAGCCGGGGGGCTCTACTACCAGCTTTACACCACCGGCTTCCCCGGCGACGAGACGCCGGAGCAGACGACGGCCACGGAAACCACGGTCCTCAACCGCCGCATGTGGATGTAGGCAGCGCGGTGCGTCTGCGTCCGGCCACAGTGGCGGACGCCGCGGAAATCGCCGAGATCCACGTGCGCGCGTGGCAGACCGCGTTTCGCGGCATCGTCTCCGACGATCGGCTGGACGCGATGCGGGTCGAGCGGGGCGTCGACCGCTTTCGCCAGAAGCTGGCGCCGGCGGCGTCCGCCGGCCAACGATTCGTCGTCGCGGCGTCGGGTGACACGGCGCTCGGATTCGTGGGCTTCGGGACCACGCGCGACGAGGACGTGGACTCGGCCCGCGTGGGCGAGGTGCATGGACTCTACGTGCACCCCACGCACTGGCGGCGGGGTGTGGGGCGTCGGTTGCTGCAGGCCGCCATCGACGAACTGGCCGCCGACGGCTTCGACACCGCGACGCTCTGGACGCTGGCCGATAGCGAGGCGTCGCGCGCGTTCTACGAGGCGCAGGGATGGCGCACCGACGGGGAAATCGTGGAGTGGGAGGACTGGGACGGCGTGCCGCTCGTGCGCTATCGGATCAGGCTGCCGGCGGCTGATCCCGAATCAGATCCAGGTTCGAGACGGCTCAGAGAATGAGGCGGTGGGAGCTCTGGCGAGCCGCATCCTCGTCTCTTGTCCGAGGCAAGGGTGCTTGCTATCGTCAAACCATCGGTCGAGGAGGTCGGGAAATCGGCAAGTCAGCGGAGACACGGCCCTGGACGGTAGTCGTGCGACCGTCCTTAGTGAGCGGCGTCGCGCGAATCCTTGACTTCGGCAACACCCTGACGGTGTATAGCCCCACCGCGTCCGGACCCCAGGCAGACCTACGGGCTGCGTGGGCGGATTGGCGGGCGGTTGGCGGCGACATGTGGACGGCACTCCACACCTACCAGTACCGGCAAGGCAGTGACGCTGCATGGACGAAGAGACCCAACAAACCGGTGACGGCGACCCAACTGCCGCTGATATAGAGCAGCGCCGGGAATCGACCAGCGGCTCCGAAATAGCCGGGAACCAGACGCAGTTGATTGTTGAGCAGTCACAGGCTGTCACCTATCAAGGTCCAATCCCGCATCCAGACGCCTTTGCGGAGTACGAAAAGACTCTGCCGGGAGCAGCTGATCGAATCCTGTCGATGGCGGAGATCCAGCAAGCCCACCGCTTGCGCCTTGAGGAGAAGATGATCGCCGTCGATGCCCGGCAAAGCATGGGCGGCCTGATCGCGGGCTTCCTGGTGGCGCTGGCAGTGCTTGCGCTGGCCGGCGTATTCGCGTGGATTGGGCTGCCGGTGGCTGCGGTGATTACCGCATTGGCTCACCTCGCGGCGCTCGTGGGTGTTTTCGTGTACGGCACGCGCAGCCGGCGTGCGGAGCGCGAGAAGCAGTCCCCGGGAATTCAGCCACCGAGCGCCGATTCGCCCAAGTCCGGCTCAGCCGACTCCTAGGCCTAAGCGCTCGCGGCTATTCCGCCGCCACTGGCGCGGGAATGTCGAGCTCGACCGTGATGCCGTCGGGATCGCGCAGGTAGAGCGTGCCGGTGCCTTCGAACTCGCCGGCCGTCTGCCAGACGGGCGCTTCGCGGTGGAACGACGCATCGAGCTCCTTCAGCCGCGCGACGGTCGCATCCCAGTCGTCCACGGTGAGGCACAGGTGCGCGTTGCCGGCGTTGTAGGTCTCGAGATCGACGCGGCCCGGCGGCGGCTCGAAGTAGCGCAGCAACTCCAGCTCGACCTCGGTGCCCGGCAGCCGGAATAGCGCGATCTCCAGGCTGCAGTCGGAGTAGCCGATGATGTCGCTGATGTAGGGCTCGTCGTAGCGGCGGCGAAAGTGGGGGCCCTCGCCGAGCAGAGCGCTATAGAACGCGACGGATCGGTCCAGGTCCGCCACGGTGAATCCCACGTGAACCACCTTGGTCACAGCCATGCGATCTGCCTCCTCAGGTTCGGTAGCGCACCTGCGCTTCGAGCTTCTCGATCTGGACGGGCTGGGGGCCGGGCGTGCCGCGGGCGAGCCGCACGCCGACCAGATTCTCCCCCACCGCGAACTGATTCGGCTGGGCCGGATAGACCAGCCAGCCGTCCTCGATGGTGGGCGGTCCGAGCCGCAGGTTGTTGAGCCGGACTTCCACGCGGTCGGCGATCGCGCGGGCGGGAGGCTCGTTCATCAGGCTGCGGTCCGGGTGGCCGATCTGGGCGATCTCCACTGGGTCCAGCCGCTCCTTGGCGGATAGCGCGTTGGCGGCCGGGTCCGAGAGCAGCACGCGCACGTCCACGCTCGCCACGTGCTCGGCCTCGCCCGCCACGTCATCGGCCACGTACAGCGTCAGCAGGGTGTCGGCGGCGCCGTCCCAGGCCAGGGGCGCGGGCAGCGGCGCGAACATGTTGCTGTTGAAATACATGTTGCGCGGCGTGTACCAGCCCTCGGGGTTGGGGATGACAATGGGGCCGTGGCCGCCGCCGCGCCGTTGCACGACGAAGGTTTTGTCCTTGCGGTGGAAGCCGTCGAGTTCGGCCAGCTCGATGTAGGCCCGGTATTGGGCCTCGGCCGCCGGCCAGTTCAGGGCCTTGAGGCCGATGCGCTCGGCCGACTCCAGCGAGCTGTGCTCCCAGTTGAACGTCTGCACGCCGTCGGCGCCCTGGTGGAACCAGTTGGCGAATACGCCGCGGAACACTTCGATGGGCGGCCACATGTAGCCGTCGGAGGAGTGGTGGTCGTCGATGGCCGGATAGAGCTTGATCGGCGTCCCCGCCGTGATGCGGCGGAACGCGGCGACATCCACGTCAAACGAGCGGCAGCCGATGACCATCAGGTCGACCAGCACCTCCTGCGCCCAGGTTTCGATGTCGATGCCGTCGAAGTGGCAGCCCATGAGGTTCTCGGGCACCCGCACCGCCAGCAGCAGCGGGCGGCCCCGGGCTTCGGCGACGTCCAGCGTCATGTGGCGCACCTTGCGCATGAAGGTCGTCAGCCGGTCCCGCAGCTCCCACTGCCGCCCCCACGGCAGCACCAACGGAATGCGCGCGAAGTCGAGCGTGATGCCGTCGTAGTCGTAGTCCTCGGCGACCTCGCGCAGGATGCCCAGCTTGTAGTCGTGCACCTCGTCGAGGGCGAAGTTCCAATAGCCGTTGGCGTTCCAGGCGGTCATGAGCAGCTCCGGGTGCTGCTCCTTCATGGGAATCGGGCTCACCGGGCCGAGATCGTTGTCGGAGCCGTTGATGCGGTAGAGGTAGAAGTTCTCCAGGCCGCGCTGCTGGGACGCCTCCAGGAAGACCTGCATGATGTTGACGCCGTCGTCCGCCCAGCGGCGGAACCCGGGCGCGTCGATCAGGACCTGGGTGCGGCTGGGAAAGGGCGCCTGGTGCCCCTCGTTCCAGTCCCACCACATGCTGTCGAGGCGCACGGCGGGATCGTCGGCCCACTCGAACTTGAATTCCAGCAGGCCGTCGATGTCCTTGATCGGAAAATTGGCGCCGTCGCCCATGATCACGTCGAAGTGGACGACGATTCGTCGCCGGCGTTCGATGGCGGCCAGATGGTCGGCGGAGAGATCGACTCGCGCATCGCCCGGCGTCGTGAACGGCTCAGCCATGTGGCTCTCCGAAGCGGCGCGAAGCCCCCTCACGGTGCGCCGTCACGGGCCAGGCGTCAACCGCCGAGCACTCCATCGGATATCCTGGCATCCAGGCGGGAGGCGTGGCTCGCGACGGGGCGCGCCTGGAACCATCCCGCGCGCCGAGCGGGACTGATCGGCGGGAGGCGACGATGCGAGAGGACTATTTCCACCGCGTCCAGCGGGAGACGGCGACGCGGGTGTGGGTGAACAATCCAACCGAGTTCGATTTGCACGCGTCGGTCGACGCGGGGGCGGTCTCGGGGACCACCAATCCGACCTACGGTTCCGTCTTGCTCAGGCGCGAGCCCGAGTACGTCGTGCCGATCATCGACGAGGTGGCCGCCGTCGAAACCGATCCCTATAAGGCCGCCGACGAGGTCTACCAGCGCATCACGCGCCGGTTCATGGAGGGTTTCCTGCCGCAGTGGGAGTCAAGCGGCGGCGCCTGGGGCTTCGTGACCATGCAGGACGACCCCCGCCTCGACGAGGACCCCGACCTGATCGTGGACGCCGCGCTGCGGCACCGCGAGGTCGCGCCGAACTATCTGGCCAAGATTCCGGTCATCGAGACGGGTATGGAGGCCATGCGGCGGCTGGTCGGTCTCAATATCCCCATGTGCGCCACGGAGAGCTTCGCCGTTTCACAGGCCGTGGCCATGTGCGAAGTCTACGAAAAGGCCGCGGACGCCACCGGCAACACGCCGCCCTTCTTCATCACGCACATCACCGGCGTCCTCGACGACGACCTGAGCGAGTGGGTGGCGGAGAACGAAGTCGACATCGCGCCGGAGCTGCTGCGCATGGCCGGCTCGATCATCGCGCGCAAGCAATACAAGGTGATCAAGGAGCGCGGCTTCCGCACGATCATGCTGGGCGGCGGGGTGCGCGGGACGCACCACTACACCGAGTTCGTGGGCGGCGACGCACACATCACGATGAACTGGTCGACCTTTGACGAATTGATCCAGGAGGATGGGCCGGTCGTCGATCGCATCCACGTGACCGACGACCCCGCCGACATTGCCGAGCTGCGGGCGAAGATTCCGCGCTTCGCCACGGCCTACGACGACGACGGCCTGACCACGGCGGAGTTCACCGAATACCCGGCGCTGGTGCGGTTCCGCAACTACTTCATCGACGGCTGCGAGCACCTGGACGGCGAAATCGCCAAGCGGCACGCCGCCGCGGCGGTGGTATAGGGGCGGTGAAGATATCCCCCTCACCCTAACCCTCTCCCTCGGTGGGGAGAGGGAACCGGAGGCGCCCACTCGGGACGTCCTTGGATGGATGGGATGCGAGGGTCAACAGGCGGCGCGCCATGGCCCTGCCTGGAATCCGGCACGCGCCGGAATGATGGAAGGGAAAGGGCAAGGGCATGACCACTGATGAGCACGCGGGCGACCCCTTTGCGGTCGAGGGCCGGTGGTATCGCGGCAACCTGCACACGCACTCCACCAACTCCGACGGGCGCAAGTCCCCCGAAGACGCGGTGAATTGGTACCGCGACAACGGCTATGACTTCATGGCCCTCACCGACCACAGCGTGCTGAGCGACACCTCGGCGCTCGCGACCGACGAGTTCATCACCATTCCGGGTATGGAGATGCACGGGCCGGACCCGTGGCTGGGGACGCGGTACCACATCGTCGGGCTGGGCATGCACAGCTTCGACCGAGGCGACGAGACGCTGGGCCCGCAGGAGGCCATCGACCGGGTGAACGCTGACGGCGGACTGGCGATCCTGGGGCATCCCTACTGGCTCGGACAGACCGCCGCCGACATGAGCGAGTTGGAAGGCTTCGTGGGAATGGAAGTCTTCAACTCCATTTGCGACCGCAACCGGGCCAAGGGCTTTTCATCGGTCCACTGGGACGACTACGGCGACACGCTCGGCATCACCTGGGGCTTCGCCACCGACGACACCCACTGGATGCTGAATGAGGAGGGCCGCGGCTGGGTGATGGTGCGCACCACCGACTTCAGCCAGCGCGGCTTGATCGAGGCCATGCGCGCGGGGCACTTCTATTCTTCAATGGGTCCGGAGTTGCACGACGTGCAGATCAGCGCCACGCACGTGCAGGTGCGGTGCTCGCCCGCGCGGCGCGTGACCATGATGACGGCCCGCGCGGGCGGCATGAGCCTGGACGCCGACGGCGGCGACCTGCTGACCGAGGCCACCTTCGAGCGGCGCCAGTCGCCGGCCTATCCCGAGCGATACATCCGCGTGGAGGTGGAGGACACCGAGGGACGCATCGCCTGGTCCAATCCGCGCCCGGCCTGAGGCGCGGCGGTCTGCTCGCCTTGGGGCGATTCTTCGTGGCTCCGGCGCTCTCCCGTCACCCCGGCGAAAGCCGGGGTCCAGGTCCGGCCTCACCCCCCGAGACGCCGACTGGCTTCCGGCCCCGGATCAAGTCCGGGGCCGGCTCTTCGCCCTAATGACGGACAGGGCTAGGGCCGCGTGAAGCTCTTCCTCAAGGTCGCGCTGTTCACGCTGGTGGTGCCGGGCGGAGTTGCGGTGCTGGTGCCGTTCCTGCTCGGCGGCGATCGAGTGGTGGCCGGCGGGGCGTGGCTCGGACTGGCCGTGTGCCTCTTTGCGCTCGGCATCGCCATCTATCTGCGCGCCGTGTGGGACTTCGCCATGATTGGGAAGGGAACGCCCGCGCCAATCGACGCGCCGAAACGGCTGGTCGTCCGGGGCATCTACCGCTACTCGCGCAATCCGCTCTACGTCGCGATGTTGCTGGTGGTCGCGGGGTGGGCCGCGCTCTTTGGAACGGCGGTGCCGCTGGCGTATGCGGTCGGGCTGTTCGTCCTGTACTCGCTCGTCATCCGCTTCCACGAAGAGCCGCACCTCGCGCGCGAGTTCGGCGAGGAATACGAGGCTTACAGGCGACAGGTGGGCCGGTGGCTGCCGCGGCTGAGGCGGCGGTAGGGCGCCCCGGTCCGTTCGCCCTGAGCTTGTCGAAGGGCGCGTGGTTCGACAGGCTCACCACGAACGGTGCCCCATCACCTGCGTTGGCACACGCCTGAATGCGGGTCCGGGGCGCGAGGGCTAGGCAATTGCGCTCCACGCAATGGCGATGAAGTCCGCCGCCTCGAGGCTGGCGCCGCCGACCAGCGCCCCGTCCACGCCGTCCTGCGCTAGAAGCTCGCGCGCGTTGCCCGGGGACACGCTGCCGCCGTAGAGAATCCGCGTGCGTTGGGCCGTCGCGGCGTCCAGCGCCTGGCTCAGCGCCTCGCGCGCCCAGCCGATGGCTTCCGCGGCCTGCTTGGGGGTCGCCGTCCGGCCGGTGCCGATGGCCCACACCGGCTCATAGGCCAGCACTAGCGGCTCGGCAGCGGCGGAATCGATCCCTGCGAGTGCGGACCGCACCTGCGACGTGATGGTCTCCCGCGCCCCGCCGGCGTCGCGAATGGCTTCGGTTTCGCCCACGCAGACGATCGGCGTGAGACCGGCGGCCAGCGCCGCGCGCAGCTTGCGGTTCACGATCGCGTCGGTCTCACCGAAGTCGGCGCGCCGCTCCGAGTGGCCCACGATCACCACCTCCGCCACGCCGACCAGCATCGGGGCCGAGATCTCGCCGGTGTACGCCCCGGCGTCGGCCCAGTGCATGTTTTGCGCGCCCACCCGCACCGGCGTGCCCACCACGGCGCGGGCCACGTCGGTCACGGCGATCGCCGGCGGACAGAGCACGATTTCAACGTCGGCCGGTAGCTCGGCGCGGACGATGGCGCGGGCCAACTCCACGGCCGATTGCGGCGTCGTGTGCATCTTCCAATTGCCGGCCACGAGGGGGCGGCGCATTGGGTCCGGAACCCTCACCCCAGCCCTCTCCCATCGAGGGAGAGGGGGTAGGAACGGCGTTGGTCGGGCGTCACTGCCCGTCAATCCGGTTGGCGCCCTGCTCGGCCACCAGATTGCATGCCTGAAGGTAGTGCTCGATGGACTCCCCGCAGTCGGCCCAGTAGCCCTCCAGGAGGTCATGGGTCATCTCGCCGCGCGCCAGGTAGGCGTTGTTGAGGTCGGTGACCTCCAGCTCGCCGCGTGCCGACCGGTCGAGCTGCCGCACCAGGTCAAAGGCGGTTTCGTCGTAGAAGTAGATGCCCGTGACGGCCAGATTCGAGGGCGGGCGCTCGGGCTTCTCGATGAACTGCACGATACGGTCGCCGTCCAGCTCCGCCACGCCGTAGGCCTGGGGATTCTCGACCTCGGTGAGCAGCACCTTGGCCCCCGCCGGCTGGGCCTCGAATCGGCGCGCCGCCCCGATGATGTTCCCGCCGATGATGTTGTCGCCAAGGATCACCAGCATGCGGTCGCGGCCCACGAACGGCTCGGCCAGGCCGATGGCTTCCGCAATCCCGCCCGCGCCGTCCTGGTAGGTGTAGCCCAGGTGGTCGATGCCGAACTCGCGCCCGTTGCCCAGGAGTTGGAGGAAGTCCCCGGCGCTCGAGCCGCTGGTCACGATCAGGATCTCGGTCACCCCGGCGTTCACCAGGGTCTCGATGGGGTAGTAGATCATCGGCTTGTCGAAGACGGGCAGCAGTTGCTTGTTCGTCACGCGCGTGAGGGGATCGAGCCGCGAACCCGTGCCGCCGGCGAGAATCACGCCCTTCACGGGACGTGCTCCATGTCGCCGTCGCTCGACAGCACCGCGGCGGCAAAGTCCTGAGGCTCAAACACGGCAAAGTCCTCCGGTCGCTCGCCCGTACCGACGAACTTGATCGGCACGCCGAGCGCGCGCGTGACGGCGAACGCCACGCCGCCCTTGGCCGAGCTGTCGAGCTTGGAGACGATCACGCCGGTCACTTCCACCGCGTCGCGAAACGCCTGAGCTTGGCGCAGGCCGTTTTGCCCGGTCAAGGCGTCCAGCACCAGCAGCACCTCGTGCGGCGCGCCGGGCACCTGCCGCTCGGCCACGCGGCGCACCTTGCCCAGCTCGTTCATCAGGTTGAGGTTCGTGTGCTGGCGTCCCGCGGTGTCGGCGATCACGTAGTCGACGCCGCGCGCCTTGGCCGCGTCGAGGGCGTCGTAGACCACCGCCCCCGGGTCGCTGCCCGGCTGATGCGCGACGACCGGCGCCTCGATGCGGTCGCCCCAGATGCGGAGCTGGTCGATGGCCCCGGCGCGGTACGTATCGGCTGCCGCCAGGAGCACGGAATAGCCGTGGCTCTTGAGCAGGGTCGCCAGCTTGGCAATGGACGTCGTCTTCCCCGCGCCGTTAACGCCCACCACCAGCACGACCTGGGGCGGCTCGCCCGCCGCGAAGGCGCGCTCGCCACTGCCCAATTCCGCCGTCAGGCGTTCGCTCAGCAACGCCCGGGCGGCCTCGGAGTCCTTGACGCCCGCGTCTTGCACGGCATCTTGCAACCCTTCGACGAGCTCCAGCGACAGCTCCGGGCCGAGGTCGGCTTGAATCAGCAGCTCTTCGAGCTCCTCCCAGTCGGCGTCGTCCAGGCCGCCCCGGGCGAACCAGCGCCGCAGACCGCCGCCGAAGCGCCGGCGCGTGGGTGCCGCGCCGGCGTCGACGCTCGGGTCCTTCTTTCGCCGAAGCCGTCTCAGCCGCATGGCGATCGGGGCGCCGCCCGTTCGTGGTGGGCTCGTCGAACCATGAACGGGCAGGGCTGGACGTCGGAGGACTCTCGCTGTGCTCGGAATGACGGGGTCGGAGGCGCGTGGGTTGGTGGTTGCGCGGAAGTGATGGACGGGTGGATTCCCGCCTCCGCGGGAATGACGGAGGGCGGCGGGAGTGACTGAAGCTGTCGCAACGGTCTCAGCTCCCGACGTGCGCGCGGGCCGCGCGGCGTGCGACGATGGAATCGCACGCCGAAACTTCGAACCGCATCCAGGGGAGCGCAACATGTCGCATGGCGCCCGAGTCTCCATCGAATACTGCAGTCAATGAAACTATCTCCCTAGAGCCGTCCGTGCGACGGAGGAGATTCTGACCGAGTTCGCGAATGACGTGGCGGAGTGGACGCTGATTCCCTCCGGCGGCGGCGTGTTCGAGGTGAAGGTTAACGACGAGCTGGTGTTCTCCAAGCGTGAGTTGAAACGGCACGCCAAGCCAGGCGAGATCTATCCGCTGGTCAAGGAGGCGCTCGCGGGCTGACGCCCGCCGTTACTCCGCGGCGTTCGCCGAGTCCAAGAACTCGGCGAGGTGCATCACTTGGAGGTCGAGACCCCTTCGCCGCGCGCCGGTGCGCAGGTGCAGGATGCAGCCCGGATTGCCCGAAACGATGGTTCGCGCGCCGGTGGCCTCGATCGCGTCGAGCTTCTCGTCGAGGATTTGCAGCGACACCTCAGTGTCGGTGGCGCTGTAGAGGCCCGCGGCGCCACAGCAGATCGTCGGATTGGCCGTTTCGACCAGCGTCACGCCCGGAATGGCGCCGATGAGGTCTCGGGGCTGCTGCGAGATGCCCTGCGCGTGCACCAGGTGGCAGGCGTCCTGGTAGATCACCTCGCGCTCGACTGCGGCTGATCCGGCGGGCGCCTCGATCTCCGCGAGAAACTCGGAGAAATCACGCACCTTGGCGACAAACGCGCGCGCCCGATCGCCGTAGACGGGGTCGCCGGCCAGCAAGTGACCGTACTCCTTAAGGGTGGAGCCGCAACCGGCGGAATTGACGATGATGGCGTCGTAGGCGTCCGCCGCGAAGGCATCGATGTTGCGCCGGGCCAGGTCGCGGGCGGTTTCGCGCGCGCCGCCGTGCACGTGCAGCGCGCCGCAGCACTGCTGGTGCTCGGGGATGTGAACGTCGCAGCCGGCGCGCGCCAGCACCCGCAGCGAGGCTCGATGCGCGTCGGCGAGCGACAGCGACATGATGCAGCCGGTCAGGAATGCCACTCGATAGCGGCGCTCGCCCTCGGCGGGCACGAAGCGCAGGTCGCTCGCCTGCAGGAAGCTTGCGGACATCGGCGGCGACATCTCATCGAGCCGCGCCAGCGGCGGCGCCAGCGCGTGCAGCAGCCGGCTGCGGCGCACCAACCACTGCAGGCCGCTGCGCTGATACAGCCGCAGGCCTTGCCCCAGCAGCCGCAGCGCCTGCGGTCGGGTGAAGACGTGCCGCAGCACCAGGTCGGCGATGCGGCGCGCCTTCGGCAGCAGCCCGGCCTGCACCGTCTGCGCCCGCACGTCCTCGATGATCTCGCCGTACTTGACGCCCGAGGGGCAGGCCGTCTCGCAGGCGCGGCAATCCAGGCAGCGGAAGGTGTGCTTCAGAAAGGTCGGGCTGGTGAGGGACATGTGCCCGTCGGACACCGCCTTGGTGAGCTGAATGCGCCCCCGAGGCGAATCCATCTCCAGCCGCAGCACGCGGTACGTGGGGCACTCGTTGAGGCACAGGCCGCAGTGCACGCAGGTGGCGATGGTGGCGGGATCGGGCGCGTCGTCTGTGCTGAAGCCGACCCGCGGCGCGGCCACGCTCATGCGGCGTCCGCCAGGAAGCGTCCGGGGTTGAGGGTGCGCTTGGGATCGAATGCGCGCCGCAGCTCGCTCGCGAGCGCATGTGCCGCCTTTGACGGGTCCGTGCCCCAGACGTCCAGGCGTCCCTTGACGCTCGGCGGCGCCGCTTCAACCACCACCGGCGCGTCGAACATCTGCGCGGCGCCGCGCAGATCGGCGACGGCGCGGCAGACCGCGTCGTCGTCGCCGTCCGTCCAGCGCACCCGCCCCACGCCGCTCACGGCGTGCGCCTCCGCCCGCCAGTCCAGGCCGTGCTCGGCGGCGATCTCCGCAGCCGATCCAAGAAGTGATGGAATCTGCGACGAGAGGGCGCTCATGCGGCACACCGTATACGGCTCGCCGGTTGGCGGCGGTTCCGCCACGCTCACCGCGTCGCGCCAGAAATCGCGCTGCGCGTCGTCCGTCAGCAGGCGCGGGGCGGCGCCGTTGGAGGCGAGCGTCTCGTGAACCATCGCGAGCTGCGCGGCCACGCCGGCTTCGGTCCCCGCGAAGCGCACGGCCAGCAGCCAGGGACGCTCCGGGACGTCGGCGGTCGCGACCAGTCGCCGGTCGATGAGATCGACCGCGGTGGGCGAGACCGGCAGACCCACGATCGACCCGACCGCGCCCCCGGCGTCGAGCGCCGACGCGTAGCCATAGACCGCCGTGCGCTCGTTGGTCGGCAGCGGCGCCACCTTGAGATTCACACGGGTAATCAAGCCGAGCGTGCCCAGCGCCCCGATGTGACCCTTGTGCAGGTCATAGCCGGTCACGTTCTTGACCACCATGCCGCCGGACTTCGTGATCGCGCCGTCCGGCCCCGCCGTCTCCGCGCCGATCACCAGGTCGCGCAGCGAGCCCGAGGCCACCCGGCGGGGTCCCGAGGTGTTGGTGGCCATCAGGCCGCCTATCGTGGCGGATGCCGCGAATGGCGGGTCCAGCGGCAAGTGCTGGCCCTCCTCGCGCAGTCGAGCCTGCAGCGCGGCCAGCGTGACGCCGGCCTGGACGCCAAGGGTCAGGTCCGCGGGTGTGTAGGCCACGAGTTCATCGAGCCCGGTCGTGTCGAGCACCACGTCCACGCGTTCGGGCAGATTCCCCAGGCCCAGCTGCGCGCCGGCCCCTCGCGGGACGACCGCGGCGCCCACCTCATCGCACCGCGCCAGCACGGCCGCCGCTTCGTCCGGATGCGCCGGCTGGACGACCACGGACGGCTCAATCCCGTCCACCGCCAACGCTTCGAGGCCGCTGTCGCGGATGCGGCTGGACGGGATGTCGCGCGTGAGCGCGGACTTGATTTCCGCAGTCGATGGGGCGACCGGCGCCGCTGCTTCAAGTGCCATGATTGGCAGTATGGAGCGCGGTCAGGACCGGAACAACCGCCGGGGCGCGACATGATCGTGGCGCGCACGCGGGCCGAGCTGGCGGCGGCGCGCGCCGGTCTCCGGGAGCCGGTCGGCGCCGTGTTCACGATGGGCGGGCTGCACGACGGCCATACCGCCCTGCTGCGCGCGGCGCGCCGCGAATGCGCCTCCGTGGTGGCCACGCTGTTCGTGAATCCCACCCAGTTCGAATCCGAGCGGGATGCCACTACATATCCGCGAGACGAGGCGGCCGATTTGCGCCGGTTCGCCGCCGAGGCCGTGGACGTGGCGTTTGCGCCGCCGGTCCACGAGGTCTATGCGCCGGGGTCCGCCGCCCAGGTTGGCGCCGGGCGCCTCGGTCGCATGCTCGAAGGCGCCAGCCGTCCGGGACACTTCGACGGGGTCGCCACCGTGGTCGCGCGGCTGCTTGAACTCACGCGCCCCGCCTGCTCGTATTTCGGGCAGAAGGATTGGCAGCAAACGCGCGTGGTGCGGCAGGTCGTGGAGGACCTTGCGCTCGGCGTGGCGGTGCGCGTGGTCGGCACTGTGCGTGACGGCCAGGGCCTGGCCCTGGGCACGCGCAACGTGCGGCTGTCGGATGCGGGCCGCGAGGCGGCGCGCGTGATTCATCGCGCGTTGTCGGCCGGGGCCGATGCCTGGCGACGCGGCGAGCGGGGGGCGGACCGCCTGGAGCGCACGATGCGGCAGGAAATGGGGGCGGAGGCGGGCGTCACCGTCGACTACGCAGTGGCGCGGGATCCCCTTTCGCTTGACACCCTCAATCCCGAGACGGCTGCCGTGGCACTGCTGGTGGCCGTCTGGGTGGAAGACGTGCGCCTGATCGACAACCTCGTCTTGGGTGAGGGCCTTGTCGACATCGACCCGGCGCCGCTGCTGGCCGGCCCCGCGTCTGCGACTGGCGGCGGTCAGTCCCTGCCGTGACCGCCGAATCCGAGGCGCCACAGGCCGCGACCGTCGGCACCGCGGGCCACGTCGATCACGGCAAATCGACCCTGGTCCACGCGCTCACCGGCATCGATCCGGACCGCCTCGCCGAAGAGAAGGCGCGCGGCATGACCATCGATCTGGGCTTCGCCTGGCTCACCCTGCCCAGCGGTCGGTCGGTGAGCCTGGTGGACGTTCCGGGGCACGAGCGGTTCATTCACAACATGCTGGCCGGAGTGGGCGGGATCGACGCCTGTCTGTTCGTGGTCGCCGCCGATGAGGGCGTGATGCCGCAGACGCGCGAGCACCTCGACATCGTGACGCTGCTGGGCATCGAGCGCGGCGTAGTCGCGCTGGCCAAGACGGACTTGGTGGACGAGGAGTGGCTTGAACTTGTCAGAGAGGAGGTGCGGGAGACTCTGGCGACAAGCTCGCTGTCCCACGCGCCAATCGTTCCCGTGTCCGCGCGCGAAGGCCGCGGGCTGGACGCGCTCCTGAACGCGCTGGATGCGCTGCTCGCACAGCCGTTGTCCCGACCGCAGGTCGGCGGACCGCGACTGCCGGTGGACCGCGCCTTCACCCAGCGGGGCTTCGGCACCGTGGTGACCGGCACCCTGGCCGGAGGGCCGCTGGACGTGGGCGACATGGTCCATCTGTATCCGGGTGGCGCGCGAACACGCGTGCGCGGCTTGCAGACCCATCGAGCGGCGGAGGACCGCGCCTGGCCGGGACGCCGCGTGGCGGTGAACCTCGGCGGCGTCGCGCCTGCCGACGTGCCGCGCGGCACGGTGGTCGCCGCGCCCGGCGCCGTCGCCGAGACGCGACGCGTGGACGCCACGCTGCGCCTGCTGCCGTCGGCGCCGCGCGCGTTGAAACCCGGGGAGCGGGTGTCGTGGCACTCGGGCACGGCCGAAGCCGTGGCCGCGGTGCGCTACCTGGAGGCCGGCCCGATCCAGCCGGGGAGCGCCGGCTGGGTCCAGTGGCGGCTTGGCGAGGCGGTCGCCATCCGCAAGGGCGACCCCTATGTGATCCGGCGGCTCTCGCCGCCGATGACCATTGGCGGCGGCGAGATCGTGCGCGCGGCGGCCCGCCACGTGCCGCGCGGCGACCCCGCCGCGCTGGAGGCCCTGGAACGCGCCCGCCGCGCCCCGCCCGTCGAGCTGGTGGCCGCGGCGGTCGAGGCCGCCGGCCCGCTTACGCCGGACGAGATCGCACGCCGCACCGAGGTGAGCCTCGACGACGTGACGGCAATCGTGGGCCAGATGGAGCGCGAAGACCGGCTGAGGATTGTGGGCGGCTACGCCGCGCCGACTGCCGCCGTCGACGCACTGAGCCGGCGCATTGACGCCTTGCTTGGGCCGAGCGCCGGCCTGCCGCGGGCCGCGTTGCCCCGGCAGCTGGGAGCCCCCGCGCCGCTCGTCGCGGCGCTGCTCGAGGGCATGGCTGCCGATGGCCTGCTCGTCCTCAAGGAAGGTCGAGTCTTGCCACCGGGCCAAGCGGCGGTGCCGCGCGGCCCGGAAGCCGCCCGCCTGCTGGCGGCGCTCGATGAGGGCGGCTTCGCACCGCCGGACCTGCCCGCCCTGGCAGGCGCTCAGGGCGCCACAACCGCGCTCCTCGACTCCCTGGCGGCTGCGGGTGAGCTTGTGCGCATCACGCCGACGTTCGGCCTGACGCGGGCGGGCTATGCGCGCTGGCGGCAGGCCATTGGCGAGGCCTTCGCCGAAAACGAGCAGGTGACGGTGAGCCAGCTCCGCGACCAGTTGGGCACCAGCCGCAAGTACGTCCTGGCGTTCCTGGAGCACCTCGACGCCCGGGCCGTCACCCGCCGTGTCGGCGAAGCGCGCATCCTCCTGGACCGCAGCTGGCTACCGGAGTAGTGCGTGCGGCGGAGCCAACGCCGTCGTTTCGCGGCACCCCCACCTTTGGTTTGAGGCGCCCTTTCCGGTCATTCCGAGCGCGGCGAGGAATCTAAGGAAGCTCTGAACAACCAGGGTGCCAGAGCGCCGGAGCGGCGACAGGGTGCCGTGGGGCGTCGGGTTGACGGCGTTTGGGGCCGGTGGTGCGTCATTAGCGGCGGTTTTGGCCCCGCGCGCCGACGCGCGGGGCGCA
>JAJECS010000003.1 GCA_022821905.1 Chloroflexota bacterium | reverse complement strand
GGTTATGGCCGAGGGTCTCCGACACCATCGCTTCCGCGAACGACGGTCGGCCCATATCCCGGTGCATACGCCCGCTCCTCAATCCTCCGCCTGGCGACACCCCATGGTCCGCCCCGCTCCTCGATTTATGCAAAGGTCTCCGGAGGCGGGAATCCAGGCCCGATCTGGCAGCAGCCACCCACTAGACGCGCACCCATCGCCGCGCGGTTGAAAGGTAGGGGCGGGTTTCAAGCCCGCCCCTACCCGCCCCCAATTCGGCAAGCGGACTACGCTGACGCCAGGAATGCCTTCTGGGAGCAACCACGATTAGCAAGTACGAGACGCCGCTCACCCGGCGCTACTGGGACTCGGTCGGTGGGACGCTGATGGAGGAGTTCCGCGCGGTCCAGGGATCGCCGGACCAGGGGCATCGAGATCTGGACGGAGTGATCATTCTTGGCGGACCAAAGCTGATCCTGGATCGGGCGGAACACGCCAAGGACCTCGAGGAGAAGGACATAATCGTCGTCCAGACAAAGACTGGGAGGCTTGGCATGTACCTGCTGGGACAGGCGCTTTTCTCCCGGGAGCTGATGCGGGCCTTCAATCCCAGGACGGTCATGTCCGTGGCCGTGTGCGAATGGGACGACGCAGCACTTCGGCCTCTGGCGGAGAAGTACGGCATCGAGGTCGTGTGCTACGGAGATTCCGCCACGTGATGCACACGCTCGGCCCGTAGGGGCGGGTTTCAACCCGCCCGTTCCGATCTATCCGCCCGTCTCCCCACCCGGAATCCGGTCATACCGCCGAATCCGCATGCCGGTCGCCCGCCGCATCCCAAAGCGCGCGTAGTACGCCTGCACGTCGACGTCGCACAGCGTGTCCACCATGTACAGGCCCTCGAGTTGCTTCAGCAGCCGCCGCATCACCTCAGATCCGATCCCGCGGCCCTGATACTCCGGCAGCACCTCCAGCAGCGAGATGTAGGCGCTCAGCACTCCGTCGCTGATCGCGGTGACGAATCCCACCACCCGGTCCGACTCCTGATCGATCGCCACCACCACGTTCGCGCTCCGGTGCAGGATGTCGAGGTGCGCCTCCGGCGTCGGCTGCCGCAGCCAATCGACAAAGAACCCCGCCAGCTGCCGGGCCTCCAGCCCCTCGGCGGTCTCGCGGTACTCGATCACGGGCGACGCGTCACGGCACGCCATACGCAAACCTCCCTCGCGGCGAGTGCGGATAGTCCTGCTCGATCAGCAGCTCGAGCAGCCTGTCCCGGAGGTCGCGCCGCGTGCCGTCGTAGGCCGGATCGCGCGCAAGGTTGCGCTGCTCGTCGGGGTCGTGGGCGAGGTCGAAGAGCTGCTCGCCGCCGCCCCGCGGATACATCGTGTAGCGCCAGTCGTGGGTGCGCACGGTCCGCGCCCAGCGGTCGGGCGTGTGCGGCACGGTGTTGCTGCTGAAGCTCTCGGTGTAGGCCGCGTCCCGCCAGCCGGATGCCCGCGCGCCCGTGCACAGCGGGACCAGCGACCGACCGGGCAGGGTGTCAAAGGTGCGGTCCGGCGACTGCCCGCCACCGGGGCGGCTCGTACGGAAGAACGCTGGCTGAGGAACTTCGACCCCCGCCAGCTCATGGATCGTGGGCGCGATGTCCTCCAGCTGCACCAACTCGCTACGCTCCCCACCCCGTTGCAGACCCGGTCCCGCGATGACCAGGGGCACCCGCAGGCAAGCGTCGTAGTGCAGGCCGCCTTTCAGCTTCAGCCCGTGGTCGTGCAGCAGGTCGCCGTGGTCGGAGAGGAAGATGATCACCGTATCGTCTAGCCGCCCGGAGTCGGCCAGGGCGGCCTCCAGGGCGCCCAGTTGCTCGTCCAGGTGACACAGGTCGGCGAAGTAATGCTGACGATCGCGCCTCCACTCCGGCGACGGCGTGGCGCGCCCGCCCATGTCGTGGAACAGCGGCGGCGCGCACGGATCGTCGGCCCACTCCGCCGGCAGTGGATCGGGAATCCGGTCGACGTCGACACGGTCCAGGAAGCCGGGCGGCGGGGCGTACGGATCGTGCGGCTGCACGTAGCTCACCTGGGCGAAGAGCGGCTGCTCCCGATCCGTTGACCGGATGAAGTCCACCGCGTGCGCCGTGGTCCAGTTCGTTTGCGAAATCTCTTCGGGGAACGGCAGCTCATACGCGCCGAATAGCTCGCGGACGGATCCGAAGCGCGCGGCCAGGTCCACGCCCTCCGGCCCGTGACACTTGAATTCGGGAAAGCTGCGCGCCCACACCGTGCTCAGCGCGTCGTCCAGGTGTTCGGGATGCTCCGTCCTGATCCATTCGAGCCACGGCCCGCCGCGGGCGTCTTCGGTGATCTCCTGTACCTCGAAGCCGTAGGGCCGGTAGTCGGGAAACAGCGACTCGTACTGCGAGCGCAGGTGGAGCTTGCCGAAGGCCCCGGTGCGCCAGCCGGCCGCTTGCAGCGCCTGCATGAAGGTGGGGATGGCCGGATCGAGGTTATAGCCGTTCAGCAGCACCCCGTGCTGGCGGGTCGTGAGGCCCGTGGCGATGCTGGCCCGCGCCGGACTGCAGATCGGATTGCTGCTGATCGCGTTGCGAAAGGTCGACCCGCGCGCCTGCAAGCGGGCGAGGTTGGACAGCGGTGCCGCGCTGGCCAAACACGCCTCCACCCAGCGCGCCGACAGCTGGTCCACCATCACCAGCACGATTGACCGGGGGCGTTGGTCACTCGTCGGAGATTCGCGACTCATCGGCGGGCGGCCGGCTCCGTTCGTCGTACCAACAAAGGGAAGCCCGCGCGTAGTCCTTCGGCGACTCCCGAATCCCCCTCATCCTAGCCTTCTCCCACCAGGGGAGAAGGGACCGAACCCGCATCGTGGAGTGCACTGTCCGCCCCCTATCCCTGGGATGGCGGCGCGCGCTCCGACCCCCTCTCCCTGGGACGAGAGAGCAACTGTGTGGCCGGTGAAGGGTTTAGGTGGCCATGGCGGGGTTCCACGGGGCCTGCTGCTTGCAGAGGGCGTTGCAGAGCAGCAGGAGCTTGCGGAGACAGGCGGTGAGGGCCACCTTGGGCGGCTTACCGGCCGCGAGCAGCCGGTGGTAGAAGGCGCGGAGCCGCGGATGGATCCGGCTGGCGGTGAGGGCGGCCATGTAGAGGACGGCGCGGACGGTGGCGCGCCCGCCCCACACGCGGCGGGAGCCGCGCCAGGTCCCACTGTCGCGGTTGAAGGGCGCCACGCCGACGAGGGCGGCGGCCTGCTTGCGGTTGAGGGTGCCGAGTTCGGGCACCTCGGCGAGCAGGGTGGCGGCGGCGACGGGACCGATGCCAGGGATGCTCTGGAGCCAGGCGGCGCGGGCGCGCAGACGCGGATCGGCGTGGAGGGCGGCGGCGATTTGCGCGTCGAGGGCGTCCAGGTGATGGGTGAGGACGGCCACCAGGGCGTCGATGTCGGCCCGGACGGCCGGGGCGGCCTGGCGGCGCCGTTGCTGCTCGGCGCCCCGCATGTCCCGGAGCTGCCGGCGGCGGGTGACCAAGTCGTGCAGGTGTTGGGTGGCCGCATCCGGGCGGGGCCGCACGCGGGGCTGGACGGTGGCGGCGAAGTGCGCGAGCACCTGGGCATCCAGCGTGTCGGTCTTGGCGAGGATGCCGCGGGCGCGGGCGAAGTCGCGCACCTGGCGCGGGTTGACCACCACGACGGGCAGGCCGGCGGCAGCCAAGACGTCCGCCACCGCCTGTTCATAACTGCCACTGGCCTCCAGGACGAGCCGGCGAACCGGCTGCCCCTGCACCCGCTGGCGCAGGGCGGCGTGGCCGGGGGGAGTGTTGGCCACCCGCCAGGCCGTCCCGGTCGGATGGACGGCCACATCCAGGTGGTCGCGGGCGACATCGATGCCGAGATACAGGTCCGGTCTGGCAGCCATTCGGTACGCTCCCCACGCGCTGACCTCGCGCCCTGCCTTGCGGATACGGGCTCGCGGCAGCGGCCCCGGCAACTGTTCGGGCTCTGGGCCAGCGCTCTGGGCCGGGACGACCCCGCTCTCCCACGGGCTCGCAAGGGCCCCAGGGTCAATCGGTCTGTCCCGGCCCGGGCTATGCCCTCGGACATTCCGAGAGTCCTCGGAACATACCCGCCCTGGCACATACAAGGGACAGGGTGAGGGGGACGGCCGATCCCACGCTGCACGCAGCATGGGCCACCGGACTCAGCCACGCCGTCCGCGAATTCTCGCGACAATGCGGCAGCCAATCCGTGCAACCAATCTTTGGAGGAGGCTGAACATGCGGCTGGAAGGCAAAATTGCCGCTATCACCGGCGGCGGCTCGGGCATTGGCCGCGCCTGCGCGCTGGCATTCGCGCGGGAGGGAGCCGACGTCGCCATTGGCGACCTCGATCCGGAACGGGCCGCCGAGGTGGCCGGCGAGGTGCGCGCGCTGGGCCGACGCGCCCTTGACGTGCAGATCGACGTGACCGAGCAGGACGACCTCGACCGCTTCGTTGACGGCGTCGTCAGCGATCTTGGCGGTCTCACCACCTGGGTCGGCAGCGCCGGAGTCTCGATCAGCGGCACGTTGCTCGATCACACCCGCGCGGATTGGCGCCGTCTCATGGACCTCAATCTCGACGCCGTCGTCTTCAGCGCACAGGCGGCGGCCCGCCGCATGGCGCCGAACGGCGCGGGCTCGATCATCAACATCGCCTCGATCTACGGCGCGCGCGCCGTCGCCGATCGACTGGCCTACTGCACCTCGAAGGCGGCGGTCATCATGGCCACGCAGGTCATGGCCGTCGAGCTGGCGGAGCACGGCGTGCGGGCCAACTCGATCGGTCCCGGCTACACCGATACGCCGCTGTTTCGCGGCGCCCGCGAGGAGGGCAACGAGGCCATCGCGCCGCTGATGCTGCGCGTCCCCGCCGGACGCCTGGGCACGCCCGAGGAGATCGCCGCCGGGGCCGTCTTCCTGGCCTCGGACGAGTCGAGCTTCGTCACGGGCCACTGCCTCTTCGCCGACGGCGGCTGGGTGGTCAACGGCAACTGGTAGGGCGCCCCTCTCGTCATTGCGGCCCACTCCTGTCGTTCCGAGCAGCGCGAGGAACCTAAGTGGCGGGGAGAAGGCACCGCGTCCTTAGATTCCTCACTGCGTTCGGAATGACTTCTCCGGGAATCCCCGCATTCAGTTCGAGCGTCGCGAGAAGTCCAGGGCGCCGTGGACAAGCACTGGGCTCGACGTCTACCGCAGGGCGAATGGTTGACGCCGGCCCGCCCGCGCTACGCTGGCGGTGGCCCGGCCGTGATCGCCTGACGGCAGCCCTCCGGGAGGTGCGCCCGTGATCGACGTTGAAACTCTCACGCGCCTGACGCCCGAGCAGCGCGAGCACTGGGACACGCAGGGTTATCTGGTGCTGCCCGGCGTGCTGTCGTCCGACGAAATCGCGCGCCTCACCGCCGCCGTGGACCGCGTCGACGAGGCTTCGCAGCGCGCCGGCCGTTCGCCCGACGAGTGGCTGAGCACGCTCAACGTGATCGAGGAGGACGACGCCTTTCTCGACCTCATCGATCACCCAAATCACCTGGGCATCGTGATGGACCTGATGGGCGCCACGATCCAGTTGCTCGCGTCGCAGGTGATGGTGCGTCCGCCCACGCCCCATCCGGGCAGCCGCTGGCACTACGACGGTCCCAAGCCCTACCCGTTTCCGAGCGCCGGCGGGCTCACGCCGCTGCTGCACCTCAAGATCGGCTGGTTTCTGACCGACGTGGACGCGCCCGACATGGGCAACTTCCTGCTCATTCCCGGCAGCCACCGGGGCAACTTTCCGCGAGAGGACGCCAACGCGGAAGTCCTCGCCTCGCCCACCCGTTTCCAGGAGGTCGACGAGATCGACGCCGGCGTGCCGGGCGCCAAGCAGGTGCTGCTGCGCGCGGGCGACGCGATGCTGTTTCACAACGCGCTCTGGCACTCGGTGTCGCGCAATACCTCGAACGTGCGGCGCAAGAATCTCTTCTTTGTCTACTCCCCGATTTGGATGCGGCTGGGCGATCGCGTGGCCAGCTCGCCGGAGCTGATCGCGCGTGCCGATCCGGTGCGGCGGCAGCTCCTCGGCGTGCTGGATCACGATCCCGCGGGCGTGCATCCCACCGACGCGGACGCGCCGCTGATCCGCCTCTGGGAGGGCAAGGGCTACGACCAGGTGTGGGTGGACGAGGTGATGAAATACATCGGCCTGGACGGCCCATAGAACGTGCAGGACCTTCCGTCATTCCGGCGAAAGCCGGAATCCAGCGGCTGCGGCGTACGTTCACCTGGGAGTAGGGGCGGTTCGCGAACCGCCCCTACCTGTGTGTGTAGAGCTTTCCGAACGCCCGAATCCAGGCCCGAGCCGCCGCCGGCGCAACCGATGAGACTGGAGACCCCATGCCCAGCCTGAACCAATCGCTGCTCCGTCGCGACGGCTATCTCTTCGTGCGCAACGTTATTCCCGCCGACCGGCTCGACGCGGTGCGCGAAGCCTGCGAGGGACTGCTGGAGCGTCAGCGCGAAGTCTGGCGCCGCGAGGCCGGTCCCGACGATCCGCCCGGCGGCACGTGGGAGAAACACATGCAGCCGCGCGTGCCCGACTTCCACGCGCTGGTGGACGCGGAGACCGCGCCGGCGGTCGAGCTATGGCTCAGCGAGCCGGTCATGGGTACCAGCCGCGAGCTGCTCAGCGGGACCGAGGCGGTGCCGATGCACATGATGATGATGTGCAACCCGCGCGTCGACCATGGCCCCGCCAAGTGGCACCGCGACATTGGAAATAACGGGGTGGCGCCGCTGTGGCTGCTGCAAGAGGAGCTGGCGGAAACCGGCCCGCGCTACCTGCAGTGGAACCTGCCGCTCTACGACGACGACGTGTTCTGGGTGGTGCCGGGCAGCCACCGCCGCCTGAACACGCCGGAAGAGGACCGGCGGCTCAAGGACGATCCGCGGTCGCCGCTGCCGGGCGGCATGCCGGTGAAGCTCAAGGCCGGCGACGGCTTGATCTACTACCACAGCATGCTGCACTGGGGCAGCAACTACAGCACGAAGCTACGACGCACCGTGCACGGCGGCATTTCGGTGCACGCCATGCCGCGGGATCCGGGCTTCACCCGCCATCTCTCGCCGTCGTCCGCCGACGCGTTCCAGTCCTGGAATCGCCTCGCGGCGGAGCAGCGAGACCTGACCGCGCAGGCGCTGCAGGGCGTCCTGGACGGCGACGCGGCGGCCTTTCGCACGGCGCTCGAAGGACTGCACCCCGGCGCCGGACCCGCTTCCAAGCTGACCCTCACGGCGTGCGTGGCCGAGGCTGCGCGGCACATTTGCCTGCTCAGGCAGCCGGACTTCGACGAGCTGCCCGAGGATCTGCAGCGCGAGGCCAAGTCCCTCCATCCGCTCACGCTGGGTTGGGGATCGGACTTTGGCGACTGGTTCAGCGACGCCGAGGCCGACGAGCTGTGGCGCCGCTGCGACTGGCTGGCGCAGCGCCTCCACGCCGAGCCGCGGCAAGCGGTGACCGTGGACGATTTCGTCGCGAGTTGGGCGGCCTGACTCTCTCTGCACGAGGCGTTTGCTTGGTCCGGTAGGGGCGGGTTTCAAACCCGCCCCCAGCCCGACCTAGGATTGCCCGGTGGCCCGCGCTGCGTGCAGCGTGGGATCGGCGCCGTGAGCTTGTCCAAGGACGTGGTTCGACAGGCTCACCACGAACGGGGCAGGCTCTGTCTCGTGCGCGCATCTGTAGAAGGCGTCGCGCGCGCATTTCCCCAAATGCACTCGACAGCATCGGAGTCCCCATGGCCAGCCTGAACCAATCCCGCCTCCGTCGCGACGGCTATCTGATCCTCCGAAACGTCATCCCGGCCGACCGGCTCGACGCGGTGCGTGAAGCCTGCGAGCGCCTGCTGGACCGGCAGCGCGAAATCTGGCGCCACGAGGCCGGACCCGACGATCTGCCCGGCGGCGTGTGGGACATGCGTCCGCAACCGCGCGTGCCGGCATTCGAGAATCTGGTGGACGCGGAAACCGCCCTGGCGGTTGAGCTATGGCTCAGCGAGCCGATCATGGGCGCCAGCCGCGAGATGCTCAGCGGCACTGAGGCCGTGCCCATGCACATGATGATGATGTGCAACCCGCGGACCGACCACGGCCCCGCCAAGTGGCACCGCGACATCGGATCGCTCGAGGTGGCGCCGCTGTGGCTGCTGCACGAGGAGCTGGCGGACACCGGCCCGCGCTACTTGCAGTGGAATCTGCCGCTCTACGACGACGACGTGCTCTGGGTGATGCCGGGCAGTCACCGCCGACTGAACACGCTCGAGGAGGATCGGCATCTGGCCGAGGACCCACGGTCGCCGATGCCGGGCGGCATGTGCGTGGAGCTCAAGGCCGGCGACGGCTTGATCTATCACCACAGCATGTTGCATTGGGGCAGCAACTACAGCCCGAAGCTGCGGCGCACGGTGCACGGCGGCATTGCGGTGCACGCCGCGCCGCGGGACCTCGGATTCACGAGGCATCTCTCCCCGTCCGCCGCCGTCGCGTTCCAAACCTGGAACCGCCGCGCGGGGGAGCAGCGGGACCTCACCGAGCAGGCGCTGCGCGGCGTCCTGGACGGCGCCGCCGACGCCTTTCGCACGGCCCTTGAAGACTTGCACCCCGGCGCCGGACCCGCCGCCAAGCTGGCCCTCACGGCCTGCATGGCCGAAGCCGCGCGGCACATTCACCTGCTCAAGCAGCCGGGATTCGAGGACCTGTCGGACGCCATGCAGCGCCAGGCCACGCACCTCCACCCGCTCACGCTGGGCTGGGGACCGGCCTTCAGCGAGCGCTTCAGCGAGGCCGAGGCCAGTGAACTCTGGCGCCGCTGCGACTGGCTGGCGCAACGCCTCCACGCCGAGCCGCGGCAATCGGTGACCGTGGACGATTTCGTCGTGAGTTGGGCGGCCTGACCTCGGCGCCACGCGCGCAGCCCGCGCATACGCCGGAACGGGCGGGTTAGAAACCCGCCCCTACGCCCAACGTGGAGCGCGTCACCGGTAGGGGCAGGTTTCAAACCCGCCCTCCGCATCTAGTACGGGGCGGGCGCTACGCCAAACATGTAATCAAAGCCGACTGCGCGGCGGCTTGAGCCTAAGTGCCGCCGCGTCGATGTCGCACGAGAAGTATGTGCGCGAGCACCCCTATGAGAATGCCTGCAACGCCTGTTGCGGCGGGGATCAGCCATTCCAGGGTGTCCGAGTCTTCGCTGACAGCTACAGGCTGTGGGGCATATACCGGCGTTGATACCGATGTAACTGCCGGCGCAAGCGACGCTGGCGTCGACATGGGCGAAGGCGTCGGTTGCGGGGTGGGTGTGGCGGGCACCGGCGTTACTGTCGGCACAGCCGTAGGAATCGGTTCTGGGGTGGGCGTCGGCGTAGGGCGCTTTGACTCTCGCTCCTTCAACAGCATGGACAGCACCAATGCGAGCTTGCTCACTTTCTCGTTAGCGGGGATCCATTCGCTCATGATCGGCGGCTTCGGCCCGCGCGTACCTGGATCGGGCGAACGGCCCGCTCCAAGCTCGTCGAGATCATCCTGCGCAAATTCGAGGAGTTCCGATCCGCAAAGACCCACCCACATATCGTCAATGTCGTCGCCGGAGTAGACAAGGTATTGTTCGCCCGGATAGAACACAGCGCCACAAGCTTCTGGAAAATGCGATCTAAGGTAAACGTATTCGTATGCAGGACCGTTCCATATGGTTTCGATTCTGAACTCGTACACTATTTGAGCTACATGTAGATCTGGCATGGAATCGGCAAGTTGGTCAAGATACCAAACAGAGAAAGGGGCTCTAACGTCTTGATATAGTATGTGCTTAGCTACGGCTTCACCGGAGAAGATTGTCCCGCCTCGTTCGAGCATCTCGGAAGGAGCTATCGGGCCACACGAACATGCCTGCACACGGTCTACATTGACAAAAATCCAAGGCACGCTGATCAGAATGACTAGCGCCAATTTTAGCGCATAGACAGACTTCATCCATAACGGAAGTGCTTTTGCACGCATATTGAACCTCTGCCAGCACCACAACCAAGCAATGGAAGCTGTATGGGTCGATCAGAAAGGCTTTTGCTTGTAACCAACAGCCTCTCACCGTATTCGGAGACCGGTCAACCCACTGCGAGGGCTGCGGATCTGACAGGCAGGGACATACCGGCGGCGCTGGCAAAGGGTTCTGGCAGCGTAGTGTTCGGTATTTGTGTGGTGGGGAAACGTGCGCTAGGGTGGGCCGGTGACGCTTGGCGTTTCCGGTGGTGCCGTTCTGCATAGCCACCCCGTCCCGAGATGAACGCCGCCCAGCTTGCCGACCGCCTCTCCGGCGACGCGTCCTTTGCGCGCGGCGTCACGGCGTGGAAGGTTCGGCCCGCGCGCGAGGCGCGGCATGCGCCCTGGCCCGACGGCATCGCGCCGGTGCTGCGACAGGCGCTGGAGCAGCGCGGCGTCCGTGAGCTTTACACCCACCAGGCCGAGGCCATCGGGCGCGGGCTCGGCGGCGAGGACGTTTGCATTGTCACCGGCACGGCCTCGGGCAAGACCCTCTGCTACAACGTGCCCGTCGTGCAGGCGATCCTGGACGATCCCCAGGCCCGCGCGCTCTACCTCTTCCCCACCAAGGCCCTGGCGCAGGACCAGCTTGACGAGCTCTACTCGCTGATCCAGGTCGCCGAGGCGGACATCAAGACGTTCACCTACGACGGCGACACCCCGACGACGGCGCGGCGCAAGCTGCGGCAGGCCGGGCATGTGGTGATCACCAACCCCGACATGCTCCACCAGGGCATCCTGCCGCATCACACGCAGTGGACCCGGCTGTTCGAGAACCTGCGATTCATCGTGCTCGACGAGCTGCACGTCTATCGCGGCATCTTCGGCAGCCACCTGGCCAACGTGCTGCGGCGCTTGCTGCGCGTGGCCGAGTTCTACGGCTCGCGACCGCAGATCGTGGCTTGCTCCGCGACCATCGCCAATCCCAAGCAGCTGGCCGACCGGCTCACCGACCGCGACCTGAGCGTGGTCGACGATGACGGCTCGCCGCGCGGCGAGAAGCACCTGATCTTCTACAACCCCCGGGTCGTGAACGCGCAGCTGGGGATTCGGGCCTCCGAGATCGACGCGGCGGCGGAGATTGCCGGGGTGCTGCTGGGCAACGACATCCAGACGCTCACGTTCGCCCGCAGCCGCACCGCCACCGAGCTGTTGCTCAGCAAGCTGCGGGGCGGTCCGCACCTGGGCCGCGGCGAGGTGCGCGGCTACCGCGGCGGCTACCTGCCGGCCGAACGCCGCGAGATCGAGGCGGGTCTGCGCGACGGCACCGTGCGGGCGGTGGTGGCCACCAACGCGCTGGAGCTGGGCGTGGACATCGGGCAGGCGCAGGCGGCGGTGCTGTGCGGCTATCCGGGGTCGCTGGCGAGCTTCTGGCAGCAGGTGGGCCGCGCCGGTCGCCGCCGCGAATCGTCGGTGGCGGTCTACGTGGCCGGGTCCAGCCCGCTGGACCAGTTCGTGGTGCGCAATCCGGACTTCGTGCTGCGCGAGTCGGTCGAGTCGGCGCTCATCAACCCCGACAACCTCTACGTCTACACCAGCCACCTCAAGTGCGCCGCGTTCGAGCTGCCGCTGGTCGAGGACGAGGCCTTCGGCGTGTCCACCACGGACGGCGCGGTGCGGATGCTCGTGGACGAGGGCATCCTGCACAACGCCGGGGGGACCTTTCACTGGACCGCCGACGACTATCCGGCGCAATTCGTGAGCCTGCGCACCGGCACGCTCGACAACATCGTGATCGTCACCGACGAAAGCCGCCCGCAGGTGATCGGCCAGGTCGACCGCTTCTCCGCGCCCACGCGCGTGCACGAGGACGCGATCTATCTCCACGACGGGCGGCAGTATCACGTCAACCGCCTCGATTGGGAGCAGGGCAAGGCCTACGTCGAAGAGGTCTCGGTGGAGCACTACACCGTCGCCAGCATGAACGTGAACGTGGCCGTACTCGACGACTTCGAGCAGCAGGCCGACGCGCCGCTCGGGCGCTCGTGGGGCGAGGTGCGCGTGACGGCGCGGCCCACGATCTTCAAGAAACTACGCATCAGCGACGACGACAACATCGGCTGGGGCACCATCGATCTGCCCGAGCAGGAGATGCACACCCAGGCGTGCTGGGCCTGGATGCGCCCCGAGCTGACCGAGACGCTCTCCCGCGCCGAAATCGAATCCGGCCTCTGGGGCGCGCGGCACCTGCTGCCCAACGTGGCGGCGGTCCATCTCATGTGCGACCCGCACGACCTGGGCGTCGTCAGCGAGATCAAGTCGCCGTTCACCCAGGCGCCGACGCTGTATCTCTACGACCGCTATCCCGGCGGCGTGGGGCTGAGCGAGCGGCTGTACGCGACGTTCGACCAGGTGATGCAGGCCGCGGCGGAGCTAGCCGCCGGCTGCGACTGCGCCGAGGGTTGCCCGGCCTGCGTGGGACCGCCGGTGGCGTCGGGCATCAGCGCCAAGGCGGCCACGCTGCGGGTGCTGCGGGCGCGCGCGGGCGTGGCGGTGACGGCGTTGGCCGCACCACGTCCCGGTTCCCTCTCTTTGGAATAGGGCTTTGCGAAGCCTCTCGTCATTCCCGCGAAGGCGGGAATCCAGTCCCCGCGACGCCCTTGTCCGCGTAGGGGCGCCCCTTGTGGGCGCCCGTCCGGTTCGATCCGGGCAGCCACAAGGGCTGCCCCTACGGTGATTGACGCCTGCTCATGACCAACGGCCGGGGCATGGTCTGGAACCGGCCGTGGGAGCCGGTCGAGACGGCGGCGGTCGTGCCTCGATCCGAGGCACCGAGCGCGCCGGTTGAAGAGGCCATCGGCGGGGCACTCGAGTCCAACGACGCCGGATCGTTCGTCGTCGTCAGTCACGACCACCCTCTGCCGCGCGGGCTGTCGCACGCCTGGCCGGGCGATGCCGATCGGCGCGCCCTCGCCACGCTCAGCGGCGACCCGGAGCTCGAGGACTTCGAGCTGGAACGGGCGTTGTTCATTGACACGGAGACCACCGGGCTGGCCGGCGGGACGGGCACCTATGCGTTTCTGGTGGGGTGCGGCTGGCTGGAGGACGGCGCGCTGCGGGTCGAGCAGTACTTCATGCGCGATCACGCCGACGAGCCGGCCATGATGGCGCACCTGGGGCGACTAATCTCGCGGTTCGACTGGACCGTGAGCTTCAACGGCAAGAGCTTCGACCTGCCGTTGCTGCGGACGCGCTTCATCATGAACCGCACGCGCACGGCCCTGGACGCCCTGGGCGCGCTGGATTTGCTGCACGTGGCGCGGCGCTTGTGGCGCTATCAGCTTCCGCGCCGCGACCTCGGCACCCTGGAGCGGGAAATCCTCGGGGTCGAGCGGGAGCTCGATGTGCCGAGCCATGAGATTCCCGACATCTACTTTCGCTACCTGCGCACCGGCGACCCTCGCGAGCTCGTGCCGGTGGTGGCCCACAACCGGGTGGACATGACGTCCATGGCCGCGTTGCTGGTGAGGGCGTGCGATGCCTGCGGTGGCTGGCGCAGCCCCGCCGCCCAGCCCGCCGAGGTGCTCGGTGCGGCGCGGTCGTTTGACCTCGCCGGCGATATGGACACGGCGCTGGCGGCCTACGCGCGGGCGCTGGAGCTTGGCTTGGACGAAGCGTTGCAGCCGTTGGCGCAGGCGCCGCTCAGCCTGGCCCACAAGCGACGCGGCGCCTGGCCGCGGGCGCTGGACCTGTGGGAGGAAATGCGGGGATTGGACGGTCGCGCCGCAATTTGGGCGCTAGTTGAGTTGGCCAAGCACCACGAGCATCGGGCCGGCGCGTTTGACACGGCGCGCGAATGCACCGTGGAGGCCCTGGCCCAAGCCGGCCGCGTCCTCGACGGTCTGCCTCAACCGCTTGCGCGACCCGCGTTGGAGCACCGGCTCGCGCGGCTTGAACGCCGGCTGGGGGCGTCCCGTTCCCGTCGCACTGGGAACTGATCCCCTAGCATTTCGTGCGGGGCCTGCCACAAATTTGAAGAGGGGGGCGGTTCGCGAACCGCCCCTACGTCCGCCTCGGGCCTTGTGCCTCAGTGGACAAAGCCCAACGCGCGCGGTTTGATGATGCGGCGCGGCATCCGCGAGGTAGAGCCATGCGATTCAGAGTTGGCGTGATCGGTGCGTCGGGGTTCATCGGCGTGCCCTATCGGCGCGAGATGCGGGAGGTCCCGGAGCAATACGACATCGTCGCCGTCTGCGCGCGCCGACAGGACCTCCTGGAGGCCGCCGGGCGCGAGGACGGCGCGTCGCTTGTCACCACCGACTGGCGTGAGGTGGTGGCCCATCCCGACGTCGACGTCGTCGTCGTGGTGGTTCCCGACGTCATGCACTACGAGATCGCCCTGGAATGCGCCGCGCAGGGCAAGCACATCGTGTGCGAGAAGCCGGTGGCCATGAACGCGCGCGAAGCCCATGACGTCTGGACCGCCTACCGCGATGGCGGGCTGGGGCATATGGTGCCGTTTTGGATCCGCGGCGTGCCGGTCTTCCCGCGCGTGCGGCAGCTGCTGGCTGAGGGCCTGATTGGCGAGGTTCGAGGCATCGTGTATCGCTGGCACAACCCGCGGTTGACCTCCATTCCCTTCACCTGGCGTGACGACGCCGAGCAGTCGGCGGCCGGCAGCGTCGCCGACGGCGGCTCCCATGCCTACGACACTATGCGCTGGCTCACCGGCCTCGAAGCGCGGCGCGTGTTCGCACAGGCGGGCGTGCTGGCGCCGCCGAAACCCGACCTGGGCGAGCCCAACCTCGAGGAGGCGCTGGCCTGGAGCGAAGCGCACGACGCCACGGCTGCGGAGTCGCGGCGGAAGGGCACGGCGTTCGACTACGGCAACCTCACGTTCGAGATGGACAACGGCGCCGTGGGCGTGCTCATGGTTTCCCACGCGCCCTACCTGCGGACGGCGCTGGCGCCGGACGTCGAACTGCACGGCGAAGAGGCTTCCCTGGCCATCAACCGCTGGACCGGCGACATACGCATCGCGCGCAAACCCGGCGAATCGGAGCACCTTGAGACCGTGCCGCCGCCCGACGATCTCAACAACTTCAGGGACATGGTCCATCCTGGGCTGCTGGCGACGATGGCCGGCGAGCCTACCGAAGTGCCGGAGTTGCACGGCGGCTGGCGGGTGCAAATCTTTACGGACGCCGCCGTCGCGTCCGCCGAGCGTGGAGCCTGGGTGGAGACGGCCGAGTTCGACGCCCCGTACGAGGTCTAGCTAGGTCACCTCGACCGGGTGGCCCGTGCGGCCCGAGTCGATGGCGGCCTGCACGGTTGCCGCGATGTCGCGTCCGACGCGCGCGTTGAGAATCGTGTCGCTGTTCGTGTCGATGGCCTGGGCGAAGTTCTCCATCAGGAGCCAGTCCGCGTCGCCGCCGGCGCGCCGCCCCGGCGAGTCGCTGGCTGTCCGTCCGCGATAGAAGACGCGCACTTCGGGCCGCGGTTCGTTGATGACCATCGCGCCCGTCGTGCCCAGGATGCGGACCTTGATCTCACCGTCGTTATCGTGCTTGGCGCGCCCGATGCGGCCGATGCACAGCGTGCCCACGATCCCGTTTTCCAGCTCCAACGTCACCGAGGCCAGATCGTCGATGCCATGGTCCACGTTGCGCTGGTGGAAGTGGGCCGTCGCGCGCGCGAACACCCGCCGGACTTTTACTCCGGTGAGTACCTGGATGTGCGACAGCGGGTAGATGCCCTCGATCTGCAGCTCGCCCATCGGAGCATGACCCACGCCGCCGTCCGAGCCGTCCACGTGCGCCGCCTTGAGCGCTTCCAGCCAATCGATCTTGGGAGCGCCTGGCGGGCCTTCACCGCGGCGCGGTCCTGCGTCCTTGGCGAAGTAGAAGTCGACGTGCACCGCGCGCACGTCCCCGATCGCGCCGCTTTGCAGCTCCCGGCGGGCGAGCAGCATTGCCGGCAGCATGTCGCGGTTCCACATGAGGAACTTGACGCCGTTGCGCTCCACGGCCTCCACGATGCGGTCGCATTCGGAGACCAGGGTGGACATGGGCTTGTCCTGCACCACGTGCAGCCCGGCGTCGGCGGCGCGCACGCTGAGGTCCGCGTGGCGCTCGGCCTCGGGGCTCACGCAGGCCACCTGCACGTCGTAGTCCCGAATCGCCGCCTCCACGTCGCGTACGTAGGGAATGTTCAACTGGTCGGCCAGCTTCTGGTTGCGCTCGTGGACCCACTCGGGCTGCGCGGCGTCGTCCGCCACCACGACCGGATCGAAGCGCGGGTGCGTGGCGAGTCCCAGCGGCACGTAGTCGTGCTTCACCACGCTCAACACCGCCACGCGGAAGATCGAGTCGCCGCTAGACGAGGGCATAGCCGTCCTCCGTACGCGCGGCCGCCCGTCCCGACGCGGCCGAGGCCATGGCGGCTTCGGCCACTTCGAGGGCCAAGACACCGGCGGCGATGCTGTCGCTGGCATCCGCGCCGTTGTCCACCGCAGCCACGAACGCTTGGAGTTGACTCAGCACGGTGGCGTCGCCGGTGCTGGTGAGCCGCGCGGCGGGCGACCCGCCCGCGTAGAGCAGTTGCATGTTGTGCTGGTCGTCCGCGTAGATCGCGCCGTCCGCGCCGATGATTCCCAGAGACCAGTAGCCCTCGCCCCGCGGAAGCGCCGTCGTCACGTCCAGCACGGCCATCCCGCCGTTGGGAAACCCGAGATGCACCACCGCCGCATCCGGTTGATCGGAGTCTTGCCCGCGCGCCACCGCAAACACCGTTTCGGGAGGCCCGTCGAAGAGCCAGGCTGCGACGTCGATTTCCCGCGTGAGCTCGTGGATGAAGATTCCGCCGCTGCGGCCTGGATCCAGGCGCCAGGTCGTGGGGCCGCCCGTGGGCGGCGGTTGCCAGCGATGGCTGCGCAGCAGCCCGGGTTGGCCCATCTGGCCCGCGTCCATGCTCGCCCGCACGGCCGCGACATCCGGGCGATACCGGTCAATCTGCCCGGCCATGAACACCACGTCGACCCCGGCGCAGGCTTCGGCCAAGTCGCGCGCTTCGCCGGCCGAGCGTCCCATCGGACCCTTCACCAGCACGTGTTTGCCGGCCGTCGCAGCCGTCTCGATGTGGCTCGCCCGCTCGTCGGTGGGTGTCTGGACGATTACGGCGTCGATCGCGTCGGCGTGAGATTCAAGAAGATCGCCGAGCGTTGGTGCCGAAGCGACGCTGTCCGAGCCGGCCTGCGCGCCGTCGGTGACGGCGGCGATGGTTGAGCCGGCGGCGCGCGGCGCGATGCGGGCATAGGCCTCGTCGTCCGGCCCCCTGCCAACCAACGCCAAGCGCGTCATCAACGCCAATCCCTTCTCAAAGCGCGTCAGCCGCCATGGTAAACCGGCCGGATTCGGGACGCGACGGCTCTGCCGCGGTCAGCCTAGCTACGGGTTCCCGTCTAGATCACTTCCGGAATATCGGGCGCCGGTCGGGCTCGCAGGCCTTGCCAGATTCCCACGGCGTAGTGAATGCCCGAGGCCAGCGTCAGCAGCAGCGCCACGCCGACCAGGAACCATGGCAGGGACGTGCGTTCCCACATCAGCGCGTTGAAGGCGATGTACTGCCACATCATCTTGGCCTTGCCGAGGCGACCGGCGGCGACAGTCACCCCCTGGGAGCCGGCATAGGCCCGCAGACCCATGACCGCGAACTCCCGCGCGATGAAGCTGGCGCCCAGCCATCCCGGCATCCAGCCCAGCTCGACCATGGTGAAGAGCACGGCGGCGACCAGCAGCTTGTCGCCGACGAGGTCCAGAAAGATGCCCAGCTGCGAGCCTGTGCCATAGCGCCGCGCCAGCGTTCCGTCGAAGACGTCGCTCGCCCCGGCCGCGGCGAACACGAATCCGGCCATCTGGTTCGAGAACCACCAGTCCCAGAACAGCAGCCAGACGATGATCGGGATCGAGGCGACGCGGGCGATCGTCAGGGCATTGGGCAGATAGGACTGCCACTGCTTGGCGTCGGTGCGGACGTTCTCGGGAGCGGATGTCACGGTTCAGTTGCTCGTGGGTCGCGGCGCGGCGGTGGGCGCCGCCGAAATGGCGACTTGCCACGTGTGCCGGGCCGCCTGGCCCGGGTCGGCCAGCGGTGGATGCGGTTGTCCATTGATGGTGATCGTCACCGCGTCCGCCGCGCCGACGTCAAGCACCGTTTCTCGCTCCATGCTCCATTGGCGCGACTCCCCGGTCGCTAGGATCTCGTCCACGAGCGTGCGCCCGTCGACCTCGATGCGCACCTGAGTTTCGCTCACCACGACCAGCTCGAACACCGCGCCCCGGTCGACAATTGACGGCGCGGCGGCATCCGGGTCGTTCGTCGCCCCGCCGTCGTCGGTCAGGCCGCCGAAATCGGTGATCAGCAGAAGGGCAAGGACGACCCCCAGCGCCACGACGAGCAGCAGGGACGCCAGCAGACGCTGTCGCCCGCGCCGTGCGGCGGGCATCGTAGCGGCGCCGACCGCCGGCGGCGCCTCGCCGGCCTGTGCGTAGTAGAGGTCGAGCAGCGGCTGGACCGGCAGTTGCAGCGCTTCGGCGTAGATGCGAATGAACCCGGCGTTGAAGGGCGGTCCGGGGAGCGTCGCCAGATTGTCCGCCTCCAGTGCCGCTAGGTGCTCGCGCGGGATGTGCGTGACGACGGCAGCCTCCTCGACGGTGAGCGCGGCGGTTTCCCGTGCCGACCGAAGCTGTTCGCCAAGCGAAGCCATGTGGGGATTATGACCCGCCGCCGAACCGTGCGACGGCCACCCTGCCGCCGCCTAGTCGCGCGAGAAGCTGTGGGACGGCTCGGGCCGCAGGGTTACGCCGAACGCCGCAAATGCGTCGCTGACCTCCGTGAACTCGACGAAGTTACTCAGCAGCTCGCCGGCGCCCTCCTGGAGGCCGGCCACGATGAACGGCGCCGGCAGCGCATTGGGCGTCGCCAGCTCCGTCTCGTAGCGGTCGGCAAAGCCTCTGGCCAGTTCGTCGGAAACCACCCGGGCCAACGCCGAGTCGATCTCGTCGAGGGATTCCATGGTGGCGACAAATGACTTGAGGTCGTCGATCTCGTAGCGAAACTCAACGTTCAAGTGTTGGCCGGGAGGATCGCCGGGAAAGGGCACCGAGATTTCGAGCGCGCGATTGGTGAGCGGCACCAGGCGGCGCTCGGTGATCGGACGCGGCCAGCTCCAAAAGAAGCCGGGTCCCTGCACCACCGTGAGCGTGCTCGTGCCTGACTCCGCGGGACCGTCGAAGCCATGCGGGAGCGCGAGCACGGTGCCCGATGACGGGAAGACGATGGCCTCATTCGTTCGCAGCAGCAGGGCTTCGTCACCTCGGATGCCGAACACGCCGGCGGCGAAGAACGCGGCCGCCGCGACGACCAGCCCGCTGGCGACGCCCAGCAGACGCGAGGCCCGTGCCTGCAGCCGCGGTGTCCGGCGCTGCATGTAGGGGGCAAGAATCTTGACGACGCTGGCCGGCCGGCGCCGCAGGCGCAGGCCGGGGATGAGCCGGGCGGGCGGCTGTGACGCGATGCGGAACTGCTCGCCGGCGTCGGCGGCAAAGGCGACCACGGACGGCACGTCGTGCCGCGCCGCGATGCGGGCCAGCGCGCCGAATCGGACGGCCAGGCGGTGCGCCTGTTCGCCGCCGGGCCGCGGGTTACCGCTCAGAATGCCGCCGATGTCGCGCATCATCTCGCGCGCATCGGCGAGGAATGGCCCCAGGTCGTCCTGGACGGTGAGCTCGCTTGTGGCCACCGACTCCTGCCGTAGATTGGGCTGCGGGGCCGCCCGCGCCGCGCGGCGCACGCGCCGGATCCACCACACCGACGGCAGCGCCGCAATGATCGCCGCGAGCGGCAGCCCACCCACATTGCCGCCGGCCGTGGCCACGAACTCTCCGACCGGCTCGCCGATGACCGGAACCGTGCCGAGCCACACGCCCAGGAGTCCCAGCAGCGTGGCGGTGAGGAACGGCAGCCCGGCCGCCGCCACATAGACCCGCCAGCGGCGCGCCTGGGCCGCCCGCGCCGCCTGCCGCAGGCGGCGAATCGCGCCGACCTCGATCCGAGCAACGGTGGCCACGTCGTCGGGAAGCTCATCGATCCGCAGCGTGCGGGCGACGGGAATCCCTCGCACCAGGGCGTCGCTCAGGCGATGCCGGTCGTGCGCCACCAATTCGCTGTCGTTGGGTCCCACCGGAATGGGCGCGTACTCCACGGGAATGCTGGGCGCGTGGCGCACGGGATCCAGGCCGGCGGTCTGCGTCGGTCGACCTTCCCCGGCCATTCAGGCCCCCATGCGGCGAAATTCGCGGATGGATTCGTCGACGCCCGCGCCCGCGGCCTCGGTCAACGCGATCGCTCGATCAAGCTCCCGCAGCCCCAGCGACAACGCCGTGATCCCGACGGCCGCCATGAGATCGCTCGCGAGGCTGGACACGGATCGCGCAGGGTCGCGCGGGCTCATGCGCGTGAGGGCGCCGTGGCCGAACTGCCGCAATCCGGCCGCCGCGCGCTCACGTGGCGTTCCCCGGTAGGGCGAGATACCCCGCCGGCTGACGTCTCGGGCAATGGCCCTGCCTTCGGTTGTTCCGGGGAGCGCCTCGGCGTCGGCGGCGCCGGCGGCGTGAGTGAGGCTATGCACCACCAGGGCAAGGTTCGCGTTGGGGACCGCGGCCCCGGCATCGCGCAGGTCCATGGCGAGCGTCGGCCGGAACCGCTGCACCGACTCGCGCAACGCGCTCCAGGCCTGCTCGTTGGCGACGCTGTGCGCGAGACGCAAACCGCCGTCGAGCCCTGTCGCCAAAGGCAACGGCGGGATATCGGCGGCATCGCCGTCGACCTCGATCACGTGGATCCGCACGGCAATGCGATCGAGCAACTCGGCGCGTTCGCGGGCGCGCGAGGTGAAGACCCGGGTCACCGCGCGCCCGGCGACCAACACCGGCCGCGAGAGGCTCAGCGGTACGGCGTCGAACAGAATTCGAATGGGGCTGTCGGGATCGCCCGATGACAGTCGGACGACCTGCGCGCGCGGAAGGCCCGGCAGCGGACCCTCGTAGAGCGTTCGCACTTCGTAGGTGTCGCCCAGCGTTTGCCGAATCTCGCGCCACTTGCTGCCCCGCAGACTGTCCGTGAATCGGTCGATGTCCATGGGAATCTCGAGACTCCGCGCCCCCGACGAAATCATGGGAGGCGGTCCATGGGATCGTCGGACGCCTCGTCACCAGGCTCGGGCTCGGTATCCGCAGCGGCGTCGGTGCCTTCCCTCGGCGCGTCGGCGACATCCAGCGCCGCGCCGCCCAGCGCTCGATCTTCGACCGACGCCGAGGGCGTCCACATGCCGACCTCGACCGGAAGCGCCATGGGGTTTGGGTGCTTGATCAATGCCGAATAGACCTCCGCGGCCTCGTCGAGCCCCAGCGTTTGGGCTGCCGCCAGCGCCTGTCCGTAGCCACCGGCGTCGTCGGGCGCCTGCCCAAGCGCGTCGGCGACCTGGCCGAGACCGGCGTGCGGTGCGGCGGTGATGTGCACGTCCGCGGCGGTCCACGCGGTGGCGGATGAATCCGACGGACCGATGCGCAGGAGCGCCGCGATCCAGGGGCGCCCGGCGAGCAGCCACGCACCCGCCAGCGCGAGCACCCAGTGCGTGCCGGAAAGCACCACCAGCGCCACGCCCAGCGCCAGCGATGTCCACGAGCGACGCAGGCGCTCCAATCGTCCAATGGGGTTGGGGCGCGTCTGGGCGCCGCGGCGCAACGCCGACTCGATCGCCAGGACGGTTGGCCGTTGGACCCGCTCCGCGGAGAAGCCCGAAGACCCGGGATGCACGATGGCCACGGCCCAATCAACGAATTGCGGTCGGCGCCCGTCCGCGGCCCGAACGGCAACCTGCGCCGCCTGATCGGCGCGCAACACATAGCCGCCGCGCACAGGGACTGCCCAGCACACGAGTTGCATCATGGGCGGGGTCGAGCGATCAGCGTCGTCAGCGGGGCGTCGGGTCGTTTGGGGAGGAGCAGGCGCGCCAGCCGGCTTCGCAGCGGCCGGGGCCGCGACGGCTCGTCCGCCTGTCGTTGGGAGCGATAGAACGTAACGGCCCCCGGCCAGCGCAGCAGCCGCTCGGAGGCGAGCTCGAGCGCCACCGTGTCGCGGGCAAACGCGCCTTCCTCCAGTCCGCGCCAGATGTCACGCACGTGGGCCAGGCTCCCGCCGAACTGCGAGATGGCCGGTTCGGCCAGCACCGCCCCGGACTCCAGCAGGCGGCGCGCACGCGCGCCGTACTCACGCTGCGCGAACGCGTGCAGCGCCGAGCGCGTGGCGATGAAGAATCCAAAGGGCAGCGCCCAGCCCACGATGAACGCGACGCGTGATGGATTGGCAATCAGGAACGCCACGAGCACTCCGAGGATCGTGAGCTCGAGGATCGCCAGCAGTGCGTGGCGCATCCACGCCCGTCCCAGACCCGCCGCCGATGCCGCGTAGCTGAAGAGGTCCGCCTCCAGCCGGCCACGGACCACCGCAATCTCGCCGGGCGACACCTCATAGGGGCTGTAGATGGCCAACTGCACCGGCCCGTTGGCGGCGTCCAACTCCGCGTAGTCCGCATCGACGAAGAACGCGGCCCCGGTTTCGGTGGGCACAACGAACGCGTCGACCACCTGGGTGGTGAAGTCAGGCCCGCTGGTAACGATAATGGGCTCCGGAGCGCGACCAATGGAACGATCGGCCGGCCAACGTTGATGCCAATTGTAGCCCGCGACCCTCGTCTCGGATCGGGACGGACCGGCGCGGTTTCGGGCCGCCCCTGACCATGGCATCCGCCGTGAACTACGACGTCATCGTGGTCGGCGCGGGCCATGCGGGCTGCGAGGCCGCGCTGGCCGCCGCCCGCATGGGCGCCCGCACCCTGGTCCTCACCCTTGGTACGTCGGGTGTGGCGCTCATGCCGTGCAATCCATCCATTGGCGGTCCGGCCAAGGGCAACCTGGTGCGTGAAATCGACGCGCTGGCCGGAGAGATGGGCCGAAACACCGACCGAACGCTCATCCAGATCCGGGAGTTGAATACCGGCAAGGGACCGGCGGTGCGCGCGCTGCGGGCGCAATCCGACAAGCGGCTCTACGGCGTCGCCATGCGGCAGGTGGTCGAGCGCCAGCCCGGACTCGATCTCGTCCAGGGCGAGGTTGAGGGCCTGATCTGGCGCCGGCTCGCCGGGAGCGGCGAGCGACGCCGGCGGGTCGTCGGCGTTCGCACCGCGGACGGCCGCGCCTACACGGCCCGAGCGGTCGTCGTCACCACCGGCACGTTCCTCAAGGGGCGGCTGATCCGGGGCGACGAGTCGACGCCCGGCGGTCGCGCGGATGAGGCGCCGTCCACCGCCTTGGCGGAAGACCTGGCGCGCCACGGGTTCGATCTCGGGCGGCTCAAGACCGGCACGCCGCCGCGCGTGGACGCACGCACGATCGACTTCTCACGCACCGAGGTCCAGCACGGATCCACCGATCCGCTGCACTTCAGCTTCGATCCCGTGCCCGTCGACGAACGGCTCTCGGAGCCGCGGCACGCCGCCTATCCCCACGCCTCTGATTCGGGGTGGCGGTTGCAAATGCCCTGCTATCGGGTCGCGACCAACGAGCGCACGCACGCCGTGATTCGCGCGAATCTGCACCGCGCGCCCATGTTCAACGGCGGGATCACGGTTCCCGGTCCGCGCTATTGCCCCTCAATCGAGGACAAGGTCGTGCGCTTCGCGGACAAGCCGGCGCACACGCTGTTTCTCGAGCCGGAAGGCTTCGCCACGCCGGAGGTCTACGTGCAGGGCGCAAACACGAGCCTTCCCGCCGAAGTCCAGATCGCGATGCTTCGCAGCGTGCCGGCGCTGCGCGACGCGCAGGTGATCCGCTTGGGTTACGCGGTCGAGTACGACTTCGTCCGCCCCTTCCAGCTCACGCGCACGTTGGAGACCCGGCGCGCCGCCGGTCTCTTTCTCGCCGGGCAGATCAATGGCACGACGGGCTATGAAGAGGCCGCGGCCCAGGGGCTCATGGCCGGGATCAACGCCGTGCGGAGCATCCGCGACGCCGAACCGGTGGTCCTCGGACGCGACCAGGCCTATATCGGCGTGATGATCGACGATCTGGTGAGCCGGGACCTTACCGAGCCCTATCGGCTGCACACCTCGCGGGCCGAGTTCCGCCTGCTGCTGCGGCACGACAGCGCCGACCTGCGGCTCACCGAGCTTGGCCATCGCGTCGGCCTGGCCGGCAGGGCTCGCGTCCGCCGCCTGCGTCGGAAGCGGGACGAAACCGAGCGCGCCAGGGCGTGGCTCGCGGATGCTCGCATTCCCGCCACGCCGGCCGTCGCGGAGCGGCTGCGTCAGCTCGGCCTGCCGCCGGTTACCCAAACGCGGCCTGCCGCCGAGCTCCTCCGCCGGCCCGGCGTCACCCTGGATCTCATCGTCGAGCTGGCGGGCGGTGGTCCCTCGGTCTCGCCGGCCGCCGCCGCGGCGGTGGAGTTCGACGTCAGCTATGCCGGCTACGTGCGGCAACAGTCCGCGCAGGTCGCGCGAGCGCGCGAGATGGAACAGGCGCGCATCCCGGCGACGATCGGCTACCCGGACATCCACGGCATGCGCACCGAGGCGCGGCTGCGGCTCGAGAAGTTCCGGCCGGCCACGGTTGGCCAGGCGGCGCGCATCGAGGGAGTCACGCCGGCCGACATCGCCGTGCTGCTGGTCCATCTCAAGCGGTGCTCGGGCGCGACGTCCGGCAACGGCGCGGCGGCGAGAGCGTCCCAACCGGCGTCGAAACGGATAGAGTCCGTGAGATCGCGCAAGACGCGGCCGGCCCCAGTCGAAGTGGCCACCTGACGTGACGACCGCATTTCCGAATTCCGCGCAGTCCCCAGGGTGGCGTCGCCGCCTGCTCGACCGCTTGCGTCCGCACACCGTCAAGGGCTGGGTGCGGTTCGCCGTGCTGGCGCCGACGCTGCTGCTGGTGATCGGCCTGGTGCTGCTGGTGGTGTTCTGGTCAGTGCTCTGGTACGTGCTGGCCGCCGCCTTCGCCTTGTTCGGCGCGATCGTCGTGCTGATGTTTGTGGCGTTCGTGGCCTACGCCGTGGCTCGATGGCGGAATCTGCTGGGGGTCCTTCGCGAGCCGGTGGCGTCGGGCGAGCCCGAGACGATCGACTGAGGCGACGCGCCGACTAGGGCGCGACCCCGTCGGCCAACTCCACGGCGCGCTCCATGACGGCGTCCAGCATGGCGGGCGTTAGACGGCCGGTGAACGTGTTCTGCTGGCTGGGGTGATACGAACCGAGCAGCGTCCGGTCGCCCAACGTGACCTCGGCGCCGTGGCCGAATCGCGCCGGCGTGGGCGACGGCGCCTCACCCCGAGCGCGGCAAATGCGCAGCACCTGCGACCAGGCATAGCCCCCGAGGGCGATCATCACGCGGACGTTGGCGAGCAGGTCGAGCTCGGTCTCCAGATAGGTGCGGCAGGTCTCGCGCTCCTCGGTGGTGGGCTTGTTGGCGGGCGGCGCGCATCTGACCGTGGCGGTGACGAAGGCGTTGCGCAGCCGCAGCCCGTCGCCCCGGTGGGTGCTCGTGGGCTGGTTGGCCAGACCCGCCCGGTGCAGGGCGCCGAAGAGGAAGCTGCCGGAGCGGTCGCCGGTGAACACCCGTCCGGTGCGGTTGCCGCCGTGCGCCGCAGGCGCGAGGCCGACGATGAGTACGCGGCCCGTGGGGTCGCCGAAGCCGGGCACCGGACGCCCCCAGTAGGTCTCGGAGCGATAGGCGGCGCGCTTCTCACGCGCGGTCTGCTCGCGCCACGCCACCAATCGCGGGCAGCGCTGGCAGTCGACGATCCGCCGTTCGAGGTCGGTGAGCGCGGCGACCCGCGCCTCATCCCGGCGGCGCGACTCCCCGGCCATCCTGAGTGAGGCTTTCACGCTGCACGCGCTCCAGGAACGGTCGCATGCAGGCGACCACCTGTTCCGGCACTTCCTCTTGGGGCACGTGGCCGGCGTCTTCGAGGATCACGGGTTCGGCGTCGTTGAAACTCGCTGCCAGGGCCAGGGCTTGACCGCGTCCGGCCAACCGGTCGGCGGCGCCCCAGATGAGGAGCACCGGGCACCGCACCTCGCCGATCGATGCCTGGGCCGGCGCCGGATCGACGCCGGCCAGGAGCGCGGGGAGCGCGTCCAGGAAGCCGGGAGCGCCGTAGGGCAGGTACTGACGGTCCACCGTTGCCCGGTCCACGCTCAGCGGATGCCGTCGGCCGATCATGTTGCTCAGGCGCACATACCATCGCTGCGCGCTCAGGGTGCGCAGGATAATCCCGGAGGTGCCCGGCAGCTGCCGGCTGAGCCAGATGCCCAGGCGAACCCCGGGCCCGGCGACCAGGAACGGATCGACCAGCACCAGCCCCGCCACCCGATCGGGATGCCGCGCGGCCAGCACGACGGCGGGCTGCCCGGCGGCCGAGCTGCCCACGATGACCACGCGCTCGAGCCCCTCGGCGCGGAGCAGCTCGGCCAGCCGCTCGGCCTGCACCGGAGCCCCGTAGTCCGCCGAGGCCGGCTTGTCCGAGAGCCCGTGCCCCAGCAGATCGACCCAGTGCACGCGATGGGTCTCCGCCAGCGGCGGGGTGATGAATTCCCAGGTGCTGACGTTGCCGCCGAATCCCGGCAACATGACAAGGTCGGGTCCGGCGCCGACCGCGCGGTGGTAGAGCCGTCCGTCCGATATCGGCCGCAGCGTCCCGCCGTCCAGGTGGGCTTCCACGTCAAACGGCTGGGGCCGCCCGCGCGTGGCGGCCCACGCGCCGCCCGCCAGCGCGGCCAGCCAGACCACTCGGGACCAGGACGCCATGCGTCAGCCTCGGAGATACCCCGTGCTAGTATGGCAACGACTGCAAGAACCCTTTCGGCGCGGCCGGTTGCGAGCCGTGCAAACCCAGTGGGAAGGGCCGTTTGACACGCGACTACGCGCTCGTCGTGATCTATGGCGCCGAGCGCATCCCTACTCTGACCTCGGGTCACATTGACGCCGTTGCCGATCACATCAGCGGCGCGGGCGGCGAGGTCAACAGCGTGAACAGTTGGGGCAAGCGCAAGCTCGCCTACTCCATTCAGGACGAGCGCGAAGGGCACTATGTGCTGCTGGAGTTCTCCGCCGATCCGTCTCGCATCCAGAATCTCGAGCAGTCGCTGCGCATCAACGAAGACGTGATGCGTTTCCTGATTGCCCGTCAAGAGTTCGACATGTCGCCGGTGCTGGCGGTTGAGAGCGAAGGCCGGCGATGAACGACGATGGCGGCCGTCGACGCGGGCGCGCCCGTGGGCTCAACAAGGTGCAGATCATTGGCAATCTTGGCCGCGATCCCGAGCTCCGCTTCACGCAAGATGGCACCCCAGTCGCCAACTTCTCGGTGGCCGTCAACGAAACGTGGCGCAGCCGCGGCGGTGAGCAGCGCGAGCGCACCGAGTGGTTCCGCGTTGTCGTCTGGAGCCAGTTGGCCGAGGTTGCGAATCAGTATCTCCGGCGCGGCGCCAGGGTGTACCTGGAAGGTCGCCTTCAGACGCGCGAATGGCAGGACCGCGAGGGCAATGACCGCACGAGCACCGAGCTTGTCGTCCGCGACCTGATCATGCTCGGCGGGCGCGACGATGCCGATGGGCCGCCGCGCGATGACGAGGGCGGTGGGGAGCGGCGCGACTTCCGCGGCCAGCAGCCCCAAGGCGGTCGCCAGGACACGGACGACTCGATCACCGCAGACGATCTGCCCTTCTGATCGCCATTGTGAGGCTTCATGACTGACCAAGGCACCGGCGCTCCGCGCGAGGGCGCTCCGGCATCGGCTCGGCAGGTCCGCGAGGACGCCCGACCCACGACCCCTGACACGCGCTCGGGCGGCGGCGGTGGTGGCGGCGGCGGACGCGGCGGGCGGTCGCGGAGGGGCGGCCGAGGCTTTCGCCGACGCGCGTGCTACTTCTGCGAGACGCGGGAGCCCATCGACTTCAAGAACGCCCAGCTTCTGCGTCGGTTCATCGCCGATTCCGGTCGAATCGAGACGCGCCGCAAGACGTCGACGTGCGCGCGTCACCAGCGTGAGTTGGCCCGCGCCATCAAGCGCGCGCGCTACCTCGCCCTGCTGCCGTACGTCGTGCGTCGCCGACTGCACGCGTAGCGCCTAGTCGCAGGCGCCGCATGGCACCGCGCACCCATGCCCAGCGGCGCCGGGCCGAGCGCGACCGCCGGCGGGCGCAGCGCAGCCCCCGCACTGCGACTATCGGCTGGCGCGACCTCATGGTTGCCCTGCGCGACTGGCGCATGCTCAGCCGTCCCCAACGCACCGCCGCCGCGGCGAAATGGTTGACCCTCGTGGCCGGCCTGGCCGCCGCCATCGTGCTCGGCCTGGTCGGGAGCGCCTTCTACTCGGAATACGGCGCCCTGCCGAACTCGGCCGTGGCCACGGTTGGGTCCGAACCAATCACGGCCACCGAATACCGCGACTTCTTGTCCTTCCGCCGCTACGAGTTGCAGCAAGAGCTTGCCGCCCTGGACGCGGATGAGACGGTCGAGGACTACGAGGCGCGGGCGGGCGACCTGCGCGCGCAGCTCGGGGGCGTGGTCTTCAACGGCGTGTCCCATCTGGCGCACGCGGTCCTGATCCGCGACGCCTGGACGGCGGAGGGCCGTGAGGTCGCTCCGGACGACCTGCGCGTGCAGTTGGCGGCGCTGGCCGGCGTGGCGCCCGAACGCGAGGACGCCCAAGCGGCGGCCATCGAGGCCATCCGCGAGGCGACCGGCCTCGACGCCGCGACCATCGAGCGATTCGCGGCGGACGGCTTCCGGCGGCAGCGGCTCGCCGATGAGCTATTTGCCGAGACCGACCCCATGCCCGCCCACGTCAAGGCCGTGGAGATCGTGCTCGCCCGCGAGGAAGACGCCGCCGAAGTGATCCAGCGCATCGAGGATGGCGAGGCGATGGAGGACGTGGCGCGCGAGGTCTCGGTTGACAACGTCTCCCGCACCGCCGGCGGGGTGGTCGATTGGACGCCCAGCGGCATCCGCCCGGAAGTCTGGGACGCCGTGGCGTTCACCTCCCCGATCGGCGAGCTTGCCGGACCCTTCGAAGGCAACCTGGGCTGGTATCTGCTCCGCGTGACGGACCGCGTGGACGAGCGCCCGCTGAGCGCCGAGCATGCCCGGACGCTGCGAGCGAGGAAGCTCGACGCCTGGCTGGCCGAGCGCACCGAGGAGCAGCCCATCGAATACATGCTCACCACCGAAATCATCGAATGGACGGACCGGAACTCGCGGCCGTAGCCGGGTCTCCGCTCAGGGCGCGGCTTTCGCCTCGGCCACCGGCGACGGTGCGGCTTCTACCTCGTGCAGGCGAATGCGGGAACTCAGCGCCAGCGACGCGACCGCCAGGATTGCGCCGCCAACGAACGGGACCCAGTGCCCGTAGGCCTCCCACAGAATGCCGCCGGTGATGGGAATGATGACCGCCGCGATGTGGTTGACCGTCATGCCCGTGACCAGGCTCGGCCGGATGTCGGCGGGGTCGACCGCAATCTTGCCGAGATAGGTCGTCACGCCGGTGTCGGCGCTGAAGAAGAGGTTGTCCAGCACGTAGAGCACGAAGAGCACGCCGAGAATGGGAATGGTTGCGTAGCCGACGAAGACCAGGGCCAGCGCGCCGTAGGCGACCATGAGGATCCGGCGCTCGCCGAACCGATCGATCAGGCGGCCGAATTGGTACACGGCCGCGATGCTGACGACACCGTTGATGAAGCTCAGGATCGCGATCGTCTGCACCGGCGATTCGTAGTCCCGCACCAGCAGGAAAAGGGCGAAGGTCATGAATATGTGGCGGCGGGCGCCGTCGAGAAAGGTCAGCGCGTAGTAGAGCCAATAGGCTCGCCGAACCAGGATGCGCGGCGGACGCTTGGTGCGCGGCACCCCGCGCACGCGCAGGACAAGCAGTGCTCCGGCGATGGCCAGCACACCGGCCACGACGAAGAGCGGCCGCAGTCCGCTCGCTCCCGCCACCAGCGCCACAAGCCCGATGCCGGCGAGGTTGGCCACCGCCGCCACCGCGCGCAGCCGGCCCAGCCGGCTGCCCTGCTCGGTCACGCGGCTCAGCCGCAGCGCCAGGGTGCTGGATATCGGCATCCACATGTGAAAGCCCACGCTGGCCACGAGCGAGAAGAGGATCAGGCTCGGGATGCCGTCGATGTGGAAGTAGTTGACGAATCCCACACCAAGCAGCAGCAGCGCCGCGGCGCCCACCAGCGGCTCCGCCACGGTCATCACTAGCGCCGCGATGCCGGCTGTGAGCAGTCCCGGAACCTCACGGACCGTTTCCAGCAGGCCGAGTTCGTTGGGACTGATGCCGAGGTCCTGGCCGATGAAGTTGAAGAAGATCGTCTGGTAGATGCCCATGGCCAGGCCGAAGGCGAAGTTGGCGGCCGCGAGCCAACCGAACGGGGCCATGCGAGGCACGCGAAGCACGCAGCGACCCCTGGAGAAAACGGCGCCGCCATTCTACGGGCGCAGGCGCGACCGGTGGCCCCATCCGGTGGCCCGCGCTGCGTGCAGCGTGGGACCGGCCGAGAATTAGGCTCCCAGGCTGCCCGCAGCCTGGGCCACCGGCCGGCGCATGCGCCGGCGCCTCCGTCACTCCGGCGAAAGCCGGAGTCCAGTTCCGGCGTGGTGGGCCAACGCTCCACGCGTCCGAGAACGAACATCTGAGATTCCTCGCCTGCGGCTCGGAATGACAGTCAGGGGCGTTCCCCGTTTGTCCGCAATATGTTCGGTGCCTACAATGCCGCCGGCTGACCGGGGAGGCGCGGCGTGGCTGAATTCGCCCATTTGCATGTTCACAGTGAGTTCAGCCTGCTCGACGGCTTCTGCCGCATCCCCGACCTCCTCGACCGCACCCGCGAGCTCGAGATGGACGCCGTCGCGCTCACCGACCACGGGGTCATGTACGGCGCGGCGGACTTTTACCTGGCGGCCAAGGATGCGGGCGTGCGCCCGATCATCGGCTGCGAGGTCTACGTGGCGCCGAGGTCGCGCACCGACCGCGACGCGACCCTCGACCGGCGAGCCTTTCACCTCACGCTGCTGGCGCGCAACCAGGAGGGCTATCGCAGCCTGGTCAAGCTCACCTCGCGCGCTCATCTGGAGGGGTTCTACTACCGCCCGCGGGTAGATCGCGAGCTGCTGGCCGAGCACAGCGAGGGACTGATCTGCTTGAGCGGATGCCCTTCGGGTGAGTTGATGCGCGCCATCGAGGCGGGCGACATGGCGCACGCCGAGTCCGTGGCGCGCTGGCATGCCGAGGTGTACGGCGAAGGCAACTACTACATCGAAGTCCAGCGCTCGCAGCCGGAGCTGGAGCCGTCCTACCAGCGGCTGATGGAGCTGGCGGATGGGCTGGGGCTGCCGCTGGTGGCGACGAATGACGTGCACTACGTGCGGCGCGAGGACCGCGACGCCCACGACACGCTGCTCTGCATTCAGACCGGACGCACGCTGTCGGACGACTCGCGTATGCGGATGGAGGGCGACTACCACCTGCGCCCGCCGGAGGAAATGGCCGGACTGTTCACCGATGTTCCCGACGCACTGGCCAACACGGTCACGATCGCGGACCGCTGTGATATCGATCTGCCCTTCGGTCGCATTGCGATGCCCGAGATCGCGCTGCCCGGCGGCGGCAGCGCGATCGACTATCTGCGCGACCAGGCGCAGCGCGGCCTTCGGACGCGGCTGGCCGCCGATCTGCCGCCGGTCTATGCCGAGCGGCTGGCCTACGAGCTAGACGTGATCGAGCAGACCGAGTTTGCGTCGTACCTCGTGCTGGTCGGCGACATCGTGCGCTTCGCCCGCGACGGCGGCATGCTCACGGCCCCGCGCGGCTCCGTCAACGGCAGCCTGGTCGCCTTTGCGATGGGCATGTCGGACATCGACCCGATCAAGCACGACATCATGTTCGAGCGCTTCCTCACGGTCGGGCGCAAGGGGTCGATGCCCGACGTGGACCTCGACTTTCCGAGCGACCGGCGGGACGAGGTCATCAACTACATCTCCGACACCTATGGGTCGGACCACGTGGCGCAGATCGCGACGTTCGGCACCCTGGCGGCGCGGGCGGCTGTGCGCGACGTGGGCCGTGTGATGGATCTGCCGCTGCCCGACGTGGACCGCGTGGCCAAGCTGATCCCGGTGAATCCGGTGAATCCCTTCACCATCGAGCGGTCGCTGGAAACCGTGACGGAGCTGCAGCAGCTTTACCACGGCAACGACGAGATTCGGCGGTTGCTCGACCGGGCGCGCGAGGTCGAGGGGGTGTCCCGACACGCCTCGACGCACGCCGCGGGACTCGTGGTGACGCGCGAGCCGCTGATCGAGCACGTGCCGTTGATGCGCTCGGCCGACGGTCAGCCCGTGGCCCAATTCACGGGGCAGACCATCGATCGCATCGGCATCCTGAAGCTCGACATTCTGGGGCTGTCCAACTTTCGGACGATCACGCACGCGCTGGAGCTGGTCCGCGAGGACACCGGCGAGGAGATCGCGCCGCAGGAAATCCCACTGGACGACGACCGCGCCTTCGCCATGCTGCAGTCCGGGCGCACGGTCGGCATATTCCAGCTCGAAAGCAGCGGCATGACCTCCACCCTGCGCCGCCTGCAACCCACGACGATCGACGACCTGGCGGCGATCATTGCGCTCTACCGCCCCGGCCCGATGCAGCACATCGACCGCTACATCGACACGATGCACGGGCGTGAGCAGCCGGTTTATCCCCATCCCAAGCTCGAGCCGATCCTGCGCGAGACTCACGGGGTGCTCGTCTATGCCGACCAGGTGCTGCGGGTCGTGCGCGAGCTGGCGGGCTATGACTGGGACGAAGCCGATCGCTTCCGAAAGGCCGTCGGCAAGAAGATTCGCGCGGCGCTCGAGAAGGAGCGCACCGAGTTCATCGAGCGGGCGACCGCCAACGGGCTGACGCCGGCCGTCGCCGAGGACGTGTTCGGGTTGATCGAGCCGTTCGCCGGCTACGGGTTCAACAAGGCGCACGCGGTGTCCTACGCCGTCATCGCCTACTGGACGGCCTGGCTGAAGGCGGTCTATCCGGTGCAGTTCCTCACCGCATTGCTGGACACCGACAGCGGCGACTTGGCCAAGGTGGCGCGGGCCAAGTCCGAGGCCGAAGCGCTTGAGCTGGACGTGCTGGCGCCCGACGTCAACCGGAGCGGCGCCTCCTTCGTGAATCGCGGGCGACAGATCGTTTTTGGCCTCGGGACCGTGAAGAGCGTCGGGGAGCAGGCGGTCGTCGCGATCCTCGACGCCCGCGAGGACGGCGGGCCGTTCGAGTCGCTGGCCGACCTGTGCGCCAGGGTCGACGGGCGGGTTGTGACGCGCCGCACCATCGAACCGCTGATCAAGGTGGGCGCCCTTGACGCTCTGGGCGAGCGGAACGCGCTGCTTGCTGGTTTGGAGACCGCGTTCAAGCGCGGTCAACAGGCCCTCAATGACCGCGCGTCGGGACAGACCACCATGTTTGAAATGGCCGGGCTGCCCGCCAGCGAGAGCAGCGACGAGGCATTGCCGGACGTCGAACCGGTCGACAACGCCGATCGGCGGCGCTGGGAGAAGGACCTTCTTGGGTTGCACGTCTCGCCTAGTCCGCTGTCGAATCCGGGCGTGCGCGAGGCGCTGCGCGCGAGTGTCGACACGCAGATTTTCGACCTCGACGCATCGCACATCGGCCAGAACCTCACCGTTGGAGGGCTGGTGGCCGACGTGCGGCAGCTCATCACGCAAAAGGGCGACACCATGGCCATCGTCACCCTGGAGGATGCGCCGGGGACGATCGAGGTCGTCGTGTTCCCGCGGATGTGGGCGCAGATCGGCGACCGCCTGGAGATCGACCGCGTGATCGTAGCCAAGGGCAGGCTCGAAGACCGGCGAGGATCGCTGCAACTTGTCGCGGAGAACCTGTATCCGCCGCAACCCACGCCAGAGGATGCGGCGCCGCCCGTCAGCGAATCAATACCCGACGACCGAATGAGTCAATACCCCGAGGCCGACGTCGAGTCCGCGGCCATGCCAGGCGCTTCGGACATCGGCGACGATCCGGTGATCGACGTCGCACCCGCGGTCAACGGCGACGCGATTTACGCCGAGGCGGCCGCCCCGGCGGAGGATGCCGACGCTCCGGCCGAGTCGACACCGGTCGTCGGCAGCCTGGAGGTGCAGGCCGCGGGCAGTGAATACACGCCGCCCAGCGGTGACGACGCGCCGGACGGCTCCGCGAATGCCGACGATGCGCGCGCGGAATCGGGCGAAGCGAACGGCGCCACGAACGACGGTGCGACGAACGGCGGGGCGCCGCGGCGCGTCGTGGTGGTGCTGCGCCGCAGCCCGGACCTGGGGCATGACATCGACCTGCTGCGCCGGCTGGACGAGGCAGCCGCCGCCCATCCCGGCAAGGTTCCGCTCGACCTCCACGTCGAGGCGCCCGACGGCGACGTGACGCGCCTGCGCTGGCCCAAGGCCGTGAGCGCCAGCCCCGAGCTGGTGGCGCAAGTGGCCCGGGAGTACGAGCCCGATAACGTGGTCGTGGAGCGGACGCCCGCCGAGTCTGACTAGGGCCACCGCCCGGAACCTCGACAGGGGCATCCTGTCGGGCCAAGATGCGCGCAATGCCGAGTGACGGAGGACCGTGCGATGGACCGACCACCCGAGGCCTTTATGCACGTTGGCATCGTGCACTTCATGCTGCACCCGGAGGTGCAGGGCGGCGACGGGCCGATTCTCGAATCGGTCGAGGCGCTGGCCACCGACGGCTTTTTCCACGCCCTCGAGGTCACGCACGTCAATGACGATGCGACGCGCGCGGAGCTGGCCCGCCGTGCGCGCACGGCCCGTCTGGCGCTGGGTTACGGCGCGCATCCCGCGCTGCTGCTGGAGCAGCTCGATCTCTCGTCCGCCGATCCCGATGTGCGGGAGCGGGCTATCGAGGCGATGCTACGCGGCGTCGATGAGGCGCACGAGCTGGACGCCACGCTGGTGGGCGTGCTCGACGGCCCCAACTCGGCGCCCGCGACCGACGACGACGTTGAGCCGGCGCTGAACCGCCTGGCCGACTCGCTCAAGCACATCTGTCACTACGCCGCCGGCTTGGGCATTTGGATCGCGCTGGAGCAGTTCGACCGCGAAATCGAAAAGTGCTCGCTGCTGGGTCCCATCGATCTCTGCATCCGCGTGAGCGAGATGGTGCGCGCCGAGACGCCCAACTTTGGGCTCTGCCTGGACCTGAGCCACCTGCCGCTGCTCGGTGAGGACCCGCCCACCTCCGTGCGGAAGGCGGCGGATCACATCATCCAGGCCCACATCGGCAATTGCCTCATCAGCGACCGCTCCCACCCGCAATGGGGCGACCAGCATCCGGTGTTCGGTGAGCCGGGCGGAGTGAACGACGTGCCCGAGTTGACGGCGTTCCTGCGCGCGCTGTTCGAGATCGGCTATTTCGACAAGGATCTGCCGACGGCCATGCCGCTGGTCAGCTTTGAGATGAAGCCCGCGCCGTACCAGACGACGGCCGAAATCATCGGCAACGCCAAGCGCACCTTTGCCGCGGCGTGGGCGCGCGTCTGAGTCCGTTGGTATGGTTTGCGGGAGGCTGGGAATGCCCCAGCGGCAGCGTGGACGCGGACCGATCACACCTGCGGGCAGGATCAGGGCTGCGGCGCGCCGCCGATCTGAGTGAGTGACTTAAGGAGCTAGCCGCGCATGCGAATTGGATATATCGGCCTCGGCAAGATGGGCCTGCCCATGGCGACGAACCTGCGGGCGGCCGGGCATGACCTGATCGTGCACAACCGCAGCCGCGGCAAGGTGGACGATTTCGTCGCCGACGGCGGCACCGCCGCCGACACGCCGGCGGAGGTCGCCGCACAGGCGGATGTGGTGTGCCTCAACGTGCCGCTGCCGCAGGATTCCCTGGCGATCCTTCTGGGCGAGAACGGCGCCCTCGAGACGGCCCGTGACGGCCAGCTCTGGATCGACTTTGGCACCAACGGGCCCGACACCGCGCAGCATTGCGCCGCCGAGGCCGCGGGCAAGGGCGTCGGCTACCTGGATGCTCCGGTGAGCGGCGGACCGGCCGGAGCGACTGCGGGCACGCTCGCCGTATTCGTCGGCGGCACCGCCGAGGACTACCAGGCCGGCCAGGAGCTGCTCGATATCGTGGGCGGCAATGTGCAGCACTTCGGCCCGGTGGGCGCGGGTTGCGTGGCCAAGCTGGCCAACCAGATGATCATCGCCGGAGTTCGCGCCGCCAACGCCGAGGCCTACGTGCTGGCGGTCAAGAACGGCATCAACCCCCAGCAGCTCTTTGACACGCTCATGGGGGCCTACGCCGCTAGCCGCTGCATGGAAGTCGACATGCCGAATCTCGTGTTTCCGGGAGACTTCGAGGCTCGATTCGGCGTCGAGCTGCTGCTCAAGGACCTGGGCCTCGCGCTGGAGCTAGGACGGAGCAGCAACGTGCGCCTCTTGGCGACGACGCTGGCCGACCAGCTCTATCAAGAGGTGCGCCACAAGGGCCTGGGCGACCTGGACGCGGCGGCGCTGATCAAGCCGCTCGAGGAGCTTGCGGGTGTGGAGGTTCGCTCCGGCGACTCCGCGTAGCCATGCGGCCGCTGCCGCCGGTGTTGCGACGGGCTGTGCATGACCCGCGAGCTGCGCTATCTCCTCGCGCGCTTCGTCACCTGCTTCTTCGCGGCGCTGGCCGTGGCGGCCTTCGTGCCCGACGGCATCGCGTTTCCGCCCGAGGGCACGCGCGACTTCTGGACCACGATCACGGCCTTTGCCGCCGTGCTCGCGCTGGTCAACGCGTATGTACGCCCGGTGGTGGATGTGCTGCTCAAGCCGGTCACCTGCGTGCTCGGCGTTCTCACGCTCGGGCTGTCGCACGTGCTGGTCAGCGCGGGGGTCTTTTGGCTGGCGGCGCAGGCCGTCGAGGCTATCGAGATTCGTACCGTGGTCGGCGCGGTGATCGGTTCGATCATCGTCGGCGTGATCAACATGGTCGGGTCGGTGTTGCTCGGCGGCCGCAAGGAATGACGCGCCGCGTCGACGCCGCGTGAGTTCGGAGGACGGACCGGCCCGTCCGCGCCGCAGCGCGCTCGTCGAGGCCGCCATCGGCGAGCTCACCGAAGCCGACCGACCGCTGTCGCTGCGACATCTGGCGCGGGCGGTGCTCCACGTCGAGTCCAAGGCCGCCGCCATCGCGACGCGGGCGCTCGAGCCGCTCTTGCTGGAGGACGACCGTCTCCGGCAGGGGCCGGCGGGGCAGTGGGAGCTGGCCGTGTGGCGGCACCGCGCCGAAGAGCTCAGCGACGCCGAGTTCGTGATCTTCGACATCGAGACGAACGGCGGACGCGGGGGACGGCACCGCGTTCTCGAAGTGGGCGCCGAACGCGTGCGAGGCGGAACGGTCGTCGGAACGTTCGAGACCCTGGTCCGCATTCCCGGTCGCGTGTCCAAGTTCATCACGCGCTACACGGGCGTCACCGACGACATGCTGATCGACGCGCCGCCGATCGAGCGCGTGCTGGACGATTTCCGCGACTTCCTATCGGGCGCGGTGCTCGTCGCGCACAACCTGCCCACCGATCTTGGCTATCTCAACCGCGAGGCCGTGTGGGCTCAGCGTCCGCTCTTTCCGGGCGACGGTCTGGACACCATGGAGCTGATGCAAGTGTTGATGCCGGAGGCCGAAGTCTCCGGCCTGGCGGATGCGTTGGAGCTGCTTGGCGAGCAAGAGTCGCCCCGCCACCGGGCGCTGCCGGACGCCCGCGCCACGCAGCGCCTATTCGCCGCGCTGGTGGACCGGGCGAGCGCCCGAGGCGTCACCACCGTCGAGGCGCTGCGCGCGCTCGGCGCCGAGGGTGGACCCGAGGGACCGATGCCGCATCGGGCCAAGGAGCTGGCCCGCTGGGCCTCGCGCAATCTGCCGCCGTCCCCCGGAACGTATGTGTTTCGCGACCGGTCCGGTCGAGCGCTCTACGTCGGCAAGACCGTCTCGCTCCAGCGCCGCGTTCGGGCGCACTTCACCACGTCGCACAGCTTTGTCCGTCAACGGGCCGACATGCTGCCGCGAATCGATCACATTGACTGGGAGGTCACGGGATCGGAGCTGCGCGCCATGCTGCGCGAGGCGGAGCTCATCGGGGAATTGGCGCCGGTCTACAACGTGCAGCGCCAGCGCCGCGCCTCGCGGCTGCTCGTGCACGTCGGTCCGCCCGAGGCGGCGGTCGTCAACACCGCATCGACGATGCGCGGCGAGTCCGGCGACCACGTGGGGCCGTTTCCGACGGCCCGGGACGCGCGGCTTGCCGCGCAGGCCGCGCGCCGGCTCCTGGACCTGCCGGCTCGCGGCGCGTGCTCCGTCGAACCCTGGCGGCGTGCCGCGGCGTTGGCCTATCTGAGTGGTGGCCGCGCGCCGGCGATTGCCGTCGTCACCGATGCCGACGCTCCCGCCGAGGAGCGGGAGGCGATCGTGCGACGGCTGCGACGTTCCCGCACCGAGCGCCGCCCGCTCGCCGGTGGGCTTGGGGGCGAGCGTGTGATCGTCGTGGACAGCGGACGGCGGCCCGGCGATGCCGAGATTGCACTCATCGACGATGGCCGGATCGCGCGGCACATCGTGCTGACGCGCCCGCGCCGCGGTGGAGTTCGCCGCGCGTTGCAGGACCTGCTGAAGCCCGGTCAGTCCGATGAGTCCGTGTCGGATGACCATCGCAATATCGTCATCGCGTGGCTGCACGCCCGCGCCGGGCGGGACGAGTTCTTAGAGGTTCCTGCCGGGAATCCCGGGCGCGAGGTCGTCGAGCAGGTGTGGGAGCGCGTGCGCCGCGCCGCGCACGGCTGAGCGGGCGGGTCGGAGGCTGGCGGGTGGGACGGTCGGCGGCGAGTCCGTTCGCCCCAAGCTTGTCGAACAGGCTTCGCTGAGTCCCTGTTCGGGGCGTGGTTCGACAAGCTCACCACGAACGGAATGACACGCTCGCCACGAACAGAACTCACGCCTTGTTGGAGGCGACGCTCGGAATCGAACCGAGGAATAGGGGTTTTGCAGACCCCCGCCTTACCACTTGGCTACGTCGCCATGGCGGCCCCAAACTGCGCGCCAGAATACCTAACGACGCCGCTGGCTGGCTCAGCCCACCGCGGCGTTAGCTGCTGTCAAACACCCGCCGGTCGGTGACCATCCATTGGCCGGCCTCGCTTCGCGACATGATGAAGCCGAGAACGGCGCGGTACGCCGGATCGCTGCTGATGATGCGCCCGTCGCCCTGGCCGCGCAGCTCGGTTTCCCCCGTCTCGCGAAAGGCGATGAACGCCAGCTCGTCTTGCACGCCCGAGTTCTCGCGCAAGACTTCGCGGTCGATGCGGGCGGTGATGTAGACGTTGTTTGCACGCAAGCTCTCGATTTGCTGCCGAATGCTGGCAATGACGTCGTCGGAGAAATACCGGTTCAGGCCGGTGACCTCGAGCCGTTCCAGGGCGTCTTCCTGCGCTTGGGCGGCGCGCATGGCCGTGACGCTGGCTGCGTCGAGATTCCCGGCCGCGATCGACTCTTGAATCTTGGAATTGATGAACAGACCCGCGACCACAGCCACGGCAATTCCGGCCAGAATGAACCCGACGACGCGGAGGCGCTTCGCCTCGGCTTCCGATGCCTCGATCTCCTCCGTGATCGTCTGGTCGAACTCGGCCACGTTGGCCGCCAGGGTCTTCTGATCGGCTTCAACCTCGACGATTTCGGCGGTGTCGGATGAGAAGGCGAGCGCGGTTGGGTCGTTTTCCGGTGGCGCCATCGGCAGGCGCGCGAACACTCCCGTCTCGCGCTGTTCGCGGGCCTTCCAGCGCACGGCGTGCGGCACGGTCCAGCGGCCTTCGAGCAGCAGGGTCAGATCGCGGCCGTCCAGCAGAATCTTGCGGCGGTCACGCTCCGGATGCAGCCGCATTTCGCGCGGAAAGCCCTGGAGCGACACGATCAGCGTGCGCCGGTCCTGCGCCTGGATGGATTCCTCCGACGTGTCCACCGCCAGCGGGTCGTCACCGACCTCCCACACCGCCGTGAGGAGGTGCTCGATGCCGCCCATGCGCACGACGCCGCGAACGTCCTGGGGGCGGGCTTGCGGGAGACGCAGGATGTCGATGTCGTTGGCTCGCAGCAACCCGCCGAGGACATTTGCCAGCTTCAGCGGGCGCTCTTCCTCGGGACCGCTCATCATGTCGGAGTAGAGGGCAAACATGGCGTCGAGCAGCCGGGTGCGCCGCTCGGCGCCGTCGTCGTCCGCGGTTGCGCCGTCGATCTCCGCCAACGGCGGCACGGTAACCCCAAGCGCCTGCGCCGCCGCGGACAGCTCGCCGTATTCGACGGAGTCGACCGGCTCGCGCGCGTCCCGCCGGTATAAGACGCTCTCGGTGACCAGGGCCTGCACGACGTCATCGAGCCGGTCAGCTTCCCCGGCCGCGACGATCAATTGGCCGGCGAGTGTCTCCACGTCGTCTGCGGGCGCGATGTCGAGGTCATGCTTGGCGGCAATTCCCGTCAGCGAGCGCTCACCATCGACGGGAAGAATCTGCCCCACGGCGGCCGCAAGCCGCGCCGCCGCCTGGCTGTCTGGCGTGTCGTTCATGTTCCTCGCTCCGTCCTAGGGTCCAGGCCCTGCGCCAGTGGCGCCCGTCGCGCCTCGGCGCAACCCGTGACCCTGCTCCATTCTATTCCGTTCGCCGTGCTCGTCATACGCCAATTGGAATATATCTGGCGATAACGGGCATGAGATTGGTGAAAACCACGATTCCCAGCGCGATAAGCAGAATGCCCCCGGCGTGGGTGGCGTAGTTGAGCGCGTGGCCGTGGCGCTGCAGCAGCGCCCGCGTCCACCCGGAAAATGCGCCGGCGGCGGCGAACGGCAGCATCATCCCCAGCGAGTAGGCCAGCAGCAGCAGCGCGCCTTCGCCCACGGATGCCGTGGTGGCCGCCAGCACCAGGATCGCCCCGAGGATCGGTCCCACGCAGGGAACCCAGCTGACCGCGAACGTGCCGCCGATCAAGAACGCGCCCACCACATGCAGCTGGCCGGATACGTGCGGGCGAAACGCGAAGCCGCGCTGCGCCAGCGGAACCCGCAGCAGCCCCAGGGCCATCAGCCCCAGCAGGATGATCAGCGTGCCGCCCACCCGGTTCAGCCACACCGAATGGTCGGCGAGCGTCTGCGAGAGCGCTCCGAGCGAAGCCCCGAGAATCACGAAAACCGAAGTGAAGCCAAGGGTGAAGGCCAGGACGCTTCGTAACGTCGCGCCGCGGGTCGCGCGCGCGCCCGCCGCGTCGCCGTCGCTCAAGGTGAGGCCGCCCAGATAGAGCACGTAGGCCGGCACCAGCGCGAGCGTGCACGGCGCGATGAACGAAGCCACTCCCGCCCCGAATGCCACCGCCAGGTTGACCGATTGGTCCACGGCGGGAGGAGCTATGCCCCGAAGACAAAGGTGTAAAGCGTCAGGCCGGCGTCGGCGGTGTGCAGTCGCAGCTCACGCGGTGCGACGTCGCCGTTGCGCAGCAGCCCGTAGGTGCCGAACTCGCCGATCGACACATAGGTCGCGCCGTCCTCCGCGGCAAAGACGTGAGCGCCGCGCAGCGGTTCCGGAATGGGCACTCCGTCCAGGGTCACCTTCAGGAGCGCCGGCGTTTCCGAGGTCGCCGCCGCGGACAGGTTCGCCATGCCCGACGTGACGACGACCGTCGCGTCCCAAGCGGTCGAACCTCCGTCCGGGTCCGGCTGCACGCGGTCGGACTGCACCGTCCAGCCGCCGCGCAGCCCGAGACGCGTCGCTTCACCCCTGCCCTCGACGGCCAGGAACCGACCCTCGTCCCACGAGTCACCGGTAAACAGCGCCGTCTGCGCCGGCGCGGCGCCCTCGTCCACGCCGCCCAGCGGGATGTGGTCGAGCGAGGCCCCGCCCGCGGTGAGGAGCTCGCGGATGCGGTGCTCCATCTCCGCGTACGACCCTTCACCGATCACGTCGTACCGGATCCGGCCCTGCTGGTCCACCAGGTACTTGCGCGGCCAATAGCGGTTGTTGTAGGCGCGCCAGGTGCCCCAGTCGTTGTCCATCGCCACCGGCCAGGTCACGTTCAGCCGGACCATGGCCTCGCGAACGTTGGCCTCGACCTGCTCGAATTCAAACTCGGGCGTGTGCACGCCAACGATCTGCAGACCCTCGGAAGCGTACTTGGCGTGCCAGTCGCGGAGGTAGGGCAGGGTGTTGCGGCAGTTGTAGCAGCCGAAGGTCCACACATCGATCAGCACCACCCGGCCGCGCAGGTCGGCCAGGCTCAATGCCGGGCCGTTGAGCCACTGGGTGACGCGCACGAACTCGGGCGCCAGCGGCCCGGTCGGCTCGGGCGTTGCCGCGGCCTGGGGCGTGGGCGGCGCCGTCACCGGCGCGGGGGCCGCGACCTGCGGAGTGGTCGGCGCGGCGTCGGGCGTGGTCGGTTCGTCCGGCGCGGGCGACACGCTGACTGTCTGCGGCGGCTGCACCACGACGAGGATTACGGCGATGATCGCCGCAATGGCGGCGAGGGCGCCCGCCAGACTCAGCCAACGCATTCGATCCGTCATGCTCGATCTCCGCTGTATGCCAGCGGCGCGCGGCCGACGCTGAGCTGGTGCGCACGCCGTCTCCCTGAAACAGTACGCATCGGCTCAGTGGGTGGATTGTGCAGCGCTGCCGCGGGATTGTCAGTGAGCGACGGCGTCGTGCTCCACGGAAGGCAGGCCGTCGATCAGCTCGATTGAGCGTCCCGGATACGCTGGCAGGCGCTCGCCGGGCGTCACGATGCCGGTCAAGTTCAGTGGGTCCACGGCGCTGATCCGGACCCGCCGGCCATTTGGGCCCTCGGATCGGTGGCGGCGCAGGGCCGTCACGGCCTCGGGAAGGGCGTATTGCTCGCCCACAAATCCCGTCACGAACCTCCCGCCGCGGACGGCGCCTCTGGCTTCGAGCCGGCGGAGGGCGCGGAGCACCTCACGCCAGGGCAGCGTGAACGGCTCGCGCCGGCGCAAGTCGCGGAAGACCACGCCGTAGCGCCCCAGCATCACGTGCGCCACGCGCTCGGCCAGGTCGTCGGCCATGGCTTCGGCGGTCGGAGCGGCTGCCAGCAGCGACCATCGGCCGGGCGGTGAGGCCGATGCGTCCAAGCCGTGCCGACCGCCGCGACGCCGCCAGCCGCCGCGTCGACGCCGACCGGCCAGCGCCCGCACGCCGTGGAAGCCGTCCGACGCGACCCATCCGCCTCCGATGAGGGCCCGCAGCCCCTCTTCAACGTCGGTCGGCAGACGCCGGAGAGCCGCGGCGATTTCGTCGAAGAACAGCGCGCCGCGGGCTTCGAGCAGCCGATGAATCTCGCCCGCGGCGCCCACCGTCGGGGGCGAGGCCGCTCCGAGGTCCACGCCCCGGGCGGCCGCGAGCAGCAGCGGGAGGTCTCGACGCGGCGCCAGGGTGATGGGTGTCGCGCGAGTGGCGGCCAGGGTGTAGCCGTTGATTGGCGCGTCGCCGTCGGCGGTGGGGCGCGGCTGCGACAGGCGGCCCCAGGCCACCTCGCCGCTCAGGCACAGCTCGTCGAGCCAGCTGGGCTGAAAGTCCCGCACGCGGCTCGGCAGCAGCACGCTCTCCCACGCGGACACCGGCGCTTCGAATCCCTGGAGCCGCTGGATGGCGGTGCGCAGACCCTCGCGGCCCTCGAACCGACCGGATGGCCCGAGTCCCTGCCATTCGATGAGAAAGCGCATGTAGTCCTGCGCCGAGACGGGGTCGATGGCGCGCCGCAACCGATCGAGCGTGGCGCGGTGCATGCGGGCCAGCAGACGTCGGTCGCAGAACTCCTCGTCGCCCAGGCCCGGCGTGAAATGGCCGCGTAGCACGAAGCCACCCGCCTCGAGCTGCACCAACCCGCGTGCCACGTCCTCGGCCGGCAGGCCCGCGCGTCCGCCGAGCTCGTCCGTCGTGAACGGACCCATGACCTCGGAATGGCCCCGGAGCAGGAGCCGTCTGGCCGCTTCGCGGTCGTCAACCGCAAGCTCGGCGCCTGGAGGCAGCCGCAGGTCCGGGACTTCGGCCTCGGGGTACAGCAGCCGCAAGGCCGGCAGGTGCTCCGCCGCCGCCCACAGGACGGTATCGGCGGCGGCGAGCTTGAGCGCACGGCCGGCCGCGCGCAGCTCGTGCAGCCAGTCGAGCCAATCGCCGACGACCGGTTCGGCAACCGCCACCAGGCCGAGCAGGGCGTCGTGCACCTCCTCCGCATTGCGAGGATCGGGCCAGGCGTCCTCGGCGACCCGTGCGATGGCGTCGGCGTCCAACTGGCCCAGGTCCCGCGCGCTTTCGGGCAGCGCCCGGCGCAGGCTCACGGCTCGCGTGCGCCGTTCCTCGATCGGCGCGTCATCGAGATAGGTGTAGGGCTTGCCGCTCACGATTTCGTGCGCCATCGGCGAGGGTTCGACCGTGTCCCTGGCGTGCAGCCGGATATCGCCGGCCTCGATTGCGGCCAATATGCGAACGAGCTCCGGCAAATCCATGGCCTCCGTGAGGCAGTCGCTCACCGTCTGCTCGATGAGGGGATGATCCGGTACCTCGAGCGGTCCGGTGACGTTTTCCTGGCAGCCGACCTGCTCCGGAAACACCGCCGCAAGCAGGTCGTCGGATCGGAGACGCTGCAAGAATGGCGGCACGCGCTTCCCGCCGCGCTGGCGCGGCACCGCCAGCGCCCGCGTCACGTTCCAGCGCCAGCGGGTCGGGAACAGCGGCACGTAGAGGATCGCTTGCTTCAGCGACTTCGGCACGTTGCGGGAGGTGACGTAGCGGAAAGTCTCCTCCAGCGGAAACGAGTGCTGCGGGCCGAGCGACAGCAGAATGGCGTCGTCGTTGGCGGCGGCCTGCAGCTCGAAGTCGAAGCGCACGCAGAAGCGCTTGCGCAGCGCCAGGCCCCAGGCCCGATTGACGCGCTGGCCAAACGGCGCGTGCACCACCAGTTGCATCCCGCCCGAATCGTCGAAGAACCGCTCGTAGACCACGTCGCGGTCGGACGGCACCAGCCCCAAGCCGTCACGCGTCGCGCGCACGTAGTCGATCATCTGCGCCGCTGCCGTGGGCGATAGCGCGCATTCCTGCCGCAAGGTCGCGTGCAGGCTCGATGAGTCGTCGAGGCCGTCCGCGATGTCGCGGCGCAGCCGACCGACTTCCTGCGAAAGCTCACGCGTTCGACCGGGAGCCTCGCCCAGCCAGAAGGGAATCGTGGGCGGCGCCCCCTGGGCGTCGACGACGCGCACGGTGCTCTGCTCCACGCGGCGGATTCGCCATGAGGTGCTGCCCAGCAGAAAAATGTCGCCCGCCATGCTCTCCATGGCGAAGTCCTCGTTCACGGTGCCCACCACCGTGTCGTCGGGCTCCGCCACCACCTGGTAGTCGCCGGTCTCCGGAATGGTCCCGCCGTTGGTGATGGCGGCGAGCCGTGCGCCCCGCCGTCCCCGCACGACGCCGTGAATCCGGTCGCGGTGGATTAGCGGCAGGGCGCGGCCGGCGCCATCACCGATGCCAATGGCGAGCATGTCAACGATTTCGTCGAAGTCTCCGCGCGCAAGCTCCGCGAACGGCTGGGCCGTGCGCATGAGGTCGAACAGATCGTGTTCCGGCCAGTCCTCGCAGGCGCATTCGGCCACGATCTGCTGCGCCAGCACGTCGCGCGGCGCCTGCGGGATGTGAATGCGGTCCAGCCGGCCTGCGCGCACCGCCCGGATGAGCGCTGCGGCCTCGATCAGCTCGTCGCGCGTCGTGGGGAAGATCCGTCCGTGGGGACGCAGGCCAAGGGCGTGCCCCGAGCGCCCGATGCGCTGCAGGAACGTCGCGATGCTCCGCGGCGATCCGATCTGGCACACCAGGTCGATGCTGCCGATGTCGATGCCGAGCTCCAGCGAGGCCGTGGCCACCAGGGCCTTGAGGTCGCCGGCCTTCAGGCGCTGCTCGACCCGGTGCCGGCGCTCCTTGGAGAGGCTGCCGTGGTGGCTGGCCACCGCCTCCTCGCCCAGCCGCTCGGCCAGATTGTGCGCTACCCGCTCCGACAGCTTGCGCGTGTTGACGAATACCAGCGTCGTGCGGTGCGCGCTCACCAGCTCGGCCAGGCGGTCGTAGATTTCGCCCCACTGCTCCCCTGGTGCCACGGCTTCCAGGTCCGTGGGCGGGACCTCGATCGCCAGGTCCAAGTCGCGCTGGTGGCCGAGGTCCACGACGTCGCACGCACGCGGCGCCGCATCCGAGTCGACGCCGGTGAGAAAGCGCGCGATCTGGTCAATGGGCCGCTGCGTGGCCGAGAGCCCAACCCGCTGCGGCCGTGCGTCGGCAATGTGGTCCAGCCGCGCGAGCGTGAGGGCCAGGTGCGAGCCGCGGCGATCGCGGGCCAGCGCGTGGATTTCGTCGACGATCACGGTGGTCACGCGGCGCAGCGATTCGCGGCTGCGCTGCGCGGTGACCATCAAGTAGAGCGACTCGGGGGTGGTGATGAGAATGTGCGGCGGCCGCCGCACCAGTTGCTGCCGCTCGGCCGCTGGCGTGTCGCCCGTGCGCAGGCCCGTGCGAATCGCCGGAGGCTCGCGACCCTCCGCGATCGCGCGCCGGCGGATGCCCTCTAGCGGCTCCTCCAGATTGCGCTGGATGTCGTTGCTCAACGCCTTCAACGGCGACACGTAGACGATCGAGGTCTCCGCCTCCAGGGCGCCGGCCTCCGCCTCGCGCACCAGCCGGTCGATTCCAGCCATGAACGCCGCCAGCGTCTTGCCCGATCCGGTCGGCGCGGCAAGCAACGTGTCGCGCCCACTCATGATCGAAGGCCACCCGGCCGCCTGCGCATCCGTCGGCGCGCCAAAGCGCTCGACGAACCAGTTCCGCACGGTGGGGCAAAAGTCGTCGACCACACTCGTGGGAGCAATCGACGATGTTGCCATGACCACCGGTTTCAGGACCGGCAAGCTATCCGCATGCCGGCCTCAATCCTACGGAATCCGGGCCTCAGCGACCTGAGCCGCAGCACGCTCAAAACCCGTCACTCCCGCGAAGGCGGGAGTCCACCCCGCCGTCACCTCCGGCGCAACCACGACCCCACACGCGCCGCCACCAGTCATTCCGTGCGCCCCACTCCGTCATTCCGAGCGCAGCGAGGAATCTCAGATGTTCGATCGCGGCCGTTCGGGGACTATGAGCCCCTGGATTCCCGCCTCCGCGGGAATGACGAAGGGGACGGCGTTCGCCGCCGCTGCACGCCGAGGCTCAAGGGCTACTTGCTCACTCGAACAACGTCCTGGGCAGCCCCGATTGTCGGATGATCGACCTCAACGTTCCGGTCCGGAGTTCCCGGTGGTCTGGCACCGGAACGGTAGTCGTATCCCCGCCTTCGACCCTTTGCATCAGTATGTGGCTGCCCCGGCGTCGCACTTCACCGAACCCATGCCGTGCCAGGATCACGCAGACCTCCCGACCCGACAGCACCCGAAGCCTAGCCAACCGCTACCTCAACGTGCGTCACATAGACTTCGTCATGAAGCCGACGCTGAATTTCGTCGGCAGAAGCCGCCTCGAAAAAGAGGTCGAGGGCTTCCTTGAGATTGGCGCGAGCCTCGGAAACGCTCGCACCCTGGCTTGCTATATCCAGCTCGGGGCAGAGCGCAACGTAGGAATCCCCTTCGCGCTCGATAATCGCGGTCATCTGTCGACGCATGGTTTGGCCTCCTGGTTAGCAGGCTCGCATTGTTGCCCGGGTTGGAATCCTCTGTCGTCGATTGCGTCCGGCCACCGCTATTCTCCCAGAAGCAGGATCGCCGCAATCCGCGTTCGTCAGTTCGGCAGAGGGCCTGCCCCGTACCCGATACCGGGGAGACCATTGCGCCACGCCGCCGTCACTCCGGCGGCGCCACCTGTCATGCCGTGCCCCCAACCCGTCATTCCGAGCCGAAGGCGAGGAATCGCAGACGTTCGATCGCGGCCGTGTCGGGATTATGCGCCCCTAGATTCCCGCCTCCGCGGGAATGACGAAGGGGACGGTGCCGTGCTTCGAGGCGACGGCCCCAGCCTAAGCGGGCGTGTCGTTCGGCGGCTCGCCGCGCCAGACCAGTTGCTTTCCAGTGTCGGCGTCGAGCACGCCGTCGAGTTGCGGTGGGCTAGCCGGATCAGCTCGGGCTTCATCGAGCTGGGTTTGCGTAATGCCCGTTGCTGGATGCTCACCAGCCTCAGAGAATAGCGCCTCAGAGAGATCCGCATTCGACAGGTCTGCATCACGTAGATTCCCATTGCAAACATTCGCTCGCCTCAACGAAGCACCTGAGAGATCCGCACCGAAAAGCACAGCTGAGTACAAATTTGAACTATCGAGACGTACGGCGCGCATGTTCGCACTATCGAGTCCTGCAAACGACAGATTTGCCCTGCGTAGATTTGTATTGATGAACATCGCCGACTGAGCATTTATTCGAGAACAATCTGAATCAGATATATCCGCTGATGACACATCCACATTACTGAGTAAAGCGCGACATAATGTCGCGCTATTAAGGTTGCATTGAGACAGATTCAGCCCGACCAGATTTGCTCGATATAGATTTGCTCCACGTAGATCAGTGCCCGTCAGATCAGCACTCCAAATGTTGGCGGCGATGAGTGTGGCATCTGCCAAGTTTGTCGAGCGCAGATTGGCATGGCTCAGATCCGCGCCAGAAAGGTCGGTTCTAGTAAGGAAAGAGTGCGATAGATCAGCCCCAATCAAATATGCCTGCGACAGGTCTAGATTTGCAAGAAGACCGTAGGATATGTTTGAGTTTTGTAGCTCTAATCTATAATCTCTATTATACTCAATTTCAGATTGATTTCTGTGACAGTCACTGATTGCATGCAGCGCAGATTGGATATCCTGGCGGAGATCCCTCCTGACCTCAATTTCTTCATGCTCGGTCGGGTGACGGACAAAAGCACATAGCAGCTGCATAATCTGAATGTGGTACTGGTGCGGATGCTCGTCGGCTAGATGCTTCAACGCGTCGATGCCGCCCAATCGGACCATGAGAACGTCGCTCCCGAGCATTTCGGTGCCCCGCTGGAAGCGCTCACTTAGTAGACCCCGCTCGGCCGTCTCGACTTGGCGACGGGCTGCGTGAGCTTGGCGCTCGGCTACGCGACTTCGCCAGACAGCGAGCAATGCCGCAATGACGGCCCCAATCACCAATCCCAGATTGCGAACGGTCGAGCTAACAGATTCCCGATCGTCGTGCAGCCAATCCCAAAAGACCCAGGAAAGAACGCTTCCGACTGCCAATACGACGACTATCGAAGCAATCCAGGGCGCTCCGTCCCATCCGGCGATACGGCGAGCGTGTCGTCGGAGGCCTTGCCAAACGATGTTGCTCACTTCTCAGTCACCAGCAAAATCGCCGCTATCCGCCGTGCGGTGTCGGTGAAGTGTTGGACTTCCTCGGGGCGGAGAGGGCGGTCGAGGATGGTTTGCTCGCGGTAGGAGAGCCACTTCTTGAGGACCTGGTAGCCGCCGAGCTTGTAGCGCCAGACTGCGGCGGGGACGTTGCGCCAGTAGGCGCGGTCGTTTAGATAGATGTCGTAGGTGGTGTCGCCGAGGGTGTCGACGGCAGCGCCAAGCGCCTCGCGTTCGGCTGGGGTGTAGGCGCGTTCGACGGGGCGGCCCTGGCCGGGCATGACGGCCTGATTGTTGCCGAAGTGGCCCCAGCCGGCGGTGAGGGCGAAGTCGTCGCCGGTCATGTTGCCGCCGTGGGTGGTGGTGGGTACGGCAATGGCGGCGATCTCGGGGCGGAGTTGGCCGGTGGTGACGCCGGGGACGGGCGCGTCGGAGTCCAGCAGGGCGGCCAGGTCGCGCCCGCGGGCGGCGGAGGCGGCCAGGGTTTGGGCGGCCTGTTCAGCAATGTCGGGCGCGGCGCCGTCGGCTTGGCCGCTGGCTGTTTGGCTCGAAGGCTGGTTTCCGGCGGAGGCCCTTCCCTCCGTCATACCGGCGGACGCCGGTATCCAGTCCTCGGGCAGGGGACGCTGTGGACCCTGGATTCCGGTTTTCACCGGAATGACGGAGGGGGCGGCCGGACTGACGGACAATTCGGACCAGCCGGGCAGCGGGATGCGGGGCCATTCCATGCGCAGGGCGCCGGCGTTGGCCTCGCGGTAGGCCGGATCGTGGAGTACGGCGAGGACGTGGTGGAAGAGGTCCTTGACACCCAGGCCCAGGCGTTCCAGGTAGCGGCGGGCGGCAGGCGACAGGTTGGGACGGCGTGTGTCGGATGGGTCGGTTCCCAGGGTGTCTTCCCGGAGCCAGGCAGGAACGCAAGTAGCGCCCCGATCCATCAGGTCAAGGCAGCCGACGTGCGAGATGACTTGCGGCGGCGACCACTCCCGGCGCGGTTTCTGCTGGGTGACCAACCACAGATTCCCCTCGAAGACGTGCGGCATGTATTCGGCACGCTTCTCATCCAACAGCTTGGTGTCCGCTTCCCAATAGAGCCAGCGGGTGTCGCACGGTCGGTATGCGTACCGGACGAAGCCGCTTTCCGTCGGCCCGCCGCGTCGGAGCAGCGCGTCGCGGACCGCAGGGGCGTTGAAGCGCCGCGTGCTCTGCATCACACCCGGATAGCGCCGCGCGATTTCGTCGTGGCTCAACTCCGGATCGAAGTAATCGGCGACGCGCGCCTTGAGCCGGTCGAGGTCTGTATCGACCAGGAACGCGTCGCGGCTGGTCTTGACGCCGGGGTATGAGGTTGGGAACAACTCGGGCAGAGCCGGCCAGTCGAACCAGTCCGGGCTGACGGCCACCGGCGCAAAGGGCAGTCCCAGCGGCAAGATCGGTTCGACGGCGTCGTAGAGCGCATTCGGGTCGGCGTCTGCCGTGTCCGTCAGATCGGCGAGCTTGGCCTGACCCCAGAGATTGCGGAATTCGACGCTCGCCGCGGGCGCGTGGTCGGGCTTGCGCACCAGCGTGGCGACGGCGGTTCCGACCTGGATGCCGACCGGATCGTCGGGCGTGGAGAAGATGCTGGGATCGGGCGAGCCGTCGGGCGCGACCTTGCCGGTGCGGTACTTGTCGCCATTGAGGTTGTCGATGCGGATCACATCGAACGCTTCCAGATAGCGTTCGCGCATTCCCGGACACGACAGGCTGTCGAGCCACGAGTAGTTGGAGATGAAGCAGACCACGCCCTGGCCGGTCTTTTCGGCGATGCGGCGCTCGGCCATGCGGAAGAAGCGTACGTAGAGGTCGTTGAGGCCCTGGCCTTCCGGCCGTCGCACGCGCCGGGTGGTGCGGTAGGACGTGGACAGCTCGCGCTCCTCGTCGACCGCCATGCCGGCGAACCCGTTGTAGGGCGGATTGCCCAGGATCACGAGGATCGGCGTGTCCTGCTTGACCCGTTCGGCGTGGTCGCGTTCTTCCTCCAACTCGGGAAACGGCAGCGGCTTCTGCACCGTGGGCTCCCAGCCGGTGAGCGCGTTGGTGAGAAAGACGCCGGCGCGCTCGTCGCCGTCCTCGGCCAGCGGCGCGTCGAGGTCCTGCATGGTCAGACCGACTTGCAGGTGGGCCACGACGAACGGCGCGGGCATGATCTCGAAGCCGAACACACGGTCGAGCGCGGCCCGCTTGACGTGGGCGCCCGTGAGCGCGCCCAGGCCGCGGTCCTGGAGGTTGGCGGCGATGCGGCGCAGGACTTCCGCCAGGTAGGCGCCAGTGCCGCAGCAGGGGTCGAGCACGTAGACGTTCTCCGCCGCCAGCCCGTCGGCGATGCCCAGGTCGTCCCGCAGCGCCCGGTCCACCCGCGCCACCATGTAGCGCACCACCTCGGACGGCGTGTACCAGACGCCCAACTGCTTGCGCAGTGCGGGGTCGAACTCCTGCAGGAACGGCTCGTAGAAATAGGGCACCGCCTCGCCCTCGTTGAACCTGGCGAAGAAGGCGCCCTGGTCCACGCGGTCGAGCGCGGCGTTGGTCCAATCCAGCACCTCGACCAGGCCGAGCGGTTGCAGGCGGCCAGGATCGGAAAGCTGCTGGAACAGCGCCCGGAGCACCGGCGCGCGCAGGTGCCAGACGGCCGTGCGCCAGTCGAACGCGCCCGACGGCGGCGAAGCCCGCCGCGCCCACAGCACCCAGGCGGAAAAGACGCCGTAGAAGAGCGTTTGCACGAGCGTGGAGCGAAAGAATGCCGCGCCGCGATCCCCCTCGAACTTGACGCCGAGGGCTTCCTCCAGCGCCCCGCGCACGGCCGCCAGGGACGGCGCGTCGCCGGCGGCCTCGACCCGCGCCAGGCCGTCGCGGGCATAGGAGGCCAGCAGCCAGGCAAGGTCCCTGGGCTCGGCCAGCACGGCGCGGTGCTTGAGAACGCGCAGCAGGTATTCGCCCAGACCCGCGCCGACCTGGTTGGCGAAGGCTCGCGGCGTCTCCAGCTTTCGGTCGAAGTCCTCCGCGTAGTCAGCCAGGCGGAAGGTTTCGAGCTTGGCCGGAAGTCCCGCCGCGTCCTCGCCGACGAGCACGAAGTCGCGGTAGTTGGTGACCAGGACCAATCGATATCGGCCCCAGTAGCGGCTGACTTGCTGGCCGTCGGCGGTGAGCCAGGCGTCGTCGTCGACGGGTTTGACTTCGACCACGCCGTGCTCGGGTAGCTGCCCCTCGCGCGGCTGGCCGCGCTGCACCTGTTTGGCGGCGTAGAGGCCGAAGTCGGGATGCCCGGCGCCCAAATTCGCCAGTTGTCCGATGCAGAACACCTTGGGTCTGAGGCTGCCGCCGACCGCGTTGAGGAGGTTCTCCAGCGGGGTGTAGCGGGAGGTTTCGGCGGTGGCGCCGCCGGAGGCGCGGATGCGCCGCAGGTCGGCGAAGTAGTTCTCGACCGCGGTCGTCAGCGGCGGCATGGAGGCATGGTAGCCGCGCCGGAGCCCCTCACCCTGGCCCTTTCCCCGTGGGAGAGGGAACCGGACCGCCGTTGCCAACTCGCGTGGGCGGCGACTGGAGAGTTTCGGCAACGGCATCGCTGACCCGGCGGGTCGTCCGGCTCCTTCTCCTCTGGGGAGAAGGGTGGGATGAGGGGACGGGATTGCCGAAACGCGCCGGAGCCCCTCACCCTATCCCTCTCGCCGTGGGAGAGGGAACCGGGCCGGCGTCGTTGGAGCGCCCCAGGCGTCGTTCCGGTGTGTCCAGCGCGGCGAGGAAACTCAGGGGCGCGGAGCTGGTGCCACAGTCCTTAGATTCCTCACTGCGTTCGGAATGACAGGAGGGGGTGTTCGGAATGACATTTCTGGTTGGGAATGACACGCCTGTCATTCCGGTGCCGCCGAACGAGCGAGCCTAGGGCGTCGCGTGCCTCCGGCCGATGATCTCGTGCCAGATGCGTGGCAGGCCGTCGTAGCGCACCTTGTCGACCGCCAGGCTGAGGTAGTGGCTCTGCTCCGCGAGGCTGAAATTGCGCGGGAAGACCAGGTCGCCCGCCACGCCTTCCACGAACGCCGGATAGCGGGCGATGGCCTTGAGGGCTTCGCGCGTGAGGTGGATCGCCCGCTCCAGCTCGTGCACGACCTTGAACCCCGCCTCCTCGATCATCTTGCGGTAGTCCTCGGGCCGGCGATAGGGCAGCGAGCCGCCCTTGTCGTTGCGGCGGGCGCCGGTGAGCCGCATGAAGTGCAGCTTCCACTCGCCGTGGCCCCGCAACGAGTTCGCCACCGCCATTGAGACGGTCGTGAAGGTGCTGTTCGACGACAGGAGGGCGCCCTCGCGGGCGATGGCGGCCATGCCGTTGTAGACCCGGCGCTGGCCCTCCTGGTCGGTGATCTCGTGGATGGCGTCGTGAATGCTCAGGCTGTCGGCGCCGTCGGCGGGGAGTTCATCCCCCTTTAGCCGCTCCAGGTACCGCGCGTCGGCTTCCACGAAGCGCAGGTCGATGTTGGACGGACGCGGCGTGGTGGCCTCGGCGATCTCCAGCGCCTTCGGGCTGCGGTCGATGCCGATGATCGTGCCCCGGAATCCCCGCTTCTCGGCTTCCTCGATCAAGAGCTGCGGCACCAGTCCCGTGCCCGTGGCCAGATCGACGTGCACGAAGGGATTCGGCATGTGCCGAAACAGCTCTTGCACGAGCTCACGGTTGACTTGGCGATACTCGGGAACCGCCGCGAAATGCCCAAAGTGCAAATCCTCGGGCGCGGGAAGGTCTTTGGCGTCGACAGTCACGTCAGCCGCTCGGCAAGATGGTCGGCATCACGCGCCCGAATGGTGGCTTTGCCACGATAGGCCAATCGGCATCGCGGCCGAATACGTATGGCTTGATGACGGGCCCCACCGGAGTCCTGGCAATGGATGTCAATAGCGCATGTGAAATACGGCGGCCTGACCTTGGGGCCGCTGACAGTAGCGGCGATGATAGCTCAAGGGCGTGCATGGCCGCTCAAGGGGAAGCCGGACATTGTGATCGGGATGAAACACCTCTCAACCGCTGCGGGCGTCCGGTCCCGGCTTGTTTGATGGGTCAGGGTTAGGGTGGGGGCACAGGTGACTCACTCCCCGGCTGAACGCCTGCCGCCCGAGCAGCCCGCCCGGCGACGCCCGGTGGTGTCGCGCCGCCGCGCGCTTGGGCTGCTGGCGACCGCGGGCGCGGCGGCCGCGCTGGCGGCTTGCGACGAGACCTCGTCGACGGCCTCAACGACCAGGCCCCCCGCTGCCGCCAAGGTGATCGTCACCGCGCCTCCATCGCCAACGCCCGGTCCCACCGCCACGCCCGCGCCCACGCCGACCCCCGCACCCACGCCAACACCGACCGCCGAGCCCACGCCGCGCCCGGCCCTTGCCGGCACTCCCGTGCCGGCCGACCGCAGGCTTTCGGACGATCAGGCGCAATCGCTGCTGGACGGCCTGCTGCTCGACCCGACCTTTCCCGAGGCGCAGGTGGAGCTGGTGGCGTACATGGGAACCACGGGCGACGAGCGGCTCATCTCGGTGCTCATCGAGGTTCTGCGGGCGGCGCAGCTTGGGGCGTTTCATCCCGACACGTGGGACAAGGCCCGGCAGGGTCTGTTCCAACTCACGGGAGAGCAACACGAAGCGTGGGCGGAGTGGGCCGAGTGGTACGCGCGGACCGACCTGACCACGGTGCCGGGCTTCGCCGCCTGGAAGGGTCGCATCTACAGCCGCGTCGACCCGCAGTTTGCCCGGTTCTTCGATGAACGTGCGCCCCGCAGCATCCGCTTCGAGGAGGTCGTCTGGGGCGGCGTACGTCTGGACGGCATTCCGCCGCTGGAGTCGGCCCCGATGGTCGCGGCGGACAACGCGGCCTACCTCGAGCCCGACGACGTGGTCTTCGGCGTCGCGATCAACGGCGACTACCGCGCCTATCCACTCCGGATCCTCGACTGGCACGAGATGGCCAACGACGTCGTGGGCGGCGAGCCCGTGGCGTTGGCCTACTGCACCCTCTGCGGCGCGGGGGTACTGTTCAGCCGGCGCTATCGCGGCGACGTGCTCAGCATCGGCACGTCGGGCTTCCTGATGCGCAGCAACAAGCTGATGTACGACCGCGGCACGTTTACCCTCTGGAATCAGCTCACCGGCGAGCCCGTCCTCGGGCCGCTGGCGGCCGATCCGGGCCGGCTCGATGTCATCCCCATCGTCACGACCACCTGGGAAGCCTGGCGCACGGCCAATCCCACCACCGCCGTGCTGAGCATCAATACCGGCCACCGGCGCGACTACTCGCCCGGCGCGGCCTACGGCGGCTATTTCGCCAGCCCCGACGTGATGTTCCCCGCTCCGACCGCGGATGGTCTCGCCCCCAAGGACCGCGTATTCGCGCTCGTGCTCGGGGATGCCGCTCGGGCGTATGCCGTGGCGGACGTTGTCGAGGCCCGGGTGCTCAACGACACCGTCGACGATCAGGCGGTGGTGCTCGTCGCGCTCGGCGAGGAGCTGACCATCGAGGGCGTCGACCGGCGTCGGGGCGAAGTGTCCTGGAGCGCCGGCGCGGCGGTGCGGGCGTTCGAGCGCGGCGAGCGGGAGTTTGCGCCGGGCAGTGAACCGCGAACCGTCGTCGACGAGCAAGGAACAGTCTGGCAGGTCACTGAAGAGGCGCTCGTCCATCCCGACGGCACCGAGCTCGCGCGCCTACCCGGCCACCTGGCCTACTGGCTCGGCTGGTCGTCGTTCCATCCCGCCACGACGCTCTACGGCGCCGACGAGGGCTGACGCCGGACAGCGATCAACGCGCCCGGGAGGGAGAGTCCGGCTCCCTCTCCCTTGATGGGAGAGGGCTGGGGTGAGGGTGATTCGGCTAGGGCGAGGGCGCCAATCTCCTTAGGGGACCTGCTCTACAGCAACCGTGTGATGTACCTGCGGCGACCCCGCAAGACTCCGACTCCCTAGAACCCCACCTCGTCCAGCGGCGTCAGCGGCTGTTGCGGCTCGGGCGACCGGTCCAGGGCTCCGTTGACCCCGAAAGGGTTTTCCACGGGACCGCTGAAGCTGGCCACGCCGAGGCTCAGGGCGTCGAGATCACCAAGCTCCGACACCGGCACCCAGAAGACGACGACGTTTGACAGGATCATGGCCGCGCCATCGGTCGGCAGGGGCTCCAACTGCGGTCCGAAGGTGCGGCCCAACTCCCAACCGCCCGGCGTCGCCTCGATGCGGTAGTGCGTGTCGCTGCCGTCCAGCACGTCGTTGGCGAACTGTGGCAACGCCTCCCAGTCGTTCGCCGGATCGCCGTCCTGGAACAGGGCCCAGAAGGTGCGAATGTAGGCGGCGTCGTCGAGCGGCACCGGGTCGACCACTTCGCTCCAGACCAGGAGGTACGTCCCGGGCCCTACGCCATCAGCGCCGCAGGCCACGACGGGGTCCGTCGAGCCGCAGGGAAAGGCGCCGTCCGGGCCGAACAGCTCGCGCGCCGTGGCCTCCGCCAGTTCAATATTTCCCGCGCCCCAGGTCCAGATGTCCACCGTGGGGTCATAGCGCACTTGCGCGATGCCGAGGTCGCCGTGGAACAGATCGCCAAAGTCGTCGAGCGCCTCGCCATAGGGCGAAGCGCCCAGCTCCAGCCACAAGGCGGCGCGCTCGCTGGTGATCACGCGTTCCGCGTCGGCCCCCGGTTGCCCGCCGGTGGCCGGCGGCAGGGTCGGTCCCTGCGCGATGCCCGCCGAGCCGAAGAAGAATCCGGCCAGCGAGAGCGCGAACTCGTCGGGGGACACCTGACGCGCGTCGGCCGGTGCGCTGATCGAGATCTCGGCGTTCCATTCCAATCGCATCTCGACGTCCGTATCGAACCCCTCGCCGAGAGCCGCTCCGCGAAACACGACCGGCAGATAAGTCTCGGTATCCACCAGCAGCTGCACCGACGTGTCCTCGGGGCTGGTGAGGACGAAGCACTGCCGGCCGTCGCCGCAGTCCTCCACGCCCACCGCCACGATCGGCGCCAGCTCGTCGTCGGGAATCATGTCGTCCAGCAGGTCGCCGGCTCCAAAGGCGTCGATCAGCGCCGGGTCACCGGCTGCGATGTTCGAAGCCAGCCAGGGGCTCTCGGTTCCGTCCGGATCCACGGCGCGCAGGTATTGGGTGTTGCCGATCACGATCAGTTCGAGGCTCAGTTTCTGATCGTCCGCACCAAGCACCATCAGCATGCGTATGGCCTCGTCGGCGGGCACGAGCTCGAGCGTCACCGCGATTTCGCCCTCGACCATGGGCATCAGGCGCGCCTGGGCCGTCATGCGAACAGACTCCGGCGGATTGTTTGCGATGGCCTCGTGCAGCCGGTCGCGGTCGAAGTCGGATGCGTGGACGGCTTCGGCTGTGGATTCCGGCGTGGGAGTCGGTGATGGCGTGGCCGTGGGGATGGGGCTCGGTGTCGGGCTGGGCGACGGCGTTGCCGTCGCCGTGGGCGCGGTTGTCGGAGTGGGAGTGGCGGTTGGCGCGGCTGTCACGACGGCCGTGGGCGCTGGCGGCTCCGGCGTCGGCGAAGGCGCCGTGGCCTCGACGGTCGGCGTCGGTGTGGCCGGTTCCGGCGGAGGTTCATCCTCGCCGCAGGCCGCGGCCACCAGCATGATCGCGACTCCGACCGCCAGCAGGGCCATTGGCACGTTGCGTCGCGCCCTGCCGGTCATTCCGAACGAATGTGAGGAATCTAGAGCGCTAATCCTCGCGGCCGGAGTGGTGGATCCGAGACTCCTCGCTGTGCTCGGAGTGACCGAATCGTCGTTGGTCCGCGCTGCGTGCAGCGTGGGATCGCCCGGGTCAAGCTGCTCAGGTTGCGCCGGGCCTGGGCCACCGCGCAGATGCGTCAAGCCGTTCACCCATCCGAATGCCATGGCCCGAGCATATCCCCAGCCCGACCGCTCGTGGTGTGACCAATCCGGCAAAGTCGGGGTGCGAGTCACTCCGGGCGCCGACGCGGTGCCCGACGCCCTCGCGAGCCCGTTTCGGCATTCCGAACGTCGTGAGGAATCGAAGGGCGTTGTGCTTTCTCACAGCCCCTCAGATTCGTCGAGTTGCTGGATAGACCGGCTGCGTGATTTGGGCGAGCGCGGGCGGCGTGGATTCCCACTCTGCGTGACGCCCGGTCACGATGCAGCAGTTCGAGCAATTGCCGCGAGTAGCACGTATACTGACATGGAAATACGTATACGTCCATTGGACGCGTTCCAATGAAGCACCGACTCACGCTCACGGTTGACGCCGAGGTCATCCTCCAGGCCAAGCGCCATGCCCGTGCCCGCGGCGTGTCGCTGTCGTCGCTCGTCGAGCAGGGGCTCCGCGACGTAGTGGACGAGGGCGCGCCGTCCTTCGCTGCGCGCTGGCGGGGTCGGCTGCAACCGGCGGTCGGCGATGATCTGCGCTACGAGGCCCTCGCTCGCAAGTACCTCTAATGCTGCTCGACACCGACGTGCTGCTGGACGTGGCGTTTGACCGGCAGCCCAATGTCGACGCTTCGGGGGAACTGCTCGATCGCCTGGAACGGGGCCGGGAAAAGGCCTTCATCGCCTGGCACACCGTGTCGAACTTCTACTACCTCGTGGCGCCGTCGCACGGCGGCCCCGGCGCCCGCGACTTCATCCTCGATCTGACTCGCTTCGTGGCGGTGGCCGAGACCGACACGCGTGCCGTGCGGTACGCCGCTGAGCTGCCCATGCGCGATTTCGAGGATGCGCTGCAAGTCGCTGCCGCGCGGGCCTGCGGCGCGCGGCACATCGTCACCCGAAGCGTCCGTGACTTTGACCGGTCACCCATCCTCGCATTGACCCCGTCGGAGGCGCTCGCCGAGTTGATCCGCAGCTGAGGCGCCAGATACGACAGTCAGGATCGAGCGGGACTCGTCCTAGGGCGTGAAGTCCATCTCCGGCGTCAGCCGCTGGGCGAAATCGGCCAGCAGGTCGGCGGCCTGGTTGGCCACGTCCAGCGAGATGATCTCCGACGGCGTGTGCATGTAGCGTAGCGGCACGCTCACCAGCCCGGTGGCCACTCCCGCCCGCGAGAGTTGCATAGCGTTGGCGTCGGTGCCGGTGCCGCGGGGCTCGGCTTCTATCTGAACGTCCATCCCGAGCGCCTCGGCGCTCTCCATCAGCAGCCGCTCGACCACCGGGTTCACGTTGGCGCCGCGGGTGACGACGGGACCGCCGTCCAGGCTCACGTCGCCGGCGGTGACCTTGTTGATGTTGGGATGATCGGTGGCGTGGGTCACGTCAACCGCCACGCCGACCAGCGGATCGATGCCAAACGTGCTCGTGATGGCGCCGCGCAGGCCCAACTCTTCCTGCACCGTGGCCACCGAGACCACCTCTGCCGAACACTTGGCGGCGTCGATGCGCCGCAGCGCCTCGGCCACCACCCAGGCGCCGATCTTGTTGTCGAAGGCCCGCGCGACGCCCAGGCCGTTGCGCAGCGGCTCCATGCCGAGCTCGTAGGTCACCGCGTCGCCCACGCGAACCAGCGACTCGGCCTCTGCCTTGTCGCTCACGCCGATGTCGATCCAGATGTCTTCGACCTTCTGCGCCTTGCCGCGCTCGTCGCGAGGCGTCAGGTGCACGGCCCTCTGCCCGGTGACCCCGCGGACGGGACCGTCCTGCGCGTGGACGATCACGCGCCGCCCCGAGATCAGGCTGGGATCGTGCCCGCCGATGGTGTTGAAGTAGAGAAATCCCTTATCCGAGATGTAGTTGACTTGCAGGCCGAGCTCGTCGCAGTGCCCGGCGAACATCAGCCTGGGGCTGCCGCCGGGGTTTCGGGTCGCAATCACGTTGCCGTGCACGTCGCCGCGCACCTCGTCGGCGTAGTCGGCGACCGTCTCGTGCCAGACGCGGCGCGCGGCCTGCTCGTAGCCGGACGGGCTCGGCGCGTCGATCAGCCGCTGCAGGAACTCCCGGCCTGTGTCGTCCATCCGGCGCGCTAGCCGTCCGCGGCGGCCGCCTCGGCGACGAGGCGATCCTGCACGTGCGGCGGCACTTCCTGGTAGCGGACGAATTCGCTGGTGAATTGCCCCCGTCCCTGCGTGATCGACCGCAGGTCGGTGGCGTAACGCTGCACCTCTGCCTTGGGCGCCTCCACCTCGACGATCGAGGCGCCGTCGTAGTCGGCGGGATTCATGCCCAGCACGTGCCCGCGGCGCGCGCTGATGTCGCCGATCACGTCACCCGTGTTGACGTCGGGAATCTCGATGGCGAGCTTGACGATCGGTTCCAGGATCACGGGGCTGGCTTGCGGGTAGCCGTCCTCCACCGCCAGCCGGGCGGCGTTGCGGAAGGACTCGTCGGATGAATCCACGTCGTGATACTGGCCGTCGAACGCCGCCGCCTTGATGTCCACCACGGGAAATCCCGCCAGCGAGCCACTGGCGAAGCATTCGACGAGGCCCTTCTCCACGGCCGGCAGGTACTGCCTGGGAATCGCGCCGCCCTTGATGCGGTCCTCGAACTCGAAGCCCGCGCCTCGCTCCCGCGGGGAGAACTCGATGTGCACATCGCCGAACTGCCCGCGACCGCCGGACTGCCGCTTGTGCCGCCCGTGCGCGTTCACGGTCTTGCGAATGGTTTCGAGATAGGGCACCCGCGGCACGTCCGACAGCAGGTTCACGCCGAACTTGCGCCGGATGCGCTCGAGGCTGATATGCACGTGCGACTCGCCCAGTCCGGCCAAAATGGTCTCGCCGGTCTGGTCGTCGCGCCGGACCTGCAGCGACGGGTCCTCCTCGGCAATCCGCGCCAGCACCTGGCCCATCTTGTCCAGGTCGGCCTGGGTCGCCGGCGTGATGGCGGCCTCGAACAGCGGCGTGGGCATATCCAGCGCGCCCATCCGGTGCGCCGAGCTGTCCGATACCAGCGTGTCGCCGGTGGCGACGTTGTCCAGCTTGGTGACAAACGCGATGTCGCCGGCCACGACGACTCCCGCTTGCTCGCCGCCCTTGCCCACCGGGTATTGGAATCCGGAGAGCCGCTCGTTCCGTCCGCTGGTCTGATTGCGCAACTCGACATCTCCCGAGATCGTCCCGGTGTAGAGGCGGAGCAGCGACACCTTGCCCACGAACGGGTCGGCCAGCGTCTTGAAGACCTGGGCCACGATCGGCCCGTCGCTCGCGAAGTCAATGGTCGCGCCGTTGGCGACGGGGGCGACGGGCAGGTCCGGCGGCGCCGGCAACACGGCGGTGATGGCGTCGAGCAATTCGCGCACGCCGTGGGTCGCGGTGGCGGCGGTGAACACGACGGGATAGACCTCGCCGGTGCGCACGCCTTCCCGCAGCGCCCGCTCCAGGTCCGCGCGCTCGAGCTCTTCGCCTTCGAGATACTTCTCCAACAGGTCGTCGTCCGTTGCCGCCACCGCGTCGGTGAGTTGCTCCCGCGCGATCTCGACCGTCTCGCTCAACTCATCGGGCACGGGGATCGGCTCGCTGCCGCCGTCGGTGAACGCGTGGGCGGTGCCGTCCAGCAGATCGACCACGCCGTCGAACTCGGGCGCGTCGCCCAGTGGGATCTGGATGGGGGCGATGGCCGCGCCAAACTTGTCGCGCAGCTCCTGGACGACGTTTTCCCAACTCACGTTTTCGCGGTCCATGCGATTCACAACCACGAGTCGCGGGCGGTCGCGTCGGTCGACGAGCCGCCACACGATTTCGGTGCCGACCTGGATGCCGGCGGTGGCGTCGATCACCACGATCGCCGCATCCGCCGCCCGCAGTCCCGAGACCACGTCGCCGATAAAGTCCGGATATCCCGGCGTGTCGATCGCGTTGACGGTGGCGCCCCGCCAGGGGCACGGCACGACCGAGAGATTGATCGACATGCCCCGTTCCACCTCGTCCGGGTCGAAGTCGGACATGGTGTTGCCGTCTTCCACCCGCCCGAGGCGTGACGTTTGGCCGGTCACATAGGCCATGGCCTCGGTGAGCGAAGTCTTGCCGGCGCCGCTGTGCGCCACGAACACGACGTTTCGGATCGCGTCGCTGTTATCCCGATCCATGGCCGTGTGTTCCTTCGGGCTGGGCACGCTACAGGGCGCGCGGCGCGGGGGAGCGCCATTATATCGGCGAGTCCCTACAATCACGCACCCGAGCGGCAGGGCGGATCTGGATCCCCGAAAACCATGCCTGATCGAAAGCGCATCGTCGTCAAATGCGGCACGCAGCTGCTCACGACGCCCGCCGGCCTCAACGAGGGCTACATCGAGCAGATCGCGGCGCAGATTTCATCGCTCATTCGGGATGGTGCGGAGGTGGTGCTCGTGTCTTCCGGGGCCGTGGCGGCAGGGCGCGCGAGGCTCCACCTGCGCGGCAATCAGCTCACCACTCGCCAGGTCCTGGCCGCCGTGGGACAGGCGCCGCTCATCGCCCGCTACGGCACCGTGTTCGCGGCCCACGACATCACCGTGGCGCAGACGCTGATGTCCCGCGCCGACCTGACCACGCGCGACGGGTTTCTCAACGCGCGCAACGCCCTCACCGGCTTGCTGGATCAGGGCGTGTTGCCGATCGCCAACGAAAACGACGTGGTGGCGACGGAGGAATTGCGGTTTGGCGACAACGACCCGTTGTCGGCCCTGATCGCGCAGCTGGTCGATGCCGATTTGCTGATCCTGCTCACGGGCACCGACGGTCTCTATACCGGTGATCCTCGTCGCCACCCGGACGCGGAGTTGATTCGGGACGGGCATGTAATGACGGACGAGGTGTTGGCCAGCGCGGCGGGAGCGGCCGGCGCCGGCGGGTCGGGGGGCGTCCGGTCGAAGGTGGAGGCGGCGCGCAGCGCCAGCTTCGACGGTATCGAGGTCGTCGTCGCCGGCGGCAATCTGCCCGATGTCCTCCCGCGCATCGCCGCTGGCGAGCGTCTCGGCACGCGATTCGCGCCGCGACAAGTGACCCGCACCAGCCGAGCTCGCTGGCTCAGCTCCGCGGCCACCGAGCGAGGCACCTTGCGCGTCGACGGGGGCGCCAAGCAGGCGCTCACCGATGCCGGGAGGAGTCTGCTGCCCGCCGGCATTTGCGCCGTCGATGGAGATTTCATCCGCGGTGACGTCGTGGCGGTGGCCGGACCCGACGAACGAGTCTTCGCCCGCGGACTCGTAAACTATGCCTCGCACGACTTGGTGCGGATCCTGGGTCGGCCGTCACACTTGATCGCGTCGATCCTCGATTACGAGCATGGGGCGGAAGCCGTGCATCGCAACAACCTGGTATTGCTCGACAGTGCCTAGGCCCGACCGAGGAGGTCGTCATCAACGCCGCAATTGACGCGCCGACCGCCGTTCGGCCGAGCGTCCCCGATCTGGTCGCGGCGGCGCGCCGCGCCGCGCGGGAGATTGCCAAGCTGGACGCCGACGCCAAGAACCAGGCCCTCGAGGCGATGGCGGCCGCGCTCCGAGCCGAGCAGACCGACGTGCTGGCGGCGAATGCCCGGGACGTGGCGCAGGCGCGGGCCGCCGGTCGGGACGACGCCTTCATCGACCGCCTGACGCTCACGCCGGCGCGGATCGACGGGATCGCCGACGCGCTGGGCACGGTCATCGGCCTCCCCGACCCGGTCGGAGAGTCCGTCGACGCGCGCCGCCTGCCGAACGGCCTGGAGGTGGCCCGGCGCCGGGTGCCGCTGGGTGTGATCGGGGCTGTCTTCGAGTCGCGTCCCAACGTGGCCATCGACATCTCGGCCCTGGGTCTCAAGGCCGGCAACGCGGTGATTCTGCGCGGCGGCAGCGAGTCCCAGCACAGCACCGGCGCGCTGGTCCATTTGGCGCGCCAGGCGCTCGCGACGGCGGGAGTGACGGCGGATGCCATCCAGGCCATCACCGACCCCGACCGGGAGTTGGTGCGCGAGCTGTTGCAGGCGCGCCATGGCGTGGATGTCGTGGTGCCTCGGGGCGGCCAGGGGCTGATCGACTTCGTGACCGAGACGGCCTCGGTGCCGGTGATCGAAACCGGCTGGGGCGTGTGTCACACCTATGTGGACGCGAGCGCCGATCTGGCGGCGGCCGAGCGCATCGTGGTCAACGCCAAGACCCGGCGGCCGTCGATCTGCAACGCGCTGGACACTCTGCTCGTCGACCGGAGCATGGCGGCTGAGTTCTTGCCCGCGGTGGGACAGGCGCTGGCGGACAAGAGCGTCGAGATGCACGCCGACGCCGAAGCGCTGCCGCTGCTAGACGGCCTCGCACGGGTTGTGAATATCGAGGCCGATGATCTCGACACGGAATGGCTCGACCTGCGCATGTCGGTGGTCGTCGTGGACGGCATTGACGAGGCGTTGGGCCACATCCAGGCGCACGGGTCCGGCCACTCGGAGGCCATCGTGACCCGATCGCTGGCCAATGCCGAGCGCTTCCTCGACGAGGTCGATGCCGCCGCGGTGTACGTGAACGCGTCCACCCAGTTCACGGACGGCGGCGAGTTTGGACTCGGCGCCGAGGTGGGCATCAGCACCCAGAAGCTGCACGCTCGGGGGCCGATGGGCTTGCGCGAGCTGACCACGTACAAGTGGGTCGTGCGCGGCGATGGGCACGTGCGTCCGCTCTGACCGTTATCGGACGGCTTCGGCGACGGCAAGATTGGCGTGGTTGTTCACAACGCGCCGCGCCTTCCGGTCGAGCGACGAGTGACCGCGTAGCGGGCGGATCCGACCGGCGCGGACCATCGCCATGCGACTGACCGCGCGGTGCTCCGCCTTCGTTCGTGCGGTGAGGCGATGGACCGGATCCGTTGGCGGGCGCCTGCGACAGGCAGGATTGCCACCCGTCGGTCCGGCCGCGAGACCTCGCCTGGCGGCGCTCCTCTTGCTGGCGGCGCTGCTGATCGTGGTCGCCAGCGTCATCCGGGCGCGTCCGGACGCGACCGCGCTTCCGCCGCTGGCAGCAGGCGAACTGGAATTGCGCGCGCTGGACGTGGGCCAGGGCGACGCCCTGCTGCTGCGGTTGGACGACGCCGCCATGCTGGTGGACGCGGGGCCCGATGCGCGGACCGCCGGCGCGGCAATCGTGCCGCAACTGCGACGGTTGGGCGTGGATCGCCTCGACTACCTGGTGCTGACGCACGCCGACGGCGACCACATCGGCGGCGCACCGACGGTCATGCGCGAGTTCGCCGTCGGGACCGTCGTGCACGCCGATGACGACCTGAGCCATCCCGTGATGCGGGATGTTCTGACCCTCGCCCGCGATGTCGGCGTGGAAGTTCGGCAGGTCCGGCGCGGCGACGCGCTGGCATGGCACCCCCAGGTGGACCTGTCTGTGCTCAACCCGCCGGAACCGGCCCCGAACGATGACAATGATCGGTCGGTCGTGCTGCATCTGGCATATCGGGCATCCGCGATGCTATTGACCGGCGACATCGAGGCGACCGCCGAAGCGGAGTTGGTGGCGTCCCGAGTCCTTCAGCCCGCCGACGTGCTCAAGGTCCCTCACCACGGCTCCAACAGCTCGTCGACTGCGGAGTTCCTGGATGCCGTCGACCCTCAGATCGCCGTCGTGTCGGCCGGTCGCGACAACGCCTTCGATCACCCGCGGGACGGCGCCCTGCGCCGTCTCCGTGCGCATGGCGCAGAGGTCTTTCGCACCGATCTCGCCGGCAGCGTGATGATTCGCACCGATGGACGGATCCTTCAGGTTTTTCTTGAGCGGGCGTAGTGGGTCGACCCGACGGATCCAGGGCTAATGGGCCGTCCATCCACCGTCGACCGTGAGAACGGTGCCAGTGACGAACGCGGCTTCGTCACTGACGAGGTATGCAGCGGCGGCGGCGATGTCCTCCGGCTCGGCCCAGATGCGCTCCAGCAGGCTCATGTCGCGCAGGACCTGGTCCCACCCATCGGGGTTCCGGCGCTTCACGTCCTCCATCACCGGCGTATACACCGCGCCGGGCGCGAGGGCGTTGGCGCGGATGCCGGCGCGGCCATAGTCGCGCGCAATCGTCTTCATCAGCATCTCAACGCCCGCCTTGGCGGTGCAGTAGGCGGCCTGTCGATCGAAGGCGACCGAGCCGCCCACCGATGAGGTCGCGAGGATCGATCCGCCGCCGGCTTGAATCATGTGGGGAATGACGTACTTGCAGCACAGAAAAACGCCGGTGAGGGTGACGCCAATGTGGCGGTTCCAGACCTCCTCGGACGTTTCGGCGACGGCGAAGAGCTCGTCGAGGTAGGCGGCGTTGGCGAACAGGATGTCGATCCGGCCGTGGGCGGCCAGGGTCTCCTCGACGAGCGCCTGCACATTCGTCGCGTCGGACACGTCGCAATGCTTGAACGACGCTTCGCCGCCTTCCCGCCGTATCAGGTCGGCGGACTCTTCGCCCCCGGTCTCGTTGATATCGGCGATCACCACGCTTGCGCCTTCGCGGGCAAAGCGAATGGCGCTGGCGCGCCCGATGCCCGATGCCGCGCCGGTGACGATGGCAGCCTTGCCCGCGAGCCGTGAGGTGACCATGCATTGATCCGATACGCGTTTACGCAATGGTAGCATGTGGCCAGATCCACCTCGAACATCTAGAGAAATATTCAATTGAATATGCCGCTTAAGATTGAATTATCTTCGTGTGATGCGATGGTCAGGGGTCCGGATTTGTTTGGCGATTCAGACGTTCTCCGGTCCGCAGATCAAAATCTCCCATATTGTCAGAATGCTAAACTCCGGCGCCGCAATCCCGGTGGGATCTCTATGCTCCTGCATTGCCGACCGGCCAACGCGTGAGATTCGTATCGCTCAGGTTCGTCTGGTCGCATGGATCAGCGTCAGGTGGCTGATTCATGACGGCTGAGCTAGAGCTTCGGACGATTGCCGTGCCCGGGCATCCGTCGGCTGAGATTCCGCTGATCGAAATCTCCGCGGCGACGCCGGGGCCGGTGGTCAACATCGTGGGCGGCCTGGGCGGCACGGCGTATCCGGGCATCTCGGCCTGCCGCATGCTGGCGAAGCGTCTGCCCGGGCTGCTGACCAAGGGCCGCGTGCGCTTGGTTCCGGTGGTGGACGTGGCGGGGTTCTATCAGCGCGCCGCCCGATTCTGCCCGCTGGATGGCCGTGCGGTGGCCGGGGCGTTTACGGCCGCCGGGAACGCGGGCGAGCCGTCGGCGAGCGACCGCATCGCTCAAGCCGTTGCCGAGGCGCTGGCGGACGCCGACGTTCACATCGACGTTCGCGGCGGTGAGTTGACCGAACTGCACGCGCATTGGGCTGCCGTTCCTCCGGCGGCCTCGCAGTTTGAGTCCCTGGCCATGGCCGTGGCCTCTGGAGCCGACATGCGCGTTGCCCTGGACCAGGATGACCCAATGGCACTCGAACTGGGTGCAGCCGGTCGCATCGCGGGTCGAGGCCGGGCGGCGCTCATCATTTCGGGGGGCGGCGGCGTGTCCGATGTCGTCGGTGACGCTGAGGTCCTTCTGGATGACTCGCTGAGCGTGCTGGATGCCCTGGATGTGATCGACGGTATCGCGACGGAACGCGCGGTGCCGCTGCCGGTCGTCGGACCGAGAATATGGAGCCACGTCGCCGACGCAGCCGGACTGTGGGTGCCGGCGATCACGCCGGGCGCGCCGGTTGAGGCCGGTGAAGTGTTGGGACAGATCTGGGACTACTTCGGCGAGCCACTGCACGAGGTGACCGCACCGTTCGACGGCGTGGTCTTGGCCGTCACCAGCAGCATGGCCGTCGACGCCGAGGGTCGTCCCGACGGCGACCCATGGTTCGCTCGGACGGTCACGGTGGCGGAAGCAGGTCGAGATGACCGCGACGCTTGACCTCGTCGCCGCGCGGGCGGCGGCCTGGGAGGCCTTCGACCGGCGCCATGTCGAGCACGTCGCCAGCCTGCAAGAGTTTGTCCGCATTCCGAGCGCGCGCGGCGAGGAACTGGCGGCGCAGCAGTGGATGGCGCGCCGTATGAATGGGCTCGGTCTCGACGTGGAAATGATCGAGTGCGATCCGGAAGCGCTGGCTCGCTATCCAACCTGGAGCCCCACCGATTGGTCCTACGAGAACCGGCCAAACGTGGCGGGACGCTGGCCGGGCGCCGGCGGCGGGCGGTCGCTGATCCTCAACGCGCACGTCGACACCACCTCGCCGGAGCCGGTCGAGCTGTGGAGCCGCGACCCCTGGGGCGGCGAGATCGACGGCAACCGCCTCTATGCGCGCGGCGCCCAGGACGACAAGGCCGGCTGCTGCGAAATGCTGTTCGTGGTGCAGGCGTTGCAGGACGCGGGCCTGCGCCTCAAGGGCGACCTCATTCTCGAGACCACCATCGACGAGGAGTGCTCCGGCAACGGGTCTCTGGCGCTGGTGGCGGCGGGCTACGAGGCCGACGGCGTGCTGATGCTCGACGGCACCGGCCTGGGTCGCGCGATCGTGGCTCACCCCGGTCACGTGGCCTTCCGCGTCACCATCCACGGCAAACCGGTGCCGTACATCTCGGCCACCCACGGCGTAAACGCGATCGAGAAGGCGTGGGTGGTGATCCGGGCGCTGCGCGAGCTCGAGTCGCGCAAGAATCTGAACGTGCCGGCACGCTGGGCCGGCACCGAGCATCCCATCCACTTCAACGTCTACGGAATCACCGGCGGCGAGTGGGTTGGCACGGTTGCCGCCCGGTGCGTGCTGGACGCGACGTTGGGCTTCATGCCGCCCGAGAGCGTGGCCGACGCGCGGGCCGAGATCGAGGCGACGGTGGCCGAGGCCGCCGCGCAGGACGCATGGCTGCGAGACCATCCGCCGCAGGTGACGTTTCCGGGCCTGGCCCTGGAGCCGCTGGACATGGGCGACGACAACGCCGTGGTGACCCATCTGGCCGAGGCGCATCAGGTCGCCACGGGGCGTCCGCTCGGGCCGGTGGCGATCACCGGCTTCTGCGACCTGCACCAGCACAGCCTCAACCGCGCAACGCCGGGATGTCTCTTCGGTCCGGGCGGCGGCGGCGGGGCGCACTCGGTGGATGAGTTCTTCGACTTGAACGATTTGGCCCCGGTGACGAAGACGGCGATTGCGTTCGTCCTCGACTGGTGCGGCTGGGAGGCGGCATGAGCACTCGCGGCGGGTCCAAGACTTCTCGGATCGAGCGGTACGTGCACCATTCGGGCGAGGAATTGGAGATTCCCGTCGGCACGGTCGTCGGCGCGCGGTCGGGTCCGAAGTTCGGCGTCTCCTCGGGCATGCACGCGGGCGAGTTTGCCGGGATTCACGGCGCCATCCGCCTCTTTCGGGAGCTCGATCCGGCGACGCTGCGCGGCGAGGTCCGCATCATCCCGATCATGAGCACGCGGGCGTTCTTCACCCGGTCGACGCAGCTATCCCCGGTTGACGAACGCGAGCTGCATTTCCAGCCGGCGGGTCGACCCGAGGGGACCTACTCCGAGTTCCAGATCGACTGCATCTTCAATCTGCTGCGCGACCTCGACTTTCACGTCGACATGCACGCCGGCGAGTACGTGCAGGCGCTCGACCCGTGGGTGGCCTTTGCCGACCCGACGACGAACGAGCGTCTGCGGCGGGACACCTGGCGGCTGGCCGGTTCGATGCCGGTGCCCTACCTGGACCCGCGCCAGGCCGACATCCAGGACAGGTTCTCCGAGTTGGACCAGGGTTTGCCCTTTGCGCTGATGCGTGAAGGGGTCGCGAACGTCTGGACGGAGATCGGACAGAACGGCGTCCAGGATCCGGGGGAGATCGAGCTTCAGTACCAGTCGCTGGCGAACGCCCTGAAGCGCTTCGACATGATCGATGGCGAGCCGGCGCCGGTTCCGGCCCAAGCGATCCTCGGTCCGCGGCGCTGGAGCATGGAATCGCTGGAGAGCGGCTACTGGCAGTCTGAAGTGAGCATCGGTCAGAAGGTGCGCAAGGGCCAGCGGGTGGGCGTGCTCGAAGACCTGGCGGGAAATCACATCAAGACCTATACGGCGCCGGAAGACGCCGTGGTCCAGTACTTCTGGACCAGCCCGGCGATCAACGCCGAGCGCGTGCCGCACGGATACCCCTGGCACCGGGGCCTGATCCGCCTGTCCGAGCTACGCCCGGACGCCCACCGCGACCCGCGGCTAGAGCTCGCCCGTTAGGCTTGGTCACTGCGTAACTCGGGCAGCCGATGGAATCGCCAGGGGATCTTTGGCGCCTTGAGGTCGGATGGCCGATGGATTCCCGCCTTCGCGGGAATGACGGACTGATTGTGCAAGGACTTCCGGCGCGGGAGCCTCTAGCCGACGGGAACAGCTGGGTCTAGGCCGGAACCTCGTCGTCCGGGAGGTTGGGCGCGAGGAAGCACATCATCAGCAGCGGCTGGTCGCCGAACACGCGTAGGGAGTGGCGGGAGCCGCGGGGCGCATAGAGCACGGCGCCCGGCTCGGCCACGACCGGTTGCTCGCCGTCGAAGGTGAACTCCGCGCAGCCCTCGTGGACGACGAAGACCTCCTCGCAGTCGGGGTGGTAGTGGGCGGCCTGGGCGGTTCCGGGCGCCCAGTGCAGCAGCACGCTGCGATGCTCGGCGGTGGCGCTGACGCGCTCGCGCCAGGTGCCGGAGCCGTTGCGCTGCTTTATGGCGGCGATGGCGTCGTGCGTCAGGTTGTTGGCGGTGGCTGGGTCGACGAATGGCATGGCGGGTGTTTCCTATCGTGCGGAATGCTGGGAAGGGTCTGGAAAGGTTCCTCGGCCTTGGTCCCAATCCGTTCGCCCTGAGCTTGTCGAAGGGGCTTCCGAACGGATTGGGACCACTGTGTGCTGTGGGTCGTTACATCTTCAGATCGCGCCTAGTGATACTCGCCCAGGTAGTCCGCGTGCGCATCCAGCAGCTCGCGGCCCATGGCGAGGCCGGCGTCCACGTCCACGATGGTGCGGTCGGCGAGGAGGGCCAGCAGGGCGAGCTCGCGATCGCGCTGGACGATGGCGTCGGTGAGCAGCTCCAGCTGATCGATCCAGGGACGCAGCGTCCCGGCCACGGGTTCGGGGAGATTCCCGACCGGCTCGCGCGTCATGCCGCTGGCATCGAACCGCGCCGGCACCTCCACATTGGCCCAGGGCGCGAGATTGCCGATGGACTCCTCGTTGGGGATGTTGACGTGATAGCTGCCGGCGCGGCCGGCCGCGAGCGCCGCGATCAGCTTCACGGCCTTCTCGCTCGTGCGCTTGAACAGCGAATCGGGCAGAGGGTCCGATCCCTCGGCAATCTCCGTGAATCGCCGCTGAACCTCGGCCCCGCGGTCGAAGTACTCGTCCATGTCGAAGCGGAACAGCCCGCGCGGCAGCTTGCCGTCGTCCGCCGGACGGCAATACCACGGGAAGAACTCGCTCACGTGTCGATCGCCGGGTGACGGGAAGAAGCCGTAGAGCTCCATCAGGTCCCAGCTCACGTCCAGGCGGTCGCTTGCTGGAGGACGCTCGGCAGCCTTCAGCGCCGGATAGAGGTCCGTGCCGTTGCGGCGCAGATCGAGAATCCACTGCAGGTGGTTGATGCCGGCGGCCCGCACGGACAGGTCCTGCTCCGGAAGGTCGAGGAACTCGGCCAGGCGCCTCGTGGTGCCCTCGATGCCGTGGCACAACCCCACGACCTCGAGTTCGGTGGTCTTGGCCAGAGTGCGGCAGATGGCGCACATGGGGTTGGTGTAGTTGAAGAGCCACGCGTCGGGGCACAGGTCGTCCATGTCCTGCGCGATGGCTTGGAAGACCGGAACGGTGCGCAAGGCCCGCGACCACCCGCCCGGGCCGACGGAGTCACCGGTGGTGAGGACCATGCCGTGCTTCTCGGCGATGTCGAGGTCGATGGTCCACAGGCGCCGGTGGTCCAGCGCGATGGCGACGATGACGTAGTCGGCGCCGTCCAGCAGATCGCGTCGGTCGGTCGACGACTCGATCCGGTAGGGCATGTCCCGCTCGGCGACCATGCGTTCGACGACGCGCGTGGTGACGCCGAGTGTGTCCGCATCGACGTCGCAGAGGGCGATGGTGCTTCCGGCCAGGTCGTCGCGGGCGTGCCAGAGGTCGGCCACGATGGTGGGGGCGAAGACTCGGCTGGCCCCGATGACGACGAGCTTGACGGCTGCCACGGCGACCTTCTTTGCGCTAGTGGGTGATCGCCCTCGAAGAGTCGGACGGTGTCACTGCACCAGCCGCCCGCCGTCGACGATCAGCGTGGCGGCGGTGATCCAACTGGCGAGATCGCTCGCCAGGAACACCGCCGCGCCGGCCACGTCGGGCGGCAGTCCAAAGTCGGGAATCGGCGCCCCGTTCCAGCGCACGGCCGCTTGGCCCGCTGGGGCCGCCTTGCCCGTCATGTTGGTGTAGACCGGGCCGGGGGCGATGCAGTTGGCGGTGATGCCGTGTTTCCCCAGGTCTTCGGCAATCGACTTGGTGAAGCCCTCCACGCCGGCCTTGGAGGCGGCGTAGCTCACCTGGCCGGGGCATCCCTGGTGACCGCACAGCGACGAGATGTTGACGATGCGACCGCCGGCGCCGCGGGCCGTCATGCGGGCGGCCACGGTTTGGGTGCAGAGAAACAGCCCCGTGAGGTTGACCGCGAGCGTGCGATTCCAGTCGTCCAGCGTGATTTCGTGCAGGTGGCCCCGGCGGAGAATGCCGGCGTTGTTGCACAGGATGTCGATGGGTCCGAGCTCGGCCTCCGTGCGCTGCACCATGCGCTCGATGTCGCTGGGTGCGGATACGTCGCAGGGGATGGCGATGGCTGCGCCGCCGTCGGATTGGATTTCCTTCGCCACCTGATCGACGGCGCTGCCGCCGGCAACCGCAACACGGCAACCGTGCTCCGCATAGGCCAGCGCAATGGCGCGTCCGATCCCGTGCAGCCCGCCGCCGCCGGTGACTATTGCGACTCGGTCTTGCAGCAAGCCCATGCGCGTTACTCGGGAAGGTGGCAGGCCACCTGGGCGCCGTCCAGGGGCTCCAGCTTGGGGACCTCGGTGCGACAGATGTCGGCGGCCTTCCAGCAGCGCGTGTGGAAGGGACATCCAGGCGGAATGTTGGCGGCGCTGGCCGGTTCGCCGGACAGGCGGATGCGTTCGCCGGCGGCTGTCTTGACGCGGGGCACCGCCGAGAGCAGCGCGGTGGTGTAGGGATGACGCGGGCGTTGAAACAGCGTGCGCGTCGGCCCTTCCTCGACGATCTTGCCGAGATACATCACCGCCACCCGGTTGCACAGCTGCTGAACCACGGCGAGATCGTGCGAAATGAAGATGACGCTGAGGCGCCGCCGGTCGCGGATGCGCCGCAGCAGGTCCAGGATCTGCGCTTGCACCGATACGTCCAGGGACGACAACGGCTCGTCGGCGACCAGCAGCTCACTCTCCACCGAGAGGGCGCGCGCGATGGCCACGCGCTGCTGTTGCCCTCCGCTCACCTGCATCGGGAAGCGCGCGCCAAACTCGATCGGCAGCCCGACTTCCTGGAGCAGGTCGTCGACGCGCTCGTCGATCTCGTCGGCGGGAACGATCTCATGGATTCTCAGCGGCTCGCTGATGGCATTCCGAATGCGCTTCCGCGGATTGAGCGATCCCAATGGATCCTGAAAGACCATCTGAGCATTTCGGGCCAGGTCGAGGTGTTCGTTCCCACCCGACGACGGCTCCTTCCGCGTGTTGAATGAAATGCTGCCGCTGGTCGGCTGCTCGAGGCCGACAATCAGGCGACCCAGCGTGGTCTTGCCGCAGCCCGATTCGCCGACCAGGCCCACCGTTTCCTCGGCGCCGACGGTGAGATCGACCCCGCCAACGGCGAAGAGTGACCGCCGCCGCTCGAAGAGCCTGGTGCGGGGCAGGCTGAACGCCTTGACTAGCTCTTCACACTGCAGCAGCGGCTCGGCGTTTTCGTTCATGAGGCCGCCGGATACAGGTGGCAACGGACGGCGTGTCCGGCTGATACCTCGCGCAGCAGCGGATTTTCGACCGAGCAGTGTTCGAAGCGTTGGCTGCAACGTGGCTCGAACTCGCAGCCCGGCCACTCCCGCGTGATGTCGGGCGGGAACCCTTCCAGCGGATCGATGACCTGCTCGGGTTGATCGAGGTCCGGCACCGAGCCAAGCAGCGCCTGCGTGTAGGGATGCTTCGGATCGTCGAAAACGACTTCCGTTTGGCCGCTCTCGGCAATCTTTCCGCCATACATCACGATGGTTCGCGCGCAACTTTCGGCCACCAGCGCCATGTTGTGCGTGATGTGCAGCACCGCCATGCCGAACTCTTGGTTCAGCTCGGCCAGCAGATCGATGATCTGGGCCTGGATGGTGACGTCCAACGCCGTCGTCGGCTCGTCGGCTATGAGCAGCTTGGGTCGGTTGGCCAGGGCCATGGCGATGACGACGCGCTGCGCCATGCCGCCGCTGAACTGATGCGGGTATTGCGGCAGCCGCTGCTCGGGGTCGGGTATCCCGACGCGGTCGAGCAGAGCAACGGCCTGTCGGTACGCCTCGCGACGGCTAACACGCTGGTGGGTGCGGATGGCCTCCACGAGTTGACGGCCGACAGTAAACACCGGATTCAACGCGCCGATGGGATTCTGGAAGATCATGGCGATCTCGTGACCGCGGATCCGGCGAAGCTGGCCCCCGGACATCTTCCGCATGTCGCGACCATCGAAGGCGATGGTGCCGTTGACCACCCGGCCCGGAGCGTCGACCAGCCCCAGAATGGACATCGCGGTGACCGACTTGCCGCAGCCGGATTCGCCGACGAGGCCGACGATCTCTCCCGGATAGATGCTGAAGCTCACGCCGTTGACCGCGCGCACCGTGGCCGTCTTCGTGAAGAAGTGCGTGTGCAGGTCCCTTACGGCGAGCACGGGCTCGGTCGCGGCAGTCACGCTCATGTCACAGCTGGCTCTCGCGCGGGCTCAGGATCTTCTGGACCTCGTCGCCGAGGACGTTGAAGCAAATCGCCAGCACCGAAATCAGGATCGTCGGACCCAGGATCACCGCGGGCTGCTCATAGAGCGCGCGCAGACCGTCCGACATGATGGTGCCCCAGTCGGGGTCGGGCGGCTGGAGACCCATGCCGATCAGGCTGAAACCGGCGGTGAAGATGAAGAAGCTCGTGGCATTCAAGGCCGTGACGGTGATGATGAGCGGCATGACGTTCGGCAGCACTTCTCGGAACATGATGCGCAGATTGTTGTAGCCCAGCAGGCGCGCGGCTTCGACGTATTTGGCGTTTCTCACGGTGAGCACCTGGCCGCGGAAGAAACGAATATTGAGCGGCACGGAAGATAGGATCACCGCCACAGCCATGTTGATCACCGACGGCCCGAGCACGGTAAGGATAAGAAGCGCCAGCAGAAGGCCTGGAAACGCAAGCCCAATATCGACCAGACGCATGATCACGCCGTCCACGCGACCGCCGAGATAGCCGGCCAGCAGTCCAAAGAAGACTGAGATCAGGACGACCGCCACATTGGCGAAAATGCCAATCATCAATGAGACGCGGCTGCCCCATATGAGCCGCGAGACGATGTCTCGGCCGAGGCTATCGGCCCCGAGAACGTAATGTTTGCGAATCGGAGGCTCATAGCGCTCAACGACGCTTGATGGGAAAAACTCCGGATTCGATTCCGGGTGTACGACGTCATTTCCCAGGCGATCTTTGCCCAGGATATAGGCCTCGGAGAGCGGTGGGAGATAGCGCACGGAAAGATTGGCTCGATTCGGATCTGTGACGGGCAGCAACGGGGCGATGAGGGCGATGATGATCGTCAGGATGATGGGAACAAGCGAGGCACTGAGTACCGGGTGCTCGCGCAGGAATGTGGCGGTCCGCCTGACGCGTTGCCCAGCAGGATGATCCAGCGATAGCGCGCTATGCATAGCGTACACGCGGGTCGACGATGGCGTAGAGAATATCGACGGCAAGATTGAGGAAGATATACATCGAAGCGATCATGATTGTCGCACCCATGACGACCGGAACATCGCGATTTACGGTGGACTCAACCAGCAGCAAGCCGATGCCGGGCCAAGCAAATATGTATTCGAGGATGAATGATCCGGTCAGCAGCGAGCCGAAGAGCAGCCCGGCGCTTGTCAGGAGCGGGACAAGGGTGGTGCGAAGCCCATGCAGAAAGTAGACCCGCCAGAGTGGCAGGCCCTTGGCGTGGGCCATGCGAATGTAGTCTTCGCGCAAAACCTCGATCATGGTGTTTCGCGCCAGCCGCCAGTTTCCACCGACCGAGGCAAGGGCCAGTCCGATGGTTGGCAGGATGAGGTGTTTGCCCAGGTCGATCAGGTCGTCTGCTCCGGCCCGTGGATTGGAGACGCCGCTGGTGGGCAGCCATCCAAGCGAAATGCCAAAGATGAGCACCATGAACACGGCGACCGCGAAGCCCGGGATGCTCAGCATCAGGACGGGGACCTGGGCCAGAAATCGGGTAATGACCTGGGGCCAGGAGCGGTTGTGAACCACCGCTGACAGGACGCCCATGGTCCACCCGACCACGATTACGAGCAAGACCGAGGCGGTGGCGACGCTGAACGTATTGCGCATCCCCCGGAAGAGCAAGTCGGAAACGGCTTCACCCCGACGAATTGACTCACCCATGTCGCCTTGAAACATCAGGCTTAGCCAGGTCCAATACTGCACCGGTAATGGGTCATTGAGGCCATACTTATCCTTCATGGCATTTACTAGTTCAGGATTAGCGATGTCAGCTTGCTGCAGGAAGATTTCGACAGGGTCGCCCGGCAAGGCCTTGCTCATGGCGAACACGACGAGGCTCACTGCGATGAGCAGCGGGATTATCGAAAGAAGTCGGCGGGCGATGTATCGACTCATGGTAGGCGGGTCGGTCCGTGGCGAGGCGGGGAGGCGGGGATCCGCGCCTCCGGTCCCTTAGGACCGTGAGTGCGAATCCCCGCCAGCCAGGCAACGTCTAAACAGGCGCCACCTTGTACAGCCATGGGTAGCTGTACTGGGTTGCGCCGGAGGTCACGTTGGTGACTTTCTCCTCGCGCCAAGCTGCCCCGAGCGTCCGCACGGTGTTCGGAATCCAGGCGACCTGATCGGCCGCGATCTCCTGCATCCGGTGCACCTTCTGCGTCCGGTTGGTGGCATCAGCCTCGACCAGGATGTCCTGGTAGAGCTGATTCATCTCAGCGTTGTCCATGTAACTGCGGGCGAAGAGATCGCCCGCCGTCCAACGCTGATAGGCGAAGGCCGGGTCGCCGAGGAACACGCCGACGCCCCAACCGCCCACGTGCAGGTTCTGCTGCGCGTAGGGGCCGTTGTCGAAGTCGGCGCCAATCGCCGGGTCCCAGGCCTCGAGCTCGACTTGGAAGCCCTGGTCGTTCAACCCCTGCATCCAGAAGGTCTCCTGGTCAGGCGGTGAACCCGGGTCGCCCCGGTACTGGATCTTGAACTCGGCCCGCATGTCGCCATTGGCCCACACGCCGTCGCCGCCCTTGGAAAAGCCGGCGTCCTGCATCAGCGACTCGACTTGCGCCGGGTCGTAGTCCAACTCCGCCGCGTCGTTCAGATACGGCGAGCCGGGGAACCAGAACCGACCCCACGGAACCACGGTCGGTCCCGAGGTGGCCTCGTGGTAGGCAACGCGGTCGAACGATCGCGCCACGGCCTGCCGGACCCGGTTGTCCTGGAACAGCGGGAACGTGTGGTTGATGTAGAAGTACCCCAGCACGAAGTTGGGGAACCACTTGGCGCCGATTCCGGGCGTGCGGAACAGGTCGTTGCGCCGCGTCGCCGGGGTGTACAGCGCCACGTCGATCTCGCCTGCCAGCAGCGCGTTCACCCGCGCGTCCGAACCTGCCGCTCCGCGCGGGAAGATCCGGAAGATCAGCTCCTTGAAGTCGGGCTTGGGGCCCCACCAGTTCTCGTTGCGCACCATGCGCACCAACTCGGCCGGTCGCACTTCGACGGGGATGTAGGGCCCCGTGCCGACGTACTTGTCCGGGTCGGTGGAGTACTCGCGGTTGCCATGCTCCATCACGCTGGGCGGATGGGCCATGTAGGAGCTGTCCAGCGCGCCAAACTTCTCCGCTGCCAGCGCGTCGGGCTGCGTCAGGTTCACGCGCACCGTGCGCTCGTCGAGCACCTCGGTGTCGCCGTAGAACGGCTGCGCGAACCCGTTGTAGTAGAACGTGCCTTCGGCGTGGTACGGGTCGTCGTCCCGGAAGATCCGGTTGAAGTTGAACGCCACGTCTTCCGCGGTGAACGGGTCGCCGTTGTGCCAGGTGGCGCCTTCACGCAGCGTGAAGGTGACCGATGTCGCGTCCGATGCGACCTCCCAGCTCTCGGCCAGCCGCGGCTTCAGGGTCTGCGTCTGATAGTCGTAGAGCAGCAAGCTCTCCGAGCAGCAGAACGCGGCGATCTTGGTCTGGAACTCGTAGACCTGCGACCCATCGAGGTCGTCGACCTTCTGCGTCTGGGGAGTCGCGATCACAAGGCTGTCGGCCTTGGGATTCTCCACCATGACCTCGACGACCTTCTCGCGCTCGACGACCTTCTCGACCTCGACCTGGACGACCTTCTCCTGCGTTACGACCTTCTCGACTTCGACCTCTTTGACCTCGACGACCGGAACTTCCTTGATGACTTCCTTGGTGACGACCGTCTCGACCGGAACTTCCTTGACGACTTCCTTGGTGACGACCGTCTCGACCGGAACTTCCTTGACGACTTCCTTGACCTCGGTAACGGTCACCGTCACCGTTTTCTCGACAACCTCAGCCTCGCCACACGCCGCCAGCGCGGCAGCGCCGACGCCGCCCGCGACTGCGGCGGCTCCGCTCCGGAGAATCATCCGGCGGCTGAGAGCCTTCGATAGTGCTCGTTTTCCTGTCACAAACATCCTCCCCGTCTCAAACCAATCCGTTGCCAGGAACGCCCTGGCGGATTTGGTCGTGACTGTGTGCTTTCCTCGACTACGTCGTGCTGAGTACGGCCCCCCTATTCGCTGCTTGCTCGGCTTGAAGTGATTGGATGGCGGTGTGGTCGGCGGCGATCTCGCGCAGACGCCGACCGGCTTCGCGCAGGACCGCCGGCGGCGCGCCGAACGCCATGCGCACGTGCCGGTCGGATCGGCAGAAGTGCCCGGCGGTGGTCGGGATGCCGGCCTCCAGCAAGGCAGCCGACGCCTGCGTGGAAGATTCGAATACCTCGGAGACGTTGATGAACACGAACGGTCCGCCGGCCGGCCTCAAGGCGTACAGCGGATGTTCCGGCGCCACGAATGGATAGATCACGTCGCGCAGCTGCTGGAATTCCCGGGCCATGCTGTCCCCTGGGTAGACCGGGTGGCGCATCGCGGCGGCAGCCCCGGCTTGGGCGACATGGTTGCCGTGGAGCTGTTCCCATTCCAGCGCCTTGGTGCACGCGTCGATGACGCTCGGGGGGCCGACAATATAGCCCACCCGCCAGGCGGGCATGGCGAAGCTCTTGGTGAAGCTGCGAACGATGGCGGTGCGCGCGGCGGCGTTCGAAACGCCGGCGCAACTCACGTGGCGGCGCCCGTCGTAGATCATCGTGTCGTAAGACTCGTCCGACACGATGAGCAGGTCGTGCCGCTCGGCCAGGTCGGCAACGGCTCGCAGCGTGTCTTCGTCCAGCACCACGCCCGTGGGATTGACCGGGGTGTTGACGACGATGGCCGTCGTGCGTGACGTGATGGCGGCGGCGATCCGGTCGACGTCCCAGGCATAGCCCTCGGACTCCGCCATGGGCAGGTGGACCGGGCGCCCGCCGGCCAACTCCACGCAGCCGCCGAAGAAGTAGCAGGGCGACGGAATGATCACCTCGTCGCCCGGGTTGATCGTCGCGCGGAACACCAGATTCAGCGCCTGCATCGAGCCGCTGGTGACGAGCACCTCGGACTCAGGATCCACGGGCTGGCCGATTTCGTCGCCGATGCGATCCGCCACGGCCTCACGAAGCTCGGGAAGCCCACGTGAGGGGGCTTCCCGGTTGTCGCGAATCTCTCGAACCACCGCCTCGGTCGCTTCAGGGGACGGCGCCCGCTCGGCGTAGGGCATCAACGGCAGCACGTCGACGCCGCGGCGACGCGCGGCCCTCACCTGCATGGCGAGCAGCCGAGACCCCACTGGGGGCATGGCCCGAATGTGATGCGCAATCTTCAACGGCGCCGCCTGCACCGGAAATTTTGGTGGGCGCGAGGCTACCACGTAGCGCCGATTCGACTCGACTCTCCGCGAGGCGTGAATCCGACCGCCTCGGGGGTATCGTTGGGCGGCGGGCATGGGGGCAAACAGATAGGACGAGGGCAATTGCATTCAGCGACATTGGCCGGGCATGACCTGCACCAGCGCGCGCTGGTCGTGCTGGCCCACGACCACATGGTGCGGGCGGAGGACTTGCGACGAGACCTTGCCGGCGGCGTGACCGCCAAGGTCGTGCAGGCGACGGTATCCGGGCGCGCCTTCTCGGACAGCCGGGCGGAATTCGAGCGCTCGCTCTACAGCACCGAGGGCTTCATGCGCGACGCCATGGAGGCCTACGACGAGATATTCGCCACCATCGAGACCATGCCCGACGAGGTCTTCGTGGTGCGCCGCGCCGCGGACATCGGCGAGGCCAAGCGCACCGGCCGCCTGGGGCTCATCCTCGGAGCGGAGGGCGCAAAGCTGCTGGAGGGCAGCCTGGCCGCGCTGCGGATCTTCCACCGCCTGGGCATGCGGCACCTGCAACTGCACTGGGCCACGCGCAACCAGGTGGGAACGGCGCAGTCGGACACCGACGAGCCCGGCCTGACGGAGTTCGGCCGTGACCTGATTGCCGAGGTGAATCGGCTGGGCATGCTGCTCGACGTGTCGCACTCATCGACGGCCACCATTGCCGACGTGCTGGCCATCACCGACCGACCCGTCATCAACTCCCACACCGGCGCCCGCGAGCTCAATCCCAGGAGCACGCAACTGCTCTGGGACGATCAGATCAGGGACCTGGCCGACAACGGCGGCGTGGCGGCCGTCCACTTCTGCTCGCGGGTGCTGCTCGACAGTGGTCACGCCACCATCGACGACGTGCTGACCCACATCGACTACCTGGTTGACATGGGCGGGATCGAAAGCGTTGGCCTCGGTCCCGACTATCTCCTGGACGGCACCCAGCGAACCCGCAACGTGAGCTTCAATCAGCGGATCGCCGAGGACGACTTCACCTGGGCCAAGGACTTCGAGGACACCAGCACGCTGCCGAACGTCACGGCGGCGTTGCTCGAGCGCGGGTATACGGAGGACGAAACCCTGAAGATCCTGGGCGGCAACATGCTCCGGGTGATCGAGGCGTCGTTGCCCTGATCGGTCGCCTTCCAGACTGAGGGCGGAGGTAGCCTAGACCCCGAAGAATCGCGCCGCGTTCAGCCCCAGGATCTTGTCCGCCCCATCCTGGTCGAGGAAGGGCGCCTCGCGGATGGCGCGGATGAGGTTCTCGTAGGGCTGCACGCCCAGGTAGGGCCAATCCGTGCCCCAGTGAATGCGATCGGTCCCGATTCCTTGCACCAGGATTTCCAGGATTGTCAGCGCGCTCTTGTACGGATATGGCTCGTCGGCCCCGATCACGTGCTGATACGCCCCCAAGTCGCAGTGAAGATTCGGGTGCGCCAGCATGAACTCGATGACTTCGTCGAGCAGGTGATAGCGCAACGGCGCCGCGGGATTGTCGCGGTCCCGCAGTGCGGGCGTGCCGTAGTGGGCCAGCTGAATTCCGACCTCCGGAAAGTCGGCCACCAGCTCGCCGAAGCCCTTCACGTATTCCGTGAACGAGTCGTACTTGCCGAGGACGCTGGGCGCGAACCACGGGAAGTGCGCATACCACCACGAGATGTCGATGATGCAGGGCTTGCCGCGATCGCGCAGCAGCTCGAAGATCGGCCGCCAGCGCGGATCGCCCATCTCGGTGTCAACGAAGAGCGGCAGCAGCTTGAGACCCGAGGCGCCAAGTTCCAGGTCGGCGGCCGCTCGCTCGACATAGCCGGGCACGCGCGGGTCGATCGAGTCCGCAATCCAGACGAACCGGTCCGGATGCTGCCGCCACATCCGCACGAAGTACTCCTTGGTGAGGTAATGCTGGAAGACGGCGAGCTTGTGGTCGCGCTCCTCCGGCCGGTAGTGGGCCATCACGTCGACGGCCGTGTAGCTGATGATGAAGGCCTTGTCGATGCCGGCCCGGTCCATTTGCTCGATCAGGTCAGGGGCGCTCGCGCCCCAGCGGTTGCCCGGCCACAGCGGGAAGTTCTCGCTGGCTCCCCCAACCGAGCGGTCGAAGATGTGGGTGTGCGCGTCGATGATCATGGGTGCTTCCTGACTCGGTGGACGGAGGACGGCGGGATCGGCCCTGGCACTTACTGCAGGTAGTCGAGGTAGTCGGTCTGCGCGTCGAGCATCTCCTCGACCATGCGCTCGATCTGCGCCGGGGTGAGAAGGGCGGCCGTCAGCGGATCCAGCAGCACGGCTTGCATCGCCATGCGCCGGTCGCCGGCCAGGGCCGCCGTCACGCACATTTCCTGCACGCTGATGTTCGAGAGATTTAGCGCGGCAAGCTGCGTCGGCAGGTCGCCCACGTGGCACGGCTGCACGCCGGTCTTGTCCACCAGGCAGGGGACCTCGACACAGGCGCCCGCCGGCAAGTTGGTAATCAAGCCGGTGTTCTCCACGTTGGCGTTCACGCGGAGCGGCGTGTCGGTCTCGATGGCGTGAATGATCTGCACGCCGTATTCATGGCTGCGGGAGAGGTCCAGCGGCTCCGACGAGGCCAGCAGACTTCTGACCTTCTCCTGTGACGCCTCGCGATCGATCGGCCAGAAGCTGGGGTAGTCCCACTTCTCGGGCAGGTATTTCGTGATCAGTTCGGTGTTCTTGCGGTAGTAGGGGATGTACTCGGACATGTGGTTGCTGGACTCGGTGACGAAGTAGTCGAAGTGCTTGAACATATCGAAGCGAATCGGGTCTTGCGCCACGATCTTCGGGTCTTCGCTGGCCTGCCAGATGAGCGGGTAGGCGTCCTGGTCCTGGTGCTCGAACCGGAGGAACCACGCCATGTGGTTGATGCCCGCGACCCAGTAGGTCACCTCGTCGGCGGGGATGTTGCAGTACCCGGCGAGTTGCCGGGCCGTGCCCTGCACGCTGTGGCAGAGGCCGATGGTCTCGATGTCGGTGGCGGCATTCATGGCCCAGCAGTTGATGGCCATCGGGTTGGCGTAGTTGAGCATCAGCGCGTCGGGGCAGACCTCTTCCATCTCGTCGGCAAGCTCCAGCAGGAACGGAATGGTCCGCAGGCCGCGGAAGACTCCGCCAGGCCCCAGCGTGTCGCCGACCGTCTGGTCAATGCCGAATCGGGCGGGAACCTGGATGTCGATCTCGAACGGCGCCACGCCGCCGATCATCACCATCACGATCACGTAGTCCGCGTCCTCGAGCGCCTCGCGCCTGGTGGCCGGGGCTTCGATGCGCATGCCGGCGCCGAGCTGCTGGACCGCCCGCTCGGCGTGGGCCTGGGTGGTGGACAGCCGCGCCTGGTCCACATCGACGAGCGTGATGGTCGAGTCGGCCAGCTCCGGATAGGTCAGCATGTCGCCGATCAGGCGCGTGGCGAAGACGGTGCTGCCGGCGCCGATCATGGCCACCTTGGGCATGTCGCGGCCTTCCTTGCGCGAGTGGGGCTCAACGCGTCCACTGTCGTCGCCGCTGAAGCTACCACGCCGGAGTCACCGGGGCGGTCGCGGACGACGTCGCCGTCGATTGGTGGCTGCGAAGCACGCCACAACGCCGAACATGGTCCGGGTGGGGTAGCGTTATGACGGTGCGTCGGCATGGGTCGGCGCAGTGCGGGGAGAAATAGATGCCCAAGGTCGTGATACGAGAGAGCGACGCGCAGGTTTTCGATCGCGGATCGGGAGTCCGGAGCATTCCGCTGATGAACGGCGACCGCGGCTCACAGAACGTCTCGTCCGGCATGACCATCATGGAGCCCGGCGCGGGCCTGCCCATGCACTTTCACGACACCGAGGAGTGCATCACCTGCGTTGAGGGCGAAGCAATGTGCTCGGTCGACGGCGAGGTGCTGAAACTGCGGCCGTTCGACCACATCTGGATCGCCGAGGGATCGCACCACCGGTTCTGGAACGAGGGCGCGGAGGCGATGCGCATCGTCTGGACCTACGGCAAGCCGGAGGTCATGCGGACGTTCGCCGATTCCGGGAAGACCGTGCGTCACATGTCCAAAGGCGATGTCGCGCGACCGACGTGAATGAACCGGCCGTGGACCGCGGCGCGCTTGGGCTCGGCTCGCGCGTCCTGGCCTGGGGCACGCGCACGTTCGTGATGGGCGTGCTCAACGTGACGCCGGACTCGTTCAGCGGCGACGGCGTCGCTGACGACTCCGAGGCGCTGCGAGCACGGATTGACGCGCTGCTCGATGCGGCGCCGGACGTCATTGACGTGGGTGGCGAATCCACGAGGCCCGGCGCGGCGGGAATCTCGGTGGACGAGGAAATTCGTCGCGTCACTCCGGCGCTGGAGGCCGTCCGCACGCGCGCGCCGGACATGCCGTTGTCAATTGATACGCGCAAGGCCGACGTCGCGCGCGCCGCGCTCAAGCTGGGCGCGGTGATGGTGAACGACGTGACCGGCGGCACGCACGATCCCAAGATTCTCGATGCCACCGCCGAGGCCGGGGCCGCCTTCGTCGTCACCCACAATCGCCGTGGAAACGTCCGGCGATCCGAGATCGGCCCACACGTCGAAGCCGTGGCCTACGACGACCTGGTGCGTGACGTATGCCACGACGGCGAGCGGCTGCTCGAGCGAGCGCGGCGCGCCGGCATTCCTCGCGACCGCCTGCTCTTTGACCCCGGCTTTGGCTTCGGCAAGTCGCCCGAGCAAAACCTGGTCCTGCTCCGCGAGATGTCGGCATTGAAGTCGCTCGGGGCGCCGCTCATGGTGGGCGTGTCGCGAAAGTCGTTCGTTGGATTCGTGTTGGGATTGCCCGCCGATCAACGGCTGGAAGGCTCGCTGGCGGCCGCCGTCATCGCGGTGGCCAATGGCGCGGATATGGTGCGGGTGCACGACGTGCCGGCCACCCGGCGGGCGCTGGCCATGGCCGACGCGATCTATCGTCCGGACGCTGGATTCCCGCCTCCGCGGGAATGACGAAACTGCACGAGCCCGCTCGTGGCGTCGTGGGCGCGTTGCCAGGCCGCCGCGCCGTTCGTATCCTCAACCACTCCTATGCGCGCGCCTCATGCCAGGGCGCCGCGCCTACGTCGTAAGTCGAGGTTCCGTGCGGACGGTGCTCCGTGGCCGTGATGGCCTAGAAGTGGTGATCAGCGCGGATGAGGCCTTCGTGCCCATCGGCGAGCGCCTCAACCCCACCAACAAGCCGCGACTCCAACGCGCCTACGACGAGGGCAACTGGACCTATGTCCAGCGTGACGCCACGCGGCAGGTCGCGGCCGGCGCCACGGTGATCGACGTCAACACGGGCGATCCGCACCACGAGATCGAGAAGCGCAAGATGCGCGACGCCGTGCGCGCGGTGCAGGACGTGGTTGACGTGCCCGTATCGATCGACTCGTACACCATTGACGTGCTGCTGGCCGGGCTCGACGTCGCGCGGGGGCGGCCGCTGGTGAATTCCGTCCCGTTCGAGGCGGACTACATGCAGGAATTGATGCCGGCGATTGCCGAGCACGATGCCTGCATGATTGGTATGTGCACCAAGGGCGGCGCCGCCATGCCGGAGACGTCCGAGGAACGGGTGGAAAACGCGCGCGCGCTGGTGGCGACCGCCGCCGAGCACGGCATTTCCGCCGACCGGATCGTCATTGATCCGGTGTGCCTGCCGGTGGGGGCCAACGACGTGTTTGGGCCGGGTCTGCTGGGCGCCATTCGCACGCTGCACCGGGAGGACGACCTGAACATGTCCATCGGGCTGAGCAATGTCTCGTTTGGGTTGCCGGCCAGACGCTCGCTCAACGCGGCGACCCTGCTGACGGCCATGGAGGCCGGACTGACGGCGGCGATCCTGGACATGACCCACAAGGAGATCAGGCACGCGGTGTTGGCCGCCAACCTGATCCGTGGTCGTGATGAGTATTCGATGAACTGGATCACCAACTACCGCGCCGAGCAGGCTCGCGAGGAAGCGCGCAAGGCCAGGCGCGCCGGGGGCTGACTTAGCCGGCGTCGAGCTGCGGCGCTTCCGTTACCGCCGCCGCCAGGCGGGCGAAGCCCATGCCGTTGCTGGCTTTGAGCAGCACTGCGTCGCCGGCTGCTAGCTCCTCGCGAAGCCATGCGGCCGCCGCGTCCACGGCACTCGAGATCGATGCGGAGTCGTCGGTATCCGCGGGAATCAGGTCTACCGCTTGCAGACCCGCCGCGCGAGCGCCCGCGGCAATCTGGGCGGCCAGCGCGCCGACACAGAGCAACCGATCGGCGCCGGCGGCATCCCGTCCCACCTGCCGATGGGCTGCCGGGGCAAAGCTGCCCAACTCGAACATGTCGCCCAGCACGGCGATGCGGCGGCCCGGGACCGACACCGCGTGAAGCGTGTCCAGGGCGACCTTCATCGAGGCGGCGTTTGCGTTGTAGGTGTCGTCGAGCAGCAGGCCGCCGCCCGGCAGCGCCTGGAGCCGGAGGCGGTGCGGCGCGGGTCGAAAGTCGCGCAGGCCGTTACAGGCCGTGGCCGGGTCTATGCCCAGCGCCTGAGCGGTCGCGACTGCCGCGCCGAAGGCGAGATCGATGGCGCCCGCCGTGCCCGCCACGTCGATGGCGTCGCTGAAGCTCCCGGACTCGATGCGCACGCGGGTTCCCGGTGGATCGATAAGCAGCGTGGCGCTCACCCGCACGTCCGCCGCATCCGACCGGCCGAACGACACCACCGGGCCGAGCGCGCGACGGCGCAGCGTCTCGGACCAGGGATCGTCGGCGTTCACGATGGCCGGTCCACTCTCTGGAAGGGCTTCGAAGAGCTCCCCCTTGGCCGTGGCGATGGCCTCCATCGAGCCAAACAGCCCCAGGTGTGCCCCGGCGATGGACGTGATGACGCCGAGGTGAGGCTTGGCATAGCTGCAGTAGTGGTTGATCTCTCCCACGACCTGCGCGCCGATCTCGACGACCGCGTAGCGGTGCGCGGGCGTCAACCGCGACAGGGTGGTCGGCACGCCCACCTCGGCGTTCTCGCTGCGTTCGGTGGAAAGCGTGGGGCCGGCGGCGCCCAGGGCGGCGGCTAAGGCTTCTTTGGTAGTTGTCTTGCCGTTGCTGCCCGTGACGCCGACGAACGTCGCCGACGAGCGCGAGCGCAGCGCGCCGGCCAGTCGTTCGAACGCGGCCTGCGGCTCCGCGGCAACGACCTGGCGCTCGACGGGCTGATCCGAGTCGGGCCGGGCGCACAGCACCGCCGCCGCGCCGCCGGCGAATGCGTCGCCGATGAAGTCGTGGCCGTCTACGCGCGCTCCGGGAAGCGCCACGAACAACATGCCCGGTTGGATGCGGCGGCTGTCGAAATGCGCGGCGGACATGGTGAGTTCATCCGCGCCGGGAGGCGGTGGCTGGTCGGCAGCCACGGCCACGTCGGCCAGCGTGAACATCAGCCGTCGATCCCCGGCACCGCGTCGCGGATCCGACGCCGCGCGCCGGCGTCCAGGTCGAGACGTTCGACGGCCTCGTCGAACACGCGGAGATACCACCGACGACGCGCGGCGTATGTCGCCGCCCGACCGGATTGCGACTCTGCCTGCCCGCGGCGCTCGCGCACGGCGGCGGTGGCGGCGTAGGTCAAGCCGCGCTCGGCGGCGGCGGCCCAAAACACCTGGATTGATCCGGCGGAGTCGGACTCGCCGGCGAGCCGGGCCGCCCGGTCCTCCATGGCGTCCGCGGAGAGCCCGAAATTCGGAAACGTCAGCAGGTCGGCCGCATCCAGTGCGGGGGCGGCCACCGCCAGAGTTTCCCAGTCGATGACGGCCAGCCGTCCGCCGGGGCGCGGCATCAGGTTGAGCGGCGAGAACCCGTTGTGCACCACTCGCCGCGGCGCGCGGATGAGCGGTTTGACGATGCCCGCCTCGAGGTCCCGCCAGGGAAGATCGGGCGCCAACGCCCGGGGTGCAGCATCCGGCTCCGGGGCGGTCGATGGATCGCCGAGCCGGGCCGCGGCGATGGCCAGGCGTCGCTGCAACGTGTCGCGCGTGATGCGGTCCAGATCGCTCTGGTACGCCAGTGCCCGGAGCATGCCCTGGTGGCGCGATGCGACCTCGCGGAACGCGGCCAACGCGTCGACGGCGCAATCCAGCAGGCCGGCGCGCTCGCTGGCGTTCGCGGATTCGAGCCGGTCGGCCAGGGAATGAGTTCCCAGGTCCTCCATGACCACGGCGGCGAAGGCGTCTGTGGCGAGCATGGCGCCGTACGGCTCCGGGGCCAATCCGGGCGCCTGGCGGCTGAGCAAGTCCAGCGCCCGCTCCTCGCGTCGCCAGCGGTGGTGGTAGTAGCGGTCGGCAGCCGGCAGGTACACCTTCACGATCAATGACGCCGGACCCGAGTGAAGTCGCCAGATTTCATGCCGCGCGTCGGCGGCAACGGCGTGCCACGTCCACGGGCCAACGTCTCCGCTCGCCGCCAGGATGGCGCTCACGCCGGCGCGCAGGTCCCCGCTCGCGCCCGATGTGCTCACGTCGCCGGCCGTTTCACATTGGCCAGCAACTCTTCGAGAGTCGCGTCGAGCACGTGGGCATTCATGGGCCGGTCAAGAAGGCCCCGGTCTGCGGCTGCCTTGGCTGCATTCGAGTCGCCGACGACGCGTCGCTGCCGCGCCAGCAGCCATCCGAGCAACCGGATGGGCCGGCCGTGAAACAGCAGCAAGAAGTCGCCGTCCGCAGTCACGAATGCCGGTCGGGTCCACGTGGCCGCGCCCCAGAACGCCGCGCCCACCGCCGCGGCGAGGGCTATCGCCAGCGCTGCCCACGCCGAATCGAGCATCGTGGCTGCGATGACGCACAGGCCCGCAGTGGCGGCGGTGCCGGCCCAAAAGCCCAGCACGATCTTTTGCCGATTCAGGCCGACGATCTCCCAGTGGTAGTGCAGCGGAGACGCTAGTAGCGGCAGAGGGAATTGCTGATGCGGAACCGGCGAGCCGTCCGGGAGCCGGGGATCGCGCCAGCGCCGGTACAGCGGCACCAGGATCTTGGCTTGCAGCAGCGACGAGAGGCCTTCCAGCAGCAGCGGCGCCGCGATCACCGGCCACAGCAGATCGACGCCCGCCACGATCGCCGCCGCCGCCGAGGCCGCTCCCAGCATCAGGGCTCCGCTGTCGCCGATGTAGATGCTCGCGCGACGTTTGGCGCCGCGATTGGCCGGCGACCACTCCGACGGCAGATTCCACACCAGGAGCCCGGCGGCAATGGCCGCCACGCTGAGCGGCCAGCCGGCGTGGCTGACCCCGGCGGCGAGCCCGGCCACCAGCGCGGCGCCTGCCGTCGCGATGGTCACGGTGCCCGGCGTAAGACCGTCCATGCCGTCGCTGAAGCTGGTCGCCAACGTGGTTCCAAGGATGAGCGCGACATACCAGGCGCTCAGCGGTACGTGTGCCCCCGGGCCGAGCCAATGCGCCATTGCGTAGGGCGATGTCGAGCCGGATGCGTGGGCGCCGGGTCCCACCAATAGCGCCGTCGCGCCGACGCTGAGTATCAGAGCGATGACCAGGTAGGCGCCCTCGGGCACGCCGCGCCCGACGCGCGTCTTGCGCAGGTCGTCGGCGAGCCCGAAGAGAAAGAACCCGGCTGCGACGACCAGCACCCACCAGGCGCTGGAGGCGGCCGGACCGGCGGACAATAGAGCTGCGGCGATGACGGCGGCGGCGACGGCGGCAACGCCGCCCACCAGCGGCAGCTTGCCGGACACGCCGAGCGGCGCGGCGATCTGATGCGCCCCGCGCTTGACCTCCGCCGAGCGAAAGTGCGGCCAGAAACGCCGGAGCGCGACCGAGCCCCCCGCGGCAATGACGAAGGCGCAACCGGCCGCCAGTCCGATCGCCAACCCAGGCTCTATGCGACCCTCCGACGTGTGGCGGGCGTCAGAGTTACGGTAGCAATCAGTCGCGCCGCGCTTCTGCGCCGACGGACGCGTACACGTCGAGAATCTTTCCGACCTGTCGCTGCCAGGAGAACTCTTGCTCAGCGCGCGCCCGTAGGTTCTCCCCGTAGGTCCGGCGCGATCTGGCGTCTCGCACCAGGCGCAGAATCTCACTGGCGAGCGCCGGCACGGATCCTCGCTCGGCGAGCCGGGCGGCGGGACCGAGAAATTCGGCGGCCACTCCGCGCGCGTAGGCCACGGTCGGCAGGCCGGTGGCCATGTAGTTGAGCACCTTGCCGTTGCCCTCGGTTTCCGACCGCTTGGGCGCCACCGCCAGGTCGCAAAGCCGCAGATACGCCGGCGCTTGCGCATAAGGAATTCGGCCCGTGAACGTCGCGTGCTCGGCCAGGCCCGCCTGCCTGGCGGCGTGCTCGTATTCGGCGGCATTGGGGTATCCCATGATCAGGAAGTGCGTCCCCGGCTCGGCGTCCACCACCAGGCGCGCGGCGCGGATGAGGTCGCCGGTCCCCTGGTATTCCGCGAGCAGGCCGAGATAGCCGACCACCAGCCGGTTCGGCGGAATGCCGAGCCGGAGTCGCAGCGAGGCCAGCTCGGGGGTATCTTCCGGCGCTCGCGGGCGAAACCGCCCCACGTCAACGCCGTCGGGAACGCTGAGAATCCGCTCCGCCGACCACGACTTGCGCGCGGCAAGCTGGTCCCGGGCAAACGCCGAGCTCGTGACGATGCAGTCGGCCGCGGCCTCGATCACACGCTCGACCACGCCGAAGATCTGCAGTCCGGGACCGTCCGGCGAGAGGAACCGATGGTCGACCATCTCGCTGGTCAGACTTCCCTGGTAGTCCAGGATCAGCGGCACCCGGCGAGCGCGCGCCAGCGGCCAGCCAATCGCGGCGCCTTCGTGCAGATGGCCGTGCACCACGTCAATGGGTTGGCGCAGACCGCGAGCGAGGACCAGACCAGCCAGCAGCGGGTCCAGCAGCAGCTTGCGCCGGTGCGAGCCGACGTGCGCGCCCGATTGACGGCGAAACGCCGGCAGGCGCACCACGCGCAGTCCGTCCGGCGTGGCGCCGGTCGGATAGGTAAAAATTGTGACGGCGTGGCCCAACGCTTGCAGCGCGTGGGCTTCCTCCAGGATCCGCACGTGACACCCGTAGTCCGCGAAGAATCCCGTCGGCGCGATCATGGCGACGTGCAGGCTCATCGCCGCCGCCTCTCGTGGAGCGTGCATTGACGTTCCCTACGGTTGCCCAAACCCAAATCGCCTCCGACGGGCCGGACGCTACGCGAGCCGTCGGCGTCGCCATTGGTCGGTCCGCGCGGCCGGGAGACCTCATCGCGCTCCAGGGCGAGCTGGGCGCGGGCAAAACCGTGGTCGCCCAGGGCATTGCCCAGGGGCTTGGCGTCGCGGAGGGTGTGACGTCGCCGACCTATGTGCTCGTGTCGGTCTATGGGTCGGGCCGGTTGCGGCTGCAGCATGTTGATCTCTACCGCCTGGCGGGCGCGCTCGACCTGGATTCGATCGACTGGGAGGACCTGCTCGACGAACCGGCGGTCACGGCGGTCGAGTGGTCCGAACGAGCTGGTGAGCGCATGCCCGAGGACTGCTTGCTCGTGGCGATCCAGGCGGAGTCGACGAACCGGCGGACGATCACGCTCTCAGCCGGCGGACCTCGCAGTCGGGAACTCCTCGCGGCCGTGGACGCACGGATGGCGGCGCGATGACGATGGTACTTGCGATGGATACCACAGGCTCCGCACCCGCCATGGCGCTGCTGCACGGCGACGAGGTGCTGGCGGCGTGGCAGGGCGATTCCGCGCAGACGCCGCTCGTCAACGGGCTGCGCGCCGTGCACGCCGGCATAAGGCCCTCCGTGCCGGCATGGCGCGAGCACCTGCGCACGGTCGCCGCGGCGATGGGGCCGGGACGCTATGCGCGGCTGCGCGCCGGCGTGGCGTTCGCAAAGGGCCTGGCGACCGGGCTGGGCGTGCCGTTCGTCGGCGTGCGGTCGGCCGCCGCAGTGGCCGGTGCGGCCGGCGGCCACGCCGGACCGATCGTCATTCCCGCCGGCCGTGGCCGCCTCTACTGCTGGACCAGTGGGCGGGCCGCGCCCGTAGGCCCCGCCATCGGCCCGCCCGAGCTTGCGGTGCAGCTTGGTTCGGGCGTGACCGTGGCCGGCGATGTCGACGACGACACGGCGGAAGGAATTGTCGCTGCCGGATTGCGGCTGCGGCGCATCCGGCCGGTTGAGGTCGCACATGCCCTCGGCCGCGTGGCTGGCGAGCGCGATCCGTCGACGATTGGCGTGACCGTGGCCCGACCCATCTACGTCCCCACGGCCGGCCATGGCTGACGGTCGCGACGACGGTCCGGAGATCGTGATCGAGCCGATGCAGCTCGATGACTTGCCGCAGGTGCGCCGGATCGAAAGGGCGTCGTTCTCTGTGCCCTGGCCGCGCGACTCGTACCGACGGGAAATCATGAACAACCAGCGGGCGTGGTATTTCGTGGCGCGCCGCCCCGGCGTGGAGCCGCCGCCGCCACCCCCGCCGCGACGATTCCCGTTCAACCTATGGCCGCGCGCCCCGGCGCCGGGCAACGACATCGTCGCGTTCGGTGGGATGTGGCTCATGATCGACGAATCGCACATCACGACCATCGCGGTCGATCCCGAATATCGCCGGCGCGGGTTCGCCGAGGCGCTGATCATCGAGATGGCCAAGCTCAGCCGGCTGCGCGGCGCCACGCGCATCACCCTCGAGGTGCGCATGAGCAACCGGGGGGCGCAGAATCTCTATCGCAAATACGGCTTCGTGGACCATGGGGTGCGACCGCGCTACTACAGCGACGACCGGGAAGACGCGCTGATCATGTGGAGCGAACCCATCCACGGGCCGGACTTCCATGCGCGCCTCACGCGCAATGAGCGCGATCTCGCCGAGCGCCTCAGTTGGGCGGCGCGCCTGTGACGATTCCCGACGGGTCGCTGATCGCGGCCATCGAGACATCCTGCGACGACACCTCGGTGGCGGTGGTGCGGGCGGAATGCGAGGAGTTGGCGCTCAAGAGCCAAACCCAAATTGAGCCGCACGCCGCGATGGGCGGCATCGTGCCGGAAGCCGCCGCCCGCATCCACGTCGAGGCCATCGACGCCGTGTGGCACGCGTGCTTGTCGGAAGCGGCGATCGACGCGGCGGAGCTAGACGCGCTGGCCGTCACGCAGGGCCCCGGACTCCCCGGCTCGTTGCTGGTGGGGCTGGGGTTCGCGCAGGGCCTGGCCTATGCCTTGGATCGCCCGCTCGTACCTGTGAACCACCTGGAAGGACACTTCGCGTCGCCGTGGCTCAACGATGGCGAACCGCCGGAGTTTCCGCTGATGGCCCTGATCGTGTCCGGCGGTCACACCGAGCTTGTCTACGGCGCCGCGCCTGGCGAATACCGGGTTATTGGCCGCACGCGCGACGATGCCGCCGGCGAGGCGTTCGACAAGGTGGCGCGAATGCTGGGCTTGTCCTATCCGGGCGGCCCGGCCATCCAGCGGGCCGCGGCGGGGCGCGACGGGTCCCCCTTCGAGCTGCCGCGCGCCTGGCTGCCGGGCAGCAGCGACTTCAGCTTCAGCGGACTCAAGACTGCCGTGCGGCGGTTGGTCCACGACGAGTTGGGACCGGTCGAGGCGGCGCGGATTGGTGCGGCGGATAGCGGCGCGACCGGCATCGATGATGCCGAGTTCGTGGCGGACGTGGCTCACGCGTTCGAGGTGTCCGTGGTCGACGTCCTTGTGGCCAAGACTGTGCGGGCGGCCAGGCAAATGCGCGCCGCCGCGATCACGCTCACGGGCGGCGTGGCGGCCAATGCGCGCCTGCGTGCGGCGTTGACTGCCGCTTCGCCGGTTCCCGTCCACGTACCGGCGCTCAAGCACTGCGTGGACAACGCCAGCATGATCGCGGTCGCCGGAACCTGGCGGCTGGCGCGCGGCGAAGTTGCGACCGGCCCGCTCGAACCCGAACCGGGATTGGCGCTGATTTAGGCAGCCTATATGGTCTGTGATACTCACGTATCGCCGCGAGTCAAGTCTTATGTCAGTTGACCTTCAGCCAGTGACGTGCCCCACGAGTACGTGCGAGGGAGACGTACGTGGTCCGGGTCTCGGCGGCTGCAAGCGAATTTTGTTGCTCACAGGACTCTCTCCATACAGTCGTCCGAAAGTCAGTTGGGCAGGCCGCTGATGAGCGGTGTGCATGCACACCTAGAAGCCACACCCGGTGGACTGACTTGAGTATCAGCTTTCCTTGGGAGCGAATGCACTGAGGACATAGTCCTAAGCGTAAGACGCAAGAGAAATCCCCCTGGCGATGGGAATCCCGCCAATTTTTGCCTGATCTATATTTTACTCTTCCTCTTCAAACCAGATATCGAAGCCTTGCCCAGGCAAGACGGCGCCTCTGATTTCCCAGCGATATTCTCCGGAATCCTCTTTGGTAACTTCCCAGATGTCGTTCAGAGCATCACCTGGTTGGCCGTTGAATGTGAGGTCAGCGCCAGACGTTACACAGATCATATTGATAGTAGGGAGAAATGCTTCAAGCGGAATCCACTCCTCCGGCCGAAGGTATGCAGCCCCCCTAAACTCGATTTGCAGCTTGGAACCAGGGTCTAGTGTGGCCTCTCGCTCGAATAGCGTAGTTCCCGCGCCTTTGCTGGAACTGCAACTCATGATTGCCTGATGGACAAGCTCGGACGGAAACTCCCCCTTGCCGTCTATTTCACTTGTCACCGCCTGGAATCCCTCGTCGCTTTGCTTCGTGTCAAATGATGATGCTGGCAGTGATTCTTTGACGGTGAATCGCTGTTGTGTGTCCGAAAGATTGGCAAACGTCGAGCGAGATGAAACGACTGCCTTATAGGCTTTATCGTCACCAATTTGAACTGGTGAAAGCTCGTATTTGTAAGCGAGATCAGTCTGTATGACAGGTGCGCCCAGGATTCGATCACGAAGCCTAACTTGTAGAGGCGGCGGAAGTTGACCAAAGCGTTGCAGGTCAAAAGCTGACACTCGAAAAGAATCTAATGTATTTGAGATCTTTGTTTCAATTTCGGAGAATAGAGTCTCCTTCAAATACCACTCAGAGCCGCCTAAGAGGAATCCTGCGATCAGTGCCGCGATACCGATTTCGGATAGCGATTTGGCCCACCAATCATCCAAGCAGTCAGTCGAGTTATAACTTATGCATTCGACCCAGAGGCCCGCAATGACTAGGCCAATGCCAAGAATTATGAAAATGAGAGCTAGTACATAGAGCCCGTATCTCTCGCGTCGCTGCCACGGCGGGCGGTCGCTAGAAGTGCCGCTGGTGGGGCTCTTCAATGCTGTCTCTCCACTAGGGGTTCGTTAGGGTTCGGTCAGGAAGCACGGATGCGGGGGTGTCCCCTAAAGTATGGGTCGAACTCGCAGATACGATGGTCCGCCGGAACGGCCGTCGCACGGATTCGGGAGCTATGCCAGATTGCAATGCGGCGATGAGTCCGGCAGCTTCCCAATAGTTCTCGACCGTAAAGAATTGACCGTCTTGCCAGGGGAGGGTTTCGAGATCATTGCGCATGAGGTTGCGATTCTCCCGGACGGCAATGACCGGGACCCCCTGCTCCAAGGCCGCCAAAGTGGGTAGGCCGAGGCACCCAGCTGGGATGACGAGACAGGAGATATCCTCTATCGTCAAGACGCTGCCTCGGCGCATGAGGTCTAAATCGGTCACGATGCTCGGACTCCTTTGGAGACCCTTGAGTATGGACTGAAGGAAGGTCAGGGAAACGGCTTCAGCGGCCATTCGCGGGTCTACGACGCCCGGGTTGGAATTCGCAATCTCGAGGGATTCGAACATTGGGGAATGCGCTGATGGAATGTCGTAAAGGACTGATGTTGCATGCGTTAGGAGGGCTTCGACTCCGCCCCAAGGGTTGATCATCCCACCCTCGAGCCGGAAATAGTCGTCATGGAAGTTTTGGGGTACGTCAATTACTGACGTAATCGCGACTGCATCGAACTTTTCTGCGTTTCGCTGGATGGCTTGGAAAAGCGGTTCCAGTTGATCAACTTTACCGGCGGCTCGGCCTGAGGACGCCTCGCGCCACGCCATCTGCATCGGCGGATCCAGTTCAACCACCTCTGCGCGCAGTCCGTACGTGGACCGTGCACCGCTCACTGAATTCACAACTGCGTTGTTGAAAACGGGTTCATCGTGAGAGTCCATGAGTACGAGGATCCGATTTGCGCGAGTCCCGTGTAGACCAGCGGTCCCCATCAGGAGTCGGCAGATTACGCTTCCTTCCACATAGAGCGCGTTGTCCGGGATGTCGATGATGTCGGAGGCATTCAGAACGTTTGGGTGCGTGATGAGCGTGTCGCAGACGGATGCGAGAAGTGTGGCAGTGGGAGAGGCGTCGCCAGCGTGGCCACCGACCTCTGCACCGATCCCTGTGGGCACTAGGTGGACGACGTTGAACTGGTTAGACGAGGAAAGCCGACGCCGAATGAATCGAAAGATGGAATCTGGGGATTTGCTACCTGCCGGCAGGTCTCCCGAAATCGCACCGACCTCGCAGTGATACGAATTGTCGTCCGAGGCAGTCACCACCAGGCGAATGGGTATCGCTTGCTCGCTCTGCATATGCGAGCCAACTAGCTTCGAAATGTGCGCGAGCATACCGCGATGCTCCGAAGCGGCAGGGATTTGTAGTTCGGACTCATACAAATGCATGGATCCTGCCCCTCCAGCGGTCCGCAAACGCCAACTGTCCGAACTGTCGCTTGAGAACCAATTCACCATTTGCCGTCAGGGAGTAGATTGACGGCAGGTCGATGCCGTTGAACATATGCGCCTTCGCAAGCGTGTACGCACCCATGTTCTCAAATATGACATGATCACCAGGTACTAGCCGTCTGTTGAATGAGTACTCGCCAAAGACGTCTCCTGCCAAGCAGCTTGATCCAGCAAGAATATAGCTGTGAATTGCTTCATTGTCATGGTTTGCTATGTCCGGTTCAAATCTGTATTCGAAGACTTCTGGCATGTGGTTGACCGTCGTATCTAGCACAGCAATAGTCTTCCCGCCGCTGTCGAAGACGTCCAGAACTGACGAAACGATGAATCCGGCCTCTCGGATCAGCGCGGCCCCCGGTTCGATAAAGACATCTAGATTATACTTCGATGTGAACAGATCGGCGGCATCGAGCAGTCCTGAATAACTTTGCCCGTCCTCAAAAATATAGCCACCACCAAGGTTAATCCATTCGAGAGATGACATAGTCTCGCTCAGGTGAGAGTCAATGATATGTGCTGTCTCAAGGATCCCGGTAAAGTCGGAGGAGTCGCAATTTGTATGAAAGTGAATTCCCTTAAGCACCGAGAATTCATCCGGGGACTGTTCGATCGCCCGAACTGCGTCAGCAATGGGAACGCCGAGCTTCGAATGCCGTTGACATGGGTCGTACCGGGAATCGGAGACGAGACTGAATTCAGGATTGATCCTTAATCCACAGCTCGAGTTCTGACTTGATGTGGATGAGAATCTAGTCCATTGAGATAAGGAGTTGAATGATATGTAGTCACAGGACTCTGTGAGGTCGGATATCTCAGTCGGCCGCATGCCAGGGGAAGTGAAGTGTAGTGTATGGTCTTTGCCAATTGCTTCGTGTGCCAGACGAGCCTCGAACAACGAACTAACTGCGAACCCTGAGAGTTCGGTGGAGATCAGTTGAAGGAAGTCGAGGAATGCGAAGGGCTTGAGGGTGTAAAGCAAGTTTATGTCAGCCTTCGCCTGAATGGCAGTAAGGCGGTCTAAGATTCTGTGTATGGTTCCTTCGTGGTAAATGAAGCAGGGTGTGGCCAAGACTTCTGAGTCCAATAGTTGGTGAATCGACGACTCGGCATGCTTAGGTGAGCGGAGTGGCGGGCTTTGAATTGCGGTCATATGGGCAGGTGGGAGTCAGGGTTGGGGTGCTGCCGCAGTCTGAGGAGCGGCATATTGGCTCCCGGAAGACTGACGGCTATTTGGTTGGTGAGCACGACGTGTATCCAAAGTGATCCGAGGTCATGCCGGTTGGCTGCTCGTTCTGGGCGATGGGCTGTGGGCTAGTGAGCATACAGCAGGTCGCGGCTGAAACGTATCGATAGATGTTCGCGATTCATTGTTTGCCGGGAAGGGTCGGGTGGCGCGCAGCGAGATTGTCGCCCATCCACTTGAACGTGAGCCCGGTTTGGCGCTGGCCTAGGCGTCTCGGGCGGGCCGCCGGCTGTCGAGCGCGCGGCTGTACAGATCGAGATAGTTGCGCGCGGCGGCGTCCCACGAGGAATCGCGCGACATGCCCTGGCGCATGAGCGCCCGCCAAGCGTCCGGGTAGCGATAGGTTTCCAGCCCACGCGCGATGGCCCCGAAGAAGTCGATGGGGTCGTAGCGATGAAACACGAACCCGGTGCCGTCCTGGGTTCGCGCGTCGAAGTCCGCCACGGTGTCCGCGAGCCCGCCCGTAGCGCGCACGACCGGCACGTTGCCATAGCGCATGGCGATGAGCTGGCCCAAGCCGCACGGCTCGTGGCGCGACGGCATGAGGAACATGTCCGACCCGCCGTAGATCCGTTGCGCCAGCGGCGGGTCGAAGCGCAGGGCAATCGCGATGTGGCGCGGATGCTCCCGCGCCGCGTTGGCGAGCAGCTCGTGGTGGCGTGGATCGCCGGTGCCCAGCACGGCCAACTGCGCCCCGCGCTCGACTAGGTGCGGCACGACCGGCGCCAGCAGATCCAGCCCCTTGTGATCGGCCAGTCGCGACACCATGCCGAGCAGGGGCGTGTCGGGATCCTCGGGCAGTCCGAGCTCGCGCTGCAACGCGGCCTTGTTCCGAGCCCGAGGCGTCATGTCTCGCAGGCTGAAGTTCGCCGCCAGATGCGGATCGGCGGCGGGGTCGAAGGTGACCGTGTCGATGCCGTTGACGATGCCCGTGACGCCGTCCTGGCGCTCACGGAGCAGCGCGTCCAGTCGCTCCCCGTAAGCCGGCGTCAAGATCTCCCGAGCGTAGGTGGCGCTGACGGTATTGACGGCGTCGGCAAAGCGAATCCCGCGCGCGAGAAAGTTCACCCGCGGCGTGAGCTCAGGATCCGTCGCGTGTTCCGGAAACTCGCCGTCCGCAAGCCCTGCCGCGTGCAGCAGCTCTTCGCCGAAGTGCCCCTGGTACGCCAGGTTGTGGATCGTCAGCACGGTCGCGGGGCCGTTGGCGTGCGCCCCACTTGACCGCGCGGCGTGAATCCAGTTGGGAACCAGTCCGGAATGCCAGTCGTGGCAGTGGACCACTTCCGGCTGCCATTCCAGTGCCCGCGCTGCCTCCAGCGCGCCGCGCGAAAAGAACACGAACCGATGGCCGTCGTCGGGGTAGCCGTAGAGGTCGGATCGGTTTGCGAAGTAGTCGTCGCTGCCGATCAGGTACAGCGGGAACTGGCTCTGCGCCACCTGCCCGACCTTGCCCTGCTCGACGGCTCCGTTCATGGAAACCTTCAATGCGGCGTTGCTCGTGGTGATTGGATGCACCGCGGGATCGATCGACCCGTAGTGTGGCAGCGCGACTCGCACGTCGGCGCCCAGGTTGCGCAGGGCGGTTGGCAACGACCCGACCACGTCGCCAAGGCCGCCGGTCCAGGCGTAGGGCGTGCACTCGGCGGCGAGCATCAGCACGCGCGGCGGGCGCGAGTCAGCGGCGCTCAATGCTTGAAGTGTCGTTCGCCCACGAACACCAGCACGCCGCCGTGAGCGTCGACGGCTGCCACCACGGCGTCGTCCTCGATCGATCCCGAGGGCGCCGCGATCGCCCGCACGCCTGCGGCCAGCGCCTCCTCGGGGCCGTCCGTCTTGGGAAAGAAGGCATCGGAGACGAGGTAGCTGCCCGCGGCCTCGGCGCCGGCATGCGTAACGGCATGACGCACCGCGTCCACGCGATTCATCTGGCCGACGCCCACGCCGACGAGCATCCCGTCCTTGACGAGCACCACGGCGTTGGACTTCACGTGGCGGATGACGCGCATCCCGAAGCGCAGCTCCGCCATGTCCGCGTTCGTTGCAGGCACGGCTGACACCGACCGCATTTCGAGGTCTTTTACGGGGCTTCGGTCGGGGTCCTGGACCAGGTAGCCGCGGTCGAGGCCCCACACCTGGGCGGACTCGAAACGCAGCGGGCGCCTGGCGGTCGGCTCGGGCCAGCGAATGATCCGCAGGTTCTTGCGCCGGCGCAGGCGTCGCAGCGCGTCGTCGGCGTACCCGGGCGCCACGACCACGTGATAGAAGTGGCTCTTCATCGCCGCGACGGTCTCGATGTCGACCTCGCGGTTGAATCCCACGATCCCGCCGAAGGCTGAAAGCGGATCGCCGGCGTGGGCGCTCACATAGGCCTCGCGCAACGAGTCCCGCACCGCAAGGCCGCAGGGATTCGTGTGCTTGACAATGGCGACGGCCGGCTCGTCATGGTCGTTCGCCGCGGCCCAGGCGGCCTGCAGGTCGAGGATGTTGACGTAGGAGAGCTCCATGCCGTGCAGTTGGTCGATGCCCGCGAGCGCGCCGTGGCCGAGCTCCGGATCGCCCGCCGCATAGAACGCCCCGCGCTGATGGGGATTCTCGCCGTAGCGGAGGTCCTGGACCTTCTGCAGCGGCACGGTGAGTCGGTGCGGGAAGTCGTCGTCGGCCTCCGCCTGAAAGTACCCGGCCACGTGCGCGTCGTAGAAGGCCGTGAGCGCGAAGGCCTTGGCCGCCAGCTCGCGTCGCAGATCAGTTCCGTCCGCGCCGGCCTCGATGGCGGCCAGGACGCGGTCGTAGTCGTCCGGGTCGGTGACGGTCCACACGCTGTCGTGGTTCTTGGCGGCGGCGCGAATCATGGCCGGCCCGCCGATGTCGATGTTCTCGACGAGCTCCTCGTGGTCGTCCGACCGCGCGAGCGTCGCCGCGAAGGGGTAGAGGTTCACGGCCACGAGATCGATGGGCGCCAGGCCATGCTCGGCCAGCTGCTCCCGGTCGCTTTCGAGGTTCCGTCTCGCCAGCAGGCCGGCGTGAATTGCCGGGTGCAGCGTCTTCACCCGTCCGTCGAACATCTCCGGCCAGCCGGTCACCTCGTCGATCGACAGCACCGGCACGCCCGCATCCCGCAGCGCTTGGGCGGTGCCGGACGAGGCCACGATCTCCCAGCCAAGGGCGTGCAGACCCGCGCCCAGGCGCTCGATGCCGCGTTTGTCGGCAACCGCCAGCAAGGCCCGGGGCGCGCTCATGCGGTCACCGCCGGAGCCACGCGCGCAATGCCGTCAACCACGCTCACGCGTCCATCGGCAAACCATTGCAGCGCTTCGGGAAAGATGCGGTGCTCTTGCTCCAGGATGCGCGCCGCAAGCGTGTCCACCGTGTCGTCAGGATGCACGCAGACGGCCGCCTGCGCCACGATCGGCCCGCTGTCCAGGTCTTCCGTCACCAGGTGCACGGTGCAGCCCGCGAGCTTGACTCCCGCGGCCAGGGCGTCGGCTTGCGGCTTGGGCGCCATCGTCCCGCCGAACGCCGGGAGCAGCGACGGGTGGATGTTCAAGATCCGGTTGGAGAACGCTTCCAGGAAAAACGGACGAAAAATCGCGCTGAACCCGGCGAGCGCGACGGTGTCGACCCGCGCGTCTTGCAGGACCTCCAGCATTTGACGCTGTTGTGCGGTGCGCGTCGGGAAGTCGCTGCGGACGACGACGTGAGCGGGCACGTCGAACTCCCGCGCCACGTCCAGAACCCCGGCATCCGCGCGGTTGCACACCAGCACCGGCACGTCCGCGCGCAGCCGGCCATCCCGAACGGCCGCGAGGATCGCGCGCGCGTTGGACCCGCGGCCCGAGGCCATGATGCCGAGCCGCATCAAGCGGCCTCCGGCGCGCTCACGCGTCGATAAGCTCCACCGCCGCGCCGTCGCGCGGCGCTACCGATCCGGCCACGAACGCGCCGGGTAGCTTGGCCAGCAGGGTTGCGCCGGCATCGGGCCGGCACACGATGACGACGCCGACGCCCATGTTGAAGACCCGATACATCTCCTCGCGGGTGACCGCGGCGGTCTCCTCGATCCATGGGTACAGCGGCGGAATCGCCCACGCCGCGGGCGACAGCCGCGCCGCAAGGCCCTCTGGAAGTACACGCGGCAGGTTGTCAATGAGCCCGCCGCCGGTGATGTGGGCCGCCGCATGCACGCCCGGAACCCGAAAAGCTCGGAGCAGCGGCTCCACGTAGGACTCGTGGGGTGTGAGCGCGGCGTCGATCACGGTGGTCTCGCCGAGCGGCGCCGTTGGGTTCCCTCGCTCCAGGGCGCGCCGGACCAGGCTGTAGCCATTGGTATGCGGACCCGCCGCCGGCAGCCCAATGCAGACGTCTCCCTCGCGGATGTTGGCGGAATCCGCCAGGTCGGCCTGGTCGGCGACGCCGACCACCGTACCGGCGAGGTCGTAAGCGCCGGGTCGATAGGTGTCGGGCAACTGCGCCGACTCGCCGCCGATGAGCGTCACGCCCTCGGCGCGGCAAGCGTCGGCGATGCCGCGCACCAATCGCGTGACCACGTCGCGCTCGAGATGCGCTGCTGCCACGTAGTCCAGAAACGCCAGCGGACGCACGTTCTGCACGGCCAGGTCGTTCATGCAATGCCGCACGATGTCGCCGCCGGCGAGCTCGGGACGATCCCACGCCAGCGCGAGCAGCAGCTTCGTGCCCAGCGAGTCCGTGCTCGCCAGCAGCACCGGGTCTCGCATGCCCGAAGGCAAGCGCAGGCCGCCGGCAAAGGCGCCGAATCCGGGCAGCGACGCATCGTCCGACGTGCTGGCGACAGCCTGTCGCAGCGCGGCTTTCAGCGCGTCGTTGTGGTCGAGGTCGACGCCGGCGTCCGCATAGACCGACCGCGGCGCGGTGCTCATGCACCGTTCTCGGTGGACTCGGACTCGGTCTCCTCCAGCGGAAACATCGCGGCCTGGCGGGGGAACACCGGCGCGGTCTGCAGCTCGGTTGGCCGCTCGAGCTCGAACTTGTCGAACGCCAGCTGCACGTCGATGGGGTAGTCGCGCGTAAAGCAACCCAGGCACAGCTCGCCGTGGGCCTGGCGGGTGGCGGCCACCAGGTTCGGGATGCTGAGGTAGTCAAGGCTGTCGGCGCCGATGGCCCCGCACACGTCGGCCACCGGGCGCTCGTGTGCGATCAGCTCGTCGGGATCGGGGATGTCGATGCCGAGGAAGCAGGGCCAGCGGATCGGCGGGGCGGTGATGCGCACGTGAACCTCGCTCGCGCCGCCTCGGTCACGCAGCAGATCCACCAGCTGGTGCTGCGACGTGCCGCGCACGATGCTGTCGTCGACCATGACCACGCGCTTGCCGCGCGTGACGCTCGGCAGCGCGTTGTACTTCAGCCGCACCCACAGCTTGCGCAGCTCGGTAGACGGCTCGATGAACGTGCGACCGATATAGCGATTGCGCAGGAATCCGTCGGCATAGGGCAGGCCGCTCGCCTCGGCATAGCCGGTCGCGGCGGCGATGGCGGAGTCCGGCACGCCCACTACGAGGTCCGCGTCCACGGGATTCTGCAGGGCCAGGCGGCGCCCCATCTCGCGACGGACGGAATGGACCAACTCGCCCCTGAGGGACGAGTCGGGCCGCGTGAAATAGATGTACTCGAAGGCGCAGAGGGCGTGACGGTGCGGCGGCGTGGCGTGCTGGGATTTCAGGCCGTTGGCGCCGATGGCCAGGACCTCGCCGGGCTCGATTTCCCGTTCGAACTGGGCGCCAACCGCGTCCAATGCGCACGTTTCCGAGGTGACGATCCAGGCGCCGTCGATCGAGCCGAGACACAGCGGGCGGTTGCCCATGGAGTCGCGCGCGACGATGACTTCATTTGGGGTGGCCACGGCCAGGCAAAACGAGCCCTGAAGCCGTGGCACGGTATGGCACACCCGCTCGAACACGCTGGCGCCGGGTGCGCCGGCAATCGCCTGCGCAATGACCGCCGTGTCGGACGTGGCCGTGGTGTGATAGCCCGCTTCGCCGTTCGAGTCCCGCAGGTGCAAGGCGTTGACGATGTTGCCGTTGTGGGCCACGGATATCGGCCCCACGTCGGTCGCTTGCAGCACCGGCTGAATGTTCTGCGTGGTGTTCGAGCCACTGGTGGAGTAGCGGCAGTGCCCGATCGCGAGATGTCCGTGGGCTTCCGCCAGGATGTCGCCGCGAAATACCTGCGAGACCAGACCCTCGTCCTTGACGGTGTAGAGGTCCTCGCCGTTCCCCAGCGTGATGCCGGCGCCCTCCTGTCCCCGATGCTGGACGGCGTATAGCCCCACGTAGGCCAGGGCGGCGACATCCGCGTCGGGGCCATAGACCGCCACGACGCCGCAGGCTTCGCGCAGGTTCGGCAGGCCCAAGGGGGCCGCTGGTTCGTAGATCGGGAGAGGGTGCGACGGGACTCGGAATCTTGCCGGCGCCGGTGTGTTGGGCGGCGTCGGCCCGCGTGGACTGGATCGCGTAAATGCCAGCGGGGTTACCCCCGATTCCCTCCCTGCCGCATCTTAACCGTTCGACTGGCGTCCGGCGAGTGCGGTATCCAGGCCCTGGTCCCAGGCTCGGTGAGCCTCGTCGAGCGCCACGTCGATGCGACCGAGGCGCAACCGGTCGCCGCCGACGCGGCCCAGCTCGCGCACGGAGACGCCTGCTGCTGCCGCAAGGTGTTCCACGTCCGGCCACGCCTCGGCCGTGGCGCTGATCACGATTCGGGACGGAGCCTCGCCGAATAGCGTCACGTCGTCCCGCTCGTGAGGTGAACCAGCTTCGAGGTCCACGCCGATGCCGCCCGCGAAGGCGCTCTCGGCGACGGCGACCGCCAGTCCGCCATCGCTGCAGTCGTGGGCCGAAGCCAGCAGCCCGGCCTGGATCAGATCGCGGAGCACGGTCTGCACGGCCAGCTCGGCTTCGAGATCAATGGTTGGCGCTCCGGCAACCTGCCCGTGGACGACTGCCAGGTACTCACTGCCGTCGAGCTCCGGCGGCGTGTCGCCGAGCAATCCCACGATGTCGCCCTCGGCGCCGAACCCAATGCCGCAGGTCGCGTTGGCCTGTTCGAGCAGGCCGAGCATGCCGACCACCGGCGTCGGCCAGATGGCCTGGTCGCCGGATTCGTTGTAGAGGCTCACATTGCCGCTGACCACCGGGGTGCCGAGCGCTTCACAGGCCGCGGTCATGCCGTCGATCACGCGCGAGAGCTGGTAGTAGACTGCGGGGTCTTCCGGCGAGCCGAAGTTGAGGCAGTTGGTGATCGCGAGCGGCATGGCGCCGGTGCAGGACACGTTGCGCGCGGCCTCGGCGACCGCCATGGCGCCGCCGTGAAACGGGTCCAGGTAGCAATGCCGCGCGTTGCCGTCGGTGCACAGCGCAATGGCGCGGTCCGTTCCCTTGATGCGCAGCACCGCCGCGTCACCGCCCGGCGGTCCAATCGTGTGCGTGCCCACCATGTGGTCGTATTGACGGTAGACGCCGCGTCGGCTGGCGATGTTGGGCGAGGCGACCATGGTGAGCAACGTCTCGGAGAGATTGGCGGGCTCGGGCACGTCCTCGACGTTTAACTGTTGGACATCGTCCAGGTAGGCGGGTCGCTCGACGGGGAACTCGTAGGTCGGGGCGTCGACCAGCATCGACACCGGCAACCGCGCCACGTCGACCGAACCCTCGGTGACGTGCACGTCCTGCCCGTCGGCCACATGGCCGATGACGTCGCTGTGCAGTCCCCACTTGGTGAAGACGGCGCGGACCTCGTCCTCACGCCCGGCGTGCGCCACGACCAGCATGCGCTCCTGGCTTTCACTTAACATAATTTCGTAAGGCGTCATGCGGTCGGCGCGCTGCGAGACTCGCGCCACGTCGATAGTGACGCCGCAGCCGCCGCGTTCCGCGGCTTCGATGGTGGCGCTGGTGAGGCCCGTCGCTCCCAGGTCTTGGAGTCCCGCCACGCCTCCCGTCGTCAGCGCTTCCAGGCAGGCCTCGAGCAGCAGCTTTTCCATGAAGGGATTGCCGACCTGCACCACGCCCCGGTGAGAGGCCTCCGGGTCTTCCACCGAGGCGAACGTGGCGCCGTGGATGCCGTCGCGTCCCGTGTCCGTGCCGACGAGGATCAGGGGATTGCCCGGTCCCGAGGCGGCGGCGCTGGTCAGGTCTTCATGGCGAATCAGTCCCGCGCACATGGCATTGACCAGCGGATTGCCCGCATAGCACGGCGCCACCTGGATCTCGCCGCCGACCGTGGGCACGCCGATGCAGTTGCCGTACCAGGCGATGCCGCCCACCACGCCGTTGGCCAGGAATCGGCTGCGGGCGTCGTCGAGGGAGCCGAAGCGCAGGCTGTCGAGGATGGCAATGGGCCGGGCGCCCATGGTGAAGATGTCGCGCAGGATTCCACCCACCCCGGTGGCCGCGCCCTGAAACGGTTCGACCGCGCTCGGGTGGTTGTGGCTCTCGACCTTCATCACGATGGCCAGCCCGTCGCCGATGTCCACGGCGCCGGCGTTCTCCTCGCCGGGGCCGATGAGAACTTGCGGACCCGTGCCCGGAAAGCGGCGCAGCAGCGGGCGCGAGTGCTTGTAGCCGCAGTGCTCGCTCCACATGCCGCCGATGATTCCCAGTTCCACCGCGTTCGGGGCGCGGTCGAGCAGGTCGAAGGCCTGGTGGTATTCGTCCCGCGTCAGCGCGACTTCGCGCAGCGCGGCGTCGTCGGGGACGGCGCGATCGGCGGGTGCGGTCACGCGGCCACGCGAGCGAGCACGGACTCCCACACCATGCGCCCATCGGCGCCGCCCAGCGCGGTCTCGCTGCAGCGCTCGGGGTGGGGCATGAGCCCAACCACATTGCCCCGCGCGTTGCAGACGCCCGCGATATCGCCCACCGAGCCGTTGGGGTTGGCCCCGGCCGTGCGTCGGCCGTCGGCGTCGGTGTAGCGCCAGACCACCTGATCGTTGTCGTGCAGCTCATCCAGGGTGGCGCGGTCCGCGACATAGTTGCCCTCGCCGTGCGCGATGGGCATGCGCAGGACCTGGCCCACGTCGGCCGATGCGGTAAACGGCGTGCGGCCCGTCTCGACGCGCACGTGCACCCATTCACACCGGAACTCGACGCAGGCGTTGGGCAGCATCGCGCCGGGGAGCAGCCCCGCTTCGAGCAGAATCTGGAAGCCGTTGCAGATGCCGAGCACGGGCACGCCGCGGTCAGCCGCTTCGCGAACGGCGCGCATCACGCGAGCTTGCGCCGCCATCGCCCCGGTGCGCAGGTAGTCGCCGTAGCTGAATCCGCCCGGCAGCACCACGAGGTCGTAGCCGTCCAACGAGGGAGTGGCGTGCCAGACGAGATCGGTCGGCACCCCCATCACTTCCGCCAGCGCGTGGTGCGTGTCGGTGTCGCAGTTGCTGCCCGGAAATACGATGACCGCCGCGCGCACGCCGGCTACCAGGCGGTGTCGCTGAGCTTGAGCGGTTGCGGCTCGATCAGCTCCATCTCGAAATCCTCGATCACGGGATTGGTCAGCAACTGCTCGCACATGGCGTTCACGCGCTCCCGCGCGGTGGCGGCGTCCGGGGCGACCAGCTCGACATCGACGATCTTGCCGACGCGCACGTCCCGAATGCCGTCGAAGCCAAGGTCTCGCAAGCCGGCCGCGACGGTGGCCCCCGGCGGATCGTTGACGCCCGGTTTGAGGCGCACGAATACGTGCGCGGTGTAGATCTGGGGCAGGCCGCTCACGCCGCCAGGCGCTCGCGGATGTCGCGATAGCGCGCGGCGGTGCGCTCCACGATCTCGTCCGGCAGCGCGGGGATCGGAGGTTCCCGATCCCAGCCGATCTCGATCAGGTGGTTGCGCACGATCTGCTTGTCGAAGCTGGGCGGCGAAAGGCCCACGTCGTATTCCTCCACGTCCCAGAACCGGGAAGAGTCCGGCGTGAGGACCTCGTCGATCAGGGTCAGCTCCCCGTCGACCCAGCCGAACTCGAACTTCGTGTCGGCCAGGATGATGCCGCGCTCGCCCGCGTAGTCGCGGCCGCGGGAGTACACCGCAATGCTGACGTCCCGCAGGCGCCCGGCGAGCTCGGCCCCCACCAGGTCGCTCAGCTGGGCAAAGCTGATGTTCTCGTCGTGGCCGGTCTCGGCTTTCGTCGCCGGCGTGAACAGCGTGTCGGCGAAGGGCTCGGCTTCCTGCATCCCCGACGGGATGTCGATGCCGCAGATCTGACCGCTGCGCTGATAGTCCACCCAGCCGGAGCCGGTGATGTAGCCGCGCACCACGCACTCCGCGTCGATGCGCTCGGCGCGCTTGACCAACATCGTCCGGCCGCGCAGCACGTCGGCGTGCCGGCCCACGTCGTCGCCCATGGCGTCCACGTCGGTCGTGATGAGGTGGTTCGGCACGATGTCCTCGGTGAGACCGAACCAGCGCTCCGACATGCCCGTGAGCACGGCGCCCTTGTCCGGAATGGCCGTTGGCAGCACGTGGTCGAATGCCGAAATGCGGTCGGTGGTGACGATCAGCAGCTTGTCGTCGAGGTCGTAAATGTCACGCACTTTCCCGCGGTTGAGTAGCCGCAGGCCCTCCAGATCGGTTTGGGTAACCGTGCTAGTCGTCATGTCGGGCTCACCTCCGCCTGTTGCGCCGGGGCGCCCGGCGCGGCGTCATCGTTCAAGCCTAGTCTCTCGTACGCGGCGTCGATCCATTTCAAATGCGGGGCTGGGCTGAATGCCTCGTCCAGGGCGTCGGGCGTCAGCCGGTCGGTCACGCGCGGATCGCCGGTGATCAGGTCGCGGAACGACGCTCCGCTGGTCCATGCGGTACCGGCGTGATCCTGCACGATGGCGTAGGCATCCTGGCGCGACATGCCGGCGCGCACCAGGGCCAGCAAGACCCCCTGCGAATAGATGAGGCCGCCGGTCATGTCCACGTTCGCGCGCATTCGTTCCGGGTAGACGCGCAGGTCGCGCATCACGTTGGTGAAGAGCCACAGGATGTAGTCCAGCGCCATGCAGGAGTCGGGGATGAGCACGCGCTCCGCCGACGAATGACTGATGTCGCGCTCGTGCCACAGCGCCACGTTTTCCAGCGCCGCCTGGGCGTTGGACCGGACCAGCCGCGCGAGGCCGGAGACGCGCTCGCAGCGCGACGGGTTGCGCTTGTGCGGCATGGAGGACGACCCGTGGCGGCCCTCTTCGAACGGCTCTTCGGCCTCGCGGATCTCGGTGCGCTGGAGGCTGCGAATCTCGGTGGCGAACTTGTCGAGCGAGCTGGCAATGCCGGCCAGCGTGGTCATGAAATGGGCGTGGCGGTCGCGCTGCACGATCTGGTTCGTCACGGGCGCCGCGGTCAACCCAAGCTCGGCGCAAGCCCATTCCTCGACCCGCGGCGGCACGTGGGCATGCGTGCCCACCGATCCCGAAAACTTGCCCACGCTCACGGTCGACTGCGCGTCGCACAGCCGCTGACGCTGACGCCGCACCTCGTCGATCCAAATCAGCAGCTTGAGTCCGAAGGTGATCGGCTCGGCGTGCACGCCGTGACTGCGTCCGATCATCAGCGTCCGGCGATGTTCCAGCGCCAGCCGCGTCAGGACCTGCGACAGATCGTCCAGGCGGCTGAGCAGGTGGTCGGCGGACGCGACGAGTTGCAGCGCCAACCCCGTGTCCAGCACGTCGGACGAGGTGAGGCCCAGATGCAGCCAGCGGCCCTCGGGACCCACCGACTCGGCCAGGGCGTCCACGAACGCGTTGGTCTCGTGATCGCTGGTTCGCTCGAGCTCGTCGATGCGCTCGAGGGTGAAGCTGGCGCGCTGCAACAGGGCCGCGTCGTCGGCGGGAATTCGTCCGTCCCGCGCCCAGGCGTTGACCGCGGCAATCTCGACGCGCCGCTGGAATTCGAAATACATCTGGCGGTCCCAGATTGCGCCCATCTCGGGTCGGGTATAGCGGGAAATCACGACGCGACCGCCATGCCGAGCGCGTCGGCGGCAATGTCGGAGCGATAGCCCGCGCCTCGGAATTGGATGGAAGAGGCGATGGCGTAGGCCTCGTCGCGCGCTTCACCCAGGTCGTCCGCAATGCCCACGGCCGCGAGGACTCGCCCGCCCGCCGTCCGCACGGCGCCGTCTTGCCGCTCCGTGCCCGCGTGAAAGACCAGCCCGCGGTCGACGGCGTCCAACCCGTCGATCGGGAGACCGCTCTCGGACGGGCCCGGATAGCCCGCGGATGTCACGACGACGGCCACGGCCGCCTGCTGCGGTGGACCAATATTCGTGCGGTCCAGCGTGCCGCTCACGGCAGCGTCGATGAGCTCCACGAAGTCGCCTTGCAGCACCGGAAGCACGACCTGGGTCTCCGGGTCGCCCATGCGGCAGTTGAACTCGATTACTTTGGGGCCCTCCGCGGTCAGGATAAGTCCGGCGAATAGGACACCGACGTAGGGTCGCCCCTCCGCCCGCAGCTCGGCCAGGACCGGGGCAATGACTTCGCGCTCGACGCGCGCCACGAGCGCCGCGGGCGCGTCGGGCACGGGCGTGTAGCTGCCGACGCCGCCGGTATTCGGTCCGCGATCGCCGTCGCCGATGCGCTTGTAGTCGCGGGCCACGCCGATGGTGCGAAAGCTCGTGCCGTCCGACAGTGCGAGCACCGATAGCTCGGGACCGTGCAGCAGCTCTTGCACCACCACGCGCGCGCCGGAGGCGCCGAACGCCCCGTCGACCATCATCCGGCGAATCGCCGCATCGGCCTCCTCGGGGGTGCCGCAGACGATCACGCCCTTGCCGAGGGCCGGGCCGTCGGCCTTGACCACGACTCCTCTCGGTTCGTCCTCCACGTAGGCCAGCGCCTCGTCGACGTCGTCGAACGTCTCGTGGGCGGGCGCCGGCACGCCCAGACGGGTGACCAACGCACTCGAAAACGCCTTGCTGCCTTCGATTTCCGCCGCGCGCCGCGTCGGTCCGAAGGCCGGCACGCCGATGGCTTGCAGCGCGTCGACGAGTCCATCGATCAGCGGATCCTCCGGGCCAACGACCACCATGTCGGGACGTTCCGATCGGGCCCACCGGACAAGGTCGTCGATGTCGCCGGCGCCGATGTCGAGGGTTCGGGCGACTTGCGTGATTCCCGCATTGCCCGGCGCGCAGAAGATTTCCGCGTGCGGTCGGTCCTGTCGCAGCCGCCAGCAGATCCCATGCTCGCGCCCGCCGCCGCCCACGACCAGCAGTTTCGGGGCCGGCTGGGTGTTTATTCCCATTCGATGGTCCCCGGGGGCTTGGAGGTGATGTCGTAGACCACACGATTGACGCCGGGGACCTCGTTCACCAGCCGGCTCGAGATTCGCGCCAGCACGTCGGCGGGGATGCGCGCCCAGTCGGCGGTCATGAAGTCGTCCGACGTTACGGCCCGGACGGCCACCAGCTCGCCGTAGGTTCGCTCGTCGCCCATCACGCCGACGCTGCGCACCCCCGGCAGCACGGCAAAGTACTGCGCGAGGGAATGCGTGGCGGCGATCGGCTCGAGCTCCTGGAGCACAATCGCGTCCGCCGCCCGCAGAGTCTCGATTCGCGCGGGCGTCAGGTCGCCGAGCGCACGCACGGCGAGCCCCGGCCCGGGAAATGGCTGGCGGTCGACGATCGAGCCCGGCAGGCCAAGCTCGCGCCCCACGGCGCGCACCTCGTCCTTGAAGAGCTCGCGCAGCGGCTCCAGCAACTCCAGGCCCAGGCGATCGGGCAACCCGCCGACGTTGTGATGCGACTTGATGACCGCCGCACCGAGGCGACCGCCGCTTTCGATCACGTCGGGGTAGATCGTGCCCTGAGCCAGGAAGCGCGCGTCGTCGATCCGGGCGGCCTCGCGCTCGAAGGCGCGAATGAAGGCCTCGCCGATGATGGCGCGCTTCCGCTCCGGGTCGCTCACGCCTTGCAGGCCGCTCAGGAACTCATTGGCCGCGTCGACGACGATGAGCTCGAGGTTCTGGCTGGTGCGAAGCGCGTCCCGGACTTGCGCGACCTCGCCCGCGCGCAGCAAGCCGGTGTCGATCAGGATGCACGTGAGCCGGTTGCCGATCGCGGCGTGCACCAGCGCCGCGGTGACGGCGCTGTCGACGCCGCCGCTGAGCCCGCAAATCACGCGAGCGCCGGCGGCGCGGCGGCGGATGTCGGCAATGGCCTCCCGCACGAGGGACGCGGGGGTCCAGTCGCCACGGCAGCCGCAGATGTCACGCGCGAAATTTCGCAGCAGGTCCAGCCCGTGGGATGTGTGCCGGACTTCGGGATGAAACTGCAGCGCGCTCACGCCGTTGCCGTTGGACATGGCCGCCGTGGGCGAGTGGGCGGTTGCGGCCACCGAGCAAAAGCCGGGCGGCAACTCTTCAACCACGTCGCCGTGGCTCATCCACACGTCGAACGCAGGCGGCAAGCCGGCGAACAGCGGATGCGCCCCCTCGGCGACACGCACGCGCGCCGGGCCGTACTCGCGCCGTGTCGCGGGTTGCACGCGGCCGCCCAGGCTGTGGCTGAGCAGCTGCATGCCGTAGCAGATCCCCAGGACCGGGACGCCCGCGTCCAGCACGTCCGCCGGAAGCTGAGGGGCGCCCGGCGCGTAGACGCTGGCCGGACCGCCGGACAGCACAATGCCGCGCAGGTTGCGGCGGTCGACCGTGCCCAGTTGGTCGGGGGCCAAGAGCTCGGTGCGGACGCCGACTTCGCGGATCCGCCGTGCGATGAGCTGGCTGTATTGCGACCCGAAATCGAGCACCGCGATGGTCTCGTGTCCAACCGATGCAGCGATGTCCGCGCCGGCGCCGGTCGCGTCCGGGCGCGGGACAACTCCGCGAGCGCTCGATTCGGTGAGCAGTAGGCCTCCCTGCGGCGCCCGCCGCGCGTTCAAGCGACGGTGCACGCCGACGCCTGATTATAGATCGGCTGGCCGTGTCCGCGTTCGCCAGTTCTCGGTCGGATGGGCACCCTCAACGGCTGCGCTGACCACGTAGGTCTCGCACGAGTGGCCGCTGTCCAGGCAGGCGTCGGCCATCGAGCTGGCAACCGAGAGGTTGCGATCGCGCGGACCGAAGGCGATGACGGTGGGCCCCGACCCACTGAGGGCCGTCGCGTAGGCGCCCGCTTCGAGCGCCGCCGCCATGCACGGCTCCAGCGCGGGATTGAGTGCGGCACGGTAGGGCTGATGCAGGCGATCGGTCATGGCTTCCCGCAGCAGGTCGAAGCGCTCCTGGCTCACGGCGCCGACCATCAGCGCCGCGCGGGCGAGGTTGGCCACGGCGTCGGCCCGCGGGACCTGCTCGGGCAGGACCTGACGTGCTCGGTGCGTCGGCACCCGGTAGCCCGGCACGACCAGCACAATCCCGACGGTTGCCGGAAACTCGAGCCGCAGCCAGGCCAGGTCGGGCCCGTCCGGCACGGTGACGACCATGCCGCCCAGCAACGCGGGCGCCACGTTGTCCGCATGTCCTTCGAGCTCGGCTGCCCGCCGCAGCAGGTCGTCCTGGGGGACGTCAAGGTCGAAGGCGAGCGTGGCGGCCACGAGCCCGCCAACGATGGCGCTGGCCGAGCTTCCCAGGCCGCCCTGGGCTGGGATGATCCGCCGCGCGTGGAGCCGATAGGGGCCGGCCGACGTCGGCGCGAGCGACCGGAAGGCGCGAAAGGCCAGGTTGCGCCGGACATCCCGCGGCACGAAGTCGGCGAACTTTCCGCTGGCCTCGATGTGGTCGTGACTGCTGGGTTCGAACGTATAGGTGTTTCGCAGCTCAAGCGCCAATCCAAGCGCGTCGAATCCGGCGCCCAGATTCCCCGACGACGCCGGGACGGCAACCTCGGCCCATCCGGGACCGCTCACGGCCGCGGCGACGTCTCGGGGCCGGCCGTCAGCCGCCTCACGCTCGATACCCACCAGACGCCCTGCTGCCGATGCGGGGCGGACGTTCGATGCGCGTTGATGCTGAGCAGAATGCCAATGGCCGCCAGGGTGACCACGAGGGAGTTGCGGCCAAAGCTCAACAGCGGAAGCGTGATTCCGGTCACCGGCATCAGCCCCACGTTCATGCCGATGTTGACGAAGGACTGGAAGAACAGCATGCCCGCAATGCCGATGGCCAGATAGCGGCCAAAATCATCGCGCGCGCGAATGGAGATGACCACGGCCTGGATGAGCAGGATGGCGAAGAACAAGATGACGCCCAGCGCGCCGACGAATCCCAGCTGCTCGCCCAGCACGGCGAAGATGAAGTCGGTGTCGCGGACGCGCAAGAACTCGAGCTGCGACTGCGTGCCCTGGCCGATGCCCTGTCCCCACCAGCCGCCCGAGCCGATCGAGATTCGGGCCTGCAGCACGTTATAGCCGGCGCCAAGCGGATCGCTTCCGGGATCGAAGAACGCGACGAAGCGCTCGCGCATGTAGTCCTGCGCGAAGAACCAGGCGAACGGGAAGGCGGCCAACGCCAGCCCGGCCGGAATCAGCACGTGCCACCAGCGTGCGCCGGCGACAAACACCATCGCCAGCCAGATTGCCACGAATACCAACGCCGAGCCGAGATCCGGCTCGATGAACACCAGGGCCGCGGGCGCCAGCACGATGAGCAGGCTGAGCAACAGCGTTCGAATGGAACGGACGCGTTCGCCGCGCCGTGCCAGAAACCGCGCCAGATAAATGATGACGGCGAGCTTCATGATTTCGGACGGCTGAATCACGATGGGCCCCACCACGAACCAGCGTTGGGCGCCCAGGCTGGCGTCGCCAAAGACCACCACGGCCGCAACGAAGATCGTCCCGAGGATGAATGCCGGCAGCGCCACGGCATTGAGCAGCCGATAGTCGAGGAACGCCATCACCAGGGCGACCGCCAGCCCGACGGCCACGAACACGCCCTGCTGCACCGCCTTGTGGTCCAGACCCGTTTGGCCTGGATCGCCGGTGGTGGAGAGCATGAGAATCCCAGCCGAAACCAGTGCGATCGAGGGGATGATGACGGCGAGATCGAAGCGCCGCAGGACGTGCGTCATGCCAGCCGCCGGGTTGGCGGAATGAAGTCCGGACGGTCCTGGGGCAGCGGCGGCATTTCACCCGTCATCAAGTAGTCGATGATGTCCCGCGCGATCGGCGCGGCCGCAAATGCGCCCTCGCCACCGTCGCGAACCAGGACGGCGAATGCGTATTCGGGGTTGCCCGCCGGCGCGTAGCCCGCAAACCACGCATGGCTCGGGAGATTGCCCTGCGAGTCCCTCGTTCCGCTGTATTCGGCGGTGCCGGTCTTGCCGGCCACGACGGCGAATTCCGAGCGTGCCCACTTGCCGGTGCCGTTGGGACCGTTGACGGCCTCCAAGAGCGCGTTTTGCAGCAGGCGCAGATGCTCGTCCGAAACCGGCAGCCGCCCACGCTCGCCGATGGGCAGGCGCTGGAGCACGTTGCCCTGGGTGTCGACGATACGGTCCACCAGGCGCGGGCGCAGCAGGTGCCCGCCATTGCCCACAGCCGCATACATCATGGCGATTTGCAGCGGTGTGACCTGCACCAGCCCCTGGCCGATGGCTGCGTGGTAGGTATCGCCCGTCACCCAGGGCTGTCCCAGGTTCCCCTGCTTCCATTCGGCGGTTGGCACAAGGCCGGCCGCCTCGCCGGGAAGGTCAATTCCGCTGGCTTCGCCGAACCCAAACCCTCGCTCGAATTCCACCAGCCGCCGATTGCCGAACCCGGTGAGATTGGTATAGGGGTTGCCGCCGGAGATGTTGTAAAAGTAGATGTTGCACGACTCGGAAATGCCCCGGTGCAGGTCGACCATGCCGTGGCCGGTCGGCAGCCAGTCGTTGAAGGCCCAGCCGGTCGGCAGCACCAACTGGCCGTCGCACCGAATCTTTGTTTGCGGCAACACGATCCCCGTTTCGAGCGCCGCCGACGCCGCAACGACCTTGTAGCTGGAGCCCGGCGGGTAGAGGCCGGCCACCGCATGATTGATGAGGGGGCGGCGCGGATCGGTGACCAGGCGTGTCAGCACGCTGGGATCCCCGCCCACTCCGAAGGCGTTGTTGTCGTAGTCCGGCAGGCTGGCCAGCGCCACGATCGATCCGTCCTCCGGTCGAATGACCACGGCCACCCCGGCGCCGGAGTCACGGAGGGCCAGATGCCGCGCCAGAATCTCGCGGATGGCCCGCTGCTCGCGAACGGAGACCGTCAGCACGAGGTGTCGTCCCTCGACCGGCGCCTGGGAGTCGATCTCGTTCAACTCGCGCCCGAGCGCATCGATCTGGACTTTCCGCGAGCCGTCGGCGCCGCGCAGCGCCCCCTGGAATTGGCGCTCCAGGCCCGCCAACCCGACTGTCTCATCGAAGCCCACGCCGAGCGCCTGGTACTCCTCGAGCGCCTCGGCGGGTACGGGGCCGACGAATCCGAGCATGTGCCCAAAGACATCGCCGTGGAGATAGTGGCGACGAATCCCGGAACGAACCTGCACCCCCGGCAGGTCGTGGCGTCGCTCCTCGATCGCCAGCGCCGAGTCGCGCTGCACGTCCGCCGCCACCTGCACGGGGCGTCCCGGATCGTAGCGAGCCTGCGACAACTTGACGCGCAGATCGTCGGGTCGCTCGCCGGTGAGGGCGGCCAGGCTGGCCATGATTGAACCTTCGCGCGACTTTGGCACGTCGGCCGGCGTGACCCATACGCCGAACACCGGGTCGTTGCGGACCAGGGGCTCGCGGTTGCGGTCGAAAACCAGCCCCCGCACCGGTCGCACCGATTCGGTTCGCAGGCGATTCCGCGCCGCTTGTTCCTGGTAGGTCTCGGTTTCAACGACCTGGAGCTGCCAGAGTCGTGCCGCCAGGGCCGTGTTAGCCGCGACAACGGCTCCGCCGAGGATCAGGCCGCGCCGGAGCTTGCGATTGGCGCTGGCGCCGCCGTCGCTCTTGGTCCCGGGCGCCCCCGCCGCCGATTGATCGCTCGGTCCGTTGTTCGCCGCCATGGCGTCTAGCGTACTCCTCGGAATGTCGGAATTGGCCGACCGTGCGTCCAGCGTTCGAGCACCCGCACGGGGTAGTAGAGCACCGCCGAGGCGCCAAGATTGACGACGATCGCCGGCCACAAACGGGCGGGCAAATGAGCCTCCCACGCGACGTCGATCCCCTGCAGCTGAAGGGCGAGCAGCGCGCTTGGGTAGTAGACGGCGGTTGCGAGGGCGACCGCGACGACCGGGATGAGCAGGTTCGCACGGTCGACGCCGCCGAAGCCGCCGCCGGCCACGTAGGCGATGAGCGTGAACAGCAGCGCGTTGGTGCCGAGGGGCGCGGCCGAAAACAGGTCGACCAACAGCCCGCCGCCGAATCCCCAGCCGAGGGCCCGCGTGCCCACCTGCATCGTGGCCAGGATCACGACGCTGACGAGAATCAGCGACGGCTGTGCGCCCAGGATTTCGAAGTAGGGCAACACCGAGGTTTGCACCAGTGCCAGCAGCGCCAGGAACAGCGCCGCCGCCAACGTGCCGGGCGATGGAAGCCAGCGCGCACCGCGTGCGGCCGTCCCGAGATGCGAAACCACGCCTACGCCCCGGCGGTCTGCCCGCGGATCACCTGGACGACGTCCAGGCGCTCGGGCTGCACGAGCGGCTCCACGATAGCCTGGCGCAGCACGCTCGTGGGCGAGACCTCGATGGCCACGATTCGCCCCACCGGGATCCCGCGCGGGAGGCTGCCGCCAAGGCTGGAGGTCACGACCGGGTCGCCCACCATGATCGCGGCCTCGGCATCAATGTGGCGCATCACGAGATCGGCGCCGTTGGTCCCGTCCAACGTGCCGTCCGCCGTGGCGTCGTCACCCTGAGCCAGCACGCTCACGGTGCTCTGCGGACTGTGCACGGGCAGGATGTCCGCCGTGGCGTCGGTCACCTTGGTCACACGGCCGGCCAGGCCCCCGTTGGCCACCACCGCCATCCCCACCCGGATGCCTGAGGACGCGCCCCGATCGATCACGATCGTGTCCAGCATGTCGAGGCTGTCGCGCCCGACAATGCGGGCGGTCACCAGCTCCAGCTCCGGGTTTTCGTCCAGATAGGCCAGGGCCTCTCGAAAACGCTCGTTCTCGCTTTCGGCGTCGCTGAGGCGGGCGGCCTGCGCCCGAAGCTCGGCCACTTCGACCCGCAGCGCGGCGTTCTCCTCGCGCATTTCGCCGAACCGTTCGAGGTCGGCCAGCGCTCGCGAGGCGCCGCTGGCGACCGTCGTGAGGGCGCTCCGCACGGGTTCCACCACTCGCAGGACGAGACCCTCCACCGGCACGCTGGCGCCGGTGTTGTGCAGCATCGAGAGCACGACCGCCGCGACGATCAGCCCGATCAGCACGATCGCGGCTCGCTGGCCTCCCCGCATGCTCGTGACCACCTAGGCGTATGGAGATCTGTTCTCCGCGACGAAGACCTCGCGGTAGGCCTCGAGATTGTGCAGGCACGCGCCCGTGCCCCGCACCACCGCTTCGAGCGGGTTTTCCGCGACGTGCACGGGAATGTCGGCCTCCTGCTCGATGCGCTTGTCCAGATTGCGCAACAGGGCCCCGCCGCCGGCGAGATAGATGCCGTGCTCCATGATGTCGGCCAGCAGCTCGGGGGGCGTGGCCTCGATGGCAAGCTTCACGTTGTCGACGACTTCGGTCACCGGCGCGCTGATCGCCTCACGGATGTGCCCGGACGTCAGCTCGGCCTGGCGCGGCAGCCCGCTCTGCAGGTCGCGGCCGCGGACGAGCACGGTGTCTTCCTGCAATCCGGCGTAGGCCGATCCGACGGCGATCTTGCAAGCCTCCGCCGTGCGCTCGCCGATGAGCAGCATGTGCTCGTTGCGGCAGTACTCCACGATCTGCTCGTCGATCTCGTCGCCCGCCACGCGAATGCTGTGGCTCACCACCACGCCGCCCAGCGAGATTACGGCGACCTCGGTCGTGCCGCCGCCGATGTCCACGATCATGTTGCCCGTGGCGTCCTGAATCGGTTGTCCGGCGCCGATGGCGGCGGCCATGGGCTCCTCGATCAGGTAGACCTCGCGGGCGCCGGCCTGCAGGCTCGCCTCGTGGACGGCGCGCTTCTCAACCTCGGTGACGCCCGAGGGCACGCCGACGATCACGCGGGGACGCGGTGCGAACGGCAGCTCCTCGTGCACGCGGCTGATGAAGTACTGCAGCATGGTCTCCACGGTGTCGAAGTCGGCGATCACGCCGTCGCGCAGCGGTCGCATGGCCGTGATGTTGGACGGTGTTCGGCCCACCATCTTCTTGGCCTCGGCGCCCACGGCCAGCACGCGCATCGTGTTCTGGTCGGTCGCGACCACCGACGGCTCGGACAGCACCACGCCGCGGTCTTTCACGTAGACCAGGGTGTTGGCCGTGCCCAGGTCAATGCCGAGGTCGCGCGAGAAGAGCCCGAGAAGCGTGTTGAACGGACCAAACATCAGACCGCTTGCTCAGCTCTCCCATTCCGCGGGCAGCGCCGCGGACGCGTAACGCAGAATAGCCACTCCCTTCGGTCGCCAGAGTCTCCCCTGGCGGCGGATCCGGTCGCGCTAGCCCACCAGAACGTGTGCGAGCGCCTCGTCCACCGTGGTCGCGAGCGCGAATTCCAGGCCGCGCCGGGTGTCCGCGTCCAGCTCGTCCAGATCTTTCCGGTTGCCATGTGGCAGCACGAAGGTCTCGATGCCAGCGCGTTGGGCGGCCAGGACCTTCTCCTTGATTCCGCTGACCGGCAGCACGCGCCCGCGCAGCGTGATTTCTCCGGTCATGGCGGCGCTGCCGCGCACCCTGCGGCGGGCCAGGGCCGAGACCAGCGCGGCGGCGATGGCCACGCCTGACGCCGGGCCTTCCTTCGGCAGGGCGCCCTGGGGCACGTGCACGTGAATGTCCACGGCGTCGAAGTCGGAAGCGCCATAGCCAAGCTCGTCGGCATGCGCCCGGGCATAGGTGATGGCGGCGTGGGCGGACTCCTGAATCACGTCGCCCAGCGAGCCCGTCAGCGTGACCTTGCCGGCGCCCTCGGCAATGGATACCTCGATCGGCAGCAGGTCGCCGCCCGCCGGCGTGGTGAACACCGCCGTCGCCACGGCGTGCGCGTCTTCGCTCTCCGCCTTGCCGTAGCGGTATTTAGGCGGGCCGAGAAATTCCGGCACGTGCTTGGCTCGAATCCGTTGCCGCCCCTCGCCACCCTCGGCGCGGGCCAGGGCCTGCTTGCGGGCGATGGTGGCGATGGCGCGCTCCAGCTCGCGCACGCCCGCCTCGCGGGTGTAAGCCTGCACGATGCGCCGCAGCGTCTCCCGTTCGAACTGGAGCGCATCGGCGCTCAGCCCATGTTCATGCAGCTGCCGGGCGACCAGGAAATGCTCGGCGATGGCTACCTTCTCGTCTTCGACGTAGCCCGGAAGCTCGATCACCTCCATGCGGTCGACCAGCGCGGGCGGCAGGCCGTGCAGCGTGTTGGCGGTGGCAATGAACATCACCTTGCTCAGGTCGAATGGCAACTCCAGATAGTGATCGCTGAAGGTGTGGTTCTGCTCCGGGTCCAGCACTTCGAGCAGGGCGGCGGCAGGGTCGCCGCGAAAGTCCAGCCCGAGCTTGTCGATCTCATCGATCATGAAGACGGGATTGACAGTCCCGGCTTCCCGCATCTTCTGCAGGATGCGGCCGGGCATGGAGCCCACGTAGGTCATGCGGTGGCCGCGAATCTCGGCCTCGTCGCGCACGCCGCCCAGTGACACGCGCACGAAGTTTCGGCCCAGGGCCTCGGCGATGGAGCGACCCAGGCTCGTCTTGCCGACTCCCGGCGGTCCCACGAAGCAGAGGATGGGGCTGCGCGAGCGCCGCGCGAGATGACGCACCGCGATGTACTCCAGCAGGCGCTCCTTGACGTCCTTAAGCCCGTGGTGGTGCTGGTTGAGGACGTCTTCCGCCCGCGCCACGTCCGTCTTGTCTCGGGACCGCCGCCGCCATGGCAGCTCCGTCAGCCACTCCAGGTAGGTGCGCAGCACGCTGATTTCGGGCGATCCGTGCGGCAGGGCGTTCAGGCGGTCGATCTCCTTGAGGCCACGCGCGACGACCGCCTCGGGATATGCGCTGGACTCCAACCGCTCGCGAATGGCGACGATCTCGGCATTCTGGGCGTTGGTTTCCCCGATTTCCTTGATGATCGCCCGCATCTGCTCGCGCAGGTAGAACTCGCGCTGCTTGATGTCGACGTCGTTGCGGGTGCTCTCGCGGATCTCCTGCTCGAGCTTGAGGACGCGAATCTCCCCATCAAGCAGCGTGCGCACGCGATCCAGCCGCTCCGCCACGTCCCGCATTTCAAGCAGCGTCTGGTGATCGTCCTGCGGCAGACTGAGCGACGCCGCCACCACGTCGGCCAGCAACCCGGGCGTCTCGGCGTTCATGGCGCGGATCTGCGCTTCCTCCGAAATGGCGTCGCTGAGCCGGGCGACGCGCTGGAAGAGCTCCAGCACCTTCGGCATCGCCGCGTGTGAGGCCGCCGGGTCCTCATCGAGGTCCTCCACGACCTGACCCACGACCCGCACGATGGGGTATTCGCTGATGACCGAGACCACGCGGACGCGCCGGACGCCGTGCACGAGCACGCTGGTTGTTCCGTCCGGCAACCGCAACATGCGGATGATCCTGGCCTCGGTCCCCAACTCGTGCAGGTCCTCGAAGCCAACCTCCTCCTTGTTGGGGTCGCGCTGGGCCACGGCCAGGATCCGCCGGTCGCGGGCCAGGGCGTCCTCGATGGCCGAGACGGAGCCCTCGCGTCCAACGAGAAACGGCGTCATGGTCTCGGGGACGGGGTACAGCGATTCGGCGCGCAACGGCAGCACCGGTAGCTCCACGCGGTCGGCCCCGGTCGCGTCATGGTCGTCGGGGTCGATGATTTCGAGGTCGGGCGGTATCGAATCGTGCTCGAGGATGGTCATGGGACCGGGCTGATGTCTGGCAGCGAGCGCCCAATCTGGCGCAGAAACTCCAGCGGATTGTCCGCGACGACGGTCTCGGTTTCGTCGGCGTTCAGTCCCGCCCCGCGCGCGACGCGGCGCGCCAAGGGCTCCGACAACAGGTCACCCGGAGCGTGCGCGTCGCTGTTGACTAGCAGCCGTGCGCCCGATGCCCGAGCCACCGCCGCCACGTGCCCGTTGGTGAGCGAGTGGCCGCGGCGCGCCGACAACTCCAGCCACTTGCCGTTGCGTTGCGCCAACTGCGCCAGCTCCGGGCTCAGCAGGCCCGGATGCACCAGCGCATGCACGTAGTCCGACTCCAGCGCGGCGCGGTTGGTGCCGGCGGCGACCGGTTCGGCGATGGTCTCGCCGTGGACGGCCACAAGCTCGGCACCGGCCTCGGCGGCCTGTCGTGCCACCGCGTCGATCTCGCCCGGCGGCACGTGCGTGATCTCCACCCCCGGCATGGCGACGATGCCCCAGGCGTCCTCGGCGATGCGGCAATCGCGGGCAAGGGCCGACACCAGCATGTCGACGTTGGCGGGGCTGGCGTGATCCGTCAGGGCTACGGCCGTGTAGCCCGCGACGTGGCAGCGCCGCAGCAACTCGATCGGCGACAGCTCGCCGTCGCTCAAGAAGGTATGTGTGTGGAAGTCGAAGAGCACGAAGGGCACGCTGAGTTTCCGGGGAAGCTCCTGATTCTATGAGGCTGCATGCCGCGGACTCAATGCCCTGCCGTTCGAGGTCACCCGGCGCCGGTTCCAGCCGTGGCGGCGTGATGCGCGCCGGTACTATGGCGCGATGAGCCCGATTCCCGCGCGTTACAACAACGGCTACAACGTCGGCGTGGGCGGCGCCGTGGTTGACGGCGACCGCGTCTTGCTCGTGCGCCGCGCCACGGCATACGGACGAGGCAGCTGGCAGATTCCGGGCGGATTCTGCGAACCGGATGAGACGCTGCCCGAGGCCGCCGTCCGTGAGGTCCAGGAGGAAGCTGGTCTCACCACCGAGGTCCAGGGTCTGCTGGCGGTGCGCTCGCGGCATGCCGAGGACCACTCCACCTACGTGGTCTTCCTGCTCCGGCGCGTGGCCGGTGACCCCGCGCCCGGCGACGAGGTCGACGCCGCTCGCTTCTTCACGCTGGAGGAAATCGACGAGCTGGAAAAAGTCCCGGAAATCAACCGCGCCATCGCGGCGCGGGCGCTCAGCCCCTCGCGCGAGCTCCTCCAGCGCGCCGCGGTCGAGTCGCCGATTCCGGGACCTTACGACCTCTTTCTCGGCTAGGCCGCCTTAGACCAGCGCCAGCGGGCGCACCGGCGATCCGGTGGCGCCCACCAGCTTGAGCGGCGAGAGGACGAACCCGAACTCGTAGACGCCGTCCGCGGCCAGGGTCTCCAGGTCGGCCATTTCGAGGATGTGGATTCCATTGCGCGCGAGGAAGATCAGGTGCACGGGCATGGCCGCGCCGGGGATGACCTGCTCGAACGCCGCCGTGTCCGACCCGCCCATGAAGATCCCGCGCTCCACCAGCCACTCGGCGGCGTCGGCATTCACGCCGGGCTGTCCCTCGCTCTCGGCCAGATACGCCGGTGGGTCGCCCCAGTGGCGCATCCAGCCCGTGCGCACCAGGACGCAGTCGCCGGCGCGGATTTCCACCCCCTGGGCCTGTGCCACGCCCTGCAGAGTCTTGGCATCGGCCCCGTAGTCGGGCGGCAGGACGTCCACGCCCTCCGCGCCGGCCACGTCGAGCAGCACGCCGCGCCGGACCACGGGCTCGATGGTCTCCACGCCGATGGACTTCATCCCCCGCCCGCCCTGCTGGTTGCAGCTGGCGTCAACGCCGCCGAACAGCTGCCCGTGCTCGGAGACGTGCGCCAGGGAGTCGATGTGCGTGCCGGTGTGGCCGCACATGACGATCAGCTCATTGGACGAGCTGTAGCCGCCGGGCCGAAAGGTGTCGCCGTGGCGCCGCTGCAGCGTGAAGATGTACGGCGGATGGGCCGGATGCACCGGCATGTCCATCTCGTAGCTCGTGCCCAGGTCGTACACGCGCGACGCGGTGAGCTGGTCGATCAATTCAAGATTCGCCGCCGTTGCCTGTGCCATTGGTGGATCCTCCGGTCAATGCCGAGCAGGGGGCCGTTCCCGCCATAGTGGCGCACCGCGCCGCCTCCGGACCACCGGCCCGCGCGTAGAATCTGCCGTCCGCCCACCTCTGGCGATGCCATGGCCCCCGAAAGCGTCACGCTGCGGAACGGCGAGCGCATGCAGATCGAGCGCCTCCTCCCGCCGATGGACACGTTTGGGGGGCGCGTCCGCACCTGGGAGCCGCTGCAAGACGACCTGTTCAGCGGGGCGCTGGCCGAGACGCTCTACACGCCCTATTTCGTGGGACTCATCGAGGGTGACTACGCCGGATCGCTCGGCTACTACGTCCCTGTCGACACGCGAGACGTCGGCATCGTGGAGTTCGTGGCGACCGAGGACCGGCACCGCCGCAAGGGCGTGGCCGACGCGCTCATGTCGCGCATGCTGCGGGAGTTCGTGGCGAACGGCGGCCAAGCGCTCCATCTCTGCACGACCAATCCGGTCGCCGGCCACCTGTATGAGAACCACGGGTTCTGGTACCGCGTCGGCGACGGCATGCGCTTTACGGTGGCGGACGCGGACGACTTCGACGCGACTTATCTGGCGTTCGACGGCGATCCAGTCGTGCGGGACGCCGTCTGGGGCGATCTGCCGCGCGCCGCCATCCTCTACAACATGCGCGAGCCGGCCTGGCTGCTCAAGGAGGTCCTGGACGACTGCCTCCGCGACACCCGCTACGAGTATCACTTCGCGCGCCTAAAGCTCCGCGTCGCGAATGCGCAGGGCGCCGTGCTGGTCCTCGCCACGCCAAAGAACCGCGTGGTCGGGCAGACGGTCTTCATTCGCCGCGATACGTACCCGCAGCAGCACGTGGCCACGCTCTCGCTGCGCGTGGCGCCGGCCTACATGGAGCACGCCGTGGGGTTGTTGGGGGCGGCGGTCGACCGGGGCGGCGAGATCGGCGTGAGCGTGCTCGAGTTTCCCGTCGCGGCCTCAGACCCGGACCTCGCGGCCATCGCAAGCGCCGCCGGCTTCACCGAGGTGGCGCGCCTGCCGGACCGTATCCGTGATGGAGACTCATGGGTCGATCTCTGTCTGTTCGAGCTGGCCCTCGCCCGGCCCGCCCGCCCCTTCCACGCGTCCGAAACCTACTACGCCAATCGCCACCCCTGGCACGTGGAGCGCATCGCCGAGGGGTGAAGCAAGCCGGTTCAGACCCGTTGGATCATTTCTGGCTCCGGCGGAGAATAGCGATCGCCGAAGTAATTACGCCGCTTGGGAGTGGTCTAGCCCGAGGTCATCCCCGACTACAGGCGGCTCTCAACTCCGGGCATCGAACGCGTCTCGAAGACCGTCAGCAATCAGGTGGACTGATAGAACCAAGAGAACAATCGGTACCGCAGGCGTTACCCAGCCTTGGACGGCGAATAGGGAATTGCCCATCATTTGGCCGGCCATCCGTCCCCAACTGACGGCTGGGGCGGGACTGCCGAGGCCAAGGAAACTCAGTGTGACGTCTGTCAAGAGTGCTCCGGCCAGCCCGTAGGCGGCGGCCACAGCCACCGGGCCCGCCAGATTCCTAAGCGCAAGACGCGCGATGTCCGATCGATCAGTTTCCGTCGCCGGCGAATCCGCGGCATCAGCGGGGTGTCGCTGGATGAGGACTTGACGGCGGACCAGACGTGCAATCCCGGGCCAACTGATGATCCCAATGACCAAAGCCACATTCCCAGATCCGAAACCCACGAATATGAGGAATACTGCAAGCAACAACGGCGGGAAGGTCAGGCCGAGATCGGTGACCCGCATGAGGACGCTGTCGATAAATCCGCCCCGAAGGCCCGCGGTTGCACCAACAGCGAAGCCGATGACCAGGCTGATCGCCACCGCCGCCACGCCCACCGATAGTGCTGTGCGCGCACCGTGCAGCAGCTGGCTAAAGATGTCGCGACCAAGGCGGTCGGTCCCGAGCCAATGGGAAGCGCTTGGTTCCGCCATCGATCTCAGCGGGATAGCGTCATGCGGACCATGAGGGGCCGCCAGCGGCCCAAGAACGGCGATTGCGACGAACCCCAGAAGCATGACGAAACCGGCGACGGCCGGCCGGCTGGACAGAAAACGACGCCGCGCGATGCTCCATGGACGGTGCGCTAAGGGGCGGTCGAGCAATTCGAGCGGTGGGCCGATCTGTCGCCCGGAGGCGCCGTGGCTGGCCGTCGCTGCCTCGCCGATGGCGGGCGTCGAGCTTCGAGGGGAACCGCGAACGCTCGGGTCCAGCCAACCGTAAGCCACGTCGCTGAGGAGCCTCACAGCCAGCACTGCGACTGCGGCAACGAGCAGCGCCGCGGTCTGCACCGGGTAATCACGCTCCACCAATGCGGTGAGCGTGAGCCCACCCAAGCCGGCCCATCCGTGCATCATCTCGACGACGATCGCGCCGCCTATGAGAGGTGGGAGATAGAGGCTCAGATTTCTCACCAAGCGCAGCCCGGCGCTGCGGAGCACGTGCCCTGAGCTTATGGGTGTCTCACTTGAGTCCTCGGCAGGTTCGGTCTGCTCGGGATTTCCGGAGCGCGGAACCCTGATCGATTGCTGCGTGTGGCGCATGTGCATCGCTATGCACGGCAGCGCCAAGGCTGCGGTCGGTATGAGGGCGGCGCGAAGCGTTGCCAGACTGAAGGATCCGCCAGTGCCCGGCAGTCCACCAATCCCGAAGGCAGGCAGCCATCCCAGACGAATGATAAATGCCTCAATCCCCCATATGACAAGGAGTATCGGTGGGATCGAAGCCAGGAGGACGGGGATTGCACCGAGCGAACGGACAAATCTTGATTCTCGGAACTTTGCCGAAATCACACCAAATGCAGTCCCTATTGCTGCGGCAACGATGAGTGCAAATGAAACAAGTGTCAATGTTAACTTGGCTGCCTCTCCAACTATATCTGAAACCGGGCGGTAACTCTCAATTGAAACGCCTAAATTCCCAGTCAGAATCTCCTTCATCCAAAAGAAATAGCGCACCGGACCTGGTGATTCATGGCCAAATTGGCGCTGCAATTCCTCGCGCTCTTGCCCGGATCTCCACGCTTGATCTTGTCCGGAAGACCGCGCCTGTTCTTGTCCCAGAATGCCCGCTCGATCTTGGATAGAAAGCGCTACTTGATCGTAACGTCCAAAGAGATTGACAACAGGATCGCCAGGAATCATGCTCGCTAATAGAAAAACAACAACTGAAACTCCCAGAAACAATTGGATTGAGATGAGCAAACGTCGAAGAACGTATTCGATCATTGATCCAGACCTCAATTCACATGGTCGTTACAGTTTTGCTACTAAAGACAACATTAGACTCGGCGAGTCTATCTAGAGCGCGTATCTCTGGCAAGTGCGTTCCTCGCATGGTGTAGATTGCGCCACAGCCTGAGAGACTGGTGCAGTCCAGGATCGGCGCGCGGCCACCATCTAGTGCTGTTCAGGCGGCCCGTATTGCGATTCAGCCGACGCTTTGCCGCACGGTGATGCTCCGGTACCGGGATAGTTCCGCGGGTACCTGCGTCGTACGGTCTCGCCGACGAGGCCACGTGCGTATTCCCAAGGCTCCGGCGCGCCGTCGGTAGTGATGGAGTTGATGCCGATCACGTGCGTTCGGCGCGCGCCTTGCTTGCACCGGGCCCGGTCGCGTCAGGGTCCGTGCTCCCCGCCGCAAAGGCATTCCGAAGACCGTCGGCGACGAGGTGAGCCGACAGGACCAGGAGAACGATCAGGACTGTGGGGATTACGCCCGTCGCGGTAGTCAGAAGCGCGAGGCCTCGCGATTGCCCGATCATCTGTCCCCAGGTCATTGCCGGCATGGAGGCGCCAATGCCCAGGAAGCTCAACGCGGCCTCCGCCAAGAGCGCCGCGGCGAGACCGTAGGCGGCCGCCACCGTCAACGGGCCTGCCAGGCTGGCAATCTCTTGACGCTCCGGTTGTGCTGGATCGCGCTCCGGCCCATTCGAGTCGGCGGCGGCGCCCGCATGACGCCGCAGGATGAGTTGCCGGCGGATTAGCCGGGCGAATCCGGGCCAGCTGACGATCCCAATCGTCACGGCCACCACGCTCCCTGGGCCGACCACTCCTAACAGTAGTGGCATCACGAGAAACATCATGAGGAAGAGTGCGGGGACGGTCGTGACGACATCCGTGACCCGCATCAGGACGCCGTCGACCAGACCGCCGCGACTGGCCGCGGGCACACCCACGGCCAGGCCGATCACGAGGCTGATTGCCACGGCCGCCACGCCCACCCCAACCGACCCTCGGGCTCCGTGCAGCAGCAGGCTGAAGACATCTCGACCGAAGCTGTCGGTTCCAAGCCAATCGGAAGCGCTCGATGACCGCAGGGCGACCACCTCGTAGAGTTCGTAGGGGGCCACGAGCGGCCCAAGAAGGGCAATGGCAACGAATGCCAGCAGCACGACAAGCCCGGCCATGGCCGGAAACTGTGACCGGAAGCGGCGTCGCGCGGTGCTCCATGGATGGTGCTCTAACGGACGGTCGATCAACTCCAGTGGCGGGCCGAGCTGTGGCGCAGTGGCGTCGCGCCCAGTCGTGGGAGGCTCGCTGGGCGTAGGCGTCGACCTGCCCGCGGGTTCGCGAATGCTCGGGTCGAGCCACGCGCAAAGCACGTCGATCAGCAGCCTCGCCGCAAGCACCGCAACCGTGGCGGCGAGGATGGCCGCCGTCACCACCGCGAATTCGCGCTGAAACAGCGACCTGTATGCCACGTGCCCCAATCCGCCCAGGGATAGCAGCGACTCGACCACCAACGCGCTGCCCACGAGGGGCGCCAGGGATAGGCTGAGGTTTCTCAGCAGCGACACCCCGACGCTCGGCAGTATGGATAGCGAGCGCGCGGCCAGCTCGGCAGAGCCCTCGGCGGCTGCTTCTCCGGCTGGTTCTTCCACGAGCGCTTGCAACATCGCTTGCTGCGCGTAGCGCTTGTAGACGGCCACGAAGGGCAGTGCCAAAACTGCAGTCGGCAGGATGGCATGGCGTACGAGATCGAGATTGAATGCCTCCTCAGCGCCGGGCGTCCAGAGTCCCATTGCCGGCAGCCATCCCAGTTGAATGGCAAACAGGTAGAGGCCCCATATGGTCAGGAAGGCTGCGGGGATTGAAGCGAGAACGATCGGAATGGCACTCATGAAACGGCTCAGGATTGATTCCCGCAATAGGGTCGCAATCAGCGCGAATCCTATGCCGATGATCAAGGCGACGGCGAGGGAGACGGCCACGAGCCCAAGTGTGACCGGAAGCGCCTCGCGGATAACGTCCCCAACGGGACGAGCCCACTGACCGACGTGCCCCAGATTCCCGGTGAACACCTCCTTCATCCAGAACAAATACCGCACCGGCCCGGGAGTGTCGCCGCTGAAGCGAGCTTGCAGCTCGGCAGTGTCTTGTTCCGTGCTCCAGGCTTGGCCGTAGGGGCCGAAGAGATTCGCAATTGGGTCGCCAGGATACAGGCTAATCACGATGAAAACGACAATAGTGACGCCCAGCAATATCTGGGCTGAAATGAATGCTTGTCGAGCGGTGTATCTAATCATTGACTCAACTCAAAGCCACCTGACTAATCGACATCAAGAACCGTGGGCTAGTCGTACTTAGTCGAGCGTACACGGATGGTTCTTGTATCGGCAAGCCCCCTCGTTCGTTGCCAATGCTCGCCGACTGATGCAATGGCCGCGGGATGCAGCTACTCCGACAGGTAGCCGCGTTGAACAGCCTCGTCGATCAGACCGCGGGCGTATTCCCAAAGCTCGGGCGCGCCGTCGGCGATGGTGGCGTTCACGGCCGTCACCTGCGCTCGACGCACGCCGTGCTTGCGCCAGGCGTGGCCCTGGGTGTGGAAATTGAGCAGCAGCGGCTGCAGGCGGTCCAGCGCGAAGGCGAATCTGGCTTCGGGCGTCCGCCGCGCCTCGAATTCCTCCCACCGGTCGCGCACTGCGGCGGCCTGATCGGCCGGCAGCAGGCCGAAGATCCGGTCGGCGGCGGCGCGTTCCTTCTCGGCCTGCCGCTCGCGAGCGGCGGTGTCGTAGATGAACGTGTCGCCGGCGTCGATCTCGACCAGGTCGTGGACCAGCAGCATCTCGATCACGCGATCGACGTCAATCTCGTCGCGCGCGTACTCGGCGAGCACGCGGGCCATCACCGCCAGGTGCCAGGCATGCTCCGCGTCGTTCTCGCGCCGGCCCGCCTCGATCACCAGCGAGTTGCGCAGGATGGTCTTGGCCTTGTCGATCTCGACGATGAACGCGAGCTGGCGCTCCAGGCGGTCGGAAGTCACGTAGCGTCCGGGGCGGCGTCCCGCAGCAGTTCGGCCAGGTGGACCGGCCGCGGGGCGTCGGGCGTCTCGCCGTCCGAATCCAGGTGCAGCAGGCAGCCGGGATTGTCGCCGCACACGAACCGGGCGCCGGTGGATGAGAAGGCATCCAGCTTGCGCTGGCGCATGCGTCCCGCCACTTCGGGAAAGTCGAACGAGAACGACCCGCCAAACCCGCAGCATTCGCCGCTGTAGGGGGCCTCGCGCACGTCGTAGCCGGCCGCCTCGAGCAGCCGGCGCGTGCCGTCCCCGAGGCCGAGTCCGTGCCGAGACTGGCAGGCGTCGTGCACGGTGACCACGCCGCGGGGCTCCGATGTCGCGGTACGCTTTGGCGCATGCTTCTCGACGTGGGTGGCGAAATCGACCAGCCGGGCGGCTGCCGCCTGAGCGCGCTCCCGCCACTCCGGCTCGTCCGCAAACAGACGCGGATAGTCGTCGCGTATGGCGCCCAGGCAACTAGTGGATGTGCTGACGATGGTGTCGACGCCGGAGCGTTCGATGGCCTCGATGGTCTGCTTGCCCATGCGCTTGGCCGGTTCGCGATAGCCGGTGTTGATGGCCGGCAGCCCGCAGCAGGACTCGAAGACGACGGGCGTGACGGCGCCGAGCACCTGCACCGCCGCCTCTCCGGTCTCCGGCGCGAGCCAGTCGGTGAGACAGCCGGGGAAGTAGGCCACCTGGGCCTTCTCGCCGTCCTCGGCAACCAGGCCCGGCAGCCGATCGCGGAAGGGACGCGCCGCCACGGGCGGCAGCGGTCGCGTTCGCAGCGGCGATCCGGGCAGGCGGCGTGCCAGCCCTTGCACGCCGGGAATCCTGGTGAGGGTCCGCAGGCCCTTTTCGAACGCCCGAGGGTCGGCGAGGGCCCGTAGCGCCAGTGATTTGAGCCGGCTCTTTGCGGCCCCGTCGGCCACGGCTCGTGTGCGTACCTCCTGGATCAGCTTGGGAATCGGAATTCCCGCGGGACACACGGTGGCGCAGGCGCCGCAGCTCGCGCAGAGCGACTGCGGCCCGGCGACGTTCTCCATGCCGTGATGGAACGAGGTGAGCAGCAGCCCGATGGGTCCGGTGTAGATGTGGCCCATGGCATGCCCGCCCACTTGCTGATAGGTCGGGCAGACGTTCGAGCAGGCTCCGCAGCGCACGCACTGCAGCGCGGTTTGAAAGTCCGGGTCGCGCCGCATGGCCTCGCGTCCGTTGTCAAGCAGCACGATATGCACGTCGCGCGGACCGTGGACGCCCAGCGACAGGGACATCTCGATGTCGGCGCTGCGGCTGGGGCCGCTGATGAACGAGACGTAGCTGGACATGGTCTGTCCCGTGGCGCTCGCCGGCAGCATGTCCAGCGTGGCCGCCGCGTCGGTCATGGTGGCGACGAGCTTGTCCACGCCCGCGACCACGATGTGCAGCGACGGCAGGCTGCTGCACAGCCGCGCGTTGCCCTCGTTGCTCACCAGCATCACGCTGCCGGTGCTGGCCACCAGCGCGTTGGCGCCCGTGATCCCCGCGTCGGCGGCGATGAACTTCTCCCGCAGGTACTCGCGCGCCGCCCCCACCAGCGTGTCCGGGTCCGGCGGCAGGTCTTTTCCAGTGACGCTGCTTATCAGCTCGGCGGCGCGCTCGCGGGTGATGTGCAGCGCCGGGGCCACGATGTGCGAGGGAAGCTCGTCCGCGATCTGCACCAGGAACTCGCCCAGGTCGGTCTCTACAACTTCCAGCCCGTCGGCTTCGAGGGCCTGGTTCAGACCGATTTCCTCGGTTGCCATGGACTTGCTCTTCACGACCATGCGCGCCGAAGCCTGACGCAACAGCTCCGACACCGTTGCTCGCGCCGCGGCTGCGTCGGCCGGCGGATGCACGACCATGCCGGCTTTCTCCGCAACCGCCGTGAACTGCTCCAACAGACGCGGTCCGTCCGCGACGTCCCGCTTGCGTATCGCCGCCAGCCGCGCCTGCTCGGCGGGAAAGTCGCGTCCGTGGAACGCCTCGCGCCGCCGCCCGTCCAGCAGCGGCAGGACGCGGCCCAGCGCCATAGGCAACGAGTCCGACTCCAGCGCGTCCTGCAGCCGCTTCTTGAACGGCGCCACGGTTTGGCTCATGGCGTCGACCACTCGCCGACGCGATGCAGCTTGAGCAGGTTGGTGCTGGCCTTTCCCACCGGCGACGCCGCCACGAGCACCACCGGGGCGCCCGCCGCCATCCTGAAATCCCGGGTCAGGCCGGCGTCCAGCATCCCGATCACTGCGTCGGTGTCGGGCATGGCGTCGGCGGGGATCGGGTGCACGGCTCGGCGGAGCGTCAGGCGCCGGGCAACGGCTTCGTCCGCGCAGTAGGCCGCGATGGGCACGCGAGGCCTCGAACCTGCGAGCAACTCCGCGGTCTTGCCGGTTTTGGTGAAGCAGGCGATCGCGGCGATCTCCGGATTGGCAGCCGTCACGTCCGCCGCCGCGCGGGCGACGGCCGCGGCTGGATCGCCAGGTTCCGGCTGAAGCGCAGGGGCCGAGAATTCGTCGCCGTGGCGCTCGGTTTCCGTGGCGATGCGCGCGGCCGTTTGCACGGCGGCGATGGGATACCGCCCGATCGCCGTCTCCGCGGACAGCATCACGGCGTCGGCGTCGTCAAGGACGGCGTTGGCGACATCGTTCACCTCGGCGCGGGTGGGACGCGGTTCTTCAATCATGGACTCCAGCATATGTGTGGCGATCATTGCCGGAACGCCCATCGCGACGGCCTGGCGGGTCAGGCGCTTCTGGATCAGGGGCACGCGCTCCAGGTCCACGTCCACGCCCAGGTCGCCGCGGGCGAGCATTACGGCGTCGGCCGCCTGAAGGATATCCGCTGCCGCCTCGACGGCGGCGCCGGTCTCGATCTTGGCGACAATCGGGATCGGCGGTGCGCCGAGGACCGCGCGCAGGGCGTCCACGTCAGACGCCCGGCGCACGAACGACTGCGCAATGTAGTCGGCGCCGAGCGCGCGCGCCCGCACGATGTCCGCCCGGTCACGGTCCGTGATCGCCGGCAGCGAGAGCCTCACGGAAGGCACGTTGACGCCGGCGCGGGACCGCAGGACGCCGCCGGTCACCACCTCGCAGGCCACGTCGTCGCCGGTGGAAGTCACGCGCAGCTCAACCGCGCCGTCCGCCAGCGATATCCGATCGCCCGGCTGCAGGTCGCGCGCCAGCCCGTCGTGATTGGTTGCCGCGCCCTGCGCATCGCCGGTCTCCGCGCCGCGCCGCAGCGTGAAGGTCGCGCCGGTCGCGAGCACCACGCCGCCCGAAGGCAGCCGGCCCAGCCGAACCTTCGGGCCCGCCAGGTCCACCAACACGGCCACGGGCCGGCCGGCGCGCGCCGCCGCGTCACGCACCGCCCGCGCGGCGGATTCGTGGTCGGCCGGAGTGCCGTGCGAGAAGTTGAGGCGCGCCACGTCCATGCCGGCCGCCACCAGCGCATCGACCCAACCGACGCTCGCGGGACCGATGGTGGCGACGATCTTGGTGCGGCGCCCAAGCATGCCGCCGCCGGTCATGCGGCAGTCCGACAGGCGGCGGTAGGTCGCCGCTCGCGATCCGGCATAGAATGGCCCGCTTGGCACGCTTCCAGGGGGCTTGCCGTATGACGGTCACCGCCCCGCGACCGACCACCCGCGACGACCTGGTCATCGTCGACGTCGATGTCCACGTCAACGACACGCCGGAGGCCTTGGCGCCCTATGTCGACGCGCCCTATCGCCGGGTGCTGGATCACATCAGCACCTTGCCGCGCCGGTATCTGGACATTCCGGGATACGCCCTCAGGCTCGCGATCGACTTGCCCCTGCCCGACCGCGGGGCGGGCGCGCGGTCCGTGCACACGGCCCAGCAGATGCGCGAGGACCTGGACGCGCTGGCAGTCGATGTCGGCATCCTGTTCCCGGACCACCTGCTGACGATGGCGGCGCTGCCGGACGACGTCTACGCGGCGGCGCTCGGTCGCGCCTATAACGCCTGGCTGGCCGAGGAGTGGGTGAGCCGCGCGGACGGGCTCTATGGCGCCGTGGTTGCCGTGCCGCAGGATCCGGAGGACGCCGCGCGCGAGATTCGCCGCTACGGCGCGCTGGACGAGTTCGTGGGCGTGTACCTGCCGACGGCCGGAGTCAACCCGCTTTGGGGCAACAGCCGGTACACCCCGATCTTCGAGGCGGCCGCCGAGATGGGGCTGCCGGTGATGCTCCACAGCGTGGGCCTGATTCACGCCGCGTTCCCCTTCAACGTCGAGCAATTCCGCACCATTCTCTTCCGCCATCCCATCCAGCATGAGTTTGCCCTGATGGCGAACATGTTCAGCATGCTCGAATCGGCCATTCCGGCGCGATTCCCCGACCTCCGCATCGTATTCACCGAAGGCGGCATTTCGTGGGTGCCCTTTACGATGTGGCGACTGGACAAGGAGTACCACGAATACCGCTCGATGGCGCCCCTGCTCGAACACCCCCCGAGCCACTACATCCGAAAGTTCTACTTCTCGACCCAGCCGATCGAGGAGCCTGAGCGTCCCCAGGACCTGGTGACGATGCTCGACATGTTCGACGGCGCCGACCAGGTGCTATTCGCGTCCGATTGGCCCCACCATGACTTCGATCATCCGCGCCAGGTGCTCAACATGCCCTTCCCGGCGGACGTGAAGCGAAAGATCATGGGCGAGAACGCGCTGGCGCTGTTCGGCATCGACGCGCCCGTGCGGGCCGGCTAGCCGCGATGGCGCGCATATCCGCGGGACCGGCCGACGCGTTGGCGCCCGGCGAGCGCACCTTCGTCAAGCACCGTAACTTCGAGATTGGCGTCTTCAACGTCAACGGCAATTTCCGGGCCTATCGCAATCGCTGTCCGCATCAACTCGGCCCCGCCTGCGAAGGCGCGATCAGCGGCACGCTGATGGGTTCGGCCGACACCGACTGGCAGTTGGAGTGGGTCCTCGACGGTCGCGTGCTGCTGTGCCCGTGGCACCAGGTAGAGTTCGACCTCGACACCGGCGAGCGCATTCGCGGCCTCGGCGAGCGGCTCAGGTCTTACACCGTGGAGGTGGACGACGGCGAGCTGTACGTCGTCGTATAGGCGGACTCCCTCGGAGTAGCCGCCGCCGTCGAACGATGGACGTGCAGCACCGCCCGTAGACTTGCCCAAGTGGGGCCTGTGCCTGGCAGTGTCTTGTGGTGCGCGGCATGCGGATATGCCTGATCGGTGACACGCACGGCTTCGTGCCGGGTCTTGAAACGGCGATCGAGGCGTGCCGGCGCCATGCCCCGGACCGCATCGTGCATTGCGGCGACTTTCTGACCGCGCCGTTCTCGCCCGACCCACCCGGCGAAACGATGGACCTCTTGCGAGCGGAGGGTGTCGACGTCATCCATGGCAACAACGAGGCCTATCTGCGCGACTGGGGAACGGCTCGTTGGGATTCGACCGTCGCCGCCCGACGGCGGAGGCCGGACTCGCCCGATTACTTCCTGTCGCACATCGAGCGAGGCCAGGCTCAAATCAGCGCCACGCACCTCGAGTGGCTTCGCGCCTTGCCGGAGGAGCTGTCGCTGGACGGAGCGCGGGAAGGCGACTTGTTTGTGTGCCACGGAATGCCTGGGAACCCATTTGCCTCGATCTGGGACTCGGACCCGGCGTTCACTCCCGCCTTTACCGAGCAAGAGATCGAGGCGGCGCTCTCCCGCGATGGCGTCGCGTCGGCCGACCTCATCTTGTGCGGCCACACGCCGGGGCCCACGCTTCTCCGCATTGCACTGCCGAGTGGTCGGGCGGCGCTCGTGGTTCGCAGCTCCGGGTACCTTCCCGGCGATGGTCCGGGTCCGTGGTATCAGGGAATTTGCGTGGTCACGGATGGCGGCGGTCCGATGTCCGGGTTCGCCCGCTGGAGCATTGCGTTCGAGTGGGCGCCATTCGTGCCGCGTGACCCGAGCTGGACCGACGTGAGCGCCCTGACTTGATCGTGCTGAACCGATGGGTGCCGGCAGCCAGGCTGAATTCGGCTCACCCGTCCCGAGTGGCGCTCGTGAGCTGGCCTGATTCGCCGTGATGACCGCCTACGACCCCATCGCCGACTGGTACGCGGATCAAGCGCGCGGGGGCTCACTCAAACAGTTCCTCGACCACCTTGCCCACGGCCTCCTCGAGATGGCCGGCGACGTGTCGGGCAAGAGGGTCCTGGACGCGGGTTGTGGCGAAGGTCACGTGGCCCGCTTGTTCGCGCGCCACGGGGCCGATGTCGTCGGTGTTGATGTCTCGCCGCGGCTGCTGCACCTCGCACGGACCCATGAGGACCAGGATCGCTACGCCATTGAATTCATCGAGGTGGACCTGGCCGAGGGGTTGCCGTCCCACCGCCAGTCATTCGATGTCGCGACCGCCAACATGGTGCTCGAAGACTGCGAGAACCTCATGGGCGTGCTGGCCGCGATTGCCGACGCCCTCGAGCCCGACGGTCGCCTGCTTCTGTCGCTGAACAATCCCTACGCGCTCGCCGCCAGGGGCAAGGTGGACGACTACTTTTCGTCGGGAGCGCTCACCCAGACGTTCGGCACCGAGCAAGCGCGATATGAGGTCCCGTTCTACTACCGCTCGTTCGAGGACCTGATGACGGCGTTTCGGCAGCAGGGATTCCTGCTGAGCAGCCTGGCCGAGGTCCGGCCGAACTCTGACGATCCGCATCTACCGGACGATCCGGTGCCCAAGATCATGCTGCTCGAACTAGTTCGGTGCGCGCGGTGAACGAACGGTGCAGGCCACAATGAGGTCCGGCGCCAGTCGCTGACTTCCTACGCCGCGTCCTCGCCTTCCCCGGCTTCGACCTTGCCCAGGAATACCTGGGTGAGGATGTCCGTCTCCTGGACCGATTGGGGGGTGCCGTCGTGGACGACCCGGCCCATGTCGAGGACGTAGGCGCGGTCGACGATGTCGAGCACGCCTTTGATGTTGTGCTCCACGACCATGATGGTGGTGTTGAGCCGCTCGCTGATCTCGGCGACCTTCTGAAACACTTCTTTGACCACCACCGGCGCCAGGCCGAGGGTGGGCTCGTCGAGCAACAGCACGTCCGGAGCGGCCATGAGCCCACGGCCCAGGGCCAGCATCTGCTGCTGCCCGCCGGACATCTGGCTCGCGTAGTCGCGGCGCTTTTCGTGCAGGATCGGGAAGAGCTCCAGGACTGAGTCGAGGCGGCGGGCTTTCTCCGCGGCATCGTTCAGGTATAGGCAGCCCATCTCCAGGTTCTCCCGGATGGTGAGGTGGGTGAACACGCGCCGGCCCTGAGGCACGAAGGCGATGCCCTCTTTCACGATCTCGTGGGTCGCGGCCACCAGCGGCTCATCCCGCCAATAGACCGTCCCATCGACCACGGGCGCCAGTCCCATGATGGCCTTGAGCACGGTTGATTTTCCGGCCCCGTTGGGACCCATCACCGCGACGACTTCGCCCTTGTTGACCCCTAGCGATACCTCGGTGAGGGCTCGCACGGCGCCATAGCGCACGGAGATGTCGACCATCTCGAGGAACATCGTTCCGGCATTGCCGTCCATAGCTAGTGCCCCAGGTAGGCGTCGATGACCGTGGATCGACCGAGTACCTCGTCGACCTCGCCCACGGCGAGCAGCGTGCCGCTGTCCAGCACGAAGATGTGATCGGACAGCTCGCGCACGATGTCCATGTTGTGGGAGACGAAGATGACGGTGCGCTTCTGCCGGCGCATTTCCTTCAGAATGTCCTTGACCCGTTCCAGCATCCGGGGAAAGAGGCCGGCGAACGGCTCGTCGAACAGATAAATCTTCACGTCCAGGGCCATCACGCGGCCGATCTCCAGCAGCTTGCGTTGGCCGTAGGACAAGTCGCCGGCCATGGCGTCGCGCTTCTCCCACATCCCGACGCTCCGCAGGATTTCCTCGGCCCTCTCCTGGTGTCGGGGCTTCGTCCGCTCCAGGAGCGAGGGGAACAGGCGGCGTTCCGTCAGGCCCACCATGATGTTGTCCCACACGGTGATCTGGTCGAAGAGCCGCACCTCTTGGAAGGTCCGCGTGATCCCGTGGTCGGGGGTTTCGTGCGCCTTCAGCACGCGGATGCCGACCGTGTCGATGACGACGATACCCTCGTCGATCGGCAGCATCCCGCTCAGCAGGTTGATCAGGGTCGACTTGCCCGAGCCGTTCGGCCCCACGACGCAGGTGATCCACTCACTGAAGATGGACATCGAGAGTTGGTCCACGGCCTTGACGGCGCCGAAGTGCTTCGAGATTGCCTTCGTCTCCAGCGCGAAGGTGCGGGGATCGAGCTTGGTGCTCATAGCCGGAATTTCCCGACCAGGCCTTGCGGCCGAAAGAGCATGAGCACCACCAGCAGGATGCCGAGCACGACCTGCCGGGCCTGACCGATGTGTTCGGCGGGCAGAAATGGCACGAAGCGCATCCCTTCTTCAAGCATGACGAAGGCCATCGCCCCAAGCAGCGATCCCCAGATCGTGGCCAGCCCGCCCAGGATGACGATGGACACCAGGAGGATCGACTCCAGCAGGACGAAGGAGTTGGGATCGATGAAGCTGGTCTTGCTGGCGAACAGCGCGCCCGCCAGGCCCGCCATCATGGCCGAGATGACCCAGATGGCGAGCTTGTAGTGGGCGGTCTGGTAGCCGAAGACTTCGATGGCCTGCTCGTCCTCGCGGATGGCGGTGAGCACCCGTCCGAACGATGAGGTCACGATGAACCACGAGATCAGCACCACAATCGCCAGGAACACGAGGACCAGAATCAGGTACTCAAACGTGCCGTTGACCGTCCATCCACCGATCTCGGGCCGGGCGATCTCGTGGATGCCGAAGGCGCCCCGGGTGAGCGCGCGCCAATTCAAGAAGATGTTGAATGCGATGACGGCGAATCCGAAGGAGACGAGCACGTAGATGTCGTCTCGAAACCGGTTGAAGGCAATGCCCACGACGACGGCCACCAACCCGGCCAGGACCACGCTGACCGGCAGCGCGGCAAAGAAGGGCCAGCCGAAGGTCGGAATGGCCTCGGTGCGCAGCTGCTCGTACGAGGCGTCGGAGCTGAGAATCGCCATCGCGTAGGCCCCGATCCCGAAAAACCCGATATGCCCCACGGACAGCAGACCGGTATATCCCACCACCAGGTTCAAGCTGACCGCCAAGATTGCCCAGATGGCGAAGAACGTGCTCACCTGTATGGCAAAGCCGACGCCCTGCCACAGCATGAACGCCGCCGACCAGGAAAGAATGATCAGGTTTGCCCACAGCTCGATGTTTCCCCTGGCGAATCGCGGGCGCTGCCTCAGATCGCGTGTGCGTCGTACGAGCTTTCCGATGGCCTGGGTACTCAGTGCCACGGCGCTATCTCCGCGGCAAGAGGCCCTGGGGCCAGAACGACAAGAAGATGATGAGGACCACGAACGAAATGACGTCCTTCCACTCGCCGGCCAGGTCCCAGATGCCGAACTGCTCGATCATGCCCAGGGCGAATCCGCCGATGATCGCGCCATGCAGATTCCCGATGCCGCCGATGACCGACGCGATCCATCCCTTCAGCAGAAGCAGGAGCCCCATCCGAGGCTGAATGGCGGTGTCGTGGCCGCTGAGGATTCCGGCCAGGGCGGCGAACACCGCGCCGATGAAGAACACCACGGCGATTACAACCGTGGTGTTGATGCCCACCACCTTCGACACCTCTTCGTCGTCCCCGATGGCCCGGACCGCGGTGCCGAAGGCCGTCTTCTTGAGGAGCAGCAGCAGGCCGGCAAAGCCCGCGAGCGCCACACCGATCGCGAAGACGTTGAATGCCTTGATGTTGGCTCCGGCAACCGTCCACACGTCGCTGCCGAAGGCGTCCGGCAGCGGGCGCGGCGCGGCGCGAAACACGATGGTGATGATGGCGGTGATTGCCAGCAAGATTCCGAGCGAGGCGACGAGCATGATCAGCGGCGACTTGGCTCTGAGGCGCATGTAGACGTAGAGGCCCCGGTAGAGAGCCAGGCTCACGGCTCCCGCCAGCACGCAGGAAACGCCCCAGCTCAGGTAGAGGCTTGATTCCGGAGTGGTGGCGACCAGGAAGCCGCAATAGGCGCCCAGCGCCGCGGCCGGGGCAATCGCAAGAATCGGTGCGAGGCTTGTGGTGAGGGACAGGCGCCGCCAGGCCCGATGCAGCACCCACGCGGCCGCCGCCATGACCATGACGCCGATCAGGGGGCTGAGCATGGCGTTCAGTTGGCTTGGATTGGCAAGCACCAGCCACACGTAGATCCCAACCGCCCCGGACAGCAGGACTCCAAGGGCGAGCGGCAAGTTCGGGTGGAAGCGGCTCCGAAGACGGCTGTGGAAGTTCTCGTGGAGCGCCCATGCGACGACCCCGGCAACCACGGCCGCGAAGACGATATTGACGAAGTGGTTGTTGACGTCGTAGCGACCGCCCAGAAAGTCCTGTGATCGCAGATAGAAGACGCCGTAGGCGCCCAGCGCGGCGGCCGCGCCGTAGTAGAGGTCGAAGAACCAGACCGTGCTGTAGACGAGCGTGAAACCCAGGGCCAGCAGGGCGTACACGGCGCCAACGGGCAGGCCGTTGAATGCGAACTGCAACGCCTGTTCGGGCGATTGGACGATCTTCCAGCCGACGTAGGCGATCACCGCCGTGGTCAGCACCGTCGCCAGCGCGCGACTGTGGTGCTCGCGGAAGCGCAGCAGCAGGACGAGCGGGACTTCCTTGATCCGCGCCAGGCTCATGGCACGAACGGACGCGCGTCCGGGCTCCGGAGCGACCAGGATGCGGACTGCGAACGGCTCACTGGTCTAGCCGACGCGACCGTCGGGGGGCCCCGCCAAAAACGGCCCCCCCACCAAAAAACAATAGAAGCGGGTAGGCTCACCCGGTCGGCGCGGCGCCCAGGACCTTGTAGCCTCCGTTTTCCTCGGTTCGCTCGGCGGTCGGCAGCACCTCCAGCACTGCATTGGAGAGACCGACCACCTCACCCTTCTCGTCGAAGCTGTAGTTGTCGCCGATCGTCCCGCTCCAGGTGATCTCGTACAGGCAGTCACGGAATCCGTCGGCGTCCTGGTCGTCGCCGGTCTTCTTGAGGCACTCGGCGGCGATGTAGACGTTGTCATAGGCCGAGCCCAGGAACCAGGGCAGCGTGACGTAGTCGTAGCGATCCTTGAAGTTCGCCAGGACTTCCTGCGCCTTGGCATTGGCCGGATCGAGGTCCGGGGTGATGGCCTTCACGCCCGTCGCGGCGTCACCGGCGATCTCCAGGGCGGTCGTCCCGATCGGCACCACGTCGGCGTAGATCGGACCGTCATAGCCCAGCTCTCGGAGCTGCTTGATGATGGTTCCGCCGGTGAACTCCGATTGGGCGGCGATGTGCACGGCGTCCGGGTTCGCGCCGAGCAGCTTCTCCAGCTGGGTGCGGAAGTCGGTCGTGTCGGACGCGTAGCGCTCCTCACCCACGATCTCACCGCCCAGACTCTGGAAGTGCTCAGCCGTGGTCCGCCGGACTCCCTCGGCGTAGTCGGTCGACTCGCTGATGGTCGCCAGCTTGCGGATCCCGTCGGCCCAGAGCACGTTGCCCGTGTCGACGCCCACGGTGGCGTCGCTCAATGAGGTGCGGAAGATGTAGTCGCCCGCCTCGGCGATGTCCGGGTTGGTCGCCAATCCGGAGAACATGACGACGCCGTCCGCTTCGGCCAGGGGCGCGGCGCCCAGCATGGCCCCGCTGCACGAGGTGCCAAGGATGATTTTCACTCCGTCAACGTCGGTGAGCTTGGTGTAGGCGGTGATGGCGTCCTGGGCGCTGCACTTCGAGTCTTCGACGACCAGCTCGAGCATGCGCCCGTTGATGCCGCCCGCGGCGTTGATCTCGGCCACGGCCATTTCCTTGGACTGCACCGCAACGGTGCCGTAGGTCTCGCCCGGACCGGTGACGGACTCCATCACGCCGATCCGGAATGGGGCTTCGGGCTCGGCTTCACCGCAACCCACGGCGGCCACCACGAGCATGGCCAGCAAACCCAAGGCCGCGGTACGTTTCCACGAAAAGATGCTCACGAGAATCCCTCCTCGGACCAAGACCATCCAGGCCCGCCCGCGCGCGTAGGAGCGCAAATACAACTTCGACTCGGAAGTGTAGGAGCGGTCTCGGCCGCTAGGCAAACTCGCGACACCGTCCGACCTTGATTGGAACGGCGCCGCCAACGAGAAACGTCGCTGGATTTCCGATCCCTCTAGGGTTCCGACCAGGGAATCGGCGGCTCGCCTTCGAGATAGGTGGTGTGCACGTCCGTGAGGGCGTCGGGCACGGGGAACACGGTCAGAATCGCCGCCGGTTCGTCACCGGCGCCGGTGAAGCCGTGCGGCGTGCCCGCCGGAAACACGCACACCTCTCCCGGCCCCACCGCGTGCCACGCGTCGTCGAGATACACACTGATTTGCCCGCTCAGCGGCAGCAGCGCCTCGTCCACGTCGTGCCGGTGGAGCGGCGTCTTGGCCCCCGGCTCCACCGTGAAGTGCTGCATGGACAGCGACCTCGAGCCCTGCGCCGAGTCAATCACCTGGCGCAGGGTCTGTCCCGGCCGCCACGCAGCCTCCGGCTGGTCGGCGATGCGCACGATGGGCACGCGGCAGTCCTCCTGCGAACGGCGGCGCGCCCGCGAGCTCAGTTTCGCCCGGGGAACGTCAGCTCCGCCACGCCCGACTTGTCCAGCTCACCCTTGCCGACGGCAATCATCTTGTCGTACTGCGCTTTCGTTGCCTTGGCCAGCGGCAGGTCCAGACCCGCGTCGTCGGCCAGCGACAGGGCGATGCCCGAGTCCTTGGCCGCGTGCGACGACGAGAAGTACGTCTCGTGGTCGCGGATGACCATGTCCTCGCCGTCGGTTTCGAGCACGCGCGAGTTGGCGCCCGTCTGCGAGAACACCTCCTGGAGTACGTCCAGGTCCAGACCCAGCGCGGACCCAAGGCCCAGGCCCTCGGCCAGCCCGGCGGTGTTGATGTTCATCACCATGTTGACCAGCGCCTTCACCTGCGCCGCCGTGCCCGCGGGTCCGATGTAGCGACGCGAGATGCTCAGGGTCTCCAGTAACGGCTCGACCTGCTGGTAGACCGCTTCTCGCCCGCCGCACATCAGATAAAGGGTGCCGTCCCGCGCCTGCGTGATGCTGCTGGCCATGCAGGCTTCCAGGCTGCTGGCGCCGGCGCCCTCCGCCAGCGCTTCGACGTCCACGTGGACCTGTGGCGTGATGGTGGCGCAATTGATGAAGACTCGGCCGTCCGCGCCGGTGAGCAGGCTGTCGCCGCTCGCGCTGAAGATCTCTCCCATGGAGGCGTCGTCGGTGACCACGGTGATAATGACGTCGGATGCCGCCGTCACGCCGGCAAGTGATTCCGGGGCCTCGCACCCAAGCTCGCCGGCCAGCGACTCGGCCAGCCCGCGCTGCGAGTCGTATACGGCGGAAACCGTATAGCCCTCGTCGTTCAGGTGGCGCGCCATGTTGGCGCCCATGCGCCCCACGCCCACAAACCCAATCCGCTGCGCCGTGTCCGCCATCGCTAGACCCCTTTAAGTGATGCGGGGTACGGACAAGCCGCCAAGGACTGCCCGCACCCCGTCTTTCGTCGCTGGTTGAACGCTTATCCGCTCAGGGACGCGTGGAAGTCGCTCCAGTCCTCGAGCGCGTTCAGCGTGACGGCGTCCTTGATGGCGTGGTCCGCGTTGGTCCCGGCGCCCTCGGAAATTGCCGCCACGATGTCGTCGCCGTGCTCGTAGCCCGCAATCGCCGCGTTCGAGGCGTCGATCACCGACTGGTCGATGCTGCCGCCGTTCTGGTCCACGACCCACTGCTCGAACTGCGGATACGTCGGCCGGCTGCTCGAAATGAAGTCCACCGCCGCGTCGCGGTCGACCCCCAGGCCGTCCAGCACCATCTGATCGAACCCGGCGCCGCAGGCGTCGTACTCGTCGTTCAACTGGCCGGCGGCCGAAAGCGAAACTTTCAGCCACAGTCGCGGCAGGTGCATCGCCCCCAGCGGTCCGGCTTCGCTTGATCCAATCATCGGAATCATCTTCGCCATCTGCTCGCTCCTCGCGTCGCTCCAGCAGCCTCAAACGGTGTCTAGACGATACCAACAAACCGTTGCGGAGGTGAAGCATCGGCGGCCCGTCCGTCGAACCCAGCCCGCCCGTTCGTGGCGAGTCTCCAGGCCGGTCGAGGCGAGCTGCCTCCCCGCCGATCGCGAGGCCCCTCCCCGTTCGTGGTGAGCTTGTCGAACCACAACGGGATCTCTCGCCCCGTCGCCTCATCTCCATCCGTCATTCCGGCGAAGGCCGGAATCCAGTCGGGGTCTCGGATGTGTCGGACGGATCTGGACCCCGGCCTTCGCCGGGGTGACGAGAGACTCCCAGGACTTCCGGGAACCGCCATGCTCGTCAGTTGTTCCTGCCAACACCGATCCGTCATTCCGGCGGACAGCCGGCTCCGTACTCGATACGGAGCCGGATTCCAGGTCCGGTGGCCGACGCTGCGTCCAGCGTGGAGCCCGAAAGCCGTAATCATTCTTGCCTCACACGACTGACGACTACACCGGCGAGGTGCTTGTCATCGCCATCAGCAGGACTCATGTGCCCGAGGCTGTCGGGTAGTCCATCGATCTTGACATCATCAAATTTAATTGGGAGAACGTAGTCGCGGTTGCCCCGTTGGATAAACGAGTCGACTATGATCTGCCTTTCGAAACCAGCCCAGTTTTTGCTGACATACTCATTAGATGCAAAAACTACGCACCATCGTGACTCGGACTGGAACGCCCTCTTGAGTTCATCAGGCAAATCCCTGCCGAAGAATTGGCCACGACGCTGTAGTTCCGGAGCAAAGAATACTCTAAGTCCGGCCTCTTCAAATGCATTGAAGAAGGCATAGACACGATCTTCCTGCTCGCTGGCGAATGAAATCGCCAAGTCGTACTTGTATGAAGATTCGTTTCTGCTCACTAAGTTGTCCAATCTCGATAGATCCTTTCGAATGGTGTCGTCCACGAAATCACCTCCAGCATCAAGCCACGATCTTGCATATCGAATATACTTGGGATGCTCCGAACCTGATACCATTCGAGCGAACATCAATTTGCCATTAATGACCGCATCTAAAGCCGGTGATTCACCGGCCCGTGATCTTGTATCGAATCTCTCGGCCCAGACCTTTGAAGAGTTCTGGATGCCATATGTTTTGACGGCATGCACCATTGCCCTTAAGTCCCGCCACCATTCTTTGGGTATGCTAACCGTATCATTGACTATCAATCCAGTAACAGTTTGCCGATTGCTATGCAATGAAACGCGGATTTTGCTGCGGTTTATATGAAACGAATTGTGTTCAATGATGCTTGTCAGGTTTTTTCCCAATACGACGTTGATGCTCGATTCATTATCTTTGGTGCATTTGGCTATAGCGGCCGGGAACTGTACCATGTGTGTGGAAAACGTCAGGTCATCGGCGTATCTAGTGTAGATGCAATTGTGATCGTCGGCTAATCTGGTAAGTTCACGGTCAAGACGACGACAGATCATATTGGATAGAATTGGTGACGTTGGTGCGCCTTGTGGAATGGATGTGTCGTCGCAGCAGAGTTGGGCCATCGCTAGTGCGGCTTCGGTTCCGAGGTTCAGAGGGTGTGCCATGAACAGGCCCTTCACTCGTCCAAAGTGAATTGAAGGAAAGAAGTCCTGAAGGTCTAAATTCAAGACCAAGTGCTGTCGGACATGGCACGACGCGTTCGTCACTATGCTTCGGCCGGGAATGTATCCGTGCGCAGAGTCATGTGGTATGTGCAAGATTGTTAGGAGTGCAAGCAACCGATTCTGGAGGGACAGTAATGGTGGGGGCGGTTGAGATATCTGTCGATCGGCACCGCTTCGTTTTCGGATGGTGAAATGTCGGTAAGCTTGGCGGCCGTTGGTTCCGAAAAGGACGGCGCGCAAGTGCTGTGGTGAGATGCCGAGAAGGTGAGCGACGTCGTCACGAGTTTCTAATTCGTTGAATTGGGCGATTACCTCTTGGCGAGTAGGACTCGTTGTAGTCACGAATGTCGAGCTCTTTGGATTAGATTTGGATTGGAGGACTCCGCAGGCACTCCTCCCCGCGCACGAGAACAACCAGAAGAACGAGACACCTCACGGCGGACTGCAGGCACATCCAATCAACTCGCCAACGTATCGTCGGCAACCTCTACCTGCGGAGTCGCTCCAAACCGCGAAAGTGTACAACAACAGGGAAGGTTGAATACGTGCTTTCGATTGCGCACAGCGGGCAGGGCGACGTTGCTATGGCAAGTCCGGGTGTTTAGCGCCGTGGATGGACGGATCGGTGGCGAGGAGGGTGCGCAGGCGGGTGATGGTGGTTAGGGCCTGGTCGTCGAGGCCGAGCAGATCGGTGATGATGCGTTGGTCGAGGTCGATGCGGGCGGGGTCGACGGCGCAGCGGTGAAAGGACTCGAAGGTTCGGCCCTGGAAGTCGTGCCAGATGGACTGGGCCGCGTCGAGTTGCCACGGTTGCAGGTGACGCACGTCGAGCGTGGGGAGGGTCTCTAGCATTCCCTTGTTGCCTCGCCCTCTGCCGAACTGTGTCCGATTCGCGTGATCGGCGTGCTGGAGCAGGCCGAGTGTGGAGTTGAGCCAAAGAGCCAAAGCGGCTTCCTGCTGCGACCTTGCGCCGGGAGCATTCTCTCGGCCACGGATCGTGTGCCAGGTGCTCATGCCTAATGTCCGCACGATTGTGTTTGTTGCCATGACTCGCTGGGAGTTATACCGAACGTCGCACGTTATCTGAAGCGTGCCGGCCTGGGCCCATATCGGCCCGTGTTCGCGGCCGGCCTGGGGATAAAGCCGCGCGTTCGGTTCCGCAACTAATCCTTGATGCACCTTCTCCGAGTGCGCCCAGAGCGCAGGAAACTGCGCCTGAGCATCCCAACCGTGATAGCCATCGAATACGCCCAACGAGCCGCGAATCCGGCGGTGTTGTGGGCCTACGTGGCAAACGTCCTGCATGGGCGCAATCGGAAGCTGGGTAACTACACGCGAGCCGTCGGCCGCCCAAATCTCGCCGCGTTCCAGTGCGGCGGCGAATTGGCCTGTCTGGCCCTGCTTCCAGCGGGAAGCGGCCCATGGTCTCGCGTCCACCGGCCCATCCAACAGCTCGCCCCACTGCTCGCCACCGACTATCAATGGAATACCGCCGATCGGCGGACCGTCGGAGCGGTGCAGGGGCGCCGCGGATGCTGCGTTGATGGCGCTGACCAGCGCAAGTGCATCGGTGTCGCGGTAGGGCGCGCGCCAGAGGTTGACAAATCGGCCCCGGCCCGATGGCGTCTCGTCCTCGCGCAGTCGACGGGCGACTACAAGGGCCTCGGCAATGTCGGTGTCGAAGGACATGGAGCGCAGCTCAGGGTCGTGGGATGAAACCACGAACTCGATCGCATAGCGGTCGGCAAGCATCTGACGCACGTCCCGCCAGGACTCGCCGGCCAGCGCCGTCACCGGCAGCACAAACGCTAAGCGGCCGCCGGGTCCCACCAGCCGGTCGGCGAGAACTGTGAACGAGGCGCCATGACCGGCCGTCTGGTTTGCGGGCGTGCCCCTAATGAGGGCGGAGGTGCGCTGGGCCACGGCCCTTTGCGCCTCCGCATCGCCTGCGGGCAGGTCCAGCACCCGCGCCAGCGCCTCGCCCTGGCCGCCGTCGCTGCCGCGCCGGGTATAGGGCGGATTGCTGATGACGAGGTCGGCGCGTGGTCGCGGGACCGCGCGTCTTGCGACTCCCCTCGCACCGATCTGCACGCCCGTGCCAGAGAAGTCGGACTGGGCTTCTGGAGCTTCCAGCCAGTCGAGGGAGCCGAGTCGGATGCCGCCGGAATCGTCTACGCCCATGTGCAGGCTATGAAGCTGCATCTGGGTGAAACCAACGGACGGTGACATGGCGGCAAGCGTGGCGGCAGTAAGGTGAATGACGGCCTGCACCACGTCGGCGCCGAATAGGGTGTGCTCGACGAGTGCTTGGTGCAGGGTCTCGTCGGTCTTCTGGATTCCGGCTTCCGCCGGAATGACCGAAGCTGGCGCGGTCGCGCGGTTTTGGACGATCTGCTGGTAGGCCGCCATGAGCAGCGTGCCGGTGCCACAGGCGGGATCGACCACGCGCAGTTGGCGCAGGTTCTCGGTGTCGCTCCAGTCCACGCCTGGCCAGCGTTCCGGCGCTAACGCCAGCCCCGCTAGCAGGGTGGCGGCCGGGATGCTGGTATAGAACGCGGCCAGCAACTTTCGCTCGGTGACCAGCTCATTGAAGATGCGCCCGGCCAGGTCGTGACGGCCCACTGCGCCCATGCCCAGCAGACGCCCCGCCGTCCACGCACACACCTCCAGCACGTCGGCCACCTCGACTCCTGCCAATCGGGCCACCACGTTTCGGGCCATGCTGAAGATTGGGTAGTAGTCAATGTCCAGGATCGCGTCCCAGTGCGTCAGTAGCCGCTGGGGAGAGAAGCGCCCCTGTTCAACGGCGGCGCTGGTGGGCTGAATGGCGGCGTCGACACTGGCCAGCCGATCCTGGAAGACCATGGCGTTGGTGATGACCAGCGCGGCCATGTGGGCCGCCTCGTCGCCGGGCGGCGCATTGAAGACTTCGGCCACGCGCGCCAGCGTGCCGGGTGCTCCGTAAATCCGCGATCCAGCGCGCCGAACGCCATAGTCCAGGACTTTGACCGCATCTTGCAGATTGCTGGCGGGCGGGGTTGCCCGCGCCGCCGCGTTGCCAAGCTCGGCCACGCCGCCGCTGACCTTGGGTCCCGAGGTTCCGTCTAGCCGCCACTCGCGCCAGGTGAAGGTCGCGCCGGCGAGGCGCTCGTAGAGGTATTGCTGGTCGATCGCGCGCAATCGCCCGGGGACGGTGACGGCTAATGCGACACGCACGGGTTGACCGTCGATCTCCAGGTCCAGGCGCGACAACGCGTCGGCATCCACCGTGGCCGCCGGCTCGAACTCGACTTCGAGCACGACCGGACCTTCCGATCGGCGCACGACAATGTCCGGTCGCACGCGGCCGTGCATGACTTCCGCGGCTGTCGTCAAGCCCAGGCGCTCCCGCAAGAGCCGCGACAAGTTGTCGTTGATGACGCTCTCGTGAGTGCGCGTGCTGCCGGAGGCGGTCATGCTCGAATCGTTCTCGTCCGCTGTAGTTACGTTGAGGGTAGTACGCCTGCGTGTGCCTGGGGATAGTAGGCCGGGCAACCACCAGGGTTGCCCCCTACTCGGACTTGCTTGCGAACCGCTCCTCGCCAACGGTGTAGATTCAGCTATGGGAAGCGACACCGTGCGCAGAACGACCGCCCGATGAAATTCTGGTCGGCGGCGTCGCTGGAGCATGCGCCCGAGGCCGTTGCGGCGGACTTGCGGGACCAGGTGCCGGGCGCGGATGGGGCGTTGGACTTGGCCGTGGCCTTCGTGCGGCCGCCGGACAACACCGAGATCGGCCCCGTCATCGAGGCGGTTCGCGAGGCGCTGCCGGCGCGGCATTTCCTGGCCTGCACCGCCGAGAGCGTGGTGGCCGCCGGACGCGAGATCGAGGACGAGACGGCGACGGCGCTGCTGGTGGGCTCGATGCCGGGCGTCCAGATCGACCCGCTGCCGGATCTGGCGGCGCTGCTCGAGGACGGCGAGGCGGCCGCGGCGCAGTTGCAGGGCGCCGCGGCGGTGGTGGCGCTGGTGGACCCCTTCTCGGTGCACACGGAACAGCTTGTCGAGCGCATGAATGAGCTTGCGCCCGGCGTGCCGCTGATCGGCGGCATCGCCAGTTGGGCGCGCGCGGCCGGCGGCAATCGCATGGCCCACAACGACCGCATCACCGACCGGGGCGCCGTCGGCGTGGCGCTGCGGGGTGCGGTGGACGTGAGCATCGTCGTCTCGCAGGGATGCCGGCCCGTCGGCTCGCCGCGCACCGTCACCAGTGCGAAGGGCAACATCATCACCGAACTTGACGGGCAGTCGCCGATCGACACGCTGCGGCAGGTGTTTGCCGAGGCCGCGGAGAATGACCAGGAGCTGATGCGCTCGGGCGTGATGCTGGGCCACGCGATCTCGTCCGACGCCGACGATTGGGGCCGCGGCGGTTTCCTGATCCGCGGACTGATGGGCGCCGACGCCGGCTCCGGCGCGCTGGCCGTGACGGGCATCGTGAGCGAGCAGGACACGGTGCAGTTTCACGTGCGCGACGCCGCGACGGCCCAGGAGGACCTGGAGCTGCTGCTCACGCCGCAGGCGTTCGAGCCGGAGGCCGCCGGCGCGCTGCTGTTCACGTGCAACGGACGCGGCTCGCGGATGTATGGACGGCCTGATGGGGATATTTCGCTGGTGAGGCAGGCGCTTGGCACCGAGGTGCCGGTGAGCGGCTTCTTCTGCGGCGGGGAACTGGGGCCGATCGGCGGGGCCAATTTCGTGCATGGGTTTACGGCCAGCCTGGCGATCTTTCGACCGAAGGCGGGCTGACCGGGGCCGGCGGACCCCTCACCCCCGGATCAAGTCCGGGGCAGGCTCCAACCCTCTCCCCGAGGAGAGGGAGCCGGACTGCGGTCGAGACAGAAGGCGCCCACAGGGGACGCCTCAACACCGGCAAGTCCCGTAGGGGCGGGTTTCAAACCCGCCCCCACTTCCAAATGGCTCGCGCTCTAGCCCGCCAGGTCCGTCCGATAGAGATAGCGGATATCCCACAGCCCGTACAGCGTGGGCGTGGTGTTGCCGAAGACGTTGCGCACCGCGGTCAGTCGTTCCGAGAGCGTCGTGTAGATCACCGGCACGTTCTCGGCGGCGATTGCCTGTGCGCGGTGGTAGTAGGCCACGCGCTGGTCGCGGTCGAGCTCCTGGCTGGCCTTGATGTACAGCTCGTCGATCTCCGCTTCCCACGCCGTCGCCGGCTCGGGCTGATTCGGATACCAGAGATGCAGGCCCTCGGCGGAGTGCCAGAGGTTGATGCCGCTGTGCGGGTCAGTCCCGCCGGTGAAGCCGATGATCAAGGCTTCCCAGTCATAGGTCCTGACCAGCTGGCCGACGAGTACGCCGAAGTCGATCAACTGGTAGTCCGCGCCAATGCCTATGGCGGTCAGACCCTGGTGGATGATCTCGCCGGCGCTGCTGCGCACGGTGTTGCCGGTGTTGGTCACCAGCGTGAACGAGATCGGATTGCCGGCGTCGTCCTCGCGCACGCCGTCCCCGTCGGTGTCCACCCACCCCAGGTCGTCCAGCATCCGATTGGCCCGAGCAATGTCATAGGGATAGCGGCGCACGTCGGGATTGTGGAAGTCGCCGGCCGCGGGGCTGACGGACGACCACTGCGGATAGCCCAGCCCGTGCAGCACGCCCTCGATGATCGCGTCCTTGTCGATGCTGTGCGCGACGGCCTGGCGGAATGTCACGTTTTGGAACCACTTCAGCTTCTCCGGCGCGAGATACGGCTCGCCGGTGTCCGGGTTGGTTCCCGGGTTCATGTTGAATCCGAGGAAGGTGGTCCCAAATGCCGGCCCGCGCCGGTGGATGGTGAAGTTGCCGTCGGCCTGCAGCGGCTCGAGGTCGGCGAACTCCTCGCCGAGCACGCCGTGAATGTCGGCCTCGCCGGCCATGAACCTGGCGAGCTCGGCCTCGAAGTCCTCAACGATGGTGTATTCGATCGTCTCCAGGTAGGGCAGAGTGTTTCCGGCGGCGTCCTTGAGCCAGTAGCTCGGGTTGCGCCGCATCACAATCTGCTCGCCCGGAACGTAGCTGGCGATGGTGAACGGCCCGGTACCGATGATTTCGGCTGGGTCCGTCTCGATGCCCCAGACCGAGGCAAACGTGCCGTCGTCCACGTGCGGCTCGAGGATGTGCTTGGGGTAGATCGCCGTTCCCATGCTGCGCAGGAAGGGGGCGAACGGCGCCGGCAGCACGCACCGCACGGTGTAGTCGTCCAGCGCGGTGACCGTCATCGGCGACTCGCGCCACGTGCCGGATTCCTCATCAAAGACGCGGAATTGGAACGAGGCGCGGCTGCTGGCGGCGATGTCGTCGTTGTAGATGAGCCGGTTGAACGTGAAGTCCACGTCTTGGGCGGTGAAGGGCTGTCCGTCGTGCCAGGTGACGTCCCGGCGGAGGTGGAAGGTCCAGGTCAAGCCGTCCTCCGAGTGTTCCCAGGACGCCGCCAGCGACGGCTCCACCTCGTCCGTCAGCCATGACGTTTCCGTGAGGCCGTCGAAGAGAAAGCCCAAGATGCCCGACGAGGAGGCGTCGTTGGAGATGGCCAGGTTGAAGGTGAGCGGCTCGGAAATGGTCGCGACTGCCAATGACCCGCCCGGCTGGCCGACGGCGTACTCGAATCCGGAGGCATTCAGGCGAAGCTGGGCAATGCGTTCCCAGTCGAGCAGCTCGGTGGCGAGGCGAGATTGCAACCCCTCGGGCCCGTGAATCCACGTGCGCTGCCCGTCGCTGAATCCGGTCCAGTTGTCGGCCTTGCGCCACACCATCAGCCCGCCCGCGGTCTGCTGATGCGCCTCGCCCAACATCGGGTCGAAGCTCTCGTTTTCCAGGCACTCGCCGACGGTGTCCGGTCCCTCGGCGGCGTCGATCAGCGATTTGAGCGTGGCGAACCCGAGGACGAATTCGCAGTCGTCGGTGGCGCCAACCGGCGCGGCGAGCGCGAGGAGCAGCCCGGCGACGAGCAGCGCCATCAACCTGTTACGCATGGTGCTTTCCTCAGATTCGGGGCGGATTCCGGACGAGCCGGCAACGTTGCCAGGCTGCAATTGTTTCAGGTTCGCAGCTTTGCGCCGCGATTGTCCAAACGGGGGAGTCGCCGCGCGGCTGCGACTTCGGCCGGACGCCGAAAATCGCGACGCGCCATGCGTCAGACGTGCGGGCTCTCGGGACGCATGGGTGCTGGCGGGGCGCCCGAATCGCTGCCAACACACTGCGGGAATCCGCTACAGTGACGGCGCTTCTGGGCTAGATTACGTGGATACGCCTGCTTCTGAGCATGGGCCGGCTGCCGTCGTTCGACGAACGGCGAGATCGGCGAAGCAGGAGGGGCGGAGATGGGACGACCCTACAAAATCCTCATGGTCGACGACGAGCCTGATTTCGAGCCGCTGGTGACGCAGCGCATGCGACACAGGATTCGGCCTGGTGACTATTGCTTTGTCTTCGCGAACAACGGCGTCGACGCTCTCGATCTGTTGCAGGAAGACCAGGACATTGACATCGTCGTTTCGGACATCAACATGCCCCACATGGACGGCCTGACGTTGTTGGAGCAGATTCCGAGGGTCGATCCCTCAGTCCGCGCTGTCATCCTGTCGGCGTACGGCGATATGAAGAACATCCGCACGGCGATGCGACGTGGCGCGTTCGATTTCATCACCAAGCCGATCGATTTCAACGACCTGGAGGAGACGATCGAGCGAACGCGCCACCACCTCGATGCCTGGCGGACGGCGCTGTCGTCGCGCGACGCCCTGGTGACGGCGCAAGGGGAGCCCGCTTCCTCCGTCGATCCCCGCCGCGAAGCGGAGAACTGAGATGCTGACATGACGGTCGCCACAAGCGCGATGAAGCGGCCCTACAACATTCTCGTCGTCGACGATGAGCCGGACCTCGAACCGTTGATCATGCAGCGCATGCGGCGCCGGATTCGCCGAGGCACGCATAGCTTCGAATTCGCGAACGACGGCGTCGAGGCGCTCGAAAAGCTAAACGACAATCCCGAAATCGACATGGTCATCACGGACATCAATATGCCGCGCATGGACGGGCTCACGCTGCTCGATCAGATACCGAACGTCACCGATATCGACGTCCGGTGCATCGTCGTCTCGGCCTACGGAGATATGCAGAACATCCGAACGGCGATGAACCGGGGAGCGTTCGACTTCGTCACCAAGCCGCTCGACTTCGAAGACCTGCAGATCACCATGGAGCGGGCGCTGCGTCACCTCGAAGAGTGGCGGGCCGCGCTCTCCTCGCGCGACGCGCTGGTCGCCCTGCAGAACGAGCTCGAAGTTGCGAGCAGCACCCAGCAGTCGATCCTGCCCAAGACCTTTCCGAAGAGCGATGAGTACCAGGTCTTCGCCAACATGGAGCCGGCGCGGAACGTCGGCGGCGACTTCTACGACGTGATTCGCTTGGAGAGCGGCAAGGTCGGACTGGCGATTGCGGATGTTTCTGACAAAGGCGTTCCGGCCGCTCTGTTCATGATGTCCAGCCGCACCTTGCTCAAGGGGGCGGCGATCGGGCTGGCCGAACCTGGTGAGGCCCTGCGCGAAGTGAATGAGCTGCTGTACGAAGAAAACGAAACCATGATGTTCGTGACGGTGCTGTACTCGATCTTCGACCCGGCGAGCGGCACGTTTACCTATTCCAACGGCGGGCACGACGCGCCGGTTCTCGTTCGAGCTGGCGGAGGAGCGGAGCTCCTGTCACTGACCGGGGGCGTCGCGCTGGGCGTCGCGCCCGACATCAACTTCCCAAGCCAGACTATCCAGCTAGATCCCGGCGACACCATCGTGCTCTATACGGATGGCGTCACCGAAGCCATGAATGGCGACGGCGACCAGTTTGGAGTCGAACGCATTCAGGAGGTCTTCGAGGCCAATCCGCCCACGGACTCCGAGCAGGCCACGCACGCGCTGTTCGATGCGGTGCGGGAATTCGTCGGCGACACGCCGCAATCCGACGACATCACCTGCCTGGTGCTGCGGCGCGCCCAGGACAGCACGTAGGCTCGAGTCCGTCGTCGGAGGATGCGCCGGCGCTTGGGACTCGAGCATCCAGAAGCGCCGCCTGCCCTCTGGTAGCTTCGCGGACGAGCCCCGAGGAGAACGCCATGAGCCTGAGCACCTATCTGCACTTCAACGGCAACTGCCGCGAGGCGTTCGAGTTCTACCGAGCGGCCTTTGGCGGCGAATTCCTCGTCCTGCAGACGTTTGGCGACGGACCCGCCGACATGCAGATTCCCGACGACGAACGGAACAACATCATGCATGTCTCGCTTCCCGTCGGAACGAGCGTGCTGATGGGCAGCGACGTGCCGACCACGTTCGGTGAGCCGGCCCCAGACCGTAGCAACGTCTCGATTTCCTACGCCGCTGACAGCCGGGAGGAAACCGACGCATTGTTCGCGAAGCTCTCTGACGGCGGCATTGTCACCATGCAGCTCCAGGACATGTTCTGGGGCGCCTACTTCGGGGCCTGCATTGACAGATTCGGCATCAACTGGATGTTCAACTGCGAGGAACCGGAAGGCTAACCGCTCCAAGGCACGCCTCGGCGTCGGCCGGAAGGCGTTTCCGACCTGAGCCCGCTTCCTGCAGGAATAGCTATCCGACTCGAGCCGGATGGGCGGAGCCCCTTCGGGTGACGTATCCTCGCCACGCCACCGGCTGAAGGGGAATCCGGTCATGATCGAGTGGCTCGGTATCGAACACCTGTTCGAGCTCTCCCCACCGGAAGCCATCCTCGGCTTCTTCACCCCGCTGATCATCTTCGCGATATTTTTCGTCGTGCAGCTCATCTTGCCGGGTCGTCGCGTGCCCGGTTACGTCATCAATCCAGAGACCGGTGAACCCCGCAACTATCGTCTGAACGGCCTCCTGGTATTTGTCATCGCAATTGTCGTGTGGGCGACCGAAGTCACCGGAATGCCGCGTGACTGGTTCTATCGGTCGGCCATCTTCGCGTTTGCCGGAGGAACGATTACCGTCACGGTATTCACGTTGATCGCAGTGTTCACCCAGCCGCAGGACGACACCAGGAACCCGATTGCGGCGTTCTGGCTTGGACGAATCCAGGAGCTGTCGTTCCTGAAAGAACGAATTGATCTCAAGATGTACTTCTACGTCGTCGGCGGAACCATGTTCTCACTCAACGCCCTGTCCGGAGCCGCGTGGAACGTCGAGCACTTTGGGGAGAACTTCAATCCAGGAGTGTTCCTGTGCGCGGCGATCTATACCTTTTACGTCGTGGACTACTTCATTTTCGAGCGTGTTCAGCTATACACTTTCGATGTGATATACGAAAAGCTCGGCTTTAAGATGTTCTGGGGTGGCCTGATGGTCTACGGCTGGCTCTACATCCTCCCGTGGTGGGGAATGGCCGCGCATCCTACTCCGGGGTTCTCGACCGCAGCAACGTATGGCTGGCTCATCGGAACGGCTCTGCTGTTCCTGGCCGGATGGGGCATCTCCCGCGGCGCCAACATGCAGAAATACACCTTCAAGCGCTGGCCCGAACGCAAGTTTCTCGGACTCATGGAGCCTGAGTACATCCAGGCCGGTGACCGCAAGATCCTGGTTAGCGGCTTCTGGGGAAGGGCCCGCCACATGAATTACATGGGCGAGTGGTTCATTTCGGCGGCAATCGCTCTGTCGTTCGGTCACTTCACCAATCTGTGGGCCTGGACCTACTTCATCTGGATCGTCGGGTTATTTGTCGTACGCCAGCGCGAGGACGATCACTACTGCGCCGAGAAGTACGGGCCGGAGAAGTGGGCGGAGTATCAGGCCCGCGTGAAGTACCGCATCTGTCCCTGGCTCTACTGAAGCACGGGCCGGCAACCGCCGTCGGACAAGTTCCGCGCGCGTGGAGCCGTCCGAGTCTCAGCTAGCGGTGCACGATTGACCGACTCCTTTCCGCTGACCATAATCACCGCATGATGAGCAACCGGGATATGCGCTCATGATTGAATGGCTTGGTATTGAACACTTGTTCGAGCTCTCCGGGGCGGAAGCCCTTTGGGGATTCTTCACCCCGCTGATCGTCTTTGCTGTGTTCTTCGTGGCGCAGATCGTCCTGCCCGCGAGACGGGTTCCCGGCTATGTCATCAACCCGGAGACCGGTGAGCCCCGCAACTATCGGCTGAACGGCCTCCTGGTATTCATCCTCGCGATAGTCGTGTGGGCGACCGAAGTCACCGGAATGCCGCGCGATTGGTTCTACCGGTCCGCGATCTACGCGGTGGCTGGAGGAACCGTCTTTGCGGCGCTCATATCCCTCGTAGCCATGCTGAGCCAGCCGCAAGGCGAAATCAAGAATCCGTTTCACGCGTTCTGGACCGGACGATCCCTGGAGCATTCGCTCTTCAACGAACGATTCGATCTCAAGATGTACCTGTACGTTGTCGGCGGGACCATGTGGACGCTCAACGCCCTGTCGGGCGCCGCTTGGCACTATGAACAGTTCGGCGACAGCTTCAATCCCGGCGTATTTCTGTATACGGCGTTCTTCGCGCTCTACATTCTGGACTACTTCATCTTCGAGCGCGTTCAGCTCTACACCTATGATCTGATTCACGAAAAGCTCGGCTTCAAGCTGATCTGGGGCGGTCTTGTCATCTACGGCTGGCTCTACATCCTCCCGCTCTGGGGTATGGCGGCGTATCCGCACCCCGGCTTCTCGACGCCATGGACGTACGTGTGGCTGATCGGGCTCGGCTTGCTCCTCTTCTTTGGATGGACCATCACGCGCGGCGGAAACCTGCAGAAGTACACGTTCAAGCGCTGGCCCGACCGCAAATTCCTGGGGATCATCGAGCCCGAGTACATCCAGGCCGGCGACCGGAAAATCCTCTGCAGCGGGTTCTGGGGCGCGGCGCGCCACTTCAACTACATGGGCGAGGGCATAATCTGCGTTGCCATCGGCCTGTCGTTCGGGCACTTCGCGAATCTCTGGGCTTGGACGTACCTCATCTTCATCGTCTCCCTGTTCACCTGGCGTCAGCGGGACGACGAGGAGCACTGCGTGGAGAAATACGGCGCCGAGAAGTGGGCGGAGTACAAGGCGCGAGTGAAGTACCGGATTTGCCCTTGGGTCTATTGAGCCGGCGCTACGTCGGCGGCCCTCAGATGCGGTAGATCTCCTCGGCCGTCCCGGAGAAGAGCCGGGCCTGCTCGTCTCGGCTGAAATCCGAGATGATCTCCGTGTAAGCGCCGATCAACTCGTCGTACGTACTCCACAGCCAGTCCACCGGCCAGTTGGTGCCAAAGAAGCAGCGCTCGACGCCAAATGTCTCGATCGACGTCAGGACGTACGGCCGGATGCTGTCGACCGTCCAGTCGTTGTCGCCCATACCCAGGCCCGAGATTTTCCAGCGGACGTTGTCGCCACTGGCCGCGATGGCCACGCCGCGCTTCCAGTTCGCGAAGTACTCGTCCGTCCGCTCCTCCGGCCATCCCGTGTGATCCACCACGATCGTGATGTTCGGAAACAAGTGCGCCAGATCCCGCACCTTCTCCATCTCCTGCCATTGAACCGACAGGCTCGATACCAGGTTGAACGTCTCCAGCAGCGCGAAGCCCCGGTGGAAATCCGGTTCCACCAGGTAGTCCCCGTAGGAGAAGTCTCGGATCCCCCGCATGTTGGGCGACTCGGCGTGACGCTCCAGCACCGTTGCTACGCCCGGGTCCCGCAAGTCCGCATGGGCCACGATCCCGTGCGGATATCCGGTGCGGTCCGCCGCCTCCTGCAACCACTCTGTCTCGGTCACCGGGTCCGGGCTGCCGATGGCCGCCTGCACGTGCACCGACTTGGTAACGTTCGCGTTCCGAGTCTCCGCGACAAAGTCCTCGGCCAGGTAATTCCGCTCGGCCAGCTTCTGCAACTTCCAGCCCATCGTCGGGTGCGGAACCCCCGGCTTCCAGTGCTCGTACACGAGCTCCGGATGCCGGAGGTCGTAGTAGTGCACGTGCGTATCAACGAATGCCAGCTTGTCCATGAGCGAGTCTCCTATCTCCTACGGTTTCTCGGCACTGCTTCTGCATTGACACACACCGCATTGTGGGACGTGGCGCGGTGAACGATCCTGAAATCGTCTATCGAGCGCTCGTGCGGCGAGGATATGACGCCTGCGCACGGGCCTATCACGAGTCCCGAAAGGCCCAGGCGCCGACGGAGATACGGGGACTCATGGAGCGCCTGGAGGATGGAGCGTCCGTGCTCGACGTGGGCTGTGGAGCCGGTGTCCCGATCGCGAGGTCACTGGTCAAGCGTCAACGGGTCACCGGAGTGGATGTCTCGCCGGAGATGGTCCGCCTCGCACGGCGCCACGTTCCATCCGGCGACTTCAGATGTGCCGACGTCATGTCGACGACCTTTGAGCCGTCCAGCTTCGACGCCGTTGTCGCCTTGTACTCGATCTTCCACATTCCCCGAGAGACGCAGCCGGCGCTGATTCAGCGGTTTCACCGTTGGCTCAGGCCGGGCGGATATCTGCTGTGCACGCTGAGTCACCAAAGCGAACCGGGCTACACCGAAGATGACTTCCATGGGGTGACGATGTACTGGAGCAACTACAGCCTCGGCGAATACCTCGGCATTCTGGCCCATTCGGGGTTCGTGGTGCTAGAGACAGCATCCACGGCGTACGGCTACAACGAGGCCGGCCAGGGGACCATCGAGGACCATCCCGTGGTCCTCGCGCAACGGCGGTGAAGGCGTCGCTCGAGAACTCCCAAACCCGGTCTCGCAAACTGCGACGAGCCAGACCTCAGAGCGTGTCGAACCCATCCCACCCCGGCAGCGCGGCGGACTGCCGCACCCACTCTGACATCTGCGCCTCGTCGAAACCGTCTTTGTAAACGTCGACCCAGCGCGCGTCCGGGTCCTTGCCCGAGCCGGGCGGCCCTGGTTGCAGCGACGCGCCGTTGAGGAAGGTCACCTTCACGTAGCGGGTGAAGACGTGGGTGCTCAGGAACCAGCCCTGCCCCTCGATGCCATACCAGGGCGAGTTCCATCGCACGGCTTTGCGCACGTTGGGCACGGTGCGCACGATCAGCTCGTCCAGGCGGCGCCCGACGTCGCTCTTCCAGCCCGGCATCGCGGCGATGTAGGCCTGCACGGGGGCGTCGCCGTCGGCCTTGGCGATCTGGGGGTTGCCGCCCGACAGGAGGACCACATTCCCGTCGGCCTGGGTTGCGTCCTCTGCTGACTTCTTGGAGGACCTACCGGCCATTGGATTCGCTCCGATACGTGCCGCGCCCGGCTTCAAGGCCTCAGACTACTCCTCCGCCCCTTCAAGAGTCCGCCGTGGTGCCCCGTCATTCCGGCGGACGCCGGAATCCAGACTGGCTCTAGCGCGTGTCGGGCGGAGCTGGACCCCGGCCCCGTATCGGGTACGGGGCAGGCATTTCGCCGGGGTGACCGGGGAACGCCCGCGCGACAGGGGGACGTGCTGGGGCACGCCGCCTGCCGCGGCAGCATGAGCACCCTTGAGGTTCAACGCAGACACTCTGGCTGCGTACCTGCCCCGCGCTCGATGCGGGACCTGAATTCCGGGCTCGTCGGCGTCGCGGGTATACTGCGGATTGAGCAATCTGCGCCAATCCCAGAAGACTTCCAAGGAAGGACCAACGATGACTTCCAACCAGCAATGGTGGCCGGATCAGTTGAACCTGAAGGTTCTCCGTCACAACTCTCCGCTATCTGATCCGATGGACAAAGACTTCAATTATGCCGAGGCAGTCAAGACTATTGACGTCGAAGAGTTGAAGCAAGATATCGAACAAGTTATGACGACGTCGCAGGATTGGTGGCCGGCCGACTATGGCCACTATGGTCCACTTTTCATCCGTATGACATGGCACGCCGCTGGCACGTATCGCATCAGTGACGGCCGGGGCGGCGGCGGCTCGGGCCACCAGCGCTTTGCGCCCCTCAACAGTTGGCCCGACAACGCCAGCCTCGACAAGGCGCGCCGCTTGCTCTGGCCGATCAAGCAGAAGTACGGCCGGCGACTCTCCTGGGCCGATCTGATCATCCTTGCTGGCAACTGCGCGCTGGAGTCCATGGGGTTCAAGACTTTCGGCTTCGCATTTGGCCGCGAGGACGTCTGGGAGGCCGACGAGACCGACTGGGGAGCCGAGGAAACGTGGCTAGGCGACGAGCGCCACAGCGACGACGGCGAGATCGAGGGACCCTACGGCGCCGACCACATGGGACTCATCTACGTAAACCCGGAAGGTCCCAACGGCAACCCCGATCCCCTCGCGGCGGCGAACTACATACGCAACACGTTCAAGCGCATGGCGATGAACGACGAGGAAACCGTTGCGCTGATTGCCGGCGGGCACACCTTTGGCAAAGCCCATGGCGCCGGCGCCGAGAGCCACGTTGGCCCCGAGCCCGAGGGAGCCACGCTGGAGGAGCAGGGATTCGGCTGGAAGAACAGCCACGGCAGCGGCAAGGCCGGCGACACCTTCACCAGCGGCCTGGAAGGCGCGTGGACCACGGATCCCGTGAAGTGGGACAACAACTTCCTCGAGAACCTGCACAACCACGAGTGGGAGCTCACGAAGAGCGAAGCGGGGAAATCGCAGTACACCCCAACGAACGCATCGGCGGTGGCCACCGTGCCGGATGCGCACGATCCCGCCAAGAAACACGCCCCCATGATGCTGACGACGGATCTCTCGCTGCGGGAGGACCCGGTCTACGGGCCGATCGCACAGCGGTTCCTCGAAAACTTCGAGGAGTTCGAGGATGCCTTCGCTCGGGCGTGGTTCAAGTTGATTCACCGCGACATGGGGCCTCGCACCCGCTACCTCGGACCGCTGGTTCCCACGGAGCCGCTGCTGTGGCAAGACCCGGTTCCCGCCGTTGACCACGAGTTGATCGGGGACCAGGAGATCGCCGAGCTCAAGGCGAAGGTCCTGGCTTCCGGACTGTCCACTTCCCAACTGGTGTCGACGGCGTGGGCTGCGGCTGCATCGTTCCGCGGCACCGACAAGCGCGGCGGGGCCAACGGCGCGCGCCTCCGACTTGCGCCGCAAAGGGACTGGGCCGTCAACGATCCAGCCGGCCTAAGCCAGGTGCTGGGGGCGCTGGAGCAGATCCAGGCCGAGTTCAACGGATCGCAGAACGGCGGCGCGAGAGTCTCCTTGGCCGACCTGATCGTCCTGGCCGGATGCGCAGGCGTCGAGCAGGCGGCCCGGAGCGCCGGTCATGACGTGGAAGTCCCGTTTGCACCGGGGCGCACGGACGCGTCGCAGGATTGGACCGACGAGGAGTCCTTCGCCGTGCTCGAGCCCACCGCGGACGGATTCCGCAACTACCTCCAGGCGGGGCAGGACGGCGCCCCGGAGGACCTGCTGGTTGAGCGGGCCTACATGCTCACGCTCACGGCTCCCGAGATGACGGTGCTCGTTGGCGGCCTGCGCGCGCTGGATGCGAACACCGGGCAGTCTCGGCACGGCGTTCTCACCGATCGGCCCGGCGCGTTGACCAACGACTTCTTCGTCAACCTGCTGGACATGGGCACCGAGTGGAGTGAGTCCTCCGCGTCGCCGGACGTGTTCGAAGGACGCGATGTCCAGACTGGCGACCTGAGGTGGACCGGCACGCGGGTGGACCTGGTCTTCGGCTCGAACTCCGAGCTTCGAGCGCTGGCGGAGGTCTACGCCTGCGACGACGCGCAGGAGACCTTCGTCCGCGACTTCGTGAGCGCCTGGAACAAGGTCATGAATCTCGACCGCTACGACCTCGCCTGATCCCGGCGGGCGCCACGCACGGTGGTCGCCCGACGACCAGGCATATCCCGGTGGGTAGAGTGAGTAGCGGCGAACGAATGGCAGTTGGCTCGCGCTAAGCGTTCAATGGCTTCCGGCGTCAAGAATCGACGAATACTCGGCTGGCGGGAATGGGCATCCTTGCCCGGCCTCGGCATTGCCGCCATCAAGGCCAAGCTTGATACGGGTGCGAAGACCTCCGCATTGCACGCGTGGGATCTCAGCCTTCGAACGGTCGCAGGTCGGCAATGGGTACGGTTTCGCGTCCATCCCCTGCAGCGTGACAAGGTCACGTCCGTGGTCTGCGAGGCGCTGGTCAGCGATCGGCGATGGGTCACGAACTCGAGCGGTACGCGCGAGCGCCGGTACATCATCACGACGAGCCTTCAGATAGGTTCCAGCCGCTGGCCGATCGAGTTGAGCCTGGCCAATCGTGACGCCATGGGATTTCCCATGATCATCGGCCGGGAAGCCATGCGGGACCGGCTGATCGTCGATCCCAAGGCCTCGTATCGCGCGGGCAGGAAACCAACGGGAGCTCTCGATGGTTCCGTCGAGAAACTCGGCACCCCCGTGGCTGGTGGAGCGAGCACATGAGAATCGCAATGCTCGCCCGCAATCCGAATCTCTATAGCCACAAGCGTCTCGTGGAAGCGGCGGAGGCCAAGGGGCACCGCATCGACATCATTAACACCACCCAGTGCTACGCCAACATTGCGTCCGACCGACCGCAGGTGCTCTACCGAGGCGCCGTCCTTTCCGGCTATGACGCGGTGATTCCACGCATCGGCGCCTCGATCACCTTCTATGGACTGGCGGTGCTGCGACAGTTCGAGATGATGGGCGTCTGGCCGCTCAACGAGTCGGAGGCCATCGGTCGCGCCCGCGACAAGCTCTGGGCGCTGCAGATCATGTCTCGCCTGGGGATTGGCTTGCCGGTCACCGGGTTCGCAAACTCCGCGCGACGGGCCGAGGACTTGATCCGGATGGTCGGTGGGCCGCCCGTCGTCATCAAGCTGGTGGAAGGGACCCAGGGCTTGGGCGTGGTGCTTGGCGAGACCATGCCCTCCGCCAAGAGCACGTTCGAGGCGTTCCGCGAGGCCAACATCAACATCCTGGTTCAGGAATACGTCAAGGAAGCGGGCGGGGCGGACATTCGGGCGTTCGTCATCGGCGATCGCGTGGTTGGGGCGATGAAGCGCCAGAGCGGCCCCGGCGAGTTTCGATCCAATCTGCACCGTGGCGGCACGGCAGAGCAGCTCACCATCACACCCGAAGAAGACTCGGCGGCCGTGCGCGCCTGCCGGGCATTGGGACTCAACGTCGCCGGCGTCGACATGCTCCGATCCAGTCGCGGACCGGTGCTTATCGAAGTGAACTCGACCCCAGGCCTGAAGGGAATCGAACAGTCGACCGGCATCGACATCGCCGGGCGGATCATTGGGTTCATGGAAACGCACGCCGAACCTGTGTCGACGAAGACGCAGCGATAGCGACTGAGTGATGAGCACTCCCGATGGCGGGTCGTCCGAATCCATCCGCATAGGCGATGTCAACGTCGCTCCCGGTTATCGGACCCAGGTGGATCTGCCAATCGCCGATCTGTCGATCCACGTCCCCATGGCGATGCCGGTGCACGTCATCAACGGCCCCGAGGTTGGGCCGACACTGTTCGTCGCGGCCGCCATTCACGGCGATGAGCTCAATGGCGTCGAGATCATCCGCCGAATCATCCAGCTGGCCGCCCTGAGGCGCCTCAAGGGCATTCTGATCGCCGTTCCAATCGTGAATGTGCCTGGATTCCTGAGTCTCAGTCGCTACCTGCCGGACCGGCGCGACCTCAACCGCTCCTTTCCAGGGTCTCCCAGAGGCTCCCTGGCGGCGCGTCTCGCCAATACGTTTCTCGACGAAGTCCTTGCCAACGCGACGCACGGCATCGATCTGCACACCGGCGCGATCCACCGGGAGAACTTTCCGCAGATTCGCGTAGACCTGGACAATCCCGCAGCCGAGCCCATGGCGCGCGCATTTGGCGCCCCGCTCGTGGTGAACGCCGCCTCCCGCGAAGGAAGCCTGCGGGGAGCGGCCGACGAGCGAGGCGTTCCCGTGATCGTCTACGAGGGCGGCGAGGCGCTTCGCTTCGACGAAGTGGCGATCCGCACAGGCGTCAGAGGCGTGATCGGGGTCATGGAACACCTCGGCATGTTGCCGGCGAGCAAACGGGCAGACGGTTCGCAAGCTCCCAGGATGCTGCGCGACAGCAGGTGGGTGCGGGCGCCGGCCAGCGGCGTCGTCAGGTCCAAGCAGAAGACGGGCGCGGAGGTCGAGGTTGGAGACCTGCTCGCCGTCGTCTCCGATCCGCTCGGTGAAGCCGAAACCGAAATCAAGTCGCCGATGGACGGCGTGATCGTCGGCCGCACGAACCTGCCCCTCGCCCACGAAGGCGACGCGCTCTTCCACATCGGCTACACCGAGGAAGCCGAGCAAGGGACATCGCCCAAGCCCTTTCACCACCTGTTCGAATGATGTGATTGGGGCTGGGATTCGGCCCGCGCCCATTGTCATTCCTGTGTGTCCAATGTAGGGGCGGGGCTTGCTAGGGTCCCGAGCACCCGGCGGGGGTGACTCAGTCATTCAGCGGCTGCCGGATGGCAGGCCTTGCGCTCGAAGCGTCCCCCCGCCGGCCAATGCTCAGGGCAG
>JAJECS010000006.1 GCA_022821905.1 Chloroflexota bacterium | reverse complement strand
CAGCAGCGCCTTCACCATCAGCAGCGGCGGATAGCTGGGCCGCCCGCGTGGGGCGGCATGCACCCCGGCCACCACCCGCCCGAGCCGCTCCCAGTCCACCGCGTCGTCGATGCGCTCCAGCCGCTGGTTATGGCCGAGGGTCTCCGACACCATCGCTTCCGCGAACGACGGTCGGCCCATATCCCGGTGCATACGTCCGCTCCTCAATCCTCCGCCTGGCGACGCCCCCATGGTCTGCCCCGCCCCTCGATTTATGCAAAGGTCTCCGAAGGCGGGAATCCACGTAGCCATGCGCGATGCCCACTGCACCCCGGAGCGACTGTCCATCGCACCCCTTCCTCCCGTGCCCCCGAAGCACACATGCGTGGTTGTTACCTTCAAGTCGAGCACGCGCTTCCCGAGCCGCCCGCGCCCGCAGTGGAACCTATGGGTGACCCTGATCTGACCGAATTCAAGCACGCCACGTCGCCGACTCCACCCGAAGACTCCCTCCCCGCCCTCCTGGTCCTGGGATCGAACATGGGCGACCGGATGGGGCATCTGCGACGCGCGGTGGAGGCGCTGGGGACGGTTGGGCGCATCGACTCGGTGTCGCCGGTGTACGAGTCGCCGCCGGCCGGGCACGTGCACCAGGGGTCGTTTCTGAACCTCGCGCTGCGCCTCACGGCGACGCTGGGTCCGGTGCGGCTGCTGATGTTTGGCAAGGGCCTGGAGTTCGCCGCCGGCCGCCGGCCGGGCATTCCCTACGGCCCGCGCCCGCTGGACGTGGATATTGTGAGCCTGGGCAGGCTGGAGATGTCGAACGGGCGCGTGACCATCCCGCATCCTCGCGTCGCCGAGCGTGCGTTCATGGCGGCCCCGCTGGCCGACATTGCCCCAGGCGAGACGCTGCCGGGCCACGACGTGACGCTGGCCGAACTCGACCGCCGGCTCGGCCGCGAGGACCTGGAGCCGGTGGCGGGACCGGACGCCGTGTGGTCCGACGTGCAACACCTCGAGGAAGGGTCTGGATAGGGCCGTCGGCATTGGCCCGGTCCATTCGATTGCCCCTTCGACAAGCTCAGAGCCTGCCCCTCCCATCGACGGGTGCATAGCCCTCGAAGGGTGGGACTGAGACCCGCCCCTACCGCACGGATCCGGCGCGCCCCGCGCTCAACCGGACTGGATTCCGGCTCCCCGCCTGCGCGGGGACAGGCTCCGCCGGAATGACGGAGGGGTTGCGCAATTGACTCCGACGCGGGAGACGAACCGGCGCCCTCCGGAAATCCGTGGATAGGCGATCGTACGAGCGAAACGCTCCGTCACGCTCAGCCGCGCTCTGGCCACTGCGCCCCAAGCGCACCTGTAGCCTGTGAAATAATCCGCCGCCCCGGCCCCTGTCGAAAGTCTCCTCGCATTCGCACGGAACCAGACCTCCCCGCCGCGCGGCGCCGCGTGATCGATGCTCTCCATCGCGCGCGGCGTCCCCTGGTGCTGTCGCACCGGGATTCGGACGCGGACAGCCTGGGCTCGGCACTGGCGCTCGGCGGCGCCTTTGCCCAGCTTGGCGTCGAGGCGGTGTTGGCCGTCCACCAGCCGGACCGCATCGCCCCACCGTTGAACGAACTGCCGGGCGCCGATGCCGTAGTTCCGCTCACCGCCGAGCTTGGCGACGCGAACCACGACGTGGTCTTTGTCGTCGATACGGCCAGTCCCGCGCTCCTGGGCGGCGAGCCGGGTATGCGTGACGCGCTCTTGAACGTCTGGCCCGTCGTCAACATCGACCACCACGACTCCAACCAGCACTACGGCGCCGTCAACTACGTGGAGACTGCCGCCGCGGCCACGGCCGAGGTCTTGTGGGGACTGCTGACCGAGGCCCGCATCCCGCTGACGGCGGACATGGCGACCAATCTGCAGGCGGGCCTCGTCGGCGACACGCTGGGATTCCAGATCGCCGACACCTCGCCTCGAACCCTGCGCGCGGCGGCCAGCCTGCTGGAAGCGGGCGGCGCGACGCACGGCCTGCCGCGGCGGGTCCTCAACGCGCGCACCATCGCCGCCTCGCGGCTTTACGGCGCCGCCCTGGCGGCGGTGCAGGCCTCGGCGGATGGCTGCATCGTGTGGACCTGCGTCACCCAGGCCATGGCGGACTCGGTGGACGCCAGCGTCCATTACTCACACGGGCTGCCCAATGCCCTGCAGGAGGTCGTGGGCGCCGAGATCGCGGCAGTGTTCTACGAGCTCGGTCCTGAAAGGACCCGTGCCAGTCTTCGTTCCACCGGACGCCCGATCCGGGAAGTGGCCGAGGAGTATGGCGGCGGCGGTCACCAGCTCGCCGCCGGACTCACGGTTCAGCAGCCGATCGAAGTCGCTCGGCAGCTGGTGATCGACCGTCTGCGGGCACTGCTCGGCGCCTGAGCGCATCAATCCGAGCACCGTTGGCGATTGCTAGACTCGGCGGGCGCGCGGCAAAGCGGTCCGCGCCACTCCCTGTCCCGTAATCCGTCCACCAGACACCGTGGGCGGGGGCACGGCCTAGAGGCGAGGTCGATGCGCAAACGGCTCTCCCGGCTGGCGCCGATCATCATCGTGGGCGGCATGGCATGGCTGCTCGCCGCATGCGGTGACTCCGAGGCCGTCGCCGAACCGTTGGCCGCGACCCCGACACCGACCGTTGTCGAGATCACGGTCGCTCCCACCGTGCCGCCCACGCCCGCTCCAACCCCCGAGCCCCAGCAAACACCCAGACCCCAAACGCCTTCCACGTCGCTGCAGAACCGCAGCGCGACGCCGCTGCCCACCGTGGTCGTCACGCCCACGGCCGCACCGCCCTCGACACCCGCGCCGGTCGCCACGCCGGCGCCCACCGCGCCGCCCCCGTCCGTCACCGGAACCCCGGCCGGCATCGTGACCCCGGCCAATGCGCGAGCCTCCGTGGGTCGAGTGGCGACCGCCGAGGACGTGGACGGCCTGCAGCGACCGGTGGATGAAACCAGCACCTTCGAGCCGATGCGGCGGGTCTACATCTCCGTCGAGTTCATCAACGTGAGAGCCGGCGCCGAGCTCGGCTTCTCCTGGCGAGCCGATGAAGGTTGCAGGGGCAGCTTCACCCTGGCGCCTCAGTCGGCCATGCGGCGCGGCTTCATTGGGTTCTACATCGACGAGACCGAGTGCCTTGGCCGCTACGTCGTGCAGATCCTGGTGGACGGCGTGGCCCATGCCGAGATCGCCTTCTCCATCGGAGCCGCCCAGCCCAGCGGTTGACCCGTGACGCCGCCGATGGTTTGCTGCGTACATCCCCGCCCCCCAATCGCCCGAGGTGCCCCGTGAAGGTGACCCGCGTTTCCGCCGAGGTCTACGCCAAGCCGCATGACCCGCCGATCACCAACGGCAAGTACACCTACACCCACTCCAAGAACGTCGTCGTCCGCATTCAGACCGACGAGGGGATCGAGGGCGTCGGCATTTGCGGCGGGTTGGGTCTTCCCTCCGGGCGCGACGTGCTGGTCACGGTCATCGAGAACATGTCCGAGGCCGTGATTGGCGAGGATCCCTTCAACGTCGAGCGAATCTGGGACCGGCTCTATCAGCCCAAGATCTTCGGCCGCAAGGGCCTCACCACCCGCGCGCTCTCGGCCATCGACATCGCCCTGTGGGACGTCGTGGCCCGCGCCGTGGGGCAGCCGCTCTACCGCCTGCTGGGCGGCTACACCGACGAGGTGCGGGCGTACATTGCCGGCGGGTACTACGAGGCCGGCAAGGGCATTCCCGAGCTGCAGGACGAGATGCTCGGTTATGTCGAGCAGGGCGCCACCGCGGTCAAGATGAAGATCGGCGCGGTGTCGCTGCGCGAGGATGAGCGGCGCGTGGCCGCCGTGCGCGAGGCCATCGGCGACGAGGTGGACCTGCTCGTCGACGCCAACAACGCCTACGTCACGGCCGACGCCGTGCGCATGGCCCGCATCCTCGAGTCCTACGACGCCTATTGGTTTGAAGAACCGGTTTCGCCCGACAACATGGCCGGCAGCGCCGCCGTCGCCAACTCGTCCAGCGTGCCCGTCGCCGCCGGCGAGAACGAGTACACCCGCTGGGGCTTTCGCGAGCTGTTCGAGTCCGACGCCGTACGCATCGCCAATCCCGACGCCATGGTGCTGGGCGGTATCACCGAGTACCGCCGCATCGCCGCCCTGGCCTCGGCCTACGAGATCCCCATCGCCCCGCACGGCCTGCAGGAGATTCACATTCACCTGCTGGCCGCGTTCCCCTTTCCGCTGATCCTCGAGTACTACAACCCCAACGTCGCGGGTCTCAACGAGGTCATGTTTCACGAAAAGCTGGAGCTCACCGACCGCGGCACCGTGATGCTGCCGCAGGGACCCGGCCTCGGCGTCGAGTTCAACTGGGAAGCCCTGCGGCAGTATCGCGAGGAGTGACGCCCGACGGGCTCGCATCCGCGTCCAGCAGTCGCGCGTTCGACCAGGTGCGAGCCGTATGGAACTATCGCCCGGTTCGATCCCGCCGCGAGTGCCATGCGACCAAACACCCTGCGACAACTGCTCGACGCCGGCCAGCCCTCGGTTGGCACCCACATCCTGGTCTCGTGGCCGGGCGTGGTGGAACTCGTCGGCCAGACCGGCGTCATCGACTATGTGGAGTTCGTGGGTGAATATGCGCCCTACGACCTCTACGCGCTGGAGAACATCGGACGGGCCATCGAGCTGTTCGACCACCTCAGCGGCATGATGAAAGTCGAGCAAGAGCCCCGCACCCACCTCGCGATTCGATCCATCGGGTCGGGCATCCAGAACATCCTTTTCGCCGACGTGCACTCGGCCGAAGAGGCGGCGGACTGCGTGGCCGCGGTGCGCGCCGAGACTCCGTCCACCGGGGGACACCACGGAGCCGGGTCCCGGCGCGACGTGGGCTACGGCTGGGAGAAGGCCGGCGGGGGCAAGGCATTTGTCCAAGCGCTCGAAGACTCGGTCGTCGCGCTGATGATCGAGAAAGACGGCGCCGTCAGGGACATCGAAGACATCCTCGCCGTCAAGGGCGTCGACATGTTGCAGTTCGGCCCCGCCGACTACGCCATGAGCATCGATCTCCCGGGCGAGTACTGGCATCCCCGCTGCCGCGAGGCGGAGGAGCACGTGATCAAGACCGCGCTCGCCATGGGCAAACACCCACGCGCCGAGATCAGCTCGCCCGACCAGGCCAAGTACTACCTGGACCAGGGCGTGCGCCACTTCTCGATCGGCACCGACGTCCAGATCCTGCGCGACTGGTGGGCGCAGAACGCCGAGGGCGTGCGGGACGCCATCGCCGGGCACTAGGCCGGAGGCAATCCCGGTGCACGCCGTCGTAGCGCTCGGCGGTGACGCCGATCCAGCCCATGTGCGCGGCGTGCTCGGGCGCGCGCAGCTTGTCATCGCCGCCGACGGCGGCGCCGCCCACGTCGAGGCCGCCGGCGGCGTCTGCGACGCAATTGTCGGGGATCAGGATTCGGTTTCCGCCGCGACCCTCGATCGGGCGCGCGCGTCCGGCGCGGACATCCGTGACTTCCCCACCGCCAAGGACGCGACGGACGGCGAGCTGGCGCTGCGCGAAGCCCTGAGCCGGGGCGCCGAGTCCATCACCATCGTGGGGGCGCTCGGCGGACCGCGCATGGATCACCTGCTGGCCAACGTCGCGCTGCTGGCGCACCCCGCCCTGCGCGGAGTCGACGCCGTGATCGAAGACGCCGCGCATCGGATCTGGCTCGTCGGCGAGGCATCGTCCTGGCGCGGTGCGGCCGGCGACTGCGTCACCCTGCTGGCCTTCGGCGGTGACGCGCATGGCGTAACCACAAAGGGCCTGCGTTACGCCCTGCGGGACGGCACGCTCGCGCATGGCACCAGCCTCGGCGTCAGCAACGAGATGACTGAGCCGCTCGCCGAAGTCTCGGTCACCCGCGGCTCGGTGCTCGTGATTCGCAAACGGAAATCCGGGTAGGGGCGCCTCTTGTGGGCGCCCGTCCGGTGGCCCACGCGGCGTGCAGCGTGGGAACTGCCACGAAATCGTTGCCACGTGTGGATAGGTGTGAGCCCAAATCAGTCCCAGTCCACAAAATGCGGTGTAGAATTGAACGCTGGGAGGCAATGGCGCCCACCCGGTAGATCTGGAGGCCGCAAATGGGATCCAGGAAACAGGTCCTCATTGGGACCACGGTGCTGACCGCCGCTGTCGTCGGGACGCTCCTCGGGATATCGCTCTGGCTGTTTGCGTTACCTATCCCGGCATCGACCGAAACCGTGTCGATTGCCAACGGCGCCATGACGACCGTTCGTCCGGAAATCACCGCGGACGACTTCGCCGCGGGGGTTGCGGCCATGCTGGTGGGCGTGATCTATGTCAGCGCGGTCGCGGCGATCCTGTGGTTCGTTCTCGCGTTGGCCTGGCGAGCCTTCGTGCACCTGGGCCACAGGCACCGGGAGTACGAACGGCGGCATACGGGCGTCTGAGGCGGGTCTAGGCGAGGGCCGCGTGCGACGTGGGACCGGGCGACTCAATAGCCTGCGACCCAACCGCCCCATCCGTCGTTCCGAACGCCGTGAGGAATCTAGGGACGCTGCGCCTTCTCCCCGCCCCTTAGACTTCTCGCTCCGCTCGAAATGACAACGGTGAGGGCTCAAATTGACAACGGTGAAGCTCGAGCAGTGCCACTCCGAATTCAGTGGGCAGTCCCGGATGCACGGTGGCTCGCGCCGGGTGCAGCGTGGGACCCGTTGGCACTCTCTTGCGCGCCGAGTCGCCCACCATCCGAGGATTCCGTGCGGCGCGGCAGGCGGAGGCTTAGAATGTGGCAAGTGACCATGGTGCGATCCGCGTGATCGCCACGCGCAGCGAGTAGCGCCTCATATGGAAAAGAACACTCTCACCGTCAAGCGCGGGCTGGCCCAAATGCTCAAGGGCGGCGTCATCATGGACGTCGTCACCGCCGAGCAGGCGAAGATTGCCGAGGACGCCGGCGCGGCGGCCGTGATGGCCCTCGAGCGCGTTCCGGCCGACATTCGCGCCCACGGCGGCGTGGCCCGCATGGCCGATCCCGAGAAGATCATCGAGATCCAGGCGGCGGTGACGATCCCGGTGATGGCCAAGTGCCGCATCGGCCACTTCGTCGAGGCCGAGCTGCTCCAGGCGCTTGGCGTGGACTACGTCGACGAATCCGAGGTCCTCACGCCGGCGGACGAGGCCCACCACGTGGACAAGCACGGGTTCGACGTGCCCTTCGTCTGCGGCTGCCGCAACATCGGCGAAGCCCTGCGCCGCATCGGCGAGGGCGCGGCCATGATCCGCACCAAGGGCGAGGCCGGCACCGGGGACGTGGTCGAGGCCGTGCGCCACATGCGCGCGGTCATGGGCGATCTGCGCCGGCTCAGCACCATGCGCGAGGACGAGTTGGCGACCTTTGCCAAGGACGTGCAGGCGCCGCTCGACCTGGTCGCGTCGGTGGCCCGCGAGGGCCGGCTCCCGGTGGTGAACTTCGCCGCGGGCGGCGTGGCCACGCCGGCGGACGCCGCGCTGATGATGCGGCTCGGCGCCGACGGCGTCTTCGTCGGCAGCGGCATCTTCAAGTCCAGCGACCCCGCCATTCGCGCCAAGGCCGTGGTGGAAGCCACCACCCACTATCAGGACGCCGGCATCATCGCCACCGCCTCTCGCGGCCTTGGCGAGCCCATGACGGGCATTGCCCGCGACACCCTTGCGCCGGAGGAGCTCCTCGCGACCCGTGGGTGGTAGGCCGCCGCGCGCGTGACCCCCGTCATCGGTGTGCTGGCCCTGCAAGGCGACTTCGCCGAGCACACCGCCATGCTGCGCGGGCTTGGAGTCGAGTCGCGCGAGGTGCGCATGCCCCGCGACCTCGAGGGGCTCGACGGGCTGGTGATTCCAGGCGGCGAGAGCACCACCATTGGCAAGCTGCTCGAGACCTATGCGCTGCTGGAGCCGGTCCGCGATCTCGGGGCGTCCGGATTTCCCATCTGGGGAACCTGCGCCGGGCTCATTCTGCTGGCCACGGACGTGGGCAAGCCGCAGCCCCTGCTCGGCCTGATGGAAATGACGGTGGAGCGCAACGCCTTCGGTCGCCAGATCGACAGCTTCGAGACCGACCTCGATATCGACGGCCTGCCAGACGGTGCGTTTCACGCCGTCTTCATCCGCGCGCCGATTGTCGGCAGCGTGGGCGACGCGGTGGAAGTGCTCGCCAGGCTGAACGACGGCCGCATCGTCGCGGTGCGCCAGGGCAATCTGCTGGGCACGGCCTTCCATCCGGAGTTGACCGCCGACGCGCGCCTGCACAGGCTCTTTGTCGACATGGCGCAAGCCGCATGAACGTCACCGGCTCCAATCTCGGACCCTGGCACGTTCCGACCATCGTCGGGACCTTCGTGCTGGCCAATCTGCCGCGCGTGGACGTGGTCACCTACCAGGGCCGCCACGTGCCCGCGCTGATGGCCGCCGGCGCCGCGCTGCCGACCGTGGCGCCCGACCTGCAAGCGGTTGGGGCCTGGACCGGCCCGCGTCTGCGAGGTTTCGGCCTGCTGCGCTGCGCCCCGGCGGCACGCCGCGCGAGCATCGAGGCCCTGACCTTGCTGGCGCCGCATGAGTCCAGTACATCCGGCGACGCGGCCGGCCCGCTCCAACTCGAAACCGCCGAGGCGATGCTGCAGCGGCTAGCCGGATGCGCCGCCGCCCAGGGACGCCCGATCCTGGCGGCGCGCCTGTGGGAGGACAGCCCATTCACCTCGGCCTTCACCGCCAACGGCTACTCATCCGCAGCCATCGAGCACGAGTACGAGCGATCGCCGGGACCGGTGAGCGCGGCGCCGGACATCGACGGGCTGCGACCGCAGGAAGCCCCCGATGCCTGGGACGTGATGCAGCTCTATCGCGCCACCACGCCGGCCGCCGTGCAACGCGCCGAAGCGCGCACCATGGAGGAGATGGAGCAGCTGCCTCCGCGCAGCTCCGGCCTCTGGCGGTGGCTGAACGACGTTGCCATCGAGCGCCACGTGGTCGCCGACGAGCATGGACTCGTCGCCTGGCTGGAGCTGCGCGTGGACGCCGGGGAGCGTCATCGGCTGACGCTCATGCTCCACCCGCGCGGACACCATCAGGCGCGGGCGCTGCTGCACTGGGCGCTGTGGCGATTGGGCGCCGCGGCGCCGCGCGCCGTGCGCATCCAGGTCCGCGAGCCCCAATCGCCAATCGGCTCGGCCCTCGACGCGTTGGGATTCACGCACGCCAGCAGCCATGCGCTCATGGTCAAGGATGTGGCCGTGACGGCGGCGGCGCAGGTGCGCGGCGTGGTGCTGGACGGAGCGCCCGGGTAACCCATGGAACCAACGACCGCTCCGCCCGCGACCGCCAATGGGCCGGTGCCGCATCCGGCGGCGTCCGACGGCGAGGAGCTTGAACGGCTCCTGGCAGCCCTTCCATCCGAGATTCGCGATGCCCTCCTGGCGCTGCCCGAATGGGACACCCTGGTCGAGATCGTGCTCGATATTGGCCGCTTCCCGGAGGCCCGGCTGGACGCCGGGTCGGTGACGCTGCTGGAACGCGAGGTCACGGGCGACGACCTGGACCAGGTCGTCGCAACCGTGGGCGCGTTCACGGCCGACAATCGCGCCGGCATCGCCCGCACGCTGCACCGGTTCTCGGCGCTGCGCAATCGCTCGGGGCGCATCGTCGGGCTCACCATCCGGCGCGGACGGGCGCTGCACGGCACCACGCACGTCGTGTCCGACATCATCACGTCCCGGCGCAACCTGCTGCTGCTTGGCCCGCCGGGCGTCGGCAAGACCACCATGTTGCGCGAGATCGCCCGCGTGCTCGCCAACGACGAGGATCGCCGGGTCGTCGTGGTGGACACCTCGAACGAAATTGCGGGCGACGGCGACATTCCCCACGCCGGCATCGGGCGGGCGCGCCGCATGCAGGTGGCGCAGCCCGACCTGCAGCACCGCGTGATGATCGAGGCGGTCGAGAATCACATGCCGGAAGTCGTCGTCGTCGATGAAATCGGCACCGAGGCCGAGGCGCGCGCCGCCCGCACCATTGCCGAGCGCGGCGTGCAGCTCGTGGCCACCGCCCACGGGCAAACGCTCGAAAACGTGCTGCTCAATCCGCTGCTGGCCGACCTCGTCGGCGGCGTCGAGGCGGTGACGTTAGGCGACGAGGAGGCGCGCCGCCGAGGCACGCAGAAGACAGTGCTGGAGCGCCGCGCGCCGCCCAGCTTTCACACGCTCATCGAGCTGCACAGCCGCGATTCGTTCGTGATCTACACCGACGTGGACGAGACGGTCGACGCCGTGCTGCGCGGACTGCCGGCCCCCGGCGAGCGCCGCGTGCGCCTGGCCGACGGCCGCACCGAGCGCGAGGCGTACAACGAGTCGCCGCGCGACCCCGACCGTCCCGCCGCGGCCTTGCGGGGGCCGGGCGCCTCGCCGCGGAGTCGTGCGTCGTCGGGGAGCCTGCAGATTCTCCCGTTCGGCGTCGGGCGCAACCGGCTGGAACAGGCCATCATCAATACCGGCATCGACGCGCGCCTGGTGCGCGACCTTGGCGGCGCCGACATCGTGATGACCCTGCGCAGCTTCTTCCGCCGCCGTCCGCGCCTGCTGCGCGACGCCGAGGCCCGCGGCACGCCGGTCTACGTGCTGCGCAGCAACACCGTCTTGCAGATGGAGTCGTGCCTGATGGAGATGGTCGAGGACGGCGCCGAGGTGGACGGCGACGCGCCGTCCCGTCCCGGCGCAGGCGCCTCGGAGCCGGCGCAGCGGCTGCGTCTGGCGCTGACAAAGCCCCGCACGTGACCATCGACGGCAGGCGGCGCGGGCTGTTCATCGCCTTCGAGGGACCGGAGGGCAGCGGCAAGTCCACCCAGGCACAGGTGCTGACCGATCGGTTGCAGCAGGCCGGCCTCGACGTGCTCCTGACCCGCGAGCCGGGCGGCACCGAGCTTGGCGAGCGCCTGCGGAACCTGATGTTTCGTGAGCGCTCCCTGCCGGAGTTGGACCCCAGGGTGCAGGCGCTGCTCATGCTCGCGGCGCGCGCCCAGCATGTCAGCGAGCGGCTCCGCCCCTGGTTGAACGAGGGCGGCGTGGTGGTGTGCGACCGGTTTGCCGCGTCAACGCTGGCCTATCAGGGCGCCGGATTCGGCCTGGACGTTGCAGAGCTGGAGTCGATGAATGCGTTTGCCACGGCCGGCGTCGTGCCGGACGTGACGGTGCTGCTCGACCTGGACGTTCAGATCGGCCTGATGCGCAGCCTGAGTCAACGAGGCACCGATTGGGAGAAGGCCGGCGGCATGAACGCGCAGAAGCTGGAGTTTCACGCGCGCGTGCGGCGCAGCTACCTGGAGCAGGCCGAGGCTCATGGTTGGGCGGTGCTCGACGCGACGCAGTCACCTGAAGACTTAAGCCTAGAGATCTGGCGACGTGTGGAGCACGAATTCGAGGCGCACACGCTGCGCGCTGCCGAGGCCGTCCAGCCGCCGCTGCCCGATTTGGCTGGCCGCTCGTGAAGCTGTTCATCATCATCGTGCAGCAGCAGGACGCCGACGGGCTGGCGGAGCTGATGCGCGACGGCGGCATTCGCTTCACCCGCATCGATTCGGCGGGCGGCTTTCTGCAGCAGGGCAACGTGACGTTTCTGACCGGCGTCGACGACGAGCGCATCGGCGAGCTGTTGGCCCTCATCAAGCGCGGGGCCACCACGCGCGCGCAGATGGTGAGCCCGATCCCCGCCATGATGGAACCCGGCGAGCTGGCCGTGCCCTACCCGGCGGAAGTCCAGGTGGGCGGCGCGACGATCTTCGGCTTCGACGTCGAGCGGTTCGAACCGCTCTAGCCGCGGCTCAGGCTCGGGCGCCGGCCAGCCAGTCGGCCATGCGCCTGACGCCCTCCCGCAAGTTTTCCCGCGAGTTGGCGTAGGACAGCCGCAGGGAGTCGCGCCCCACGTCGCCGAACGCGCTGCCGGCGAGCACGGCCACGCCGGCTTCGTCGAGGAGCCGCGCGGCGATCTCGTCCGCGTCGCGATCGAAGCCCGAGAGCTGCGGAAACACGTAGAACGCTCCCGCCGGGCGCTGGCACGAGACACCGGGAATGGCGTTGAGGCCGTCGACCACCAGGTCGCGGCGCGCCTTGAACTCGGCGACCATTTCCGCGGCGGCGTCCTGCGGTCCCTGCAGGGCCTCGATGCCGGCGATCTGAATGAAGCCGGCCGTGCAGCTGGTGATGTTCGTCTGCAACTGCGAGAACGCGGAGGCAAGCTCGGCCGGCATGATGCCGTAGCCCATGCGCCAGCCGGTCATGGCGTAGGTCTTGGAAAAGCCATCGAGGATGATGGTGCGGTCGCGCATGCCCGGCTCGGCGGCGATCGACGCGTGCTCGATCTCCCCATACATGATGCGGCCGTAGATCTCGTCGGAGAGCACGTAGGCGTCGTGGTCGGCCAGCAACTCGCCAATGGCCCGGATGTCGGCGGGCTCGAGCACGCCGCCGGTTGGGTTTTGCGGCGAGTTGAGAATCAGCAGCTTGGTGCGCGGCGACAGCTTGTCGCGCAACTCGTCGAGGTCCAGGCGGAACTCGCGCTCCGGGCGCAACGCCAGCGGCACGGCGGTTGCGCCGACGAAATCGACCACCGACTGGTAGATCGGGAATCCGGGATCGGGATAGAGCACCTCGTCGCCGGGGCCGCAGAGCGCCGTGATGGCGAAATACATGATCGGCTTGGCGCCGGGGGTGACGACGACCTCGTCGGGATCGATGACGATTCCCCGGCTCTCGCCGACGTGCGCGGCAATGGCGGCCCGAACCTCCGGCAGCCCGGCCGAGGGGCCGTAGTGGGTGAAGCCGTCATCGAGCGCGCGCTTGGCGGCTTCGATAATGTTGGCGGGGGTGTCGAAATCCGGCTCACCGATTTCGAGGTGAATGACGTCGCGGCCCTGCGCTTCGAGCTGTCGGGCGCGAGCCAGGACGGCGAATGCCGTCTCGGTGCCCAGCCGCCCCATGGCGGGCGCCAGGCCGGGATGCGTGAGCAACGCCACACTTGCCTCCTGCACAGGTGAATCAGACGGGCGGCCGACGAAGCCGCGACAACGAGGGCGATTCTAGCGTGCCGCACTCCGAGGCCATGGACTCCGGGTCGAGCGCGCCGGCGGCGCGGGGCATGCGGCCGGAGGATGTCGACTCGGTGGCGCACGTGCTGACGCAGGCGTTCGCGCCGCCGCCCGGCGCGAACCCCCTGGGACCGCGCACGCTGGTTTCCAATCACCTGGCCGCCCGCTGGCAGGAGCAGTGCGCCGGCGCCTGGGTGGTCGACGCACCGGGATTTGGACCCGTGGGCGCAGGCTTCGCCGTGATTGAGCCGAATGTCGGCTGGATCGGCGGTCTGGGCGTTCACCCGGCCTATCGCGGCCTGGGCGTGGGGCGCGCGCTGACGACCGCAGCGCTCGAGTTTCTGGACGACGCGGGGTGCGCGATGGTTGGCCTGGAAGCGTCGCCGAATGATGGCGTGGCGCTGGGCGCCTATGCCCGGCAAGGCCTGCGGCCGGTGGACGTGACCTTGCGCCTGCGCGCGAGCGCCGCCGCGTTGGCAACCGTGGGCGTCGCCGCAGAGCTTGAGGTTCGGCCCCCGCCCGAAACGGGGAAGCTGGATGGCCTTCAGCGAGGATTGGGCGGTTCGCGAACCGCCCCTACATCCGGACCTGAAGCGAGCGACGCGACGTGTCGGGAGTCTGGCGAACATCGCGTGGCGCTGTGCGCGGCGGCGGCGCCGCTGTCGGATGCCGCCTTCGTGGCCGTGGGGCCGGGCGCTTGCCTGGTCTGCGATCCCGAGGCCGCGCCTGTCGGCGAGGTTCTGGAGGCGCGAACCGGGTACATGGGCCGCGACGGTCACTCGGTCGCGGCCGCGTGCCGTGGCCTGGGACGCCTGGCCGCTGCCAGGAAGTTGCGTTATGTCGAGCTGGATCTGGCAGTGGGGTCGGGCGCGGCACTGTCCGAAGTGTTGCGGCTCGGATTCGAAACGGTCGCCAGAACGGTCCGGCTGGCGCGGCCAGCGTCCGCCTACCGCCTGGCGACGGGCGACGGGCTGGAGGCGGGGCGCTGGTCGCTGTAGCGCCGGCCGTCGTTACGGCTTGGTTGCCACCGCAATCAGGCGGTCGCCGGTGCCGTCATAAGGGTCCAGCGTCCAGCTGCCGTAGGTTTCGATTTGCTCGAATCCGGCGCACCGCAGGGCCAGCTCCAGCTCGAATCGATGTACGTAGCGCAGCGGCATGCGCGCGACCATTCGCCGCACCCGGCCGTCGACGCTGAGCGCGTCGTAGATGTGCAGCGCGTCGATGCGCTGCGCGCCGGGGTCGACCTCCCAGGACACGAAATGTGTCACCGCCGTTCCTTCGGCGTCCGTAGAGCCGTCCTGGGTCCGGAGCACGCCGTCCCACGCCGCCAGGCGGTCGAGGGCGGGATTGAAGACGTCCACGGCCAGGATTCCGCCCGGCTCGAGCACGCCCTTCACGCCGTCCAGCGTGTCGAGCTGATCCTGCGTCGACCCCAGGTGCAGGAAGGAATCCAGGGCGCAGAACACCGCGCCAAATCGGACGCCCGACGACAAGCGCCGCATGTCGCCCTGCTCGAGCTCAATCTCGAGGCCGCGCTCCGCCGCTCGTCGACGCGCAATGGCCAGGAGTGCCGGCGACGCGTCGATGCCGTGCACCTCGAATCCAGCCGCCGCCAGAGCCGTACCCACGCGCGCGGTGCCGCACGCCAGGTCGAGAATCGGTCCGCCGGCGCGCTCGGCCAGGTGGGCGTACATCGGGAGGTCGTCGTCCCAGTCGTCATGCTCGGCCGCGTAATGCTCGGCGATGACCGCGTAGGGATCGGGGGAGCTCACCGGCTCACGGGCATGCGCCGAATGAGCAACTCGGCGCTGATGACGACCAGCACGATCAAAATGACCGCCGCGGGGGTGGCCACGCTGTTCACGGCCGCCGTCGCGACCGCCACGGCGCCCACGGCGACGAGGACGGCCTGCCGGGTGACGGTCAACGCGGGCAGTCGCGGCGCCGGGGCGTCGTCACCGGTTCGCAGCCAGGCGCCGATGGCCCACGCAAAGAAGAAGGCGCCGAAGCCGCATAGGGCCACGAAGGCCAGGACGTTCTCGGTTCGGTCCGGCGAGGTGAAGACCAACACGTATCCCATCAGCGCCAGCGTGACCAAGCCGCCCAGCCACATGAGGCCGGAGGTGACCCGCGTGAAATCGCGCGCGGCGCGCGGGCCGGAGGTGCGCGGCCGGTAGCCGCGCGAGGCGGGTGTGGCGAGATCAAGCGCGGTCTGTGACGCGCTGCCGTCCTTTGCTTTTGGCTTTGCCTTTGCCTTTGCCTTTGCCTTTGCCTCTGCCGCGGGCGTTTCAGCAGCGGGCTTGGCGGCCGATGCGCCGGCGCTGGGCTTTGGCTCGGACTTGGGCTTGTCGGCCTTTGTCGCCGGCCGAGCCTTGCCACCCGCCGCAGCCGACGGCGCCTCCCGCCGGATGACGAGCGAGTCCTCAGCCAACGGCCTTGAGCCAGCGGGCGGTGGCGACTTCGGTCGCCGATGCGGCCGACGCGCCGTCGACGATGTCCGCCACGCGGTCGAATCCCGCGCGGGTCAAGCCCTCCGGCGTGGACGTGGCGATGACCTGCGGAAAATACTGCTGAAGGTCGGCCTGGGACAACGCCTCGAGCATGGGCGCAACGGCCTCGGCGTCAGCGGCGTCGAGCCACAGGAACGCCGGAGCAAACGGCGCGTCATGGGGGCGAACGGCGCTCAGAAAGGCCATGCCAACCGCAAGCTCGATCCGATCGCGCAACGCGTCGGCGACCTCCCCGAGGGGTTTCCAAGCTTCGGGGGCTTCGTCCCAGACATGCACTGCCTGGTCCTGGGAAATGCGTACGTCCCAGTACAAACCGCCGGTCACACGGCCGATGATCTGGCGCAGGGCGGACTCAGTGGCGAGCCGGACGCCGCCCGCCAGCGCATCGAGCGCGTGAGTCATCAGGCGCGACGCGGCGTCCCGCACGCGACGCCGGTCGACGATGTCGTCGAGCGCCGCGCGCGCCGCATCGAGATCGACGTCGTGACGCACGGCGCCGGTACGGAGCTCCAGCTGTCGGATCTGCGCGTCGAAGTCTCGTCGCGCGGCTCGGGCTCGCTGCATTCGTCGGCGAGCGCCGCCCGCGTCTTCCAGTCGGTCCTGGTCCAGGTCGGAGAAAATGGCCCGGACCTCGGAAGCGGTCGGGCTGTCGTCCACGTGCGCGCCCGCCGCCCGCACGGCGCCGGCCAAGTCCGTCGAGGCCCGCGTGACGCCGCCGTGGGCGACCCGCGCCGTTTCGGACGCCTCGGTCACGCCCGAGGCTGCCCGCAATTCGCCCACCGCGGCCACGATATCCGCCAGAGCGGCCAGTCCGTCGAGGCGGCCGATGGCTTCGTCAGCCGGTTGGCCCCGCGGCAACCCGGAATCGGCGGCCACCAGCGCGTCGATGGCTTGGGCAATTCCCGGCAGCGCCTTTTCAGCAGCGTGGAGCTTCCACACCGCACGCTGTCGCCCCGCCTCGAGGTCGGCTCCCCGGTCTAGGCGCTCTTGCATGGCGTTCAGCTCGCGCCGCTGGGCGTCGCGCGCGTCGATCAAGGCCCGGTGATCGTCGGACAGATCGAGGGACCGGGCCAGCTCCGACGCGTGTCCACGAGCGCGCCCGCTGGCCTCGATCTGGCTGCGAAGCTCGGCTTCGGCGGCCGCCGCGCGCTCCTCCACGCCCGAGCCCTCCAGCGCGTCGACGCGGGCGCGCAACCGGTGCACCTCGCGCTCGGCGTTGGCCAATTCCCGCCGGGTGCGGGCGCACTCGGATTCGAGTTCATCGGTCGAGACGGTGCTGTCGCCATCGGCCTGTCGGCGCAATCTGGCGGTGGCGCTGTCGCGCAGGATGCGCGCGCGCTCCGGCGAGGTGGGAATCTCGAGGTCGCGCCGCTCCAGATCCCGCTCGATTGCGGTGCGCTGCTTGCGACTGACGGCCAGACGGGCGGCACGTTGCTCGCTGTCGCGAAGGTCCTGATCGATCTCGGCCAGCTGATCCAGAAGCTCGTCCTCGCGGGCGCGATCGGCGCGCTGGCTCAACAGCGACCAGGCGCCCGCGGCCGCGCCGGCGAGCACCATCGCCATCCCCAGCACGGCCAGCGGGCCCGTGCCGGAAAAGCCGATCGTCGCCAGGACAATGCCGAGGGCGACGCCGACGGCAGCCATCATCAGGCCGCTTCGGCGGCGCTGCGCCTCGATGGCCAGCGTCCGAAGGTCCTGCTTGGCGCGAGTGGCCTCACGGGTCAGGGCTGAAGAATCAATCTCGTCGTCCGCGCGCTCGGTTTCGGCCTTGAGGATGTCGCTGAGCTGACCCCACATCCGGTGCGCGACGGGGAGGTGCTCGTCTTCGTGGGCGCGTTTACGCAGGGTCCGGGCCCGCTCGGCGCCGGCCTGAGCCTTCGCCTGCACCACCTCGGCCTCGACAAGATTGGAGCGAGCCTGCCGGAGTTCATGAGCGGTTTGGTGGTGGCGGTCGCGCTTCGCGCGGGCGCGGTCGGCGGCTTCCGACGCCGCGGCACCCGCGGTGGCGGCGTCGCAGGCTTCCTCGAGAGCCGCCAGACGCTCGGCGCCGGTTCGGGCACGCTGCGCCAGGGACGCGAGATCGCCCAGCCGCGCATCCAATCGCCCGATGTGCTCCTGAGCGCGGGCGGCTTCGGCGGCATACCGCGCGTGATCCGCCCAGAGCGAGGCAAGCTCGCGGTACGCGGCAAGGCGGTCGCGCTCATCAAGGAATTGCCCGCGCAGCACGCGAAGTCGCCGCTCGGCGGCGTCGGCCTCCGCCGCGCGCTCCGATGCCGTCGTGTGCGCCTGCAAGGCCTGGCGCACGCGCCAGCGCTGCAGTGCGCGATCCAGCCTGTCAATCTCGTCCTCGTTGGCCGACGCCTGGACAACCGCCTGCGCCAGCTCGACGCGCGCTCGCGCCACAGCCTCTTCTTCGAGGTGCGCCGGGCTCTCGGCGAATTCGACTTCCAGTTCCTGGATTCGCCGCTCACCGAGCAGGCGGCGCAGCAGCGCCCGGATCTCGGCGACCGGAGGCAATTCGGAGCGGGGCTCCGGCCGCACCAGCAATTGCAGCGTCGCTTGATCGAGTCCCAACATCCGGTCGAGCGCCGCGCGCACCGGCGCCTCGCCGCTGACGGGCGTCGAGCGCGGTCCGCGGTTGACCACCATCTCCGCCTCATCGCCGCCGTTTGCCCGCAGGGTGCGCCGCACGGTGAGCGGCCGCCCGCCGGCAGCGAGCACGCACTCCACCATCGCGCCGTCGGACCTGGCGCGCATACCGTCGGGCGGGCCGTAGAGACAGGTCAACAGCGCCGCGTGCACGGCTTCGGCCTGGTCGCGCGGGACCGTGATCAGATGCCGCCCCTGCGGCTGAAACTCCAGGTCCACGCGGTGCAATGGGCCAAGCTCGCGGACGGTCAACCGCTCCAGGAGAATCATGCGACGCGGCTCTCGGCGCGTCGTCGAAATCCATCGACGACCAACCGGCGCGCCCGTGCGATGGTGTCCGCGTCGTCCGCCGGCGAGGCGCCGACGGCCATCTGCTCGGCCGCGCGTCGCACCTCCACCACGAACGAACGCGTCGGGCGTGCGTCCGCCGGGGCGGTTGTTATGTCGAGTTGTGACAGGTCAAGCTGCACCAGCGTGCCGTTGGCGGATGCCTGGCGGCTCAGATCGGCAACCCGGCAGCGATGCCACAGCTCGCGCGAGGACTCGCCCACAAATTCAAGCGTCACCAGTGGGGCTTGACCGATGAGCGGCGTCAACTGCTCGCGGATGGCTGCGGCGGGGTCGCGGTCGGCCAGCTCGCCCGCGGTGAAGCTGACGACGACCGGCGCCACGCCCGCAAGCTCGCGAAACTCCGCGGCAATTACGCCGTCCTGATCCAGGTCCACGAGGGCGAACCCCGACTCCCCGCGCCGCTCAGTCACCGCGGGGGCGGACCACCCGGGGCAGATCACGTGGGCGGTTCCGATTTCGCGCTGACCGGGATCGGGCCGGTTGCCAAGGACGATGACGTCGGCGGCCACCGCCTCCAGACGCTGCAGCGCATCCGAGTCGCCGGTCAGCGCGATGCGGAGGGTGGCGTGGTGAGGCGCGGGGTCGGCAGCGCTGAACGCTGAAGCCGCGCCAATCTCAAGCGCGACTCCGGCAATGTCGACAGTCCGGCTCGGAATGCCGCCCTCGGGTTGCACGCCGGCCAAGAGCCCCAGTTCTTCGAGAAAGGCAATGCCGGAGCTGTTGGTCGCGGATTTTTCGGCCTCGTCCAAGGCGATCGCCGCGATTCCAGCGTCGCGCGCGCGCCCGAGAGAATGGGAAGCAAAGCGAATGTCGTCGAGCCCGGGCTCCGACCGCGCGAACAGGCCTCCCGCGATGAGCATGAGATCAGCGTCGTCGGCGATTGCCTGGTCGACGACGGCGGCGAAACTGCGCCGCGTGTGCGTCTGGAAGAGCGCGAACTGCTCGGCGCTGAGTGATGGAGGCGTGGCCCCGATGTGGTTGCCCGCGGTGAGCACGGCACGTATTGATTCGGCCGATCCCCGCAGGAACCGCATACGCAGCTACGCCATCCCCTGCCTCCCAGGTGCGGCGACGAAATGCGCCTGACTTGGCAGAATATCATCGCCTGATGGCGACGACCAGATCGACGGCTCCTCGGGCCCTCGGCTCGAGGCCAGTTTCAAGCTGATACCGCATCCGTCCTGGACGTACGTGCGCCGTCCGTCCCGGATCATGAGCGTGTGGCCGCGCCAGCGGCGGCGGAAATGCCGCAACACCAGATCGACGACCGGAAATTGGAAATGCCACTCGGCGACGAGCTGGCGCGGACCCGGCCCGCGGCTGAATTGCAGGTCGCGCCGCGCGGCATGCACCTCGCGATAGACCTGGTGCCCCCAGCTCAAGGCCAGCTGGGCCTCGCGCGAACCGCGACCGAGCACGAATGAGGCGCCGTGCTCCAGCACCTGGCCAGCCACGGCGCGCAGCACCCGATCGCGATCAGGGGCCGGATGGCGCAGGGCGTAGCCGTAGAGGCGTTCGAGCCGCGCCAGGCGCCGGCGGTCGCGGCGCACCGTCGCCAGACGAGACCGCACCACGTCCGGTCCGCCGCCGCGGTCGTCGGCAACCTGCCCCAGCAGGGCAAAGAACGTGTCAGGCACGCGGCTCATGCTGGCCTCCAATCGAATCCGGCGCCAACTGCGGTGGGCCTTCTCAGAACGAGTGCGACAACCGGAATCCCGGTCCCAAACGGCGCCGCCGGCCGGGATTCGACCATGCAGCCGTCGGCATGACTCGGTCCGGCTACGAACGTCTGGAGCGAGCCGGCACGACTCCAGGTTGAGTGGGCCTGGATTCCCGCCCCGTATCGAGTACGGGGCAGGCTCTTCGCGGGAATGACGGAAGGGTCAGGCGGCGCACGCATCATCCGAGCACCGCGTCGCGCCAGGCGTAGCGACTCGAGCTCATTCGGGCCTGGCTGGCGAGCAGCGAGGCGGGCGCCAGCACGGCGTCGCCAAATCGCCGGCGAATCGCGTCCTGCGCTGCATCGAGTTTCCGCCGCTCACGCGTCACCGCCGGCTGCAGCGGCAACTGGCGGTAGCGAAAGCTCTCGAGCGCGGTGGCGTGAACCCCCACGAGGCGGTAGACGTCGTCGGCGCGCGCCACGCGCAGAAACAGCTCGCGGGCCAACGCGAAGATGGCCGCGCCAATGTCCACGGAGGCCGACACGGTCGTCTGTCGCGTAATGGTGCGGAAGTCGGCGAAGCGCACCTTGACGCTGATCGTGCGCGCGCGGAGGTGCTTGGCGCGCAGCCGCTGGCCGACGTGCTCGGCGAGCTGCTGCAGGTAGTCCACCACCACCGTCCGGTCGTTGACGTCGCGGTCGAACGTGACCTCATTGCCCACCGAGCGGCGCCCGCGCGAGAGAGTGACGGCTCGCGGGTCGATGCCGCGCGACCGCACGGCGGCCTGGGCGGCGGTTCCGCCAAAGCCCGCGTGGACCCGCTCCGGGGCAATGCGGGCCAGGTCACCGATGGTGGTCACGCCATGCCGCCCGAGCTTGGCGGCGGTCTTGGGGCCAACGCCCCAGACCATGCGGACGGGCAGCGGGTCGAGGAACGCGGACTCCGCGCCGGGCGGGATGACGCGGCAGCCGTCGGGCTTGGCGACCTGGGAGGCAATCTTGGCCACCGACTTGGTGGTCGCCACGCCGACGGAGATCGGCAGGTCTTCGTGCTCGCGCACGGCTGCGCGAAGGTGACTTGCGATCTCGGACGGCGACCCGTAGCGGCGCTCGCAGCCGGTGACGTCGAGGAATGCCTCGTCCAGCGACAGCGGCTCGACGAGCGGGGTGTAGGCGCGAAACAGGTCCATCACCCGGCTCGACACCTCGGCGTAGAGGTCCATCCGTCCGGGAACGAACTCGGCCCGTGGGCAGAGGCGCGCGGCCTGGCGCGAGGGCATGGCCGAGTGCACGCCGAACGCCCGCGCTTCATATGAAGCCGCGGTGACGACGCCGCGTCCATCGCGCGAGCCGCCGACGATTACCGGCTTGCCGCGCAGCTCCGGACGCTCACGCTGCTCGACGGCCGCATAGAAGGCGTCCATGTCGGCGTGCATGACCACCCGGTGTCCGGTCCAGGCGGCTGAGCCGAGATCCTGCATGTGCGCGGCGACTGCGGTCGGTGTGCGCCGATTCTACCAGACAAATACCGAACGAACAAATAGCGAACGGACGGCGTAGCGTTCGACCTTGCCCGCTGATCACCGCCGGACACGATTGAATCGATAGGTAGATTCACGGGGATGGATTCCCGCCTTCGCGGGAATGACGGACTCCTAGCGACCCACCACCCGAGTCTGGGCTGTTCGAGCGCCCGTGCACGGGCATCTGAGTTTCCTCGCTTGCGCTCGGAACGACAGACTGCTCAAAGGCCGCCCGAAGAGCTGTTGGCCTAGAGGCTGCGCAGGATGGCGACGGCGTGGCCGCGCACTCGGACGTCGCGGGCGTAGATGGGGTCGTAGTCGGCGTTGGCCGGCTGCAGGCGCACGCGGCCGTTCTCGCGGAAGAGGCGCTTGAGGGTGGCGCTGCCGTCGTCCAGCATGGCCACCGCGATCTGCCCGTCCCGCACGGCCTCCGCGGGCGCGACGATGACCAAGTCGCCGTCGCAGATGTGATCATCGATCATGCTGTCGCCGCGCACGCGCAGCGCGTAGGTCTCGCCGGAGGGCACGAGGCCGGAAGCCACCGGCACCGTGTCGATGCGCTCCTCGTAGGCGTCGATCGGCAGGCCCGCGGCAATTTCGCCAATGATCGGCACGTGTACCACGCCGGCGTCGGCGCCGTTATCGAGGATCTCGATGCCGTGCGACTGGCCGGTACGCCGGATGTAGCCCTTGCGCTCCAGGGCGTCCAGGTGCTGCTGGACGGTGGCCGGCGCCAGCCCGACGATGCCGCCAACCTCGCGAACACTGGGCGTGTAGCCCTCGTCGCGCACGAAGCGCTCGATGGTGACCAGCACGCGATGCTGGCGCTGAGTGAGCGGGCCGCCCATGGGCGACATCCTCCGCGACGCGCGACACGGCATGACCAACGGTCACGCGCCTGATGATTCTACGCACGCCCAAGCTACCAGACAGAATGCGAACGCGTCAATACCGCTTCAAGAAATTGGGCTCGCTGCCCGCGTTACGCGTGTAGCTCGTCCAGCGCCTCGATGGTGAGCGTTTCACCCGAGCGCACCCGGCGCAGGGCGGAAACGTCGGGGTCTTCGATACGCCCGACCGGCGCAATCGGGCTTGCGGCGCGCGGCTCGGCGCCGCGGCTGGCCGGCGTGGGACCGAAGAAGATGCAGATGGCGCGACCCGGCGGCCAGATGGCCAGGTCGCCCACAGCCGCAACGTCCGTCGCGTCGGGGGGCGGGTCCACGTCGACGCCGATTCCGGCGTAGATCTCGTCGCCCCAGGTGCTCACGGACACGTCCAGCGGCAAGATCTGCCACACGGCGTCGGCCGCCGCCGAGTCGAGCAAGCACGCGGCGCCGCTGTAGTCGCCCACCCGGATCCGGACGCGCCGCGCGGAGACGATCAGCCGCCCCGACCGCGAAGCTCTCGCGCTCGGGCCACGTATTGCTGCACGGTGGCGGCGAACTCGGCGTGACTCCACGTGAGCGGGCTCACGCTGAGGGGCTGCCCGGTGAGCGGATGCACCTGCTCCGCCAGCGTGCCGCTGGGGAGGGCGCGGTCGACCACCCAGCGCATGAGCTCGTGCGCGCGCTCCAGGTCGTCCATGGACTGCGCCGCCGCCGCTTCCCACTGTGCCAGCCACAGCGTGCAGATGAACCACGGATTGCCGGGAATGCGCTCGATGTCGTCCGAGACGCGGTGGTAGTAGTCATCCTCGTAGCGCGCGACGCCGCCGATGTCGGTCTTGACCCACAGCCGGTCGCGCAGCGAGTGCATGGTGGACACGCAACGCTCGTCCGTCGGCTCGCACAGCCCGAAGCGCCAGACGCCGCAGACGCTGGCGTCGATCGTCATATCGGGTATCAGCGCGCCGTCGTCGGTGACCTCCAGGCGGCGGATGAAGCGCTGCTCACCCTCATCGTAGAGGTGCTCGAACGCGGCCTCGCGGATCTCCGCAGCGGCGGTGTCGTACTCGTCGGCGGCCGCCTCTTCGCCGAACCCACGGGCAAACTCCGCAGCTGCCCGCAGTCCGCCATACACGCTCGCGACGGTGAATGTGTGGATGCCGTATCGCTCCTCCCACAGGTCCCAGGAGGGCGCGGGCAGTCCGGTTTCCCGATGCCGGAAACGAACCATGAAGTCGGCGGCGCGCTTGATGAGGGGCGCGTACAACGGCTTGACGACCTCGGTGTCCTTGAAGCGCTCGTCGTAAGCGCCAAGCGCCCATAGCACCAGGGACGTCTCGTCCTCCTGGATCGGCAGGATGCGATTGCCGTCCGCATCCGCCCACGGGTGCCAGCTGCTGCCCGGCGTTCCGTCGGGGTTGTACTTGTGCAGCATGAATCCGCCCGGCTGAATCGTGCGGAGGCAGAAATCGAAGAAGCGCCGCGCCAGCTCCCGGTGGTCGCCCTGGATCAGCACGTGGACGACCAAGGCGCCGTCGCGGGGCCACATATAGGTGTAGGTATCGCGGCCGAACTGCAGGATGTCGCTGTCGTTGGCCGCGATGATCGCGCCGTCATCGTCGGTTTGCGTGCGGACGATGAGCATGCTGCGGCGGTAGAGATCGCGAACGGCCGGATCGAGTCCGGTGAAGTCCAGGTCCTCGCGAGTGACCCAATGGCGCCAGTAGTGGTTGGTGCGTTCGATCAGGGCGTCGGGGCCGCGCCGCACGACCATGTCATTTTCGTCCTTGACGGCGAAGAACTCGTCGCCGACCGCCAGCCAGTAATGCGCCACCGCGTCGCCGCCCGCGGGCACGCGCACGTCCACGCCGCCGGTGCTGTCGACCAGCCCCTGCGCGATCGCGTTGCCGGAGAGGTTGCCGTCCTCGGCGTCGCGCCAGGTGCCCTCCAACCCGTGCAGATGCTTAGTGCCCGTGCTGACCTGGTCGAATCCCGGCTGCTCGCCCGCCCAGGCATTGGCCATGAACAGCACGTCCCGCTTGTGGTGCACGATGCCGCGCGTGAGGGGGTCGAAATAGGTCGTGTCGCCGACGCCGTCGCGAAACAGGTAGAAGTCGTGGTGGAAGAAGAGCTTGACGTGCCGCGGAGCGCCCCGGAGGTCGCGCACGACCATGCGTCGCACGTAGATGGGTCGATGGAAGTCCACGGTGTCGGCGCAGACCAGCTCGAGCCCAAGCTCGTCGTTGACCAGGCGAACGTCGCTGACCAGGGTGTCCGGCCGGTAGCGCAGCGTGCCGTTCCAGTTGCGCGCGGTGATCCAGTCAAACGCGCCGTCGACCCAGATGCCGAACCGAAACGGATCGTGCCCGGCGTGGTTCCACAGCCCCACGTGGGGGAAATAGATGTCGCGGACCCGATAATCCCCATCGAATGCGACCAGCAGGCGGCCGTTGCCAATGGCCAGGTCACGCGGCATCGCTTGCCCCTTCCGCGCCGGAGGGAATCGCCGGTGACCGCATTATGGCAGTGCGTCTCAGTAAGTTTGGTAGCGGGGTTCGCGTACCGTCCCAGCAGCGGGCCAGGAATTGCGCAGTGGCCCGCGCTGCTTGCCGCGTGGGACCCTTGAGGGGCCGCCCATGCTGCGCACAGCATGGGCCACCGAAATAGCGAGCCGGAGAGCCAACTGATGCCAACCAGCATTCCCGTCCTCATCGACACCGACCCGGGCGTCGACGACGCGCTGGCCCTGGCGTTGGCGCTGGCCTCGCCCGAGCTGTCCGTGCGGGCGGTGACGACGGTGGCCGGGAATGTGGACCTGGCAACGGCGACGGCCAACGCCGCCTACCTGCTGCGCATCCTGGCGCCGGATCGCGAGATTCGGCTGGCCCAGGGATTTGCACAGCCGTTGGCGCGGGAACTCGTGACGGCGGAGGAGGTCCACGGCTCCGACGGCCTGGCCGGGATAACCAGTCACGATCGCTGGCGCCGCTCGAGCACTGAATCATTGGACGTCCCGGCTGACGCCGTGGACGTGATCATCGAGGAGGTCGGGACGTCAGCCGAACCGGTGACGGTGATCGCGCTGGGTCCGCTGACGAACGTCGCCGCCGCGCTCCGGCGCGACCTTTCGGCGATGCGGCGAGCGGCGGCCATCGTGGTCATGGGCGGCTCGCTCCATGCGGGCGGCAACGTGACGCCGCACGCGGAGTTCAACTTCTACGTAGACCCGGAAGCGGCTGACCTGGTGCTGGCCTCCGGGCTGCCGGTTATCGTGACGCCGCTGGACGTGACGCACCAGCTGGCCGTGAGCGACGAGACCGTCGAGTCGCGCCTTTTGTCGCTTGCCGATCCCCGAGGCGCCTTCCTGGGCGAGCTCATCCGGCGCGCCCGCGCCGAGCAGTTCACCGGACGCGGCGGCAAGCTGCTCCTGCACGATCCGGCGGCGGTGGGCACGATGCTGTGGCCGGAGCTGTTCACCATGGAGTCCCATCACCTCACGGTTGACTGCGGTGACGGCGACCCGCGCGGCGCGATGCGGCCCACGACAGACGACGACGCCGGTAAGGGGCGGACGGCAGCACAAGTGGCCGTCGACGTTGCGGCGGACGCGGTGGTGAGCCGCATCGTCGAGCGGCTCGTCGCCGGCGGCGACAAGTCGGACTGACGCCCCCGGTAGTGGGAGATTCTGATTACCGAGCGCCGCATTGTGGCGCCCAGCGGCGGCGGCCCCTCGATTCGCCGGTTGACCCAAGGGGTGGATTCCCGCTCCCCGCCTCCGCGGGGACAGGCTTCGCGGGAATGACGGAATCGAGGTGGCCCACTGCCGACGCCGCCCGTGGCAATCGCGCGGCGGGCGCGGCAGAATGTGGGGTGGGCTGGTGACGACGGACGGGGGACAAGATGATGCGGCGAATGATCGTCGTTGCACTGGCGCTGGCGCTCGCGATGGTCGTGGTCGCCTGCGGCGAATCCGAGCCCGAAGGACCGCCAACGTTCGCGGCCTACCCGGACATGGGGATCGATCCCAACCGGCCGTATAGCGTCATCTTCACGACCGATGCCGGGCGAATGACGTTCATCCTGCTGCCGTCGGAAGCGCCGCTGGCGGTGAATAGCTTCACGTTCCTCATCAACGAGGGCTTCTACACGGGCATGGAGTTCTATCGCGTGCTTCCGGGCGTGCTGGCCGAAACGGGCGATCCCACAGGCACCGGCACCGGCGGGCCCGGCTACACCTACGAGCTCGAGCCGCCCCAGCGGCCCTACGCGCGCGGTCACCTGGTGATGGCGCCCAACGGGGCCGACAACTCCAACGGATCTCGGTTTTACATTCTCCTCGGCGACCTGGACGCGAGCGATGCCGTCTCGGGCGAGCACACGATCTTTGGTCACCTCAAGGAGGACCACGCCCCCTCGCAGACCACGCTGACGAAGATCGAGAACTCGCAGGAGCCGGTCGCGATCAGGGAGTTCAAGGCCATCGAAGGCTGTCTGCCGAACGTGAGCATGTGGACGCAGGGCTGCTAAGGGGCTGACCGACCGCCACTGCACCACGCACCGGGCAGTTTCAGACGGCTGGGGACGCCTGTAGCGACACGTCCACGGAAGCAGAGGAGACCAAAGTGGGAGATTCAGACGGCGCGGCGCGTCACCCGACCATGGAAGAGCTCGACGCCGGCCTCGACCATTTTCGGGAGTCGCCGGCGGACGGCGGTGCCCTGCGGATGATCGTGCGCCGACCCGAAGTCGATGCACGCGAGGTGATTGCGGAGGGCGAGCTAGACGGCGCCGTCGGCCTGGTCGGGGATAGCTGGAAGGACCGTGGTAGCACGGTCACTCCTACCGGCGGTCCGAACCTCGCCGCCCAGGTCACCATCATCAACTCCCGCCTGCTCGCCCTGCTGGCGCAGTCCGAGGAGCGCTGGCCGCTGGCGGGCGATCAACTGGTGATCGACATCGACATGAGCGAGGACAACCTTCCGGCCGGGGCGCGGCTCTCGATCGGATCGGCGGTGATCGAGATCTCCAAGGAACCGCACACGGGCTGCCGGAAATTCGCCGATCGGTTCGGTCAAGACGCGCTGCGATTCATCAGCACGCCTATGGGACGACAGATGCGAATGCGCGGCATCAACACGCGCGTGGTCCAGTCGGGGACGATTCGGGTGGGGGACGTGGCGACGAAGATCGGAGCCTAGTCCGGACGCTCGCGAGTGTCTGACGGCGCGTGGGTTCGGGGAATGCCGCTAGGGCCAGAATCGCCGCCGTGACCGATCACGTCGAAGAGGATGGTCTGTCAGCTGGAGCCGTCGTCGGGTGATGCTCACGGCCGGTAGGTCCACACCTCATCTCCGTCGCTGGTCCGTTCGCCGGTGCGACGCATGCCTACGTTCGTGGCGACTCGCTGGGACGCGGTGTTGTCGGGGTGAATTGTCGCCCGGATTTCATTCACTTTGAAGTACCCCACCAGACAGGCGGCAATGCACCGCGCCGCCTCGGTCGCATAGCCCTGTTTCCGAAAGCGTCGACCGATGACCCATGCCATGTCGGCCCATCGTTCCGTCACGGTCGCTTGCATGCGCCCAACCACGGTTTGGTCGCGCTTCAGCCGGAGCGTCCAGTTCAGCCAGACTTCCGCGCCGTCGGGCGATCGCCGGCGCTCCCATCGGCGAATCCGCGTGCGGAGATCCTCGAGACGCGGCGGAGGTCTGTCCTCGTCCGGCACTTCCGAGTCGCGAGGCCAAAGCAACCGATATAGCTCCGCGGCGTCGCTTTCCGTCATCGGCACAAGCAGCAGGCGCTCGGTTTCCAGGGTCCATGCATGGTCGGCAGGGACGACTAGCACCTATTGGCCTTGCTGGGATCGGCAGGGATTGATTTGCAGCGGCATCGTCGGGGCGCGCCCGAACTTGAGGGCACGCCTACACCACGCCCATCGCACTCTACGCCCTCCGGCGTTGACACTGGGAAAGCGGCCTCTCTAAAGTCGCGGTGCTTGCGAACCGCGCGTGGGGCGTCATGGCTGAGGAAACCGCCGGCCACAAGATTCTGATCACGGACATCGCCTGGCCCAGCACGGCGCCCGAGCGCGAGGTGCTGGCGGAGCTGGACGCGGAAGTCGTCGAGTCGGACAGTCCCGACGAGGACCGCCTGGTGGAGCTGGCGCAGGACGTGACCGGCATTCTGACGTGCTTTGCCAAGGTCACCGAGCGCGTGATCGCCGCCTCGCCCCGCCTGGGGGTGGTCGGGCGCACCGGCGTGGGCACGGACAACATCGACGTGGACGCGTGCACGCGGCGCGGCATTCCCGTGACCTACGTGCCCGACTACGCCATCGAGGAGGTGGCCGACCACGCCATGGCGCTGCTCATGGCCCTTTCCCGCAAGATCGTGGCGCTGGACCGGCTCACCAAGGCGGATCGCTGGGAGACCAAGCCCGCGCGGCCCCTCCACCGGATGCGAGGGCGCACACTGGGCATCCTGGGCTACGGCCGCATCGGCCATGCGCTGGCGTTGCGGGCCATCCCGCACGGGCTCAAGATCCTGGTCTTCGACCCCTACATCACGCCCGACCGCGTGGCCGACATCGGGGCCGAGCTGGTGGACAAAGAACGGCTGCTGGCCGAGTCGGACGCGATCTCGGTCCACGCCCCGCTGACCCCCGAAACCCACCACGTGATCGGCGAGGCCGAGCTGCAAGCCATGAAGCCGGAGGCCTTTCTGATCAATACCGCCCGGGGACCGCTGATCGACGAATACGCCCTGGCACAGGCGCTGTCCGAAGGCTGCATCGCGGGCGCGGGCATCGACGTGCTGGAGGTCGAGCCCCCGCCGGACGGCCACCCGCTGCTCGCGGAGCCCAACGCCATCGTCACCCCCCACGCGGCGTTCATGTCCGAGGAATCGGTGCTCGAGCTCGAGCGCCGCGCGGCCCTGGCCGTCGTGCGCGTCCTGCAGGGCCGCATGCCGGAGTTCATCTGGAACCGCGAGGTGCTGGAGCAGGTAGTCCTTGCGGAAGATTAGCCGCCAGGACAACGTTCGTGGGATTGGGCCACGACTTTCGGTGCACCGCCAACACCTAGCCCACTACGGCGTCTTGCTAACACTCGAAGCCCGACGTCCAATGCCTTAGGTAAAAGATGATTGATCCTCTGGAATCAGTAGCTTTCTCGATTCACGCCAATCCCGGGGTCTACGCACTCTTGCTAGGGTCTGGTCTTTCGCGCGCCGCAAATATTCCTACAGGCTGGGAACTAACGAAAGACCTAATCGGCAAGCTAGCCGCTCTTGCAGAGGAAGCGCCTGAGCCAGACCTAGAATCCTGGTATCGAATCAGATATGGCCAGCCACCAAACTATTCGAGCCTGATAGACGGCCTCGCCAAGACCGAGACTGAGCGACAACAGTTGTTGAGACCGTACTTCGAGCCTGCAGCCGAAGATCGCGACGAGGGCACCAAACAACCGACGGCCGCCCACAGAGCCATAGCCAAACTCGTTGCTAATGGTTTCATAAGAGTGATATTAACAACCAATTTCGATCGCCTGATCGAAAAAGCGCTCGATGAGGCCGGCGTAGCATCGAACGTATTGACTTCGGAGGACCAGATCCAGGGTATGGTGCCGCTCATTCATACAAGCAACTGCCTGGTCAAGGTGCACGGTGACTATCTTGACACACGAATTCGCGACACTCCTGAAGAGCTAGGGGAATACCCCGGCGCTTTGAACGCTCTTCTCGACCGCATTTTCGACGAATTTGGCCTCATTGTGTGCGGGTGGTCAGCCGCTTGGGATATCGCTCTAGTGAACGCCGTGCTCCGAGCACCATCGAGGCGTTTCACCACCTACTGGACTCTGAACGGACCCGTGACCGACCAAGCTAACCAAATCATAAACCACCGTCGCGCACAAACCATTGAGATTGACGATGCCGACACCTTCTTTACCGACATTCAGCAAATGGTCGTCTCAATCGAACAGTTCTCAAGTCCTCACCCGCTCTCTGTCAACGCTACGGTGACAAGCCTAAAGCGATATCTTTCTGAGCGAAGCTACCGAATTCGACACGCCGATCTAGTCGGCAACGCAATTGACGACACTATTTCAAATATTTCCAGTAAAGGCTTCACCGTAAACGATGGCAATATAGATACTGAGACGGTCACCGCCCGAGTGCGCGCCTATGAATCCAGCTGTTCTACTCTACTGCCGATGGCCCTGGTTGCAGGTCATTGGGCAGATGACGATCACTTCCTACCATGGCAGCAGGCATTGCTCCGCCTCGCAACAGTGCCAGACGACAGTCAAACGCAATATCCCATTTGGCGCGGCCTACAGCGGTATCCGGCAACCTTGTTGCTCTATGCTCTCGGTCTTGGAGCGCTTTCCTCGGAAAACTATTCGTTTCTTAGCAATCTACTGTCCGTCACTGTCACTGAGCGCAACCAGCAGTTGCGAACAGTCTCAGAAATTCTGCCGCCTTTTCGCATGTTCGAATACACTAGTCCACAAGCATCGATGCGCCTACTAGAGGGTATGGACAGGCATCATGTACCGCTCAATGATTGGTTGCACGATACACTTCAACCATATGCAATCAGTTCTTTCCTTGGTGTCGCACAATTTGATTTAGTATTCGATAAGCTGGAAGTACTATTGTCACTCAGCTGCGCCTACCAGCAGGATGCGGCGGACCGATGGACTAGGATTCCAATTGGGTCCTTTATCCACCGATTTGATAATCGCAGACAGATATTGGAAGAGATTGAGGGATCAATATCTACGCATCAACATGAGTCTTCGTTCGTGAAGTACGGGATCTTCGGCAATACCCCGGACGAATGCACATCGTCGATCGAGACTTTCAAGGAATCCGTTGCTCGGATCGCCCGAGATATGGGGATTCACTGGTGAGCATAAGAGTCGCCGAGACTGTTATTTAAATGGCGATTTCACCTCGGCAGAGCGTCGGCGTCGGAGAATGATTCATGGGTCGCATGGGATTCTATACATGCCCGACGCCGAGCATCGGAGCATGCCAAACGGGCGTTGCCATCTGTGTGGTCAAGAGAGTCGGCTGAACCGCAGCGTAGCTAGGCGCAGCCGGTGGCGATGGCTAGGGCGCGGCAGACCTGGCGCATTTTGGTCGGGCTGAGGGAGCCGACGTAGCGGTGGAGACGGCGCTGCTCGACGGTTTGGACGTGGTCGAGGTTTATGGCGGAGTCGTGTCGCAGGCCCTCCTCCGGGCCGACGGCGACTTCGCTCGGCAGGCCGCGGACGGTCGAGGTGATGGGCGCCACCGTCGCCGTGTGCAGCAGCGGGAGCACTTCCTGGCGCGTGAGCACGACGACGGGCCGGCGCTTGTCGGGCCGCTTGAAGCCGTAGTGCCAGATCTCGCCGCGTCGTGGTCCGCCGTCTAGTCCTCCGGCCATGCGCCCTCGTCGGCCCAGCCCTCGAGCTCGGCGTCGACCCCGGCGGCATCGCCATAGCCCGCGCGGTAACGGTGGGCGATGTCCTCGGCGTCCTTGCGAGCCAGGTAGGCGGCAGCCGCCTCGCGAAGGACTGCCGAGCGGCCCTGCTCCTTCACCGTGGGATGGGCGTCAAGCCGCTCGAGCAGGGCTTCGTCGAGCGTGATCTGTATAGCTTTCATGTCTATAAGACTACCACATAGCCAATACACATCACTATCCAGCATGGCGGATTTCGCTTTGTGCCCTTGCGGTCATTCGAAGGCCAGGGGTTATGAAAGGCGCCGCGCCTCATCCCTAACCCCTTAGATCCCTCGCGTTGCTCGGGATGACAGGGAGGCGACCTGCGCGCGGGAGAGACTCCACGCTGCACGCAGCGTGGGCCACCGGACTCGGGGCACCGGACTGGATTCCGGCCCCTATCGAGCACGGGCCAGGCCGTGCGCCGGAATGAAGGAAGGGGGCGTCAGGCTTCGGCGCGGGCCTCGATGGCGGATTGGTAGGCGGCGAGGGTGGCGGCGGCGGAGCGCTGCCAGGTGAAGACGGAGGCGGCGCGGGTGCGGGCGTTTGCGCCCCAGGCAGCGAGGCGGTCGCGGTCCTCCAGGGCGTGGGTGAGGCCCCAGGCAATGTCATCCGGGTCGGCGCCGTTGACGTGCAGGCCGGTCTGCTCCGGGCCGCCCGCGACGACTTGCTCGCGGAAGCCCACCACGCCCTGTGCTCCGACGACCGCCGGCTTGCCGCAGGCCATGGCCTCGGCGGCCACCAGACCGAACGGCTCATAGGTCGAGGGCAGCACCACGACATCGCTGGCGGCGTAGTGCGCGATGCGCTCTCGCTCGTCGACGAACTCGGTGCGCATGACTACTCGGTCGGCGCCCTCGGAGTGAGCGAAGGTGTCGCGCAACTCGTGCTCGAGCTCGCCCGACCCGAGCACCACGAGCCACGCGCCACCGCACCGAGCCGCCACCGGTCCCCAGGCCGCGGCAAGCTGGCGCACGCCCTTCACGTCCGTGAGCCGGCCGATGAACAGCACCACCGGCGCCGCAGCAGGGATGTTGTATCGGGCCCGCACCTCGGGTCCGCCGGGCGCCCGCGGGTGATACAGACGCGTATCGACGCCGTTCCAGACGGCGTGAACCCGGTCGTCCGGCCAGCCGTGTGCGACCAGATCCTCGCGCATGGCCTTGCTGACGGTGACGACCGCCGCGGCCTCATGCCCCAGGGTGATCTCCCAGGACTGGACGATGGGCGACGACGCCACCGGCTGGCGTCCGCGTTCGGTGCTGTGCACGTGGAAGACCACCGGAACGTCGAGCAGCGGCGCGAGCACCAGCCCGGACGGCGCCGCGAGCCAATCGTGGATCGCCACGACGTCAAAGGGTTCGCGGCGATGGCGCTCACGCACGCGGTCGGCCCAGAGGACGTTCGTCGCCGCGAGCTCGCCGAGCAGGGGACCCCAGGCTTGCGCCTCGCCGTTCAGGAGCGACGAATACAGCGGGGTGAGCTCGAGCGGCCGGGTCCAGTGGGCGCCGTCCGCCGGGTCTGGGTCGGTCGCGCGCAGGGCGGCGAAGACTTCCACGTCGTGCCCGGCGGCGCGCAGGGCCGCGACCATGGCGCCGGCATAGGTGCCCAGTCCGCCGACGACGTGGGGCGGGTACTCCCAGGTGACGATGGCTAGGCGCATGAGGGGCGTCTAGGCGTTTCCGGAGGCGCGGATCACCGGACCTGGATTCCGGCTTCCGCCGGAATGACGAGGGCTGGCGCGGTGGGATTGATGAATGGCCGATCCCACGCTGCACGCAGCGTGGGCCACCGGCGGTGCGGCGCGGGCCGCTGCTACAGGCTGGCTAGGCAATGGCGTCCAGGAAATTGACGTAGACGCGTTGGTGCTCCCAGAGGAGGCGCTCGGTGCCCATCCACATCCACTCCTGCGGGGTGAAGTAGGCGGACACGTCGGCCTCGGCGCCGACGCGGCCGACCCATTGCAGCCAGTGCAGGTTGTCGGATTGCATGAGCCAGTGGGCGATCTCGATGAGGTCCGCATCGCCGGTCATTCGCGCCGCGCCGTAGGCCACGCTCATCAGGCGATAGATGGCCTGCTGGGCGTGATTGCCCAGGAAGAACTCGAGGCCGCCGCTCTCACCCGCCCAGGTGGCCGGGAACGGTGTGAGCGGCAGGTCGTGCACCGGTTGGGCGGGCGCTTGCAGCACCTCGCTGGGTGTGACGCAGGTGACGCCTTTGTCGGCCAGCGCGCCCGGCAGCGCCTTCAGGAACTCGAAGATGCCGGTGTCGCGATTGTGGTGTTCGCCGAAGGTCTCGAAATCCCACGCGAGCAGGACAAAGTCTCCCGGCGCGTCGCGGACCCACTGGGCGTAGGTGTCGGCCATGAGCGGCCAGCGATCCCAGGTCTGGTTCGAGAAGCGGTAGCCGACGTCGTCGCTGAGGGGGAAGTTGCGGGGCAGGATCTTGAGTGAGCCGCCGTCGAAGTTGTAGAGATGCGTGGATTCGCGCCACTGCATGACCCACTGGCGGCCATCGACGAATGTTCCCTGGTAGCCGGCGGCTTGCAGGGCACGATAGATGTCGGCGGACATGAGCATCTCGGTGGTATCCGCCACCACCGGCTCGACGCCGAACCGCCTGGCCGCGCCCGTACGGGCGAGCTGCATCTGCGTCACGAACGTCGGCAGGTCGATGAGCATGGTCATGGCGTGAAACGGCTCCACGGCCACAAGCTCGGCGCGGGGGTGGGCCACGAGCGCCTGCATCTCCTCCAGCAGCTCCGGCGCCCAGGTCTCGAACTGCTTGACCGTGGAGAGCGGCACGCCCAGCGACAGCGTCAGGCCCTCATCGAGCAGCTGACGCCAGAGCGGCAGCGCCGGTCGATAGCACCAGCGCGCGACCTTTTGAAAGTAGTGCCGGTTGAGATCGTGATCGAACATCAGGCGCGCCAGCTCGGCGGCGGGCGCGCCGCGCGGCAACTCCACCGCCGGCAGGCGCACGCGGCGCGGCTGGTGCAAGACCGTGTAGATGACCAGGTGCTCGGCCAGAGGTGATCAACTCCCGGGCCGACGTCGAATCCGGCCCGTGTGATGCTACAGCCCGCGCAGCCCCTGCCGCCGTCCGGCGAGCTGCAATTTGCTCAGCAGCAACGGGAGCAGGGCGTCCCACGTGTGCAGTCGGGCCGTCTCGCGCGCGCCGGTGCGGATGCGCGCGGCCAAATCCGGATCGTCGCGCAGCAGCCGCGCCACCTGCACGATCTCGTCCGGGTGGCCGACGTCGTCCAGGACGACGCTGTTGCGCATGGGGATGGCGTAGTCCTCGCCGGTTGATCCGACGTAGGCGACGCCGCCCGCCGCCATGGCTTCGAGTCCGACCAGGCCGAAGGGCTCGTAGCCGCTGTTGGCGAGCACACCGTCCGCGGCGGCGTAGAGCACCGGCAGCGCGTCGTCGGGAAGAAAGAACTCAACGTTGAGTACCGCGGCCTCCGGATCGGCGTCGCCGAGGGCCCGCGCGATGCCGGAAATCGATCGATCGTCGGTGTGGACGCCGACCGCTCGAAGCCCGCGCCAGGCCATGTGGCCGTACACCTCGGCGCCGTGATCCTCCAGTTGCCCGCCTTTCATGACCAGGCGAGCCGGCACGCCGCTCTCCCGCAGGCGATGTACGGCCTCGACCGCGGCCAGCCAGCCCTTGTCCGGGTCCATGCGCCCGAGCTTGAAGAACCAGGGGCCGGGACCGACCGCGTCTCGAATGGCGTTTACCGCGTCGGCGTCGACGGGCTCGAGCAACTCCGACGGGATGCCGTTGGGAATCACCAGCGGGTTGACGCCGTAGTCCCACATCTGGGCTTTTACATAGCGCGATACTGCGGTGAACTGCGCGACGTATCCCAGGCGACTCCAGTTGATGCGGTCGAACGACATGTCGTTGTTGGCGTTCCATAGCAGGACGGCGGCATCGCGAATCCCCACGAAGTGCAGCGAGTCGCTGAGGCGGGACAGCGCGTCGGCGGTGTGCCACTCCTCGGCAATGATCGCCACGCGCCGCCCGTCGGCCAGGGCCGGTTCCACGATGGCTTGCGTGACGAAGGCCGGAACCGAATCCTGGTAGTCATGAACCTTGGCGATTTCGTCGGCGTAGGCGCCCTCAGGGTGCGAGGCGCTGATCCACTGGCACCAGCGGTGGAGGTGGAGGCGTCCGTCCTCGCGCGACTCCGCGCCGGGGAGTGCCGGGTCGCCGACGAAGACCAGATGGGTCTGGAAGCCGTGCTTGGCGAGCGCCCGCGTGAGCTGGGTGACGCGTACGCCGAGCCCGCCGGCCTGCGCGTAGGGTTGGTCGGGTCCTTCGAAGGAGAGGAAGACGAAGTCGAGGTCGTCGGGGGTGAATGACATGCGGCGGGCGGAGGCCTTGCAGGCTGCGGTGGGGCTTGAGGCCATAGTAACGGCGGGTGGGGGCTGGACTCCGGCTTCCGCCGGAAGGACGAGGGATTGCGCTTCGAGGTTGGTGGAAGGGTGGATTCCCGCCTTCGCGGGAATGACGAGGGATGGCGCCGCGGGATCGACGGGTGAGGGCTCCCACGCTGCACGCAGCGTGAGCGGCCGGACCTGGATTCCGGCTTCCGCCGAAACGACGAGGGGTTGCGTTTCGAGGTTGGTGGAAGGGTGGATTCCCGCCTTCGCGGGAATGACGAGGGCCTCGGCATCACGGTGAGAGGCCCGCACGAGCAGGATTCCAAATCACAGGACACCGCGCTGGGCGCGGGCGTGGGGCGTGCGGCGGCGATTGTCGTGGCGTCGATCCTGGTCAGCCGGGTGTTGGGGTTTGTGCGCCAGGCTGCCATCAACGCCGAGTTTGGCGTGGGACCGGAGGCCGACGCGTGGTTCGCGGCCTTCCGCATTCCCGACACGATCTTCATGTTGCTGGCGGGCGGCGCGCTGCTCTCGGCGGTGATCCCGGTGTACGCGGAGGTGAAGGCGCGCGGGGATCGCCGGGCGCTGGGGCGATTCGTGGGACGCATTGGGGGATTGGTCGCCGGCGCCAGCGCGGTGCTCGCGGGAGTCAGCGCCCTGTTCGCCGAGCCGCTGATGCGCGTGGTCGCGCCGGGCTTTCCCGACAGCACCGTGCTGCTGGCGACCGACGCGGCGCGCTGGCTGATGATCTCGCCCGTCGTGCTGGCCGTCAGCGCCGTCGCCAAGTCGGCGCTGCAGGCCGAGCGCGCCTTCACCCTGCCGGCGCTGAGTCCGCTGCTCTACAACCTGGGAATCATCGCGGGCGCGCTGGGACTGGCGCGGGTCTTCGGCCTCACCGGCCTGGTATGGGGCACGTTGATCGGCACGGGCCTGCACCTGCTGGTGCAGGTGCCCGGCCTGCCCACCATCTTCGGCGCGCGCGAGGCCACGGCGCGTCGGCTCGACTTCATGACGTGGCATCCGGGCGCGGCGCTGAAGGACTCGGACGTGCGCAAGGTCATCCGGCTGATGGTGCCGCGCATGCTCGGCGTGGCGGTCCTGCAGGCCAGCCTGATCTACATCAACATCCTGGCGTCGTTGCAGGGTCCGTCGGCCGTGGCGGTGCTCAACAACGCGTTTCTCTTGATGTTGCTGCCGCTGGGCGTGTTCGGCATGGCGCTGGGGGAAGCCGCATTGCCCGATCTGGCCCATCGCTGGATCGGCGGGGACCGCGCCGCGTTCGCTCACCGCGTGCGCGGCGTGGGCCGGATCGTGCTGTTCCTGAGCGTGCCGGCGGCCGTGGTGCTGGCGGTGCTGGCGGAACCCATCGTATCCGTGGCCTACGAACGGCATGCGTTCGACGCCCGAGCCACCGAGCTGACGGCCAACGCGCTGCGGTTCTACGCCGTGGGCCTGGCGGGGCACGCGGCGGTGGAGGTGCTGGTGCGCGGATTCTTCGCCATGCACGACACGCGCACGCCGGTGGCCGTTGGGGTGGGCTCACTCCTGCTGCACATGGTGCTGTCGTGGGCCTTTTCGGTGGTCATGGGAAATCCGGGGATCGCGCTGGGCTTGTCGATCGGCGTCCTGGTCGAGGCCGTGATCCTGGTGGCGATTCTGCGCCGTCGCGGCGGCGTCATCGTTCGCGGCGACGACGTGCGCTGGGTGCTTGGCATCGTCCTCGCGACCGGGCTGATGGGAGCCGCGATCGGAGGGTTGCGGCTTGCGACGTGGCCGGCGGCGGACGCCATCGCGGGCGGCGGCTGGCTGGCGGCCTATCTGACGACGGCGGTGGTCGTGTACGTGGGCGCCGCGCGTCTCCTGCGCAACCCCGAGCTCGATGAGCTCGTCGAGTTGATCGCCGGACGGCTCCGGCGCGCGGCTCGCTGAATAGAATCAGGCATGAACCCCGGCGGCGAGGTCGATCAAGCGCACACGCGCAACTTCTGCATCATTGCGCACATCGACCACGGCAAATCGACGCTGGCCGACCGCATGCTGGAGCGCACGGCCACGCTGACCGCGCGCCAGATGCGCGACCAGGTGCTCGACTCCATGGACCTCGAGCGTGAGCGCGGCATCACCATCAAGGCACATCCAGTGCGCATGGCGCTGGACCTGGGCGGAACCGCCTACACGCTCAATCTGATCGACACGCCGGGCCACGTGGACTTCAGCTACGAGGTCTCGCGCTCGCTGGCCGCGTGCGAGGGGGCGGTGCTGCTGGTGGACGCCAGCCAGGGCATCGAGGCCCAAACCCTGGCGAACGCCTACGTGGCGGTGGAGCACGATCTGACCGTGATTCCGGTGGTCAATAAGATCGACCTGCCGACCGCCCGAGCCGACGTGGTGGCCCAGGAGCTGGCGGACTTTCTGGGCGCGACCGTTGATGACGTGCTGCGGGTCTCCGCCAAATCAGGCGACGGCGTGGACGACCTGCTGCACCGAATCGTCGAGGCCGTGCCGCCACCGTCCGGCGATCCCGACGCCCCGCTGCGGGCGCTGGTGATCGATTCGAGCTACGACCAGCACCGCGGCGTGGTGGCCAGCGTGCGGGTGTTCGATGGATCGCTGCGCCGGCAGGAGCGGTTGCGTCTGATGCAGTCCGGGACCCGCGCCGAGGCGGTCGAGACGGGGGTATTCACCCCGGCGGTGAGCGCCCGCGACGGGCTGACGACCGGACACGTCGGCTACGTGGCCACCGGACTGAAGGAGGTTCGCGAGTGGCCGGTGGGCGACACCGTGACCCACGAGCACGCGCCGGCGACGCAGCCGCTGCCGGGATATCGCACGCCCAAGCCGCTGGTGTTCGCCAGCCTGTATTCCACCGATCCCGAGGGCTACACGGCGTTGCGCGAGGCGCTGGACCGCCTGCGGCTGAGCGACCCGGCGATCGTGAGCCAGCCGGAGCAGTCCGCGGCGTTGGGGTTTGGGTTTCGCTGCGGGTTCCTGGGCGTGCTGCACATGGACATCGTGCGCGAGCGCCTGGAGCGCGAATACGAGCTGGAGCTGGTGCTCACGACACCGCAGGTCGAGTACGAGGTCGCCAGGCGCGACGGCCCGGTAATGCGGGTGGACAGCCCGGCGGACCTGCCGGAGCCGTCGCAGATCGCCGAAGTGCGCGAGCCGTGGATGGTCGTGACCATCGTGACGCCGGAGGCTCACCTCGGCGCGGTGATCGAGCTTTTGCAGTCCCGGCGCGGCGAGCACCGTCGGCTCGAATACCTCGAGCCGACGCGCGTGCTGCTGGAGTACGGCCTGCCGTTGGGCGAGATGCTGACGGAGTTCTTCGATGTGCTCAAGTCCGCGACGCGGGGCTATGGCTCGCTCGACTACAGCTTTGGGGAGTATCGGGCCGGGGATTTCGTCCGGCTCGACATGCGGCTCAACGGCCAGATGGTCGACGCACTGTCGACGATCGTGCCCCGAGCGCGCGCCGCGGAGATCGGGCGCGACCTGGCCCTGCGGCTCAAGCGCGAGATTCCGCGGCAGCAGTTCGAGGTGAGCGTGCAGGCGGCGGTGGGGTCGCGCATCGTGGCGCGGGAAACCGTGCGGCCGGTGCGGAAGGACGTGCTGGCCAAGTGCTACGGCCGCGACGTGTCCCGCAAGCGCAAGCTGCTGGAAGCCCAAAAGGCCGGGAAGCAGCGACTCAAGCGGGTGGGCCAGATCGACGTGCCGCAGGAGGCATTCACCGCCGTGTTGCGGTCGGGTGGATCGGGCGGGACGCGCCGGCGGCGTGCGTAATCGCGCCGGGCTTTTTTGTCGGAGCAAAAGGAAATACCAATACCAGAACCACCAATTAATGACGTATCAAAGCCTTCCCTTACGTTCGTTACGACACGGTCGGCCTCGCGGCGCACATTGCTCGGTGATATACTTCAGGAGAGCGGCCTAGCGGCGACATCATGGCGGACGCGGCCCGCTTTTCTTTGTCTCTGGGGAGGGACTCGAACTAACGGCCGAAGGAGGCAGCGATGCGCAGCGAGTTCATTCTCGCCTTGCAGCAGCTTGCCGACGAGAAGGGCATCCAGGTCGATGCCGTTCTCGATTCCCTCCGCACGGCAGTAGCGTCCGCCTACCTCGACTCCGACACCGAGTACGACGACATTGACGTCGAAATCTCGCCGGACACGGGCGAGGCCACCATTTACGCCAACAAGACCGTGGTCGACGAGGTGACCGATCCGATCCGGGAGATTTCGCTGAGCGACGCCCAGGCCTATGACGAGACGGTACCCGTGGGCGAGATCTTCCAGATCGACGTCACGCCGCCGAATTTCGGGCGCATCGCCACCCAGCGCGCGCGACAGGCCATGCAGCAGGCGCTGCGCGACGCCGAGCAGATGGAGGTCTACACCCAGTTCATCGAGCACCAGGGCGAGATCCTCGTCGGGCGGGTGACGCGGGTGGAGTCTCGCGGCGTCTTCGTTGAGCTGGGCCGCGCCGAGGCCGTCATGCCCGTCGCCGAGCAGATTCCCGGCGAGTTCTATCGCGTGGGTCAGCGATTGCGTGTGCTGCTGCTGGAGGTGGCGGAGGGCGGACGAGGGACGCAGCTCCGAGTCTCGCGCGGGCACGCGGACTTCGTGCGCCGGTTGTTCGAGCGCGAGGTGCCGGAGATTCAGAACGGCCTGGTCGAGATCACCGGCATCGCCCGCGACGCCGGCGTGCGCTCGAAGGTCTCCGTGCGCTCGCTGCAGGACGGGCTGGACCCGGTTGGCGCCTGCGTGGGCATGCGCGGCACGCGGATTCAGAATATCCTCCGCGAACTGGGACAGGAGAAGGCCGAAATTATCGAGTGGGCGGCCGATCCAAGCGCCTTCGTGGCCAACTCGCTGAGCCCGGCGCGGGTGCAGACCGTGCACATCAGCCACGCGGAGCGCACCGCGGATGTCTTCGTGCATCCGGACATGGTGTCGCTGGCGATCGGCCGCGAAGGGCAGAACTCGCGGCTGGCCGCGCGGCTGACCGGCTATCGCATCAACATTCGCGACGCGTCGGCGCCCGCGGAAACCCGAGGCGTAGCCGCGCCGGACGAGGACGAGGCCAACGAGGCTGCCGCAGGGGACAACGGAGCCAGTGACGCTGCCGAGGACGCCGGGGATATCGACGTGGACACGGCCAGCGCCACCGCCGAGCGGCCGGCGGCTGGATCCGCGGAGACATAGCTCTGCGTCATCAGCCACAGCGCACCTGCATCGCCTGCCGCACCAAGCGTTTCAAGCGCGAGCTCGTGCGCATCGTGCGGACCCCCGCGGGAGCAATCGAGCTCGACGCGACCGGGCGCGCGCCGGGTCGCGGCGCCTACATTTGCCGCGATGAGGCGTGCTGGCCCGCGGCCGTCAAACGCGGCGCCCTCGCGGCACAGCTTCGCGTGACCATTCCCACGACGACGATCGAAGAACTCGGCCATGAAATGGAAGCCGCTCGTGAGCGGCGCCTTGAGCCCTCGATGAGCGCCTAGCGTGGCGCGTGGTCGCCGCCCGGCGCGGCGTGCCCCCCACCGGCCCGGCGGCCGCCGCAAGGCCCCGCCGCCGTCTCCGGCCGCGCCCGCACCGGCCCCCGCGGTGCCGGAGGCCGTGCCGATGCGCACCGTCCCGCTGCCCGAGACGGCCACCATTGCGCAGATTGCCCAACGCGCCGAGGTCGAAAGCACCGACATCATCGTCGAGCTGCTCTCGCGCAACGTGCTGGCGACCATCAATGCCGCCATCGACCGGGATACGGCTCGGGCGGTGCTGGCCAAGTTCAACATCGAGGTCACGGACGAAGGGGCCGAGGCCCCGCCGGCGGCGACGCCCGTCGACGAAGCCACGGCGCCGGACGACGAGCCCCCGGCGGGCGATCCGCGCCCTCCCGTGGTGACGGTCATGGGTCACGTGGACCACGGCAAGACCACGTTGCTAGATGCCATTCGGCAGACCCAGGTCGCCGCGGGCGAACACGGCGGGATCACGCAGAGCATCGGCGCCTATCAGGTGACGACCGACGAGGGCGCCATCACATTCATCGACACGCCAGGCCACGAAGCGTTCACCGCCATGCGGGCGCGCGGCGCCGGGGTGACCGACATCGTGGTGGTGGTGGTGGCCGCCGACGACGGCGTGATGCCGCAGACGGTCGAGGCGATTGGGCACGCCAAAGCCGCCAAAGTGCCGATGATCATGGCGGTCAACAAGATCGATTTGCCCACGGCCAACCCGGAGCGCGCCTACCAGCAGCTCACCGAGCATGAGGTGGTGGTCGAGGCCTACGGCGGCGACGTCGTGGCCGTGCCGCTCTCGGCCGAGCAGGGTGACGGCATCGACGAGCTGCTTGAGTACATCAACCTGACGGCGCAACTGGAGGAGCTGCGGGCGCCGGCGGACGGACCAGCGGTCGGCACCGTGATCGAGACTCGGCTCGACCGCAGCCAGGGACCCATTGCCAGCGCCATCGTCACCAGCGGAACGCTGAGCGTCGGCGATCAGGTGCGGGTGGGGAATGTCGAGGGTCGCGTGCGCGCGCTCTTCGACCACAACGGCGAGCGGCTCAAGCAAGCCGGTCCGTCCACGCCGGTGCAGGTGGTCGGCCTGGAATCGACCCCCGCCGCCGGCGATCAGCTGCAGGTGGCGAAGCGCAGCAAGCGCCGCCGGCGCGCCGAGCGGTCGGCGGCGCAACGCGGCGGCGGCGAACAGGCGATTCGGCTCAGCCTGGAGCAGCTGGCGGCGCAAATGACCGCGGGCCAGCTCCACCAGCTGAGCGTGGTGGTGAAGGCCAGCACGGACGGTGCGGCGGCCGCGGTGGTGAAGTCGCTCGGCGACGTCGGCGAGGCCCGCACCAGGGCCGTGGTGATCTACGAGGGCGTGGGCACGATCACCGAATCGGACGTGAATCTTGCCGCCGCCGCCGAGGGCATCGTGGTGGGATTCGACGTGCGGATCGATCCGGCGGCCCGAGCCGAGGCCGACCGCCAGGGCGTGGACGTGCGGGTCTACTTCACGATCTACGAGCTGATCGACGAGGTCGACGCCGCCCTGCGAGGCCTCCTGGAGCCGGAGGAATTCGAAGTGGTCGACGGGCGGCTCGAGATTCGCGGTGAGTTCCGCAGCGAACGCACGCTGCAGATCGTTGGCGGCATGGTGCTGACCGGTCGCATCTACCGGGGCGCCGACGTGCGCATCCTCCGCCGCGGCGAAGAGATTGGCCAGGGTCGGATCGGAACCGTGCGGCGATTTTCCGATCCCGTGGAGGAAGTGCGCGAAGGGTTCGACTGTGGGCTGGGCATCCAGACGACGACGAACATCGAGCTGGCCGACATCATCGAGGTCTACCACACCGAGACTCGTCAGCCCTGATCGTCGGAGCCGCCCGCATGCCCACGCGCCGCCCAGAGCGCATTGCCGCCCAAATCGCCCGCGAAGCCGGGGAAATCGTCCGCTTCACGCTGGGCGACCCGCAGATCCGGCTGGTCACGGTCAACCGCGCCCAGGTGACTCCCGATCTTCGCCGGGCAACCATCTTCGTGACGGTGCTGGGCGACGCGTTGCAGTGCGAGGAGTCGCTGGCGGCGCTGGAACGAGCCGAAGGCGTCGTCCGGCGCGAGCTGAGCGCGCGCCTGCGGCTGCGCTTCACCCCCGCAATCAGGTTTCAACTCGACCCGGGGATGGTCACGGAGGAGCGCATGCGACAGCTGCTGGATGAGGAGCGCGACGATTCGAATCCCGGCGCGAGCCTCCCCGCCGAGCGGTCCGAGTGAGCGCCGGTCCCCACCGCACGGCTCGCATCCGGGACTGACGGCTGGTGTCCTCGCCGGTTGAGGTTCCAAGCGGATTCCTCGTGACGGCCAAGCCGATCGGGTCGCGTTCGACGGCGCTGGTGCAGGCGGCGCGCGGCTGCGTGGGCCGGCGAAAGGTGGGCCATTGCGGCACGCTGGACCCGCTGGCCGGGGGCGTGCTGCCGTTGGCGATCGGCCACGCCACCCGGCTCAGCGAACACGTGCTGCGCGCGCCCAAGACCTACATTGCAGCCGTGCTCCTGGGCGTGCGAACCACCACGGACGACCTGGAAGGCGACGTGATGGGCCCCTTGCAGTCATCCCCGGACCCGGCGGAGTTTCTCGACGTCCTGCCGCATTTCGTCGGCGCGCTGCGCCAGCGCCCGCCGGCGGCGTCGGCGGTGCAGGTCGAGGGACGGCGGGCCTATGCGCGCGCTCGGGCGGGAGAGGACTTCACGCTCCCCGAGCGGGAGGTCGAGGTGCACGCGATCACGGCCCTGGCACAGGCCAGGGTCACGCTCGCGGTGCGCGACGACCGGCTGCTGCTGGATTGCGACGGGCCCAGCCAACCGGCGTTGGTCGTCGCCGTCGAAGTGCGGTGTGGCCGAGGGACGTTCATCCGCAGCCTGGCCCGCGATATCGGCGAGACGCTTGGATGCGGCGCGACATTGCTGGCGCTGGTGCGCACCGCAGTCGGCCCGTTTACCCTGGCCGACGCCATCGGCCTGGCGGCCCTGCGCCGGGCGTCGCCGCCGGAGGTCGCGGAACTGGTGCACGCGCCGGATGTGGTCCTGGGCGAAGTGCCCGCATGCCTTCTCGCGGCAGTGGACCGGGACGATTTCGTGAATGGACGCCACTTTGGCTCTCGATCCGAGCAATCGGGGCTGCATCGCTTCTACGATGCCGACGGCGCGTTTCTGGGAGTCGCGGAGCATGCGGACGGCGAATGGCGGAAGCGCCGCGTGATGCAGGCGGCGGCATGAACCTGCCATCTCGGATCGGCGGCTGCCCGGTGCACACGGATCTTGGCGCTCTGGGTGCGCACGAGCCGACGGCGCTGACGCTGGGCCGTTTCGACGGCGTGCACGAGGGTCACCGCGCCCTGCTGCGGGCCACGCTGGCCGCGGCGCGAGAGACGCCCGGAACCCGTGCCGTGGCGGTCACGCTTTGGCCTCCGCCCGAGTGGATCCTGCGGCCGGCGGAGCCCCGCGCGTTGCTCGCGACGCTGGACGACCGGCTGGCGCTCCTGGCAGACGCCGGCGTCGACGCCATTGTGGTGCTCACCTTCGATAGCGAATTCGCCCAACAACGCCCGCGTGAATTCCTCACCCGGCTGCGGGACGAGGCGGGCATGCGTCACCTGATATCGGGTCCGAACGCCCGGATCGGCAAGGGCGGCGCCGGCACGCCCCCGGTGCTGCGGTCGCTGAGCGACGAGTTGGGCTTCAGCTTCCGGGAGATCGTTTGGCATGGTCCGGCCGGAACCAATCGGAGCTCAACCATTCGGGCCGCGTTGGCGCGCGGCGACATCGCCGCCGCGAACGGCGGATTGGGCCGCACCTATAGTCTCGAGGGCGTGGTGGTGCGCGGTGCTGGCGAGGGCCGGGAGCTGGGATTCGCGACCGCGAATGTCTCACATGCCGACTGGCTGTGCGTGCCCGGGGACGGGGTGTATGCGGGCGTGAGCGTGGCCGACGGATCCCCACCGCGGCGCGCCGCCATCAGCATCGGCACGCGTCCCACGTATGGCGAGCATCCGCGCGTCGTGGAGGCTCACGTCCTTGACGCCGCGGGCGACTTCTACGACCGGCCGATGCGGCTGTTTTTCGTCTCGCGGCTGCGCGAGCAGCGCACGTTCGCCGACACCGAGCAATTGGCGGAGGCAATTGCCGAGGACATTGCAGCCGTGCGCGCCGTCCCTCTGCCCGCGGCGCACGCCCTGGCGCCGTTCGTTCGCGATGTCCACACGCGCGCCGGGAGTGTGGGCTAACTCACTGCCACTGGGCGGGTCTGTGGACCACGCTGCCCGCAGAGTCCAATGCGAACCTTGGATGTCTTCGTAGCCGCCGACTGCGCGGGAAGCGCGACGGCGCGGCGCATCGCCGCCGATGTGGCGCGAGCCGCGCCGGACCTGGCCGTCCAGGTCATTGACGTCCACGCCGAGTCCGCGCGCGTGCCGGCGGCGGTGGTGGCTGTGCCAACATACGTTCTGGACGGTCACTTGATTCACTTGGGCAATCCGAGCCCGGAGTGGCGCAGCGACCTGCTGTCGGGTTCGGAGAAAGGGGCAGCGCGTGGGTCTTGAGTCCCTGCCGGCCACCAGTCGCTCGCTGGGGCGAACGGCAATCGGCGACGTCGCCGAGCGGAAACGCCAATATCTCTCGGCGGTCGACATCTTCCGCGACCTGTCACCCCAACAGCTGGAAGATGTCCACCAGATCTTCCGCATGACCACGGTTCCCAAGGGCCGCATCGTCTTCCAGCCCGACGAGACCGGCGAGGGCTTGTTCATCCTCAAGTCCGGCGGGGTGCAGATCTACCGCATCTCCCCGGAGGGCAAGCGGTTCGTGGTGTCGACCGTCGAGCCGGGCACGTTCTTCGGCGAGATGGCGTTCCTGGGGCAGTCGATGTACGGGTCGTTTGCCGAGACCACCGAGGCGTCCGTGCTTTGCGCGATGAGCCGCTACGACATCGAGCAGCTCATGCAGCGCTATCCGGCAGTGGCGGTGCGCATGATGCAAGCGCTGTCGCAGCGGCTGAGTGAGGCGGAGACGCAGCTCGAGGACCTGGCGCTCAAGTCGCTGGCCGCCCGACTGGCCACGTTCATCCTGCGCCACACCGGCGACGACGACCGGCAGATGCTGGGACTGACCCACAACGACCTGGCCGAGCGCGTGGGCACGTCCCGCGAGACGGCCACCCAGGCGCTGAATGAGCTGAAAGCGGACGGGCTGATCGCGATTGGGCGCAAGCGCATCGAGATTCTGGATCGGGAGGGCCTGGAGGCGATCGCGGAGTCGTATTGAGCGAGCGGTCGGGCCGAGTTTCCGGCATTCGGAGTCGTTGGCGTGAGCTCGGACGGGCGGGTCTGAGACCCGCCCCTACAGTCGTAGTCCAGCGCGCTTCCAGGGGCGACCGGGCTGGATTCCCGCTCCCCGCCTCCGCGGGTACAGGCTTCGCGGGAATGACGGAGGGCGGACATGGCCGACGGCTGCACGACGGTGTGACCTTCGGGGTGTGACACAATGCGCCGCCCGACGGCCGCTGGGAAACGCATGCACGGACCGCGCCCGCTGATTGCGTCGATCCGGGGTGTGGTGTCGAGCGCCCATCCCCTGGCCACGCAAGCCGGCTTGCGGCTGCTGCTCGCCGGTGGAAATGCCATCGACGCGGCGGTCGCCGCGGCGGCGGCGCTCAACGTGGTGGAGCCCTACATGTCGGGCGTGGCCGGCATGGGCGTGGCGACGCTGTTCGTGGCGAGCGAGGGCCGGATTCGCACGCTGGACTTCATTCCGCCGGTACCCGGCACCTATGACGCCACGACCAAAACGCGCGCGGACCTGCTGCGTGGGCCGCACAGCGTCGGCACGCCGGGAAATCTGGCCGGGTGGTGCGAGCTGCTGGCCGCGCACGGCCGGCGCCCGAGGAGCGAAGTCTTTGCGCCGGCGATCGATTTAGCCCGCAATGGATATCCCATCACTGATTTCAACGCGTACGTCATCGACGAGTCGATGGAGGTGTGCGCGGGGGATGAGGCGTGGTCGGCGATCTATACCGACAACGGCGAGGCGCCGGCTCCGGGCTGGGTGCTGCGGCAGCCCGATCTCGCGGACACGCTGGAGACGGCGGCGGTCGACGGAGCGGAGGATATGTTTCGTGGTCGGCTGGCGCGCAAACTGGTGGATCGTTTGCAGGCCCTCGGCGGCAGCGTCTCGCTGGACGACCTGGCGGCGGTGCAGCCGCGCTGGGACGACCCGGTGGCGGTCGACTATCGCGGACTGCGGGTGCACACCCCGCCGCCGCAGTCCGAGGGATTTCAGATGTTGCAGTCGCTGCGGCTCATCGCGGGCACCGATATCGCCGCGCTGCCGCGCAACGGCATCGAGCAACTCGACGTGGTGCTTCGCGCCATTCGCCTTGCCGCCGAGCAGCGGATTCTGAACGCGAACGCCTCGAGGGACGAGATCGGCGAGATGCTTGGCGAAGCCGACGTGGGAGGGCTGCGCGAGCGGCTTGAGTCGGGTGAGCCGATCTGCGCCCGGACGCAGCTATTCGGCGAGCCGACATCCGGAATTCGCGCGTCGCGCGAGCACACGACGTCGCTCTCGGTTGGAGACGCGGAAGGCAACCTCATCTGCGTGACGCAGAGCCTGGGATCGCCCTTCGGCGCAGGGATCGCGGTGCCGGGGACGGGCGTGGTGCTCAATAACTTCCTGAACTGGGGCGAGCTGCACCCGGACAGCCCCAACTACATGTCGCCGGGCGCGCCGTTGTCCCTGCCGATCGCCCCGAGCGTGACGACTCGCGACGGCGCCCCGGTGCTGGCGCTGGGCACGCCGGGCGGACACGGCATTTGCCAGACGCAGACCCAGGTGCTGGTGAAGTGGGCCGACTACGGACTGGGCGTGCAACAGGCCATCGAGGACCCTCGGGGGGTCTTGGACGATGGGACCGCGCTGCGGATCGAGTCGCGGATCGCGCCGGACGTGATCGACGAGCTGGGCCGGCGGGGACACGACGTGAAGGTGCTGGATGCGTTCACGAGTTACGTCGGCGGTATGCAGGGCGTGGCTCGCGATCCGTCCACCGGCGTGATGACCGGCGGGGCCGATCCGCGGCGGGACGGATACGCGGCCGGGCTGTAAGCAGCCTCCGAACACGTACGGGTGCCCTGGTCCTACTTGCGCCCCAATCCGTTCGGTGGGCCCCTTCGACAAGCTCAGGGCGAACGGATTGGGGCTCGGTTAGTCGACTCATTCAGAGCATCCCTGGCGGCCCCTATACTTTCGGCGGGGCGCAATCCGCCGAAATGGGCTGCGGGTGGCGTGGTGCCATCGCCGAATCGACTGATCGTCCGTGCGGGCCGGCCACCGTTGGGAATCGCCGACGGCGCCCGCCAAAGCCGTGGCGGACGCACGCCTGCTGACTGGACGCCGTGAGCGGGCGTGGGAGGATTCTCAGCTTTGGCGCGCTGGCCGTGGCCCTCGCGGCGGTGGCGGCAGTGCTGGCGCTGACGTTCGCGGCGGGGCGGGGAAGCGAGACGACGAACGCGGCGGCCCAGGCTGCCACGCCGTCGCCACCTCAAGCGACCGCCACCGAGGCTGCCGACGGGACGCAGCCGAATGCCTTCGCGACGCCGCCCGTTACCGCCGAGATCTTGGGCGCTCCGGTGGAGAGCCGATCCTCCGTGGGATTTCCGATCGTTGACGCAGCGCCGATGCGGCTCGCGCGCACGTGTCCCTTCGTCGGACACCACGCGGCCTCGTATCAGTTGCTGGAGTTCTTGACGAGCGTCGACGACGCGATATTCGCGCTCGATCCCGCAATCGGGCACTTGGCCTTGCTGGCGGACGGCGCGCGGCGGGGACAGGTGGACCCGGTGCGCCTGATGGCGGAAAGCGGCGCCGTGACCGATGCGCTGCTCCAGTCGCCGGCGTTGGCGCCGCGCGGTTACGGCGGTCCGGCACTGTTCGCGCACCAGTTCAGGCTCCTGCGCGGCCTGGCGCTGCTTGCCGGGGAAACGCAATTCAGGCTGATCGACGCGTTCACCGCGGGGTTCACCAACGATCGCTTTGCCGACACGCCAGGCGAGGCGGTCTACGCCGTCCTTGGACTGGTGAACGGGCTGGACATCTCGGTGGAGTTTCGCGACAACCTGATCCGGCGCCTAATCCCGTTTGACGAGCGCCCGAGAGGCTGCTGAGCGGCGACGGTCTCGTCCGCTGGGCGATCAGCCCCCGTTCGCCAGGCAACCGCGCCCGTCGATCATCTCGCGCAGCAGGTTGGTGGTGTGGTTGGTGCTGCCGCAGCACGACCCGACGACGCGGACGCCCAGGTCGATCCACTGCGCGGCGAACTCGACCATGCGCTCGGGCGGGTAGGTGTAGCAGACCCTTCCGCCGATGAGCTCGGGAACGCCGGCGTTTGACTGCGCCATGAGCGGGCGCGTCGGTCCGGCGTCCACCATCTGCTGCAAGACTTGCGTCATCTCTTCAGGGCCATTGCCGCAATTGCAGCCGACCACGTCGGCGCCCGCTTCCTCGCAAGCCCGGAGGCCGTCGGCCGGCGCCACGCCCATCATGGTGTGCAGGTTGATGTCGTAGGTCATGGTGGCGAAGACGGGCAAGCCCGTTTCCTTGGCGGCCCTGATGGCGATCTGCACTTCCTGGATGTCGCTGAAGGTCTCGCACAGGAAGAGATCGACGCCACCCGCCTTGAGGTGCTCGGCTTGGACGGCAAAGGCCTCGTGCATTTCGTCGGGCGTGATTTCGCCCAGGGGTTCGAGGAAGTCCCCGCTCTGGCCGATGTCGCCCGCCACCCAGGCGTTATCGCCGGCTGCCTCGCGCGCCATTTCGGCGGCGCGGCGGTTGAGCACTTCGGCCTGATCCAGCAACCCCGCCCGCTTGAGCCGGATCAGGTTGCCGCCGAAGGTGTTGGTCGTGATCACGTCGGCGCCGGCACCGACGTAGCCGGCATAGACCTTGGCGACGTGCTCGGGATAGCGCAGCGTGTCCTCTTCGGGCGCCTCGCGATCGAGGTCCTCGTACTCGTTGAGGTTCGACCCCATGGCGCCGTCGAACAAGAGCACGCCGTCATCGAGGCGGCGCACAGGCGCCAAGGCATCCGAGCGATCGACCATGGGCATACCTTCGCAGTGGGCCGGGCGCGGCTCGACCGAGTCCGTGGTAGTTCGACCGGCAGCATACCGCCGCGGCGTCGCGCCGACCGCTGGCATTCGCGCTCATGCGGCCCGGCGCGTCTGGCCTCCGCCACCAATGCTTACGATAGTGCCGGCGCGACTTCCAGCCGAATTGCGAGATCGATGCGGCACGGCCATACGGGATTGCGATTCCGGGCGACGGGCGCGGCGATGGCAACCGGCCGGACCGGGGCTCGATCGACCCTTTCTTGGAATAGAGCCTAGATGCGGCGGCTGATGGTGCTCATTTTGTGGCTGATCGTGGCGTTCGCCGCGTTGGTGATCGTGGTCGGGTTCTTTGCCGCCATCGGCCGAGTGGACCGCGGCGACCTTACGGAGATCGTCGTATCGGCCGAGGTCGCCGATAGGGCGCTGGACAAGGTGGCGCAGTTCGGCGTGGTCAGCGCCCGAGCCCGCGCCAGCGGGGCGTCCCAGCCGGTGCAGATCAGCTTTTCGGATGACGAGGTCAGCGCGCTGATTTCGGATTGGGGACGACAGGCGGATTGGTGGGGATCGATCGAGCGACTGTGGGTGTCGTTTGGCCCGGACGTGATCGTGCTCACCGGCGAACTGATGTCCCTGGGTCTGAACTTCGACTTCCGGGTCGACCTGGAGCTCTCGATCGAGCAGAGCGAGCGGCGCGTCGCGATCCGCCGCATGCAGGTGGGCGACATTCACGCGCCGGGATTCATCACCACCGCCCTGCTGGAGTTGATCACCCGGACCGTTGACGCCGGGCTGCCGCGCATTCCCATGCGCATCGAGTCGCTGATTCTCAGTGACGGGGAGTTGATCGTGTCGGGGGCGGCGATTCCCTAGCCGCCCGCAGAATCCGCTGGGGCTACCCCCTGCCGGCGGCGCGGTCAGGCCACCGGCGGCGAGGCGGGATCGGCGGCCGGGACTGACGTGTCGAGTTCCGCTTCCGACGGCTGCCGCGGCTTGGCGGCGATGACGCGCGCGCCGATCAATGCGGCGGCCGCGAACGCGACGATGAAGAAGATGCCCACCGCACCAAACCCGCTGACGTCCAGCAGCGCGCCTAGCGCCAGCGGAAGCGTCAGATTCACGATATCCGTCAGGAACTGGACGACTCCCATGGAGCGTCCGACGTGCGCCGGCGGGGATCGGTCGGCGACGAGAACGGGAATCAAGGGCATCGAGAAGCCAATACCGGCCTTCGTGAGGCCGAACAGGATGAACGGCACCAGGCCGATGGGCAGGAGCAGGACGAAGCCACCAAGCAATCCGGGAATCGCGGCCAGCAGCAGCACCGTCAGGCGTCCGAGCCGGTCGAGAATGGTGCCGCTCACGAGCATGAGGCCGAACGTGACCGCGGCGAAGACGCTGAGCCAGGCGCCGATGAGCGCCGGGGTCAGCTCCGCGCCTTCGCTGCCGTAAAGGGGAAGCACCAGGCGCATGATCGCGCTGCCGCTGCCCCAGATGAGCGCGCTCACGACCACGATCGGAATCAGACGCCGGGTCAGGCCGAGCGCCCAGCGACGCTGCGGCTCGGTCGGCGAGAGCTCCGGCTGGCGAGGCAGGGCGCCGCGAATGCTCAACCCGAGCGGCACGACGACCACGCTGAGCACGGCCGCCAGAATGAAGACCGAGCGCCAGCCGAAGGCGCTGGCGAGAGCCCCGGCGGCAAGCGGGGCGAGCAGCGAACCGAGCCCCCAGCCGGCCATGGCGCGGCCCATGGTGCGCCCGCGCTCCTCGGTGGGCGCGCTGCGAATCAGGTGGGCCATCCCGGCGGTGAAGATCAAGGCCATGGAGACGCCGATCACTGCCGTGCCGAACACCAAGACCGGATAGACCGGCGCGGCGGCCGAGGCCAACGACCCGATGACCATCAGCACTCCGCCCAGGCTCACCAGCAGGCGCGGCGGGTACCGATCGGCCACGCGGCCGGCCGGAATCATGGCCACGCCACGACCGAGCGCCTGCATGCCGGCGATCAATCCCAGGGATGCATAGCTCACCCCGAATTCGTCGTCGAGCTGGCCGAGCACCGGCCCGATCACGGCCGTGCTGAACGAGACGAAGGCAAACGCGGCGAACAGCGCAACCACCGACCAGCCGGTATCGCCGAGTCGGGTTAGGCGCATAGGACTCATCTGTAGGGTGCCGTCGTCACGCCCGCGACGGCCGATGGCCTAGTCGTAGATCGGGTTCGCGCGGGCCACCTCGGGGTCGCCGTTGCTTCCGGCCGCGTCGCCGTCGGCGTGGTCGCGCGAGTATCCGTGCGCGGGGTACTCGTAGACGCCGCCCTCGAAGTTGCGCAGCGTGATGGCGTCGTCGGTCAAGCTCACGATGCGATCGGGGGTCACGGGGATTTTGCCGCCGCCGCCGGGAGCGTCGATCACGAACGTGGGCACGCCGAAGCCGGTGGTGTGGCCCTGCAGCGACTCGATAATCTCAAGCCCTTTCTGCACCGAAGTCCGGAAGTAGTCGGTGCCCTTCACGAGATCGGCCTGGTAGATGTAGTAGGGCTTGACGCGGGCCTTGAGCAGCGCGTGCATGAGCTCCTTCATGACCTCGGGATCGTCGTTGACGCCCCGCAGCAGCACCGTCTGGCAGCCCACCGGGATGCCGTGATCGACCAGCAAACCGCAGGCGCGCACGGCCTCCGGCGTGAGCTCGCGCGGGTGATTGAAGTGGGTGTTCAAGTAGAACGGGTGGTATTTGGCCAGCATCTGGCAGAGCTCGGGCGTGATGCGCTCGGGGTTGACGCAGGGGATCTTGCTGCCGATGCGGATCAGCTCCACGTGCGGAATCGCGCGCAGGCGGCTGACGATCCATTCGAGCGCCGAGTCGGTGAGCGTGAGCGGGTCGCCGCCGCTGAGCAGCACGTCCCGAATCTCCTCGTGCTCGGCGATGTAGTCGATGGCGCGCTGCAACTCCTCCGGCCGCGGCACGGGGTTCTTGCCCACCTTGCGCTTGCGGGTGCAGAAGCGGCAGTACATGGCGCAGGTGTGCGTGACCACGAACAGCACACGGTCGGGATAGCGGTGCGTGAGGTGCGGCACCGGCATGTCGTCTTCCTCGTCGAGCGGGTCGTCTTCCAGGAAGCTGGGGTTCTCGAACTCCCGCGCGTCCGGCATCTGCTGCAGGTAGATGGGGTCGCTGGCGTCCCACTTCTCGATCAGGCTGAGGTAGTAAGGCGTAGTGAAGAACGGGTATTCCTCGTCGATGGCCTCGAGCTGCTGGTACTGCTCCTCGGTGAGACCGGGAATCTCACGCACGTCGCGCACGCCCTGGGCCAACTGCTCCTGCCATTCGGCGCGGGGTCGGGTTCGCTGGTGGGCCATGGCTCCTCGGGGCGCGCGCGCCGCGCCGGCCACCTGCGGCCGCCGTCGCCGTCCGCGTATCGGCCCAAGCCTACGAAACCACGGCGGGGCGTGCGTAGCGCCACACGGGAATACACTTGGCGGACCCGAGTTTAGCCAGAATTTCCTGTCAATATTTGCGAGCGAACGGTACGCGGTGATAGCTTCGATTAGGTGGCCCGGGGAGCAGTGCGGCGCGTAGCAGCCGACGCTCCGGCGCCAGAGAGGACCTGTTCAACCTGAGACGACTACGGCCGCGATATGCATAACGGAAGCGGTGCCGACGCGCTCCTCATCCAAGACTTGCACGTCCGCGTTGAGGGCATGCCGATTCTCAAGGGCATTGATCTGCACGTGCCCAAGGGCGAGGTGCATGCGCTCATGGGCCCCAACGGCTCGGGCAAGAGCACCTTGGCCAACACCCTGATGGGCCACCCCGCCTTCGAGGTCACCGGCGGCAGCGTGACGTTCAAGGGCCAGGACGTCCTGGAGCTGGCCACCGACGAACGCGCGCGCCTGGGCATGTTCATGGCGTTTCAGTACCCGTCCGAGATCACCGGCGTGCGCGTGTCCAACTTCCTGCGCATGGCGCTCAATGCGCAGCGCGAGGACGAAATCTCGGCCATGGAGTTTCGCCGGCTGATGATGGAGAAGATGCGGCTGCTGCGCATGGACCTCAAGTTCGCCAGCCGCTACCTGAACGAGGGCTTCTCCGGCGGCGAGAAGAAGCGCAACGAGATCCTGCAAATGGCGGTGCTGCAGCCGGAGCTCGCCATTCTCGACGAGACGGACTCGGGTCTGGATATCGACGCCCTGCGCATCGTGGCCGATGGGGTCAATACGCTGCGCGGCGCGGAGATGGCCACGCTGGTCATCACCCACTACCAGCGGCTGCTGAACTACATCGTGCCGGACGTGGTGCACGTGCTCATCGACGGACGCATTGCGCGCACGGGCGGCAAGCAACTGGCGCTGGAACTCGACGAGATGGGCTACGAGGCCATTACGGCGGCACAGGAGGCATAGCGAATGGCGGTGAAGTCGGCGGATATTGGACTCGACAGCTACAAGTTCGGGTTCCACGACGACATCAAGCCGGTCTACAAGTCGCCCAAGGGGCTCAGCGCCGACATCGTGCGTGAAATCTCCCGCCAGAAGGACGAGCCGGAGTGGATGCTCGAGTTCCGGCTGGAGTCGCTGCAGCAGTTCGAGCGCAAGCCGGTGCCGACCTGGGGCGCCGACCTGTCACGCATCGACTTCGACGACATCTACTACTACATCCGCCCCCAAGACCGGCAGGCCCGCAGCTGGGACGACGTGCCGGACGACATCAAGAACACCTTCGACCGCCTGGGCATTCCCGAGGCGGAGCGCAAGTTCCTGGCCGGCGTGGGCGCGCAGTACGACTCGGAAGTCGTCTATCACAGCATCCGCGAGGACCTGGAGCGCGAGGGCGTGGTGTTCCTCGACATGGACTCGGGGCTGCGCGAGCACCCGGACATCGTGCGCGAGTACTTCGGCACGATCATCCCCAACGGCGACAACAAGTTCGCCGCGCTCAACAGCGCCGTGTGGAGCGGCGGGAGCTTCGTCTACGTCCCCGCGGGCGTGAAGGTCGAGGTGCCGCTGCAGGCGTATTTCCGCATCAACGCGGAGAACATGGGGCAGTTCGAGCGCACCCTGATCGTCGTCGAGCCCGGGGCCTACGTGCACTACGTCGAGGGTTGCACGGCGCCAATCTACGCCACGGACTCGCTGCACTCGGCGGTGGTGGAGATCGTCGTCAAGGAAGGCGCGCGCTGCCGCTACACGACTATTCAGAACTGGTCGACGGATGTCTTCAACCTGGTGACGAAGCGCGCGGTGGCCTACCGCGACGCCACCATGGAGTGGGTCGACGGCAACCTCGGCAGCAAGGTCACCATGAAGTACCCGGCGGTCTACCTGATGGAGCCGGGCGCGCACGGCGAGGTGCTATCCATCGCCTTCGCGAGCGAGGGTCAGCACCAGGACGCCGGCGCCAAGATGGTGCACGCCGCGCCGGATACGTCGTCGATCATCACGTCCAAGTCCATCAGCCGGGCCGGCGGGCGCGCCGGCTACCGCGGTTACGTGAACGTGCTGCCGGGCGCGGAGCGCTCGAAATCAAACGTGGTGTGCGACGCGCTGCTGTTCGACGACGAGTCGCGGTCGGACACCTATCCCTACATGGACATCGAGGAAAGCAACACCGCCGTGCAGCACGAGGCCACGGTGAGCAAGATCGGCGAGCAGCAGCTCTTCTACCTGATGAGCCGCGGGCTGACCGAAGAGCAGGCCATGGCAATGGTCGTGAGCGGCTTCATCGAGCCCATCGTGCGCGAGCTGCCGATGGAATACGCCGTCGAGATGAACCGCCTGATCGAGCTGCAAATGGAAGGCTCGATCGGATAGCCCGACTGGACCCGAACAGGCTCAGCATCCGGGCCGGTACGCAACAAAGGACGCTCGCGCATGGCGATTGACGCGCGGGCGCCCGGTCTGACTCGTCGCACGGTCGACGAGGTCGCCGACTCGCGGCAGGAGCCGGATTGGCTTCGCGCGCGCCGCCAGGCGGCGTGGGACGTTTACGACGCCACGCCGAATCCCGGACGCACCGACGAGGAATGGCGCCGCACCAATTTGCGGTGGCTGCAATGGGAATCGCTGGCACCCGCGCCGGCACGGGACGGTGTTGGCCGCGTGCCTTCGACGGTGCCCGCGGCGGCGCTGTCGCCGAGCGTCACCCTGCTGGTGAGCGCCGCCGGCGCCCGCGTGATCGACATCAGCCCGGAGGCCCGCGACGCGGGCGTGGTGACGTTGGACCTGGCGGAGGCCGCCCGAACGCAGCCGGAGCTGGTGCGCGAACGCCTGAGCACGACCGCCATCCCACCGGAGCAGGGCAAGTTCCAGGCCCTCAACGCGGCGCTGTGGCAGGGCGGCGCCTTGGTGCACGTGCCGCGGGGCGCCGCCCTGGCGCAACCAATCCTCGTTGTCGTCTGCGGCGACGCGGGCCTCGAACAGCCGCACCTGCTGGCCTCGCTCGGCGAGGGCGCGCAGGCGTCGATCGTGGAGTGGTGGGCAGACGCCGAGCACGACTCGCCGGCGCTCGTCAACGGCGCGACGGAGCTGTTCGTGGACTCCGGCGCGCAGCTCACCTACTCGCACGTTCAGGCCCTGGCGACCGATGCCCGCTCGATCCTGTCGCAGCGCGCCATCGTGGGCCGGGACGCCACGTTCACCAGCACCAATGTCACCGTCGGGGGACGGTTCCACAAGGCCCGCGTCGAGGCGGGCTTGATCGAGCCCGGCGCCAGCGTCGTCATGAACGGCGCCTTCAGACTTGGCCGCCGGCAGTTTGTGGATCACCACACCACGCAGGGTCACCTGGCGCCGGACGGCACCAGCGACCTGCTGTTCGCCGGGGTGCTCGACGGACGCGCCCGATCCGTCTACGCCGGCACCATCATCGTCGAGCCGAAAGCGCAACGCACCAACGCCTACCAGAACAACCGCAACCTGCTGCTGAACAGCGGCACGCGGGCGGACTCGATTCCACGGCTGGAGATCATGGCGGACGACGTGCGCTGCACTCACGGCGCGACCACGTCGACGCTGGAGCCGAGCCACCTGTACTACCTGTGCTCGCGCGGACTTCCCGAGTCACAGGCGCGAGAGCTGATTGTCGAGGGTTACTTCGAAGCGGTGCTGGACCGCGTGCCCCACGAGGGCGTGCGCGACGTGCTGCGCGGGGTCCTGACCGCTCCCGCACCAACCAGTGACGGCGCGACGGGAATCTAAGGCGTGACCCCACCGCAGGGCGCAGAGGGCGGCTACGTGGACGTCGGTCCGATCGAGGCGTTTCCCGCAGGCGCCAAGACGGCGGTGGAGATCGACGGCGAGCCGGTGGGCCTCTACAACGTCGACGGCGAGATCTTCGCCATGGACGACCTGTGCACCCATGACGAGGCCTACCTGTCGGAGGGCGATTTCAACCCGGCGGCGGGAACGATCCGCTGCCCGCGCCACAGCTCCCACTTCGACGTGCGCACCGGCCGGCCGCGAACGCTGCCGGCCATCCTGCCGGTGCAGGTCTACGAGACGAAAGTCGAGCAGGGCCGAATCCTGGTGTTGTTCGATACTTAGAACATGAGCACCTCGACCCGCGGCGCCGTCGCGCCAGCCGACCGGGCCGCCCCGCTCGATGCCGTTGCGCTGAGGCGAGATTTCCCCATCCTGACCCAGGAAGTGCGCGGCAAGCCGCTGATCTACCTTGACAACGCGGCGACCTCACAGAAACCGCGCGTGGTCATCGACGCCCTTCGGGAGTACTACGAAACCACCAACGCGAACATCCACCGCGGCATCCACTACCTGAGCGAGAAGGGCACGGCGGCTTACGAGGACGCCCGGGTGCGGGTCGCCCGCTTCATCAACGCCGCCCAGCCGCACGAGGTGATCTTCACCCGCGGCACGACGGACGGCATCAACATGCTCGCGCGCGCCTGGGGCGACGAGAACATCGCCGCGGACGATGAGATTCTGCTTACCGAGGTCGAGCATCACAGCAACCTGGTGCCCTGGCAGGCGCTGGCGAAGCGGCGCGGCGCGCGCCTGCGATTCATCCCCACGGATGACGCGGGCGTGATCGACCTGGACACCTACGGCGGCATGCTGGGTCCGCAGACCAAGCTGGTGGCCGTGCACCACGTCTCCAACGTGCTCGGCGTGATTGCGCCGGTGGCCGAGATGGCCCGCCTGGCCCACGAGCACGGCGCGGTGATCGCCGTCGACGGGGCGCAGTCGGCGCCGCACATGCCGGTGGACGTGCAGGCGCTGGACGTGGACTTTCTGACGTTCTCCGGACACAAGATGGCCGGCCCCACGGGCATCGGCATCCTGTACGGCAAGGAGGCCCTGCTGGACGCGATGGAGCCCGCGCACTTCGGCGGGAGCATGATTCGCATGGTGGAGCTGGAGTCGTCCACCTGGGCGGACCTGCCCGACAAGTTCGAGGGCGGCACTCCCAACATTGCCGGCGCGATCGGCCTGGGGGTTGCGGTGGACTACCTCGAACACGTGGGCATGGATGCGATCAACGCGCACGCGCGCCAGCTCGGGTCCTATGCGGTCAACGTGCTCAGCGACATGCCCGGCGTGTCCGTGCATGGGCCGGAGGCGGACGGCGAACGCGGCGGGGTGGTGTCGTTCACGGTGCACGACCTGCACCCGCACGACGTGGGCACCGTGCTCGACGGCGAAGGCATTGCCATCCGCGCCGGGCACCACTGCGCGCAGCCGCTGATGCGCAAGCTGGGCGTTCACGCCACCGCGCGCGCCAGCGTCTACCTCTACAACACGACGGACGAAATCGACCGGCTGGTCGAGGGCGTGGACAAGGCGCAGCGCTTCTTCGGCACGATCTGAAATGGCGCTGGACGATCTCTATCGCGAAGTGATCATGGATCACTACAAGCGTCCGCGGAACCGCGGCACGTTGGACGACGCGGACGTGGTGGTTGAAGGGGCCAATCCGCTCTGCGGCGACGAGGTCACGCTCTGGCTCGAAATCGACGACGGGACGGTCACCGGCGTGCGCTTCGCCGGCCACGGATGCTCAATCAGCCAGGCGTCGGCATCGATCATGACGGAAGCGATCGAGGGTCGCCCGCTTGGGGAGATCGACGAGATCGTCCAGGCCCTGCGCGGCATGATGCTGGAGGGCGAGGAGCCGAACGAGGATCTGCTGGGCGACGGCATCGCGCTGGAAGGCGTGCGGCAGTTTCCGGTGCGGATCAAGTGCGCGGTGCTGGGGTGGAACACGCTGCAGCTGGGGCTGAAGCAGTTCGCCGACTCCGGCGGCAAGCCGGTCGAGGCGCACCATCGCGAGTAGGCTCGCGCATCGTGATCTACGCGCGACAGAAGGCGGTCGGGCTCTTGGGCGAGATAGGGCCACGCCTGGACAGCTGGAGATCTTGGCCAGCAGGCGCCCCGATCCGTTCGACGGACCCTTCGACAAGCTCAGGGCGAACGGATCGGGGCGCCTACCGGCTAGCCTGGAGATCTCCGTCCCGTGCGACCGCGATTGGAGATGCTGATTCGTGATCGCCGCTAATCGTTCGGCCGCTTCGGCCCTGGCCCGGGTGACGGAAGCCGGCGCGGTGGCTGCGGCGCGGGCCATGGGGCACGGCGACGGCAAGCACGCCGACTCGCTGGCCGTGGACGCCATGCGCACCGCGCTCGACCAGGTCGGCCTGGCGGGGCGCATCGTCATCGGCGAGGGCGAGCGGGATGAGGCGCCGATGCTCTACATCGGCGAAACCGTGGGACCGGAGACCGGCACGCCGTTCGACATCGCGGTCGATCCGCTCGAAGGCACAAACCTGGTGGCCGGCGGTCTCCCGAATGCCGTCGCGACCATGGCCATCGCGGAGCGCGGCGGGCTGTTGAACGCGCCGGACACGTACATGGACAAGCTGATTGTCGGCCCGCCGGCTGCCGGCCGCGTGAGCCTGGACTACTCGGTTCACGAAAACCTGCAAATCATCGCCGGCACGCTACGACGAGAGGTCGCCGATCTGACCGTCGTGGTGCTGGATCGCCCGCGTCATGAGTCGCTGATCGAGGAAATCCGCGCCGCCGGCGCGCGCATCAAGCTCATCAGCGACGGCGATCTCACGGCGGCAGTGTCGGTGGCCGTGGCGGGTACCGCGGACCATGCCGTGATGGGGATCGGCGGAGCGCCCGAGGGCGTGCTGGCCGCCGCGGCCCTGCGCTGCCTCGGCGGCGAGATTCAGGCTCGCTTCAAGCCGCGGGACGAGTCTGATCGGCAGCGGTTGGGGGCGATGGGTGTGTCAGACCCCGATGAGCGAATCCTCCGCACCGAGGACCTGGCCAGCGGCAGCCAGATCGCGGTGGCGATCACGGGCGTCACGGACGGGGACCTGCTGCGCGGGGTGCGCTTCTTCGGCGGCGGCGCGCGGACGCATTCGCTCGTGATGGACCTGCCGACGTCGGTCATCCGATTCGTGGACAGCATCCAGATTCTCGACCGCCAAAACCTCGGTCCGGTGCGCCTGGGGCCGACGTAGAGGCCGAACTGCACCATAGCCCGAAGTAAACGCTCACATCAAAGCGGGGGATTCGCAGATGTCTGAAACGCCCAGGGACGGATTCACGGACCGGTGGCTGCGGGCGCCGGCGGACTACCGCTGCGACCTGGACCGGTGCCAGCCTTCGGACGCGGTTAGCAGCAGCGCCGTCAGGGGACGCTGGCGGACGGTTGCGTACACCGCGGGCGATCTCGCCGGCACGCTGCTGATTGCCGGCCCGGAAACCGACGCGCCGCCGATCAGCTATCCGCTCAACGCGCGGGGCTGGCACGCCATCTCCATCGGGTCGTACACGTTTCCGGACGCCACCATCCGGCTGGCGGTGCGGCTGAGCGGCGACTCGGCCTTCTCCATTCTCCAGGTGCCGGAGCTGGAACCCGGCTGGACCACGCACTCGGCCGACAACGAAGAATTCACCGAGTTGTTCTGGACGGTCGCGGATCTGACGGACAAGCAGCTCGAAATCCGCCAGATCAACTGGCGGGTGACGCCGGGCGACGCACCGGGATCGGTGCAGGGTTCGGACGCGACGATTGCTTATGTCAAGCTGGTGCCGCTCGCTGACGACGAAGTGCGGGCGCTCCGACTCGATCGCGGCGACTCGAGCCGCCGGCGCCTCTTCGCCCACAACGACGCCCACGGGCCGCACTGGTCCTATCGCCTGACCGAAGCCGACGAAATTCGCCGCGAGCTCGAGCCCTACCGCGACTCGGACTTCGGCCGCATCTACTGGGAGTTCGCCGCGGGCGACCGCACCAACTATCTGAGCGCCATCGGCAAGCCGGCGACGTGCGACACGGCGCAGGACTTTGGGCGCCAGGGCGACCGATTTGTGGCGGAGAGCTGGCGCATTTTCCGCGAGAAGGGCATCGACCCGCTGCGCATAGCCGTGGAGCACGCGCACGACGTGGGCCTGGAGCTGCACGCCAGCTATCGCGTCGCGGGGTTCCACGAGCCGCCGCCGCTGCCGGACCTGCACGACGCCTCATACATCGCCGACCATCCCGAGCAGCGCGGCATGGACCGGCAGGGCCGCCCGACGCCGCGCATCTCCTACAGCCATCCCGCGGCCCGCGCATACGTGCTCAGCCTGTTTCGCGAGATGGCGGCCTACGGCGTCGACGGCGTGTGCATGTTTTACAACCGGCGCATGCCGGTGCTCGAGTACGAGACGCCGCTGGTGGACGGCTTCCTGGAACGCTTCGGAGAGGACCCGCGCCGACTCGACCCGCGCGATCCCCGCTGGCTGGCCTTTCGCGCCGAGACGCTGACGCTCTTCATGCGCGAGCTGCGGGCGACGCTGGACGAGGAGGCGGCGCGGCTGGGTCGCACGACCCGGATCGCCGTGTCGGCCATCGTGACGGGCTTCGAGGACGAAAACCTGTTCTACGGCATCGACGCGCCGACGTGGGTGCGCGAGGGCCTGGTGGACACGCTGATTCCCTACTCGTCGCACCCAGCGTGGGGCAGCGTGCAGCAGTCGTGGACGGACCCGGCCGACATCGAACCTTGGGTGCGCCTGACCAAGGGCACCGGCACGCGGCTGGCGCCGAACGTGATGCCGCGCGGGTTGGCCTCGGCCGACTACCGGCGACGCGCGGGCGGGCTGTACGACGCCGGCGTGGAGAACCTCTACTTCTGGGACACGAGCCCCTACAAGCCCGGATCCTGGGAAGGCCTGCGCCGCTTGGGGCACATCGACGAGATTGGCGCCTGGCGCGCCGCCGGCGAGCCGGAACTGGCGCCCACCACCATCCGCATCCGCGACCTGGACGGCTGGAGCTTCGAGACCTACGGCACGGGGGAGTAGGCGCCGCTCCGCCTACAGCATCTCGGTCCAGGGGTCGAGTGCGGGGTACATGTAGACGCAGTGCAGCGTCTCGCCGTCGCCGGTGCGGAAGCCGTGCGGGGTCCATGCCGGGGCCAGGAGGAAATCGCCGGCCGCCACCTGGTGCTCCTCGTCGCGGATCAGCAGCGTGCCCGTCCCCGAGACGACGTAGAAGCCCTCCTCGATGCGGTGGCGATGCACCGGCAACTCGCTGTTGGGTCGCAGGAGGAAGGCGCCGGCGGTGAGCGCGCCGGACTCGGCTTCGGCGTTGAGCGCCTCGCAGGCCTCGAGTCCGGGCATATCCGTCGCTGCGAGCGGCTTGGATTCCGAGCGGATGATCGTCATTGGTGTCTCCATGGGCTGCTGCCCGGCTACCATAACCGGCCTGCTGGAGGCCCTTTGCTAGACTCCCCGCGGCTGCCGCGGAACGCTGGCCGCACGGCGCAACGGCGCCAACGCGTGAGACGCCCCTGCTGAACACTCGCTCGCCTTCCCTTCGAGAACAGTCGCTCTACCTCGGCAGCGACGTGCCGAGCGTCCGACCGGACGCGCCGGGCGTCCCATGGCGCGTCGCGCCGGAGCCTTTCCCGCTGCGCCCGGAAACCGTTGATCGCCTGCGCGTGCTGGGCCACGACCTGCTGGCGTTCTATCAGGCGGTTAATCGCCTGTATCTGAGCGCCGCGCGGGGTCGGCAGCCACCCTGGGTGCTGCGCTTGCTCAACCAGGGAAAGCCGGAGCGCGTCCGCGAGCTCGGCCAGCTGCGGCGGATGCGGTCGCAGTTGCCCCGCATCATTCGGCCCGACCTGATGGCGGGCGACGACGGCACGCTAAGGGCGACGGAGCTGGACTCCGTGCCGGGGGGATTCGGCACGCTGGCGGCCCTGACCCGGCGCTATGCCGACCTGGGCTTCGATCCAGTCGGCGGCGCCGAGGGCATTCCGCAAGCGCTGGAGGCCATGTTTCGCGAGGTGGCGGAGGGCGACGACCCGACGGTGGCCATCGTGGTCGCCGACGAGTCGGAGGACTACCGCAGCGAGATGATCTCGATTGCCGCCGACCTGCGGGCGCTGGGACTCGACGCGCACGCCGTGCATCCACGGGATCTCTCCCTGGAGGGCGACGCGCTGTGCTTCGGCGACGACGCGCGGCGGTTGGACGTGGTGTATCGCTTCCTGGAGCTGCACGACCTGCCCAACATCCCCAAGATCGACCTGCTGATTTACGCGATGAAGCAGCGGCTCGCCGTGGTCACGCCGCCGTTCAAGGCCTACCTGGAGGAGAAGCTGCTGCTGGCGCTCTTCCGGCATGCGGCCCTGCAGGACTTCTGGCGGGGTGAGTTGGGCCGCGACGTGATGGACCGCCTGGGCGTGGCCCTGGCGCCGACGTGGGTGCTCGATCCGGCGCCCCTGCCGCCGTTCGCCGCGATTGATCCGGTGCTGGAGACCGCCGGGCGGCAGGTGCGGACCTGGGACGAGTTGGCCGGGCTGACCCAGCGGCAACGACGGCTGGTGATCAAACCGTCGGGTTTCTCCGAGTTGGCCTGGGGCGCGCGAGGAGTCACGGTGGGACACGACGTGTCCGCCGATGACTGGGGACAGTCCGTGCAGCAGGCGCTGGAGAGCTTTCCGACGAGTCCCTATGTCCTTCAGCCCTACCTCGAGAGCCGCCGGGTGCAGGTGCCGTATTTCGATCTCGAGGCAGATGAGGTGCGCGTGATGAACGGACGCGCGCGCATTTCGCCCTTCTACATCGTGGCGAACGACGACGTGACGCTGGCCGGAGTGCTGGTCACCGTCGTGCCGGCAGCGAACAAAGTCATCCACGGCACGCCGGAATCGGTGCTGGCGCCGGCGGTGGTTTCGCAGGAGGCGGTGGTTTAGCCACCTCGGTCATGCCCGCCCTGAGTCGGCTGCACGGCCAGGTTGTCGGTGCTTCATCTCCAGCGCCTCGGTCGAGCGCTCTAGATTTCTCGCTTCGCTCGAAATGACATCTCGGGGGCCGCGGAGTGATGCCTTGGGCGCCCACCAGGGGCGCCCCTACACGGACTCCTCTGCACCGCCACGGTGGCGGGCGATAGCGTTGTCGACGAGGCGGCTTGCGGCTTCGGGGCCGTCGTTGAGCAGGACGCGATACAGACCCGCCGCGCGCAGCTCGCGCCAGAGTCGTTCGCGCGACCCGAAGCCGGAGACCGCGCCGCGTACGCGCTCGCGCCAACGCACGTAGTGATCGAGGTGCTCCTCGACTTCCGGACCGAGCGTGTCGTCGAGGTGCTCGCGCAGGGCGGCCGTGAATGCCGGGCTGCGTCCGCCGGTGCTGACGGCCACGGCCACCGGGCCTCGGCGAACGTAGCCGACGGCGAAGACGTCGCAGGCGTCGGGATCGTCCACGACATTGACGATGGCCCCACGGCTACGCGCATCGGCGGCGATGGCTCGATCACGGGCTCGGTCGCCGGTGGCGATGATCACGAGCGCATGGCCCTCGAGGTGGGACGGGTCGTACGGCGTGCGTCGAAGTTCCGCATGTCCTTCGTCGGCAAGGGCTTGGAGGCCGGCGTCGACTTCGACGGCCGGTTCGACGAGGACCGTGGGCCGGACGCCGAAGTCGATGAGGTAGGCGGCCTTGTCGGCCGCCGCCGCGCCGCCGCCGACGATGAGCGCCGTGCGTCCCTGCATGTTGAGGACGACGGGTACGTAGGCGGGTTCGCTCACTCCCGGCACCCGGCCCGGCGACCTTGGCAAAGCTCGGTCTGGAGGCGGATTCGCGGAGGAATCCTGGGTGCTTCGGGGGTGGATGTTGGGTGGATTCCCGCCCCGTATCGAGTACGGGGCAGGCTCTTCGCGGGAATGACGGAGGGGAACGCGGGAATGACGGACGGGATTGCGCGGATGACGGAGGGGAACGCGGGAGTGACCAGGAGTCGTGCAGAGGTCTGCTGACGTGGGAATGACGGAGAGGGGCGCAGGAGTTGCTCACGGTAAGCGACGGCCGCAGACGGGGAGCGCATGACGCCCTGATTCGTCGACTTCGGCAGCCTTGCTACGGTCACCCGATGCCATCCAGCAAGCATGTCGCGTCCGAGCCCGCCAGTCTACGCACTCGCGGATTCGCAACGTTTGCGCTGGTCGCGGCGCTGGGCGTGGCGGGGTGGCTGCCGACGTCGTACTTCATGTCGCTGCTGGTCCGCGAGCAGCTTGGGGGCGGCATTGCCGGGGCGGCGCTGGTGATCGGCACGATGCACCTGGCGCGCTCGATCGGCGCCACGGTCACGGGCCGCTGGGTCACGCGGCTCGAAAGCCGCGGGGTGCACGCGCTGGGGCTTGCGGGCATGACAGCCCTGATGGTGGTGCTGGTCGTCACACCCGACGTTGCTTGGGTGATCGTGGCCGCACCGGTCGCGGGCCTGGCCATGGCGTACTTTTGGGCGGGGCTCCAGACATACGTGATCGAGATTGCCCCGCCGTCGAGGCGCGGGTCCGCAGTGGGCCTGATCGGATTCGTGGTGGTGCTGGTTCCCGGCATTGCCGGCGTGGCGCAGGGATTCGTGGCGGACGCATTCGGCTTTCGCGTCTTCGCCATCGGTGCGGGAACGGCCCTGGCGGCTGCGCTGGCGCTCACGCTGGGGGTGTTGCCGCGACCGACGCCGGTGCGGACGCGGCAGCCGGCGCGCGGCGTCAGCTTCGTGCGCCTCGTGCGCTTCCGGGGCGTAGCCGCGGTCGTCGTGGTGCGGATCGCATCGACGGTTGCCTATGCGGCCATGATTTTGTTGGCGGGGCCGCGAATGGTGGAGGTCGGCGGGGACCTGCGCGCGGTCGGCGCCATGACGCTGGTCGCGTCCGTCGGCGGCGCCGTGGCGCAACTGGCGATCGGACGGCTCTCGGATCGGCTGGGACGACGCACGGTGCTGGCCGCAATCCTGATGCTGGCGGCACCGGCCACGGCGGCATTTGGGTTCGTGGACAGCGTGCCCGGACTGTTGGTCGTCGCCACCGTCTGGGCGGTGGCGATGTGGGGCGTCAACACCATGGCGGTGAGCCTGTGCGGCGACGTGGCCCCGCCGGGCTCGCTGAGCCGGGTGATGGTGCTGGACGGCACGGCCTATTCCACCGGGGCGGTGATCGGCGCGGCCGTGGTGTTTGCGATTGCAGAGGCATCTCTGGCGGCGGCGTTCTATGTGGGTGCGGCGGCGATGGTAGTGGGGCTGGCAGCATTGCCGCTGGCGGCGACGGCGCGAACTGTCGCGGCCTCTGGGCGACGCTAATTGGATGTAGCGGTCAAGCTTGGCGCAGGCGTAGCAAGCGAGTCTCCAGCGCACTCATCGGGTGCCGGTATCCGAAACGGCACGTGTATCGTCATGTCAGAGAACTCGGGCGTATTAGCCTGGGCCAAGCATTCAATTGAGACGCCGAATCGCTCTGCGATCGCCTCGAAGTTATCTCCAAGCCGGACCTGATACTCCGTCGGCCTAGGATCGGGCGTGGGGGTCGCGGTCGGCTCCGGGGTCAGGGTCGGGGTCGGCGTCGGGGCTGGCGCTGGAGTCGGCTCCGGGGTCGGTGTGGGGGTCGGGCTCGCGATCGGCTTTGGGGTGGGGGGGACGGTCGGCGTCGGTTCCGGGGTCCGTGCGGCAGTCGCAGCGGCGCTCGGGGGAGCCGAGGCAATCGCCGGCTCCCCAACCGCATCGCGACAGGTCGCGGCGCCGGCCCCGAGGCAGACCGCGGCGACCATGAGCCCCATGAGCCCCCGCAAGAAGGCCTTACGGGCCGTCACCGCGCATAGTCGCTCTCGACGAGGGTTCGAGCTATCGCTTCAGGCATGACCGCCTCACAGCCCTGCCAGTTCAATCCGAGATTGTCGCACCACCATTGCTCCTATGTACTCACCGTCACTCCGTCACGCCGGCCTCGAGCCAGCATCCAGGTCCGAGCTGCCAGTGCTTCATCCCCAGGCCCGAGGACGAACGCCTTAGATTTCTCGCTTCGCTCGAAATGACATGTAAGGGATGCAAGATGCCGCCCGCGAAACGCGTCTAGTAGGGCGGCTGCGTCTCCGGGTGGCGGCGCATGTAGTTGGCCTGCTGGACGCCGATGTTTTCCTGCAGTTGGACCGAAAGGCCACCGTCGACGACCAGCGCGTGGCCGGTGACGAACGAGGCGTCCTCGGAGCACAGGAATGACACGGCGGATGCGATCTCCTCCGGCTTTCCGGTGCGACGCAGCGGGTACTGATCGTCGAACAGCTTGAGCCCTTCTGGATTGTCGTCCCACATCACGCGCTGGATGTTCTCGGTGACCATGTGCCCCGGGCAGATGGCGTTGACGCGGATGTTGTCAGGGCCGTGCTGGATGGCCATCTGCTTGGTGACGCCGATGGCGGCGGACTTGCCCGCTTCGTAGACCAAATAGTCCTTGGCCATGAGCAACCCATGGACCGAGGCGATGTTGACGATGTTGCCGCCGCCGACTCGACGCATCTCGGGCACGGCGTACTTGCCGCCCAGGAACAGGGCCTTGACCAGCAGCGACATGCCGAAGTCCCATTGCTCCTCGGTGACTTCCTCCACACCGCCCGGCAGCGCTTCCATGGCGGGGAAGGCGTTGCTGACGAGGATGTCCAGGCGGCCCCAGCGGTCGACGGCGTCCTGGATCATTTCCCGAATGTCGTCATGGCGGGACACGTCGGAGTGAATCGCGGCGGCCGTGCCGCCCTCGGCCTCGATCCGGGCCACGTTCGACGCCGCCAGGTCGTCGGCGATGTCCGCGATGAGCACCCGCTCGCCGTCCGCGGCCAGCCGCCGGGCAATGGCGCCGCCGATGCCGGTCGCGCCGCCGGTCACGATCGCCACTCGAGGTTCAGCCATGGTCATGCTCCCTGCTTCTGGCGCCCGCACGCCTGGTTGAGAAGTGCGCCCATTCGGGGGATCTGAATTCGTTCGTGGTGAGCCTGTCGAACCACGCCCTTCGAATACCCAGGCCGACGGGTCGGCGTTGGCCTTTTGGGCTGCCCGGACTGATCCCCATCCTAACCTTCCCCCTTTCAGGTGGAAGGGACCCGATCCGAGGTTTTCTAGCCGACGGCAGCCGTTTGCTTGGGTCGGACAACATCGGCGCCGTTCGATTGCGCGTCACCGGATTCGATACCGAGCACCCGCGCCAAGAATATGCCCGTGTAGCTGTCGGGGTCGGCGGCCACCTCTTCGGGAGTCCCGGCCACGACCAGCTCACCGCCGCCGTCGCCGCCTTCCGGGCCCAGGTCGATGATCCAGTCGGCGCTCTTGACGACATCCAGATTGTGCTCGATGACGATGATCGTGTTGCCGGCATCGACCAGCCGCTGCAGCACCGCGATCAGCCGCCGCGTGTCCGCGAAGTGCAGGCCGGTGGTGGGCTCGTCGAGGATGTAGAGCGTGCGTCCGGTGGCGCGCTTGGCAAGCTCGGAGGAGAGCTTGACGCGCTGGGCCTCGCCGCCCGAAAGCGTCGTTGCCGGCTGGCCCAGGCGGATGTACCCCAGCCCCACGTCCACCAGCGTGCCCAGCTTGCGCTCGATGGTGGGGATGTTGGCGAAGAACGCGTGGGCGTCCTGCACGGTCATGTCCAGCACCTCGGCGATGTTCTTGCCCTTGTAGCGGATCTCCAGCGCCTCGCGGTTGTAGCGCGCGCCGTGGCAGACCTCGCAGGTGACGTAGACATCGGGCAGAAACTGCATCTCGATCTTGTTGAGACCCTGGCCCTGGCAGGCCTCGCAGCGCCCGCCCTTGACGTTGAACGAGAAGCGGCCCGGCTTGTAGCCGCGCGCCCGCGCTTCGGGCACGGCGGCGAACAGCTCGCGAATTGGGGTGAAGGCGGCGGTATAGGTGGCCGGGTTCGAGCGCGGCGTGCGGCCGATGGGCGACTGGTCGATCTCGATCACCTTGTCCAGGGCCTCGGCGTTGCGGATGCGGCGGTGAGGACCGGGCAGGTCGCGGCTGCCCCAAATCCGCTGGGCCAGGGCGCGGTAGAGCACGTCGGTGACCAGGGTGCTCTTGCCCGAGCCGGACACGCCGGTGACGCAGACGAACGTGCCGAGCGGAATGCCGACGGTGAGGTCCTTGAGATTGTTGGCGCCGGCGCCCTCGACGTGGATCGTTTGGCCGTTGCCGGTCCGCCGCCCGCGTGGGACCGGGATCGACTCGCGCCCGGCGAGGTAGGCGCCGGTGAGCGACGGCTCCGAGCGCTCGATGCGGTCAACCGTCCCCTCCGCGATCACCTCGCCGCCGTGCTCGCCGGCGCCCGGTCCGAAGTCGATCACCCAGTCCGCCGAGCGGATGGTCTCTTCGTCGTGCTCGACCACGAGCACGGTGTTGCCCAGGTCGCGCAGCCCCAGCAGCGTTTGCACCAGCCGGCGGTTGTCGCGCTGGTGCAGGCCGATGCTCGGCTCGTCCAGGATGTAGAGCACGCCGACGAGGCTGGAGCCGATCTGGGTCGCCAGGCGGATGCGCTGGGCCTCACCGCCGGAGAGCGTGTCCGCCGCGCGGTCGAGGGTGAGATATTCCAGGCCCACGGATTCCAGGAATCCCAGGCGCGCCCGCACCTCCTTGAGCACCTGGACGGCGATGGCGGCCTCGCGTGTGCTCAGCTCCAGCTTCTCGAAGAAGCGGGCGGCGGCCTCCACGGTTTTTTCGGTGGCGTCGTGGATCGAGAGATCGCCCACGGTCACGGCCAGGCTCTCGCGCTTGAGCCGCGCGCCCTGGCACGCGGGACAGGTGCGGCGCGTCATGAAGCGCTCGATCTCGCCGCGCACGTAGTCGGACTCGGTCTGCTGGTAGCGCCGGCGCAGGTTCGGCACCACGCCTTCGAACTCGAAGGTGTAGACCCGCCGCCGGCCGCGGCTCCCGACGTGCTCGACGGTCAGGGGCGTGGCGCTGCCGTAGAGCAGCACGTCGACGGCCTCGGCGCTGAGCCGCTCGATTGGCGTCGTCGCGGTGAAGCCGTACTTGGTGGCCAGGGCGTCCAGCACGGCGCGCGTCATGGACGGTCCGGTGCCAGCCGCGCGCGCCCAGGGGGCGATGGCGCCTCCGTCGATGGAGAGCTTGCGATTGGGGATCACCAGGCTCGGATCGATCTCCAGCTTGGCGCCCAGGCCGTCGCACTCGGGGCAGGCCCCGTGCGGCGTGTTGAATGAGAACGACCGCGGCTCGAGCGTGGGGAAGCTCAACCCGTCGTCAACGCAGGCCAGCGACTCGCTGAGCGTGAAGGCCTCGCCGTCAACGACCTGCAGCACGACCACGCCTTCGGCCAGCTTGAGGGCCGTCTCCAGTGAGTCGGCCAGCCGGGCCTGCACGTCCCGCCGCACGGCGAGGCGGTCGACCACGATCTCGATGTCGTGCCAGAAGTTGCGGTCCAGCGGCGGCACATCGTCCAGCGTGTGGACCTCGCCATTGACGCGCACGCGGGCGAATCCGGCCTGCCGCGCGTCGTCGAAGACGCCCTTGTGCTCGCCCTTGCGGTGCTTGACCACCGGCGCCAGCACGAGGAAGCGCGTGCCGTCCTCCCAGTCAAGGACGAAGTCGACCATCTCCTGAATCGTCTGCCGCGTGAGGACCTTGCCGCACTCGGGACAGTGGGGCTGGCCGATGCGGGCGTAGAGCAGCCGCAGGTAGTCGTAGATCTCGGTGACCGTGCCCACCGTCGAGCGCGGATTGTGCGAACGGGCCTTCTGGTCGATGGAGATAGCGGGCGAGAGTCCCTCGATCTGGTCGACGTCCGGCTTCTCGAGCTGACCGAGAAACTGCCGCGCGTAGGCGGACAGCGACTCCACGTAGCGCCGCTGGCCTTCGGCATAGAGGGTGTCGAACGCCAGGCTGGACTTGCCGGAGCCGGAGATGCCCGAGATGACGACGAGCTTGTCGCGCGGGATCTCGACGTCGATGTTCTTGAGGTTGTGCTCGCGCGCGCCGCGGACGACGATGGCGTTCTCGGGCATAACGGTCCAGCTTAAGCGATTTGGTGTTTGCCCGGTGGCCCAAACGGCGCGCCGCATGGGAAGTTCATCCGCGGCCGGCCCCACGCTGCACGCAGCACAGGCCACCGGAGAATGCCCCAAGTCCGTCATTCCGAGCGCAGCGAGGAATCTAAGGGGCTTGTAGACGGCGCCTTCGCGAACCTCTACCTCCTACTTGGTGGCCGGTGGCCCATGCGGCGCGCAGCATGGGAGGTTCACCCGCGGCCGGCCCCACGCTGCACGCAGCGCGGGCCACCGAAGTTCCCCCCTTTCAGTCATTTCGAGCCCCACCAATGTCATTTCGAGCGGAGCGAGAAATCTAAGGAGCAGGGAGGAGGCACAACGTCCTTAGATTCCTCACATTCGTTCGTAATGCCATGTGCAGGACGCCGGCGAGGAATCCAGGGGGCTCGCCGACGGCGCCTACGCGAATCCCTACTCGGCGCGGGCCTGATACACCCCCGCCGGATCGACCACGCATAGCTCCGCGCCGGCGTTGCGGCCATCGGGAATGGGCCACGTCACGCCGTATTGCAGCGGCGTCACCTGGCCGTCGACGATGAAGAACAGCTCCGGGTCGGCGGCGAACCTCTCCCGCGCGGTGCGCTGCAGGTCACGGGCGCGGAAGAGCCGCGCGATGGCATTGCCCACGGCGCCGCGCCGCACCAATCCGCGCTGCTCCAGGCCCTCGCCCAGACGGTTGAAGTCGTAGCTGCGCTCGGGCATGCCGGGGAAGTCGGGGTTGGGTCCCCACGTCTCGCTGCGCAGCGGAACGACGCGTCCGTCCGGCAGGCGCTGGAGTCCTTCCGCCACGCGCGGGCCGCGGTGGGACCCAATCTCCTGCTCCATGAAGTGACCGGCGGTGAGGTTTTGATAGGGCACGCCCAGCAGCAGGAACCAGCCGTCGAGATCGAATATCGCGCGCATGGACGGCTGCGCGTCCCAGCCGTCGTCGCCGCCGGCGTCGATGATCGTGTCGCGCAGCGGTCCAATGGCGGCCACGGTCTGCACGATGTGGACCGTGCGGCGCGCCTCCGGGCGGCGGAAGAGGTGGTTCGGAATCGAGCCCGTGGTGCCGGGCGTCTCCGTCGGGTCGTAGACGAAGCCCGGATCGCGAAACTGCCCGGTGAAGGTGGGCGCGACCAGGGTGCCCTCGGGACCAAGCGCCGCCAGCAAGGCATCGATCACCGTGTCCGCGCCGCCCTCCACCGTGCCGATGCTGCGCAGGGAGCTGTGAAACATCACCAGGCCCCCGCGCGGCAGGCCCAATTGCTCCAGGTCAGCCGAAAGCTCTGGGCCGGTGCGGATCACGCGGTCCGGCGCCATCGCCTGGCGGCATGCAAGTGCCGACTGGAATCCGTCAGCCTGATTCGTACGCCGTGGCGCCAGTTTCGGTGGGGGTGGATTCCCGCCCCGTATCGCGTACGGGGCAGGCTCTTCGCGGGAATGACGGACAGGTTTCGTAACGGTCTCATCAAGTGAAACGCCATCGCCTCAGCCGCCGGCGCCCAGCTCGTCTTCAAGCCGGCGCATGTGGGTGATGGCGTCGCGGGTGTAGCGGTCGAAGAAGTCGGCGTGGCCGCCGGCGCGGAAGACGGTGAAGGGGTCGGCGGTGTCGGGCAGCAACTCGAACGCCAGCCAGCCGGTGTAGTCGACCTCGTCGAGCGCGCGCAGCACCTCGCGGAAGTCGGCGTGGCCGTAGCCGGGCGGCAGGCGGTTGGAGTCGGCCAGGTGCATGTGCGCCAGGTGCGGTCCGGCGTGGCGGATGGCGTCGCCCAGGGACGCTTCCTCGATGTTCATGTGGAAGGTGTCGCCCATGACGCCGCCGTTGCTCAGGCCGATGGCTTCCCAGAGCTCGACGCCCTGCTCGAGACGGTTGAGGAAGTAAGTCTCGAAGCGCGTCCAGCATTCGAGCGCGACGCTCACCCCGCGCTCGGCGGCGTACTCGCCCGCGGCACGCAGGCCGTCCACCGCCCAGCGCCACTCGTCGTCGGCGTCGGCCAGCGGGAGCAGCTTCATGGAGGCGCTGGGGCGTCCCACGATCACCGGCGCGCCGACGTCGACCGCGAGATCGGTGAGCGAGTTGAGGTAAGCCAGCGCATTGGCGCGGATTGCCGGGTCGGGGTGGGCGAAGTCGCGGTCGGCGCTGATCACCGAGCTGATCGAGCTGACGGAAATGCCCGCGTCGGCGCACTGCCGCCGCACGGCGGGTGCGTCGTAGGTCTCAGGCTGGCCCAATAGCTCGATGCCGTCGTAGCCGAAGCGCGCCACGCGGTCGATGGAGGCGCCGATGTCCTCGCCGTAGTAGACCAGGGCGCTGTAGGCGTACTTGAATCGCCGCATCAGTCGAGATTTCCGCGAATCTTCGTCTTGCGTGCGCCCTCGAGAGTGTTCCGACTCCGTTCGTGGTGAGCTAGTCGAACCACGTCCTTCGACAGGCTCAGGACGAACGGACCTGCTGTCGTCCCCGGTGTGCGCGTAGTGCAGGTAGCAAGTCTCATGGGGCAGCTAGGCAGATTCCTCCGCTTGGGGCGCTGAGTATCGCACCTCGGAGCCTCGCGGCATGGGGGCCGGCTCCCCGCGGCCGGGCTCGAACCAGGCGCCGGCGATGGGCGGTCGAACGGCGTCGGCGGCCACCACCAGGTCCACCACGCAGGGCTTGCCGCAATCGAGCGCCCAGCGGATGGCGTCCTCGACCTCGTCGTGGCGGGTCACGCGCACGCCCTCGCCGCCCAGGGCACGTCCCAGCTCCGCGTAATCCACCTCGACGCTGTACTCGGTGCCGATGATGCGCCCGCCGAAGTCGGCCATCTGGCCGTCGCGGATGGCGGCCAGCGAGGAGTTGTTGAACACCAGCCAGACCACCGGCAGGCCCCACTCGACCGCCGTGGACACCTCCTGGTTGACCATGAGGAACCCGCCATCGCCGGTGACGGCCACGCAGGCCTTGTCGGGCTGCGCCAGCTTGGCGCCGATGATGGCCGTGGGACCCCAGCCCATCGGCGTCCAGCCACCCGGATTCAGGAAGCGCCCGCCGGCTCGAATGGGATAGAACGCCGAGAAGTAGTGGGCGTGGTTGCCGGTGTCGACCGAGATGATCGAGTCGTCGGGCAGCACGTGGCGCACCTGCTCGGCCACGCGCAGCGGTTCCATGGGCGTCGCGTCTGGCGGGGTGAGACCCAGCGAGTAGGCATGCTTGGCACGGCGGATCAGTGCGGCGTCCGCGGCGGCGGATGGCCGACCACCGAGCCGCTCGACGGCCTCGCGCAGGTCATTCACCACCGCCAGCGCGTCGCCTTCCAGCCCCAGCTCGATCGGCCCGGCACGGCCCATCTCGCGGGCCTCGATGTCGATCTGGATGATGCGGTTCTGCGGCACGAACGGCTTGCCCTCGGTCCACCAGCTGGTGGATTCGTCGGCGAAGCGATAGCCGACCGCCAGGATCACGTCGGCGCGCTCGCGGATCAGCTCGTGCGCGACTGGATGCCCCAGCCAGCCGACCATGCCCACCGCCAGCGGGTGGTCCTCGGACACGACGCCCTTGGAGACGAACGAGGAGGCGATGGCCGCGCCGAGGCTTTCGGCCAAGTCCGCAACAGCCTCTCCGGCGCCGGAGATGAGCGCGCCGTTGCCGGCGATGATGACGGGAAACTCGGCGTCGATGAGCAGCTGCGCCGCCCTGTCGGTCAACTCGGCGTCGGCCCGCGGACGCGCCCGGGCGGGAAACGGGTCCGGGTCCTCGGGCAGCGTGTCGACCTCGGACGCTTGCAGGTCCCACGGAATCTCGATGCCGACCGGTCCGGGCCGTCCCACCTGCGCCGCCGTGAACGCCTTTCGCACGGCGGTGGGAATGGTGCGCGGGTCGGCGATGGACCAGACGCGCTTGGTGATGGGTTGCAGCATCTGCATGAACGCCTGGTCCGCCGGCGCGGTGTCCGGGCGCGAGGTCTCCTGCAGCTGGCCGCGTCCGTACCAGCGCTGGATGGGCGCGCCCACGATGGCGAGCACCGGGCTGGACGTGGACATGGCCGTGGCGATGCCCATGATCATGTTGGCCGCGCCCGGTCCCACCGACGAGCAACACACGCCGACCTGGCCGCTGACGCGGGCGTAGCCGTCGGCGATGTGGGCCGCCGCCTGCTCATGCCGCACGAGCAGGAAGTCGATCTGGTCGGAGCCGTGGATCGCGTCCAGGATGTTGGTGTTGCCGTGCCCGGGAATGCCGAAGACGTAGCGCACGCCGTGGCGCTCGAGCGCGTCGACCAGGACTTCGGCGGCGTTCACGGCGTGGCTCCGGTCGGGCGGCAGACCCGTCGATCCCTCAATGTACGACGCGGGTAGGAAGCCGGACTATGGCGGGATGCCCGCGCTTGGCATGGCCCGGATATCCTGAGGCGCGACTCCGCCCCAGGCCAAGCGATCGACCGCATGCTGCGCATCGTTCACGCCGCCGACATTCACCTCGACACGCCGTATCGGCGTCACGACGAGGCGGCGCGCGCGCGGTTGCTCGACGCCGGGCGCGAGGCGTTCGTTCGTCTGATCGACCTGGCGCTGGAGCGGCAGGCCGACGCGCTGCTGATTGCCGGCGACCTGTTCGACAACGATTCGCTGACGCTGGCCACCGAGCGCGTGCTGGTCGACGAGCTGACGCGGGCGACGAGCGCCGGGGTCACGGTGGTCTACGCCACGGGCAATCACGATCCGGGGCGGGCGAACTATCGGGCCATGGGCATCGATTGGCCGGATGAGCGCTTTCATCTGGTTGCGTCGCGCCAGCCGCGCCGGATCGCCATCGAGCGCGAGGGCGAGGTGGTGGGCTGGGTCGTCGCGGCGGGGCACCAGACGCCGCGCGAGGACCGCGACTTGGCCGCGGCGTTTCCCGATGCACCGGATCCTGAACCGGCCGTGGGGCTGCTCCACGCCCACGTCGTCGGCGCGGCCTCGATCGACCAGCACCACAGCTACGCCCCCACCTCTCTCGAAAGCCTGGACCCCAGCTACGCCTACTGGGCGCTGGGGCACATTCACCAGCGCCAGAAGTTGCGGCCCGATTCTCCGGTCTGCTACTCGGGCAACGTGCAGGGGCGGCACTTCGGCGAGGGCGGCGCCAGGGGGGCAATGGTCGTGGAGCTGGATCGCGGCTCCGCGCCCGAGATCGAGTGTGTGGCGCTGGCACCGGTGCGCTGGGAGACGCTCGACCTGGAGGGGTTGGAGACCGTGCGCAACCTCACCGACGTGCACGCGACCATACGCGCGGCGTTCGACGCGCGGCGGGGCGGTGCGCTGCCGGACCAGGAGTGGATTTTGCGCGTGGACCTGCGCGGCGCATGTCCGATGGTGGCCCAGCTCGCGGACGCCGATGAGCGCACCGAGCTGGCCGCGCAGCTGCGGGAAGACCTGGGCGTGCTTGACGTCGAGGTGCGCGACCGCGGTTTGCATCGGCCGGTGGACATCGAGTCTCACCGCGACCAACCGCATCTCCTCGGACAGACCCTCGCGCTGCTGGCGCGCGCGGCCACGGACGACGACGCCCTGGACGGCATCACGCCGGACCAGATGGCGGGCGGCGACGGCGGCGACGCAGCCGAGCGACGCGCGTACCTCCGCGAGCTGCTCGAAGACCTGGACGCCGAGGCCGCCGCGCGGCTGCTGCGTGAGTCGGAGCCTGCATGAGAATCGACGGCTGGGAGATCGACGCCTTCGGCCCGATCAGCGGGTGGAACCAGCACGGTCTGGCCGAGCACGGCGTGGTGGTGATCGCCGGCGACAACGAGACCGGCAAGTCGGCGCTGTTCGAGTTCCTGACGACCGCGCTGTTCGGCTTCGCGCCGGCCACGGCCGCGAACCATCCCTACAGTCCGTGGGCCGGCGGCTTCCCCGGCGGGGCGCTGCTCGCGAGCCTGAGCGACGGGCGCAGCGTGCGCATCGCGCGTCGCCTGACGTCGAATCCGCGGGGATCGATTGAGATCGACGGCCACCCACATGATCTGGCCAACCGTTCCGTCGCCTGGGTTGGCGGGTTGGCGCGCGTGATATTCACCAACCTCCATGCCGTGACCCAGGAAGATGCGCTGGGCATGGACCCGCGCACCTGGCAGAGCGTCGAGGACCGCATGCTCGGCGGGTCGTCGTTCGACTTTCTGCGGCCGGCGCGCGAGGCCGTGGCGCAGCTCGACCAGGACCGCCAGGGACTCTGGCGGCCCGACCGCCGGGGGCGACCGAAAACCACCGAGCTACGCGAGCGCCTGAGCGCGTTGCGCGGGGAGCTGCGGCCGGCCAGCGGACGCCGCGCGGAGATCGAGGCCAAGCAGGCTCGCCTGGCTGAGATCGCCGAGCGATTGGAGGCGATCGAGCGGGGGGCCGAGGGACTGCAAGCCATCGAGGTCATGCTGGAGCGCGACCTCACCCTCGCGCCCATCGCGCGCCGAGCGCGCCGGGCGGCGGCGCTCGACACGGAGGCCGCATCGCTCGTGGCGAACGACGACTACGGCCTCGACCCGCGTGCCGCGCGCGCGGAATTGCGCGAGGCCGTCGCGGCGGGCGAGCGACGCCTCGAAGAGATCGACGCCGAGATTGAGCAGCTGGCCGCAGAGCTCGAGATTGCCCTAGCCCACCAGGCGGCGCTGGATCGCCGCGACGTGATTCTGGAATTGCAGGCTGAGATACCGCTGCATGTCGAGGATCAGAAGCGGATCGAGCAGATGTCGAGCGAATTGCAACGGGAAAGCGGAGGCTTCGCCCAACTGGCCGAGCGAGTTCTGGACCGGGACCTGGATGCCGAGTCCCTGGCGACGCTGCGCGCACTGCGCATTGCCGAATCGCGCGGACGCTTCGAGGCGTGGACTGTGGCCGTCGCCGACGCGGACTACCGAGCCGTGGAACGGCGGCACGCGGCGGAAACGGCGGAGCGCACGCAGCGGGAGCGCGAGGCCCTGGGCGAGGTCCCCGACCCGGCGCAGGCGCACGGACGGGTGCAGACCCTGCTCGAGCTCGACCGGGCCGAGGCCCTATCGGCCGGCGGTGACCAGTCGTCGATGCCGTTCTGGCGGTTCTGGGTCGCTCCCGCTGTGGCGCTGGCCGGGGTGGCGGCGATCATCGTGGGCGTGGTGGTGGGCGACGCGATCGTGGCCGGCGTGGGCGCCTCGCTGACCGCCGGGGCGACGGTCGACCTCACGCGGATCGTGATGATGCGGCGTCGTTCCGGCGGCAGGCTGGCCGCCGTCGAGACTCTGCGAGCGCGAGCGGGCTTGGAGCCTGCACTTAGCGCCGCCGACGCCCTGGAAGCGGCCATGCGCCAGCGCGACGCGGCGCGGCGCGCGGCCGATATCGACCAGCGGCTCGCGGCGGCCAACGTGGCGATCGAGGATGCGGCGCGTCGTGAGGACGAGGCCGCGCCGGCCGTCGCCGCGGCGCGCGACGCCTGGCTGAAGCTGCTTCCCGGCGTCTCGATTGCCCCGGTGCAGTTGCGGCGTCCCCGCGAGACCCTGCTGCGCGACGTGGAGGAGCTGCGCGAGTCGCTGTCGCGCACGCATGCCCTGGAGGAAGACCGCGACATCGTGCGGGAGCGCGTCGCCCAGCGCCTTAGCCGCCTGCAGAGCCTGCACGTTGCATTGGGACTCGATCCGGCTGCCGATGTCGTCCAGGCGGTCGCGGAGCTGGGCCGGTTGCTGGACGCCGCGGAAAAGGCCGAGAGCGAGTCCGAGGCCGCCGCCGCGGCGATCGCCACGCTGCGCGACGAACGGCGACAGGTCGACGATGCGCGTGACGCCGCCGACGGCGAGCTGGCACAGCTCGAAGGCCGGTTGGCACAGCTCGATTCCGCCAGCGCCGATCCCGACGCGGGCCTCGATCGGCTGGAGCGAGCGCGCACCTCGAGAGCCGAGGCGGAGCGCGCACGGGCCGACCTCGACCGCGAGACGCCCAACTGGCGCGAGCGCGTGAGCGAGGCCGACCGGCTGGAGGCGCAGGGTGAAGCCATCGAGCTATCGGACGACCGCCGCGTCGAGCTGCGACGCCGTCGCGACGAGTTGCAGGAGGAAGCGAACGGTCTGCGCGATGAGCGCGGCGGATTGGCCCGCGACGTGGCGTCAATGGAAGCGTTGCCCGGCCCGGCGCACGTGCAGGGCGCCATCGAGGAGGCGCAAGCGGAGTTGGAAGACGTCCACCGGGCGCACGACCGGCTGGCGTTGCTGGCGTCGGCGATATCCGCCGCCGAGCGTGCCTACCGCGACGCGCACCAATCGCCCCTGCTGGAGGCGGCAAGCACCCACCTCGCCAGCATCACCGACGGGCGCTACGACCGGCTGATCGCCGACGACTCAACGGGCGACGGGGTGCGCCTGCACGTGCGGCGCCGCGGCGAGGATTTTCCCGTCGTCGTCGGCCATCCCCTCAGCCGCGGCACGCTGCAGCAGATCTACCTGGCCTTGCGCCTGGCGATGGTGGACCAGGTGGAGGGCGAGGACGCCGAGCGGCTGCCGCTGTTCATGGACGAGATGTTCGTGAACTGGGACCCGTCGCGCACCGGCCGCGGCATGGCCGTGCTCCGCGAGATCGGCCAGCGGCGGCAGGTGTTCCTCTTTACCGCCGATCCGGGCTGGGCCGAGCGAACCAGCGCGCAGGCGGACGCGGTCGTGGTGGCCACGCCTGGCCTCGCCGGCTGACGACGACTGGATCGCCGTGGCCGCGTTGACGCCGCGCATGCCGCCCGCTCGCGTGCGGGCAGACTAGAGCGGCGGGTCGAGCCTCACCAAAGACGGCGAATGCCGTAGTGGTCGAAGGTGGATTCGTTGGAGATGAGCACGAGGTCGCGTGACAAGGCCTGCGCGATGAGCATGCGGTCGAAGGGGTCGTTGACCGGTGCCGGCAGGGCGCCGGCCCGTGCGGCGTCGGCGACAAACACCGGCAGCTCTTGGAAGCCTTGGGCGGCAATTGCTCCGGCAATGTCGGAGGCGATCGGGTCGGCGCCGGGCAGCTTGCCCAGCCGGTGCTTGGTAGAGATTTCCCAGGCGGAGGCGGCGCTGATCAGCTTGTCGTTTGACGGATCGAGGATGTTCCCGCGAACCGCCTCGGATAGGCGGCTGCTTTCCGTGAGCCACCAGAGGAACGCGTGGGTGTCGAGCAACAGCCGCACGATTCAGCCGCCTTCCCACAGGCGCAACTCCTCCTCGGGAAGCGGGTCGAAGAAGCTGTCGTCGATTGTGATCTTCCCCTTGAACGCTCCGAATTGCCTCTTGCCCCGCGGCTTGCACGCCACGAGCCGGGCCACGGCCTTGCCTTTGCGGGCGATGGTGATTTCCTCACCCGCTTCGACCTGCGCCAGCAGGCAGGACAAGTGCATCTTGGCTTCTTGGACGTTCACCGTTGCCATGCCGACTCCTCGCGCACCTCGGACGTTAGATTAGCTAAGGATATGACTAACACAGGTGTTCTTCACGAAACGGGGCCGTCGTGGCGCGGCTGGGCAGCCCGTGGAAGCCGCGGGCTAGCCTCGGCCCACCGGAAGAACGCGTGGGTGTCGAGCAGAAGGCGAAAGGATCAGCGACCCTCCCACAGGCGCAACTCCTCTTCGGGAAGCGGGTCGAAAAAGCTGTCGGGAATGACGACCCGTCCCTTGAATACGTCGGGTTGGGGGCGGCCAGTCTCGAGCGCCGGCACCATCCGGGCCACGGGCGTGCCGTTGCGGGCGATGGTGACCTCCTCGCCCGCCTCGACCTGGGCCAGCAGGCGCGACAGGTGAGTTTTCGCTTCGTGGACGTTCACCGTTGCCAACGCCGACTCCTCGGGCGAATTGGACATGTGCTTGACTAAGAATATGACTAAGCCCGGGCTTCTTCAAGTCGCGGGCCGGTTGCGGTGCGTCCGAGCATCACTGAATAAGGCACGGTGCAGTTTCCGCTGGTGCGGCACGCGGCGGAGGACAGGTGGGTGCCGCTGGCGACAACGAGATTGCGGGCGATGAGGAGCTGCGAGCACCTTCATCCGCCGCATCGGCAGCGCGCGCTTCGACCGGCTGGCGACGTCGGAACCGACCCCGCCGCTTTGACGCGGTGGATGCGGTTGGGTAGCGTGCGGGCGGGCCGGTTGGGCGACCGGCGGGGTAAGGAACGGCTTTTGCCGAACAGTTCTGTCCTTGCCTGACACCGTGGCGCCGCCGCGGCATCGGCAGGGCGGGGAGCATGCCGATGGCCAGCGTCACGCTTGATAACGTCACGAAACGGTTTGGCGACGTTGTCGCCGTCGACGACGTGTCCATCGAGGTCCAGGACCGGGAGTTCCTCGTGCTGGTGGGGCCGTCGGGCTGCGGCAAGTCCACCACGCTGCGGATGGTCGCGGGGCTCGAGGAGCTGACCGCCGGCGACATATTCATCGGCGACCGCCTGGTGAACGACGTGCCGCCCAAGGACCGCGACATCGCGATGGTGTTCCAGAGCTACGCGCTGTATCCCCACATGAGCGTCTATGACAACCTGGCGTTTGGCCTGAAGCTGCGCAAGACGCCCAAGGCCGAGATTCAGCGGCGCGTGGCCGAGGCCGCCGACATGCTGAATATCAGCGAGTTGATGGACCGCAAGCCGCGGGCGCTTTCCGGCGGCCAGCGGCAGCGCGTGGCGGTTGGGCGGGCCATCGTGCGCGATCCCGCCGTGTTCCTGATGGACGAGCCGCTGTCCAACCTGGACGCCAAGCTGCGCGTCCAGACGCGGGCCGAGCTGATTCGCCTGCACGAGCGTTTGCAGGCCACGGTGATCTACGTGACGCACGACCAGATGGAAGCCATGACCATGGGCACGCGCATCGCGGTGCTGCGGGACGGGGTGTTGCAGCAGCTTGGGCCGCCGCAGGAGGTCTATGCGGCGCCGAGCAACGTGTTCGTGGGCGGCTTCATCGGCAGCCCGGCGATGAATTTCTTCGACGCGCGCATCTCGGGCGAGGACGGCCTGTGGGTGGAGACGGAAACCCTGCGGATTCCCGTGCCGAACGACCGGCGCGATGCCGTCGCGCCCCATGCCGGCAAGGACGTGATTTTCGGCATTCGTCCCGAGAACATCGCCGACCCGCAGTTTGCGGCCGGCGGCGTAACGCACGAGGCGACCATCACGGCGACGGTGGACGTGATGGAGCCGCTGGGGAGCGAGGTCATCCTCTACATGCTCGCCGGCTCGGACTCATTCGTCGCCCGCGTCGATCCGCGCACCACGGCGCAGGCCAATCAGCCCTTCGAGCTGGCGTTCGAGATGGACCGCATGCACCTGTTCGACCGCGCGACGCAGGAGGCGATTGCGTAGCAGACCGTAGTCTTGAGATGCGGCAGGGTCCGGGCCCAGCTGCGATGTTGTGTCGGTCGCGGTGCGCGAGATTCAGTTGTCTCCGCAAAACGGCAGATCGAGTTCGTTGAAGTCCGTAGTCGGTACCGCTCGCAGCGCCTCCGGAATGCAACCTGTGAATCTGTTTCCGCCCGCCACGTGCAGCCATTCCAGGTTGTCCAGGCGACCGAGCTCAGGTGGAATCTCGCCAGTCAGCTGGTTGCCACGAAGCCAGAGATGTTTCAGATTGGCGAGGCCGCCCAACTCGGGCGGAATCCCTCCGGTCAGTCCGTTTTGGTCCGCGTCCAACCGTCTCAGATTGGCGAGGTTGCCGAGTGTCGGCGGAATCGACCCACGCAACCGATTTCTAGAGACGTTTAGCTCTTCCAGGTTGGAGAGTTGAGCTAGCTCGGATGGGATCTCTCCCTCTAGCCGGTTCCGACCGAGACTCAACTCTGTCAGCCTGGTTAGGCGGCTCAGCTCGGTCGGGATTTTGCCACTCAACTGGTTCTCGCCAAGCCCCATTACCGCGCGCAGAGCCAGGGCGCCCGCGAACAACGTGGCGCCCTGCAGGGTCGCAGAGAACGATCGCGCACGTTCGGCGGCCACGAGGCAATCCCCGTGATCGCTTCCTAACGCTACGCTGGGGCGTAGCTTCCACCACCTGCGAGGCGCCATGTTTCTGGCCTACGCCCCTGATCGGATTGCCAAGGACATCGGCGCCGATCGCCAGCTCTTCATCGACGACGACGTGGTCGCGGTGGTCAAGAACGTCACCCGCCGCTTCCACCACCCGGTCAAGCACCCCGCCAACCCGGTGATCGAGAACGACCAGCCGTGGGAAGTCGTGCCCTACTTCCGCAGCTGCTCGTTCAACGTGCTGCGCGATCCGGAGGACGGCCTGTTCAAGTGCTGGTACGAGGACTATCCGAACTACTGGGGCAGCAAGGGCGTGCCGCGGCTTGGCAGCCGCATCTACTACGCGCAGTCGACCGACGGCATCACCTGGGAGAAGCCGCTGCTGGGTCGCCACGCCATCGACGGCCAGGACACCAACACGCTCATCGTCTCGCCGGATGCCAACGACGAGTCCACGTTATTTCCGTCGATCATGCTGGACCCCATCGAGACGGACTACGATCACCGGTTCAAGAAGGTCCACGTCTACCGCGTCGGCAGGCGCGGCATGGGGCTGGGCCTGGCAATGTCGGGCAACGGCCTGGATTGGACCCGGCATCCCGCCAACCCGATCATTCCCGAGTGGGCCGCGGACTGCCAGGTGCTGACGTACGACTCGATCGACGAGAAATACGTGCTCTGGGGACGCTACGGCGACTCCGCCGGCGAGGCCTGGCACCCCGAGTTCGACCACTGGTTCGCCCCGGTGTGGCCGAGCCAGCCCGAGGGAGTCTGGGGCACGCGCCGCCGGGTCTGGCGGTTGGAGAGCCAGGACCTCGTCAACTGGTCGCCGGCCGAACTGGTCTTCGAGCCGGGCCCGGCGGACAACCTGGACGATGGGCACTACTCATTCGTGCCCTGGCGCGCGGGCGAGATGCACCTGGGCATCCTGAACGTGCTGCACACGGTGGACGACACGCTGGATCTGTACCTGCTCTACAGCCGCGACGGGCACCAGTGGCATCGGTTCACCGAGCACCGGCCGTTCATTCCGCGTAGCGCCGAGGGCGGCTACGACTCACTCGACAACGAGACGACCGTGCAGCCGCTCGTGGTCGGGGATGAGCTGTGGTTCTACTACGGCGGCAACAGCGTGCACCACGACTGGTGGATCATCGGCAGCGGACAGGGGCTCGACGTGCCGGAGGTCCACGACCCGAGCATCGCCGCGAACGGGCACCACCTGTGCCTGGCCACGCTGCGCTACGACGGTTACGTGTCGCTGGACGCCACGGTCCGCGAGGGCTACGTGGAGACCAAGCCGGTGCGGCCGACCGGCGGCCAGCTCTTCATCAACGCCCGCTGCGAGCCCGGCGGCTATGTGGAGGCCGAGGTGATGGACCCGTACAACGACGTATGGCCGGGATTCGAGCGCTCCGCCTGCCAGCGGTTCGAGGGCGACAGCATTCGCCACAATCTCACCTGGTCGGGCGGCGCGCCGGGCGACTTGCGGGGCGGCCTCAAGCTGCGCTTCCACCTGCGTGGGGCTGAGCTGTACAGCTTTGGCTTCGGCGGCGAGTAGCTCAGGGTATCGCCGGCGCCGCGCAACGCGGGACTTGCGCTTCAGACATTGGCCTGGCTTCCGGCGTTTGCCGGAATGACGAGGACGGGAGAACGCCATGACGGAACGGGATCTCGGGACAACGGGCATGCGCGTGAGCAGCCTGTGCATGGGGTGTTGGGAGATCGGCGGCTTGTCGTGGGGCCCGATGGCCTCCCTGGACGCGGTGGCGTTGGTGCACGCGGCCTTTGACGCGGGCATCACGACGTTCGATACCGCCGAGCAATACGGCGGCGGACGCAGCGAGACCGTGCTGGGCAAGGCGCTGGAGGGCATTCGCGGCGAGACGGTGATCGTCACCAAAGTTGGGTATCTGCCCGGCTCCGACGGCGCGCAAGACCTTCACCTGGACTTCGAGCCCCAGGACTTTTCGCCGTCGCGCATCCAGCAGGCGTGCGAGCTGTCCCTGCGGCGCCTGCGCACGTCCTACATCGACGCGCTGCTGCTGCACGATCCGCCATTGCAAATCGTGCGGCAGCCCGAACCGTTCGAGGCGCTGCGGCGCTTGCAACAGGCCGGCAAAATCCGCTGGTGGGGCGTGTCGGCATCTCCCGAGGCGGCGGCGGAGGCCATCCGGCTGTGGGACGCGCCGGTCGTGGAGTCGCCGTTCCATCTCGCGGACGACAGCGTGGCCAGGCACGTACTGCCGCTGGCCACCGAGCGCGGCACCGGCGTGCTGGCGCGGTCGCCGTTCGGCAGCGGCATCCTGATGCTTGACGAGGCGGGCATCGACCGCCTGCCGGTCACCGACTGGCGCCGCCGCCAGTCGTTCCGCGATCGCGTGCGCCAGTTGACCGGCCTGCGCGAGCGCCTGGGCGCGATGGCAGATGCGCGCGACGAGCCGCCGCACGAGACGGCCATTCGCTACGTGCTCGGCCACGAGGCGGTGTCGTGCTCCATCGTGGGCATATCGAGCGAGCAGGACATCCAACGCAACGCGCCCGCGGGCGACCCGCCGCACCTGAGCGCGAAGGAGATCGCGGAACTGAAGGGGGACTAAGGGATCCGCTCGATTCCCTGTCCCCTGGATGAACAGGTGACCTCCCGCACATCGTCTCGCGATGGCCGTGTCGAAGGCCGCCCGGTCGTCCTCTATGACGGCCAGTGCGCCTTTTGCCGCGTCTGCGCCAGGGTCATGCGCCGCCTGGATCGAGGTAACCGCCTCGTCCTGCTCGATTTCAACCGGCCCGATGCCGATCCGCTCCTCGCCCTCCTCCCGGAAGCCGAACGCCGCACGACCCTCCACGTCGCGGAGACCAACGGAGTTGTCCACTCCGCGGGTCCGGCGCTGCGCCGGGCGCTGGCCGAGGCCCTGGGTCCAGGCGCGGCTCGGCTGCTCGCTGCCCCAGTCGTTTCGCACGTCGTCGATGCCGCCTATCGCATCGTCGCCGACCGGCGGCACCACTTTGGCTGGATCGAGCGGCTCATGCCCTCGTGCAGCGCTCCCGGTCAATCCGGGCAATAGACATCCGCACCGGACTGCACGCCGAAATGCCCGTCTGGCAAGCGACCGGTACGCTACGGGGCAGTTCCAGCGTGCCGCGTCCCGTAAGGAGCCCCGCCTGTGAGTAATCGACCCAACGTGATCGTTACCGGCGCCACCGGGGTGATCGGGCGCACGCTGATGGAGGACCTGGACGGGGTGTTCACGCTCACCGGGACGTCGCGCCAGGCGCAGGACGACCCGCGGTTTCGCGTGCTGGATTTCGACGACATCGACGCGGTGGCCGAGTCGTTCGCCGGGCAGGATGCGGTGGTCCACATGCACGCCAAGTCGAACCACGACACGGACGAGTTGGAGCCCTATCTACAGCCCAACGTCGTGGGCGTCTACAACGCCTACGAGGCGGCCCGGCGAGCCGGCGTGAAGCGCTTCGTCTTCGCCAGCTCGAACCACGCCACCGGCTGGTACGAGCTCGTGGGCGAACGCTGCGACGCGGAGTCCACGCCCCGGCCGGACGGCATGTACGGCGTCGCCAAGGTCTGGGGCGAGGCGGTGGGACGCTACTACTCGGACCGCTTTGGTCTCGAAGTCGTCTGCCTGCGCATCGGCAGCTACCAGTACCGCCGGAAGCCGCCGGAATGGGACACGGGCGCGCGCATCCTCTCCACCTGGCTGAGCGACCGGGACCTGGTCAACCTGGTGCGCCGGTCGGTCGAGGCGCCCGGCATCCGCTGGGGCATCTACTATGGGATTTCGGCCAACGCGCGCGCCTACTGGGACATCACCAATGCCGTCACCGAGCTGGGCTACCGCCCGCGGGACAATGCGGAGGACTTTGCGGACGAGGTGCTGGCGAAGGGCGGTGAGTACGACCTCTGGGGCTACACGACCGAGGGCATGGTCTAGGTCAGGTCAATGACCAAGAGCACGACGGCAACTCTGCCGACACGTCAATTCGGCCGCCACCGGGATCGGGTGTCGATCATCGCTCTCGGCGGCGGCCACATCTCGCGGCCGACGGTGACCGACGAGCAAGCCGAGCGCATCATCCGCACGGCGCTCGACAACGGCGTCACCTTCTTCGACACCTCCTGGGACTATGCCGAGGGCCTAAGCGAGCGCCGCTACGGCCGGGTCCTGCCCGACCATCGTGACGACATCTTCCTCATGTCGAAGGTCTGCGACCGCACTCGCGACGGCGCCCTGGAACAGCTCGACGAGAGTCTGCGCCGCCTGCGCACCGACTACCTGGACCTCTGGCAATTCCACGAGATCAACTACGACAACGACCCCGAGTGGATATTCGAGCCCGGCGGCGCCGTCGAGGCCGCCGAGATCGCCAAGGCGCAGGGCAAGGTGCGCTACGTCGGCTTCACCGGCCACAAGAGCCCGCACATTTTCAAAGGCATGCTGGCCGCCGACTACGAGTGGGACTCCTGCCAGATGCCCGTGAGCGTCTTCGACCACCAGTACCGCAGCTTCATTGCCGAGATACTTCCCGAGCTGAACCGGCGCGGCATCGCCTGCATCGGGATGAAGTCGCTGGGCGGCAACGGGCAGTTCATCACCGAGTGCGGATTGACGGCGCAGGAGCTGCGGCGCTACGCCCTCTCCCAGCCGATCACGGCCCTGGCCTGCGGCGCGGTCACCCACGCCGACGTGCTGCAGGACCTCGAAATCGCCCGCACGTTCACGCCGATGCCGGAGGATGAGCAGCAGGCGCTGCGCGATCGGGTGCGGCGTCAGGCCACGGACGGCCGCCACGAGTGGTTCAAGACCTCGACCTACTTCGACTCGCCCTATCACGCGGATGCCCACGGGTTCAGCAGCCACCTGAGGCTTCCCCGCTAGCCGCGTCTGCCCCTGGCATGTGCGAAAGTGAAAGGGCGCGCCCGGCCAACACGATGCGGCAATGACTGACGAGATCGACCGATTGGTATGCGCGGTGGTGCACAACGACGACGCCAACCGCGTGAATCAGGCTCTGGTGGACGAGGGCTACGGCGTCACGCGCATTACCGCGCAGGGAGGATTCCTGCGACGCGGAAACGCAGTCTTCGTGATCGGCGTGGCGCAGTCGTCGGTCGACGCCGTCATCGAACTGCTCAAGCGAGATGCGCAGCAGGCCGCCGGGGCCGACGCCAGCGGCTCGGCCTACGGCATCGTGTTCGTGGTGCGGGCCAGCCAGTTCGCGAGGCTCTGACGTGGCCATGACCGCCGGCGCGAACGACCGCCTCGCCATCGCCGTGGTGCAGGACGCCGACGCGATGCGCCTATCCAACGCGCTCAACGACGCCGGCTTCGCGCATACGCGAATTCCGACGCGCGGCGGATTCCTGCATCGCGCCAGCGAGGCCATCATGGTGGCCTATTCGCACACCCGCCACGAGACCCTGTTGGACCTCATCGCCAGCCAATGCCACACCCGCAGCGAGATTCAGATCGTCTCGCTGGCGGGCGACACGATGTTGCTGGCCGAGCCGGTCGAGGTCGAGGTCGGCGGCGCCACGGTCTTTACGCTGGAGCTTGAGCGCTTCGTCCGTCTCTAGGCCCCGCGCGGCGCGCCTCCGGTTTTCTCGCATAATGCGCGCGCCGTTCGCCACTCGGAACGCGTGATGACCGACCAGATCATCGACGTATCCGGGCACTTTGGCGCCGTGCCGTTCGCGCGCGCCTCGTGGACTCCGGCGGAGGTCGTGGACCGCGCAGCGGCCGTGGGAATCACTCACACGTACGTCGCGGCGCTCAGCGGGGTCTACCACGAGGCGGGCCTGGGCAACGCCGACGCCCGGGCCGCTGCAGCCGGACACAGCGGGCTGTCCGCGGCCGCGGTGGTCGATCCGCGCTCCGGCAGCCGGGCGCTCGATCAGGTCGAGGAGTCCATCGACGCCGGCGTGCGACTGTTTCGCGCGTTTCGCGGCGCACAGGGCGGCTGGCCGCCAACCGAGGCGACGTTTCTGGCCGCCGCGCGCCGCATTGCCGCCGCCGGCCTGGTGCTGATGGCCGATCTGGGCAACCCCATCGGCGAGCTGACGGACTACATGCACGCGCTGGGCGACCTGGACCTGACGATCGTTTTCGCCAACGTGACCTACGCCACGCTGGGCGAGGCGCTGACGGTGATGCGGACCGATCCCCGGGTCCACCTGGAGAGTCACCGGCTCTGCCGTCCCGACACGCTGGAGCTCATTGCCTCCGAGGTCGGCGCCGATCGCGTGCTCTTTGGCACCTCCGGGCCACCCTTCAACGCGCTCTCGGCGCTCAACCTGGTGCTGCACGCCAACCTGCCCGAGCCGGACCGCCGCCTCATGCTGGCGGGCAACGCGCTGCGGTTGATCGAGGGCCGCGAGGTGGCCGACCGCGCGACGCCCAACCTCTCGCCCGATCCCTTCGGCGCGCCGGTGCGGGGTCCCGAGACCGTGCCGATCATTGACATCCACGCGCACAACGGCGCCTGGCCTTATGCCGACGCCACCAGCCGTGACAACCACGGCATCGCCACGCTCGAACGGCTCATGGCCAAGTACAACGTCGAGCAGACGTTCGCGTCCTCGGCGCTGGCCATCACGAACGACTTCCGCCGGGGCAATCGAGAGCTGGTGGAAGGCAGCCGCGGCAGGGGAACCATCCGCCCGCTGGTGACGATCACTCCACACGACGTCTCCGGATCGTGCGAGGAGATGGACCGGTGGTATTCCGAGCCGCACGTAGTGGGCGCCAAGCTGCACACGCAGCTGTCCCGCGTACCCATCGGCGACCCGCGAATGGCCGCCCTGTTTCGCGAGGTCGCCGCCCGGGGCAAGCCGGTCGTGAATCACGTGATGGCGCTGGGTGGATTCGATCCGCCCACTGAAACGCAGCAGGTGGACGGCATCGTGGAGCTCGCGGCCAAACATCCGGACTTGACCGTGGTGGCCTACCACGGCGGCGGTCTGGATTGGGAGCGGATGCTGGAGTTGGCCGCTTCGCTGCCCAATCTTTATGTCGAGTACGCCAGCTCCTGGCCGCAGGACAACCCCGTACGCGCGGCCGTGGAGCGGCTGGGTCCAGGTCGCGTGATGTTTGGCACTGACATGGACCTGCTCTCGCCATCGCTCATGGTCGGGTTGGTGGACAGCGCCGGTCTCGATCCCTCGGCATATGCCGCCGTGCTGCATGGCAACGCGCGGCGAGTTTTCCGGCTGGGACCCTACCGGCCACAGAACAAGCCGCGAAAGCTCGGCGACCTCAAGGGCCAAGTTTGGATTGCGCCTGACTTCGACGAGACGCCGGAAGAGGTGAAACGGGCGTTCGAGGGCGACGGTTGAGACAGCGGGCTTCAGCGAGCTTCCGATCACATTCGTGCACGCCGAGCAGGCAGGTAGCCTGCCAAAGCATCACACCGACCCCTTCGACCGCATGCTAGTGGCGCAGGTCGAGGGGCTGACCCTGGTGACCGCCGACGCCAACATTCCGCGGTATGCCGTGCGCACGTTGGCGGCGCGGGCCGGCGCCTGACGGCAGGGGAAGAACTGGAGCCGACGGTGGGATTCGAACCCACGACCTGAGCTTTACGAAAGCCCCGCTCTGCCAGCTGAGCTACATCTGCCGGCCCGCTAGCTTGGCGGGCGGTAGGCCACGTTCTTGGCGCGCTGAATCGCCTCGGCGCCTTCGTCGGGCGTAATGAGCACGGTCGTGGTCAACTTGCTTGCCGATCCACCGGCGGCCACCGCAATCAGGCAGGACGCAGCGCTCACATTGTCAGGAAGCTCGTAGATCGCCACGAGGTCGTGCTCGCCGAACGCGTAGTACCAGGCGTGCAACTGTCCGCCGGCACCCTCGATGAGCGAGCGAAGATGCGCCTCGCGGTCTTGAGGATTCTCGATCTGCGCCTTCCACGCCTCGGGCGCGTAGCTGGCGGTTGTCAGGTAGTGGGGCATTGGGCTTCCTCGCAGAACCGCGGACGGCCTTATCGAACGCCGCCGCCAAACGCTCCAGCTTTACGCCGTGGGTCTGCCGCGTCAACCAGAGCCGCCAGCTCCGCGGGACGCCTCTCGAACACGCCCAACGTGGCGCGGCAAGGATGGAGCCGACGGTGGGATTCGAACCCACGACCTGAGCTTTACGAAAGCCCCGCTCTGCCAACTGAGCTACATCGGCGGACGGGGAAAATGCTAGCACCCGGTCGTTCGTCGCTTTTGACAATCACCTCCGCGGTCTCCCACGCCGGCAGCCTTTGCCTCACCCGGAGATTCCCCACACGCCTGGAAGCTAGCCCGCCCATTTCAAAGTTGGCTCGGACCTAGATTCCCGCCTTGGCAGACCTCTGCAAAGTCCAGTCGGACGAAGGATGGTCGTTGAAATGCCATCAGCCCCAGGTTCAGTGAAGGGTGGATTCCGGCCTTCGCGGGAATGACGCGAGGCAGGCGCAGGTCTCGCTGCGGGAGCAGGAAGCCAACTAAACGCCCCACACCTCACGCATGACCTGCCGCACGGCCGGCGGCCCATCGACCGTGGCCACTTCGTCGGCGGCAGCCTGAACGTCGGGCGGCGCGTGCGACATGGCGACGCCGCGACCGGCCCATTGCAGCATCTCAATATCGTTGCGGTCGTCGCCGACGGCCACGACGTCGGAAGACTCGATGCCCAGCTCGCCGGCCAGCCAGGCCAGGGCTTCCGCTTTGGTCCCGCCCACCGGCAGGGATTCCAATCCACCGGCCCCGAGACGCTCACTCCACCAGGACACCGTCGAGACGGTGTCGTCGAATTCGTCATTGATGCGGCGCTCGGCGCTGGCCACCGCTTCACGGTCACCGAATGCGAATACCTCGACGGCCGGCGCGGCTACCGCCGTCCCCGGCATGGGGCGAATGATCGGCAGCTTGGTGGACAGGTAGAGCCGCGTGGGGGCGTGGGTCCACCACGCGCCGTCGCACAGGTAGCGCTCGCCGGCGAACGGCGACTCGACCCAGATGCCGGCCATGCCGTTGTCGCGATAGACCCCGAGCACCGCGGATGCGGCGGCATGTGTCATGTGCCTGGCTCGCAGCACGCGCCCGTCGCTGACGCGCCGCACGATGCCTCCATTGTTGAGGACGGCGTAGGCGCCTGCCGGCAGCTCGCGCACGATCTCAGCCGTGGCATACGTTCCGCGACCAGTCGCCACGACGACCGTGACGCCCTGCGCGGCGACGTCGCCAAGCGACCGGATCACGTCTGAATCGGGGCCCACGCCGGGCCAGGTCAACGTGCCATCCACGTCGAGCGCGAGGAGTCGAGGGTTCAGGCTAGTCCTCATCGAACGCGTCGCCGCCGCCGTCCATGCCAGCGCCCGCGTCTTCGAACTCGGCGTCGTCGGGCATTTCGCCGGCTTCCATCCGGCGCAGCATGGGCTCGAACTCATCGGGCAAGTCTTCGCCCATCTCCTCGCTCATCTGCCGCGTCATGCGGGCAAGGCTGCGGGGATCACCCGAGTCCAGGCCTTCCATGGTCGCGTCCATACCCGAGAAGTCCTCATCGCCCGCGCCGTCATCCGCTGCACCGCTGCGGACAAAGGTGATGCGCGAGAGCAGGCGTTCCAACCGATCCGAGCCGCAATGGGGGCACGGCGGATCATGCACCGCCGCGAAGGTCTTGAAGAGCTTGGTGGAGCGCCGCCGGCAGTCGCGGCAGCGGTAATCGAAGACAGGCACCGGAGGGTGTCGGCCGCGCTGGAACGGCCAGCGCAGAGATGCTGCAAGTGTACGGCGCACCCCCAACGGCAGATGTTTGCGGTGCTAGGCTCGTTGCTGCAATCGGACCGCGCGATCTCGTTCGAGCGTGCTGCCATGAGGCGTTGGGAGCCCAGCAAAGACTGGCGTCGCCGGCACGGCTTGCGAGCGCATACGGTCACCGCGCTTTGCCGCGCGGCCGGGCTTGCCATTCGTCCCTCGCCACCCGGCATTCGCGCGCTGCCGCCCTCGCCCTTCTCCGCGGTCGTCATCAAACCCCTTGCCCTGGGCGACGTGCTGCGGACGACGCCGTTCCTCGACGCCCTGCGCCGGGCCCACCCCGACGCTCGGATTACCTATGCCGTCGGCGACTACGCCCGCCGGACGCTCGCGAACAATCCCCACATCGACGACATGCTCGACATGGGACAGCTCGGCACACCCCGCCGGTATGACGCCCAGGCCTATCTGGCCCTCATCCGGCGGCTTCGACAGGGCCGATTTGACGTGGCGGTGGTTTTGGACCGCTCGCCGCTGATGGCGCTCTTGCCCTACCTCGCGCGCATTCCCTACCGCATCGGCCTTCACAACAAGGGACGCGGGTTTGCGCATACCACGCGCGTTCCCATCGCCGACGACGAACACGAAGTCGATGCCTACCTGCGGGTCGCGAGGGCCATGGGGATCGATACCGGCGACGTTCGCTGCCACTTTCGCCCCTCGGTAAGTGACGAGGCGGCCGCCGACCGTTTGCACCAGGAATTCGGCGCCGTGCCCGGACGCCCGCTGGTAATCATGGCGCCTGGCGGCGGCTTGAATCCGGGCGCGGTGGACGTCTCGAAGCGCTGGACCGCCGCGGGCTATGCGCGCGTGGCCGACGCGCTGATCGAACGCCGCGGCGCCACCGTCGTGCTGGTGGGCCTGCCGTCGGACGCCAGCTCCAATGCCGCCGTGCGGTCCGCCATGCGCGAGCCGGCGATCGACCTGAGCGGCCAGACCGGCTTCGGACAGCTGGCGGCGCTCATTGCCCGCGGCGATCTGTTTGTCGGCAACGACTCGACGGCCGCGCAGCTCGCCGCATGCGTGGGCACGCCGTCCGTAACCGTATTCACCACGACCGAGCCATGGGTCTACGGTCCCTACGCTCCAAACGCGGTCTGGGTGTATCGCGGCAGCCCCACGAGTGGATTGGTCGACAGCCCGGATGTTGCCGAGGTAGAGCAGGCGGCCCTCGACGCGCTGCGAAAGCAGACCGAGGGCGCCGCGGGCTAGGCCCTCACGAGTCCGTCGCTGCCGCTCGACGAGGGGTAGCCCTCGATCCGACGCGATAGCCCGCCGTGCGCTCGGCGGCCATGGGCACGCCGTCGACGCGCCATACGGCCACGGGCGGTCCGCCGGTCAGATCGCGGCAGAGCCGGCGCAACGGACATCGGGGACAGTCCGGCGCTCGTGCGGTGCACACCGTGGCGCCGAGGTCCATGAGGCCCTGCCCGTAGTCGTAGAAGCGCCGGGCGGGCGTCAGCGCCTCGGCAAGCTCCGCGAGCCGGCGTGTGTCGCGGTAGGCCGAACCTTCGGTCGGCAGGCCGACGGCGCGGGTGTAGACCCGCGCGATGTTGGTATCCACCAGCGGCGCCCGCTTGCCGTTGCCGAATGTGTGTACGGCCGCCGCGGCATAGGGCCCCAATCCCGGCAGGCGCCTCAGGCCTTCGAGCGAGTCCGGCATGCGGCCCCCATGGTCCGCGACGACGACCGCCGCCATGGCCTTCAGCCATTTGCCCCGAATGTGATAGCCGAGCGGATCAGTCAGCGCGCCCACCTGTTCGGCAGGCGCGCGATGGAGATCCTCGATCGTCGGGTAGCGGCGCACGAACTCGCGGTATACCGGCGCCACCCGAGACGCCTGGGTCTGCTGGAGCAGCAATTCGGACACCGCGACGTGATACGGGTTGCGGGTTTCACGCCACGGCAGGTCACGTCGATGTGCGCGATACCAGCGGATGAGGCGGTCCTGAAACGCCGTCCGAAATCCCGGCTCGATTTCCAGATGGCTAGTCACGGAACACCTGCCGAAACCGCTTTCCACATGCACAGTCGCCATACGGGCCGATGGTACGGTCAAAAGGATCGTGCGCCGCTCGAGATCTCAATTCCCCAGCTCGCCACGCCATTGAGCCGCACGCTGGCGCGCGTCCTCACGCTAACCGCCGTCGGCATGCTGGCCGTCGCCGCGTGCGGCAACGCAATCCGGGAGCCAGGTCCCGCCACAACCGCAGTCGTAGTGGTGGCGCCAACGCCCGATCCGCCTGAGGCGCCGGAGCCGCCCGAGGCGCTGACGCCGACCTTGACGGCACAAAGTTCGCCTCCGCCATCCACCCCCACGCCCAGCGCCGCGAGTTCGCCGGCGGCGGAGTCACCCACCGTCGTGCTCTCACCACCGGTGCCCCCCGACACGGTTACGCCCGAGCCAGCCCCGACGGCCTCGACGCCGGAGCCGACGGCCGCAATTGCCGTCACGCCGGCCGCTGGGGCGGCTACCCCAAATCCAGGCCCCGCCGAACCCGTCCGTCTTCCCACCGTCGCGACCGACTTGCCCGGGGTCGAGCAGCGGGTCACGTTCCTGCTGCTTGGGATCGACCGCGCGGAATCGTTCGAAGGCAACACGGACGTCATCATGTTGGTCAGCCTCGATCCCGAGAGCGGCTCGGCTCTCGTGCTCTCGATTCCGCGCGATCTTTGTCTCGACGCCTGCGATACGCACTCCTCCCGGGTGAACGAGATCTTCAAGCGCCAGGGCATGGAGGCGCTTCAGGCCACCCTTCACAACATCACCGGGATTCCCATCGACTATTTCCTGCTGGTGAACTTCTATGGCGTGGAACGCATCATCGACGCGCTGGACGGCGTGAACGTCTGGTCGCCGCGCGAGTTCGACGAGCGGTTCGTCTACCTGGACACCGACGAGGAGATTCGCCTGGTCCTGGAGCCGGGATTGAACACGCTCAACGGTCGCGAGGCTGTCGCCTATGGCCGCTCGCGCAAGTACGACCCGGCGGGCGACTTTGCCCGCATTTGCCGCCAGCAGCAGGTGATGCGCGGCCTGCGGGATCAGGCCCTGTCACCGGCGCTGATCGTCAACATCCCCGCCGTGATCGAGGAGCTTGGCGGCGCGTTCCGCACCGACTTTCCGCTCGAGCAGCTCCCCGCGCTGACCGAGTTGGCGCTTCGCACGCCTGCGCAACGGGTGCACTCGTTTGCCGTCCACAGCGGCGGCGGCGAGCTGCTGCAGTGGATCACCGGCGTGGACGGCGCATTTCTCCTGCGTCCGGATCTGGTCGCGATTCGAGACTTCGTGGCCGACGCCTTCGCACGCTCGCTGGAGAGCCCCACAAACGCCGCCGGCGAGCCCGTCTTCATCGCCGACAACTGCGAGGCCTACTACCCGAGCTAGCCTTCCGCTTCTCCCGCGCGGTGAAAGGTCCGGGCCTCTCCGCTGCGCACAAACTCGGCATCGAGAAACGGCGTCAAATGCCGCCAGGCGCCATCGGGAAACTGGCGGTCTCTCAGGGTGTCGCCCAGCAGCCGCAGTTGCACCGGCTCGCCGGAATTCGGCCAGCTCTCGAGGACGGCGTTCTGAAAGTATTGGCGGATCACTCCCGGCTCGGCGCCGGGCGCAATGATCGTGCCGGGCGCGCCCGTGTCCACGCGCGCCTCCGTGCGCGGGGCGCCAAACGCCAAAGCTCCCCCGAACTGCTCGAAGAAGTCGAGGAACCCGGTCACCGATCCGTCGATCGCGAAGTTGGACACGCGATGTCCCCAGGTGCCCACGATCACGCCCTCCTGATCGGAAAACAGGTTGGGCTCGATGCCGAGATTGGGCGCGCCGCCGAGACCGCCGCCGATGAGGTCCCACACCGGACGGGCGAATACCTTCCGCTTGCCGGAAAAGGTGTCGAGGTTCCAATCCATGACGCCGCGCTGGAACCACTGCGTGATCACGCCGGGCTGCTCGCGCCACGGATCGGACGTTGGGTAGCCCCAGCGTCGCAGGCCGCCGGTGGCATTGAAGTAGGCGGCGAAGCCGGCCGTCAGCAGCTCGCCGTCAAGCCGCACGCGCCAGTCGGTCAGGCTGTGACGCAGCGGGCTCGACGCCGCGTCGGCCAGCGCGATGCCGACCGCCAGGTCCTCGGCTTCCGGTGGCGGCGCTGCCTGGCTGAGCGGCGACTCGAACACCTGCACGCGGCTGTTGAGGCTGTCGGCGACGTAGATCAGGCCGTCGTCGTCCACCGCGATGCCCTGCGGAAATCGAAACTCGCTCTCCTCGACGCCCTCGGCGCCGAACCTGCTAATCAGCACCCCGTCGGGCTCGAACACCGCCACCCGGTGATCGGCCTCTTCGGTGACGTAGAGCCGCTCCGCCTGATCGACGGCCACGCCCACGGGGTTGCGAACCTCAGGCGCGGTCACGGCGAATCGCCAGAACTCCCCGGAGGCGCTGAAGACCTGCACGCGGTCGCGAAACGTATCGGCCACGTACACCAGGCCGGAGGGGCCGACGGCGATGCCGTTCGGTGTGCTGAACTCTCCCGGCTCCTGGCCGCGGCTGCCCCACATGGTGACGAACGAGCCGTCGGGCCCAAACTTCTGGACGCGATCGTTGAAACCGTCGGCGACGTAGACAAAGCCGTCGGCGTCGACCGCAATGCCCCGCGGCGCATTGAACTGGCCCGAGCCGCTGCCCTGACCGCCCCACTGGCTGCGAAACTCGCCGTCCCGCGCAAAGACTTGCACGCGTCGATTGCCGCCGTCGACCACGTACATCAGCCCGTCGGGTCCTAGCGCAACGCCCTTCGGCCTGGAGACCGACCCAGCCGAGTCGCCCTGATCGGCGAGAACCAGTAGCTCGAAGCCATCCGGCGATATCCGCACAACGCGGCTGCCGCGTGAGTCCGACGCGTAGAGGAATCCGTCGTCATCGACGGCAACGCCCCACGGCGAGGAATTGCGGCCCACTCCGCGGATGGTGGCAAGCGCGACCGCCAAGGGCTCGTCATCGTCCTGCGCGGATGCCGTTCGGGCCGCAAGCCCGGCCAACGGCGCCAGCGCCAGGCCGGCAAGGAGGGCGCGTCGACCGAACGGGCGGGGATTCATGGCATGCGCACGGAGCAGGAAAGATGGGCTGCTGCCAGTCTAGCGACGGCCCAACGAGCCAACCCAAGCCGATCCGCGCCGCTCAGGCTCATGTCTTTTCGCTCCATCGGGGTCGCATGCGCGCCACGGTGACGGTCACATGAAGAACGGCGTCCGACGCGGATTCATGACGCCGGGGCGCGTATGCTGCCGCCCATGAGGACCCGGCGCCCCATGGAGCGGCCTCCCATGCTCGCGGGGAAAAAAATTCGCGCCGAATCGCGCAACGTTTCCGGTGCGAGCCGCGATCTATGTTCGGCGGGTCCGGACGTCCAAGGCAGCGGTCCTGCGGGAAGCTCGGACTCGCCTCCCTCCCCATGAGCCTGGGCGCCAACGGCATAGGACTCGTTGCCGTTGGCGCCCTGCTTGCTATCGCGGCGACCGTGTACCTCGGGCTGCTGTCCGCGCGGCGCCTCACGCGACCCACCGCGCGCACGCACGCCGCCGAGCAACGGCGATTCGCGCGGAACGCCATCACGCCGGTTGCCGTCAGTCTGATCGACCGAGCCCTGTTCTGGGTGTTCATGGTCGTCGTGCTCCGGTTCATCGGTCCGGAGGGCAACGGCCACTACGCCTTCGCGGCGAATCTGCTGGCCTACTTCGCGGTCGTCGTTGACTTCGGTCTCGGCACGCTGGTCACGCGGGACGTGGCCAGGGATGCGGCGGGACTCGAGCGCATCTTCAGGTCGGCGCTGGCCCTGCGCGCGCGTCTGCTGGCCGTCAGCATGCCGGCCATGGTCGGCATCGCCCTCATCTATTGGGCCGCCGGCGCCATTGACGGGCTGGCGTTGCTCACCACCGCGGTGCTGGCGCTGGGACTGCCGTTAACGGCGGTGAACCAGGCCTATGCGGCCGTCTATGGCGCCTGGGAGCGCATGGATCGTCGCGCGCTCGTGGTGGCAGGAACCTCGGCGTTGACCGCCGGCCTTGGACTGCTGCTGCTCGCCGTCGGTCTTGGCGTCGTGGGCGTTGCGCTCGCGGGGCTGATCTCGAGCTGCGTCACCCTGATCGCCATTGGCCGGCCGGTTGGATTCGGGTTGCTGCATCGGGCCGGGCGCGCTCCGCGGGACGACCTGCGCGGCCTGGCGCGGGATGCGCTGCCGCTCATGCTGAACAGCCTGCTGGCCACCGCGTTCATCCAGATCGACATCCTCATCCTGCAGCCCCTGCAGGGCACGGCGATCGTGGGGCACTACAACGCGGCGTTCAAGTTCCTCAATGCGCTCAACATCCTGCCCTCGGCCATCGTGCTGGCGGCCTTCCCGCTCATGGCCCGTGCGTCCGCCGACCCGGAGGAGTTGTCGCGTTGGTTCACGCGCGCGTGGCGGATCTTGGCAACGGCTGCCGCGGCCGCCGTGCTGCTCCTATTCGTCTTCGCCGATCCGGTTGTGGAAACCCTGCTGGGGTCCGAATATTTGCCGCAAACCGCCACGGCGCTGGCGATCCTGATCTGGTTCCTGCCGCTGAGCTACCTCAACGGGACGTTGCAATACGTCGTGATTGCCTCTGACCGCCAGTGGCGGCTCACCCCCGTGTTTCTGGCCGCGACGCTGATCAACGTGGCGCTGAATCTGGCGCTCGTGCCGACCTGGGGGTTCGAGGCGGCCGCCGCAACGACAATCGGGAGCGAGGTCGTCCTGCTGGCCGGCCTTGGCTGGATTCTGCGCCGGGACCGGCTGCTCGGTCGCGTGCTGGAGCCTATCGCGCGCCCGGTGGTGGCTGCCGGCGTGGCGGCGGTGGTGGCCGTGCTGCTGCGCGACTTTTCGTGGATCGGCGCGGCGCTCGCCGCAATGGCTTCCTACCTCGTGGTGCTGACCGTCATCGGCGGGCTTCGGCTTGCCGCGATCCGCGACGCGCTGCGACCGTCATAGCACGGCGACTCGGGAGACGAGTACAGGGCAAATGCTTGCCGGCCGCGGCGCCCGCCTTCAGCTCGACTCGGCCCCATCCTGCCCACCGATGGACGGCGGCACGAATACCGTGCGGCCGAGCCACAGGCCCTTTTGACCAACGTAGGTCCGCAGCGCGAACTCACCTGTAACCGGCAGACCCTCGCCATCTGGCCCCACAAACGCCATGAAGGTCTGGTAGGTGCCCGGTGGCGCGTCGGCCGGAATCCAAAGCCCGGTTCGGACTTCATGGACCTCGCCGGGCGACCAGGCCGAGGTGCGTTGGCCGTTGACGTTCTGCGCGTGGAACTCCTTGGAATAGACCTCGCCGGTCGGGCTCTCCACCCACACTCGAATCCGCAAGTCGTAGTCGACCGGCGCCGGCATCGCCAGGCGGATGCTGAAGCGCATGCCGTCGCCCGCCTCCCGCGGCCCCTGGTCTTTGCGGTGACCGGTGAACCACATTTCAGCCATCTCGAAGTCATCGTTGACATTGATTTGGCCCTCGCGTTGCACGAAATCGTAGACGTGCGTCATGTACAACTGGAGCACACCGTTGCGGTAGACATCGGACCGCGCCTGCCACAGGTGGCGTGTGAGCCACTTCTCCGTGAGTTTCTGGGGATCCGCCTGCTCCAGCCCCGCCAGCACCACCCAGACGCGGTTGTGATTTCGCGACGCCTGCCCCAGCTTGCGTTCGACCTCCAGCGCATCCACGGCCGGCGGCACCTCGTCGGGCAACAGCCAGACATCGACCTTGTCGAGAAAGTCGGGGAAGTAGTGCCGCCAGAACCACCCTTGCCAGGGACCCGCGAGTACCACGGCGTCGCGGAATTTGCCTTCGGCGAGGCCGGGGCGCTCGGGCCGCGCGAGCGTCTCGATGGTCGTGGTGATCGATCGATAGTCGCCCCGCACGTAGTCGGTGAAATAGGCGCGACTCGCCGCCACCGGCCCGACCAATAGCACCAGCGCGGCGCCCGTGGCGGCCAGATTCCGCAACGGAACCCGCGGCGCGGCGTCGAATGCCGCGGCGACGAGCACACCGATCGCGGGAATCGCCGGCAGGAGATATCGCGGCTGATACGGCTTGTCGAAGATGAGCAACAGCGCGAGAAACGCGACTACGGACGCCACGAATCCGAGCATGAGTCCCCCGCGGCGGCGAAGGAGGACGGCGGCGACGCCGCCCACCACGAGCGACGCCGCGCCCACGGCAAATGCGGTTGCGAGCCGCCCGCTGCGCACCTCCTCATTGCCGACCAGCAGATCGAGCCACGCCATGCGGCCAATCTCGACCAGCAATCCCGGCGCGAGATCGCCGGTTCCAAAGGCCGGCAGGCTGTCGTGCAGCCCGCGCGCCAGGATCAGCCAGGGCAGGACTGCGGCCAGGATCGCGGCGCCCACGGCGACGAAGACCAGCACGCGGCGGCGGTGCCGCCGCCAATGCCAGGGCAAGGCCAGCGCCATGGCGGAGACCGCGATCGCCACGGTGAAATCAACGTAGCAACCCGCCGCGACGCAGATGGCCAGTCCCAGCCAATCGCGCCGCCGACCGGAGCGCATGGCACGCTCGAACAGCCAGAGCGATAGCACGGCGAAGAGAGCCGCGGGCGCGTACATCCGCGCTTCGCGGCTGAAGAACACCAGCAGCGGTGAGGTGGTGACGACTACCGCGGCGACCACCGCGGGCCAGGCCGAGACATAGCAACGGGCCAGGCGGTAGGTCGCGGGGATTAGCAGCAGCCCGAAGGTGATCGAGAAGGCCCGCGCCATCGGCTCGGATTCGCCAAACCAGCCAATCCACAGGTGCAGCCCCATGTAGTAGAGCGGGGGGTGCTCGAACGGCGCCGCGGCCAGATCGGCCACGATATCGAGCAAACCGGCGCGCGCGTACCAGATGGCGGCAACTTCGTCGAAGTCGAAGTCGCCCAGTCCCTCCAGATTCCACAGGCGCAGGCCGGCACCCAGCACCACGAGCAGCAGCACCGCTCCCTCGGGGGTGAGGAGGCGCGCCAATCGCCGCTCTCGGACCAGCGTCGCGGCAGCTGTGCCGACGCTACCCGCCGTAGGCATCGAGCGTCTGACGTGCGATGCGGCGCCAGGAGTAGCGGCGAGCCACGGCGCGCGATCCCGCCTCGAGCGTCGATCGGTACTCGGGTTCGTCTCGAACGCGAACCAGCGCCGCCGCCAGCGATTCCGGGTCTCGCACCGGCGTGAACGCCACCTCGCCGGGGCGCACATCCAGCAGGTCGGGCCGCACGGGGGTCGTCGTTACCACGGGCAGTCCATGGGCCGCGGCAACCATGAACGACCCGCGGCGCGTCGAAAGTCCGTCGTCATAGGGCAGAGCCGCCACGTCGCAGGCGCGCAACCACCGCGATATCTCGGGAGCTTCCAGGTAGCCGGGCTCCAACACGTCGACGCCGGCGAACGTTGACGGCGGCACCTGGGCCGCCGCCCGTCGCGCGTTGACATCGGGGCCTGCGCCGCCGATCAGCGCAAGCCGCGCGCCGCAGTCCGCCATTGCCGGACTTCGCATCGCGGACGCCAGCGGCTCCAGCCCCTTTCCCGCCTGCCGGAAGCCAAAGAACCCGACGAGAAAGGCGTCCGCCGGCAATCCCAGGGCGTGGCGAACCTCCTCCCGCGATCCCAACGTCGCGGGAGGCTCGATGGTCGGCCCGGCCGGAATGAACTGGGATCGACGCCACTCGCCCGGGATGCGAGCGCTCACACAGGCGCGATCGAGGGCGTCGACGTAAATGCAGACGTCCGCCCAGCCACGCAGGAGGTCCACGACGCGTCGGCGCAACGGGCCGGCGCGGGGAAAGACAAACGGCTCTCCCAGGTCGTGAAACGTGACGACGACCAGGCCGCCATATCCCATCAGGCGCAGCGCCCAGGGCATCAGCGGCGCTTGCAGCGCCGAGTCGAAGGCCCCGGCCTGGTATTGAATATGCACGATGTCGTTCCGGAATCGCCTAACCAGCCGAAGAACGTTGACGATCTGGCAGGGCCAGGGGTTCGGCGCCAGGCGATAGACACGATCGACGGGGCTGTCCTGCGGCACGGCCTCGGTGGCCACATAGGTGCGCGCACCGAGATCCTCGAGCGAGGAGCGCAGGCGGATCACGTGATCGGCGATCCCGCCGCGGCGCGGCGGAAACTCAGCGGTGACAAAGAGAATCCGGCGCGTCGGCGCGGGCACTAGCGCCGGCTCTTCGGCGTGAGGCGGTCGGCCGTCACCACCACTAGCGGCGCCAGCCGAACCACTGCCACAGCGTGACGCGTGCGATGCGGCTGGCCTCCACGCGCGGCGAGGGCGAACCGCGACCGAGCAGCAAGCGCACGAGCTGCTCGGCCAGCCTCACAAGATTGACGAGGGCCACGAATAGGCGCAGGAACACGGCGAAGGGGCGCCCCCACATTTTGCCCGCCAGTCGATAGCGACTGCGGAAGAAATTTCGCTCACGGGCCACAAGATCGCGTCCCGCCGATGCGCCGCCCACATGCCGCACACGCGCGGCATCCTCGACGGCGCAGGTCCATCCAGCCGTCCGCAGCGCCCGGTGCAGATCAAGCTCCTCCGAATACATGAAGTACCCCGCGTCGAATCCGCCGACATCGCGCAAGGCGCGAGCGCGGAACGCGAGACAGGCGCCGTCGAGCCAATCCGGGGTCGCGTCGGGCGGGGCGGCGTCACGGTTGTAGGACCGCAGCACGGCCGAGCCTCGCAGCCAGCGCTCCAGCATCGTGCCGTCAGCGATCGCCGCGCCGACGGAAGGAAACGCGCGGGCCGGGGAAAGGCTTCCGCCGTCGGCGTCCAGGTGGACGGGGCTCACGCACCCGAGGCTGGGCTCGGCCTCGAATCGGTCCCGCAGCGCCGCAATCGCTCCCGGCTCGACGACCGCGTCGGCGTTGAGGACCAGGATGGGGTCGCTGGTGGCAAGGCTGATGCCGATGTTCGCGGCGGCGCCGTAGCCGATATTTCGGTGGGTGACACGCAGCGTTACCGTTGGGAACTTCCGGCGCACCTGCTCGGCGGTGCCGTCACTCGACCGATTGTCGACGACGATGATCTCGAGCTCGCCATCGCTGTCAGCCTGAAGCGCCTCGAGGCACGCGCCGATGTGACCCGCCGATTGGTGCGTCACCACAACCGCGGATGCCCGCATGGCGCGAATCAACCCGTCGCGGCGCCGCGGCGCCAGCACCGGGCCAGTCCGCGCTGCAGGCGCCACTCGTACTCGGCCATCAGCAGCGCCAATTGCACGCCCACCCAGCCGTCACGGTAGCCGTTGTATTCGACCAGCCGACGCCGAATCTCACGCAAGGGCTGCGCCACGACCGCCGTGCGGCGTCGCCGTACGCCAGCTTGGTAGAGGCTGTGCGCCTGCATCCGCGCGTAGCGCCGCTGCCGGCGGCGAAACTCGCGGATCGTGCGATAGCTGTGGTGAACCAGCGGCGCCTCGATCACCCCGATGCTCCCGTCGACGTCGGGCACTTCATGCACCGCGCGCTCGATGGGGTAGCTCACACGGCGACGGTCCATCACGCGCAACTGATGGTCGGGCGCCCATCCACTTCCGCGCATCCAGTGGCCAAAGATTCGATTCAGCCGCGGCACGTCATAGGCCGCATGGGCCTCGCGTCCCGCGCGAGCGCGCACTTCCGCGGCCAGCTCGTCGGACACGCGCTCGTCGGCATCGACGAAAAACACCCAGTCGTAGGCGGCGCGGGCAAGGGCGTCCTGCCGTTGGGCCGCAAACGTGGTGAAGCGGCGTTCGACCACGCGGGTCCCAGCGGGAGCCGCCGACGGCGTGCCGTCGGCGCTGAACGCGTCCATGACCAGGCACTCGTCGCACCAGGCAAGCGTCCGCAGGCACGGCTCGATGTTGGCCGCCTCACCCGCGGCGATCACGATCGCGCTCAGCGGCGCCGGGCGACTCACGACTCGTCGAGGGCCGCCAGCGCGCCGGCAACGCCCGTCACCGACCGGCCGGCGGCTTCATCCATGGCCGAGCGGGCTCGCAGCCCCCAGCGCATGGCCGCCAGCGCCGCCGTGGCCACCGGCGGCGACGTGTGCGTGCGGTACCAGCGCACGCGGCTCCGGTAGAGCTGCGCCAGCATGCGATCCGGCTGTTCGCCGGTGCTGGCGCCGCCGACGTGCCACACCCGCGCCGCCGGCACCTGCGCCACGCGCCAGCCGTAGTCCTTGAGCCGCCGGCAGAGGTCAATCTCCTCGCAATACATCCAGTATTCCGGCGAGAAGCCGCCGATGAGGTCGACGGCCAGCCGCCGCAACAACATGCAGGCGCCGAGGGGGTGGTCGATGTCCACGGGGACGCCATCCGCCGCCACGCGCCCGTTGAGCCGCCCGCGCCGCAGCCACGCCGGCGCGGGCCAGGCGTCGATGGCGGCTTGCGCCACGCCGGGAAAGCGAAACGCGCCCTCCTGCGGCGAGCCGTCAAGGTTCCTGAAATCGGGGCCGACGCACGCGACGTCGGGCGCCGCTTCCGCGTGATTCACGAGGTGCTCGATGGCGTCGCGGTCGACGTACACGTCGTCGTTCATGACCAGCACATAGGCCGCGTCGGTGGCGGCGATGCCGTCGTTTGCGGCCGCGCCATAGCCGGGGTTGTCCGGGCGCGCGATGGCGTGCAGCCACGGCTCGTCGTCCGAAAACGACGCCAGCGCGGCGCTGTCGCCCGACGTGTCGACGAGCACAATCCGCCCCGGCGGCTGGGAGCTGTGGCGCAGCGCATTGATGCAGCGGCGCGCTCGAGCGCCGCTGCCATGGGCCACAACAACCGCGTCAACCATGGACGGCCTCCCGAAGCCGCCGGGAAGGGCTTAGCGCAACTCGGCGGTGGCGCCCACCTCGGCAAGCTTGGCGACGATCTGGTCGCCCTCGTCCTTCGAGACGCCTTCCTTCACCGGACCCGGCGCCGCGTCGACCACGCCCTTGGCCTCGCGCAGGCCAAGTCCCGTGATCTCGCGCACGGCCTTGATGACCTGGATCTTCTGTTGGCCGGAAGACTCCAGGTGCACGGTGAACTCGGTCTGCTCCGCCTCGGCCGCCGCGCCGTTGGCGCCGTCGGCCGCGGGCGCCACGGCCATTGCCATCGGCGCGCCGGTGACGTTGTACTTCTCCTTCAGCGCCTCCACCAGCTCGCTGAGCTCCACCACCGTCATGGAGTCGATCGCGCTGAGAATGTCGTCCTTGCTTATCGTGGCCATCCGTCACGCTCCTTCCGCGTGTGGTTGCAGTTGTTCGACGCGCTCCTGCAACGCGTAAACCAATCCGTGAATCGTGCCGGCCAGGGTGTGGACCAGGCCGGAAATCGGGCTTTCGATCGACCAAACCAACTCCGAGTGCAATTGCTCGACCCCAAAGAGCGAGGCCAGTCGCGCGATGCGGTCGACGTCGAGCGTCTGGCCCTCGGCCACACCGCCGCGAATCTCCATCTTGGGATTGGCGGCGGCGAAGCCTCGCAAGGCGCGCGCGGTTCCAATGACGTCCTCGCCGCTGAACGCGAACGCGGTCTGGCCGTGAAAGAACGGCTCCAGGTCTCCGGCGTTACTCTGGCGCGCCGCCAGGATCGCCAGCGAGTTTTTCACCACGCGAAACGTCGCGCCGGTCTCGCGCATCTGGCGCCGCAGCTCTTGCATGTCGGACACCGAGAGCTCGGAGTAGCCGGCAACGATGCTCAGCGGCGCGTCGGTCAGCGCCGCCCCCAGCTCATCGACGATTGCGACCTTTTCGGCCTTGGTGGCCATGCGTGTCAACGTCCTTTCCGTGAATGACCTCGTGCCGCATCGCCAGGCGGCGCACCGTGACACGCGCCGCTCGCGTGGTCATTCGCGCCTCGGCGGGCGTCCCCAGGGGGGAGCTTATGCATCGCACCCGCAGTCTTCGGCTGACGGCAAAGGGTTGTGACTGGTGTGCTGGGCGCCTCAGGCGGCCAGCGCCGCGGCCTCCTCGTGAATGTGGGATACGTCCATCGGAATGCCCGGACCCATGGATGTGGTCAGCGTGGCCGAGAGCAGATAGGTGCCCTTGGCGGCGGCAGGTCGCGCTTGCACGATCGCGTCGACGATCGCGGCGAGGTTCTCCTTGAGCGCCGCGGCGCCCATTGACACTTTCCCGGCGCGCACGTGGATGTTGGCCAAGCGCTCGACCCGAAACTCGACGCGCCCGGCCTTGAGGTCCTTGACGACCCGGCCCACGTCGTTGGTCACGGTTCCCGCGCGCGCGTTCGGCATGAGCCCGCGCGGACCGAGAATCCGCCCCAACGGGCCGATGATGCGCATGGTGTCGGGCATGGCGACCGCCGCCTCGAAGTCGAGCCATCCGCCCTGGATGCGCTTGGCCAGGTCGTCCGTGCCGATCTCGTCGGCCCCCGCCTCGCGTGCCTCAGTGGCGCCGTCGCCCGTGGCGAAGGCGATCACCCGGATCGACCGCCCCGTGCCGTGCGGCAGGGACAGCGTGCCGCGCACCTGCTGATCCTGGTGAGTGGGGTCCACGCCGAGCCGCATGTGCAGCTCGACGGTCTCGTCGAATTTGGCGGGCGGGAACTGCACCAGCTGGTCGACGGCGTCGGAAATCGAAAGCCTGGCTTCCGCATCCACCATCTCCGCCGCCTGCCGGTAGCGCTTGCCGTGACGCGGCATGGCTAGCCCTCCACCAGAACGCCCATGCTGCGGGCGGTGCCTTCGATCACGCGCTCGGCGGCTTCGACGTCGTAGGCATTGAGGTCCGGCATCTTGGTCTCGGCGATTTCCCGCAGCTGACGCCGGGTGATGGTGCCCACCACTTCCTCATGCGGAATGGCGGCGCCCTTCTCGACCCCGGCGGCCTTGCGCAGGAGATCGGACACCGGCGGCGTCTTGGTGACGAAGGTGAACGAGCGGTCCTCGTAGACCATGATCTCGACGGGAATCACCGAGCCCATCTGGTCCTTGGTGCGCTCGTTGTACTGCTTGGTGAACTCGACGATGTTGACGCCGTGGCTGCCCAGCGCCGGACCAACCGGCGGCGCCGGAGTGGCCTGCCCGGCGGCAAGCTGCAGCTTCACGATGGATCGGACCTTGCGTGCCATGTTGTCTCGAGCCTAGCCTCCGGCCCCGGCCACCGGCCCGCCGCTCTGCTTCTCCACCTGGAGAAAGTCCAGCTCGACCGGGGTTTCGCGGCCAAAGAAGGATACAAGCACGCGCAAGCGCTCCTTCTCGTCGAGCACTTCGTCCACCGTGCCGAAGAAATCGGTGAAGGGGCCGTCGATGATCTTGACGCGCTCGCCGGCCTGGATGCGGACCTCCGGACGCGGAGTCTCGCCCTCCATCTGCTTGAAGATCACGTCGGCTTCCTCGGGCGGCAGCCTCGTTGGGCGATTGCCCGAGCCGACGAAGTTCACCACGCCCGGCGTATTGCGCACCACCAGCCACGACTCGTCGTCCAGCACCATGCGCACCAGCACGTAGCCGGGATACATCTTGCGCTTCACGCGGCGGCGCTGGCCGTGCTTGACCTCTTCGATTTCCTCGGTCGGCACGATCACGTCGAAGATCTTGTCGGAGGCGTCCATGGAGACCACGCGGTGCTCCAGGTTGTCCTTGACCTTGCCCTCGTAGCCCGAGTAGGTGTTGATCACAAACCAACCGGCCTCGTCGCGCGCGGCGGTCGTCACGGTCCCGGCAGGTTCAGGCGATGTAGCCACGACTATCCCCTCCTAAGCCACGACGACGTCGAAAAGCTCGGCGAACACGAAATCGGCCAGCCCGAGCAGCATTGCCATGAGCAGGCTGATGGCCACCACCAGGCCGGTGAGGCGGATCGTCTGCTCGCGGGTGGGCCAGTGCGCCTTGCGCAGCTCGGCGTAGGCGTCGCGCATGAAGCCCATGCCCGGCAGGCGGTTCAAGCGGCTCGGCGGCGCCGTGCGGCGCCGTGTGCGGCTGCCGCGGGCGGGCGTCCGGTTGGATTGTTCTCTAACGAGTCTCACGATGGCGTCGATGTTCGCGGCAGCGCGCGCAATACTTGCTCAGCTCCATCCGATCCGGGTCGTTGCGCCGGTTCTTGCTCGACACATAGCCGCGAGAGCCGCAGTCCGTGCATTCGAGCGTTATGACAAGTCGATCACCGCGTCGGGGCATCTGAGCGTTCCACAGGGCCGTGGTCCACGATGCGCGTACTCGGCCTCACCACGCGCACGCCCAAGGCACCGGCCAAGGGATGTCGCATTGTACACCGCCGGGCGGGGCGTTCCCGACAGTCTGCCGCGGTCACGCCAAGCTGGTTGCGGCCCTGGTGTCGGGTACCATCCGGTTCGCCGCTGTCATTGTGGCCATGCTTGAGAAGGGGCGGCCGGCATGATCGGAAAGTTGGTGCTGGCGGTCTTCGGCACGGTTGGCCGTGCTGCACGCCTTGCGGCCCGCGGACTCCAGCGCGCGCTCGCCGCCCTTGTGTGGGCGCTCGGCGTCGTCGCTCGCCACCTGATCCGCGTGCTCTGGTGGGCCACCCGCGTCGGTGTGCCGGCGCTTGGACGGGGGACCCGAGCCCTGGGCCGATTTGTTTGGCCTCGGCTCGTGATCGCCGTCGCCCTGATCGGTTACGGAACCGCCCGCGCCGGAACCTGGGTACGACGAAAGATCAGCCGCGCAAACGAATTGCCGAGACGCCCAGACCCCGCGAGACCGCCGTCGTCTAAATCCCCCCGAACGCCCGAGCCTTCGCCTTGAGCGAGAGATAGATGGCTTCGAGCGCCGGTGTGGGCACGCCGGCCTCGCGGCCGCGGCGGACCACCGCGCCGGTGAGGTACTCCAGCTCGACGCGGCGCTGGTGGCCGAAGTCGACCTGGAGCGAGGTGGTGTTGTCGGCCGGGGCGGATTGCAGCAGGGCGACCAGGTCGTCGCTGGTCGACGCCGGCAGGTCCACGCCCAGCGTCCGCCCCACGGCGGCCGCTTCATTGAACATCTTGCGGTAGAGATCCTCCATGCCCTCGGTGGACAGGATGTCGCCGAGCGGCAACTGGCAGGCGGCGCTCATGCCGCCGTGGACCGACAGCAGCACGATCTTGCTCCACAGGATCCGGTTGATGTCGTCGCTGACCTCGGTCTCGATGCCGCAGCCGCGCAGGGCCTCGGCAATGGTCTCCACGCGATAGGAAGTCCCGCCGCCGGGCTCGCCGATGGCCGCGCGCACCAGCGCGTCCTGGTATTCGATGACGCCCGGCTCGGCAATGTGCGCCGTGAGCCAGGTGGCGCCGCCGATCACGTGCTCCGCGCCCAGTACCGACGACAGCATCGGCACGCTGTCGATGCCGTTCTGCAGCGTGAGCACCGCGGTCTCGTCGCCGACCGCGGGAACCAGCAACTCGGCGGCCGACTGCGTGTCGTAAGCCTTGACCGCGAAGACGACCAGATCGAACGTCGCCCCGGCATCCCCCGGTCGCTCGACGACGCCGACCTGGAGGAAGCGGCGCGAGCCGTCTTCGCTGAGCATGCACAATCCGTGCTCGCGAATGGCCTCCAAATGCGCCCCTCGGGCCACGAATGTCACGTCGTGGCCGGTGTCGAATAGCCCAGCCCCGACAAAGCCGCCAACTCCGCCCGATCCCATCATCATCACGCGCATGGTGTTCTCCTTTTCTTGCAAAGTCTCTTGAGTGGCCACGTCAGATACGGGAAGTGTGGAATACAGCCGGAGCGATTCCAGGTTTGGCAGAGGTGGATTCCCGCCCCGTATCGCGTACGGGGCAGGCTCTTCGCGGGAATGACGGACGGGTGTCGCAAGGGACTCTTACACCGGTTACCGGGCGCCGTCGCCCACGGTCACCAGCGCTTCGGCCACCGGGCCGCGGGTTTCGCCGTCCACGCGAATCTCGGCCGTGAGGATGCGGCGAATGTCCGAATTCGCCGGCGCCGTGGCGGTAAGCGTCAGCTCGCCCCGGGCTCCGGCATCAAGGTGCAGGGACTCAAATGCCTCGCTCGTGCGCCATCCGTCGGGAACCAGCAGGCACGCTTCCAAACGCACGGCCCGTTCCGCGTTGTTGCGCAGCAGCAGGCGATAGCTGCACGACTCGCCGGGTTCGACCTGGCGCAGATATGGCACCAGCCGCGCCCACCAGAGGTCGACGCCTTCGTCGGCGGGTTCGTCCAGCAAGTCCCGCACCACGCGCTCCTTGCGGGAAATGAAGTCGCGATACTCCGCCGCGCGCCGAGAGTCCCACGGAATCAGCTCGCGATGCCCCGGACACACCAGGTCCGGCTGCACCAGGTCCATCACGTCCGCGCAACGACGATGCATCCACAGCTGCAAGCTGTTGCGCAGCACCGTGGTCTGATAGAGCTGCGCGGTCATCTCGCCGGTGATGCCGGGCGCCAGCTCCAGAAAAACGTTGTCCCCGGTGAAGGCCACCTTCTGCCCATCGACGTGAGTGGCGAGGACCGAGTGAAACTCCGTCTGGCCGGGCGCGTGGTGGACCTCGAACTCGAATTCCTCCCACTGGAACCGCTCGCCGTCGCGCAGCTTGCGTTTGATCGGAATCGGAGTCGGCATCGTGCATGGCGTGCTGCACCAGCCGGCCGGGTCTTCCAGCACCTGCGCCACCTCGTCGAGCGCCCAGACGCGCGCGCCCTCGTGCCGCACCAGGTAGGGAATGCCCGCCGTATGGTCGTCATGAATGTGCGTGACCAGCACCATATCCATCTCGTGCACGCCGTAGGTGTCCCGCAATTCGTCGAGGTGGTGCACGACGAAGCGCATCGTGTCACCGTCCTCACGCTCCTGGGACACGCCCATGTGCGCGAAGAACGAGTGCCCGTAGTCGATGAAGCACGCCTTGCCGCTCTTGGAGAGCAGGACGTAGAAGTTGGAGCAGGTGTGCGGTCCGCCCCAGAGCAGGTGCCGCGATACCTGGATGAACTTCGGGTCGGGCAGCAGGTCGAGCCCATGCCCGCCGTCGCGGCCCAGAAAGCGCATCCCGGCGCCGAGACGCGCCAGCGCCATCAGCCGCTCTTCCAGCCGGGAGCAGTCACCGACCGGGTCCTCGATCAGATCACCGTGCGACGGCAGCGCCAGATCGGGCGCGTGCCGCCGCAGCGCCTGGAGCGACTCCAGGGTGAAAAGCGCGCCCTGCTGATCGGCGTAGCCGTATTCCAGCGCGTGATATTGGTAGAGCACACCGCCGGCGCATAGCAGGTCCCCGGTGAACGCCACGCGCCGGCCGTCGATTTGGCCGATGAGCATGCTGCTGCCGTGGGTGTGGCCCTTGGCAGGGATGATCTCCAGCTCCACGTCGCGCCAGGTGAACGTCTCGTAGTCCTCCAGGTCGGCGTCAACCGCCACGTTCTCCGCCAGCGAGAAAAAGGTGTTGCGGTCGTTGTAGTTGTCGTAGACGCGCTTGTGCTGCCAGAACAGCTCGACCTGCTCGAAGAGATGCCGCTCGTGCTCGGGCACCGCGACCCTGGCGCCGTGGTCCTTGAGGCGTTGGACGCCCCACGATTGATCGCGATGGTGATGCGTGTGCAGCACCCACTCGACCTGCCGCACGCCGATTTCGTCGAGGTTGTCGACGGCCGCGCCCGATCCGGCGTCGATGAGCAGGCCGCGGTCGCCCGAGGTCACGCAGTAGACGTTGCAGGTGTCGGTCCAGCGGAAGATTCGAGCGGATATCTGGACCCAGGCCATGGACGCCTCACGCTGCCGGCGACGGCGAGGGCAGCGTACGAGACGGCGGTCGCGCCACGCGAATAGGACGCGGCGACTCGACCGTCAGGCACCCGCGCCGGGCGTTGCTGTAGTCTGAACGGGCCAGCGAACCAGCCTTACCCACCATGTCTGAAACCGGCGCAATTGCCGTCTTCAACGGCATCCGCGAGCCGTTCGACCTGCGGGAGTTTCCCGTCCCGGACCCCGAGCCCGGCGCCGCGGTCATTCGCATGCGGCTCGCCAACGTCTGCGGCTCCGACATGCACTACTGGCGCGGCGACACGGACCTGGTCGCGCGCGGTTTCAACCTCCCGGGCACGCTGGGGCATGAAGGCACCGGCGAGATCGCCAAGCTGGGCGCCGGTCTCACCGTGGACACCGCCGGTAAGCCGCTGCGCGAAGGCGACCGCGTGGTCTTCGGGTTCTTTCACCCGTGCATGCGCTGCGCGAACTGCCTCAAGGGGCATACCTACGCCTGCCCGACGCGCCAGACCAATCGGATGACGCTGCTGGACGAGTGGCCCTACTTTCGCGGCACGTTCGCCGACTACTACTACCTGTTTCCCAACCACTCCATCTTTCGCGTGCCGGATCACCTGTCGGACCATCACATTTCAGGCGTGAACTGCGCCCTGAGCCAGGTGGTCTCGGGGCTTGACCGGGCCGGGCAGACCAATAACGAGACGGTCGCGATCCAGGGCGCGGGTGGATTGGGCGTCTACGCCACGGCCGTGGCCCAGGCGCGCGGCGCGGCTTGCGTGATCGTGATCGACGGCGTGCCGGAACGCCTGGAGCTGGCAAAGGCATTCGGCGCGGACGAGACGGTCGATATGCGCGAATTCCCGACCCCCGAGGCCCGCGTCGCACGCGTCCAGGAGCTCACGGGCGGGCTCGGAGCCGACGTGACGATGGAGCTCGTGGGACATCCCGCGGTGTTCCCGGAGGGCGTCGCCATGACCGCGCCGGGCGGGCGCTACGTCGAAATCGGAAACGTCTGCGTCGGGCACACCGCGAGCTTCGATCCCTCGACCATCGTCTTCAAGAGCATCACGGTGCTGGGCGTGGCCCACTACCGCTGGCGGGACCTGAAGCAGGCGCTGGACTTCGTGTCGGACAACGTCGACAAGCTGCCATTCGACCGAGTGGTCTCCCACACCTATCCCCTGCACGAGATCAACGAGGCCTTCGAGCGCCAGGACGAACTCCACGTCACGCGCAGCGCGCTCGCACCCACAACTTGACGCCGCGCACCGCTCGAATGTCGCCGATCCCAGGCTGCACGCGGCCGGGGACACCGGGCACGCGGCCTGGGACACCCGGCGGAAGGCCACCAATCTGTCATTCCGAGCGCAGCGAGGAATCTAAGGGGCAGCCCTACGACCTCAGTGGCGCCAAGTTTGCAAACGGGTGGATTCCCGCCTTCGCGGGAATGACGAGGACCTACCCAAACAGTCTCGCCCGAGCACGATCCCTGTGATTTCGTCCGAGCACGACCTGCTCGACCAGGTATTCCCGCTCGACACCACCCGCGACGACGCCGGCGCACTGGTCATCGGCGGCGCGAGCTGCGAAGAGCTGGCGCGGGAGTTCGGCACGCCGCTCTATATCTACGACGAGGCGACCCTGCGGGCGGCCTGCCGGGGCTACACCCGCGCGCTCGCGGACGCCTATCCCAACGCACTGGTGCTCTACGCCGGCAAGGCCTACGTCGATCCCACGCTCTTGCAGGTGGCGGCCTCCGAGGGCCTGGGCATGGACGCCGTCTCCTCGGGCGAAGTCCGGGTGGCCCAGGCCGCCGGACTGCCGCTCGAGCGCGTGGTGCTCCACGGCAACAACAAGCTGCCGCGCGAGATCGACCTGGCGCTGGAGCTTGGCGTCGGGCGCATCGTCGTCGACGCGCTCGAAGAGATCGAGATCATCGACGAGTTGGCACGGCGGCGCGGCCAAACGGCGCAGGTGCTCCTGCGGCTCACGCCGGGCGTGGAAGCGCATACACACGACTACATCCGCACCGGCGCCGTGGACAGCAAGTTCGGGCTCGGGCTTGACTCGGGGGCCGCCGAGGAAGCCGTGGCGCGAGCCATGCGCGCGCCGAATCTCGACGTCATGGGCCTCCACGCCCACATCGGGTCCCAGATCTTCGACACCGAGCCCTACGCCGACACCGTCAACATCACGCTCGACTTTGCCGAGCACATGCGCGCCGCTCACGGCCTCGACCTGCGCGACCTGAGCCCGGGCGGGGGCGGCGGCGTGCGCTACACGCTGGACGACGATCCGCCCGATCCGGCCGACATCGTCGCGGCCATCACGTCAACCGTGCTCGCTCGCAAGCTGCCCCACCCGCCGCGGCTGCTCATCGAGCCTGGCCGCTCGATCGTGGCGCGCGCCGGGGTGGCGCTCTACGCCGTCGGGACCGTCAAGCACATTCCCGGCGTCCGCACCTACGTCTCGGTCGACGGGGGCATGGCCGACAACCCGCGCCCCGCGCTCTACCAGTCCAAGTACGCCGCGCTGCTGGCGAACCGAACCGGCGACGGTCCACCCGAAACCCTGACGCTGGCGGGCCGCTACTGCGAGTCCGGCGACGTGCTGCTGCGCGACACGGTGCTGCCGCCGCTGCGCCGGGGCGACCTCATCGCCGTGCCGGCAGCCGGCGCCTATCACATGAGCATGGCCAGCACCTACAACATGGTCGGCCGGCCCGCCGTCGTGATGGTTTCGGACGGTCAGGCCCGCCTGACCCGCCGGCGCGAATCCGACGAGGACTTGCTGGCAGTCTTTCCCTAACCCCATCCGTTAGTCCAAGGGCGGCCATCTCCCGCTGCCGTGGATCCGGTCGACCCCACGCCTACCGCAGCGGGTCGATAACCTCGAGGAACGGGAACCGATGGAAGTGGGTGTCGCGGGTGCAGATGCGGCTGACGCCGTGCTCGCGCATCACGACCGCCGTGTGCAGGTCGTGCATCAGGTTTCCGCGAACGTCCGGGAGTTCCGCGAGCGTCTGGGTCAGAACCGCCTGGTGGCGGTCGGTTGGCCGCAGGAGCGCGAAGCCTGGCGAGGCAAGCACCACGGTGAGAAATCGCCACGCGTCACCCGGACTCCATGGCGAGCGGAGCACGCGCGGATGCGTGCTGACCCGAAGAAACTCGTAGCAGACATTCCAGGTGATAAAGGTCGGCGTGGGCTCAACGCGCCACTGGTTCAGTCGCTGCCAACAGGCTGGGTGGGCCTCCGAACCCTCGTCGGCCGCGTAAACCAGAACATTCGTATCGACGACGAGCAATCAGGACTCGTCCATGGCCGCATAGAGCTCGTCTCGGTTGGCGACATCGACCAGCGCGCCGCCGCTGTTCCAGCGCGGGAGCTCTGGCAGCGCATCTTGCTCGGTCACATAGGGCGGCGCCGGTTCGAGCACCCGCATGATGCCGGCCTCAACCAGGGCCGTCATGGTGGTTCCGCGACGCGCGGCCTCTTCGCGCAGACGGCGCATCACGGCGTCGTCGATATTCAGCGTTGTCTTCATTTGCCACACCGTTCAACGTCGTCATATGGCAAACCATACATCACGTATGGCCATATGGTCAACGCAATTCTATCCACCTACCGGAGTGGCGCGCGGCCGGCTTATCCCGCGGCGTAGCCTTCGAGAATGCGCCCGGCGCTGGAGCGCCGAAGCTTGGCGAGCGCCTGGGCTTGCAGCTGCCGGATGCGCTCGGCGGTGAGTCCCAGGCGATTGCCAACGTCGACCAGGCGCAGCGGCTCGCGTCCGCCGAGACCGAATCGCAGGCGCAGGATCGTCCGCTCGCGCACGTCCAGCGTGGCCAGCGCCCGATTGAGATCGGCGCAGAGGAACTTTGATCGCAGCTCGTCGAACGGCTGTGGTACTCGCGCTCCATCGGTCGGTGTCAGCGAAGATTCATCGTCGGCAGTCGCGCTCTCCAGGGAGATCGTCCGCCCGGCGAACCGGCGCAGGCGCGACAGCTCGGCCGTTGGCAGACCCACTCGGCGCGCCACTTCACCGTCCTCGGGATCGCGCTGCAGCTCGGCCCGCAGCTCATCCCAGATCCGACGTGAGGTCGCCAGCTTGCGGTGCACGTAGTCGGGCAGCCGCAGCGGCAGGTCGGCCTCGGCCGCCGCCCGCGCGATGGGTTGCTGCACCCACTGCATGGCGAAGCTGCTGAATCTGAATCCGTGCCGCCAATCGAAGCGCTCCACGGCGCGCATGAGCCCCGTGTTGCCCTCCTGGATGAGGTCGAGCAGCGGCGCGCGACCATCGGCAAAGCGACGCGCCACCGCCACCACCAGGCGAAGGTTGGCGGTGATCATCTGCTGGCGGGCCCCTGGCTCGTTGCGCTCGATGCGCTGCGCCAGCTCCAACTCCTCGCGCGCGGTGAGGCGAGGAATCCGGCGAATCTCACTCAGATAGGCACGCAGGCTCGACGCCTCGTCCAACTGGGCGGTCGGCCCTATTCCTCCACGTTGGGCGGACATTGGGAGCTTGTCGGCGCTGCCTCTCGGGGCCAGGCGGATCCTCGACGCCGCAAGTATACGCAGGGGGCTGCGGCGAGCTAAGCCATGCTTTCGAGCTGATCGACGGTGACCTCGTGCCGCAGCGGCAGGCCGTTCGCGTGTCGCTCCAGCTCGTCGAGCATCGCGTCGGTCAGCCGGGCGCGGCGTTCGGGGGTCAGCCCGGCGACGTGGGGCGTCAGGAGCACCCGCCGCATCCCCAGCAGTGGATGGTCGGGCGGCAGTGGCTCCTCGTCGAAGACGTCCAGAGCGCAGTCGAACCGCTCCTTGGCCAGCTCGGCTACAAGCGCCTCGGTGTCGACAAGCGCCGCGCGGGCGTTGTTCACCAGCACGGCTTCATCCTTGATCAGCGCCAGCATCTCGGCGTCGATCATGTGGTGCGTCGAGGGCAAGACCGGCGCGTGAATGCTGATCACGTCGCTGGTGCGCATCAGGTCCGGCAACGCCAGCTTGCGCACGCCCAGCCGCTGGGCGTCATTCTCGGTCAAGTAGGGATCGGCCACGACGATCTCGACGTCGAACGGCCGCAGCAGCGGAATGAGCCGGCGTCCGACCTTGCTCGCGCCGACGATGCCGTAGCGCTTGCCAAAGAGCTCGCGGTCGACAACCGGACCGATATCGCGCCAGCGGCCGGCGCGCATGGCGGCGTCGAAGTCGCCGGTCCGCCGCAGCAACCCGAGCACCACGGCCAGCGTGTGCTCGGCGACGCCGAGCGCGATGAAGTCGGCGGCGTGGGTCACGCGCACGCCGCGCTCGAAGACAGCCGGCGGCGCCACGCTTCGGATCGTTCCAGCCGCGTAGCAGATGATCTCGAGCGCCGGCGCGGCTTCCAACAGCCGGTCGTCGTAGGCGCACGAGCCCCACGAAGCCAGCACGGCCGTCGCGCCGCCGATGCGCTCTCGCACTTCCGCAGCATCCCAGGCTCGGTCGCCGCCGTTGAACGTCACCGATTCGGCCAGGCGCTCCAGCCGCGCGCGTGACTCAGACGTCGAAATGCGCTGGAAGAGTGGACGCTCAACCGTCACCAGCACGCGCGGCGTGGGCATCGAGCAACTCCCCGGTGAGGATCGGCCTGCGCTGGCATGATAGGCGGGCACCCGGCAGCCCCTGCGGAGGCGCGGCACGTTCGATGCAAATCATCCTTTTCACGAAGTTCTTCGAGACGCTCGATCCGCAGGCGTTGGGCGAACACGTCGCCGGGTTGGGCTACGACGGGCTGGACCTAACCGTGCGCCCCGGGTATCCGATCAATCCGGACAACGTGCGAGCGACGCTGCCACCGGCGGCGCGACTGTGGGAATCGCTCGGCCTCTCATGCCCGATGATCACCATGCCGACGGACTTCAACGACCCGACGCACGCGGATGCGGTGGCGATCTACGAGGCGGCGGCGGAAGCCGGCGTGCAGGTCATCAAGACCGGCTACTTCATCTTCAAGCCGGGCATGGACTACTGGGCCGCTGTTGACCACGCGCGCCGGCAGCTCGAGGGCTTCGAGGCGCTGAGCGCGCGCACCGGCGTCAAATCCCTCCACCACACGCACAGTGGGGCGGTGCTCGGCTCCAACTGCGCCGGCCTGATGCACCTGCTGCAGGGTCGCGACCCCGCCCACGTCGGCGCCTACATCGACCCCGGACACCTGGCGGTGGACGGCGAGGACATCGACATGGCGTTTGCCATGTGCGACGAGTACCTGGCCGCCGTCGCCGCCAAGGACGCCTGCCACCTCCCGGACCCGCGACCAAACGCCCCGGCCGCCTACGGACCCGCTTTCGTGTATGTGGGCGATGGTGCAGCGCCTTGGGGCCGCGTGCTCGAGCTGCTGGCCGAGCGGAGTTTCGACGGCCCGCTCACGGTGCACACGGAATACACCGCGCGGCAGGACGTGATTGCGACCGTGGGAGGCAAGGACCGATCGGCGGACGCCGACGCCATCCGGGCTCAGGGGGCGGCGCAGGACTTGCAGTTCCTCAGGTCGCGCTGGGCGGCGCTCCAGCAGGCCGGGAACGGGGCGGCGTCATGAGCGTGGCGGCGGTCTTTGGCGCCAGCAGCGGCATGGGCCGGGCGTCGGCCCTGGCGTTGGCCGCCGAGGGCATGGACGTCGCGGTGCTGGCGCGCCGGAAGGCCGAGCTCGACGCCGTGGCGGCGCATATCCGCGACTCCGGGCGCCGCGCCCACGTGGAGCCCGTGGACCTGACCGACGCCGCCGCGGCGCGCCGGGCGGTGCAGGTGGTCGTGGACAGCCTGGGCCGAATCGACGTGCTGGTGTATGCCGCCGGCTGGAACATTCCCAAGCGGCGGCTCGAGGAGCTGAGCGGTGAAGACTGGGAGACCATGCAGCGGGTCAACCTGTGGGGCCTCTACGACGTGGCGCAGGCGGCGCTGCCGGCGCTGCGGGAATCGCGCGGGCGGCTGGTGGTCATCTCGTCCACCGCCGCGATCATGCCCGACGCCTCGGGCGTGGCCTACCAGGCGGCCAAGAGCGGCGAAGCGGGCTTCACCCTCGGCATGATGCAGGAAGAGGCGGAAAACGGCGTGCGGGCCACGGTCATCTATCCGGGGCTCACCGACACGCCGCTGCTGGAGCAGCGACCGACGCCCACGCCGCCCGAGATCGTGGCCCAAGCCCTGCAACCGGAGGACGTGGCGCGCGCGGTCGTGTTCGTGAGCACGCTGCCGGATCGGGCCTACGTCCCGGAGCTCAGCCTGCTGCCCGCCGCCGTCCAGCAGCGATAGGCGAGCACGCCGCCCACTTCGGTCATTCCGAGCGCCAGCGAGGAATCTAAGGGGCACGGAGCATGCACCAGCGTCCTTAGATTCCTCATTTCATTCGGAATGACTCCGGGGTGCCGCGGCTACCGAAACGGGTCGTACACCAGCCCCAGGCTGCGGTCCGGCAGCGGCAGATCGACTCGCACGTTGCCGCGGCGGTGCGACTCGTTGAGGGCGATTTCGATCTCCATGGCGTTGCGCACGCGACGCCCGCTCGCGCGCGGCTCGCCGCCGTTCTCCATGCACGTGATCAGGTCGTCAATGCCGTAGATCACCGACCAGTTGCGGGCCAGCCGCGGCTCCGGAAACGGCACCTCGACGCGCTGCGTGCCGGAGATCGTCTCCACGTCTTGCCACAGGCGCAGCTCTTGCCAGTCGAAGGTCAGCTCCCCGGTCTCGCCCGTGATCCGCACCCACGGCGCGCCCGGACGCAGGCTGACGGGCAGACCGTTCTGCAGGCGAATGAACCCGGCGCCCTTGAACTCGCGCCCGGCCTCGACCTTGGCGTCATCGTCGGCGATGCCGATCACCCATTCGCCCGGCGAATCGAGCAGGTAGTTCCACGAGTTGTGCTGCGCCATCACCAAGTTCGTGTCCAGGCTCAGCAGCTTGCCGATCGCGCCTTCGTCCAGCAGCCGGCGCGCATTGGCGACCGCCGGGTGGTTCATGCTGACGGCGCCGACCACGAGCGGCACGCCGGCCGCCGCGCACACGTCGACCATGTCGTCGGCCCCGGCGAGCGTTGGCGCCATGGGCTTCTCCGTAATCACGCCCTTGGCGCCGTGCTCCACCGCCGCGCGGGTGGCTTCGGGCCTGAGTGCGGCATTCGAGGGAACACCCACGATGTCCAGGCGCTCGCGGGCGATCATCTCCCGGTAGTCGTCGTAGAGGGCCACGCCCGCGTAGCGCTCACCAAACGCCTCTCGACGCGGATCCGAGAGCTCGCACGCGGCAACAAGCTCCGTCGCCGGGTGCAGCACCAGCGAGTCGGCGAAGCCGCTCGGCAGGCCTTCCCGGCCCGGGTGCGCCGTGGGCGGCGGGTCGCGGTCCGGCCGCAGCGGCGGCATGGGCGTGTCGCGCCCGGCGCGCCCGTAATTTGCCTGCTGTCGCGTCGCAACGTCGTACAGCCAGCCCATCCATCCCAATCCGATGATCCCTGCCCGGTAGGTCGCCATGACACTCGCTCCACCGCCTCGATACCTTGATTCATGGTACGCCCGCGACGCGTGGCGGCCCCGCCCCGTTGCGGGCGACCGCCGGTTCTGGTACGCAACAGGGCAACCGGCCCCTCGCCGCATGAGAGCAGGCCAATGACCCAAGTGATGCACGGCGCACAGACACCCTCCCGGCGAGCCGTCGGGCAGTGGATTTGGATCGAGGGTGACGACAAGCCCTATAACTTCTATCTCTACGCGCGCGGGACCGTCGACGTTGACGGCGCGCCGGCAGCCGCCAAGCTGCACGTGACGGCGTCGGATCGCTACATGCTGTATCTCAACGGCGCCTACGTCGGACGGGGTCCGGCTCGCAGCGATCCCCGTTTCAAGACCTACGACACCCATGACGTAGCCGCCGCGCTGCGTCCGGGCCGCAACGTCATCGCGGTGCGGGCCTATCACTTCGGCCAGCCCGTGCAGGGCCTGGGCTGGAACAGCATGAGCGGCAACAGCTTCACCGTGGGCGAGCGCGCCGGGCTGTGGGCGCAGATCGAAATCACCGACGCCGACGGCGCCACGCACGTCAGCGGCACCGGCCCCGATTGGCGGCTGCTGCCCTCACCGGCCTGGAATCGGAGAACCCCGCTGGTCAACTGCGGAATGATCGGATCGAACGAGATCTACAACGCTACAGCGGACATTCCCGACTGGACCGGGGTCGAGTTCGACGACAGCGAGTGGACGCGCCCGTGGCTGGTGCCGCTCTCCGAAAAGCCATGGCACCTGCTGGAAGCTCGCGACATTCCCCTGATGCGCGAAACCGACGTGCCGCCCGCCCGCGTGTCGCTGGTGGGCGAACTGATCGACATGGCAAACGCGCGGCAATCTGACATCTACCAGCTGATCCTGGAAGGACTGCACTTCCCGCTGGAGCACGCGATCGCCGAAAACGTCGAGGCCGTCCTGGACGACGGCTCGGACTCGGCACAGTTTCAAGGCGTCTTCGTGCCGCGCAAGGGCATCCGCGCGCCATGGGTGGTGCTGGACTTCGGGCGCCAGGTGTTTGGGTTCCCGCGGTTGCGGTTGGAAGCCGAGGCCGGCGCCATCCTGGACCTGACCTACGGGCAGCAGCTCATCAACGACCGCATCCCCGGTGCGCTGTCCTATGCCGACCGCTACATCACGCGCGACGGCGACCAGACGTGGGAGGCGGCTGAGTACAAGCAGTTCCGGTACCTCTTCATCGCCATCCGCAGCACCTACAGCCCGGTGCGCATCCGCTCGATTTCGCTCAACGAATACACCTATCCCGCCCCGCTGCGCGGCAGCTTCGAGTGCGCCGATCCGGTGCTCACCACCCTGTGGAAAGCCTGCGTCGACACCACCGACCTGCATCTCGAGGACACGATCGTCTGCGACGCCTACCGCGAGCGGATTCCGTGGAATACCGGCGACGGCAGCCACGGGATGCACGGGGCACTGATGGCCTACGGCGATATTGCGCTCCACGACCGGTTCCTGCGGCAGTTCATCACCACGGATCGCGGCGACGGCAGGCTGCAAATGGTGTTTCCGCGGGACAACCCGACGAACCATTGCCACCCGCAGTTTCTGCTGCAGTGGTCCACGCGCATCCGCGAGCACTACGAGTACATCGGACGGCGCACGCTCTTGGAGCAGACCTACCCGAGCGTGCGGCGGCTGAACGACTGGTTCGAGCCCTATCGCGACGACATGGGCCTCCTGCGCGACATTCCCGAGAACCAGTGGATGGACTGGACGCCGGTTGACCTGCGGGGCGCGAACTTCAGCACCAACGCGCTTTATGTCAAGTCGCTGGAAGACGGCGCCTGGCTCGCCGCCCATATGGGGCGGGAGGACGACAGGGCCCGCTGGCAGGGCATCGCCGACGAGGTGCGCGCCGCACTGCGGGAGCACTTCTGGAATGCCGATCTCGGCGTGTTCGAGGACTCCCACTACCGCGGCGAACTCACCGGCGTGACCGGCGAGCTGGCGCAGGGATTCGCGCTGCTGTACGGCATCGCCACGGACGACCAGGCGGCGCGGATGTGCGAAAGCCTGGCCGGACGCGGCGCCGAGCTGTTCGAGGCGTCGCCGCTCTGGTATCCCTACGTGCTCGAGGGCATGCTCGCACGGGGCTTCGGAACCGACGCGCTGCGGATCATTCACAACCGCTACGCCTGGATGATGTCGGCCCACGACAACCCGACCCTTTGGGAAGGATGGGACCCGTTCACCGCCGGCTCGGCGATCAAGACCGACGCGGACTTCGAGCTGCGGCACACCGCCCACAAAGTCCGACCGGCCGGCGTGCGCAGCCTGGTGCACTCGGGAGGCGTCTATGTTGGCTGGGTGCTCTCGACGCAAGTTCTCGGCGTCCGCGCCGCCGCTCCCGGCATGTCGCACCTGCGCGTGCATCCCCGCACCGGCAACCTCGCCTGGGCGCGCGGGACGTTTCCCGTTCCGGGCGGCGACGTGGAGGTGGAGTGGCGCCGACGCGCCGGCGCGACGCAGGTGACGCTGGACCTTCCCGACGGCCACACGGCGGATGTCGTGTTGGACCGCGCGAGCGAGACGCAGCGGGTCGTGACGCACAACGGACAGCCGCTTGAAATGCCGTCCACCGGTGCGACGGTGGAAGTCGCCGTGGGACCCGGCCGTCACACGGTCGAGCTGAGCACGGAATAGCCGACGTGATGTCGATTTTTCGCTCGTCGCGCTCGCCCACGCGCAGACTGACCCAATAGGCGACAATGGGGTTATGACTCGGGCTTTGGTGAACGCCTTGGGCCAGGAGCGCTTTCCGATTCGAATGGTTTCACATCGGGTGATGATCGCCCTGATCGTCGCCACAACCGCGATCGTCACCATGGCGTGCGACGTCGGCGGCGACGAACCGGCCACGCCGACTCCCGAGCCGGCTCCGGCCGCCACGCCCACGCCAACGGCGCCGCCCGAGCCGACCGCCAGACCAACCCTCACTCCCGAGGAAGCCTATCTGGCGTTCCTCCGCAGCACGGTCACCACGCTTCGCGCGATTGCGCCCGAGGCCCACAACCTCCTGAACACTCCGCGCATGGACGACGGGTTCTGGAACGTCGAGATTCGGGAAATGGCCGCCGGGCTGTCCAGCATCTTCGATCGCCTCGTCGGGAAAGATCCGCCAGACGACTGGGTGCGCTATCACCTGACGCTGGTGTCCGCGCTGGGATCGACGGCGGAAAACGTGACGCTGGTCGTGACCTCACTGAACGGGCTCGACTTTCAGACCTTCACCACGGCGCTGGGCCTGAGCTTGCAGGCAATTGACCGCCTCCTGGAAACTCTGCAGGAGTACGAGACCCTCGACCCAGGCGCCGTGCCACCCATGCGAACGCCGGCGACTCCGGCCACAGGTTGAGCCGCACTACGTTTCAGGCAGCCTGCAAGTCCGGAAAGTACGTGGCGTAGAAGCTGCGGTCGCGGGTGAAGAAGGCGTTGGCCTCGACTATCGCCCCCGAATCTCCTCGATGTAGTCGTCAACGCTGACACCTTCGCCGAGTCCGGCACCACCCAATATCCCGTACACCCGGTCCACGGGGTGCTCAGCCGCCGTGCGTTTGCGGATGAGCAAGCCCTGGTCGGTCGGAACGAGATCGACCCCAACGCCGGGGTGCAGCCCATAGCGATCCCGCAATGGCTTGGGAATGGTGACCTGTCCGCGCTTCGAGATTCGCATGGCCCGTCCATTATGAAGCGCATCCGTTGGCAGCGGGCCAAAGTGGCCCCTCATTCCCAAAACGAGGGCGACCCTTGAATGAAAAACTTGGGATGGTTCGCGAACCGACTCTATCCGCGGGACGGCAGATTCAGCGGCAGCTAGACTCCCGCCCCGTATCGAGTACGGGGCAGGCTCTTCGCGCGAATGACGGAGGGGTTGCGCAAGGGTCTCCATCGACGAGAATCCAGACCCCGCGCCCGGACACCACTCATACCCGTGGCCGCCGCTCAATCGAAACCCGTGACTTCCAGACCGGGAACCTCACGCCATCTCCTCGCGGAATTGCATTTCGAGCCCGAACACCGCCATTCGTCGTCGATAGAATCGTGTCCTCGCAGTTGTCGCTTCCCGCGAGGGACCGGCGCGAAAGGTTCGTGACATGCGTCAGGTGGTGAAGCCCGTCGGGGCGTCGACAGTCGCGCTCGCCGAGGTTCCGATTCCCGAGGCGGGCCCAGGCCAGGTGCGCGTCAGGGCCATGCGGAGCCTCATCAGCCGCGGCTCGGAAACCGGGCGGCTCACAATCGGCCCCGACGACGAGCGCTACTCGCCCGAGGAAGCCGCCGGGCAGCCCGTGCCGTTGGGATATTCACTCGCGGGCGTCGTGGACGCGCTTGGACCCGGCGTCGCGCGCCACTGGCTCGGCCAACGCGTGGTAGCCCGCGAGCCGCATGCCGACTACGTGGTGGTCAGTCCGCCAGCCGCTCCCGACGATCAGCCAGACGTGTTCCCGATTCCGGACGGCATGTCGTTCGAGACCGCCGCCTATTGGATCCTGGCCGCCGGCGCGGCTACGTGGGTCAAGATCGAGCGCGTGCAGCCCCGGGACGCCATCGTGATCCTCGGCCAGGGGTTGGTTGGCAGTCTGATGCTCCAGGTTCACAAGGCAGCCGGCCACGGTCCGGTCGTGGCGGTGGACGCCCTGGAGTTGCGATGCGATCTGGCCAACCGCCTGGGCGCCGACGTGGTGGTCAACGCGGCCCGTGAAGACCCGGTCGACGCGGTGCGGAGCATCACAGCCGGCGTCGGCGCGGACATCGTCATCTATGCCGTCGGCGGCAGGGACGGCGCCCAAGCCTTCCTCCAGGCGCTGGACATGCTCGCGGTCGGCGGTCTCCTCCATCTCATCGGGCTCTGTGAGCCCGATCCCCTGCCGCTGCCGTCAACCAAGATTCAAGGCCGGCGTTTGCTCGGGGGGTACTACGGGCGCGCCAACGACGCCTGGACGGCGCGGACGGGGATGGAGTTGCTCGCGTCCGGCGCCATTGACGCCGCGGCCATGACCACGCACCGCTTTCCCGCCGCGCGCGCCGGCGACGCCTTTGCCCTGCTGCAAGAACGACCGGGCGACGCCCTCGGCGTGATCCTGGAATGGGACGCGGACTCGGCCTGAGCGCCGCTTAGCTGAAGCCGGTGACCTCCAGGCCGAATACCGCTTGGATCAACTCCCGATACTCCCTGTTGATGGTCCACAGGCCGGCGGTCGTCGCCTGCTCCGACGTAGTTAGGGCGTAGTCATAGCGCGGCGCGTCGGCCAGACGGTAGTTGACCAAGCCGTTCACCTCGTGTGGATGAAAGAAGAACTCGCGGCAGCGCGCCACGCGCTCAGCCCAGCTCGATTGATAGCTCACGTCGCGCTTCACGTCTTCGGGCTGGCTCGCCATGATCGACGGGTCGTTCATCAGGTCCCAGGCCGAGGCCAAGCCGCCGTCGGCCTTGCGGAAGTACACCCCCATGCGGGGATCGACGTAGGCCCACGTGCCGACGAACACCTCCGCCGTCACGTGCCCGCCGATCACGTGGTAGACGATTCGCCCCGGAATGCCCGCGACCTCGCACAGCGGCACGTAGAGCCGCGAAAGCCCCTCGCAGAGCCACTCGCCCTTGGCAATCAGCTCCTCCTCGGTGCCGCCGTAGACGTAGTCGACATGGGAAGGCTTGCGGCCGGCCTCCAGGTGCGCGTCGCGGCAGAACCGCATCAGCGCCAGCGCCTTGTCCGCCGGCGTTTCGGCTCGACTCGTTGCACGGCCCACGACGTCCTCCAGCTCGGGTCGAGAGCCGGCGACGTACGTCGTGCATTCCGGGGTATAGGCGCGATAGAGGAAATCAGCGGTCTGCGGGCAGAGCAGCACCAGGTCGCGGCGCAGCTGGAAGTCGACCGTCCCGGCGTAGTTCACGTCCAGCTGGCTGTAGTTGACGATGTAGGCGGCCCGCCGCTGCTCGCCCACGATTCGCTCGGCGGACGCGAGCCCGGTATATGCCCGCAGGTCGCCCCGCGAGGCGGCAATCGGACCGCTGAACATCTCGCCCATCCAAGCGCTCCTCATCACGACGGCAAGGCCCAGGTCGCAGGATAGTCGCTTCGGTTTCGGCAGCCGCCATCGTCGCCTGAGGTGCGCACTCCCGCCACCGAGATCGCCACAAGTTTACTTCGCCATCGAAGTTAAACGCCGAAAACGTCAAGAAACAGCTGCCCGAAGGCGGAGAGCCCCGGCTAGCGCTTGGCCTGGACGTAGGTCCCGGGCCACGGCACGTCGACGCCGAGCGCCGCGGCGGCGTAAAGCGCCCAATACGGATTGCGCAGCAGCTCGCGTCCGAGGGCGACCAGGTCGGCGCGACCGCCGCGCACGATCTCATCGGCCACCTGGGCGTTCTCGATCAGCCCCACCGCGATAACCGGCCCGCCGGCCACGCGGCGTATGGTCTCCGCCACCGGCAGCAGGTAGCCGGGATAGACCTTGGGAGCGCTTGGCGTGACGCCGCCGGCGCTGACGTGGATCAGGTCGGCTCCCGCCTCGCGGAGGCATCGAGCGCCGATGGCCATGTCGTCGGCGGTGTTGCCGCCTTCCACGAAATCGGTGCCCGAAATGCGCACCGAGATCGGCATCCATTCCGGAATCGCATCTCGAACGGCGGCGACGACCTCACACGGCATGCGCGAGCGCTGCTCGATTCCACCGCCGTATTCGTCGTCGCGGCGGTTGGTCAGCGGCGAGAAGAACTCGCTGAGCAGGTAGCCGTGAGCGGAATGAATCTCGATGGCCTGGAAACCAGCCTCAACCGCGCGCCGCGCGGCGGACGCAAACGCGTCCACGATGTCCTGGATTTCGGGAACGGTGAGGCTCACCGGTACGCGCCAGCCGGCGTCGAAGCGCAGCCGACTCGGCGCCACCAGCCGGTGCCCCGAGTGCCCGCGCTCGTCGTAGTAGGCCTTGCGTCCGGCGTGGCCGAGCTGAATGCCGACGACGGCGCCCTGCGACGCGCAAAAGGCCGCGATGCGACGCAGCGGCTCGATTTGCGCGTCGTCCCAGAGTCCCAGATTGACGGGATAGATCACGCCCCGAGGCTCCACTGCGGTGACTTCGGTGAAGATCAGACCGACGCCGCCGACCGCGCGCGAGCCGTAGTGCACCACGTGCCAGTCGCCGGCCGACCCGCCGTCCACGGCCGCCAGTTGGTCCATCGGGGCCATGACCACGCGGTTTCGCAGCGTCACGCCGCGCAGGCGCAAGGGATCGAACAAACCGGGCATCGGGTGCTCAGGGAGACGGCAAGCGGTGGATTCTAGTGGGCGAGCCCCCGGGTGCGATGCGTTGGAATTAACGAGTGCTTGCGGCGTGGGAAGGGTCGCACCTGTCGGGTCTATGGCCGGATATCATGGCGCCGCATCTCGACCCGGATGATGTGACACGGACAACAACCGGCCCGTGCTCGAGTGCCGTGACCTGCGCAAGAGCTTTGGCGAGCTCGCCGCGGTCGACGGCGTGAGCTTTCACATCGCCGCCGGCGAGACCTATGGGTTGCTCGGGCCCAACGGCGCGGGCAAGACCACCAGCATTTCCATGGCCGTGGGCCTGATGCAGCGCGACGGCGGCCAGGTGCTGGTGGACGGCGAGCCCCTCGACCCCGGCACGACAAGGCTCAAGGCCAAGATCGGGTTGGTTCCGCAGGACCTGGCCTTATATCCCGATCTGACCGCGCGTGAAAACCTGCGGTTCTTTGGCCGCCTGTACGACATGCCGCGCGCCAGGCTGAGCCGCCGCGTTGACGAGGTCTTGGAGATCATCGGGCTCAGCGACCGCGCCAACGATCGCGCCGACACCTTCTCGGGCGGGATGAAGCGCCGGCTCAACATCGGCATCGGGTTGCTGCACGCCCCAAGGCTCTTGGTGCTCGACGAGCCGACGGTGGGTGTCGATCCCCAGAGTCGCAACGCCATCCTCGAGAGCATCGAGCAGCTGGGCAGCGAAGGGCTGGCCGTGCTGTACACAACCCACTACATGGAAGAAGCCGAGCGGCTCTGCGACCGCATCGGCATCATCGACCGCGGGCAGATCAAGGCGGAGGGAACGCGCCGCGAACTGGCCCAGATCTTGAGTCAGCACGACCGCGTGCGCCTGAGCGCGACCGGCCCCTTGCACGAGGGCGCGGAGGCGCTGCGCCGGATCGCCGGAGTCCAGCAGGTCGACGTGACCGACGGTGCGATCGACGTGCTGGTCGAGCAGGCCGGCAACTCCCTGATGGCGATCCTTTCCGCGTTGGAACAGTCCGGCGTGTCGATCACCGGCGTCGAGATCGACGAGCCGAATCTCGAAGCGGTCTTCTTGCATCTCACCGGGCGATCGCTGCGCGACTGACCATGCGGTCCGCCCTGACCATCGCGGCGAAGGACCTGCGGCAGCGGGTTCGCGACCGCTCGATCTATGTGATCGCCCTTGCCGCCCCGCTCGGGCTGGCAGCCATTTTCGGCTTCGTATTCAATCCCATCAGCGACGCCGACTTCACGGCGACATTCGCTGTTGCGAACATCGACCAGGGACCGCTCGCGTCCCCGCTGGTGGACGGCGTACTCGGCGGACTCGCGGAGGACGGCAACGTCAACCTGGTGCATGCGGCGAGCGCGGAGGAGGCCACGCGCCTCGTCGAGGGCGACGGCGAGCGAGCCGACCAGGACGTCGACGCGGCCGTCATCATTCCCGCCGAATTCTCCGCCCGCGTGCAGACGGGTCGGCCGGCGGAACTCCGGGTCGTTCAGAACGCCAACTCGTCACTGGCATCGACCCTCGCCCTGGCGATCGTCGAGGGCTACGCCCGCGAGCTTGACTACGTGCAGGGCGCGGTGACCACGCTGACCGCGTTCGATCCCGCACGGTTGGCCGACGCGGCAGCCATCGCGGGGCTGGCGGCGTCCACTCCAAGCCCCGCCTCGGTGCGGGACGTTTCGGCGTCCACCAAGCAGCTGGACAACACCACGTTCTACGGCGCGGGGCTTGCCACGTTCTTTCTGTTCTTCACGGTGCAGTTTGGCGTCAACAGCCTGCTGGCGGAACGCCACTTCGGCACGCTGAACCGCTTGCTGGCGGCGCCTGTGCCCAGGTGGTCGATCATCCTCGGCAAGGCGATCACGTCGTTCGGTCTGGGTCTGGTGAGCATGCTGATCCTGATCGTGGCCACCAGCTTCATCCTGGGCGCCGATTGGGGCAATCCCGCCGGCGTGGCGCTGCTGGTCGTCGCGGCCACGGCGTCGGCCATCGGCGTCATGGCCATGGTGAGCGCGCTGGCGCGAACGTCCGAGCAGGGCGAGGTGTTTTCTTCCATCGCCGCCGTGGGCCTGGGCATCATCGGCGGGACGTTCTTTCCGATCAACCAGGCCGGCGGCGTGCTGGCGAGCTTGCGCTTCGTCACGCCGCACGCCTGGTTCCTGCAAGGATTGGGCGACCTGGCCGGCGGTTCGATTGGCGACATCCTGCCCGCCGTCGCCGCGCTGCTCGCATTCACCGCCGCATCGTCGGGCATCGCGCTGGCGTTGCTGCGGCGGAGGCTGAATCCGTGAAGGCGCTCGCGATCGCCGGCTCGAATCTGCGCCGCTTCGCGCGCGAGCGAGCCAACGTCTTCTTCGTCCTCATCCTCCCCATGCTGCTCATCCTGGTGCTGGGCTCGGTGTTCGGCCGCGGATTCGAGCCGCGCGTGGGCCTCGTGGCTCCCGAGACCGGCGATCTGACGCAAGCCCTGGTCGACGAGTTGGAGGCCCACGAGGGATTTGCTCTTCACCGGCACAGCGACCGCGAGACGGTGGTGCGTGCCGTCGAGCGCGGCGAGCTGGAGGCCGGCTTGATCCTCCCGCCCGACTACGACGCTGCCATTCGCGCCGGCGACGCCGTGGAGATCGACTTCATCGCCCGGCCCGGACAGGCCTCGCTGAGCCTCCGTCGCACCATCGACACGCTGCTCGCCGAGCAGATGATGCTGCCGCGCATCGCGGCGTTCGCCGCCGCCGAGGGCGCGGCGCCCTTCGACCAGGCTCTAGCCCGAGCAGCGACGGTCACCGCTGATACCGACGGGGTGCACGTCGAATCTACGGTAGCCGGAGACTCCGGCATCTCCCGCCGCAACTGGGGGCAATTCGACCTCGGCGCTCAGCAGCAGCTGATGCTGTTCATGTTCCTCACCTCGCTCGCCGGTTCGGCCGCGCTGGTGCAGACGCGGCGGCTGGGTATCGCCCGCCGCATGTTCGCCACGCCCACGACCGTGCGCACCATCCTGCTCGGCGAGGGCCTGGGGCGATTCGGCGTCGCGCTGGTGCAGGGCGTCTACATCATGCTGGGCACGATGGTGGTATTCGGCGTGCGCTGGGGCGATCCGCTCGGCGCCATCCTGATCGTGCTGACCTTCGGACTTGTCGGCAGCGGGGCCGCCATGCTCATGGGCGCGCTCTTCAGCAACGACCAGCAGGCAGCGCCGGTGGGCGTGTTCCTGGGTCTCGGCGCGGCGGCTCTCGGCGGCTGCATGCTGCCGCTCTATGTGATGGAGCTGTTCGCCCCGGCCGTCTGGACCGCGGCGCACGTGATGCCCCACGCCTGGGCGCTGGAAGCGTTCGAGGTCCTCGCGATCCACGATGGCGGCGTGGGCGACGTGCTGCCGTTTCTCGGGATCCTGCTCGGCTACGCCGCGGGGTTCTACGTGCTGGCCATCTGGCGGCTGCGGGCGGTCCTCACGCGCTAGGCGCCGCCTTCGGCGCGACTACCGCCCGATGCTTCGCAGGTACTCGCGCGAAATGCGCGCCCGTTCGCGCGGCGGCTGGTCCACGAGGCGTCCGCCGTGGCACACCACCCAACCGTCGTACTGGATGTCGTCGAGGGTGTCGAAGATTGCTGGAATGCTGGGAAACAGGTCGCCCGCCCCGACATTCACGTAGCGCCAACCGCTGTAGTCCTGCAGGTGGACGTAGGCCAGCCGCTCGCCGAATTCCCGCAGGCACTCGCACGCGTCCCAGCCGATCAGTTGTGCGTGCGAAACGTCGATGCATAACTCGAGGTCGGGCGCCGCGTCCAGGACCTGCCGAATCTCCGGTTCGGTCTGGACCAGCTGGCCCGTGTGGAAGTGAAAGACGACGGTCGTGCCCTGATCGACGCCAAACTTCCGCAGCGCCTCCGCGGCCGCGGCGAAGCGGTCGATTTCATCGGTCGAAGGCGGACGATTCTCAGGACGGTCCGGCGCCATGATCACGAAGGCGTCCGCGCCGACGTCCGCCGCAAACTCGATCCGCCGGCAGTTGATCTCAAAGACCACCGGGTCGACGGCAAAATTCCAGCCCTGCCCGCACACACCGGCCACCGGCAGGCCGGCATCCCGGGACATCTCGGTCACGCGCGCGGCAGAACCGAGCCAGTCGAGCGACTGCCGCACTTCCCAGCCGTCCCAGCCGGTCTGCTCGATCTCGCCGAGCATGCGCGCGAGGTTGGGCGTCGGTCCCCACTCGAGCGTGTTGTAGGCGAGTTTCACGGCAGGCTCCGGGGCGGCTAGGCGTTCAGGATGAGCTGCACGGTGATGTCGGTGAGGCGCTGGAGCTCGTCGTGCGGCATCGACTCGGCGACCGAGTGCACGTCGAGGTACCCGACCGACAGGATCGCCGTGGCAATGCCCTTTTCATTGAAGTTCTGCGCGTCGCTGCCACCGTAGGTCGAGATGTGGCGGGGCGCCAGACCGGCGGCGGCAATGGCGGTGTCGGCGAGCTGAATGGCCGGGTGGTCGTCGCCGAAGCTCGTGGCCTTGAACCGGCCTTTCTGCGTGTAGTCCACGCGACCGCCAAGGTCCGCCGCGGCGTCCTCGCAGGCCTTGCGCATGGCCGCCATCTGCCGTTCGAGCGCGTCCTGATCGAGACTCCGCGCCTGCCCGACGAGCTTGCACTCTGGCGGCACGATGTTGGCCGCCTGGCCGCCCGACACAATGCCGACGTTGGCAACCGTCACGTCATCGACCTGGCCGAGCGGCATGTTGTCCACGGCTCGCGCCTGCATGGCGATGGCGTTGATCCCGTCCCCGGCGGCGATGCCCGCGTGCGCGGCCCTGCCGTGAAAGACCGCCTCGAAGCCGAATGAGCCGGCCTGATGAGTGACCAGGTCCCCAACGGGACCGCCGGCATCGAGCACGAAAGCCACGCGCGCCTCGATGTCGTTCGGGTCGAAGGCGTCGGCGCCGAACTGGCCGACGTCCTCGCCCACCGTGAATACCAGCTCAATTGGCCCGTGGTCCGCCCCCGCGTCATGCACCGCGAGCACCGCTTCGACGATGGCGGCCACGCCCGCCTTGTCGTCGGCTCCGAGCACGCTCGACCCGTCGGAGTAGACGGCATCCTCTTTGACCACCGGGCGCATGTCGGGCGTGGGCTGCACGGTGTCCATGTGGGCGTTGAGCATGATCGGCGCGGACTGCTTGCCCTTGGCCGGCCACTTGCCGATGAGGTTGCCGATCTCGTCCTGGGTGCAAACGACCCCGACGTCCTCCAGCATCGGCTGCAGGATCGCCACCACCCGGTCCTCGTTGCCCCAGTAGCTGTCCACGCTGAGGATGTCGACGAAGATCTTGAGCAGGCGATCCGGGTCGATGGCGACCGAGGTGGTTGGCATTGTCATCGTGAGGGTCATCTCCAGGCATCGGGGCACGGCGCGCTGCCCCACAGTGTGGCATTCAAGCGGCTATGGCGGGCGCATCCTACGGTCGTGAGTGGCAGGCGGCGCGAATGCCAGCGTGAGGCTGCTGGAGTTCCCTATGGAAGTTCCAAGGACGGTGAGGCCATGCCATTTGACATTACCGGAAGTCAGACCGAAAATGGCCGATATTGGTCTAAATTGATCTAAATGGGTTAATGAGGGGTGCGCGTGCGTGAATCCGTGACTCAGACCATGGCGGCGTCCGAGGCGAAGCGCAATTGGAGCAAGATCATTAACAAGGCCTTCAGTGGCCAAGCGCGCTTCGTCGTGCAGAAGCACGGGATCCCCGTCGCAGGCATTGTCTCGGCCGACGACGTGGAGCGCCTGGCGGAGCTCGATGCCCAGCGAGCTCGAGATTTCGAGATTCTCGATCGCGTCGGTCAAGCGTTCCGCGACCAGTCGCCCGAGGAGATTCAGGCGGCCGTCACCAAGGCGCTTGCCGAAGTCAGAGTCGAAAATCGCAGCCCAGGCAGTCGCGCGGCCGAGCCTGGGTGATCCGGGTCGTCGCCGACACCAACGTCATCGCTTCGGGATTGGCCGGGTACGCCAACGACGAGAGCCCCTCGTCACGGGTCCTGCAGGCTTGGCGCCACGGCAAGCTTGACCTGGTGACGTCCGCCCCGCTCCTGGCCGAGCTGGCCCGCACGCTTGCCAAGCCATACTTCGCTCGCCAGCTGTCGCGAGACCAAGTGAATCAAGCTCTTGATCTCTTACGACGCCGGTCGCGGTTCGTGCACGACCTCGAGCACGTGCACGGCATCGCCACAACTCCTGAGGACGACCTGACACTTGCGACGGCCGTTTCCGGCAAGGCAACACACCTCATCACCGGCGATCGCCAATTGCGGAATGTGCGCGACTATCGAGGCGTCGTGGTCCTGCTGCCTCGTGAGTTTCTCAATTGGCTCGAAGCGGACACGCGAGTATGAGGAATGCGGCACCGGTCCGGGCCCCGTGCTCGCGCTTGAGTGGATGCATCGACGGCCGGATTCCGAAACGCCCGTGACACAGAATCGTTGCGCCAGAGTCCGCGCAATCGGAAACCCAGTTCCGCAGCCTACGTCGAGCACCGCATCGCCGTCGTCCAATCGGTCCAGTAGTGGGTGCAGCTAAATGACGGGATCAGTTGCCCGAGACACCCCGTACGCCTCCGCGCAAGCGTCGTAGCCGCGCCTCACGATGACTCGACTGTCAACCACTGAATCATTCGCGAGGGTCACACTCACAGCCCGAACCCAGGCGTGGCGATCGCACGGCGCATGCATTGACCGCAGCCCGAATCACGGAATCGCGCTCACGCGCGATGCCCCGCATGACGTGCGGCGAGGATCTCGGCTCGTGACATTCCGATTGGCTGCCATTGCGCGCGCGCCTGCATGAAGCGATCCATCGCTTCCGCCCAGCAGGCGCGTTGCCCATTCGGCACCGGAACGAGATGGGCAACCGCTGTGCCATGACGTGTGATCGCGATGGTTTCACCGCCTTCAACCTGCCGCAGAAGCTCGGCCAGACGTGCTTTGGCTTCGGTGACTCGCACCTCATGCATCGGAAGCTGCCCAATCGTTACCTGTGACCGGCAGCACACCAGCAATTCCGACGGGTCATCCCGAGCGCCACATTGTCGTCAAGCCTTGCGGCGTGGTCGACGATGCGGCGACCTAAATGCAATCGTGCTATCAAGGCAATCCGATGCGGAGCGAGGCCCAGAGATGAAGATCGTCGTCATGCGCCACCTGATCGACGGGCTCAGGCGCCGTCTGCGCCCCCGGGTCTCTCGGCCCGGCAGGCTCAAGGAGCTCGCGTTGCAGGGCGTCTTTCAGGCGTCGCCGGACAGTGCGTCGGCGCCGAGCACGAATATCGCCCAAGCCATTCGGGCACGATTCGCCCCGCTAGGAGGCGTCGAGCTCGATCTGCCGCCCCGCGAGCCGATGGGCCCGCCGCCCAGTTTCGAGTGAGTCGGTGGCCACCACGCAAGACATCGGCCCCTTTTCGAGCACTGCGGTGCCGACGTGATTGACCCCTGGGCCGCACAAGGCTGACCGGCGTCACCCATGTATGACGTCGTAATCGTCGGCGCGGGGGTGATGGGCAGCGCAACGGCGTATTGGCTCAGCCGGGCGGGCAAGCGCGTGGCGTTGCTCGAGACGTACAGCCCCGGCCACGTGCGGGCGTCATCCGCCGACGAGTCGCGCATGGTGCGCTATCAGTACCGCGGGCAGACGCTCTACACGGAGATGGTCGCCGCCGCGGTCGAGCTCTGGAAGGAGTTCGACCGCCGGATGGGAACCAGCTTCTATCGCGAGCAGGGCGCCCTCGCCTTGCAGGCCCAGCCCGACACTCCGCCGTTCATGGAGGGCTACGAGGGGCTGCTCGAGCTCGGCTACGAGCCGCAGTGGTTGGACTCGGGCGAGGTGCGGCACCGGTATCCCCAGTTCGCGAACGTCGACTCCGGGTACCTGCTGGAGGGCCTTGGCGGCTATGTCGCCGCAAGGTCCGCGACCCAGGCGCTTGCCGAAGCGGCCGCGGACCTTGGCGCCGACGTGCAGACCGGCGCCGAGGTCACGGAGTTGCACGAGTCAGGGGGGCGCATCGCGCGCGCAATCACGCGAGATGGGCGCGCGTTCGAGGCCGATGTCTTCGTGATTGCCGCCGGACCCTGGACCCCGCGGCTGCTACCCGACTTGTCGATCCCCATTCGCTCCACGGCCGAACGGCTCCACTACCTCACGCCCCCGGAGCGCGACGCCTATTCGTACCCGCGACTGCCGCCGTTCTTCGTGATGGACACGAGCTTCTACGGGTTCCCGGTGCATTGGCGCGGCTGCGTGAAGGTGGCGGACGACACCATCGGCGCGCCGTTCGATCCCGACCGCGAGCGCGAGCACGACGACCCGGAAGCGCTGGCGAAGCTGCGGGACTTCCTGCGCCGCCACATGCCGGAGCTCGCCGAGGCCGAGGTGGTCTACAGCAAGACCTGCACCTATTCGATGACGCCCGACACCGACTTCGTGATCGACCGTTTGCCGGATCGAGAGAACGCCATCGTGGCGGCGGGATTCTCAGGACACGGATTCAAGTTCGGCATCCTGATCGGCCAAATTCTGGCGGACCTGGCCGCGCGCGGCGCGACCCGCTGGGACCTGACCCGCTTTCGCCTCGACCGCGAACCGGTAGCCATGGACGGGCACTGGTAGCGCCACGGCGTCTCACCGGCGCTCAATCGTCGCGCCAGACCTCGCCAAACAGCCGCAGCCAATTCCCGCCCAGAATCTTGCGCGCCGCGTCTTCGCTGTAGCCACGCCGCAGCAAGCCCTCGGCCACGTTCACGAATTCCAGGGGATTGGCGAAGCCGTTCAGGAGGCGAAACGGTTGCGGCACGTCGCCCGAGGAGAGGAACGGCTCGCGGCCATGCGACGCCCCAATCCAGTCAAACCACTCAAGCGACCGGCCCATGCAGAAATCCGTGCCGATTGCCACCTGGTCGTCGCCAACCATGTCCACCAGGTAGTCGATCGCGTCCAGGTAGTCGTCGAGCGTGGACGCATAGCCGTGGCGATGGTGAGCGGGAAACGCATTGGCGCCGACCACGCCGCCGCGGCCGGTGAGCGCGCGGATCGCCTCATCGGTCTTGTTCCGCGGATAGTCCGTCTGGGACCGCGCGTTGGCGTGGGTGAAGGCCACCGGCTGCTCGGAGTGCTCGATCGTCTCGAGCACCGTGCGGTCGCCCACGTGCGAGAGGTCGATCAGGATGCCTAGGCGGTTCATTTCGCGAATCGCCGCCAGGCCGAGGACGCTCAGGCCGTCGTCATGTCGCTCCCAGCAGCCGTTCCCGAAGAGGTTCCGCTCGTTGTAGGTCAGTTGGATGACACGCACTCCAAGCGCGTGGAAGAGTTGGAAGCGCCGCACGTCATTGCCGACCGGGGCCGCGTTCTGCCAGCCCACGATGATGCCCGTGCGCCCCTCGGACTTGGCCGCGTGAATGTCCGCCACGCGCCGCACCGGTCGAATGTAGTCCGCGTAGTCATCGAACCAGCGCAGCCACGCGGTGATGTTGTTGAGGGCTTCCTCGAAGCCTTCCCAAATCGCGCAGGTGGCGTTGACGGCCGTGACGCCGCCGTCTCGCAGGTCGCGGAAAATCTGCTCCTCGCCCCAGTTGCTGGTGTCGAGGCCGTCGACTACCACGGCGTTGTCGAATAGGCGGCGGGCCCCGTCGCTCGCGACCCACGATTCAGTCGTCATGGCGTTCTCTTTCGCGGACAGCCCGATCGATTCCCCCGGGCGCAGGCGAGGATAGCGGGCTCCGACAGGTGGGCGGCAGCGGAGGTGCACGCCAACGACTCGAACCGATCGGCATCGATCACCGGCGTAGGTCCATTGAGAACTCGTAGCTGTTGTACTCTGGCGACCGCATCCGCTGCGGGCGAGAGCAGCCTGACGAGAGTTGCTGAGAGGGGATTCGAGCATGGTGCCGACGAAGGGGTCAGTCGCCGCAAATTTCACGCCGGCTAGCGCCCAGGCGGCGCTGCGCTTGATGGCCATGGCAGCCGTCGCGGCGTTGCTCGCCTTGGCATTCACGGCGTTTGGCGCCGGACGGGCCTCGGCGGGCCACCATGACTGCCAATTCGTTCTTGGCTTCGAGGCGCTTCAGGCCGCGCTTCCAGACGCCGTTGGCGATTGCCTGGAGAACGAGAATCACGATCCGAGCGACGGCATCACGCGCCAGCAGACCACGGGCGGGACGCTTCTCTGGCACAAGGCGAACAATTGGACCGGCTTCACCAATGGCTACCAGACCTGGGTGAGCGGTCCGCGGGGCTTGCAGCAGCGGCTGAGCATCGAGCGGTTTGCCTGGGAACCGGCGGCAATTGCCGTGGGCGCCGACGCTGAGGCGGACGCCGAGACGTTTGCGTATGTTTCGGCGGCCATCGCCAAGTACGACGCGGACGGTCTGGACGCCACCGTCGCCTTCTACAACAGCGAGGCGAGCATCGAGGGCGACCGCTCACTGCTCATGATCGACCGGGAGACCTTGACCCTCTTGGCCGCACCGATCTTCCGCAACCTGGTGGGGGTGACGTTGCCGCCCAATCACTCTCTGGCGCGGCTTGTCCGCGAGGGGCCCGAAAGCGGTGGGTGGATCAATCACCTCCAGACGAATCCCGTGACCGGCCAGCGAGAACCCAAGCGAAGCTACTTCGTGACTCACGAGGGCATCGTCTTTGGTTCGGGACACTTTTCGGTCCGAGCGGGCCTCGCGGAGATTATTCGGGAGTACGTGAGCAACGCGATTGGGCACTACCGCACGGAGGGCCTGGACGCGACGATCGACTTCTACAACAGCCGCGAAAGCGTGGACGGCGAGCTGTACCTGTTCCTGATGGACGCCGACGACATCTATCTCGCCCACCCGATCTTCCCCCATCTGATCGGGTCGGACGTGAAGGACGTGGTCGGATCGAACGGCTACGAACTCGGCATCGAAATCGCCAAGGCCACCGCGGAGGGCCATTGGGTCGAATACTTGTGGCCCAACCCGGTGACGGGTCGTGAAGAGCCCAAGACCACCTGGGTCGTGCGACACGAGGGGCTGATCTTTGCCTCCGGGTACTACACGCCGGACCCCATGGCCGAGCCGCCAGCCTGGCTCAACGCCGACCCGCGTGAGTACACCGTGGCGTACGTGCAGGCGGCGATCGAGCGCTACGAGCGCGACGGCCTGGAGTCCATGACGAACTACTACAACAGCACGGCGGCCTTCGAAGGGCAGTTCTATCTCTTCGCGATGGATGAGAACGACATCTACTTCGTCCATCCGCTCTTCCCGCGGCTAATCGGCACCGACATCAAGGATGTCGTCGGGTCCGACGGCTATGAGCTTGGCAAGGCGATCGCGGAGGCGACCGAGGAGGGAATCTGGGTCGAGTACCTGTGGCCCCACCCGGTGACGCTGACGGAAGCTCCGAAGGTCAGCTTCGCCATCCGACACGACGGACGGATCTTCGCCTCGGGCTATTACCCGACGGCCGAGGATCCCGAGGCGCACACGATGGCCTACGTGCAGGCGGCGATCGATCGCTACGAGAGCGACGGCCTGGAGGCGACGGTTGCCCACTACAACAGCCGAGAGAGCTTTGACGGGGCGACGTTCCTATTCCTCATCGACGCGAACGACCTCTACCTGGTGCATCCGCTGCTGCCGCAACGCATCGGCACGGACGTGAAGCTGGTGAGGGCGCGCGGACTCGACGGCGTGGTCTTCAACTACGGCGAACAGATAGCCGATGTGACCGAGGAGGGACGGTGGATCCACATCCTGCGTCCTTCGGCTCAGGGCACGGGCAGCGCCGCGCACGCGTGGGTGATACGGCACGACGGGCTGGTCTTCGGGTCGGCGTACTTCGACGATGAGTAGCGGCTAGGCGGAAGCTCGCCAACGGCGGGCGACCGGTTGAGAGCATGGCCGGCGGAGAATTCCGCCGGCCATGCTTTCTTTCGCCACCGCATGAGTCTCCAGATCGCTCAGGTGTTTGCCGGATTCGGCACGCAATGAGCCCTACAGGAATCTGGAACTGACCGACAGCCGGGCGCCTAAGCGCGACCGACCTCTCTGGACCTCACGACCTTAGACATTCCCGCAACCCAGATAACCATCCGCCGGAACCAGCAAGACGCGACGCGGAAAACAGCGCGGCATCGAACAGCTACGTGGCCAGCGCCTGCCAGCGGTGGTGCTCAGGTTCCAAGGACATTCTTCTCAACACGACAAGTCACAATATCCACCCCATAGTATTTCCGGTGATGCACAGCTGATGCAAAATGCCGCAGGATCCTTGTCGACAGTTGCTGGGAGTCGTCCGGGGCGATCTGATCGCCCATCAACGAAATCTGATCCTCAATATTTTCCTCAGTATCTTCACCCGAATAGACGATCAACTCGACCTCAGCGGTATCGCCATCGGCGTGCACTGCAGCTGTCAACCGGCGAGTATGCGCCGACTCGTGTTCATCATGTTGGTCCAAGAGCGTAAGAATCACCTCCTCCACGGCCAAGTTCAAGCGCATCTTCGCCGAGTCATCCCAACCGTATCTGGACGCAAATCTATCCAGGAATTCTCGCAGACTGTCCAGAGATGAAAGGGACAGACTGACATCCAGCCGCCTCCGCCAAAACCCTCTGAATCCTGTCGTCACCGTCATGCCGATTGCCGTAACGGCACCTACGATTATGGTATTGCCAAGAAAATCGCCCAGAATACCATCGCTCAACTGCCCAAAGCTCCCGGCAGATATGCCCAACACCATGGAAACGCCAACAATGACAGCCTTTCTAGAATTCAATGGCGTCGTGAATACTGATTTGGACCCTTCAATAAATAGGAGACCAAATATAATCACAAATACCGCTGTTACAACAGCATTTGGTGTCGCAGACAGAATGGCAACCACCTTGCCAAGTGGAGCAACCATTATCGTTAGGAGCCCTAGACATATTCCAACACTTCGAGCCGCAATCCCTGTGAAACCAATATAGACTGCCGTCGAAGACCACGGCGCGGCTACCGGCAGTGTCGCCACTAGTCCCGTCAACAAGGTGCTCGCACCATATAGGTTTAGCCCGCTCTGGATTTTCCGGAAGTCCAAGGCGACCGGATTTCGGTATGACGCCCGGTGAATTATTGAGAGATCGCCTACAACTTTGAGGAACGCCGTGAGCTTCACCACGAGAAATGCCGGTAGCAACGACCAAAACTGCAGACCGAAATCAAGGTTCCATCCCGGCCATTGAATGTCGGTGATGCTCAGCCACGGTGCGTCGACAATCTGCCTGGCGTCATACAGTCCCAGGGGAACGGCCACCGCCAATCCAACCGCTACGGCAACCGGCAACGTCCACATCCGTCGCGCCTCCGAGGATTGCAAGGCTCCCCAAAGACCGGCGAAGATGGCCACGATCCCTGGCACGATCACCAAGGCCGATTGGCCCTGCGATTGGCTGATCGTGCGATCCACAAAGAACGGCACCGCGGAGACTGCCACGAGCATAATGATGATTCCGCTTACCGTCGGCGTGAATATTCGCCTGAGTGACGCGAGGCGCGAGACAAGGACGAACTGCAGCAGCGTCGTCGCTATGACCAGGGTTGCCAGCAGGCCGGGACCTCCCTCGGCAAGCGCCAATACCGACATTGCCAGCAGCGGGACGTTCAAGTTCGTGACAACGAGGCCTCCCGAGCCCAGATACCGAAACGGGAAGGCATGCAGAATCATGCTTAGGCCGGAAATTGCCAGCCCGGTGAATGTGACCCAGGCCAGGTAGCCATCCGACTCGCCGGAAGCCCGAACAACGAAGGTGGTGAGCAGGATGATGCTGATGGTATTTGGCACGAATATAAGAAGAGCCGCACCAATCGCCCGCCGCAAGGGGGGCTTATCGGCCGGCTCGTACCGCATACTGCTCATCCAGCTCAATACATCGGGCGTGACGCTGCGCCCAGAAAGCTCCGCCACGCTTCCTGAACTCCGGCGAATGGTATCAGTATTCGCCCGCCATGACTCGGTCCTTACGGCAACCGGCACGGGCTCGCTTCGCCACAATCCGGGAGTCACGGGCGACGACGCTGGCGTAAGCCGGACTTGCCAGTCGGCGATGGTGTTAGGCCTGCATTCTGTCCCAGTCTCTATGCGTAATTCAACCAACTCAGCCGGATAATTCGCGGCAAGCAGTGTGCCGGTTCAGTCTAAGTTAGACTCCTGACTTACCGCCGCAGTCCAACGCTGCGTAGACTCAACTGCCCCTTCGGATAACATCTGGCTCGATCTCACGGTTCGATCTCGAGCAATCCATCTGCATAGACGACATTGAGGTTCGCTCTGTAGCGGCTAGTAGGGTCCACCGGGCGGCTGTCGTCGTTTCGCGCGCGTCATACTTCTTTGTTGCCGCCACCGAGCCCTGTCAGAATGCACCATGTCTTCAGCCTTATTGTATCCAAACCCTGCTTCGACTACCATACGGAATATAGATCGAACAACCGACCATACTACTTTCCCTACTAAACCCAATATCCTCACTAGAATTTGTGCGGCTCGTTGCGCAATCCCTGGCTTTTCAGTCTCAGAAGTCAGCTTCGAATAAGTGCCCATTCCATTCTTCCAAACGTCTTCGTCCGCTCACAGCTAACTCAGTTGCGAGCAACATAGCACAGGCTGTTGTTGCCAGCGTTTCGACCGACAACATAGCGCCATGTTGCGATGGCGTCCGCCACCTCCACAGGCCTGGTCCGAGTCCCGCCAGTCAGCTGGAGCCGGGCATGCCGGCACGCCGATCACCGGATGCTAGACACTATTTCCATGTTCCATGACGAGATCGATTCGGCATTGAACTGAGCTGTCGCGGAGCCTCCGTTGTCATCGCAAAGCGCAAGCACTCTGCACTCGGGACAACCGACCTTGCGTCGCCGTGACTAGGCCGCGAAGTCCTCCAGGGCATTCGCGGCGGCTTGAATGTCCGAGGCGTCATTGAACGCATGGAAAGAAAAGCGCACGGCGGTCAGGCCGTACGCGGCGCGGCACAGAATGCGGTGAGTCTTGAGGCAGTGCTCGGCCAGCGGCGTTCCCGGCGCCCCTTCCAAGCCGAGGGTGAAGATTCCCGAGCGCGCGGCGCCCTGGTCGGGCGTCTTGATGCGGGCTCCCGGCACACCGCTGAAGACTCGCCGGGCATCGGCGGCGAGCTCCGCGCTGCGCTGCTGGATGGCTTCCAAACCCAGGTCATTCACCAGCTGTATCGAGGCGCGCCAGGCGGCGTAGAGCGCGTAGGGCCGAGCGCCGAACTCGTAGCGCTCCGCCGTGGGGTGTAGACGAAAGCTACCCGGAGGAAACTCAGCCTCGGTCACCGCCCCTCCGCCGCTTCCCGACGGTTGCAAGCGCTCCTGAGCTTCGCGGCGGACATACATGGCGCCGATGCCGTAGGGGCCCATGCTCCACTTGAAGGACGGGAAGGCCATCACATCGCAGCCAAGCTGGCGCACGTCGGTGGGACAGGCGCCGAATGACTGCGCGGCATCCACGACGGTCACGATTCCGCGTTCCCGGGCCATCGCGGAGACTTCGTCGACCGGCAGCACGATGCCGCGCTCGGTGGTGACGTGGCTCAGGCAGATCGCACGCGTATTGGCCGTCAGCGCAGACTCCAGGTCCCGCAGGAACGCGTCGTCGTCGCCGTCGACGTCGATCGCGACCAATTCCAGACCCAGGCGATCCCGCAGCGTGAGCCAGGGCAGATAGCCGCTGGGGTGCTCCTCTGCGGTGAGAAGCACCCGGTCGCCCCGCTGCAACTCAAGCGCGGCGGCAACCCACGAGATGGCTTCCGAGATGGCGCGAATCAGGGCGATCTCCTCCGAGTCCGCTCCAATCAGCGCCGCAATCTCCTCGCGCAGCGCGGCCAGTTCGGCGGTGTAGACCTGGTACAGCTCGGGATTGGTGGTGGTCATCGCCGCTTCGCGGTCGTAGAAGGCTTGCTGTAGATCCAGGGTGACTTGCGGCGTGGGCGCCACGCCGCCGGAATTCAGGCAGCGGTAGTGCCGCAGAGCCGGCAGTGCCTCGCGCAGCTCGGCGAATGTGTTGATGTCAGTCATCGGTTCCGATTATGTCTACCCACTGGCCCGCGCCCAGCACCTCACGACTTTGGCCACTGTGCGGCAGCTCCAGCGTAATTCACACAGCAGAGTAGGCGGCACGTCTTCGATTTCCCAAATCGCTCCCGCACGCCGGCAGCGTGAAGGGCACATCACGGAGGGGATGAAGCGATGAATCCCAGAGCTCTGATGACGAAGGTGCTTCCGGCTGGAGCAATCCTGGGCACCATGCTCGGCGCGGAGCTGGTGATCGGCTGCGGCGGCGCCGGGTCTCCCAACGGCCTCGGCGCGGGCGGCGCGACGGTTAGTCTGGTCGGCCCGGGGCACGCGGGCGGCGACCAGGAGAGCCGTGAAGACGCCGGCACCGAAGCTGCCGTGGAAGCCGCGATGTCAAGCCCGATCACCCCGTTCGATCAGCTGTGGAATGGCTTGCTCGGCGGGCTGGCAGTTGCCGCGCGGTTCGACGCGGCCACCCTGTCGGTCCAGGCGACGGTGCAAAACACGCTGTCGCAGGTGCAGTGCTACGTACAGGCCGAGCCGCACCTGAAGCTGGGGACGCGGACCGTTGGAGAGCTTGGTCCTGACGTGCTGGGGCATCTGAGCCCCGGTCAGCAAGACAGGTCAACGTGGATGTGGACCGCGAATTCTTGTCAACCGAGTCTCACGGATTCCTCAACGCGCTCCTCTCTCTCTCATTGGAGGCCTATTGACGGCCGGCCCCGCCGTTCTGCTGGCCGCCTAGTGGTCCAGGCGCATCACGGCGACGTGGCAGACTGTGCCTGACGCGGTGGCAAGTGTGCCGAGGTAGAGGCTTGCAGGACGGCGAAGACTTACGGTCCGAAAACGAGCGCCTGCGGTCTCGTCTCTCCCGGCTCACGGAGGCCATTCTCCGGATCAGTCAAGACCTTGAGCTCGAGACAGTGCTGCAGGAGATCGCCGACAGCGCACGATCGCTCACGGATGCGCGCTACGCCGCGATCACCACCATGGACGACTCCGGCGAAGTCCAGGACCTGGTCTTCTCCGGCCTGACCGCCGACGGAATCGATCAGATCCTGGCGTACCCGAGTGGTCCAGCCCTCTTCGAGTACCTCAGCGGGTTGCAGAAGCCCCTGCGCACTCCGGACTTCGTGGCCCACGCCAAGGTGGCCGGCTTTCCAGACTTCAGCCTGCACATTGGCACGTTCATGAGCGCTCAGATCCGGGGTGGGAGCAACCTGGTCGGCAACATCTACATCGGCGAAAAGAAACACGACTTGGACTTCACCCTCGAAGACGAAGAGACCCTGGAGATGTTCGCCGCCCAGGCCGCGACCGCCATTACCAACGCCCGGCGCTACGGCGAGGAGCTGCGGGCCAAGGCCGACCAGGCGGCCCTGGTCGACACCTCGCCCGTAGGGGTCCTGGTCGTCGACGCGAAAACACGGGAAGTAGTGCAGTTCAATGAAGAGGCGCGCCGCATCGCCGGAATTCCGCGCGGGCAGGGTCGTTCTCTCGATCAGGCGCTGTCGCTCTTCAGCTTTCGGCGCATGGACGGGAGAGAAATTCCCCGCACTGAACTGTCCGTAGAGCGAGCGCTCAGCAGCGGTGAGACCGTGCGCGCCGAAGAGGTTGTCATCCAGCGCCCGGACGGTGAGACCGTCACGACGCTCGTCAATGCAACTCCGATCCGTTCGGAGGACGGCGACATTGTGTCGATCGTCGCCACGGTCCAGGACATCTCGCCGCTGGAGGAATTGGAACGCCTGCGCGCCGAATTCCTGGGCATGGTGAGCCACGAGCTGCGCACGCCCTTGACGTCCATCAAGGGATCCGCCGCGACCGCGCGCAACGCCACGGTTCCGATGGACCCCGCCGAGACACGGCAGTTCTTCCGCATCATCGAAGAGCAGGCCGACCATATGCGGAATCTCATCAACAATCTTCTCGATTTGGCCCGGATTGAGGTCGGCACTCTGTCGGTGGCTCCCAAACCCACGGACATCGCGGACGTGATTCACGGCGCGCGCGACGCCTTTCTGAGCAGCGGCTACCGAAACAGCATCGAGGTCTTCGTTGCTCCGGACCTGCCCAGGATTCCGGTGGATCGACAGCGCGTGAGTCAAGTCCTCTACAACCTCTTTTCCAATGCGTCCAAGTACTCCCGCGAGTGGTCCACGGTTCGGGTGACCGTGTCGCTCGAAGAGCTGTACCTGACAGTGAGCGTGGTCGACGAGGGGCGGGGGATCTCGGCCGAGCAACTGCCCCGACTGTTCAGCAAGTTCTCGCGGATCGACTACGACAATGGTCCAGAGATCGAGGGATATGGTCTGGGTCTGGCGATTTGCCGCGGCATCGTCGAATCACACGGCGGCCGCATCTGGGCCGAGAGCGACGGCGAGGGCCGGGGCACCCGCATCGCGTTTACGCTGCCTGCGGTCGACGCGACGGCAGAACCGTCCGCGAGCCCCGCCACGGCGAGCACGCCCAGAACATCCGGCGCGTGGGATCGAATACTCGCCATCGACGACGATCCACAGGTACTGCGCTACGTGCGGAATGTGCTCTCGGAAGCCGGATACTCGGTCGCCGTCACCAGCGAACCGGACGAATTTGACCGGCTCATTGAGGCGGAACGGCCGCATCTCATCCTGTTGAACCTGATGCTGCCCGGGACCAGTGGATTTGAGCTGATCAAGCGCATTCCCAATGTTTTCGAGGTTCCAGTCATCTTCCTGTCCGGTCGCGGCAGGGAACAGGACTTTGCCCGAGCCTTCGAGATGGGCGCCGCCGACTATCTGGTCAAACCGTTCGCGCCAACCGAGTTGGTGGCAAGGATCCGGGCGGCGCTGCACAAGCGGTCCGTCTACCGACAGGCCCAGGCGGTGGAGCCCTTCCGCATCGGAAACCTCACGATCAACTTTCTGGAACGCGCCGTCACAGTGGCGGACCGTCCAATCACGCTCACACCGACCCAATTCAAGCTGCTTGCGGAGCTTTGCAACAACGCCGGACGGGTCCTCACGCACGACGAGTTGCTCAGAAGTGTCTGGGGGCCCGGCCACTCGGCCGACCAGCCGCTGCTGCGGTCATTTGTGAAGAGCCTGCGCAGCAAGCTCGGAGACAACGCGCGAGACCCGGTGTATATCTTCACCGAATCGGGAGTCGGCTACCGGCTGGCCAAGCCGTAGCGGACGTCGGCGCATCGCCCAATCGGTCGCCGTGACCGGGGCGCCCACGAGCGTGCCGCCCGGCGCATTCTCCGCCACCTCGCGGACCGTTCCCGGGTCTCCAGGCGAGCCCCCGAAGCCCGGCGGATTGTTGCCAACCGTGGGCGATCCGTCAGCCGCGATCACGTCGATGACCACGGTGATGATGGCTATTGACAATGCGATCGTCGGAGTGTCACGGCTGGGTGTGGCTCGCCTCCACCTGCACGCGGTGTTGTTCGGCATCCGCGCGGTTCAAGCTCGTACCCTCGGCTACCCGAATCTGGCCAGTGCTGGCGTCGATGGTGAACTCGGCCTACCCATCGGTCGACTGAAGGGCCGTGTCTTGCAGGATGTCATGGGTGATCGTGTGGCCCTGCGAGTCCGTGGCCGTGACGGGGTCGCCCACCGGTGCGCCTGCCGCGCAGCAGGCGCCGAGCGGGGCCGCCCAAACTTGGAGACTTGCCCTGGAGCCCACATCTGGAATTGAACCGGAGACATCGTTCTTACCAAGGATTTCGCTCCCAGCGCTGTGGCACTTACCTGGGGCCGCCGAGCGAAATGGGTCAAATTATGGTGTGGTGGTCTCTCGGGGGATCCGCTACCTCGGCTCAGATGGCTCCAAGTGGCTGTCGCTCGAGCCGCATGAGTGAGGAGTCGCGCTCAGCGTTCACCTGCGAAGCGGGATATACGTCCACGCAGGGCCGCAATACCCTCGATTCGAACGGTGCCTTCGGCCGGCCCCGCTGCTGATGGCGACAACGTGCGAGGCAGGTGGCGCCGACATCCACGCCGGAGGCCGCTCGTGATCAGACTGCGGGATCGAGAATTCTATTCGTCCCCGAACTTGATGGCTGCATGCGTGCGAATGCCCCACAGCCTCCGCACAGTCACGGCCAGCACCAGCACGAGCGCGATGCCTAGCACAGCAAACAGCTTGCCGAGGTCATCCCACGCCGTAATCGCCACGAATGGCGGCGTCGTGTCCAGGCGCTCGCCGTGGAGTTGCATGAAGGGAGTGAACAGCGCGCCCGTCAGAATCCCAAGCGCCGTGCCGGCCGCCGTCCCGAGCAGGACCAGGAAGCCGTGCTCGAACACGACGAGCGCCACCATCTGGCGCCGCGCAATGCCCATGGCGCGCAGAATCCCCAATTCCGGGAGCTGGCGGCGGAATGAGATCAGGGCGTAGGCCGCGAGGCTGGCCACCGTAAGCAGCACCGAAATCACGAACCCTGCCGTGAGAATCCCGAATGTCCCGATCCGCGTAACGTCGTTGCGGGCGCTCGCGAGCTGCTCGCGCGCATCGAAAGCCTGGATCACGCGGAAGCCCAGCTCTCGCAGGCCGCCTACGAGCTCGCCGGCTCCCACGTCAGGACGCAGTCGTGCCAGCACGTTCCACGGTGATTCGCCCACGGACCGTTCGAGGCGTCCAAGATCCACCACCGCGAAGAAGCCCTCATTGGGAAAGTGGGTGGGGAAGGTGTCGATCACGCCCGCCACAAAGAACCCCAGTTCACCCTCGCCTACCTCGACGTTGACGGGGTCGCCCACTTGCAGATCGGGAAGCTCCGCCAGGAGACGCCGATCGACCAGCAAGGCCCGATCGTCGGTGATCATCGCGTTCATCAGCGCCTCGAGTGACGCAGGTGCCAAATCGCGCCGCCACCACGCCGTTTGGGCGAATGGGCCCGGGTCCACGCCGTAGAGCGTCACTGGGCGGGAATAGGCCAGCGGTCCGCCCGACAGTCTGACCACCGCGTCATCACGCCAGAGGCGGGCTGCGCGGGCCACCGCGGGCGCGCCGCCGGCGCTGACGTCCAGATGTCCTTCGATCGGAGGCATGTGCCAGATCTGCCGGTTGTCGTCGAATTCGCCGTACTCCTGGAAGAAGGCGTCCGCGCCGATCCGGTAGTAGGCGCTGTCTTCCAGATTCCGGTTGATGGTGGCCGCCATCGACGCACCGAACGTTCCGGTGGCAAAGGTCAGAATCAGCAGGATCATCAGGCCCGTGAACGGACCCGCCCGCCGCCCCATCTGCCGCAGGCCCAAAAACAACACGACGCCATCGACGCGTGATCCCAGAAGTGTCAGGAAGCGGACGATCCAGGGGACCAACCGAAGAAAGACCAGCGCGCACGCCAAGATGAAGACGATGGGGATGAGCACGAGCAGGGTTCGTGCCAGGGGTTGGGCCTCGGGACCCACGTCCGGCAGGGCGTCCCAGGAGCGCAGCACGGCGTAGCCGTAGAGAGCCAGCCCCAACAGCCCGAGGTCCAGGAAGAAGCGTTGATAGAACGGCCCGCGCCGGAGCCGCGAGACTTCCTGCCGGAAGGTCACGATCGATCGACGCGCGGCGCCAATCACCGGTGCCAGCATGGCGAGCACTCCCAGCCCCGCGGTGCCCGCGGCCAGCGCATAGTGGCCGGCCGTCAGCTCCAACTTCAGGTCGGTCCGATTCGTGAACTCAAGGAAGCCGAGCGTCTTCCCCATCGCCTGGGCAATTCCCATCCCCAGCACGGGTCCTAGCGCGATCGCAAGTGCGGCGAGCGGAAGGCTCTCCAGGAGATAGACGGCGACGACCTGCCGCGTGCTGGCGCCGCGGCTCTTGAGAACGGCAATCTCGGCGCGCTGCCCGTCCACGACCATCCCCGTCGAGAGCGCCATGAAGTAAAGGACCAGGGCCACGATGGGCGCGCTGAGGACAAATAGCGTGCGCTCGACCGTGATGCGCTGCTGGTCCGCCGCGACGAGGATGCGGTCCAATCTGGTTTCCACGATCGCGTTCGGCGCAATGGACTGCGCCAGCGGGTCAAGTCGGCGCAACCCGCCGATGATGCTCTGATAGCTCGCGGCGCGGATGGCGTCCGGATCGAAGTTCCAGTACCAGGCAGCCTCGCCATAGAGGCTGGGGCGAAGGACCAGGAGACCGCTCACCAACGCATGGCGGTCAACAATTACCGCGCCCTGGTCGAAGTCGTCGGCCTCCTTGAACCAATAGATCGAGTCCGGGTCCTTAGGGACGAAGCGACCCACGATCTCAACGCGGACGACAAACGATGCTTGCGTGCGGACATCGTGGTGGGTCAACTCGATCCGGTCTCCAAGCAGCAGACCGTGGTTATCCAGCGCCCGCGACGACATCATCCCTTCGAGGAGCGCGAACCGCGCGCCCGACGAATCCTGGGCCGTCCTCACCGTCTCGGCCGGGAGCCGCCCCTCCAGCAACTCGACGTTGTCGGCCATCCCCGTCATCGTGGCGAGGAACCCGAAAATGAATGAGGACGGCCGCAGCGGCTCACCGGTTGACGCAATCGCTTCCACGGGCATCCGGTCCGACTGCAGATAGCTCACGCGTTGTCGCTCGGGAAGACCGACCTGGTCGGCAAGCTGGGTACCTAGCACCTCCGAGGCGTGCTCGTATCCGTCTCGCCCTATCGAGACCGGTTGCGACTGGCCTTCCGTATGGCGCACGACCACGCTCGACGCAAGCGGGATGCGCGATTGCTCGATCTCGTGTCTGAGCAAGGAATCGCTGAATCCCTCGGCAAACAGCGGCACGGCGGTCACCAGGGCCACACTGACCCACATACCCACGGCCACGATCAGCATCGCGGGCCCGCTGCGGTACAGGCGCCGGATAACCAGACCCGCAAGCGCCCGCGTGAACGTCAAGGCTAGTAGGACTCGAAAATGACGGTGCCTTCCTCGACCCCGTCAATAATTTCGATCTCGGAGTCGCTGCGAATGCCGGTGCGAACCGGCAGGCTGCGGCGCCGCCCATCGATGAGCGCCTCGACGAACTGGCGCAGGTTCACCGTTCGCACGGCCGTGATCGGGACCTTCAGGACATGGTCCTTGACCTGCAGGGTGATCGTCATGATCGCGCGCATCCCAATCTCGACGTCCGCGTCGGCCCAATCCGCGGTGATCTTCGCCTCGTCGACGCGCACGGTGCCACCGCCCGGCGTCCCGACCTCGTGCGGCAGCACGGCAACCCGTCCCTGGAAGACCACTCCCTCCAGTCCACCGACGACCACGTCCACCGCCTGCCCCACGGCAAGCTGGGGCTGATACCCGCGAGGAACGCTCGCGCGCACCACCAGCGCGCTTGCATCGGCCATCTCAACGATTGCCTCACCCGGCTGCACCTGGGTGCCCGGCACACGAGGCACATAGGTCACCACGCCGTCGAACGGAGCCTTGAGTTGGTGGTCAGCCGTGGGCGCACTCAACTCCGCCAGCCTCGAACGGGCAGCCGCGGCTGCTTCGCGCAGCGTCGCGACCTCATGAGCCGCTCCGAGCTCGCCGTTCTCGATGGCAGCAAGGGATCGCTGCGCGGCATCGCGCCGGAGAACGGCGGCCTGACGGGCGGTCCGCCTGTGCTCGATGGTGGCCTCATCCGCTCCCGTCCGGAGGGCTTCCAACTCAGCTTCGGCCCTCGCAAGCGACGCCTCCGCGCCCGCCGTCGAAGCCCGCGCGACCTGCAGTGCGGGCGGGCCCTCGGGACGCTCGAGCAAGGAGAGCTCGTAGCGCGCGCCGGCCAAGGCGAGCGTGACGGCGGCCACGGCCTGCTCGGCCCCTGCCAACGCTTCGGCGGAAGCCGGCGGGCTCTGCCCCCGCAGGCGCCGCACCGAGTCTTGAGCGCTCAACAGCCGAAGTGCATGGAACTCAACGTCGGCTCTGGCGGCGTCGATGGCCGCGGGCAGCGTCTCCTCGATGCGGCGCGCCTCCGCCCGGCGACCCGCAACCGCGGCCTCCGCCGTGGCAACCGCCGCCTGCGCGGAGGCAAGGCTTGCCGCCGAAGGACCGGCCAGCAACGCCTCGAGCGCTTGCTGACGGACGAAGACTTGGCCCTGGGCCAGCAGCAACGCCTCTTCGGCCGCCGCCTGTTGCTCGAAGAGCTCGGATTCGGCAGTGGCAAGCTGTTGCTCGGCGCTTTCGAGCTCCTCCCGCGCCGCCGCGATTTCTTCCGCCCTGGCGTCGGTGTCCAACTCCGCCACTACCTCTCCGGCCCGCACCGCCTCGCCGCGCCGTACGTGGACCACCTTGAGCAGCCCCGGAACATCGAAAGCGAGGGTCGTCTCCAGTTCGGCCGCCACTCGGCCGTCCAGGCGGATGTCTTGCTGGATCCGGCCACGCTGGACCTGGACCGTGGGGCGGTCGAGATAGCTCGGAGGCGCCGTGATCAGCGCCGGGGCGCTTGACTCGCTCTCGGTGAAGAAGTCGCAGCCGGTCACAGCGAGACCCACCAGGGCCAAAACCCCGAGGGCACGGATGCCATTCCTCACGTCGGCCACCCGAGTCACAGACCGCCCGGCAACGCTGCACTCGCCGGTGACCTCAAGTCTACCGGTAGGCCAGGCGCGCACAGCCAGCGGCGAGTTTTCAGGAGGCCATCCCCGCCCTTGCGCGCATCCGGTTCGCGGCACTTCGGTGAGGGCGCCGCCTCGAGCAAGTACTCTCCGTCCTACGGACCCCGCACGTAGAACAGAGATGGGGCGGTCGGGTCTGGAGTCTGTGATGACGAATGCTGATGGGCCGAAGACTTGGACGCGGCTGACATCTGCCGAGGGCGGCACGGTGACGGCGCTGGCCACCGGGCCGCTGGCTGCAAACCATCAGGCCGTAGTCGCCGGAACTCTGAGCGGTTTATTTGTCGGACGCGACTACGGGCAAACATGGGAGAAGGTAGGTTCGCTGGGCGGCCGCTTCGTACAGGCAGCCGCCGTCTCACCGACCTTCGACAGCGATTCGACGCTGATCGTCGGCACAGCCGGCTCCGGGGCCTTCCTCTCGGTGGACGGCGGAGCATCGTGGCGCGAACAGGACTTCTGGGGCCAGCGGCCGGACGTCACCGCGCTGGCGTTTTCGCCGACCTACGCCAGCGACGGCATGATCCTGGCTGGCACCAGCCAGGACGGCGTGTACGTCACGACCAACCGGGGACGCACCTGGAATGCCGTCAACGCGGGCCTCAACGAGTTGGGCGTCAACGCACTAGCCGCTCAACTCGCGCCTGACGGGCGCGGCCTGCTGCTTGCGGGCGGCGCGGGCGGCCTCTACGAGTGGTCGGGCGATGGGCGGCGATGGTTCGCCGCACCTGGCTATCCGGCAGGATTGCCAGTCCAGGCACTGGCCTTTGCGCCCAGCCCGAGCGATCGCACGTTGTTTGTGGGAACCGAGGGTGGGGGGCTCTGGCGGTCCATCGCGGGGGACGCACTGCTTCGGCTCGATGCTCTAGGCGCCGAGACCAGCATCAATGCCGTCGCGGTGTCGGCAGACTTCAGCACTGACGGGACGCTGATGATTGCCACGGCAGCACGCGGCCTCATGGCGTCGCACGATCGAGGCGATTCATGGAGGCCGTTGGAGGGAGCCGCGGACACGACGTCGATCCTGGCCCTCACCAGCTGCTCCAACCCGGACAGCCAAGTGTGGCTGGCCGGCCTGCACGAGCGAGGCGTCCTGCGGTCGGACGACGGCGGCGACTCCTGGCAGGCGTCCAACGTCGGCGTCGCGAGCCGCCCGGTCTTGGCGCTGGCGCTGTCTCCGGCGTTCGCGTCCGATGGCGCCATTCTTGCCGGCACGGCGGCCGAAGGTGTGCTGCGCTCAACCGACGGCGGGGCGAGCTGGTCGCCCGCCAGCGACGGGCTGGGCGAGCTGAGCGTGACGTCGCTGGCCTTCTCGGCGTCGTTTCCAGCTGATCGCCGGGTCTTGGCGATCGCCGGGGCGAGTCTCGTCGAGAGCCGCACCGCCGGGCGAACGTGGACGCCGGTTGCCGGTCTGCCCCGGGATGTCATGCCCCTGAGCCTGGCCATCGCCCCCGGTCCGCCGCCCGCTCATGCGGTTGCCGTCGGGGGCGCCGACGGCGCATTGGCGCTGTCGCACGACGGTGGGGCGTCGTGGTCCATGTCGGCCGGGCGCTTCACGCGCAAGAACGTGGTGGCGGTGGCGTTCTCGCCGAACTTTGACTTGGACGGCACGCTCTTCGCCGCCACCGCCGGCGACGGCACGATCGCCGTGTACCGCACAACGGATCGCGGCGCGTCGTGGAGCCGCATCTTCGAGGACACGGGTGCCGGCTGGGTCTCGCTGGCAATCCCGCTCACCTACGGCGAGGCGGATGACTTCATAGCTTTCGCTAGCGGTCGCGAGGTTTTCACGTCGGCCGGTCATCAGGTGCAGTCATGGCGCACGGCGCGACCGACCGAAGATCGATTGTCGGTCATTGCGGTCGCGGCTTCGGCGCAGTTCGCCGAGAACGACACCCTGTATATGGCCACAACTCGCGGCGTCTTTCGCTCATCGGACCGCGGCCGCATTTGGCGCCGGCTGCAGGCCGGCATGGGAGCGCATCCGGTGACCTGCCTAGCGCTCGCGCCTGACGAATCGGGCAAGGACGTGCTGGCCGCCGGGACGCTGGAGGGCAGCGTCTGGTGTCTCCGACACGCGGCGGCTGAGGACTAATGCATTCAGCCGCCACTTTGCCGTTCGTGGGCCGGGACGCGCTATCCCCGTCTGCCGCCGATGTCTAGGTGTAGGGATCGGCGGCATCGCGCAACCCATCGCCCATGAAGTTGAACAGCAACACCACCACGATTACGAAAATCCCCGGAATGAGCATCCAGGGATAGAGGGCGATGCTCCGCACGTTCTGCGCGTCTTGCATCAGGCTTCCCCAACTCACCGACGGCTCGCGAATCCCCAGCCCCAAAAAGCTCAGCGAGGTCTCGGCCAGGATCATGTTCGGCACCGTTAAGGTCAGGCTCACGATCAGGTAGCTCATGAATCCCGGGACCATATGGTCGAAGATCAGCCGCAGATGTCCAGCGCCAGCGACCTTGGCCGCGATGACGTAGTCATACTCGCGCAATTCCAGAATCTTGCCTCGCACGACCCGTGCCAGGCCCGCCCAGCCGATCACCGACAGCACCACCGTGATGGCGAAATACCGCTGGATAGGCGACCAAAACGGCGGGATTGCCGCCCCGATGGCCATCCAAAGCGGGATCGACGGAACCGAGATCACGACCTCGATAAACCGCTGAATGAGGACGTCGGCCGTCCCGCCCACATAGCCGGACACCGCGCCAATGACCACGCCGAGCACAAAGCTGATCAATACGCCAATAAGACCGATGGACAAGCTGATCCTGGCGCCCGCGATGACGCGAGAGAACATATCGCGCCCTAACCTGTCCGTTCCGAAGAGAAAAATCTTGCCATCTCCAACCCCGAAGAAATGTATGTCCGACTCCCACAACCCCCAGAATTTGTATGACTCACCACGTTGAAAGAGCCCAATCTTATGAATCCGACTCAAATCTTCTACGTGAATCCGCTTGAACTCCGTTGGGTCAAGGCTCGACTTGATCCCATAGACGAATGGTCCCTGGAAATTGCCATCGCTGTCCCACAAATGAATCCGCGTCGGAGGCGAGTTTAGGGCTCCGTGGTCCAGGTGCTCTGGATATGGAATCCAGAAATCGTAGGTTATTGCGAAGAAATATGCAACAGCCAGAAGGGCTAGGCTAGTAATGCCCAGTCTATGCTTCCGTAGTTTCCTCCACATGAGCCGCCACTGGCCGGCTGTATAGTAGCGTTCCTCGTCGGTGAGATCACGAGTAGTCGCCGCCTCGATCGTGGTCGCAGTGTCAGTCGAAAGTCCCATTCTAGATGGCCGATCGTTCCTGCCGTATTCTCGGGTCTAGGACGACCAACAATACGTCCGACAAGAGCGTGCCGAATATGGTGAGGGCCGCCTCGACCATGAGGATACTGCCCGCAAGGTGCATGTCCTGGACGCGCAATGCGACCAGGAGGACCGCTCCGGTCATCGGGATGTTGAGCACGATCGCCGTGATGGCGCTGCCCGAGACGATCGCCGGCAACGTCCATCCCACAGTGCTGACGATGGGGTTCAATGACATGCGGACCGGGTATTTGACCAGTAGTCTTCGCTCAGGAACACCCTTGGCTCGTGCCGTGATCACGTACTGCTTACCCAATTCATCCAAGAGCACGCCGCGCATCACGCGGATGAGACCTGCCGTTCCGGCAGTGGCAACCACGATCACCGGAACCCAAAGGTGATTCAGCATGTCCAGGAGCTTTCCAAGGCTCCATGGCGCCAGCAGATACTCGGGCGAAAACAGCCCTCCCGGGCTGATATTGAATGCTTGGAAGAGGAAATACATGAGGAGGAGGGCTACCATAAAATTTGGCGTTGCGAGGCCAATAAAGCCAACGGCAGTGAAGGCATAGTCGCCCAGACTATATTGATGGGTCGCGGAGTAAATCCCAATTGGTACAGCTATCAAATAGGTTAGGACAAGAGAAATGGACGTTACCAGCATGGTCGGGGGCACCACTTCTTGCAGGATTGATAGCACGGTTCGCTGGGAGCCTCCGCCATAGCTTCCGAAGGACCTCCCCATGTCGCCGCGAATGAATCGTGTGATCCAGTTCCAGTACTGTTCGAGGGGGGTTCGGTCCAATCCGTAGTAGATGCGAAGGTTTTCGATCTCGGCTTCGTTGAGGGTGAGACCTTCGGCCTTCAGCGCCGCCAAGTGAGTCGAAAGATAGTCGCCGGGAGGGAGCTGAATGACAATGAAAATCAGACCGCTCAAAATCCACCAGGCGAGGATCATGTAGCCGATGCGCCGGACAAGGTAAGCCCTCACCGCCCTACCTCAGTGAGCCGTGCCGGGTTGTTCTTGCGTCGTGCGGCATGTTCGACGAAGCTTCCACCTGGTTCGGAGCGCCTGACAACCCGCAATGATCACCATGCGGCCGCCTTTCGGAATCGCTGGCGCGGATTCTGCGGCTGGCGGCACCGCGAAACGGCAGTGCAGCGGTTTCGACGGATCGGCAACCATCAGCATGGACGCCCGGCCAGCCAACGACGACGACCCGCCACTCCCTTACCGACAGGCTCGCCCAAGCGCCAACAGCCGACGGCGCTCAGCATCGCCCGACATTGGCGGTTCCTACAACCGCTCCGGTGCTTGGCCGCGCCGCTCATACTCGCGTCCCCCTGGTACCTCGGACGTGCTTGCCGCGGCTGGTCTCACGCACCGCCTACCGGCATAGCGCCCAGATTCGGCTCCGCCACGGCCCTCGCCCTTGGATCGCCAAGGGCGAGGGCCGCCGAAGGCCTGCTCAGCCGGCCGACTTACGACTCGTAGTAGAACTGCGGGAAGCCATACGGCCGCACGAAGTTAATGGCGGCGGCGAAGTTTATGGCTGTCGGGACGTTCCGCAGCGACCTGTTGATGATGGTTGGCTGCGGCGGATATCCGACCGTGCCGATGATGGGGTATTGGTCGTAGAAGTAGGACCAGAACTTCTCGCCCAGATCGTCGTACTCGGACGTGCCCGGCACCGCTCGGCGCCACTCCTCGCGCAGGCGCTTGGCTTCCTTCATCCAGTCCGGAGGCTCGGCGCCTTCCGCGCCTTCGGTTTGAATCCACTGGGCCCAGCTGCCGGCCCAGTAGGCCTCGTAGGTGTCCATGCCGTAGTGCCACGACGCCCAGCGGGTGAAGTAGGCCGCCGCTTCACTGATGTCCTGGGGCATCATCACTTCCGTGAAGGTCTTTGCCCGCTCGCGGAAGAGCGCTTCCTCTTCGAACTGCCACTCGGCGTGGATGCCCACGTCCTGCCAGTCCTTCACGACCAACGTGGCCATGTCTTCCTTCGGCCCCTCCTGATCGGAGACCGTCAGCAAGATACTGAGCCGCTCGCCGTCGGGCCGCAGACGCCAGCCATCGCTGTCGCGCTGGTCCAGGCCAATCCCATCGAGCAGACTGTTGGCCTGGTCGGGATCGTACTCGGTGTGCAACGTGCCCCACTCCGGCTTGAAGAAACTGTAGGACTCAAGCAGATAGGGCGTGAACGGCCTCGCCAAGCCAAAGAACAAGGTCTCGTTGATGGCCTCGCGATTGATGGCCACTGAGAGAGCAACCCGGAAGTCCTTTTGCTGGAAGATGGCTGCGACCGCCGGATCCTTGTAGGTCTGGTTGGGGAACAGCGACATGGCCGACGTGCGCAAGCTGGACGCGACCACCGTGCGGTACCCGCCGCGATCCTCCTCCGCCCGGTAAAGCTCCATGTTCTTCAGATCGAGCACAAACTGGGCGAAGTCAAGCTCACCGGCCGTGACCTTGATCTGGTAGACCTCTTTGTCCTTGATCCAGAAGTGGTTGACGTGGTCGATGTACGGCAGCTGGTTTCCCTCGGTGTCCACCGCGTGGTAGTAGGGATTTCGCTCGAACTGCGTGACCTCGGGCGAGGCGCCGACGTTGATCCATGGCCCGAGAGCCGGCCGGAAAGCCGCGTTCTCCCGCGACAGCGAGGTGCTGGGCCCGTAGTAGAACTTGGACTTGAAGTGATCGGCCCACGTCTCGAATCCGGCGTTCTCGGCCAGCCGCTGCGCGTCCGAGTTGTACTTCTCGTGAAAGCGCTCCAGGTAGTGCCGCGGCGAGAACACCCAGGGATCGCCGGAGTATCGACCCATGCGGTCGAGATACTGCGGCGCCGGCCGGTCGAACTTGAACTCCACGACCGTGTCTTCGACCTTGACGATCTCGCGGAGGCCGATCTGTTCGGCCCCGTGCTGGAGCGTGCCACTGGGGTTGGTGAGCTCGTTGCCCCAAAAGTCCTCGTAGGTGAAGAGGAAATCGTCCGCCGTGAACGGCGCACCGTCGGACCACTTATGACCTTCCCGAATCTCGAAGGTAAACGTCTGCAAATCACTCGAGACGTCGAGGTTCTTGGCAAGGTCGAGAAACAGCTCGGTTCCCGACATGGTGTAGGCCATGAGGCTGGCGTCGCCCCCATAGCCGATCTCAATCGATCTGCGAATGCCTCCGAGCCGCAACGTGCCGCCGTAGTTCCCAATTTGCTCGACGGGCTCGATGACCCATGGGTCCTGCGGCAGACGGCTGTCCACCGGCGGCAACGACCCCGCCTGGACCTTGGCGGCCAGCATCGGCGCCTCCGAGAAGCGGGACGGCGTCGTCACTTCCTGGATGACGACGCGCTCGACGGGGATTTCCTTGACGACTTCCTTCGTGACAACCGTCTCGACGGCAACCTCTTTGATGACCTCTACGGGAACTTCCTTGATGATTTCCTTCGTCACCACCGTCTCGACCGGAACCTCCTTGACGACCTCCTTGGTGACCACGGTCTCGACCGGAACTTCCTTGATGACTTCTTTGACTTCCGTCACCGTCACGGTCACGGTCTTCTCGGTGACTTCACCCTCACCGCATGCCGCCAACACGGTCATGGCCGCTGTCCCGGCGGTCAGGGTCAAAAAATTTCGTCTACTGAGCGTACGCATACTAAAAGTCCTCCCCTGGACTAACGGCCAACCGTAGCATATCCGGTTCGGACAACCTGCGTCTGGGGAAGCCTCTCATTGCTGGAGGATCCGCCAACCCAGGCACCGTTGGACCCCCGCGGCATGGCGAGCCAGGGTCCTGATCACGAACGAGTGATCGCCGCGAATCCGCGCCGGAAGATCACCGCGCCAGGAGCGCCGCGACGATGGGCTGAGTGAGCTCGGATCCGTGGTTGGCGACGACGCTGGCCGACAGCCAAGCGGAAACCACGGAGCGGCCCACCTCGCGGGGTCCACGCTGCGAACCCCGGCCTCGCACGTCCGGTCAGCACGACAGGCGGCCGAAGCTGCCATGTCCGCGCACGAGGCAGCCGAAGCACGACTTCCGGCTGAGCGCTGTCTCGGCCGCCTGCGACGAAGCTTGCCTCCGCGACTTATGCGCCGGCGGAGTCGGCTTCGGTACTCTGATGGCCCGCGTTTTCAGCCGCGAGCAGATCGAGTCTTGCGCATCACGCTCGTCCGGCACGCCGAGTCCGAGGCGAACTTCTTGAATATGTACGGTAGTCAGGCCGATACCGGGCTGACCGACCGCGGCCGCAGGCAATGCGCCTTCCTGGCTCAGCAAAGGGATCGATTCGACGGTGCGCGGATCATCGCCAGCGACCTCGCGCGCGCGACCGAAACGCTTCGTCTCGTCCTTGGGTCCGGAGTGGACGCGACCTTCGAGCAGGTCTGGCGCGAGCGCGATTTTGGCGGCGCCGCCGGGATGCTGGCGGATGCGGCGCGCGCTCGCTATCCCGCACTGTTCGATTTCGAGGGTGGCGGATGGTTCGCGGCCAAGACAGAGGACGGTGAGTCCCTCGCCGACGTGGATCGTCGCGTCCGCGTCGCGCTCGAGGAGATCGTGGCGCGCGACGACAGCCACGTCGCCGTCTTCACCCACGGCGGCCCCATACAGCTTTCGATTTGCGCAGTGCTCGGCCTGGACCCGCGCACGCACATGCGGCGATTCAACGTCGAGAACACCGCGATGGCGACGCTTCAGAGTTCGCCGTGGGGTGTCGTAGTCACTGGGTGGAATGACGTGTCGCACCTGCCGTCCGAGGAGCGCACGGGCGTATTCAAGGTCTAGATCTCACACCAAGACCGAGACCACGGGGATCTGATGCTCCTATCGTTCGTCAAGCGGGTGGTTGGATGCGAGGTAGGCAGCGGTAGAGTTCGCGCGCGACGTAGCGCTTGAGCACACGGACGATTTCGAGTTTGGAGCGGCCCTCGGCGGTCCGGCGAGCGACGTAGGCGCGGGTGCGGGGTTCGCCAGCCATGCGGACCATGACGATCCGCCAGAGGTCCTGATTGGCGCGGCGATCGCCACCGCGGTTGAGGCGGTGGCGGGTGGTGCGGCCCGAGGAGGCGTCGATGGGGGCGACGCCGCAGAGGTGGGCGAAGGCGGCCTCGCTGTGCAGGCGCTGCGGATTGTCGCCGGCGGCGACGAGCACCGCGCCGGACGTGTCGGTGCCCACCCCGCGGGCCGCGACCAGATCAGGCGCGGCGGTGGCGACCAGGGGGCTGCAGCACGGCCTCGAGTCGCGGGCATCCCGCGTCGAGGCGCCGCACGCGTCGGGCCAGTTCGCGGAGGGCGAGTCGGGTAGCGCCGGCCACCGTGGTGGGGTCAGCCGGACGGAGCCGGGTCGCCGTCCTTGCCAGAAGTCCCACGCAATTCCTAGTTCCGGCCGTGCTTAATTCAGGCGCACCAGGGGACGTCTGCACTCCAGCGGTTAAAGCTGGGGATGGGCTGGCCGGCCAGCCGGGCGCGGGCGTCAAACCAGAGGTCGCGCCAGGCGTTGTGGTCGGCGAGGGCGGATTCCGGGTTGGAAGCGCTGCGGGCGACGAAGTCGGGAAAGTCGGCGCGGCCGTTGATCTGGCCAGTCGGCTGATAGCGCAGGTCCATGCTCCAGCGCACTCTGTCGCTGAGGTTGGGAAGAGCTCGGTGGGGCGTGTAGCGAGTCATTAGGAGGACCGAACCGGCGCGCATCGGGAGTGGCAAGAAGTCGTTTTCATCCAGTGCCTGTGGAGTTATCGCCAGGCCCTCGTTGCCGGGGCAGTGATTGAGGATTCCGCCCCGGTGGTGCCGTGGCCAGACGCCAAGGCAGCCCATCTCGGCGGAGATGTCGGTGAGGGGCATCCAGACGGTGAGAACCTCGCTGGCGTCGGCATCGGCGGATTGCACGCCGATATCCTGGTGGGCCGACGTGGTGAGGGTGTTTTCATCAGGGATGCCGTTCCATTGATTGTCATTCCTGGCGAGTGAGAGAGGGGTTTTGACGCGGATGTGTTGGATTGGGCTGGAGGTTATCTCGGGTCCGACGATCGACTCGACAAGGTCGAGCAGGATCGGGTGGGTGAGGATGCTAAAGGCGCCGTTCCCGAGGTAAATCGGGGTGTCGACGTCGATTGATCTCCTTTGTGGGAGAGAGATGTCGAATTCTTGGGCGGGAAAGGCGCCGGGGGCGCGGAGCACCTGTAGGACACGCTGCCCGAAGGACTCCTCAGAATCGTAGTGTTCGATGTCGCCGGCCTCTAGCAGGCGGCGAGCGATCCGGTTGAGAATGTTTCCGAGCTCTTCGGTGAGCAACTTGAAATCGCGGGCCGGGTCGAAGACATCATCGACGACGAGATACCCTTCGCGGTCGAAGAAGTCCCTTTGGCCCGTGCTGAGACCCGGCGCGTTGGCGATCATCCGTCCCTTCCTCCTGTGGCGCTTTGAGCGACCTGGTGACGGTCACAGCCTGAAGTCCTCAAGGGATATCGGGCGACAGGGGCCTCCGCCGCAGGCCGGTTGGCCTGCGGCGGAGTGGTTCCTGTGTCAACCGCCGAAATCGAGCTGGACCGGCACAGCGTCCTTGAAGAAAAACTGCTCGGGGCGCGCGGGGCCCGGGCTATAGGCCGCTTGCCCATATGGGAGAACCTCCGCCACATTCTCAAGCCGGTTGCTCCGAACTCGCACACCAATGAGCGCCGGCGACAGGCCGACCGTCCCGATGACCCACAGGTTGTCCACCATGATGCGGTGGATCTCCTTGCCGAGTTCCCGGGCTTCTTCGACGGAGACTCCCTTGGCTCGCTGGTGGAGTTCCTGCTGGCGCCGGATCTCACTGCCCGCGGGCGGCTCCAACCCTCTGGCACCGCCGGTCTCGTACCAGATTCCGTAGAGCGGGGTGGCAGAGGCCGCGGACGCCATGAGGGCGGATCCCGGGTAGAGGAGCGGTGTGTCGTTCCCGTGCAGCGACCAAATCCAGATTTGCAACTCGCCATTTGCCCGTCGCACGTTGAACAAGCTGCGCTCGAGCACCTGAAAGTTGACGCGGATGCCGAGGTTCCGCTCCCACATCTGACCCACGGACTCCGCGATCCCTGGAAAGTCCACAAAGGACGCCGCGACCGAGACAAGATCGAAAATCAACGTGCCTTGGCCATCGCTGCGCAATCGGAAACCGTCGGCATCGCGTTCTGCCAGGCCCAGATCGTCAAGGATCGCGTTGGCCTTCGCAGCATCGAAGTCGGCATACTTCGTGCGGTACTCGGGCTCAGGGGCGTACGGCGAGCCAGGGGCTGGCGAGGTCGTGCCGGGCGAACCCAGGCCCACCCAGTGAATCTCGTTTAGTTCGTCGCGGTCGATGCCGTGCGACAGCGCCCGCCGGAAGTCAAAGGTCTCGAGCCACTTCTTGATCTCCGGGTCATCACCTTGCCACGCCTGGTTGAAGTGAAAGCCACCCTCGGTGCCGTGGTTCCCGTTATAGAAGCTCACGGTGTAGCCGCCTCTGATTTCGTTGGCCTTCAAGACGGGTACGTTGCCGATGACGATGTGCCGGACCTGAAAGTCAAGTTCGCCAGCTACGGCCCTGAGGTTCAGTACCTCCAAGTCCTCGGCAAGATCGGTCCGGATTCGGTCGATGTAGGGCAGCTGATTGCCCTCGATATCCACAGCGTGATAGTAGGGATTTCGCTCCAGCAATACCTGCGGTGTGCTGTTAGCGGTTAGAGGCTTCCAGGCGGTTGTAACCGGACACCCCGGGTTGCGCACGGGGTGCGCGACCGTCTTCATGTGCTGGACCCAGTTCTCGTAGCCGGCGTCGCTGGCCAGCTTCGCGGCGTTGTCGTCACCGACGTGCTTGGGGTGAAACTGGGACAGGTAGTGCTTGGGTGCCCAGATGCTATTTCCGAGGTGACTCGAGGAGAACGCGCCGCCAGGCGGGTTCGAAGCCAGCTGCTCGACGAAAACGAAGTTGGGTGCGCCGAAGCTTACCCTGACCGTGTAGTCGTCCACCTTTTCCCACGTACCCTGTTCACCCTGGGAGTCGGCATTCCAGGTAGATCCACCTGGGTGGTAGTCGTCGTTCAGATACAAGTCCTCGTACCAAAACATGACGTCGTCAGCGGTAAGCGGCGTGCCGTCGGACCAGCGGTGCCCCTCGCGCATGAAGAACGTAAAGGTGGTCCCGCCGTCACTGACCTCCCACCCCTTGGCGATATAAGGGACGACTTTAGTTAGCTGGCTGTTCCAGTACAAGAACGTGTCGTGGAGGATGCGGTCAAAGTTGGCGAGGTCGCCGGGCCCAGTGAACGCCCGGCGCATCGTGCCGCCATACTTGCCAATTCGCCGCAACGGTCGGTAGACCAACGGCTCCTTTGGCAGCCGCTCCGAGATAGGTGGCAGCTTCCCGTCCTGCACCAACGCGGTCCATTGCGGTGCCTCGGAGAACGTTTCCGGAATGAAGCCAGTAACGACGTCGACGTTCTCACCGCTGGCCGGCTGGAGGGCCGGTACCACCCGCTCGGTCTCAATGACCTTTTCTACGATCTTCTCGACCGGAACTTCCTTGATCACGGTGGTCCCGACCGGCACTTCCACTTCCTTGGTGACGATCTTCTCTTGGATCACCACCCTATCGACCGGGACCTCTTTGATCACGGTCGTCTCGATCGGCACTTCCTTGGTGGCGACCTGAGTTTCGCCACAGGCCATCAGGATCGGCACGCCCGCTACTCCGACTGCACCGCCTCCGATCAAACGAAGCAAATGTCGACGCGACAGGTGTTTCATAACCAACCTCCCCGGTACCAGCCTCGGATGCGATACCCGCTTTGCTCAACAATCACGCTTGCGCCGACCGGAGATGCCTGCAACCGGTGCGACGATCCCGATGACGATTACGATATCATGCGCATCGCGAGGGCGTTGTCTCATTGCTGGAAGAGGATTCGGATCCGCCTTCTGACATTGGCGCATGAGCAGACAGACGGCCAGCGCGGCAATATCCCCTGGCGGCCGGGCCGCGCCGGCTCGTGCAGGCGCTCGGTGAGCGGGTGCAGCGTTCGCCGTTCAAGTGGCGACCGCCCATCATCGCCAGCATTCACACCAGACCATCGACCGAGTTTCTCAGTAGGCGCACGATACGGGGGGTTATAGACGTGCCAAAGTTCGGCCTGGCCATCTCGTCGAATTATTTCATGGAAGATGAGCGTGCGGGGGGGTTGGAGCCGATTGTGCGCGGCCTGGCCGCAGCCGGAATCCGCGGCTGCGAGCTCTCTGCCAAGCACGTGGAGCCCCCTGCCGATGTCGAGGTGGTGCGATCGGTGCTCGATCGGCATGGCGTGCAGGCCAGAACCATCCACCCACCAATCGGCGCAACGAATCTGGGCGCGCTGGACGAGGACCATCGCCAGTCTTCGGTAGCGGAGATCAGCGCGTGCTTCGAGCCGTACGCGGCGCTGGGCGGCGGCGCGGCGATCGTGCATCCCAGCGGCAGTGGAGTTCCACCTAACAAGTCACTCGAATGGGACGAACGGAACCGCGCGGCGCATCTGGATGCCTTTCGTCGCTCGCTGGACGAGTTGCTGCGGATGGCCGAGACGCTCGGCATTCGCCTCGCCTGCGAAAACATGCCGTCACATGGCCGGCCCCGGCCGGGGGTCCTGATGGAAGAGGTGCGGGCCGTGATTGACGGCTATCCCGATGAGGTGGGACTCTGCCTGGACACCGGGCACGCGTACATGAGCGGGCTCGATCCAGCGGCCGAAGCGCGCATCGCTGGCGAGCGCCTCATGGCATTGCATCTGCAGGACACGGACGGCGTGGCGGACCGGCACTGGATGCCTGGCCAGGGAAAGGTGAATTGGGCGCAGTTGTACGCGGCGTTGACCACCATGGGCTTCGACGGTGCGTGGACGTTCGAAGTCCACGTCGAACCCGTGGCGGCCGCGGCGGCCGCCGGGCGCGTAGCGGACGGCTGGGTGGCCGGGCGGTTCTAGCTCGGCTGCGCCCGGGCCACGCTTGGCCAGTTGCCCGCGCTAGGGCTGAAATGATCCGATGGCAGGCTGGCTGATCCGCCGAACGCTGTTTGCGTTCGCGACGGCGTGGGCGATTTCGATGCTGTCGTTCCTCGTCATTCAAATCCCGCCGGGCGATTACGTGACCTCATACATCGCGCAGTTGCAGTCGCAGGGCACCATCTTCACCGACGTCGAAGCGCAGGCGCTGCGCGATCTCTACGGGCTCGATCAGCCGGTCATCTTGCAGTACTTCCGCTGGCTGGGCCTGATGGCGCAGGGGAATTTTGGGGTGTCTTTCGAGTTCAACCGGCCGGTTCTGGATGTGATCGGCGATCGCTTCCTGCTGACTATTGTGGTGTCGGTAGCGGCGCTGCTGCTCACGTGGATCGTGGCGCTGCCCATCGGCATCTACTCGGCCGTCAAGCAGTATTCCATCGGCGACTATGCGTTCACCTTCATCGGGTTCATTGGTCTGGCGATTCCGGGGTTCCTCTTGGCGCTGGTGCTGATGTATTTTGGATTTGTTCTGTTTGATGCCAACGTCGGTGGCCTTTTCTCGCCGGAGTACGCCCAGGCGGATTGGAGCTGGGACAAGCTCTGGGATCTGATGCAGCACATGCCGATACCCGCGCTGGCGCTGGGACTGGCGGGGACCGCGTTCCTGATGCGCATCATGCGGGCGAACTTGCTGGATGAGCTGCGTAAGCCGTATGTGGTGACCGCGCGGGCGAAGGGCCTGACGAACAGCCAGGCGGTGCTCAAGTACCCGGTGCGCGTGGCACTGAATCCGTTCGTGAGCATCGTACCTTTCGTGCTGCGAGACATCGTGGGAGGCAGCGTGATCGTATCGATCGTGCTGAGCTTGCCGACGCTCGGGCCGATTCTCCTGAAGTCGCTGATCGCGCAAGACTCCTTCCTGGCGGGGACGATCATTCTGCTATTGGGCGTCATCACGGTAGTCGGCACGCTGATTTCGGACATCTTGCTGGTGATTCTTGATCCGCGAATCAAGTTTAAGGCGCGCGGTGGCTGAGGATCACACCACCCGAACGATTGAGAGCAACGTGGCCGTCGGCGTCGCGCGCGAGGAAGAGCGCATCTCGGTCGCCACACAGTGGCAGCTCACCTGGTGGCGATTCCGCAAACACAAGGTCGCGAACATCGCGGCGATTGTGCTGATCATGTATTACGTGGTGGTGCTGTTTGCGGACTTCTTCGCCTACGCCGATCCGAACTTGCCGGCGGCCAAGCGCGGTCTATTGCCGCCGCAGCCGATTCACCTGTTCGATGACGACGGGTGGAACCCGCATGTGCTCGCATTCGAGGGAAGTCGCGATCCGGAAACTTTCAAACGCGTGTACGAGATCCTCGGCGATCAACAGATCCCGGTGCAGTTCTTTGCGCAGGGATTGGAGTACGAGATCTTGGGCATCATTCCGTGGGACCGGCACCTGATCGGAGTGAGCGACGACGCGGGTGGCGCGCTGGCGCAGGAGCATGTGTCGCTGCTGGGCGCTGATATTCAAGGGCGCGACATGTGGTCGCGGATCATTTTCGCGACCAGGATCTCGATGACGATCGGGCTGATCGCGGTGGCGATCAGTCAGATTCTGGGAATCGTGATCGGCGGCGTGTCGGGGTACTTTGGCGGCCTGATCGACACCGTGATTCAACGCATCATCGAAATTGTGCGCTCGATCCCGCAGATTCCGCTGTTGATGGGAATTGCCGCAGCCGTGCCGAAGGACTGGTCGATCGAGCAGATCTACTTCGCGATCACAATCCTGCTGGCGTTGATCTTGTGGACCGAACTGGCGCGCGTGGTGCGCGGCCGCTTTCTCTCGCTGCGGGAAGAGGACTTCGTGATGGCCGCCGAGCTGGCCGGGGCCAGCCGCATGCGCATCATCTTGCGACACATGGTGCCCTCGTTCCTGAGCCACATCATCGCGGCCACGACGCTGGCCATCCCCACAATCATCATCAGCGAGACCTCGCTGTCATTCCTGGGCCTAGGCTTGCGGCCGCCCGCCATCTCCTGGGGGGTGCTGCTGCAGCAGGCGCAGAACATCCAGGTGTTGGCGCTGTCACCCTGGCTGCTGCTGCCGGCGCTGCCGGTGATCGTCGCGATTCTGGCGTTCAATTTCCTCGGGGACGGTCTGCGGGACGCCGCGGATCCGTACGGGACCTAGCTGATGGCCACCCTTGCCGCAGGGAAACGGCGGCCACTGCTGCGCGTGCACAACCTCAAGACCTATTTCTTCCCAGATGAGGGCACGGTGCGCGCGGTGGACGGCGCGAGCTTCGAGGTGTGCGCCGGCCAGACCCTCGGGATCGTGGGCGAGAGCGGCTGCGGAAAGAGCGTGACCGCACGCTCGATATTGCGCATCGTCGAACATCCAGGCGGAATCGTGGAAGGCGAAATCCGTTATCTACATCGAACCGACGGACGGGAGGTCGAACTCGATCTGGCGCAGATTTCGGCCGACGGCCCGGAGATGCGGCAGATTCGCGGCGGCGAGATCGCGATGATCTTTCAGGAACCCATGACCTCGTTCAGTCCGGTGCATCCGATCGGGAGCCAAATCGTCGAGGCCATCCGGCTGCACTCGCCGTTGGGCAAGCGCGAAGCCCGTGAACGTGCGGCCGACCTCTTGCGGCAAGTAGGAATTTCACGAGCCGAGGCGCGCCTTAACGAATACGCCTACCAGCTGAGCGGTGGTCTGCGGCAGCGCGCGATGATCGCCATGGCGCTGTCCGCCGAGCCGAGAGTCTTGATTGCCGACGAGCCCACGACGGCTCTGGACGTGACGACGCAGGCGCAGATTCTGGACCTGCTGCGGCAGCTTCAGACCGACCTCGGTATGGCGATCATCCTGATCACGCACAACCTGGGCGTGGTGGCCGAGATGTGCGACACCGTTGTCGTGATGTATCTGGGACGGGTGGTTGAGGAGGGTTCCGTGGATGCGATCTTCCACAATCCCAAGCATCCCTACACACGCCTGCTGCTGCAGTCGATCCCGAGCCTGTATTCAGAGGCGCGTGTCCCGCTGCCCACCATCAGCGGCGCCATCCCGCATCCCTACAACCGGCCCGAGGGCTGTCCGTTCCACGATCGCTGTCCACAATTCATTCCGGGAACGTGCGATCGGCACGTGCCCGAACTCCAGGCGCTCGATGAGGAAAAGTCAGATCAATTGGTGAGCTGCTTCCTGTATCACGAGCCCACGGACGAGCGGGCATGACCGTCGAAGGGCCGAACGGACACCCTCTCCTCGAGGTGAAACGCCTCAAGAAGTACTTTCCCATCCGGAAGGGCTTTATGCGCCGCGAGGTGGGCGCGGTGCGAGCCGTGGACGATGTGTCGTTCCACATCAACCGGGGCGAGACGCTGTCGCTGGTGGGTGAGAGCGGTTGCGGGAAGACGACCACGGCCCGCTGCATCCTGCGCGCGGTCGACCCGACGGATGGCCAGATTCTGTTCCGGCCGACCGAAGACACGGTGTTCGATGTGGCGCAAAGCACGCGGCGCGAGCTGCGGCGGCTGCGTCGCGACATGCAAATGATCTTTCAGGACCCCTTCAGCTCGCTGAACCCACGGTTCCCGTTGCTGGAGATCGTCGGTGAGCCGCTGCTGGTGAACGGCATGCGCAGCGGCCGGGAACGGCAGGAGCGGGTGGAAGAGCTGCTGCGCTTGGTGGGTATGCGTCCTGAGTACATGCGCCGATTCCCGCACGCCTTCAGCGGCGGGCAACGGCAGCGCATCGGAATCGCCCGGGCGCTGGCCCTGAACCCCACGTTGGTCGTGGCCGACGAGCCGGTATCCGCGCTGGACGTTTCGGTGCAGGCGCAGATCCTGAATCTACTGCTCGACCTACAGCAGAAACTCGGGCTCACGTATCTCTTCGTGGCGCACGACCTGAGTGTGGTGAAGCACCTCAGCGACCGGGTGGCGGTGATGTACGTGGGCCGCCTGGTCGAGATGACCGATCGTGAGCGTCTGTTCAACAGCCCGAGGCATCCGTACACGGAGGCCCTGCTGTCGTCGGTGCCGGAGCCGGACCCGCGAAGGCGCTCGCAGCGCATCGTATTGGAGGGCGAGGTCGCGAATCCGGCGGCGCCACCGTCCGGGTGCTACTTCCACCCCCGCTGTCGCTATGCGCAGGACGTGTGCCGGACCGACACGCCCGTCTGGGAAGAGGTGGCGGAGGGTCACTGGGTCGCGTGTCACCGCGCGAAGGAGCTGGAGCTGGCGGGTGTGCGCGACCGGCTACCCATGAACACGGCGGCGGGCAACAGCACAAATCCCGCGACGAACGCCACGCTAGCGGCCGGCTCCGCGACCGACGGCGACGCCACAGACGATTCCGAGTAGGCCCCAGAGCCGCGCCTGCGCTACAAACTGAGCTTCCGCGATGTGGCCGAGTTGCTGCTGCAGCGTGGTTTTGAGCTGACCCACGAGACGGTGCGGGCCTGGGAGCTCCGCTTCGCGCCCCTGCTGGCCGACCAGCTCCGCCGTAAGCGGCGCGGGAGGGCGCGCGTCTCCTGGCTCCTCGACGAGACGTACGTGAAGGTCGCCGGGTGCTGGTGCTACCTGTATCGAGCGATCGACCGCGATGGCGAACTCCTCGAGTCGATGCTCAGCGAACATCGTGACAAGCACGCGGCGCGCAGAGGAGTTTCCGCCGGCACATCAGCCACGCTCACAAATGGCCTACGGCGCGACATCCGCGACGTCAATCGCCTCCCCGGTCTCGGAACTGCACAGCAGCGCCTGCAGCACGGCCATGGTGGCCAGATTGTTACGCCCGCTGCTGGCAGGCTCTTTGCCCAACCGGAAGGAGTCCCTGAAGAAGATGGCGAGGGTCTCCTCTAACCAGGCGTCGTCGTAGCTCGTATCGAGCGTCACCGGTTGCTGGCTGCCGTCGGGCGCAATCTGGATCAGCTCGGCCGCGTCGCCACCACGCCCCGGATGCGCGGCGCGGTGCACCAAGGTTGCGGCTTCGCAGTCGATCTGAAATCTATAGTCGGGCTGGTGCGATTCGAAGCTGGACAAGTATTGGACCACGGAACCGTCGTCGAATTCGAGCGTCGCCTGCAGCGAGCTGGGCGCCGCGGCATCGCTGAATCCTGGCGAAAAGAGGCGGCCGAAGACGCGCGTCGGACTCCCGGGCATCATCGCGATGAGCGAATCGATGGTGTGGACGTCTGCCCGCCAGAGTCGCGAAGTCCCGTCCTCGGCGGCCGGCTCGGGTGCAGGCAGATCGTGCCGCAGGTATCCGAAGCCGACCCCTCCCAACGCGCCCTGCGCCAAGAGTTTCGCGATGGTGCGTTCCACCGCCGCGAGCCGGTACTGCTGGGCGACCACGATCGCCAGGCCCTTCGCCGCGGCGATCTTCACGGCCTCGGCGGCATCGGCGTACTTGGTGGTGAACGGCGTCTCGGTGAAGACGTGCGCCCCGGCCCTGACGGCCTCCAAGATGATGGCGGCGTGCGCCGACGCCGGCGCACAGACAAAGACGGCCGCAATCTCATGCGCCTGCAGCGCGGCGGCGAGCGAGGCGTGGCAAGCGAGCTCGGGCAGGTCAGTGAACTCGCGGGCCTCGCCGAACCGCTCCGCGTCCGTGTCCACCAAAGCGACGGGCGTAAAGCCGCCGACCAAATGCGAGGCGCGGAGGTAGCGCATGCCGCGACCGCCCAGGCCGACGTAGGCGGTGGGAACCGGCTCAGGTTGCATGACCGAGATCGAGATTCCAGAAGAGGCGCACGGGAATTGTAGTCGAGGAAAGCTCTGATTAATCAGGGTGCCAGAGCGCCGGAGCAGCGGCGGCAGGGTGTCGTGGGGCGTCGGATTTACGGCATTTGGGGTCTGGGACGCCTCGTGAGCGGCGGTGCGGGCTGCGGGCGCGGCGCGCGAGGGGCGCAAATCGCCCGCTTACGCGGGCGCGGCGCGCGCCGGGGTGGGGGCTGGCGTAATTGGGGGCATCGGACGCGGATCGCGGCGTCCACTCCACACCCAAAAGAGCATCGCAAGTATGGTGTGGTGGAGCGCTGTGGCAGGGCGATCAGCTTCGTGCCGGCTAACCAACGGCCCTTGCTAAACCTGTCAACCTGCGTTGGAGCCCACATCCGGAATTGAACCGGAGACCTCGTTCTTACCAAGAACGCGCTCTTCCAACTGAGCTATGTGGGCCTGGCGCCGAGCTGCGGTCACGGACGCGCCGCAGCCGCGCGTGGGCTAGGCGTCGAGGGCTTGCACCACCTCCTCGGCATGGTCGTCGGGCTTCACGTCGGGCCAGACGGCGCTCACCATGCCGTCTTCGTCAATCAGGAAGGTCGCGCGCTGGGTGCCCATGAACGTCCGGCCCGCCATGCGCTTTTCCGCCCACACGCCGTAGGCCTCGATGGCCTGGCGCTCCACGTCGGCCAGCAACGGATAGTTGAGGCTGAACTTGCTGCTGAAGCGCTCGTGCGACTCGACCGGATCGTCGCTGACGCCGAATACGGCGGTCCCGCGCTCCGCAATCTCGGACATCCGATCCCGAAAGCCGCAGGCCTCGCGGGTGCAGCCGGGGGTGTCGTCGCGCGGGTAGAAGAACAGCACCACCTTCCGGCCCCGCTGCTCGTCGAGCCGAACGAGGCTGCCGTCGGTTGCTTGGAGCTCGAAATCGGGGGCGCGGTCGCCCACGCGCGGCATCGCCATGCGCAAACCCCTGAGGGCGTGACGCCCCATCATCGCATCCTCGACCCTCCAGGGCCTCCACTCGACTGACGTCTGTGCGACCATCGGCCCGCGCAATCTGTCGCCAACGGAAACGCTGACGCGCATGAGCACCTCCGACGCCGGACCGTCATTCGATCTCACCGGCCGCGTGGCCCTGGTGACCGGGGGCGGTCGGGGCATCGGTCGCGGCATTGCCCTGGCGCTGGCGCATGCAGGCGCGGACGTCGTGCTGGCGGCACGCTCGCAAGATCAGCTCGAAGCTACCGCCCACGAGATCGAAGGACTCGGACGCCGAGCGCTGGCGCTCCCGACCAACGTCGCGGACCTGGACGAGTTAGCCGCGCTCTTCGCCAAGACCGACGACGAGTTCGGTCGTCTCGACATCCTGGCGAACAACGCCGGCATCGGTCTGCGCACGCCCGTGCTCGAGGTCACGCCCGAAGAGTGGGACCGGGTGCTCGACATCAACCTGCGCAGCGTGTTCTTCGCGTCGCAATATGGGCTGCGCCTGATGGTGCGCGGCGGCTACGGTCGCATCATCAACACCGGGTCGCTGACGAGCTTTTTGGGATTCAAGCCCATCTCGGTCTACGGCGCCTCGAAGGGCGGGGTGGCCCAGCTCACCAAGGCGCTCGCCGTGGAGTTTGCCGAGCAGAACATCACGGTCAACGCCATTGCGCCGGGCTACATCCTCACCGACCTCACACAGCCGCGCTACGACGATCCGGTGTGGAGCAACTGGATTTTGGGCCGCACGCCGATGAACCGCTGGGGAATGCCGGAGGATCTGGCCGGCGCGGTGGTGTTTCTCGCCTCCGAATCGGCGTCGTTCGTGACCGGACACGTCCTGCCGATCGACGGAGGCTGGCTGGCGGGGTAGCAACGGCAAGATGGTCCGGTGGCCCGCGCTGCGTGCAGCGTGGGAGCTCGCCCGACCGCGCTCAATTCGCCCTGCGTGTCATTTCGAACGCACTGAGAAACCTAAGGCGCGCGACTCCGGGGCGCCATAGCGGCCACCGGCAGCCCGGACCTGGATTCCGGCCTTCGCCGGAATGACGAAGTGGAGCGACCCAGTTTCGCGAATGCGGCAGTCCTACCCGGCGGCGGTCGGCTCGATCCACACCGCGCCGTCCCGGTACCACTCCTTTTTCCAGATCGGCACGGTGGTCTTGAGGGTGTCGATGATGTAGCGGCAGGCCTCGAAGGCCTCGGCGCGGTGCGGCGCGCCGACCGCGATGACCACGCTGGCCTCGCCGATGCGCAGCTCGCCAATCCGATGCTCGATCTCCACGTCCGTCAGCCCCCAGCGCTCCTCCGCTTCCCGCCCGATGCGTTCCAGCTCCTGCAACGCCATCGGCTCGAACGCCTCGTACTCCAGCTTCACAACCGGTCGCCCGTCCATGTTGTCGCGCACGATGCCGTGGAAGGTGCAAATGCCGCCGTTGCCGGGCCGCGTCACCCGCTGGATCAGCACGTCGGCGTCTATGGGCTCGTGGGTCAGGCGGATGTTCATGCGCCCCCCGAGACCGGAGGAATCACCGCCAGCTCATCGCCGTCCGCAAGGACCGTGTCCGGCGGCACGAACTGCTGATTGCGCGCGAACGAGACATGATCCGCTCGGCCGGCAAGTGCCGGAATATCGGCTTCCAATTGCTCAAAGAGGCCGCGGGCCGTCGTTCCTTCGGCGACGCAGATCTCACGCCGGCGTTCACCCGCCGCCTCGGCGACCGACGCGAACAGCAGCAGCGAAACTCGGACTGACGCGCCGGTCTCGGGCGCATTTGCGGCCACCTGCGGCGCCGTTGAACCACTCATACTTCGAGCCTAGCAATCCGACACGGTCTCGTGGAGCAAACCCACCGTGCGCCTGTGAGACCATCGCAGCGGTTCTAGCTGCAAGGGGAGCTTCATGTCGCACGCGCACCACGGTTCGCACTCAACCCAAGAGCACCGACACGAATCCGAGAGCATCGGCGCGGTCAGGTGCGCCGTGCTCGTCATCAGCGACTCGCGCACTGAACGCACGGATCGCTCCGGGCGCACGGCCGAGCGGCTCATCACCGACGGCGGCCATGAAATCGTGCACCGGGATCTTGTGATCAACGACGCCGACCTCATTCGCGGCGCCGTCGACGCGTCGCTGGCGGCGGGCGCCCAGTTCGTGTTCTGCACGGGCGGCACCGGGCTGGGCGACCGCGACATCACCGTGGACACCGTGACGCCAATGCTCGATAAGGTGCTCGACGGCTACGGCGAGTGGTTTCGCCGGGCCAGCTGGGACCAGATTGGCCCCGCGGCCATCTTGTCGCGCGCCGTCGCGGGCAAGCTGGGACGGGCGCTGATCGTGTGCTCACCCGGGTCGACGGCTGCAGTGGAGCTCGCGCTGGGTGAACTGCTGGTTCCCGAGCTGCGCCACTACATTCGCGAGGTCTCGCGCTAGCTCAGCGGCCTACGCGGCCCGTTGACCGCGTGGATCGCAGCGACCGATGCCATCGATTGCCTACCCTGAGCAAGCTGGCGTGCAGCTTGAAGGGGCGCTACCGGAGATGACCCTGGATGCCCGCGGCGAGGTCCCCTTACCGTTTCGGTCCGCCAGTCGAGCGCGAGCATGGGTTGACCGACGCGTGGCGGCCGGTCCGCCCGCCCGAACGTCGCCCTGGCCTCCAGCACGTCCCGAGGCCCTTCCCCACGCGCGCCATCCCCAATTGACCAAAGGTCTCCCTGTGGGTGCGATTAGACCTCCTCGACGACCGTAGCCTCGATGCCGCGGTGCAGGTCGCCGTGGGTGTAGTAGTAGACCACGAGCACGCGGCCGTCCCTCAGCTCCACGGCCCAGGGATAGCCGCAGTCCGAGGTCATGGAGTCGCTGCGCACGTCGAGGACGGGGCACGTGTCGAGGTCTCTGCACTCGGGGTCCGTCACGCGCACGGTGCAGCCGCGCTGGCCGTCCCAGCGCGTGCCGGTGGTGACGAACACGCGCCCGTCGCTGAGCGGCAGCATGTGACTCGGGCTGCCGTAGATCGAGGTGGGCTCCCACGGCGACCAGGTTTGGCCGTCGTCGTCCGACTCGACCCGCGCGACGATGGTGCCGCCCTGCCGCCCCGACAGTTGGATTCGCGGCGAGCCCCTCGGATGGCAGCGATAGAGAACCACCAGGCGACCGCTGGGCGTGCGGTGAATGGCCGGCTCGCTGAAGTGCACGATCGGGTCCTCGGCGATGCGGCCGCCGTAGGTCCAGGTCTCGCCGAAGTCGTCGGAGACGCGCAGCATGCCGAAGTAGGGCTGCTCACCGCGGGGACGCTTGGTGGCCTTGCTGGGCTTGAGCAGTCGACCGCCGGGAAGCTCCAGCAGCCCGCTGCGACACACCCCCGAGTGCTCGGCGGGATGGCCCCATGCGGCGTCCGGCAGCCGGGGAAAGCGCACGGGATTGGACCAGGTGCGCCCGCCGTCGCGGGACCGCACCCAGAACGGAATGCCCGGACGGGAAATCCAGGTCGAATGCTGCGGCGACCCGACGTCCCGCGCGTGCGGCGGTGCACGGAATACGAACTCGGCGAATCCCTGGGCCGGAACAAGCTCGTTGCTCGACGCGTGGAGAAAGATGCTGCCGTCGCTGAGCGTGTGCGTGCCGAAGTCGATCACGCCGCCGCGCGGATCGTTGGTGACGAGCCACGGCTCGCTCCAGCTTTGGCCCTCGTCGCTCGACGCGACGGCGCGCACGTCGAAGAGGGGATGGCTGTGGTGCGCATGGCCGAGATGCGGGGAGCGGTGGAAGAGCACCAGCAGCCCGCCCTCGGGCGTGCGCACGACGTTGGGCGCGGTGGCGTAGTGCCCCGTCTCGCGGTAAACGGTGATGTGCTCGACGACGCGCCAGCTCATGGGAATCGTGGATTCGCGGCGCGGTGGCCGGGCATAGGGGCGCGCCTCCGGTGCGTTGGCTGTGATGGGCAGTCTACGCGGAGCTGGGAGACTGCCTGAGCCCCAGTCTCAGCTTGGGTTAGACGCGCTCGTGTCAACCCCATCATTCAAGGGACCGTTGGGCAACTCGGTCGAGGGCGGCCACAAGGGCCGCCCCTACACCGAAAGACCCGACCCTTTACCTTGCGACCACACGGGCCGCCCCTAAGCCGAAGGACCCCTCCTCGTTGGGCACCCCTTGTGGTTGCCCGTCCTGGGTGCGTGGAACGACTTGTGGCTGACGTGAAGCTTCGTGCGTGGGATGGGAAATCGGCCGGAAGGCGCGAGGCACCCTCGTGATAGGCTGCCGCACCAGAATCGACCCGGCCTATCGAGCGGAGGCGCGCCCACATGAGTTCGCCACGGCAGGCAGCCATCGAGTCGTGCATCCAGCGTTTTCGCACCGGCACCTTGACCGAGTCAGACCTGCGAGACACCTTGCAGTCGCTGGCAGACGGCGAGGACACGCGCCAGGAGTTGCTGTACCTCCAGGCCGGCACGGCGTCGGTCAACTCAGGCGTGATCGGCATGTTCATTGCGCGGGACGGTGAGATCGACGAGGGTCCGCCGGACCCCGACGACATGCCCTACGACACCGTCATGGACGCCCTGAATGACGGCTGGCGCATCATCAAATTCCCGGAGCTGGCCGTGATCCTGGACGAAACCAGGCTCCACGGGCCGGGCGTCGAGTTCATCCTCGAGAAGGTGAGGTAAGCCCGCCATGCGTACCCACGACTGCGAACCGACGCTCACCGACTCCCAGGTCCTGGACTTCTGCAAGACGGGCTATCTGCCGCTCGAGGGCGTCGTGCCTGACGACGTCAACCAGCGTGTCGTGGAGTTCATGGACGAGCACGCGCCGCACATCGAACCGGGCGACTTCGCCAACCACGAGCCCAACGAAATCCTCGACGAGGATTGGTTCATCGACGGCGTGATGTGCAATCCGGTGGCGGCCGGTGCGGTGCGCTGCCTACTCGGACGGAACTTCGCGCTGCCGAGGATTATGTCGAGCCACCGCGTCCACATGCCGGCCCGCGCCTACGGCTGGCACCGCGACGGCGGCTCGCTCTCGAACCACGAGCTGAACTACTTGCAGGTCTACTACTACCCGCAGGACACGACGGTGGAGATGGGCGCCACGGCGTTTCTGCCCGGCTCGCACCTGTACTGGCCGTTCGGGCAGGGCAGCTCGGGCCTCTACGGCATGTATCGCGGCACGGTGTCGAGTGCGGCCCCCGCGGGCTCGATCTTCATCTCGGCTTACTCCGTGTGGCACCGGCGCACGGAGTCGACGGCATCGGGCATTCGCAATCTGCTCAAGTACAACTACTGGCGCACCTCGGCGCCGCAGCGCGACTGGGTGCGCGAGCCGGACTTCGATCCGGCGACGGCCGTCTACGGCCCCGGACCCGACGCGCCGCCTGCGCCGCGAAACTCCTATCTGGCCGTGGCGCGCATGTATTTCTGGCTGTGCGGACGCCTGGACGACTTCCAAGCCCTGGGCGGCCAGGGTTGGCCGAAGGTCGGGCCGGTGGACTACCAACCCTACGGCTATCCGGGCGACCCCACCGATCCGCGCGTCCACCAGCAGGCGGTCTGAGCCGACACCGACGGGCGCCGCGCCATGAGCCCACGTGGCCGCGTGATCGTGGGCACGGCGAATTGGAACGACCTGCGCGGCTTCTACTCGCGTGGAACCAAACAGAGCGAGAAGCTGGCGGCCTACGCCGCGCGTCTTTCGGGCGTCGAGGTCAACGCCACGTTTTTTCGCATGCAACAGCCCGAGACGGTGGCCGGGTGGGCGGACCAGACGCCGGACGGATTCATGCTGAGCCTCAAGGCGCATCGCTTCATCTCGTCATGGCTGCGGCATCCCGACAAGGCCGAGCCGCAGGGATTCGCGCGGCACGCGGCCATGGCGCAGCCGCTGGTTGACGCCGGCAAGTTCGTTGCCTACCTGCTGCAGTTCCCCGGAAAGCTGAGCGCCGAGATTGACGTGGATCGCTCGCTGGGAGTGCTGCGTGAGGGATTTGGCGAGTTGCCGCTGGCGGTGGAGCTGCCCGACACGCCGGACGCCGAGCTACGCGCGCGGATCGACGAGGCCATGCGCACCCACAACGTTGCGCACGTGCGCCACGACCCGCCGGCGTCAGATGAGGCAGCGTGGCCGAAGGATGCCGGTGATCTGGCGTACTTCCGATTTCGCGGCCCGGCGGTTGCGTCGAGCGGCGCCAACGATGGACGTTTGCGATACAGCGACGCCCAGATCCGGGAACGTGCCACTATCGTCCAGCAGGCGAGCGAGGCGGGCCGAATGACCATGGCCGTGTGCTACGGCAAGAAAGACGTCGACACGGCCGACGCCGCGCTGCGGCTGACCGCCGAGCTCGAACGCCGGGGAATTTCCGTTGGCTGAGCGTCCACCCCCAGTGCCCGACGGCTACGACGGGCCGCGGGCCTGCGACCCGCATGAGTTTGGGGCCATGCTCGACCTGCAGAACCTGGCGCTGCGGACCCTGAACTCACGCGCCGGGGAGCCGGCTCGCATGCCGTCCATGGGCTTGGACTGGCCGCACGTCTACTACCCAGGGAACCTCGACAACATTCGCGTCATCACGCACGACGGACTGGTCGTGAGCGCGGTGGCGATCGCCCCAACCACGGTGCGCACGCCGCGCGGCCGCATTGAGCTTGGCGGCATCAACGGCTTCGTGACGCACCCGGACCACCGCAAGCGCGGGCTGGGAACCGCCGTGCTTCACGACGCGCACCGGATCATGCGGGCCAGCGGCCATCACATCGCCATGCTGGGCACCGTGAGCCAGAACTACTACCGCCGCTTTGGCTGGGAGATGGGGATGCGCGAGCGCAGTCACACGCTGGACCGGGCGAATATCACGCTGCTGCCGCCGAGCCCCGACCTTGAGATCACCGAGGACTGGCGCACTCACGCGGCGGCGCTGACGGCGATGCACGCGCGCGAGCCGATGGGCGCCGACCGCGACGAGCACTACTTCACGCTGGTGGCGCAGTCGCGGGCCGACCGGCTGCTCGTCGCGCTGCAGGGCGGCGCGCCGGTGGCGTATGTGGCCGAGCGCCAGCGGGAGGTCCTCGAGTACGGCGGCGACGTGGCGGCAACCGTGGCGCTGCTGCGGCGCCTGCTGCGCGATATCGACGATCCCCGCGCCAGCACCACCGACCGTCCGCCCGGCGAAAGCACGGTGGTGACGCTGGAGGTCATCGCGCCCGAATCGAACGAGGGCCTCGCCGGCCTGCTGCTGGCGACCGGGATCCCGTTTGGCCAGACGCATCACTACATGATCAAGGTCATCAATCTCGAGTCGCTGCTGGGTGCGCTCGATTTGACGGAGGTCGAGGCGACGCCGTCCGACGACGGGTGGCGGCTGAGCCGCGGCGACCGCACGCTCGACGTGAGCGACTGCGAGCTGGTGAAGCTCTTGTTCGGTCCGGAGCGATTCCCCGACTTCGCGCCGGACTTATTCCCGCTGGACTTCTTCCAGTGGAAGCTCGACCGGATGTGAGGGCACCGGAGCTAGCCCCAAGTATCGGTCCCGGCGGCTCACCCGTTCGCCCCCGTAACAAGTACGGGGCAGGCGCTGAGCAACGTCGAAGGGCGCCGTTCATGGTTCGACAGAGCCTGTCCTGAGCCTGCCGAAGGGCTCACCTCGAACGGCTCTCCTAGGCTTCTGAAACCAATCCTCCAGGGTTCCACCGGATGGCGGTGACCTGGGTGTGCCCGATCGCGGCGTCCCACACGGTGCGCGCGGGCTCGTGGTCGCAGGTGCCGACGAGCGAGAGCACGTCGCCGTCGTCCAGCGTCACGCTGGCGCTGAAACCGCTGACGCCTGAGCCGTAGTAGAGATAGACCGCCTCGTCGGCCCAGGTCTCGCCGCCGTCTCGGCTGAGCATGACCCGACCGCTGGGCGGACCCGGACCATAGCGGGTGTCGTGGATGACGGCGATGGTCCCGTCGCCTGACACCGCCGGCGCGCCGAAGCACTGTCCGAACACGGTAGTGAGCTGCCGCAGGTTGCCCCAGGTGCGACCGCCGTCGGGCGAATCGGCCAGGAATACGTGCTTCCAGGCCAGATTGCCGCGCGCGGCCTGGGGCTCAAGTTCGTCGGGCATGCGGGGCCGCTGGTACCGCACCACCGCCAGCAGCCGGCCGCCGCCCAGCTCAGCGACCGCGCCCTCGGTGCCCCAGTTGCACACGAGCGCCGGTTCGGACCAGGTGTGTCCGCCGTCATCCGACCTGAACGCCAGCAGATGCATGACGCCGCTGGCGGGCGGTTCCCACACCAGCCGGTCGCGGCAGCACAACAGCAGCAGCAGGGTCCCGCCTTCGATGCGCCGCAGGGAGTGGTAGTAGCGCTCCTCGTAACGAGCCGGCAGCGTCAGCGTGGAATGCGCCCTCCAGCTGCGGCCCTGGTCGGTCGAGCCCATGATCTCGATGGGATCCGTGCGAATACCGTCGTTCGAGCCGACGTGCACCAAAGTTCCGTCGTCGAGGACGGCAATCGGTCCCCGGTGCGGATACATGTCGAGGCCCAGAACGGCCGACGGCTCTCGTCCGGCGGCGTCGCCGCGCGGATACGAGGTCCAGGTGCGGCCCTCGTCATCGCTGCGACACATCAGCGAGCCCTGGTTGACGAAGATGGCGCCGTCCGGGGCTCGCGCGGCGTGGATCATCTGCGGGTGGCCGGCGGGATCGTGCGGCAGGATCGACTTGGCCACCGGGACGCGACGTAGCCGTCCACCGGCGGCGTGCAGCACGTAGTCCGACGCCTGCATCGCAAGCAAGTCGTCCGGCGACGGCCAGGGCGCGCCGCCGAGGTTGCCGGTGTCAGTGGTCGCGTCGAGCCTCAGTGCTCCTTGGTCGTGGGTCAAATTCGTCTCCTTTGCATATGTTCGGCTTGAGCGTCGCTCGTTGTCACCCTCACCCCCGTATCAAGTATGGGGCAGGCTCTAACCCTCTCCGAGGCAGGCGGGACCGGACAGTTCCCTTCACGGCTGCTCGCCGGGCGCGACTACCCGCGGCTGGGCGCCGTCGGGCCAGTCCAGATGGCCCATGAACAGGCCCCGGGTGCGGTTGGACTCACGGTAGCGGAAATCCTCGGGATCGGCGGAGCAGTGGGTGATCCACCACCGGCCTTCCCAATGGAACACCTCGGAGGCGTGACAGAAGCCCAGCCGCTGCGGCTCGTAGCCGTGGAAGTCGTAGGGCGAGTCGGAAGCCACGAAATGCGTCCACCAGCCGTGCTTGAAGAACAGCCAGAACTTTCCGTCCTTGGGTACCACGCATGGCGACTCGACCTCGAGCGTGGGCTCCTCGTCGAAGGACCAGGCCCTCATGGTGAACACCGGCCCGACCTCCTGCCAGTGCAGCAGATCGTGCGACATGGACGCGGCCACGCAGACTAGGTTGCGGCCGAACCTCTCCTGCACGCGCGCGACCCAGTAGGCCACGAACGTCCCGTCGTCGAGCCGGATGATGTGCGGATCGCGGCAGCCGCCGTAGGAGCCGCCGAGCCGACGGGCGACGGATAGGAAGTCGTCGCCCGCGTCGCGGTGCATGCGCTCCACCTCATCCGGCTTCGGCAGACCGAATCCCGGCCACTTGGCCCAGGACACGGAGGGCACGATCACGGGATTGCCGGGAAAGCGCTCCCAGGTGAAGAGATCGGTCGACGTGGCGAGGCAGATGCGCTGCGTGCGATGCACATCCGTGACGCAATACAGCATGTAGAAGCGGCCCTCGTGCTCGATGACGTAGGGCGCGAAGCAGGTCACCTCTTCCGGCCACACGCCGGTGGCGGTGAGCGCCGGGGGATGCACGGTCCACTGCATCAAGTCCGGGGAGGTGGCGTGGGCCAGCGAGTGCTCGACGCCGTGCATCTCGCCGGGACCGGTCACGTCGCCGATGATGCCGAAGAAGTGCCACAGGCCCTCGTGCCGGATCAGGCAGTGGTCGTTGAGGTATTGGCCCGGATAGGTGAGCACTTCCCGAAACGCACCGAGTTGGACATCGCCGTACGGGCTGGGGCGGACCGAGCTAGCAAGCATGATTCTTAAGTCGAACTAGACAGGCGTCGTATTCTGGCGCCTAAAGAACTGCACTCGAGAGGACCCGTTGCCAATCGAGGCATCCAAACTCATCATTGCAGCACTTCAGTGCGACGGTTCTCAATATACTCCCATAGCTCTTCAAGAAACGACACTTCCTCGCTCGTCACGCTCCGGCGCCCAGAGTGCGAAACCCGGTTCCGAATACCGTTAAGTCGTCCAAACCACGCTAATCGATCGCTCTTCGAACGCGCCGATGGATCGAACGCCCAAAGATGTTCAAATGCTCGCCAATTCTTGGGCATCTCAGCAATCTTCTTATAGTCAAGCAGTTCGAGGAATTGATGTGCATCGCCACCCTCTTCGCTTGTCTCTGCCTTTTGCGCTGCATTCCCACGGACCGCTTGGGGAACGCCAGTCCTCCACCAGACACTCCGGTCAGCGCCATGCCTGCTTTTCAATACAGAAAAGGAAATCAGCCTGACACTATCCTCAATATCCGCAACCAGTTCTCGCGCATGGTTTAGAGTCTCCGCATTGTGCTCCTGAATATATCGCTGAAGTCCTGCCGGCGAAAACTCCCGAAATTGCTCATGGACAATCTCCATCAAGCGAAATGAGTATGCCGGTACCGCCCCGCTCCCGTAGTAGCCACGAAATCGTTGCATATCACTATCCGTCGCCGTCTTGAACCAAGCAATCACCGGCTCAACAAAAGGAACTATGCACCCGATGACTGCCTCGGGCGACAGATTCACGTAGTCAATACCCTCATCGTCCTCGCGTAGGTGATGGAGTATCGTATTGAATAGCCGCAGCGACGCCGCGATTCCTAAGTTCGTGCATAGGAAACCGCCGCGAGAGTCCTCCCTGTTCCACTTTGACGGCACTCCTTCAGAAAACAGCCGAAGAAACATCCCGATGGTCTCGCGTGCTCGATCAAATGTTGTCTGGTGATCGCGAAGATAGAGGTAGCCCGGATGGAATACACTAGCCCTCAGCGAGCCAACAAGCTGGCTCCAAGCTATGGCATTCGCCAGCTGAGGTAGCGTGACGGGGCGCACCTTGCGATCCGTATCCCATTCTGTCGAGACCCGGTCCCACAAGGGCGATTCCTGATCTTCCGCAAGGTCAATTGCAATTTGCGAATGCAGACTTCGCAATAGCGCGTCCGGCGTTCCTTCAACCTCTGCCAGCTCGGGCTCTAGCTCTACCAGAAGACTTCGGGGAACCTTGACTTGCTTGCTGTTGATATCGACAAACATCTTGACTTCTTCAAGCGGATTGAGACCCTCAAACGCCAAGACCGGGACGCGCCCCTTGCGATCCCATTCGCTCAGCGCAAATCCGTATAGACGATGTTGTCCATCAATGATCCATGCGCATCTGTACGTATTTGGTAAATGCAGCACTCCTACGGCGGTCGGATCATCGGACGATGGGCCTGCCATATCAAACCTGAGACGCCGGGTATGCCTAAAATTCACGACGACATTGGTAGGGAATATCCCACCGGTTTGATTAATGTGATCCGCTATATCACGCAATCGACGCTTGCGCAGGAGACGCTGATAGGTCCCGACTGCACTCGCATCAATTCGTGCGCGGTGACTGACGTAGGCTAACTTGAGCAATCGATCTGGTTCAATGGCGAACTGATAGAACGTCGTTGATCCAAATCTCCCTCGAAGAGCAGGGACTGTCCCTCTCAGCCCCTGCACCGGTGAGCCTTGCAGAAGCTCCGCCTGCAATTGGTGTCTCGCGGCTGGCCCAACGATGTCAACAAGGCGCCGGAAATAGCTGAATTGCCTTTCCTGGACTATACTAATCTGGTGGTCTTTTGCCCGCGCCCTATCCTGTCTGCTCCACTTGATATTCCTGGTTGCATAGACAAAGCACACCCGAGGCCGTTCCGGAAACCAGTTGTGGATTGTCTGTCTGATGGAGTCTTGCAGCGCACGAGTCTCGTTTAGATCTTTCTGAAGTGACCTAGATCTGAGATTTCTCGACGTTTTGCACTCGACGACCAGGGCAGTTTCGTCATCAACCGCCAAGACATCTATCTGTTTCGGCGGCACATCCGGATCGGAACCGCTAAGTGGCACACCAAAGTGCCGACCTGAACTCAAATGGTGGAAGCCCATCTGTGCAAAGAGCGTCCACACCTCGTCCTCGAGCCTTTGGTCCTCAGGCTTCGGCTTTCGAACTCGAACAGTCTTCTTATTTCGACGGATGACCGCCCAGCCATCATCAGCAAGATTTTGCTCCTGGGACGGCAAGGCTGTCTTCTCAAGAGAATCCCTTCGACGCTGCCTGAGTTCTCGGCGGATGTCGGGACCTGAAATCAACCCCGAGGAATCGTCTCTATCGACGTACATACACCTATCTCACGTGTGAACTGGCGTGCCAGCACACGACAACTGAGCTCGCGACTCTCATTTCAGTTCATCTCCCCACTGCGACCATCCAGAACGCGCATGGCGCGCGAACAGCTCTAGGTATGGTCCAGGGCTACATTGCTCAATTACGTCGTAAAGCTCGTCAGGCTTGCGTGAGTGCTCACGCTTTCGAGACGGGAGGAGATTCACCTGCCTTCGTCCGGGCTGAAACGTACGAATAGAACCGCGAACGCCAAAAAGGACGAGCTCGGTAACATTTCTAAAGTAGAATCCTACTCCGCGCCCATCTGGGCCGCCATCTTTGCGAACCTTATACCAGACTATATTCGTCTTGTACTCGAATCCCCACTGCTTCATCACAGCAAGACCCTCTTGGATCAGCGCGTTCGGAACCCACAAGTACAGATGGCTTCTCTCGAGAGCAAGATCTGAAACCGGGAGCGACGTTATTTCGGAGATTGATAGAGACGTGTACCGCGGGAGCCGTCGATACTCCGGGGCAACCCGTCCAGTTCGATTATTGAACCTCCAAGGTGGGTCTGCCAGAATCGTCCCGAACGGCCCCTCTGCGGATCCGGGCACATCTCCGGGCACTGTGAATGGATTGTGATGGACTAGCGGGCTTGGAGCTCTTTCGTCCACCGATTCCTGGCTACTGGCCTGCATGCAGTCCACCCTACCGGCAGTTTGCCCGCGGATAGTATACGCAGGAGCACGTATCAACCCTCTGCCGCCGACGACGATACGGTCGCGAATACTCCGACTGAGTGTGCCTGCTGTTCATTGTGTTCGGGCGAAGTCCCTCATGCCGAATCAGGCAGTGGTCGTTGAGATAGCGGCCCGGATAGGTCAGCACCTCCCGAAACGCGCCAAGCTGCACGTCGCCGTAGGGGCTGCTGCGGACCGAGTTGGTTGGCATGCAGGACTCCGCGCGACGGCGTGGGCGCGATGATAGCCAAGCGGCTTAGTCGAGTTTCGGCTTGACTCCCTAGCCGTGCATCAGTGGCCGTCGTGGCGGTCAGACGCAAGCGCCTCGGTCTTCGCGTCCAACTCCGCTGATGTGACGAGCCCGTGCTCCAGAGCCAGCCGTTCCAGGGCCCGGAGCCATCGCTGGTAGTAGCCGTCCGGTTCGGCGTGCCCATCGTGGGCTGCGGTGACCTCGATGAGCTGGTTGCGAAAGTCGGTCCAGTTGGAGACGCCGCGCTCGGTCAAGGCGGCGGCCAGTCCGAAGGCCCGGCCCTCTCAGGGCTCGTTGAAGACCAACTCGCCGTTCGTCCTGGGCAGCGCCTCGTCGCCGGTCATGGCCGATATGCCGCGGTCGGGCCGTCGGCTCAATTGGGCTCGTTGGGATCAGGCACTAGGCGATCTCCGACCTCGACCGCGCCAGGCCCACCCCGATCATCGAGTCACGGGTCACGAGCTCCGCGAGCTTCTGCTCCGGCACGTCACCGGTGCCGGCGGGGCGCTCTGGCAGCACCATGTAGCGCAGCGACGCGGTGCTGTCCCATATCCGGATCTCCTTCGACTCGTCGACGGTAAGGCCAAACTCGCGCAGCACGGCGCGAGGCTCACGGACCACGCGCGATCGGTAGGCCGCGTCTTTGTACCAGGCGGGTGGCAGGCCGAGCACCGGCCACGGGTAGCACGAGCAGAGCGTGCACACGATGACGTTGTGCACCTGGGGCGTGCTCTCCAAAACCACGATCTCGGCGCCCTCGGCGCCGCCAAAGCCAAGCTCGGCGATAGCCTCGGTGCCGTTCTCGAGCAGACGCCGCTTGTAGTCGGAATCGACCCACGCCCTCGCCACCACTTTGGCGCCGTTCATGGGTCCGATGTCCTGCTCATACGTCCGCACGATCTCGTCGATGGCGTCGGTAGTCACCAGGCCCTTTTCGACCAGGAGCGACTCGAGTGCCCGCGTGCGGAGCGCCTCGTATGGCTCCGGCTCGGGGAAGTGATCGTGGCCATGGTCGTGGTCGCCGCTCATGCGTCAGTCCGCTCTGCGACGCCCGAGCCAAGCGGCTCCAGGTAGCTCTCCCACATGTCGATATGGACGGCCGTGCCCGCCTCCGCCGACCCGCCCCAAAGCTCGTGCCCCTCGAACCTGACGCTGTAGAGGTGCTGCGCCGGCGCAACCTCATCGTGGGGGTTGTCGTCGGGAAGATCGTAGGCGGCGTAGACGGCGTGAATGACTCCGCGCTTGCCCTGCACGTATTTCGGCGAGCGGGTGTGTCCGCCGTGCCGGATTCCGCGGGCTCGCACTGGGTCTCCGGCGTCGAATGCCGGCGCTCGGACCGGCTGCCTGCGAACGTCCCGCTGCCGATACATGCCCTCACGAACGCGCTCGGTGAGTGCCGGCTCGATCCTTCGCGTCGGTCTTGCGTCGGGATCTTCGCGAAAGTACTCGGTCTTTGCGTCCAGCTCCTCGGCGCCCAGCACGCCCCGCTCAATGAGCCCGCGCTCGAAGGCGAGCATCCACCGCTGGTAGTAGCCGGACAGGTATTCATCCGGGTCGAGGCTCTCCAACCTCGGGCGCGAGAGGCCGCCCTTCACCGAGGTCACCAGGCCGAAGATTCGACCCTCCCATTCGCTATGGAAGATCGGCTCGTCGGATTCAGGCTCGACGCGCCCGTAGCCCGGCACGCCGCCCATGTCGTGGATGCCGCTGATTCCGATGGTTCCGCTCCGCCTTAGTCTCACGCGTTCTCCGCGTCAGCTACGCCGTCCGAGCCTCGGATGCCCCTCACCCCCGTGTCGAGCACGGGGCAGGCTCTACCCCTCTCCCAGAGGGAGAGGGGACCGGACCCGGTCTCCAATCTCCGCTGGAGAGGCTGCGCAAGGGACTCCTGCCGCGAGATTGACGGACTCACGGCGACCCATTGCATCCTTTTCGGCTAGACGGACACCGCCTTGACCTCGTCGGACCAGTCGGTCCAGATGCTGCCCTTGGGGCCGGCGGCGAGTCGCTCGTCGGGCCAGGTGTCGGGCTTCTTGTGGAAGCCGTAGAGCGTGGCCTGGCGGATGATGTCGGGGTGTTCATTCCAGCCGGCCAGGTGCAGCATGATTGTGTGCCAGAGGACCACTGACCCGGCGGGTCCGGCGGTCATCACGGGCTCGGTGTCGGCCTTGATGGCGCCGATCGGCGGATCGGTGTAGCCAATGAACTTGGGCGAGTCCTCGCCATTCACGATGGCTGTCGCTCCGTGGTTCGTGGTCTCCCAGTAGTCCCAGATGCGGTGGTGGCTGCCCGGAAAGAGCATCAGCCCGCCCGCACCCGGGGGCACGTCGTCGAAGTAGACCGCGGTTTGCAGCAGTTGGCGCGTGTGGTAGAGACCTTCGCCCGCGTGGGCGCCGCGCCAGTCGGGCGGGGTCGAGACCGGGCTGTTGGGCAGGGTGCAGTACATGCCGCGGGTGCCCTGCGCGGTCATCCAGTGCGGGCCGGTGCTGGGCAGCCGCAGGTACTCCGTCTCGCCCGAGCCCTTGCCGGTCCACTCTTCGTGCTTGGGGCCCATGTGGACTTCCATGCCGTCGGCGACCTTCTTGGTCATGAAGCAGGGGCCGGTGGTGCAGCCGTCCTCATCGACGCCGCCGGGGAACACGACCTCGCCCTTGCCCAGCAACTGCTCGGCGATGTCCCACACGGCGCGGGCGCCGATGTCGAGCAGCAGGTCCTCCGCACCGTTGCGAATGATCATCCGGTGGCCACCGCCGGAAAAGTAGGGGTCGCCGCCAATGCCGGGCCGCTCGTAGCTGGCCTTCTCGTCGTCGGTGAATGGGACCCAGGTGGCGGGGTCGTCGCGCTTCATGCTGGGCCGGCTCTCGGCCACCGTCTCCCACATTTGATCGCGGGCCTGGCGGCAGAGATCGGGGTCGATCACGCCCGGGAGCACGATATAGCCGGTGCGCTTGAACTCGGCGATCTGGCTCTCGGTGAGGCGGGCAGCTTGCCGGACGGTTGGGGCGGTCGCCGTCATTGGATCTGGTCCTTGTGTGGGTGATGCCCTCACGCTGATGCGTGAGTATGGCCCACGCCGCGAGGGGTCACCAGTGCAAGCATTTGGCAGGGTGTCGAGGCCCAGGCTGCATCCCCGTCGTCGAGCAATCCGCAGACCAGAACACCGTCGCCCTTGAAGGGGCAAGGCTGGGATTGGAGTCGGCGACCGACACTCCCGGCGGGACCGATCGGCAACGCCTCCACGGAGAGTACGGAGCGCGCCGTCGCGAGGAGTTATCCACAGCATCCCCAGGTACGATCCGGCCTATGGTGAGCGACGGCCAATCCCCCTACGACCTCACCGGCGTGGCGCGCACGACGCTGACCGAGGCCGACATCGAGGACCTGCGCGTTGGCGCCTGGATTCTCGGCACCGGAGGCGGCGGCGACCCCTACTACGGCTACCTCTGCCTCAAGAAGCTCTATGCCCAAGGTCGCGTGGTCGAGGTCATCGACCCAGTGGACCTGCCCGACGACGCGTATGTCGCCGCGGTCAATCAGATGGGGTCACCGCTGCCGGCGGAGGAGCGGCTGACCGATCCGGCGACGGTGACCCGGGCGATCCGTGAGATGGAGGTCTACGCCGGCATCCGGTTCTCCGCCGTGATGCCATGGGAGATCGGCGGCGGCAATGCGTTTCAGCCGCTGATGGCGGGGGCCATGCTGGGACTGCCGCTCGTGGACGCCGACGCCATGGGCCGGGCCTTCCCCGAGGCGCAGATGACGAGCTTCGCCGTCAAGAACTTCACCTGCTATCCGCTGGTGATGGCCGACATCCGCCCCAACACCGTAATCATCTCGGAGGCGGCGGACTGGAAGTGGCTCGAGCGCCTTCGTCGCCGCGCCTGCACCGAGTTGGGCGCCGTTGCCGCGACCTGCAACCCGCCGCGGACGGGACGCGAGGTGAAGACCGGCTCGCATCTGCGCACGGTCACCAAGGCGCTTCGCATCGGGCACACGGTCAGGCGTGCCCAGGCCGAGCACCGCGATCCGGTGGCCGCGTTGCTGCAACAGGAGATCGGCGTCGAGCTGCTGCGCGGCAAGGTCACGGACGTGGAGCGCCGGACCACCGGCGGCTATCTGCGCGGGCGCCTGGACATCACGGGCCTCGACGCCGATGCCGGCGCCACCATGCGCATTGCGTTCCAAAACGAGTTCACGGTCGCATGGCGCGACGACGAACCGTGCGCTACCACGCCGGACCTGATCTGCCTACTCGATCAGGATTCCGGCGAGGCCATCGGCACGGAAGTGGTCCGCTACGGGCAACGGGTGGCGGTGGTTGCGCTGCCGGCACCCGAGATGCTCCTCAGTGAGCGCGGGCTGGAGCTGACGGGACCGCGCGCGTTCGGCCACGACCTCGACTTCCATCCGCTCTTCACGCGGTGATCCGGTGAGTGTCATTGGCATCGACGTTGGCGGAACCAGCACCGACGCCGTGCTCCTGCATGAGCGCGCGGTGCGTCATTATGTCAAGAAAGCGACCACCGCCGACGTGAGCTCCGGCATCACGGCGGCGCTCGACGCGCTTCTGGCGGTGGCAGGACCGGACGCGGCAGACGTGGATGCGGTCATGCTGGGGACGACGCATTTCACCAACGCCATCGTGGAGCGGCGAAGACTCACGCCGGTTGCCACCATCCGCATCGGCCTGCCGGCAACCGCCTTCCTCGAGCCATTCACGGACTGGCCATCCGACCTTGCCGCAGCCGTCCACGCGCGCCACTTCATGGTCCGGGGCGGCCACGAATACGACGGACGCCCGATCGTGCCGTTCGACGCGGCGGCGGTGGAGTCCGCGGCCCGCGAGATTCGCGCTGCCCGCATCCCAGCGGTGGCGATCACGTCGGTCTTCTCGCCGCTCGACCCGCTGCTCGAAGAACGGGCGGGCCAGATCGTGCGCGAAGCGTGTCCCGAGGCCAGCGTCACGCTGTCGCATCGCCTCGGACGCATCGGCCTGCTGCCGCGCGAAAACGTGACCATCCTCAACGCCAGCCTGGTCGACCTGGCGCGCACGACGACTGCCGCGTTTGCCGACGGTCTGCAAAGGGTCGGGATTGAGGCGCCGGTTTATCTGACCCAGAACGACGGGACCATCGCGCGGATGGAGCGAGCGGCGGAGCTGCCAATCCTCGGCGTGGCGTGCGGACCCACAAACAGCATGCGGGGCGCGGCATTTCTGTCGGGCGTGCCCGACGCGCTGGTTATCGACGTGGGCGGGACGACGACCGACGTCGGTTATCTGCGACAGGGTCTCCCGCGCCAGGCCAACCGCGTGGTCGAGATTGGCGGCGTACGCACGCTATTCCAGATGCCGGACCTGCTGTCGCTGCCACTCGGCGGCGGGTCGAAGGTGACGACGTCGCCGCCGGCGATCGGCCCGGCGAGCGTGGGCTTTCGGCTGACCGAGCTTGGCCGCGTCTTCGGCGGCGAGGTCACCACCGGCACGGATGTCGCGGTTGCCGCAGGCGTCACGTCCCTGGGCGATCCGCGTCGCGTGGCCGACCTGCCGAACGGGTTGGTCAACGATGCGATGGCGATGATTCGCGCCACGCTCGAGGACGCCATCGATCGCATGAAGCCCGACGCGGCGCCCCGGCCGGTGATCGCGGTGGGCGGCGCTGCGTTCCTGGTGCCGGACGGCCTGGCCGGCGCGGGCGACACGATCCGCGTCCCGCATGCCACGGTTGCCAACGCCGTGGGCGCCGCGATGGCCCAGGTCAGCGGCGAGTCCGACCGCGTCTATCGCGACGTGCCGCGCGACGAGGCCATCGCAGCGGCGACCGCCGGCGCCCGGAGGGACGCCATCACGGCGGGCGCCGATCCCATGACATTGGAAATCGTCGAAGTCGAGGACCTGCCGCTGGCCTATCTGCCCGGAAACTCGCGTCGTGTGCGGGTGAAGGTACTGGGCGAGATCGCCTAGTCGCGACTGCCGGCTCACCCCATCCCCTCGGCGTGAACGCTGCGCTATCGTGAGCAACCGCCATTACGGCGGGCAGATGCCTCCGGCGGCGGCACGGAAAGCGCGGGTGCTTCATGGCGGTGGTTTCGCGAGTGGTCGGTGGCCTGATGCTGGGGTACGTGGGGCTGTACCTGGCGCAATACCTGTTCAGCGCGTGCTACGAAAATCCGGGGCGCGTGTGGAGCGTGATGAACGTCATCTCAGGGGTGGGCATTCTCGTCGCCTTCGGGGCGAACCTGGCGCGCCTGCGCTCGCTGTCCGGCGGCGAGACGCCGGGCCTGACCCGGCTGGGCGCGATCACGCTGGTCTACGCGAACGCCGCGCTGGCCATCTGGTACTTCCACAACTGGATCCGCCTGCTGATATTGGCGCCCGGCGAAGTCGTCAGCGCGCACCATGAGGTGATCTGGCAGATCATCGCGGTGCTGATCCCCCTGGTGCTCGCCACCACGGGCTGGCGGCTCTGGCGAGGGCCGGACAATCCCTGAACAGAAACTCGCACGCACGGCGGCGGTGGACCGGAGCGGGTGGTGATGACGACGCGAGTGCTCGTGCTGGCCGTCGTGAGCGTCTTCACGCTAGTGGCGAGGTGAGATGGGGACACGACGGGGAACGTATGTCGATGAGGCCCGCGAGCACATTGAGGACCTGATGACCCGCCCGTCAGTCGTGTCTCACACCTCTGTGGTCGGTACAACTAGGCGACGGCGCGTGCTCGGCTACGGTGCGCACCGTAGGCGGCGGCACCTGGTCGGCAGGCTCGGATTCGAAGGACCGCAGGTGGCACCTGCGGCAAGCAGAATCAGGACGGCCGGAGCCGCCCGCAGCGACCATGTTCGCATCGGTCAGCACCCTCCGGAATCCGCACCGTGGAGGGAGCGCATTCTAGTGGTGGATGCGCCACCAACCGATCGCGCCTGCCGCGCACATGCCCGGCGGGAAGCACCGAGAAATGACCACGGCTAAGCCTCAGACTGGATCAACGCTGACCGCCGACGCCAGCGATTGACTCACGGAACATGAGTCAAATAGACTGTCGCTATGTCAAAACGACTACAGGTCCTCTTAGACGACGAAGAGTACCGAGAGATTCAAGGCGTTGCCCGACGGCAGCGCGTGACGGTCGCGGCATGGGTCCGCCAGGCGCTGCGCCAAGCCCGCAGCGATGATGCCGGAACCATCGACGCCAAGCTGCGGGCCATTGCCGAAGCGTCACGGCACAGCTTCCCGACTGCTGACATCGACGACATGCTGCAAGAGATCGAGGCCGGATACCGGCAGCCGTGATCTTCGTCGATTCCAATGTGCCGATGTACCTGGTGGGAGCGCCCCATCCGAACAAGGATCGCGCAGTTGCGGCCCTCACGCAGCTCGTCGGAAACCGGGAGCGGTTCGTTACCGACGTCGAGGTCTATCAGGAGATCCTCCACCGCTACACAGCGACGCAGCGCCTGGACGCCATAGACGCGGCCTTTGAGAGCCTGGATGCCATCGCCGACGACGTCTTGACCTTTGGCATGTCGGAAATCCGCGCCGCGAGAGCGCTCATCAACTCCGTCGACGGCCTCTCGGCACGGGACGCCCTGCATGTGGCGATCATGCGAACGGCCGGGATCAATCGCATCCTCAGCTTTGATCAAGGTTTCGACGCCTGTCCCGGAATCGATCGCGTGGTGTGACCAAAAGGCCCGCCAGACGGCAGGCTGATCCTCCGCAGCCGAATTCCGGCCCGGATTCCGCGCACCCGGCGGACGCCGACCCGCTGCCGCGTCGGCACATCGTCTTCACCATGGGCGGGCTCATGCTCGCCATGTTTCTGGCATCGCTGGACCAGACGATCGTCAGCACCGCCATGCCGCGGATCGTCGCCGACCTGGGCGGGTTCGACCGGTTCACCTGGGTCACCACGGCCTATCTGGTCGCGTCCACCACCGTGGTGCCCATCGCCGGGCGGCTCTCTGACCTCTATGGGCGCAAGGCGTTCTTCCTGGGCGGCATCTGCATCTTCCTGGTTGGGTCCGTGCTGGCGGGCGTGAGCCAGTCCATGAACCAGCTGATCGCCTTTCGCGCCATTCAGGGCATCGGCGGCGGGTGCATCATGGCCATGTCCCTGACCACCATCGGCGACCTTTTCTCACCCGCGGAGCGCGGCAAGTACCAGGGGATCGTCGCCGGCGTATTTGGCCTCTCGTCGATCATCGGTCCCACCCTGGGCGGCTTCATCACCGACAGCCTGTCGTGGAACTGGGTCTTCTACGTCAACCTGCCCGTGGGCCTGCCGGTGGTTGCCCTGTTCATTCGATTCTTCCCCAACATCCGACCCGTGGGGCGGATTCACCGCCTGGACTACGCCGGCATGGCGCTGCTCGCGCTGATCGTGGTGCCGCTGCTCATCGGCCTGTCGCTCGGCGGCATTCAGTACGAGTGGCTCTCGCCGCAAATCATCGGCATCCTCGCCTTTGCCGCCGTCATGATCCTGGTCTTCGTGGCGGTGGAGCGACGGGCAAGCGACCCCATCATGCCGCTGAGCATCTACTCGAACCGCACGGTGAGCGTCTCGCTGGTCGCCGTGTTCCTCACCGGATTCGGCATGTTCGGGTCCATCATCTTCATTCCGCTGTTCTTCCAGGGCGTACTCGGCGCGTCGGCGACGAGCAGCGGCTCGTTCCTGACGCCGATGATGCTGGGCATGGTGGTGGCCGCCGCGCTGTCGGGGCAGACGCTGTCGCGCCTGGGCGGGCACTACCGCATCCAAGGCCTGGTCGGCATCGTCGTCATGGGGCTCGGCACGCTGCTGCTGTCGCGGATGACCGCCGAAACGTCGTTCGGCCAAGCGGTTGCCGGCATCGTCATCACCGGCATCGGCCTGGGCATCACCTTCCCCAGCTTGACCATCGCGGTGCAAAACGCGGTCCCGCCCAATCTGCTCGGCGCCGCGACCTCCGCCACCCAGTTCTATCGCTCCGTGGGCGGCGCTTTGGGCCTGGCCGTGCTCGGCTCGTACATGGCCAACCGGTTCGCCACGGGCCTCGACGACGCGCTGCCGCCGCCGGTTCGGCAGGCGCTGCCCGAGAGCCAGCTCGCCGAGATGTCCAACAACCCGCAGGCGCTGGTGAATCCCGAGGCACTGGACCGGCTCCAGGCCGGTTTCACCGGCCGCGGGCCGCAGGGCGCCGGGATGGTGGAGCAATTGCTCACGGCGCTGCGCGAAACGCTGGCGTCGGCCATCGGCGACGTGTTCCTGGTGGTGACCGTGGCGCTGGCCGTCAGCTTCGCGGTGACGCTGTTCCTCAAGGAGATCCCACTGCGAACGCGGCGGCCCGGCGCGCGGAGTGGCTGATCCGAACCAAACATCGAGCGGCGGCGCCCCGGTGCGGGCCGTGGTGTTCGACCTCTTCAACACGCTGACGCCGCCGGTTGACGACGCGGCGTTCAAAACGGCGCGCATTGAGATGGCCCGGGCCGTCGGCGCGGACCCTGATGCCTTCTCGCACGCATGGTCCGCCTCCTGGCGGGAACGCTACGACGGCACGTTTCCCACCGTCCAGGCGTGCGTCCGCGGCGTCTGCGAAGCGCTGGGAGCGCACGCCGAAGAGGCGGCCATTGAGGAGGCGTCCCAGATTCGCATCGATTGCGCGCGGCGCGCGGTGCGACCGAGGGCGGACGCCGTCGCCACCCTCGCTCGGCTGCGTGGGCTGGGCCTGCGAACAGCGCTCATCAGCAACTGCATTCCGGAAATCCCGCTCATTTGGCCCGCGACGCCGTACGCCGGGGCGATCGACGAGCCGCTGTTTTCCTGTGAGGAGGGGCTGACCAAGCCCGATCCAGCCATCTACCTGCGCGCGTGCGAGCGCCTGAGGGTTGATCCGACAGACTGCGTGTTTGTGGGCGATGGCGCGCAGGGCGAGCTCAGCGGTGCGCAGCGCGTCGGGATGCACACCATTCTCATCACGACGCCGGGCAGGACCGCCCCGAAGTTCTCGGAACAGGACTCATGGCGGGGAGAAGCAATTGATGCCCTCAGCGAGCTTCCCGGCCTCATCACCGGAGCAGTCACCGGCGACGTCTAGTGCCTCCGCAGATCCCACTTGTCATTCCGAGCGCAGCGAAGAATCTAAGGACGTTGTGCCTGCTCCCTTGCCCCTTAGACTCCTCGCTGCGCTCGGAGTGACGGATTGGGTGACGCGGGCACGTGCGGGCGCGAATCCCATGCTGCCCGCAGCTTGGGCCACCGGGCTTAGCAGTCGATTGACTCCGAGCGTCGGACGCGGTTGGCTGTAAGCAGCATGGAACGCCCACCCGCGCACCTGATCGAGACGCACGGTCTCACCAAGCACTTCGAGCCGCGCGTGCCCCGCAGCCGGCCGTGGGAGATCGTGCGACGGCGAGCGCCCAAGGTGTCCGGCGAACCGACAGTAGCGGTGCGCGACCTGAACCTGCGCATTCCGGCAGGCGAGTGCTACGGCCTGCTCGGTCCAAATGGCGCCGGCAAGACGACGACGGTGAAGATGCTCTCCACCCTGCTGGAGCCGACGGCGGGCACGGCGCTCGTGTCCGGCTTTGACACCGTGCGCCAGGGCGCGGACGTGCGCGGCAGCATCGGCGTCATGTTCGCCGGCGAGCGCGGGCTCTACTGGCGGCTGACCGGGCGCGAGAACCTGGAGCTGTTCGGGCGCATGGAATACATGACCGGGTCGGCCATCCGCGAGCGCACCGCACACTTGCTGGACCACCTGGGTCTGGCGGACCGCGCCGACGAGTTGGTCGAGACCTACAGCACCGGCATGAAGCAGCGGCTCAACCTGGCCCGCACGCTGCTCCACGACCCGCCGGTGCTCATGCTCGACGAGCCCACCGCGGCGTTGGATCCGGCCGCCGCGCGGGGAACGCGTCGGTTGCTTCGCGAGCTGCGCGGCGAGGGCAAGACCGTCCTGCTCACCACGCACAGCATGCACGAGGCCGAGGAGATCTGTGACCGCGTCGGCATCATTCATCGCGGTGCGCTGGTGGCCGAGGGCGCGCCTCGAGAACTCATCCGCGAGGCCGGCCTCGAGCCGCGTCTGGAGCTCCGCCTCAGCGGCAACCTGCAAGCCGCCCGCACCGCCCTCGGCGACCAGGCCATCTGGTGGGGAGACCCCGCCGACGATGGATCAATCGAGGCGGCAGTGCGCGCGGCGGACGGCTGGCGCACGGCCCACGCCCTCGACGAGCGGCTGCGCCGGGACGGCGTGACCATCGACGACGCCCGCCTGCGCGACGCCACCCTGGAGGACGCCTTCATCAAGCTCACGGGCGCCCGCCTGGAAGATCCCTTTGAGCGTGTCTGAACGGCGGCGGCTGGGAACTCACGCGGCGGCATTCGTCGCGGTCGCCGTCAAGGCCTGGCGCATGCAGTGGCGCGAGGGGTGGATGTGGCAAATCGGAGTCCTCGGCGCGCTGACACTGACCCTGCCGGTGGTGCTCAATGCGCGCGCGCTGGCCGGGCCGGACGAGTCGCAGGCGGCGCGCTTCGCCGACCTGGCGGGCACCGACAACTACCTCGCATTCGCTGCCATTGGCATCGTCGTGCTGGCATGGGTCGGCACGACCATGCAGTCGGTCTCGATCGCGCTCGCCTCTGAGCGGAACTTCGGCACGCTGGGCGTTGCCTGGACGACCCTTACCCCGCGGACGCTCTTGTTGGCCGCGGACGCCACGGGCCGTGCGCTCACCCAAACCTGGTTCGGCGTGGTGATGTTCCTCACCCTCTGGGTGCTCGTTCGTTTTGAGCTGAGCGTGGTGCCGGCCGGGCTGGTGCTTGTGCTCGTCACGTCGTTCATATCCAGCATCGCGGTCGGCATCTTCATGGTCGGATTCATCTTGCGCTATCGGGGTGCCTCGATGCTCATTGGGGTCGCGATGCTGTCCTCTGGGATCCTCGCCGGCATCGCCTATCCGACGACAGTGCTGCCCGGGTGGGCGCAGGCGGTGGGACACGCGCTGCCGGTCACCTGGATCGCCCGGGGCTTGCGGGACGCGCTGGTCTTCGGCGACGCCCAGGGGGCGTACCTGGCGACGGCCGTCTTGCTGGGGATGACACTCGTCTTCGGCGTCGTCGGGTGGTGGCTGTTTGGGCGACTCGACCGCGCCACGCGCCGCCGCGGTCTGCTGGAAGCGTTTTGATCTCCCCCACGCTGGCCGAGCTCAGACCCGTGCTGCTGGCGGTGTGGGCGTCGTTTCTGCGCGAGTGGCAAGAAGTCGGGCGCATGAAGATTCGCTGGGTCGCCATTTGGCTCAACATCGGGCTGCTGCTGCTCCCGCTGCTGCTGGCACAGCTGGCGTTCGGCAACAAGGGGTTCGCCGCCAGCGGCGGCGGCGAGAACGTGGTGGCCTTCGTCGCCCTGGGATGGCTGGCCATGCAGGTCGCTCACCAGACCCTGATGGGCGCCCAGGGATATCTGCGCTGGGGGAACGAAACCGGCGTGCTGCCGCACCTCTGGACCACGCGCGTGGCGCGCTGGGTGCCGGTCGTCGGCGTCACGCTGTTCGAGCTGGCGCAAATGCTCATGTGGACGATCGCGATCTTGATCATCGTGTTGCTGTTCGCGGGCGGATTCCCGGCGGTGAGCCCGCTAAGCATTCCCGTGATCCTGCTGAGCTTCGTCGGCTTCTCGGGAATCGGCCTCGCGATGGGAGGCGCCGGCCTGGTGCTGCGGCAGTGGCGCGTGCCGGGCCTGATCCACGGCGTCTCGTTTCTCATGGCCGGCGCGGCCTTTCCCATCGCCGTCCTGCCCGCAGAAGTTCGCTGGCTCAGCTACGGCCTGCCCCACACCTACGCCCTCGACGCCATGCGCCACACCCTGCTGGGCACGCCGACGCTCGTGCCCCTCTGGGCCGAGCTGGTCATCCTGTCGCTCATGGCCGTCGTCGCCGGCATCGGCGGTATCGCCGTCTTCAACCGCCTCGACCGCTACGCCACCCGCCAGGGGTTGGTGGGGCTGTATACGTAGCCAGGGCGTCCCGTCTGTCATTCCGAAACGAAGTGAGGAATCTCAAACGTGCGACCTCGAGCGCAGCGGGTGAACTCCTGCCAGCGCTGGCCCAGGGTCAGCGTCGCGGACGGTCTAACGCACCAGGACCTGCGCCTCACGTAGGGGCGGTTCGCGAACCGCCCGTCCGTGCTTCCGGGCAGGTCCGGTTGCACATATCCCAGTTGTCACGAATGACGGTCGCCGACGCGCGGATCAGACGACCTGGAAGCCCTCCAGCTGCGCTGCCGTTGACAGCCGGGCGTCGCTGCTTACGAGATCGAGGCTGGTCGGGTCTTCGTCGGCGGCCGTGAGCGCGGCGGCCAATTGCAACGCATCGGCGCCGCGGAGCGGATGGACCCGCAGCAAGCGCAGTGCCCGCCGCCGCACGCGCTCCAGCGGTCGAACCTCCAGCCAGGTCGCCGCGAGACGCTGGAGCAGCTCGAGCGACTGGCTCAGCTCGGCCCGGTCCATGCCGCCCTCGCGGTGGAGTCGATTCACCGCCGACGCGCACTCGATCCAACTGCCCCACCACGTCACGATGCGGCGATCCTGCCGCAGCAACTCGCGCCGATCCGCGCTGCTAGATTCCTCGACGACGAGCGCCACCAGCGCCGACGAGTCCCAGTACTTCAGCGACCCTCGTCCCTTTCCGCCGCGACGACGCGGCTCGCGCTGAGCCCATCGGCAAGGCGCGGAACGGGTGCCGCCAGGTAGCGGTCGACGTCAAGGGCGCCCCTCGGGGGATCGACAACACCCCGCTGCACCAGCGCCGCCGCGGCCTCGTCGGACGTCAGGTCCGCCGTGTCGCAGGGCTCGATCCGAGCCACCGGCTTGCCGTGGTGGGTGATGAGCACGGTCTCGCCCTGGCGGACCTCATCGAGGAGCGCGCTGAGGCCGTTCTTTGTTTCGCTCACACTGGCGCTTTTCATATGGCTATTCTAGCTCAAATCAAAGTTCCAGGTCCGACCGCCCAATCTCCTCTCTCTTGGAAGGCCCTTGCAAAGGGAACCACAAATGCGTGGGCTGATACTGTGCCTGGGGCCAGAACTGCGGAAGCGGGCGACCGTGCCTACGGCCCTTTCCCACCTTCGCGCTCCCATTCAAGCGCCGCATCCCGCGTCGTTCGCCGCCCGATCTGCCTGATCGTGGTGCCGGGGTGATCTGCCTGATGCTCCACCTCGCGACGCTCCAAGTCGTTCGTGATCCCTCGGTGGACAATCGTATTGCCCCTCTTCAGGTGATACTTATAGGTGTCTCGTTCACCCATCGCTCGTCTTCAGCTTCTCTGTCTCCCAAGACTCATCCCATGCTAGCAAACACCAACCTTTGTCAGTCCTGACCGCGACCGATGTACCACATCTAGAGGTGCAGCGACCGCCTGGCACAACATCTCGTGCAGGCGGTCGTTTGCCCGGTGGCCCACGCTGCGTGCAGCGTGGGAGGCCCCGGTGCGTCGAGCACGGCGTCGCGAGTTGCGACGAGCGCCCCCGTTCGTGGTGAGCCTGTCGAACCATGAACGCCGTCCCTCGAATTGGCGCGGAGCCCGGCCTGACCTCACCCAGCGAGCATCGGGATTGCCGCCCGCGCCGGGGATCGCCGCCACCGCAAGCGAAGCCCCGCGCCCACCGGCCGACGCCACATGCTGAAGTGCCATACGCTCGGCACACCCGAATCAAGCCCGGCAATTAGCACCATCGATGTCTGACGTGAAGATTGTGGAAGGGATAGCCCAGGATTATGTCAACAAAGCATTGCGACTGAGCTACGACGCGTTCGCCAAGAAGTTTCGCCTGGGCTTCCGCGACGCCCACGACCTCACCCGACTCTTCGGCGACTCGGTCGACGCGACCAGTTGCTTCTCGGCCACGGTCGATGGGCGATTCGCCGGCATCCTGACCTTTCGGTCGGGCAGCCGGGAGTTCTATGGCCTGAGCCTGGTGGCCCTGTTTTCGCGGTTCACGCCGGTGCGAGCCCTGCGCATGCTGGGCAATCTGCTCCTGCTGTCCGAGGGCGTCGGGCCCCACGAGTTCATCGTGGAGACGCTGGCCGTCGATCCGAAGTTCCGCGGCCTCGGCGTCGGCACCGCCCTGATGCACGAGGCCGAGGCGAAGGCGCGCGCGCTGGACAAGCGCACCATGTCTCTGGGCGTCATCACCGAGAACCACGGCGCCATCCGCCTCTACGAACGGCTGGGCTACACCACCACCAAGACCTGGGACAGCTTCCTGGTGCGGCTCGTATCGGGATCAACAGCCGTGCACCGGATGGAGAAGTCCCTCGGCAGCGAGTGATTCACGATCCGCGAGCCGTCGCCTTCGCCTTCGCCGACCTCGACGCAGCCGTAGCCACCGCCTACGGATGGCCCGCCGATATCTCAGACGAGGATGCGCTAAGGGAGTTGTTGGAGCTCAATCTGCAAATGTCTCAGCAATGACGCTTAGCGATCATTGAACGTGTACAAGCCCCGCCCGACACGAACGAAATCATCGTATGTGACAGCATGATTGTCAGGCGAGTTCGCGCACATACGTGATCCGACATGGACGGAGATTGTCTTGTCTGCATACCTGCTTCCCCGACGCCGCATCTCCCGGACAACATCCGCCCGCGTAAATGGATCAACACCGCGGCGCACAAGTGCCCTCGAAGCATCCAACACTTCGTATCTGCACGTCATCCTTCAAACTCCCGCTTCGCCTGCAGGCCAATCCTCGACAACAAAATGGCGTTCTTCATCGCCGACATCGCTGCCGAATGAATTCCATAAGTCACGCTCGAATAGCGCGATCAGCTCGGGTATTCCATCCGCTTCACGTAATGAGTATCTCGGTTCGCCGAGCAACTCCCCTGGGTAATTCACAGACAGTTTCGCATTATTCTTCAGATTGGGTGGAATAAAAGCGTCTCCGCCTCCATACCCGTCAACTGCCACACTACCACCCCGAATATATATCTCCACGTCGACCGCATATTCTACCGATGGTACCGACGCCTGATGCCTGACTCGATCAGCCCATACAATCAGATTCGCAAACATAGTCACCGGGTAGGAACAGTAGATTCTCGGTATGCGCCAGATGCCAGACTCAATGACACGACAATCAACTAATCCGATTTCAACCAGACCGTCACAGTGAATCTCGCGGTAGATTTGGAGTTCTGATCGGGGAGATCCGGTAGAGTATTCGTTGCGGGCAGACCGCAACATCGACCGCCAAGAACCTCCCCGAAACGGGAATGCAAGCCGAGTCTGATAATTCCCAATTCTTGCTAAGATAGAGTGCCATGGCTCGTGAAGGTTATGCTCGAGCTGATAGTTACAACTGACACGGTCAAACCGGATATCTTCCCCCGTCGGCGCGGCCGTCACCCGGATACCATACGCTTGATCCGGCGACTCCAGATTGTTCAATTCTTCGACGAAGCGCTTCGAGCGCTGAGCCAGCCGCCGCTCCAGCCGTTCCAGGCCTCTCGAGAGATTCAGCGTCAAATCCTGGATTTCGCGCATGCTCATCTCCTCGCAGCGGTCGGCTCGCCGGATCGTGCACTTGCGCGTCGGCTGTACGCGATGGGGCGCCATCCTCGAGCGGCCGGTGCGGATGACAACGACGCCGCATTCGCCGTTCGTCGGAACGGGGAAAATCTCGATCCGGGGAATCTGCGGATCAACCCAATCGCGGAATACGAGGTTGAGGCGCTTGGCCAAGTCCGCACACCGAGGGACCGCCGTGATTCCTTCAGCGATCCCCGGCTTGGCCTCGTCCTCGGACTCACGGACACCCAGCACCAATGCGCCGCCGTACGCATTGGCGAACGCGACGGCTTCTTCAACTATCTTCTTTTGCGCTCCACGCCCAATTCGGTCTGCCCCGCACTCCCACGGGTCCGTCGAGCCATCCTCCGTCGGCAGCCGTTCCTTGAACTCGATCTGCTCACCTTCGGGAACCTCCGAGTCAATCAGCTCCTGAATGTCGTCGGGACCAATCTGGTCCATGGGTTTGGCGAGCACCGAGATCACGAAGCTATTCCCTCAGGAGACGGCCGCAGCAGGTACCGCCAAGGCTCGCAAGCCACCGCTGCCCGCCCAAACGACGGAGCCGAATGGAAGGTCCGCGTAGGGGCGGGCCTTGTGCCTGCCCGCGTCTCTCTCGGCGGCAACCACCCATTGCTCGTGGTCGGAGTTGGATTCCCGCCTTCGCGGGAATGACGGAGGGGCCGCGTGCGCGGGAGTGACGGGCGCCCGGTGTCCCAGGCTGCGCGCAGCCTGGGAATGGGCGGTTTCGAGGACGCCGGCTCCATCGGGCTCGGGACGCTGGGATTTAATTCGTAGTCGAAGCTAAACCCCGAACACGACAAAAAACTCCTGGCGTCCAGGTTCGGCTGGCTAGGTCCACGCATTCCCCTTGACCCCCTTCCTAGCCTTCCCCCTTTCATGGGGAAGGGACCGGATCAGAGGATTTCTTAGGTGATGTGGAAGTCGGTGGCGTATTGGATGAGGCCCAGGCGGGCGGCTACGCGGCGTGAGGCGTGGTTGGCCCAGGAGGTGCTGTAGAGGGGGATGCGGCCCTGGCGGCGGACCGCGTCGGCCCAGGCCGCGGTGACGGCGCCGGCATGGCGGCGGCCGCGGTGCTCGGGGAGGGTCTCGACGCCGGCCTCGGTGGCGTGACGGGTGGCTCGGGCGCTGAAGCAGACGGATACGGCAGCCCCGTCGACGACCACGGCTATGACGGGGTTGCGGACCGTGAGTTCGTCGGCGAGCCAGGCGTATTCGGGGCTGAGCAGGTGGGTGGTGGAGGGGGAGATCTCGATGACACCCAGAGGGCGTGGATCCCCGCTATCGAAGGAATCTGGGGTACTGGTCGATGCCCCGCTGCCGAGTCCCGGATCACCCTCACCCTCGCCCTCTCCCGTCAAGGGAGAGGGGACCGGGCCAGGTCGGAGTGCGCCCTTACGCTCGTCCTCGCCGTGGGATTGACGGGACTGGTTTGGGCGTGGATTCCCGCCCCGTATCGAGTACGGGGCAGGCTCTTCGCGGGAATGACGGAGGGTGCCGGAACTGAGGTTGACCGCAAGGGTTTCCGCGTCGGGAAAGCTGAATGCCGGGCCGAAGTAGATGTTCTGGATTGGCTGCTCGGCGGCGAGGAGCTCCTCGATTGCCGCTCGATTGACCGGCTCGCGGCTGGGGTCGTTGGTGGTCAAGTCCGGGGCCGCCAGTTCGTGCAGGGCAGCGCGGGTTGACTCGTTCATGCCGCTTCGAAAGCGGAGCACCGAGCGTTCGGGGCTGCGGCCGAGGTAGATCCGCGGAGCGGCGACCTGGTCGGGCTCGGAGTCGTTGGTGGCGACGAGGTCTCCGTGCTCGTCCTGGGTGAACAGGGCGGCGACGTGCAGGTCGAGAAGATCGGCGCGTTCAGTCACCAGGAGTCCTGTGGATCAGGCGCGGCCCCGCCCCGGCGTCTTGAGGAATCTACCGACACTGTGCCTTCTTGCCGCCCCTTAGATTCCTCGCTGCGCTCGGAATGACCGTTGGATTGTGACGTCGCCTCCCAATCGTTCGCCGCCGTATCGGGTACTTGGCAGGGTCCAAGCCATTTGGACGGACGTGGTTCGACAGGCTCACCACGAACGGGACCTGGCTCCCGCAAACGCGAATCTGCGCGTGGCGCATGTCACCGCACCGGCGCGGCGTTGGCGGGCAGGGTGGCCTTCAGTGCGAAGAGCGACGGCAGCCGCTCGGGGCGGTCCGGCAGCCGCCACCAGCCGTCGTCACCCTGGACCATTCCGGGCAACGCCTGGTAGCCCGCAAACGGGTACTCCTGCAACGATTCGATGCGGAAGCCCTGATCGGCGATCGCGCTCACGATCTCTCCGAGGCTGTGGTTCCACTCGTAGGTCGCGGTGTGCGTGATCTCAACGCCGTCACCGGTGTATGTGCCCGGTTCGTCGTACCGGATGGGTCCGGATTCGAAGTACGGCGCCGAGATCACCAGCCGGCCGTCGGACCGGTCGTCATCGAGCGCGTGCGCCAGCGGGTGTCCGTCGCGGATGTAGAAGGTCCCGCCGGGACGCGTGAACCGCCGGACGACGCGCGCCCAGGCGGCAACCGATGGCAGCCAGCAGAGCACGCCCTCGCTGGCATAGACGAAATCGAAGGTTTCCGGGAGCACCTCGGGCGCCTCGTGGACGTCGGCCAGGACGAAGCGACCCGGGACGCCGCTGCGGCGGCTGATGTCGCGCGCCGCGTCGATTGAGCGCTCGGAGAAGTCGACGCCGGTGACGGTGGCGCCAAGGCGCGCCCACGACAGCGTGTCGAGGCCGATGTGGCACTGCAGATGGAGCAGCGAGCGTCCCCGCACGTCGCCCAGGTGCGTGCGGTCGAAGTCCACCGCATGGGTGAGCGTCCGAGCACCCGAGACAAAGTCCTCGACGCCGTAGAACTCCGAGGCCAGGTGGGCGGGAACGCGGGCGTCCCAGTTGGCCCGGTTGACGTTTCGATGTTCGTCGAGCATGGCGGTCGCAGCCCACCTTGGCCATACAAATTCGGGGTTTTGCCACTGAATTCTATGGCCCCCGGGCAGCTGCATGCTCTCACCCTGGTTGGACATCCTGGTCTGGGATGCGGCGGTCCTCTTGGCTGCCGTGTTGCTGGACCTGCTGCTGCCGGAACCGCCCAACGCGCTGCATCCGGTGGTCTGGATGGGGAAGGTCACGGGGACGCTGCGACGCGTTGCGCCGCGGCACCCGGTCGCGGGACCGACAAACGCGCCCAAGGCCCGCCGGGCCGTGGCACTGACGCTGGATTTCCTGGGACGCCGCGATCTGGACGCTCGCCTGAATCTGGATTCCTCGCTGCCGCGGGCCAAGGGCATGGCCAGCAGCACGGCCGATGTGGCGGCGGCCATCGGCGCGACGGCGGCGGCATTGGGCACGTCCTTCGGCCCGCGGCAGCAGGCCGACCTGGCGCTGGCCGTGGAACCGAGCGACGGCGTGATGCTGCCAGGCATTGCGCTCTTCGATCATCTCGGCGGCCGCATTGCCCAGTCGCTGGGCCAGCCGCCCGCCATGCGCGTCCTGGCGCTGGAGTTCGGCGACGAGATCGATACCCAATAGTTCAACGCGGAGGACCGACGGGACGAGCTTCGATCCCACGCCGCGCGGTTTCGCGAGGCCCTGGACCTCATCAGAGCAGGACTGGCAGGCGGCGACGCGCGGCTGATTGGCGAGGGCGCGACGCTGAGCAGCCTGGCGAACCAGGCGGTGCTCCCCAAGGCGCAGCTTTCGCCCGTACTGGACTTAGGGCGCGCTGCGGGGGCAGTTGGCGTCAACGTGGCGCACAGCGGAACCGTGCTGGGATTGCTCTTTGCCGCGGACGCGGATCGGACTTGCTGGGCCGAGCGTCAGGCGCGAGAGCGGATTTCGGGCCTCGTCGCAGTGCATGACTGCCTGGTAGTCGGGGGCGGTGTGACGACCGACCGCTGCGGCCCCGCACCTAGCCCAGGTGCGGGCGATCGAATTCGACCGCCTGCGGCAGGCGCCGAACACCGGCGGTGAATTTGTCGACGCCCTCGAACGCAAAGGCCCGGCGGCCGGCAGGGCAAGAGCTATTCGCAGAAGGGAAGTCCAACCGCCTCAAAGTCGTTTTCGGGAACCTGCTTCCAGGCAGCTGGGATGCAGCCCGTCAACTGGTTGCCTCCGAGATACGCCGACTCGAGGTTTTTCAGATTTGCCAATTCCGGCGGGATGTCGCCAGTTAGCTGGTTGTTGGCCAGTTCGAGATGCGACAGGTTCGTCAACAGACCAAGCGCCGCGGGAATCGTGCCCGTCAATCTGTTGTCCGACAGGCGTAGAGACTCCAGATTCACCAACCGGCCCAATTCCTCCGGGATCGGGCCCGTCAGTTCGTTTACGGCGAGATCAAGGACCTGTAAGACCGGCAACTGGTCCAATTCCGCCGGAATGGAGCCCGACAATTGGTTGTGGGAAAGCGACAGTTTCTCGAGGTGTCGTAGCTGCCCCAGCGCCTCCGGGATTGAACCGGAGAGTTCGTTGTGGTCCAGGGCAAGGCCCTCGAGATTCGTCAGTTGCCCCAATTCCGGCGGTATCGGACCTGACAGCTGGTTGTGGCGGAGATTGAGCCAGGTAAGGCTCCTTGCTTGTCCCAGTTCCGGCGGGATGGTGCTCGACAGCTGGTTGCCGTAGAGCACGAGCTGCCAGAGGTTCGCCAGTTGACCGAGTTCTGCCGGGATCGCTCCAGACAAACGGTTGCGGTCGAGGTACAGGACAGCCAGGTGAGACAGACTGCCCAGTTCCGCGGGAATCGAGCCGGTCAATTGGTTGCCCCGCAGGTAGAGTTCCCTCAGGTTCCCCAGCTCGCCCAGCGCCGCCGGGATGGGGCCAGTGAGCTCATTGGAGCTGAGCGAAAGCTCGTGGAGCTGCGGCAGGCGACCCAATTCTGGCGGGATCGTTCCCGTTAGCCGGTTGCCGCTCAGGAATAGTCGGGTCAGCCTCTCTAATTCCCCCAACTCGGCCGGAATTGAGCCCGCGAGGCCCTTCCATCCGACACTGACTCCTACGACACGCGGCGGCGACCCGCCCACCCGCACTCCTTCCCAAGAGCTGGGTCCTCGGTCAGCACTCCAGTTCAATTCGGAGGTGGACGTCTGAGCCTTACAGATCGCGAACAGGACCTGCCAGTCGCGCACCAGTCCGGGATTCGCCTCCCGCTGCGGCGCCGCAAAGTCTCCGGTGCAGGCGCCGTCGCCGGCCGCAACCCCGTCGGTTCGACCGGACGCGTCGGTGGGATCAACTATGTCCGCAGACGCTGACTCTTCGCATAGGGGAAAGTTAGGCGGACCGATATCCCTCTCAGGGACTGCAGCCAAGCTCGCAGGCAGGCAGCCGGTGAGGTCATTTCCAGCTAAACCGAGCGACTCCAAGCTGCCCAACTCGCCAAGCTCCAGCGGGATCGGGCCGGTCAGGTAGTTGCTCCTGAGGTTCAAGACCTCCAGGTTTGTCAACTGGCCAAGCTCCGGCGGAATCCCGCCAGTCAGTTGAGCCTGGCTGATACGCAGGTCCCTCAAGTTGCGCAGGTGGCCCAGTTCCACAGGGATCGCGCTCGAGAGCGGATTGTGGCTCAGATAGAGATTCCTAAGGTTCGGAGGCGTTAGTTCCGGGGGGATTGGGCCCGAAAGCTGGTTGTGGGACAAAGCCAAGTCCGTGAGGTTTGCCAGCTGCCCCAGTTCCCCCGGAATCCCACCCGTGAGTCTGTTAGTGCTGAGGGCCAACGACTCGAGGTGGGGCAATGAGCCCAGCGTTGACGGGATGGACCCAGTCAGCCGATTCATGGCAAGGCTCAGGCTTCGCAGGTTTGACAACTCGCCGAGTGCCGCTGGAATCCTCCCGCTCAGATAATTGCTCCCGAGATACAACGTGGTCAGCGCGGAAAGATTGGCAAGGGCCGTCGGGATCGAGCCGGTCAAGCGGTTGCCGCTGAGATTGAGTGTCTCGAGGCGAACCAGGTTGCCTAACTCCGCCGGAATCGGGCCGCTGAGCAGGTTGAAGTCAAGTTCCAGGTGCGTAAGGTCTACCGGCCGGCCCAGCGAAGCAGGAATCGAGCCTGAGAGCTTGTTGTTGCCTAGGTACAGCTGGCGCAACGAGGCCATATCCCCCAGCGCTTTCGGAATCGGTCCCGTCAGCCGGTTGCTGATGAGGTATAGCTCTTGCAGATTTGTCAGCTGGCCCAGTTCCGCCGGGATCGAGCCCGTCAACCCGATCCCAATGAGGTTCAATACCTCAAGGCTGGCCAGGTTGCCCAACTCTGGCGGGATTTCTCCCTCGAATGGGTTGTGGCCAAGACGCAGAAGTACCAAGTCGGCCAGGTGGCCAAGCTCTGCCGGGATCGTGCCCGTTAGTCGGTTCCAACTCAGATCGAGATCCGTCAGGTTCGTTAGCCGCCCGATCTCCCGGGGAATCGGGCCCATTAGGTTGTTGCTAGGTAGGGACAGTCCGGTTACCCGGCCTGCGGTATCCGTCGTGACGCCGTGCCATCGACTGAGCGGCACGTCCCTCAGCCAGTTGCGGGAGTTCTGCCAGTTCGGTCCGTCAGTCGCGTAAAAGAGCACGGCCAACACGTCCCGGTCGGAGGCTGAACTGGGCAGGGGCGTCGGCGGCGGGGTCATAGTCGGTGCCGGAGTTGGTCTCGGCCTGGGAGTTCGCGTCGGCGCCGCCGTGGGTGTCGGAGTGGGCGTCGCGGTCGGTTCGGGAGTCGGCGTCGGAGCCGGCCTGCGAGTCGGAATCGCAGTTGGTGAGGGCGCACGTGTCGGTGATGCCTGGGCAGTTGCATCTTCGACGGCACGTCGCTCACCCGCCTCGGCGGCGGTATCTGGAACCGTTGGCGTCCGGTCGCCCGCGTCGTCAGCAGGCGGCGTGGCGTCGCAGACCGCCCCGGCCAGCACGACCATCAGCCCGACGGCCGCAATCAGTCGGAGAATTTGGGCTGACGTTCTTGGTCCCGCGCGCACTACTGGTCGGCCATGCCCCGTTGATTCCCTCAGGAGACAATACGCCGTTCGGTGGCCGATCGTTCCCTCGGTGCGCGGGAATACCGTAGTTGCGGCACCCATCGTCGCCGTGGCAATCGGGCACGGAACAACCGACGGAGGCGCCTGGCCGCGCCCTATCCTGGCCCTTGGCCCGAGCCAAGGGCTTTGAGGTTCGCCGGCAGCCCGGCAACCATCAGGATCACGTCATCCGCCGCCGCGGCGAATCTCTGATTGACGCGCCCGAGCTCGTCGGCGTAGGCGCGCGCCAGATGGTTCGCCGGGATGACGCCGAGGCCCACCTCGTTGCTTACAACGATCCACGAGGCGTCGCCCCGTTCGTAGAGCCGGAGCAGGCGTTGGGCCTCGGCCTGAATGTCTGGGCGAGCTTGCGGCTCACCGCCTTGCAGCAGCAGATTGCTGACCCAGAGTGTGAGGCAATCGAGCAGCACGGTGTCGTAGCCGGGCAAGAGCGGCGCGACGGCCGTTGCGAGATCGAGCGGCTCTTCCAGCGTGTCCCAGTCGTTGGGCCGCTCCGCCCGGTGCGCCTCGATGCGGGCGGCCATTTCCTTGTCGCCGGCCTCCGCCGTGGCCACGACCAGCACGCGTTGACCGGCCTGCGCCAACGCCTGGGCGTGGCGGCTCTTGCCGGCCCGCACGCCGCCCAGCACCAGCGTCAGGCCTTTGCTCATACCGGCGTCTCACGGTCCTCGGCAGGCAGGTGGCTGATGTCGTTCCACCGCACGAGCAGGCGACCGTCGGAGTGATTCCGGACGATGCCCAGGCTGGCGCAGTGGATCCGAAAGCGCCAGAAGTCGGTGTCCGCCAGATCCAGCAGGACCACCGCGAGGGCGCGAACCGATCCGCCGTGAGCGACCACCAGGATGTCTTCCGACGGGTCGTGGCGCTCGGCGGCGCGTTCGCAAAAGCGCCGCACCCGATCCAGCACCTGCCAGGTGTTCTCGCCGCCGGGTGCGGCGAATGCCTCATTTCCGGCGCTGATCCGCTCGGACAGCGCGCCCGGCTGCCGGGCTTCGATCTCGGCGTCGGTCAGGCCCTCCCACTCGCCAAACGAAAACTCGCGCAGGTCGGGATCGGTGGCAATCGCGACATCGCGCCCCGCCGCAATGATCTGGGCGCTCTCGTGGGTACGCGCGAGGTCGCTGCTGTAGACCGCGTCGAAGTGAACATCTTCCAGCCGCTGCGCCAGATGGCTCACCTGGCGCCTCCCGGTGTCATTCAAGGACACGTCCGATTGGCCCTGAATTCGGCCGGTGAGATTCCAGTCGGTCTCGCCGTGGCGCACGAGATACCAGTGACCCATCGTCCCTCCTATGGACGCCCGCGGGCGCCGTTGATTGCTCGCGGCATTTACCAGAATGGGGCGTCCAGCAGCCCCGGCGCCACGCTCAGGCCCAGCAGCAGGACTGCAACTTCTCCCACCTCGTTGGTCGCGCCGTAGGTGTCGCCGGTCATGCCGCCGAGCATTCGCTTGAACCACCATCCGAGCACCAGCGCAAACGCCGTCACGCCTCCCAACAGCACGAATCCGGCGCTGCCGAGCAGCAGCCAGCCGGCCAGCGCGGCCGTCGCGAGGGCGAGCACGAGCTGACGCCAGTTGGCGCCGGCCTGAAAGGCGGTGCCGAGTCCCTGTGCCCGGGCATAGGGAAACACGCCCATGGTGGCCACCATGCCCCAGCGCGACAGGCAGGGAAAGAGCGCCAAGAGGCTGGTTCGTTCCGCGTCGGGAATTCCCAACACCAGGGTCCATTTGAGCAGCAGCAGGCTCGCGCCGCCAACCACGGCGAAGGCGCCGACGCGGGAGTCCCGCAGAATCTCCAACCGCGCGGCGCGGTCGCGTCCGCCCAGCACGCCGTCGCACGTATCCAGGAATCCCTCGGTGTGGATGGCCCGCGTCAAGGCCAGCAGGGCCGCCACCAGCAGCGCGCCCACGGCCGGCAAGGGCAGCACCTGCCGCGCCGCGAGGTCCAGGCCGGCCAGGATTCCGCCCAGGCCGAGACCGACCAGCGGGAAATAGGCGCGCGCCGGCCCCATGGGTCCCGAATGGCGCGGCGCGAACGGCAACACCGTCAGGAAGCCGATCGCGAGCCGCAGGCTTCGCACCGAGGTCAGTCCGCCGGCTCGCGGTCGGAAACGCCGGCCTCGTCGAAAGTGGCCATTTCGGTGAGGCAGGCGGCGGCGACCTCCACCAACCCCGCGGCCAGCAGCGCGCCGGTGCCCTCGCCGAGCCGCATGCCGAGATCGAGCAGCGGATGAAGCTTCATGTGCTCCAGGGCGATGCGGTGGCCGGGCTCGGCTGAGATGTGGCCGGCGATGAGGTAGTCGCGGACGGTTGGGCAGAGGCGGTGCGCGATGAGGCCAGCGGCGCCGGAAACGAATCCATCCAGCACCACCGCTCGGCGCGCGAGTGCCCCGCCCAGCACTACGCCGGCCAGCACGCCGATCTCGAATCCGCCGACCTTGGTGAGCAGGTCCAATCCGTCGGACGGGTCCGGTTGATTGACGTCCAGGGCGCGCTCGACGCAGGCGATCTTGTGCGCCAGCTCCGGGTCGGTGCGTCCCGTGCCGCGTCCGGTTGTCCGCGTGGGCGACGCGCCGGTGACGGCGGCGGTGATGGCGCTGGCCGACGTGGTGTTGCCAATGCCCATGTCTCCCGTGCCGATGATGGCGGCCCCGCGCTCGGCGGCCGCCGCGGCCAGATCGACGCCGGCCCGAATGCAGGCTTCGGCCTGGCCTTGGGTCATGGCCGGACCGTGGACGATGTCAGCGGTGCCCCGCCCCGGCGCGACGACGCACAGGTCCGGGTGCTCGGGCAGCGGCGTAGCCACGCCGGCGTCGACAATGACGAGGTCCACGCAACGGGACCGGGCCATGACGCTGATGGCCGCGCCGCCCGCCAGGAAGTTCAGCACCATCTGGGCAGTCACCGCCTGGGGATAGCCGGAGACGCCCTGCGCCATCACCCCGTGATCGGCGGCGGCCACGATGATCGTCGTGCCTCGCACCGTTGGACGATCAGTTCCGAAGATGCCCGCGAGTTGGACCGACAGGTCCTCCAGCCGCCCCAGGCTGCCCGGCGGCTTGGTGAGCCGCTGCTGACGCTCTGCCGCCGCGCGCTTCGCCCAGCTGTGACCCGGCCCGATGCCGCCGATGATCTCGTCGAGGCTCACGGCTAGAACTCGACCCCCTGTTGTGCTCGGACACCCTGGTCAGTCACGAACGGCCGATTCCCATTGTCGGTGCGCCAGTTGGCGCCAAATGGTCGTCAACGGTACCCCTACGTTGCCGTGGCTGCCCTACGACGGACGTGTCGCCGCGCCGTCCCTGGCCGGGACGTTAGGGCATGCGCACAAGGCGGGGCGCTAACAGCGGTGCGATCTGAGTGGTGACCAGTGCATGTGCACCACATGTGTTACCGTTTGTCACATGCCAAAGATGATTCAAGTCCGGAACGTCCCGGACGAGGTGCACCGCGAGGCCAAGGCGCGAGCCGCCCGCGCCGGACTGAGCCTCTCCGACTATCTGCTGCGCACGCTGGAGCAGGAACTCGCGGTGCCGCCAGTGGAGGTGATCCTGGCGCGCATCGCCGAGCGGGAGCGCCTGGAGCCTTCCGAGTCTGCGGCTGAGCTAGTGCGGGCCGAACGCGAGCGGCGGTGATCGTCGCTGACGCGTCGGTGGTGGTCGATATGTTTCTCAGAGCCGGCAGCCCAGCTGGCGAATTGCTGACGCGGCAATTTGCTTACCGGGAAACCGTCTGCGCGCCGCACTTGTTGGATGCTGAAGTCGGCCAGGCCCTACGTGGGCTAGCACTCCGGGGCGAGATGTCAGTCGCCCGGGCCAGAGCCTCACTGGACGACTTGGTGAAGCTACCGATCCAGCGGTTTCCCCATACGGTGTTGATTTCCAGGGCGTTTGCGTTCCGATCAAACGTGACGGTCTACGACGGCCTGTATCTGGCGCTGGCCGAGATCCTCGGGGCACCGCTGATTTCGTGCGATGCCGCGTTGTTGGATGTGCCGGGTTGCAAGGCGACGGTCGAAATCGTGCCGGCCGGTACGAGGACGGACTGAGGGCCGGTTCGCCACACCATGCCGATCGGCGACCCTGACGGCCCGTTCGTGCGGCCGACGGCGCGGGTGATTCTGCTCGATCCCAAGGACCGCGTGCTTCTGATTCTGGCGACGGTCACGGTCGGCCGCGACCAAGGCCCCGAGTCGTTCTGGCACATGCCCGGTGGATTGATCGAACCGGGCGAGACCGGCGAACAGGCCGCCAGTCGCGAGTGCGCCGAGGAAACCGGCATCCACAAGATCCGCGTCGGCCCGTGCGTCTGGCATCGCCGGCACGTGGCCCAATGGCACGGGCGCTGGTACGACTGGCGCGAGCGCTATTTCCTGGCGCGCACGGACCAGGATCGGACGACGGCGCGCCACATGGAGGGGCCGGAGCTCGAGGAGTTCCGCGAGCATCGCTGGTGGCCGCTCGACGAGGTGCAGCGATCAGGCGAGACGTTCGTCCCCGGTCGCCTGGCGGAGCTGCTGCCTCCACTGCTCCAGGGAGATCTTCCCAGCAAGCCAATCGACGCTGGCGTCTGAGCGCGTCGCTCAACTCGTCCGCCGTCGAGGGTCGGCTGGATTCCCGCTGCCCGACCTCGCGGTGACAGGCTCCGCTGCAATGACCGAGGCAAGCCTGTGCCGCACGAAACTCGACGCCGGCTTGTGCAAGAATCGCCGGCGGACCGAAGCGCGGGGCGGCGCATCCACCGCCGCGCCCTGGACACTAACGGTGCTGGGAGAGATTCATGGCGGCAAACCTGAAGCGGCTCATCGCCGTCTACCTGTTTGGCGTGGGGGCCATGGTGGCCATCCACTTCCTCATCACACAGTTCTACGACCCGACGTGGGAGGACGCCTCGCTCGCCGCCTGGAGCGTCATGAACCCATTGCAGGTGATTGCCGTGGCGCTCACGGTGGTCGTGACATACCTGCGCAAGCAGCGCATGTGCGCCGGCCTGTCCGACCAGACGGTGACCCGGGAGTACCTGGAAGCCAACGTCCTGTTCTACTTCTCGGTGCCGTTCTTCCTGGCGCTGCTGTGGAACTGGTTCGGCGTGCAGTTTGCCGACCCGGCGCACAGCTCGGAGCTGCTGTGGATCCTCATCGATGTCACGCTGCCGGTGCTGCTGGGAGTCACGGGACACCAGCTGCTGACCGAAGCGAAGGCTGAGGCCGGATAGCGAATATCCCGTCGTCTCGCGGGATTTGGTGCTGAGGCGTCGACTCCTACGGCCACGACCGGGCACAGCGACGCTCTGGAGTTCGGATTGCAGTCCGATCCCCGATTGGTACAGTGTAGTCACATCGCACACCTGAATGAGACCTATGTCATCGCACTCTGTGACTACCTACGGCATTAGGGAATTCAAGGCCAGGATTAGCGAGATCCTCAGCGAGCTCGACGCCAGCTCCGAGGTGTTGATCACCCGCCGCGGAGAACCCTGCGCCAGGCTGGTTGCCGTTCAGCAGCTTCCAGGAGAGAAACCGTCATTGGCTTCACTACGAGGCGCCCTGGCCGACCTTCCGGACGCAACCTACGAGGACTTTCAAGACATCAAGTCGATCTGGGAGCCTCGGTCGCCGGCATCTGGGGAATCTCAGCAGTGATGAACGGCCGATTTCGAGCCGTCGTCGATACACACGCCCTTTGGTGGTATCTAAAGTCACCTAACCGTCTATCCGCCGCCGCTACCGCAGTCTTTCGCCTGGCTGAGACCGGCAACGCCGCCATTGTCGTTCCGGCGATTGCCGTGGCCGAGTTCTACTACCTTTCGGTCAAGCTGGGACAGGCCTTCACTCCCTCCCACCTACTGGCGGCATTGGACTCAGTGGACGGGATCGAGCTGTCCGATTTGGGTCGGGATCAACTTGCGAGGCTTGATCGCAATCTGGATATCCCGGAGATGCATGACCGGCTCATCGCCGCGGAGGCGGCAGCCCTCGATGCCCCAGTTCTGACCCGGGATGCGACCCTGACGGCTTCGCCACATGTCGAGACCATTTGGTAGGGAGCCGATCGGAGTTGGCAAACCTGCCAACGATAGGAATACGAGCAGCCGATGAAATTCACGAACCATGCGCCAGGCACCCCGTGCTGGGTCGATCTGTCGACTACGGATCAGGCGGCGGCGAAGGCGTTCTATGGGGACCTATTCGGGTGGGCGTGCCAGGACAACCCGATGGACGAGTCCGGGGATGTCTTCTACACGATGGCGATGGTGGACGGCGCGTTCGTGGGCGGCATGTACGAGCAGCCGGATGAGCAGCGGCAGGCGGGCATTCCACCGCACTGGATGATCCATATGGCCGTGGAGGACGTGGACGCGGTCGCGGCTCGGGTTCCGGAGCTGGGCGGCACGGTGGGCGCGCCGCCGTTCGACGTCTTCGACGCGGGGCGGATGAGCATCATCAGCGATCCCGCGGGCGCGCACGTGGCGTTCTGGCAGGCCAAGCGGCACATCGGCGCGGGGGTGAAGTCCGAGCCGAACACGATTCACTGGTGCGAGCTGCTGGCCAACGATCCGGCGTCCGTTACCGCGTTCTATTCGCAACTGCTGGGACTCGAGTCCGAGGCGATGACGATGGCCGAGGGCACTGACTACACCATTCTCATGGCCGATGGGATGGGCGCGGCTGGAGTGATGGGCATGCCGGAGCACCTGCGCGAGCGGGGCGTTCCGGCGCACTGGAGCGTCTACTTCCAGGTCACGGACCTGGATGCGATGGTGGGCCAGGCGGTTGCCGGAGGCGCGCAGGTGGCTCTGCCGCCGAAGGACATCCCCATGGTGGGGCGCATCGCCTACCTGTTGGATCCGCAGGGCGCGGGGTTTGGGCTCACCGAGCCGGAGACCAAGTAGCGCGCTGATCGGGGAGTCGGGGCGGGCGTGCGCAGTGTCCTTGCGGGGCGCCCCTCCGTTGCTCCTTAGACTCCTCGCTGCGCTCGGAGTGACATAAGGGGGGCTCGGAGTGACATAAGGGGGCTCGGTGTGGCTGGGGAGCTGTCCGGCTTCGGCCGTGCCCGGTGGCCCAGGCTACGGGCAGCCTGGAAGATTCAACCGCGGCCGGCCACACGCTGCACGCAGCGCGGGCCACCGGGCCAAGCCTCCCGAAGTGGCAGATTTGTAACCGAAGCGCCTCGGGCCCGGCAGGTAGGCTGCGGGGCCGTCCGCACCAGTGGGAATGCATGCAGCCCCCAGCCAGCTATGACGAGATCGTTGCGCGGGTCGTCGCGGCGTGTGACGCGCCGCAACTGACGTTGACCCGACACCCGGTGGCGGATCTGGGCCTCGATCTGCTACGAGTAGACATCGCCCCGCAAGCGCCGGCGCTGGCCCACGTGGGACTGTTTGGCGGCGTCCACGGGGACGAGCCCGCCGGGTTCATCTCCGTGCTGGAATTTCTCGAACAGCGCCGCTGGGCCGACCATCCGGGCATCGCCTTCAGCGTCTTTCCCTGTCTGAATCCCACCGGATGCGCACTGGGCACCCGCGAAAACGCCGACGGCATCGACATCAACCGGACGTACGACCGCGACGAGGTGCCGGAGGTGCGCGTGCTGCGGGCGATGATCGAGCACGACGCTTTCGACGCCTTCATCGACGCCCACGAGGACCCCGAGGAGGACGGGTTCTACGTCTACGCGTTTCTCGAGGACCGCGCGTGGCATACCGAGGTCGTGCAGGCGGTGGCCGAGCGTGGCCCGGTGACCGGCAAGTCCGAGGTCGACGAGACGCCGGTCGAGGCCGGTCTGATCTCAGTGGGCGAGGATCGATCGCGGGAGGAGGCGTTTCAGGAGTACATGGAGGACGGCGACTGGCCGTTGCCGTTCTACCTGTATTCGCTGGGCATGCGCTCCGGAATGACCACGGAGACGCCGGGGCAGATCGAGCTGGCCACGCGGGTGGCGATGCAGCACGCCGCGCGGGAGCGGGTGCTGGAGCTGCTCACGGCCGCGCGGAGTGCGGGAGCCTAAGGCCAGCCGAAAGAGCGGGTCTGAGACCCACCCCCGTATCGAGTACGGGGCAGGCCCGACACCTGACATGCAGCGCCTTCACCAGCCCAGGGCGTAGCCGATGGTGCCTTTGGCGGATACGGCTCCGGCGATGACGCCGTCGGGGCCTCCGTATTGGATCGCCATGGGCTTGCCGTTGGCCCAGCCGTCGGTGACTTCGACCTCGTGGCCGCGTCGCTCCAACTCGGCAATGACGGCGCTGTCGATGCGGCCTTCGGCCACCACGCGACCGGGATAGGCCTGGCGGGGGTAGAACGAGGACGGGAAGTGCACCGAGTGCACCGTGGGCGCGTCCAGCGCTTCTTGCAGGCTCATGCCGAAGTGAGCGTGGTTGAGGAAGAACTGCAGCGTCCATTGGTCCTGGCCGTCGCCGCCCGGCGTGCCGAAGACCATGTACGGCTCGCCGTCGCGCGTCACAAGTGACGGCGTGAGGGTGGCGCGGGGCCGCTTGCGCGGGGCCAGGGCGTTGGGGCGGGCCGGATTGAGGTAGAACATCTGGCCGCGCGTGCCGAGCGGAAACCCGAGCCCGCGGATCACCGGCGAGGTGCCCAACCATCCGCCGCTGGGCGTGGCCGCGACCATGTTTCCCTCGTGGTCGACGGCGTCCAGGTGGGTGGTGTCGCCCAGGTGGGCGTGGCCGAGGTCGAGGTCGCGGACCTCGCGGGCCTCGAGCTGCAACGCCCGACGGTTGTCCTCGGCCACGTCGACGGTGGCGTAGGTCGGAACGCCTTGCCCCACGTCGCCGGGTCGCATCTCCAGGGACGCCCGCTCGCCGACCAGCGTGCGGCGCTGCGCGGCGTAGGTCTCGGATAGCAAGCGCTCGAACGGCACGTCGTCGAAGCGCGGGTCGCCGTAGTGAGCCTCGCGGTCGGCGAAGGCCAGCTTGGCGCACTCGATCACGGTGTGCAGGTAGTCCGCCGAGTTGTGCCCCATCGCCGACAGGTCGAAACCTTCCAGCAGCGACAGCTGTTGCACGAACACCGGGCCCTGGGTCCAGCCGGAGCACTTGAAGACGTCCAGGCCGTGGTAGCTCAGGCCGACGGGCTCCTCGAAATCCGCCTCCCACTCGGCAAAGTCCTCATAGGTCAGCAGGCCGGCGTGCGTCGATCCGCTGGCGTCCTCGACCGGGTTGGCGGTGATGAAGTCGATGATGCGCTCGGCGATCTCGCCCTTGTAGAAGGCGTCGCGGGCGGCCTCGATCCCGGCCACGCGACCACCTGCGCCGGCCGCCTCCTCGGCGCGGCAGAGGATGCGCAGAGTCTCGGCCCACGCGGGATTGCGAAGCAATTCACCGACCTCGGGCGCCCGGCCCGACGGCAAGTAGACCTCACCGGTGCTGGGGTAAAGCTCGGTGTATTTGGCCTCGTTGCCAGCCAGCGCGTCGTGCAGACCCGGGTAGACGGGAAAGCCGTTTTCAGCCAACTCGATGGCGGGCTGCGCGACGTCGCTGAAGCTCAGGGTGCCAAAGCGAGCCAGGGCCGCCGCCCAGGTGCCGACCACGGCGGGCACGCAGGCCGGCAGATAGCCGTCGCCAGGGATGAGGTCGATGCCGTGCTCGCGGCACCAGTCGATGGTGAAGGCTTTGGCCGACCAGCCCATGCCGCTGAGCGCGTAGGCCCGGCGCTCGCGCGCCGAGTAGATGAGCGTGGGAACCTCGCCCGCCAGCCCGTTGCTCTGCGGTTCGAGCAGGTTGAGACAGAAGCACATGGCCGCGGCGGCGTCGATGGCGTTGCCGCCCTGCTCCATGATGCGGAAGCCGGCGGCCGTGGCCAGGTAATGGCCCGAGGTCACCACGCCGCGCCGGCCCATCACCACGGGGCGCGTGGCGTGCATCGGGCGTTGCCCGGGGCTGTCGTCGCCCAGGAAGGTTGTGACCGTCACGAGTTACCCTTCATTTGCTCACGAATCTGCAGGTCCCTATCAATGCTCAGTTGCTCTTGAGATGCCGAAAGTCCTTGCCTTCCAATTCAGTCGCCGTCCACAGTAGCAGCCTCTTGCCGTACAAGTCTTTCCGCATTAGAGCTACAAACTCACCCAGAAGAATCTCCTTGTCTCTGTCAGATGAGTCGGCTCCAAATCGTACCGCATCAAGAAATTCGTAGCCTTTTCGGATCAGTTCATCAGGAAGATAGAGCCACCCATATCCTAGCTGTTCAATAAACGCCGATCTAAGTTCTTGCAATTCATCTTTGTCGCTGTTTGGCTGAACATAGAATCCTGACATATTGCATAGCAGTTTGGTATACCGATCCTCTTTTCTCTTGTACGTTTCCCAACGCCTCCTGCTGAATTCGTTCAATGCCCACGCAACCACCACAACTGCCACAGGGATCAGCAACAGAAGGTTGTCCACTAGAGTCCCACTCGGCCTTTCTCGCTAGCCTTTCCGCCAATAACAGTCTGTCGCTGCATCGGGCGATCCATACTGAACGCCATCCCGCTTTCTTCGCGACTGATCCCTGCTTCGGCCGACCCTAGCCATCCACGAGCCATACCAGACACGCGCTGTCGCCGCCCAGGAAGGTCGTGACCGTCACCGGTTGCGGGTCCACCGCGCGACACGCAGGCCGCCTGAAGCGGCGGCCTGCGTCCTCACGTCGATAGGTCTAGCTCGCCGTTTCAGTCGCGCGCACCTCGTCGGACCAGTCGCGCCACAGGTCGCCGTCCGGGTAGGCCAGGGCCAACTCGTCCGGGAGGGACTCCTCGGTCTTGTTGTAGCCGTAGATCGTGGCCTGGCGGATCACGTCGCTGGTGGTGTTCTGGCCCGCCATGTGCAGCATGTTGGCGTGCCACAGGACCACCGAGCCGCACGGTCCGTGGGTGTCCACGACCGGCGTGTCCTCCTTGATTTCGGAGATCGGCGGCGTGACGTAGCTGTCGAACTTGCCGCCGGAATGCCGCAGGCTCAGACAGTCGTCATTGGACGGGATGTCGCCGCGGTGCATGGCGGACCACCGGTCCCAAATCCGCTGGTGGCTGCCGGGCCAGAGATGCAGGCCGCCGGCGCCGAGCGGCAGGTCGTCGAAGTATGCCGCGATCGAGAGTCGCCGCCGGCTCTCGTACATGCCCTCGGCCGCGTGTGCCGAGGGGTACTTGGCGCTGGGCTGGACCTTGGCGTTTCGGTATTTGTTGACGCGGCCACCAGGGCTGTTGGGCAGCGTGCAGTAGAGCCCGCGTGATCCCTGGCCGGTGGCCCACACAGGACCGGTCTTGGGCAGGCGCAGCTGCTCGGTCTTGCGCGTGGCCTGGCCGAGCCAATTCCCGGCCTCCGGACCCAGGTGGACCTTCATGGTGGAGATGTTGTCCTCGGTCAGGAGGGCCGGACCGATGGTGGTGTTGGTCTCGTCCAGGCCGCCGGGCCACACGACCTCGCCGTCGCCCAGCAACTGTTGGGCGATGTCGAACATGGCGCGGGGCGCCAGATCGAGCAGCAGCTCTTCGGCGCCATTGCGGACGTAGAGCCGGTGGCCGCCGCCGGCGAAGTAGGGGTCGCCGCCGCCTTGGGGGCGCTGAAAGCCATCCCTCTCCTCATCGGAGAAAGGCAGCCATGTCGCGGGGTCATCCCGCTTCATGCTGGGTCGATGCTCGGCGATCAGCTCCCACATCTGCTCGCGGGTCTGGCGGCAGAGCTCGGGGTCGAGCACTGCCGGCAAGACCAGTAAACCGTCGCGCTTGAACTGGGCGATCTGCTCGGGGGTGAGCCGCGGAACTTGCGCCACGCTGGAGAATGGCGTTGCCATGGGATCCCTGCCTCGTTGAGAGACGAGTTGGCGGGTGCCTGATTATGACTTATGGACGTGCGGCTGGGGAGCGCAACTTCAAGGCGCGCCGGCACATTGTCGCTGAAGCTCTGGATCCCAAAGCGAGCCAGGGCCGCTGCCCAGGTGCCGACGACGGCTGGCACGCAGGCCCGCAGATAGCCGTCGCCGGGGATGAGGTCCATGCCCTGCTCGCGACACCAGTCGATGGTGAAGGCCTGCGCCGACCAGCCCATGCCGCTGAGCGCGTAGGCCCGGCGCTCACGCGCCGATTAGATCAGCGTCGGCACCTGGACCACCGCGCGGCGCGCAGGCCACCGCCGGCGGCGGCCTGCGGCCTCACGTCGATAGGCCTAGCTCGCCGTTTCAGTCGCGCGCAGCTCGTCGGACCAGTCGCGCCACAGGTCGCCGTCCGGGTAGGCCAACGCCAACTCGTCCGGGAGGGATTCCTCGGTCTTGTCGTAGGCGTAGATCGTGGCCTGGCGGATGATGTCGCTGCTCGTGTTCTGCCCCGCCATGTGCAGCATGTTGGCGTGCCAGAGGACCACCGAGCCGCAAGGTCCGTGGGTGTCCACGACCGGCGTGTCTTCCTTGATCTCCGAGATCGGCGGCGTGACGTAGCCGTCGAACTTGCCCGCGGAATGCCTCAGGCTCAGCCAGTCGTCGTTGGACGGGATGTCGCCGCGGTGCATCGCGGACCACCGGTCCCAAATCCGCTGATGGCTGCCGGGCCACAGGTGGAGGCCGCCGGCGCCAAGCGGCAGGTCGTCGAAGTAGGCTGCGATCTGGAGTCGCCGCCGGCTCTCGTACATGCCTTCCGCCGCGTGAGCCGAGGGATACCTGGCGCTCGGCTGGACCTTGGCGTACGGGTACTTGTTGACGCGGCCGCCCGGACTGTTGGGCAACGTGCAATAGAGACCGCGCGATCCCTGGGCGGTCGCCCACACGGGACCGGTCTTGGGCAGGCGCACCTGTTCGGTCTTGCGCGTGGCCTTGCCGAGCCACTTGTCGGACTCCGGCCCCAGGTGGACCTCCATGCTGGTGATGTGGTCCTCGGTCAAGAGCGCCGGACCAATGGTGGTGTTGGTTTCGTCGAGACCGTTCGGCCAAATGACCTCACCCTCGCCCAATAGCTGCTCGGCAACGTCGAACATGGCGCGCGGCGCCAGGTCGAGCAGCAGCTCTTCGGCGCCGTTGCGAATGTAGAGCCGGTGGCCGCCGCCGCCGAAGTAGGGGTCGCCGCCGCCCTCGGGCCGCGTGTAGCCCTCCCGCTCCTCGTCAGAGAATGGGAGCCATGTCTCGGGGTCATCCCGCTTCATGCTGGGGCGATGCTCGGCGATCAGCTCCCACATCTGCTCGCGGGTTTGGCGGCAGAGCTCGAGGTCGAGCACTGCCGGCAAGACCAGGAAGCCGTCGCGCTTGAACTGGGCGACCTGCTCGGTGGTGAGCCGCGGAACCTGCGCCACGTTGGGGGTAACGGTTGCCATGTGACCCTGCCTCGTAGAGAGACGAGTGTGCGGATGCCTGATTATGGCTTATGGGCACCGGTCTGGGGAGCAAATCGCAAGCCGCGCCGGCGCATTTTTCCGTCGGGTGCACGCAACGCGCCACCGGGACGGCACCCGATCGCGAGGGGCACTCCGAGTGCTCGTGAACGACTAACCTGGGATCTCCCGCGACCGTGAACCCGACCCGTCCTTGCCACATCAGTTTTGCTCACCCGGCCCGCCGGCGTGGCACGGTACGCAGGGTGGTGCCGCACGCGACGGTGGCCTGGTATGCGTCTCGATGACCTGGACCTGAAACCGGAGGACTATGCACCCAAGCCGCCAGCCGGGCAGCGGCTCAAGATCGGCATCGTGGGCTGCGGCGCCATCGCCAACTCGGCCCACCTGCCCGCCTACCGCGACTTCGGCTACGAGGTCGTCGCCTGCATGGATGTCGATCCCCAAGCCGTCGAATCGACCCGGGATCGCTGGGGCATCCCACGGGGCAGCACGAGTCTGGCCACGCTGCTCGACGATCCGGAGGTCGAGGTGGTGGACCTGGCCGTGCACGCCAGCGTGCGGCCCGACGTCCTGCCCGAGATCGCGGCGGCGGGCAAACCGATTCTCTCGCAGAAGCCGCTCGCCATGGATTGGGCGTCCGCCAGGGAGATTGTCGGTAGCGTCGAGCAGGCGGGCGTGCCGCTGATGATTAACCAGCAGGCGCGTTGGGCGCCGGCTCACCGCGCCATCAAGGTGCTGATCGACCGCGGCGTCTGCGGCGCGCTCTACAGCGTGGCCCACGTGCGGAGGTCCTGGCAGGATCATCCAGACCGCTGGTGGCGCCGGCTGAAGGACTTCAACGTCGTGGACCATGGCGTCCACTACATCGATCTGGCTCGCTACTTCACTGGGCGCACGCCCGACGCCGTGAGCTGCGCGACCGCGCTGGTTCCGGGACAGCACTCGGTCTCACCCCTGTGCCACTCGCTGCTCATGCACTTCGACAACGGCGACCTGCTTTGCACCGAGCATTTCAACAACATCGTTTCCAGTCCGGCGGCTCACTCCGACACCTGGTATCTGGATGGGGCCGAGGGCTCGATCGTGGGTACGCCCCAGTGGGTGGAGGCCTCCCGCAAGGAGGAGCCTGACCGCCGCGTGCGTTTCCCAATCGAAGGCCGGTGGTTCCCGGACGCCTTTGGCGGCAGCATGGCCGAGATGATGACCGCGGTGACGGAAGGCCGCGAGCCCCTAACCTCCGGCCGCGACAACCTGAATTCGATCAAGACCGCCTTCGCCGCCGTCAGAAGCAGCGAGGAAAACCGCACGGTGCGACTGAGCGAGTTCGACTGAGCTCGTGCCGTCTGGGGCAATCCTGCGGGGTTGATCGAAGGTCTTTGCTGCCCTTGCGCTTCCCGTTCGACAGCTCGCGAGGTGACAACGGCCGCACACCCTCAAGCAACCAAGCTGCTGGACGCCGACCGCCAGGATGCCGTTTGAGCCGCCCGTCCAGGCGCGCTCGCGGGCTAGCCGTCCTCTTCCGGCAGCAGCACCACGCGCAAGTAGCGGTCGTCGGTGAGATAGAGCCGTGCCGCCGCCGAGACCTGCTCCAGCGTCACGGCGTCCAGCCGCTCTTCGAAGTCAATGATCGCCGAGAACTCTCCATCTCGCTGCACCACGGATTCAATCTGGCCGCGCCAGAAGCTGTTGTCGCGGAGCTGCTCCTCGCGGGGCGTGCGCAACAACTCCTTGACCGTGTCCAGGTAGTCCTGCTCGCCGCCGTCGCGCAGCCAATCGACTTCCTCGAAGATTGCGTCAAACAGCTCGTCCGCGCGTGCGGGGTCGCTGCCGAAGATGACATAGAGCAAGTACTCAGGTTCCGGGAACCGGGTGGCTCTGGTGATCGCGCCGACGCTGTAGGTGCCGCCGAGCGCCTCTCGCAAACTCTCGCGCAGCCGGATCTGGAGCATCTCCCCCACCACCGTGAGCGTGAGCGCCTCCTGGCGACTCCACTCCATGTCACCGGCAAACACCACCGCCGTCCGGCTGCGAGGCTCGATGCCGCTGCGGACGACGTGTTCCTCCAGCCTGGCCGGTCGATTGACCCCCACATCCCGCCACTGCTCGACGCGTCCGGTGGTCGGCAGGCTTGCCACGTAGGTCTCCGTCAACGACCTCAGGGTTTCCCAGTCGAAGGCGCCGACGAACACGAATGTGGCATCGCCCAGGTCGGCAAATCGGTCGGCGTAGACGGCTTCCGCGCGCTCCAGGCTGAGCTCATCCAGCAGCTCGAGCGTGAGCGGCCGCCGGCGGAAGTGATTCTGACTGTAGGCAGAGTTCAGCGTGTCGGAGAACACGGCGTCCGGTTGGTCGGCGCGCGTCTCGGCCGAGGTGCGCAGGCTGGTCAGGTAATTCGAGAAGTACACCGGGTCCAGCCTGGGCGCGGTGGCATACATATTGATCAGCTGAAACAGCGTCTCAATGTCTTCGGGCGACGAGCTGCCGTTGAAGCCCTCGAACAGCTCGCTGATGTAGGGCGACACCGAGACCCGCTTGCCCGCGAGCAGCTTGTCTAGGGCCACGTTGTCGTGCGGGCCCACGCCGCTTCCGCTGGCCAGTTGCGCGGCGTAGGTGGCGGACACGTGGTCCGCGTCGTCCACCAGCGAGTGTCCGCCCGGACTGAAGGCGCCAAACACGATTTCGTCGTTCTTGAAGTCGGTCTGCTTGGCGATCACGGTTATTCCGTTGGACAGCGTCCACTTGACGGCGTCGATTGACTCGATGGTTTCTTCACTGGTGATGCTGCCCGCCGCCGGGATCGTGGCCATGAGCGGCACGTCGGCGACCTCGTCCTCGTAGGGCTCGACCTCGAGCGTGTCGGCGGCCGCGAGATGGGCCTGCAGCTCGGACTCCAAGTCGTCATCGGACTTTTCGCTGCTTCCTTCGGGCCGCATCACGAGGAGCACGGTGTTTCCGGGTTCGCTCCAGGTATCGGCCACGGCGTCGACCTCCGCCAGGGAAATCTGCGGCATGAGCGCCTGGTAGAGCGCCCATTCAGCCTCGACGCCGGGAACCGGCGTCCCGCTCAGAAAGTGGTCGGCATATTCCTGCGACAACGCGGCTGACTCCCGCTGATCCCGCTCCTTGTAGACACGCTCAACCGCGCTCAACAGGTTGGTCTTTTCGCGCGCCAATTCGCTGTCGGTAAACCCGTGCTGTCGAGCGCGCTGCGTCTCCTCGAGCAGCGCCGCAAATCCCGTCTCGACCCCGTCCTGCTCCACCCAGGCCGCGAACTGCACCAGGTCGACCGGCTGTACGAATGCCCCACGCAGACCGTTGGCGCCCAGATAGGGAGGATCGTCAACCTGACCGCGCTCGAATAGCCGAGCGTTGAGCATCATGAACGCCAGTCGCTCCACCACGATGCGTCGCAGCGCCGCCAGGTCGTCGCCGGACTCGGGCGGGAGCTTTCGGACCAGGAACATCTGCGTGGACGGCGCCTCGGGATCGCTGAAGACGTTGACCCGCGGCTCGTCGTGCTCGGGCACGCCAAAGCGAGGTCGATCGGTCGGCGGTCCAACGGCGGCGGCCGCCTGGCCCGCCTCGCCCTCCGGGGGCGGAGCGAAATATTGCCGCACCTTGGCTTCGATCAGCTCGCTGTCGAAGTCGCCCACGGCGATTACGGCCATCAAGTTGGGCCGATACCAACGCTGGTAAAAGTCCACCAGGCGCTGGGCGGGAGCGTTTTCGAAGACTTCGGGCAGCCCAATCGGGCTTCGCTCGTTATAGCGCGAGTCGCCAAAAATCAGCGGATACCAGTTGTCCCGAAAGCGCGCGCTAAAGCCCCGAAACAAGCGCCACTCCTCCAGGATCACGCCGCGTTCGAGATCCACTTCGTCCGGCGCAAATGTGATGGCGAAGGCCCAGTCGCTGAGGATTTGAAACGCCTTCTCCAGAATCTCCGGATCGTCGGTTGGAATCTCCACGAAGTATCGGGTGCGGTCGAAGCCCGTTGACGCATTCACGTCGGGTCCGAAGTTGCTGCCGATGGACTCGAGGTATTCGACGATTTCCTGCTTGGCGAAGCGCTCGGTGCCGTTGAATGCCATGTGCTCGACGAAGTGCGCCAGCCCCCGCTGGTCCTCCTCTTCGAGGATCGAGCCGGCCTTCACGATTAGCGATATGTGGGCCCGCTCACGCGGCTCCTCGTTGTGCCGGATGTAGTAGACGAGGCCGTTGCTCAACGTGCCGCGAACCACGCTGGGATCGAAGGCGAGCGGCGCGTCTGCGTCGGACGGCACGGCGACCGCGGGCGTTGGCTCCGGCGTGGGCGTGGGTTCGGGAGTCGGCGTTGGCGTGGGCGCCGGAGTTGGCGTGGCCGTCGGCTCAGGCGTTGGGGTGGGCGTCGGTTGGGGCGTTGGGGTCGGAGTGGGCGCCGGCGTTGGCGTGGCCGTCGGTTCGGGCGTTGGGGTGGGCGTGGGCTCTGGAATCGGCGTCGGCGTGGCGGGAACCGGCGTTGGCGCCGCGGCCACGCGCGTGACGGCGGCCGTCGGAGTCGGTTCTGGAGTTGGCGTCGGCACCACGGCCACGGGCGTGGCGGTGGCCGTCGGCGTCGGATCCGGGGCGGGTGGCACTTCGTCGCCGCACGCCGCCACCACCATGGCCAACAGCGCGACCGTGGCAACGACCGCCGCTAGCTTCAGACGTGGTCGCATGAATCTCACTTCGAAAGGGTCTCTTCCGGCGCCGGCCGGCTCCTGTCGGTCATCCGAAACTGTCCGCCCTGCATATGCCAACGGCGAGGCTTTGACGGCGCGCGATCGTAGCAAGCTGCTGCGCCACCGTGCAGCCGTCCACTTTTGGCACGGTCCTCCCCTGGCAGACGCCTCGGTCCAATCCCCGCGAGCGCATCCGACCTCAGGCGATTGCGGTGCCGAGCATTCGGACCATTCAAACCTTGCCCGATTGCCGTCGTTTTATCGGTGAGTCTTGGTCCAATTCGCAGTCGACCCGGCGAAGTCGCGCGAGCCGCGGCGAGGACACGGGCGGTTGTGGCGACGCCCTCGGCAGATCGCAGACTCGGACGCTGGCGGCGGCGCGGTGTTGGCGCCTAGGGGTTAATGCTGAAGGGTGGGTAGCGGTCAGTGGTGAGCATGTAGGCGTAGGCTTGGACGCGGGCGCCGTAGCGAATGACGCCGACCACGAAGTCGAAGAGCGCGCGCGGATATCGGGCGGTGATTATGACCATGATCCAGCCGAGCACGACGGCGATGAAGGCGAAGATGGAGAGGATGGCCAAGACGATGTAGTGGGGGATGGCCAGGAGCCACTTGATGAGGGGCAGCCAGCGATTGAGGTCGGTCTCGGCGTTGGGGTAATCGATGTCGAGGTGGACGGCCTGGTGCTCGTCGGTTGAGGGGTACTCGTCGCGCAGGGCCATGAAGTAGACCTCGATGCGGTAGACGAAGCGGCTGAGTTCCAGATTCCAGTCGAACCACCAGCGCGGGTACTTGTGGCGGAACACCAGGATCAGGACGAGGGGAAGCCAAACGAGCGGTACGGAGATTGCCACCTGCTCCGAGCCGCCGAATTGGCCGCTGTTGATGAAGCCAGGGATCAAGGCGGCGACGATGAGGATGGGGATGACCATGATGATCCGGAAAAGGGTGGTGAGCCGGCTGAGAGGTCGGTCGGGGTAGTCGACCGAGAACTGAACTGGGTAGTCGGATTGGCTGCTGGCCATGTGCTGGAGGATCCTACTCGCGGCAAGTGGGGCCAACCATACTCCGCAGTTAGGCGCCACGCATATCGGGCGACGGTTGGAGCACGGCGCGGACAGTCAGAAGGCTTGATATCGCGAAATGCCGTGAATCGGGGGCTTTCGCCGATCCACTTCTGTTAGGAGCGGGGGACGGGGCTCGAACCCGCGACATCCAGCTTGGAAGGCTAGCGCTCTGCCAACTGAGCTACCCCCGCCGATGACTGAATTATCGGGCGATCGACGGCGCCGGGCAATGGCCCGGAGGCTACTCGACGGCGCCGTGCTCCAGCGCCCAGGTTCTCGCCTGTCGCAGCGACTGCATGACCTCGTCGTCCGGCACGGCTTCATCGTGCACTTCGTAGGTGGCGTCGCCGAAGATCCCGATATCGAAGGTGATGCGCTTGCCGGGATCGCGTGCGACGGTGAGGGGGCCATCGAAACCCTGTGCGGCCAACCCGGCCATGAACGGCTCAAGCGGCGCGACGCCGTCTCCCAGATCCACCGGGCAGTATTCACCCTCCGCGGCCACGTCCTTGAGGTGCACCACCTTGATCCGGTCGCCGGCGATGTCGAACAGCTCGGCGGGGTCCTGGCCGCCCGCCGCGAACCATCCGGTGTCCGGCCCCGCGCCGATACGAGCGCCGACGGAGCCATTCAGCCCCGAGTAGTCCGACGGACGGCCAAATGGGTAGGGCCACTGGTTGGCGATGGCGAGATCGATTTGAAACTTCTGGCACAGCGGCTCGAGCTCGCGGGCCTTGCTGAGATTGGCGCATTCCGCCACCACGCGGCTCGCGCCGAGCCGAGACGCGACCTCGAACATGCGCGGCATGCGGGTCCAGTTCTCCTCGGCGTCGGCCGGGTAGTACGCCACGACCTCCAGACCGGTGCGGGAGATCTCATGCGCCACGTTGTCGATCAGCGCATTGGTCATGGTGTTGTAGTCGCAATGGACCGACGACAACTCCACAAAGCGATATCCGGCCTCGGCGATCTTGACGACGGCCGTCTCGATGGGATCGCCGGCGAAAACGCTGGTCATGCAGGCCAGCTTCATCGGGGCGGTGCTCCGAGTCGATCCGTGAATTCCGACACTCGGCTGCCGGCGCGCAGCGTTCCGCTCGGGACCATGCCAATACCCATCACGGACAAGCCGCAGTGGAGCATTCACAAACGCGCAGTGCGCTTGAGAATGAGGGCAGGAGCGTCATGGGGCATGAGTCTACCTAGCAGCCGCCGCTACTGCGAGACGCCGCGCGCGCCGCCGACTGCCGGCCACGTCTACCAGGGCGTACAGTGCCTCTCGTGAGCCGCCGCGGTGCCGCCGGCGGGAGGCAACGGGTGGAGGTTGCGTGAATTCGCTGCAATCCGAGATTCGCGAGCGCCTGCGCGGGCCGATCAACTCGGTCCCGGTGGCGTTCAGCGAGGACGGGCATATCGACTATGCCGCGATCACGCGCATGATCGATCGGTCGCTGGACGCGGGCTGCGGCGTGGTGATGCTCACCTGGGGCAACAGCCTCATGTCGCTGCTCACCGACGGCGAGGTGGCCGACGTGCATGCCGCGGTGGCGCGCGACGTGGCGGGACGAGCGCTGACGGTGGCCTGCGACAACATGTGGGGGCTGCCGAAGTGCGTCGAGTTCGGACGCCATCTGCGCGAGCTGGGGTTCGACCTGTACATGGTGCGGCCCCCCATCGCCATGCCGGGCACGCCCAAGTCGCTGGCGGACTACTACACGGCGGTTGCCGATGAGATTCCGGTCATGCTGGTGGGCGACGTGCCATTCCCCACGTGCGAGTCACTCGCGACCGTGCCTGGAGTCTGCGCCTTCAAGGAGGACGCATCGCTGGACTACGCGCACGAAATGGGCATGCGCTGGGGCGATCGCTGGACGGTGGCGGGCGGCGGCGGCCTCAGGCGGCACCATATTCTGGCGTCCCACGAGTGGTGTCCCGCGTGGCTCGACTACTTCGTGTGCAGCCACCCGGCCCCGGCGCTCGACTACTGGGCGGCGGTGCGAGCGAACGACTTGGCGACGGCCTGGCGTCTCGTGACGCGCTGGGAGCTGCCGCTGCGCGACTACGCCGCGGCGACCAGCTACGGCTGGGACGGGTTGGTGCGGCACGCCCTTCCGGAGCTCTTCGGCACCGCGCCACGCTGGCGCCGCTCGCCCGCGCCGAATCCGAGCGACGCCGAGATGACCGCGCTGCGCGAGTTCCTCGATGGCCTGGAGTGGCCGCTGCCCAATGCGTGAGAGCATCGCCGATCGGGCGTTGGCCGCGGAGCCGATCTATCTGACCGATCTGTCGCGGTGCCGCCCGGCGGACGCGCTCTCGGCCAAGCCCCGGCGCAAGCACTGGCGCACGGTGGGCTACACCGCCGACGGGCTTGCCGGCACCATGCTGATGGCCGGACCGGAGACGGCGGCGCCGGACATTCACGTGCCGCTGGAGGTGGATGGCTGGCATGCGGTGTCGATTGGGGTGCTGCCGGGACGCGCGGTCGATGAGGGCGGCGGCCTCGAACTCGAGGTCCGACTGAGCGACGAACGCGTGCCCACCCTGATGAAGCTGCCGCCGGACCGCGAGACCCCTGAGTCGCTGGTCGAGATGTATTGGAAGACCGCCGACCTGACCGGGCGCACGCTCGTGCTGGGCCAGGTGACGGCGCGGATGGCGCCGGGCGATGGACCCGGGTCCGTGCAGTGCGGGGTCGCGCGCGTGGCTTATGTCAAGCTGGTGCCGCTCGACACCGCCGAGACCGCCAGCGTCCAGGCGGATTCGGCGCGCCAAGATGCGCGGCGGCTGTTTGCCCACCAGGACGCCAACGGCCCGCTGGGTCTTTGGCGGCTCACCTCGGCCCGCGACATCCAACGCGAGATCGAGTGCTACCGCGACACCGATTTCTCCAGGCTCTACTGGGAGGTCGGTCGCGGCGACTTGATGTTCTCCCACACCGACCTGGGACGTGAAGCCACCTTCAACGGGCTGGGCGACTTCGCCCGCGTGTTCGACCGTCTGCACGTGGAGAGCCGCCGCGTGCTGCGCGAGCAGAACATCGATCCGTTCGACGTGGCGGTGGACTACGCGCACGAGATCGGCCTGGAGCTGCACGCGTCCTATCGCGTGGCGGGATTCCGCTTTCCACCGCCCTACGACCACTTCAATTGGGGCAACAGCGTCTACGAGCGCCACCCGGAGTGGCGCGGCGTCAACCGCGAGGGCCGGCAGACGCCCCGCCTGGCCTACACCTATCCCGAAGTGCGCGCGAACGTGGTCGGGCTATTGCGCGAGATGTGTCAGCGCCCAATCGACGGCGTCTGTCTGCTCTACTGCCGCCGCCCGCCGCTGGTTGAGTACGAACCGCCGGTGGTCGACGGGTTCAAGCAGCGGTTCGGCCTGGACCCGCGCGCGCTGGACCCCCTCGATCCACGCTGGCTGCACTTCCGCGCCGAGGTGCTGACGCAGTTCATGCGGGAGGTGCGGGAGGCGCTGGATGAGACCGCCGCCGCGCAAGGGCGTTCGGAGCCGTTCCATCTTTCGGCGGTGGTGCTGAGCAGCGATTCCGAGAACCTGGAAAACGCCATCGACCTGCGCCAGTGGGTCGCACAGGGCGTGGTCGACACGATCATTCCCTATACCTCCGAGCTCGACCTCGACAGCATGACGCCAGCGTGGACCGACCCGGCCTCGCTGCGATTCTTCGTGGACCTCGTGCGCGGGACGCCGGTCACGCTGGCGCCGAATGTGATGCCGCGGCACATGCCCCCGGGCGACCTGCGGCGGCGGGCGGCGGACATCTATGACGCCGGCGCCGAGCACATGTTCTTTTGGGACGCTGCCGGCGGCGGGGGTCGCGCGCACTACGGCGGGATGTGGAACGCGTTGCGCCGCCTGGGGCACCGCGAGGAGATCGACGCGTGGCGGGCCGAGGGCGAACCGAACATCGACACGAGCGTCACGCCGCTGCAAACGTTCGGCGGCTGGGACCTGAGGTACGTGACGCCGGGCTGATCAACGGCCGCGCCGGCCCATCTCGAGAGACGCTGAATCTCAGGATCGGGTATTGGCGACCGCGACAGTCTCGCAGGGTAGGCAAACGACCGGACCTGGGAAGTCTGTCGTTTTGACCCCCATCCTGACCTTCCCCCTCGCGAGGGGAAGGGATCCGACGACAACCCTCCTAGATGTCGAGCGTGTTGGCGCGCTCCCACTCGCTGGTGTGCCCCATGAAGTCGTGCCAATTGGCCATCTTCAGGCTCACGTAGCTGCCCACCAGCTCATCGCCGAGCCCGGCGCGCAGCTCCGGGCTGCCGTCCAGGTTCCGCAGCGCATCCAGCAGGTTCAACGGCAGTCGCGGGACGTCGACCTCGGGGCCGGCCTCGTACATGTTGTTGTCGAGACGTTCGCCCGGATCGCGCCGCTGCTCGATGCCGTCCAGCCCCGCGGCCAGCAGGGCGGCTTGCAGCAGATAGGGATTGGCGGCGCCGTCCGGAAGGCGCGTCTCGAGCCGTCCGGCGTCGGGAATGCGCACCATGTGGGTGCGGTTGTTGCCGGCGTAGCTGATCGCGTTCGGCGCCCACGTCGAGCCGGACGTGGTGGTCGGGGCGTTCAGGCGCTTGTAGCTGTTGACCGTGGGGTTGGTGATGGCGGCCAGGGCCGGCGCCGCGTTCAGCACCCCGCCCAGGAAGTGATAGGCCGTCTCGGAGAGCCCCATCTCCTCGGTTTCGTCCAGGAATACGTTGGTGTCGCCCGAGGCGTCCCACAGCGAGAAGTGGACGTGACAGCCGCTCCCGGTGAGTAGGGTGAACGGCTTGGGCATGAAGGTGGCGCGCAAGCCGTGCTTCTCGGCCAGGTGGCGGACTATAAACTTGAAGAAGGCGTGCCGGTCAGCGGTGGTGAGCACGTCGCTGTAGGTCCAGTTCATCTCAAACTGCCCGTTCGCGTCCTCGTGGTCGTTCTGATACGGCCCCCAGCCCAGCTCGTTCATCACGTCGCAGATTTCGCGGATGAGCTCGTAGCGCCGTAGCAGTGCCATCTGGTCGTAGCAGGGCTTGTCCTGGGTGTCCTGCCCGTCGGCGATGCCCGAGCCGTCAGCCTCAAGCAGGAAGAACTCGCACTCGACGCCGGACTTCATCTGGAAGCCGCGCGCCTTGGCGGCCTCGATCGTTCGGTTCAGCACCACGCGCGGCGCATGGCCGACCGGTTCGTCGTTCATCACCAGGTTGGTCGCGACCCAGCCAAGCTCCGGCTGCCAGGGGAGTTGGATGAGGCTGGAGGGATCCGGCACGGCCCACAGGTCTGGATCGGCGGGCGTCATGTCGAGGTGGGCGGCGAAACCGGCGAACCCGGCGCCCTCGTCCTGCATCTCCTCGACGGCATGGGCCGGCACGAGCTTCGAGCGCATGACGCCAAACAGATCGGTGAAGCTGAAGAGCAGGTATTTCATGCCCTTGTCGCGAACCATGGCCGCCAGATCGTGGTCCATTCGATGCTCCATCTCCGTAAACGCGCCGGGTCGGGTATCGCGGCTTACGGTAGCGCGAAACGCGCGCGGGCTGCCTGATGAATAGCTTGGTCGGGGTCAGTCCGAGGCGCCGAGCCCCGGAATCCAGTTCGTGCCCGCCAGCGGCACGCGCGCCATCGCCGCGGCCTCGGGCGTGAGCGCCACGAGGTCCTCCGGCTCGAGATTGAGCAAATGCGACTTGCCGCAGGCCCGGCCCAGCGTCTGCGCTTCGAGGACCAGGGTCGACAGATAGTTGCGGACCCGGCGAGCCGCGGCTTCCGGCTCCAGCCTCGCTTCCAGCTCGGGATCCTGTGTCGTCACACCCACGGGACAGCGGCCGGTCTGGCAGTGGTGGCAGTAGCCGGGGGCGGTGCCGAGGGCCGCATAGTCCTCCAGGTACAGCGGGCGGTTGCAGTTGAGCGCGATGAGCGCGGCGACGCCGATGGATACGGCGTCCGCGCCCAGGGCCAGCGCCTTGGCCACGTCGGCCCCGCTGCGAATCCCGCCCGACACCACCAGTTGCACCTTGCGATGCATGCCCAGCTCTTGCAGCGTGTCCGCGGCCACGCGCACCGCCGGCAGGGTCGGGATGCCCACATGCTCGATGAAGATGTCCTGCGTCGCCCCCGTGCCGCCCTGCATGCCGTCCAGGACGATCACGTCCGCGCCGGCCTTCACCGCCAATTGGACGTCGTATTGCACGCGCGTGGCGGCCATCTTCACGTAGATCGGCTTTTGCCAATCCGTGATCTCGCGCAGCTCGCGAATCTTGATGGTCAGGTCGTCGGGGCCGGTCCAGTCCGGATGGCGGCTGGCGCTGCGCTGGTCGATGCCCGGCGGCAGCGTGCGCATCTCGGCGACGCGGTCGCTGACCTTCAGCCCAAGCAGCATGCCGCCGCCGCCCGGCTTGGCGCCCTGGCCCACCACGATCTCGATGGCGTCGGCGCGGCGCAGGTCGTCGGGATTGAGCCCGTAGCGTGACGGCAGGACCTGGTAGACCAGCGTCTTGGATGCGACGCGCTCCTCGTCGGTCATGCCGCCGTCACCGGTGGTGGTGCTGGTGCCCATTTCGGTGGCGGCCAGGCCGAGCGCCTCTTTCGCGTTGGCGCTCAGCGACCCGAAGCTCATGCCGGCGATGGTGACGGGAATCTCGAGCTCGATCGGCTGCTTGGCATAGCGCGTGCCCAGGGTCACGTTGGTGTCGCAGCGCTCGCGATAGCCCTCCAGCGGATACCGAGACAGCGAGGCGCCCAGCAAGAGCAGGTCGTCGAAGGTCGGAACGCGCCGCTTGGCGCCCCACCCGCGAATCTCGTAGAGCCCCTCCGACGCCGCGCGTTGAATCTCGGCGATCGTCTCGGGCGGAAACGTCGCGGACCGGCGCAGGTCGGTGGGATCGGGCGGCTCGGCCACTAGTAGGCCCCCGCGTGGTCGACGTGGAAGTTATAGAGCGTGCGGGCCGAGCCATAGCGGCGAAACGACCCGGCGTCGGCGTCGATCCCGGCGCGGCACAGCAACTCGGCGAGGCGGCGGCGGTGGTCGTCGGTCATGTCCTTCTCGACGCAATCCGCGCCCAGGCCTCCAACCGATCCGGCGACGTACAGCTCGGCCTCATAGATCGAGTCGCCGAGCCCCGCGCCGGCGTCGCCGCATACAACCAGGCGGCCCGCCTGCGCCATGAACGCGCTCATGTGGCCGACGGAACCGCCCACGACGATGTCGCCGCCCTTCAGGGAGATGCCGCAGCGAGAGCTGGCGTCGCCTTCGATCACCAGCAACCCGCCGTGCGCCGAGGCTCCGGCGCCCTGACTGGCATTGCCGGTGACGCGCACCGTGCCGGACATCATGTTCTCGGCCAGGCCCGGTCCCGCGTGACCGTTCACGGTGACGTCGGCGTGTTGATTCATGCCGGCGCAGTAGTAGCCCACGTGCCCCTCGACGACCACTGTCAAGGGCGCGTTAAGGCCGACCGCAATGGAGTGCCGTCCGTCCGGGCCGACGATGCGCCACGGAGCCCGCCCGTCGTCGCCGTTCAGATCGTGCAGGCGTTGATTCAGCTCGCGGATGTCAACGCGGTTGAGATCGACGGTGATCATCCGGTCAGTTGCGCGACCAGGCGTAGACCGTTGCGGGCGCAGGCTCCCAGATCCGCGCGCCTGCGGCCCCGGGCAGGTGGGCGATGGAACGGTACTCGGACGCCATGGCCACCCACTGGTCGGTCTCGGCCAGCACCGCGGGCTTGCACGCGATGCCGTCACGCAGCACGGCGAAGCCGTCGCGCGTGCCGATGGCAAAGGTGAAGAAGCCGTCGAGGTCATCCAGGCTCGATTCGAGCGCTTCTTCCAGCGACGCGCCTTCGGCCATGCGATGCGTCAGGTAGCCGGCGGCGACCTCGCTGTCGTTGTCGGTCTGAAAGGTCATGCCGTGGCGCTCGAGCTCGCTGCGGAGCCGGTTGTGGTTCGACAGCGAGCCGTTGTGCACCAGGCACAGGTCGCGCCCGGTCGAGAACGGGTGCGAATGCTCGGTGGTCACCGCGCTCTCGGTGGCCATGCGGGTATGCGCCAATGCGTGCGAGCCGGTCATCTGGCGGATGGCATAGCTATCGGCCACGTCGTCAGGCAGACCTTTTTCCTTATAGATTTCAATCGCGGCCCCGACGCTGGTGATGCGCACGTCCGGGTGATGGCGTCGAAGCCAGGCGCGCGCGTCGGCCTCCGAGGCGTTGACCACGATGACGGCATGCGTCACGCGCACGTGCAGATCGACACGCCCCGCAAACGCCGTGCCGAGTCCTTCCGCGATTGTTTCCCAGTCGAAGCCGGTTTCCGGGTGATAAAGCGTGAGCTTGAGCGCGCCGTCCGGGGCGGGATCGTGATAAATGGCGAAGCCGGCGCTGTCGGGTCCGCGATCGGCCATGGCCACGAGCATGGGCTCGAGCCATTCACCCAGCGACGGTTCGAGCGACTCCTGCTTCAGGAACAGTCCGACGATGCCGCACATGTGGCGAAGACCCCGATCAGACGTGGCCCGGAATGGGCCGCCGCACATCCCGCGATGCTACTTGAATTCACGGTCCAGCGCGTGCAGCGCGCGCAGCCCCAAGGGCCTGCCGCCAAACTCCTGCATCGCGTCGAGCAGCGAGGTCCACGCGTACTCGGCCGAGGCGCTGTCCCCGAGCAGGTGGAACACCGGCGTTTCGCCGAGGTCGACGCGCACGATGACCGCGTTGAGTCGAGCGAGCGACGTCTGCGCAACCGATCCGGGCGGGAAGGCCAACTCGCGCAGATCGACGCCGCACACCTTGGCCAGACAGTCGGCGGCCGACGCGCCCGCGAGCGCGAACCAGAACAATCCGTCGAAGCGCGGCAGTGGATAGGCGCGGGCGCGGTGGGCGTCCGCCGCGTCGGACTCGAGGCGGGCGCAGAGCGTGTCGGCGCTCTGGATAGCCCCGAGCACCAGCACCTCGGTCCAGGAACGCGTGACCGCGATGACGCCGTCCGGCTGGACGCTTGCGCGGTTGGGTTCGTCCGGCAGGTCGACGCCCCGCGCGGCGAGCCACTCGCGGGCGCCGGGTCCCCGGAATCCGACGCGCGGCAGCGGCGAGAGGTCGGCCAGGCCGAGCCGTCGGGCCGCGACGATCTCCCCTTTGGGATCGCCGAAGTCAATCACGGCGTCCACGCCCGCGTGCTGGCCAAACGTGCCTCCGGCGGCTCGCACAGCGTCGTCGATGGGGCTGCGTGGGCTGATCACGGCTACACGGCCTGCCGGACGTTGTCGGGGTCGTAGAACGGCAACCGCGCGACCTCGGCCTCGACCAGCCGACCCCGCGCCGCCTTGATCGTGACGGTGCTTCCGACATCAGTTTGATCGGGCGCCACGTAGGCCAGCCCGATGGCCTGGTCGAGGACCGGGGACCACGCCGACGACGTAACGCGACCCGTGATTTCGCCGTCCCGCACCACGAGGTGTCCTTCTTCGGGAACTGGCGCGTGGCGGTCGGGCACCGCGTAACCCACGAGCTGCCGAGCAAGTCCTTTCGCTCGCAGGATTTCGATCGAGCGCTTGCCAACGAAGAAGGGCTTGCGGCGGCCAAGCGCCCAACCCAGGTCGACCTCGTGCGGATGGGTGAGGCCGTCGGTGTCCTGGGTGACGATCACGTGCCCCTTTTCGAGCCGCAGCACGCGCTGGGCCTCCACGCCGAATGGCCGGATGCCGAATTCGCGTCCAGCGTCGATGAGCGCCTCCCACAGTCCCAGGCTTTGGGACGCGGGCGGGTGAATCTCGTAGCCCAGCTCCCCCACGAAGCCGATCCGCAGGAGACGCACGTCAACGCCCGCCAGCGTGCCGGTGCGGGCGGCGAGATAGGGGCACGCCTCGGGCGAGAGGTCGATATTCGTCCCTAGCCTCTCCAATACGCGGCGGGCCTTCGGACCGGCGATGTTGATGGCCCCGTAGGCCGAGGTGACGTCGGCGATATCGACGTCGAGCTGCCATTGCGCCTGATACCAGAGCAGCAGGGGATAGAGCTGCTCCGCCCCCGACGTGCTGGCCGTCACGTAGTAGTGGTCGGGTCCCAGCCTTGCCGCCACGCCGTCGTCCACGACGACGCCCTGCTCTTCGGTCAACAGCGCGTAGCGGGTGCGACCCACCCGCAGGCGGCGGAACGAGGGGGTATAGGCGCGCTCAAGGAACTCCACCGCGTCGGGCCCGCGGATCTCGAACCCGCCCAGCGTGGAGACATCGATCAGGCCCACCGCGCGGCGCACCGCCAACACCTCGTCGGCGATCGCGTCCGCGCGCTCGTCGGGAGGCCCGTAGTACGCCGGTCGCATCCAGAGTCCGGCGGTCATCATCTGGGCGCCCGCGCCCACGTGCCACCCGTGCATGGGCGTGCGCCGCACGGGCTGGAATCCACGGCCGGCAAACAGACCGAAACGCGTGGGGGATGTCGGCGGACGGTTGGTGGTTGCGCCGACCTCGGCAGCCGATGTGCCGCGAACCGTGGCCGTGACGGCGGCGGTCGCGATGGCGGAGAGGCGGCCCTGGCTCGGACCCATTCCCACCGTGGAGTAGCGCTTCAGAAGCTCGATGTCCTCGTATCCCTCCGCCAGCGCGTCCTCGATCTCCCGCACGGTGACGTCCTCGTCGAGGTCGACGAACTCGTGGCCGTGCGGGTGCGGGAACACGGGCCACGTCGCGCCCGATTCATCGGCATCGGGTCGAGCGGAGTTCACCAAGGCATCAGCGGCGGAGCCGGACAAGTCCGCGGCGGCCGCCCCGGCGGCCTGCTCGCCCTGCGCCAGGGCCTGCGCAACGGTCGCCGCACCCGCGACGACGCCCGCGGCGAATGCGTGATCCGGCAGCGACGCCAGGCGCGGCACGGCGCCGCGCCCGCTGGGCCGGAACCTGGCGCCGGCCTGCGCCAACAGGCCTCCGGCGGGCGCCACGCCCGCGGCGACCACCAGCAAGTCGCAGTCGATGCGTTCTCCATCGGCGGCGCATGCGCCGGGTCCAGTGACGCGCGTGACCAGCACGCCGCCAATCTGCAAGCGCTGCGAATCGCGCCAGGCCTCGCGCACAGTGTGGCCGGACAGAATTCGATGCCCACGCGCTTCGGCTTCAGACGCCATCGGGCCTGTGAGCCCATTGAGCCGGCAGTCGACCACCGCAGCCACATCGGTTCCGTTCTCGGCCAGGTCGAGCGCCGCTGCGTAGCCCTCATCGCCGGCCGTGAGCACCGCGGCGCGCAGGCCCGGTCGCACCCCGTAATGCCGAATCAGACGCTGCGCCGCCGACGCCGACACGATGCCCGGCAGGTCGTTGTTGCGGAATACGGCCGGCTGGCTGACGCCGCCGGTGCAGGCGATGACGGCCTTGGCGCGGACCTTGTGCAGGCGGTTGCCTTGAGACACAGCCAGCCAGTTTTCGGCGTACCAACCGGTGCAAGTCGCGGAAGTCATCACTCGCACGGATGGCAGGCCCTGAACGCGCCCGCGCAAGTCATCGAGGGTGCCGTCGCCCGGGTCCAGTCGTCCGTAGGTGAGCCAGCCGCCCAATTCCGGCTCACGCTCGACGACCAGGACATCCAGGCCCTGGGCGCCGCACGCGGCGGCGGCGGCCAGACCGGCCGCGCCGCCGCCGATGACCGCGACGTCGCAGTATGCGTACGCCTTGTCGAAGTACTCGGGCGTCCAGCTTCGATCGACCTGCCCGAGGCCAGCCGTCCGGCGGATGATCTTCTCCCACCAGTTCCACACGCCGCGCGGCTTGTAGAAGGCCTTGTAATAGAAGCCCACGGGCAGGAAGCGTTCGAAGAGTCCGAGCAGCGCCGCCCAGTCCTTGTCGAGGCCGCCGACGGTGTTCTGGGCCCGCACCCGCATGCCGGGCTCGATGATGCGCGTGTCGGCGTGCACGTTGGGCTCGGTCTCGAGCTGCACCAGCCCACCGGCCTCATCGCCCGCGAATCCAAACGAGCCCCGCGGCCGATGCAGCTTGAACGACCGCGACAGACACCACACGTCGCTCGCGGCCAGGGCACTGGCGATGGTGTCGCCCGTATAGGCGTCGTAGCGACGCCCCTCGAACTCGAACGTCACCGGCTGCGCGCGGTCGATCCGGCTGCCGGCCGGAGGCGGCAGGCGCTCGCGCGTCATGGCTGGTCCGATCGCTCGTCGACGCCGAATAGCTCGCGCGGATGGAACGTGCGCACGATCTCATCGGTGACCGTGTCGCGGTCCGCGATGAACCAGAAGCTGGTGGGCACGTGATACCACCACTCGCGCACGATTCCGGCGGCGTTGTCGTGCAGGAAGAGGTGGTCGGCCCAGGCCGCGGCATCGGCGCGGTCGGGATCGGGTGGCATCACGACTTCGCCGCCGCACGTGAACTCCTGGATGTTTCGCGGCCCGTTGAGCGGGCACGGCATGATCTTCATGCGCGCACCTAGTGGCCCACCGAGGCCGCGCCCTTTTCGCCGACCTGCTCGAACTCGGCGAAGCGGCTGAGCCGAAACGGCTCCAAGAGGTCGGGCGTGCGCCCGGTGGCGATGAGCTCCGCCATCCGCTTGCCGCAGACCGGCGTGGCCTTGAAGCCCCAGGTGCCCCAGCCCGCGTCGATGTAGAGATTCTCGACCGGGGTGACGCCCATCACCGGGCTGAAATCGGGCGTCATGTCGCACATGCCGGCCCATTGGCGCAGCATTTTGACGTTGGCGAGAAATGGGAATAGCTCCAGCACCGGCAACAAGGTGCCCTCGGCAAACTCCAGCGTCGACCGGTTGGCGTAGAGCGCGTATGGATCGGTGGCGCCGCCGATGACGACTTCACCCCGCGCCGACTGCCAGATATAGACGTGCAGGCTGCCCGACACCACGATCGGATCGAGCCAGGGCTTGAGCGGCAGCGACACGCAGGCCTGCAGCGGCACGGTATGGATCGGCAGGCGAAAGCCGGCCATGGCCGCGACGAGAGAGCTTTGCCCGGCCACCGCCTGGAGCACGCGGTTGCACTGAATGGGTCCGCGCGAGGTTTCGACGCCGGTGACGCGACCGCTCTCCACCTGAATTCCGGTGACCTCGGTGTCGGAGTGCAACTCAACGCCGCGCTCCGCGGCGCGTGCGGCATAGGCCCACACGACCGCATCGTGCCGGGCGGTGGCGCCGGGCGGGTGGTACAGCGCCGCCAGCACGGGATGCCGCACGTCGGACGAAAGATCGAGGCCCGGCGCCAGCCTGGCGATTTCGTCGGGGAAGATCAGCTCGGAGTCAACGCCGAAGTGCTTGTTGACCTCGGCGCGCCAGCGCATGGTGCGAATGGCTGAGTCGGCGTGGGCCAGCGTGAGGTGACCGCGCTCGGTGTATTGAAGGTTGAAGTCGAGCTCATTGCTCAGCCCGCGCCAGAGATCCAGCGATTCGGCGTAGAACTGAACACCCTCCTCGGTGAGGTAGTTGGCCCGCACGATGGCGGTGTTGCGCCCCGTGTTGCCACCGCCGAGATACCCCTTGTCGAGCACCGCGACGTCGGTGATGCCGTGCTCGGTCGCCAGGTAGTACGCCGCGGCGAGTCCGTGGCCGCCGCCGCCGATGATGACGGTGTCGTAGGCGCGCTTGAGCTCCGGGCGGGGCGGGAGAAACCGGTCAGGCGGGCGGCGCGGTCGCAGTCCGTATTTCAGCAAGCCAAGCGGCATGGCTAAACGACGTTGTCCGGTGCGACGGGGAACCGCCCATCAAATCGCGCTGAAGACACGGCAGGGAATCGCCACCGGGCGATCGCCGCGTCTTGCTGAAGGCGCCCGATGATATCGCGCTCCCGGTGCCGCGGCGCTGGCAGGCATAATCGGGTGCCGGCCTCGCGATGTGCGGGGACGGCAAGCACCGCGCGGCGCGTTCGCGTGAAGGGCACATCGGCGTCCGGCACTTGCGCCGGGGTGCGAATAAAGGGGGCCGGACCGTGGCCACGATCGGTCGATATCTCCGCAGCGTCCCGAAGTTCTACCTGGCGCTCGTGGCGCTCATCGTGGTCATCGCAGTCGTGATCGCAGCGGTCTCAATCGCGCAGGGTCCAACCGAAGACACCGACGGAGCCGATGCCACGCCGGCGCCGACGGTCCCCGCCCAGGCCGTGGCACGCACGGCGTCCGCCGCGACGCCTGCCGCCCGCCCGACCACGGCGGCCGCGCAAACGCCGGACACCGAATCCACTTCGACTGAAACCACCGCCACCGAGGCGGCCGCGCCGGAGGCCACACCAACCGTGGCGATCTACGCCGAGGTGCGGGCGCAGGCCCGCGTCGAGGTCGAGCAGCAAGCGGCGGTGTCACGCACCGGTCTGCCGACGGCCGGCGACACCCTGGTCGATGCGACGGGGTTCGAGGTCACCTTGATTGGAGTGGCCAACCTGCCGGAGTTGAAGCAGTTCACCGGCTCGCCGTTCCAGCCGAAGAACGGCGCCTTCAAGCTGGTGAACATGCACTTCAAGAACGGGTCGTCGTCGTTCACCACGATTGCCAAGGCCAACATCGTCCTGCTCACCGCCGACGGTGACGAGATTGCCGTGAGCAACCTGGGCACGAACGCGCTGACGGGCATGGTGCCCGACATCGAACGGGGCCGCCCGCTCTATCTGGTGGAGAGTCTGCCCGCCGGCAAGGATGCGAAGGTGAGCGTCGTCTTCGACGTGCCGCCCGGTTTGACCGGGCTCAACATCGAGATCGAGGGCTTCCTCTTCGAGGTACCGGACCCGACGTAGCCGCCGCCGGTGAGGATGTGGGTCATTCTGTCTAGTACTGGGCTGGTTTCCGATTCTCGTCCCGCGTCCGGCCCCCTCTCCCCGCTGTGGGAGAGGGTTGGGGTGAGGGGTTCCGCCGCCGACCGCACGCTGTCCGAACCAAAACGAACCACTACGGCGCGCTAAGCTCACCGCAGCCGGCGTGAGCGAACGGGTCACACCATGAACGCACCGCACGACGATCTGGACCTGCGCGTCGCCGAGTACCGGATCAACGGGTTCACGGTATTGGAAAACGCGCTTCCCGTGGAACTGGTGGATGCGCTCCACGAGGCGTTCATGCCCCTGCTGGAAACCGTGCGCGCGCGGAACTCCCAGGTGCTTTCCGGCGACCTGGCCACGGGACGCGGGCGCCTGGGCTATCCCAACCGCTACACGGTCGACCTGCCCTGGGCCGAGCCGTTCTCCGACCCAGCAGTCTTCGAGCACCCCACGGTACTGGCGTTCATGGATCGCTATTGGGGCGTCTCGGACTACCAGCTCACCGGCTACACGTCGAACAACCCCTATCCCGACAGCACCTACCAGCGCTGGCATCGCGACATGGCGCTCACGACGCCGCACATCGGCATCCAGACCTGCGACACCGTGAGCGCCAAGATTCCGCTGGTCGACACGTTCGAGGAGAACGGCAGCTTCGAGATCCTGCCGGGCACGCAGTACCTGGCCGACCCCAGCCTGCAAGGCAACTACAACGACGTGCTAGAGGCGGGTGACTTCCAACCCAGGCGGCTCAACCTCAAGAAGGGCTCGATCTGGATGCAGGACCCGCGCCCGCTGCACCGCGGCACGCCCAACCGCTCCGACCACGCGCGCCCCGAGCTGTGCCTGGTCTACACGCGCCCGTGGTACTACTCCGGCCACTGGGTTGAGATGACCAGCGCCCAATTCGATCAGCTATCGGAGCGCAGCAAGGAACTGCTGGCGTCGGCGCGGATTACCGACGGCGGGTCGGCCTAGACCGAAACGAGCGCGAGGGTTTCCTTGGCCAATCTCTCACCAGATTGGCCAGCGCTACCACATCTTGTGGATTGACACGTCGGCAAAGACGCCGAAGTGGTCCGAAAGCTCCTTCCCCTCTTGAATGTTGCTGATTGCTTCCCGGGAGCTAACTGTCCAGTCCTCACTGAGTGCAATGTGGTCGATGCTTCGGCGTCCCTCGAAGGCAAGGTCTGCGGTAGCGATTCGCATGCTCGGTGAGAAGGCGTTCTGGAGCGCCAATCGAAGCTCAGCGGGTGCTCGGCTGCCCGGCCCGATGGCCTGATTGAAGTCGCCCATCACTATCAGGCGCTTCTTTTCCTCGCGTTCGAGAAGTTCAGTCAGACCGACTAGATACTGCTCGTGGTCCTCCCATCGCATCCTGCGCTCCGCCCCGCGCCGAGCCTCGGTCCGGGATCCGAACCAGGGGATGCAGATGCCGAGGACGGTAACCGCACCCACAGACGTCTGTGTGATGCCGGACACGAACCGTCCGGGCGGCATTGAATCGAGCCCCATGTGGTCGACTTCGCTCCAAGGCTCTCGCGACCAGAGCATGACCTTTCGCCGATTCTCATCGACTTTGTATCCGGCGTCGGCCTGCGAGCAGATCATGTGGCCACATTGCGACATCAGCCCGACGTGCGTCTCCGTAAGGCAGACGATCTCGGGCGCATGTTGACTAATGCGGCTGAGGATTTCGGCGGTTCGCCATGAGCGGGGCGTGGCCCACTCGACATTCCAATTGACTACCCGCAGAGACGGTTCCCTCTTCCCCTCGCCGACTCCCGCGAACGGCGAATCAGACGCAACGGCAGGCATTCATGGACGAGCCCCGTGCAGGTTGCCGGACCTGCCGCCGAGATCGACCTGACGAACAAGACTGAACCTGATCGTGTCGATTCTTGATTCTGACCGGTCTGCCCCGTACGCGGGCACGAACTTGTGCAGGCTGTTGGCGCGTTGGACTTCGCAGACGTAGAGCGCTCGCCCCAGTTGAAGTAGCCGGCGCCGTCGTCAAGCTCGGTCCGCCGCTATCGGGACCCAGGCAATCCCGTCAACATGGGCGAAGTGGCGGTCGGCTGAAATGAGGTCGGCCCCTGTTTCCATCGCGTGCGCCGCGATCCACACATCGTTGGTCGGAATTGGACGGCCCTTCGCTCGCAACGCAGCCGCGATCCTAGCGTAACGGTCTGCGGTTACCTCGCCGACCGGAACGTACGAAACGTACGGGTTGTTCAGGAATGCGCGGAGGGCTGCTAGGTTTCGCTCAAAGTTTGAGCCCAGCCGGAATCCATACAGTAGCTCGCCGACCACGACGGCTGATAGGAGGGCTGCCTCCGCGCTCTGCACAAGCTCCAAGACCTGCCAATGCCCGCGCCTGAGGTAAACGTAGGCGTTGGAATCCAAGAGAATCCTCATCGCCATATTGACTCGTCGATGGTGTCGAGCTCCCGCAGCGTCGATAGCAATTCATCCGCTTCCTCCGCGGACCAGGTACCTATCAGATGATCCAGGGAATTGCCGATGGTATCCGCGCCTCCGGCGATGTCCGTGAGCCCGGCCCCCTTCCGGAGTAGCTTCAACGCGGCCTGGTTCAGGGAGATCCCATCACGCTTCGCGAGGCGGCGCAGCCTGCTGCTGAGCTCGTCATCGAAGCCTCTCACTGTGAGTTGGCGCATGGCAGATCGCCTTGGATGAGTCATAAGTTGAGTCACTATGAGTCAAAGTATCACTCGCGAGCGCAGAGGCCACTACTGCCGGCGACTTGACCCGAGGAATGCGGCGGCTGATCGGTCCGCGATTCTGGGTAGTTTTGCGGTCGGCCTAGCCCGGCTCGAACACCAGCTCCGGCACCACCACTTCCCAAGCGTCGCACTGAAGGCGGTCTTGGTATTCCGGTTCGGAGCGCTCCCGGTCCCATGTGACGACGGCCAAGACCGTGGCAAACGTGCAACGCACGCCGTCGGGGACCTCGAAATCACGAGCGAGTTGCCCAACGACCGTCCCTTTGCGGTCAAGAAGCTCCCAGCGATTCGCGCCGTTTCGCACCTCCAGCCGGTCCCCGGGCGAGAGCGTGGCAATGGCGCGATGCACGGGATGATCCTGGCGCCTGTATCCGGCGAAGCTGAGAAAGACGTGACGCAGGCTGAGCCGTCGATAGCGACGCGCCAGCTCCGGGGCGGCGGCCGGGAGTTTGGTGGGCGCTGGGCGGAGCAGCGCCAAGGGACTGTCCCGTAGGGCGACCTGGAGCGGGTGCGGCACCGAAAAGCGCGCCAGGGCAAGCGTCTCCCGTGCGCGGGTCATGGCCACGTAGAACAGACGGCGCGGCGCGTCGGCGTCCTCATCAGGTCCCACGCGGTCCCAGCCTCCGTCCAGCACGACCACGTGGTCGAACTCCAAGCCCTTGGCGCGATGAGCGGTCAACAACATGAGCCCACGCTGGCGGCGCCGCACCTCGCGCGCCCACTCGGCCAGCCATTCGATGAAGTGACTCACCGACGTTTCCGCGCCGCCGGTTTCCAACTCGTACTCGTCCATGGCCTCACCCAGCAGCTCGGCCCAGGGGCCGGAGGGTTGCCCGGCCAGCCAGTCCTTCAGACCCGCGCTCGTTACCAACGTTGGGTCTTGGCCGCGAACCCAACTCACGAGCGCCTGAGTCTCCCGCAGATGCCAGACTCCCGAGAACTCCTCGTTCGCCAACTGCACGGGAATCCCCTCGAGCTCGCAGAGGCTGCGCACCGGGTCCAGGTAGCTCCACTCGCGCGCCACCACCGCGCAGGTGGACCAGTCCCAGTTCGGCGAGAGTCCCGACAACCGCTGCAACTCGGCCACCGCCACCTGAGCCTGTGAGATGGGATCGTCGCCCGCCGGCAGGATCTGCACTCGACCGCCGGCGACCGGATCACGTTCAGCCCAAATACCGCCCGGCGGGGCCTTCTCCCGCGCACGGTTGACGTGGATCGGATGACCGGTCTTCATCCGCTGCCGGGCGGGCTCGATCACGGCATTGGCGGCCGCGACGATATGGCCGGTGGAGCGATAGTTGTCGGTGAGATAGGCGGGCTTGACCCCATAGTCCGCCTGGAAGCGCCGGATGAACTCCACCGACGCACCGCCGAAGGCGTAGATGTTCTGGTCGTCGTCGCCCACCGCGAAGAGACTGATCCTGTCGTCTTCCTCGGCGAGCGTTCGGCCTGCCAGGGCGGAGATCAGCTCATACTGGTCTCGGCCGATGTCCTGATACTCATCCACCAGTATCCAGCGGAAGCCGGCCAACAAGCGGGATCGATGCTCGTCGGCCTCGTCGGGCGGCAGTCCCTCCCCGCGCAGCAGGGCCACGGCCTGCTTGAGAATCTCCTGGAATCTGCCCTCGTCGAGTCGATTCGCCCGCCCCGAGAAGCTCGCGCCGACCAGCCGCATGGCCAGCGCGTGGCAGGTGAACACCATCACGCCCTTGGCATCGTCGCCTATGAGGTCCGCGAGACGTCGGCGTATTTCGACCGCTGCGTGCCGGTTGTAGGCGAGGGCCAGGATGCCGCGAGGGTTCTCGCGCCTGGCGCGAATCAGGTAGGCGATCCGGTGCACCAGCACCCGCGTCTTGCCGGAGCCCGGGCCCGCCAGCACCAGCACGTTCGTCTGCTCCCGGTCGTCGGCAACGATGCGGCGCTGGATGGGGTTGTTCAAGCTCTCGACGATCGCCCGCCATGATTCCGGCGTGGTCTGGCGCGAGAGGTCCCTCTCTCTGTCGGGCAGCCATCGGCGCAGAAACTCCGCTTGGCCATATCTGAAATAGTCCATGGCCAAACGCAGAGCGTTGGCCATGGAGCCAAGACCCTGCGCCGCATACTCCGCCATGACGTGGATTTGCAGCACCTGCTCGTCGTAGTGGAGCTGGAGGGGTGTGAAGTCGGCCCGCGCAAAGCCTCGTGTTTCCGGCTTCAGGCGGATGGTCATGGCGGGACGGAATACGGTCAGCCCCTGGTTTAGCCGAATGACTTCCTGTTCGTGCAGCCACAGAAGCGCTCGGTCCATCAGCTTGGCGGGATCCCTGACCTGGCTTTTGAGGATCAAGTCGGACTCGATGGCCTGCAGCAACTTGCCCAGCGTCGTCTCGGCCAGCAAGTCCGTGCCTCGGCTTCCCGACGGCAGGCAGGCGAGCAGGTGGTCCAACAGGCGCCCCGCGGCCGCACGCCGCAGTTCGGCGGTCTTCTCCAACACGTTCCACTCGCGTTGCAACGTCACCTGCATGGTCTCCGCATCGCGCCCACGCACTCCCAGGCTTCCCCCACCGCCACCCTCGCCCCGCCCGTCAGCGGCAATGCTGCGGACGATGCGCCGCAGGAGTTCGGGCAGCGCGTGGGCATGGCCGTCGTCCTTGAGCCGCTGGGTCGCGAGGCGGAGATGCAGTGGGGACGTGTCGCCCTTTTGCATGTCCGGAGCCGTCTCCCGCAGGAGGTCGATAAGGCCCCGCTCAAGGTCCGCCGCTTGCTCGAAGCGTCGCTGGGAGGATCGCTGCACCGCTGTGTGGACAAAGGCGGTCAACACGGTGTCGTTGCTGGCGATGCCCCAGCGCTCCATATCGTGGAGCGCGGCCCGCACTGCCTCAGATGTCAGGCCCGATGCGGCCATCAACTCGTCGGTGGACACGCCTTCGTCGGCATCGGCCTCGATGAGCGCCTCGGCAATGGTCAGCAGTTGGCGGCGGTAGACATCCGCGATACGCGCCTTTTGGAGCTTGGCGCTCGCCTCTTCCACCGAGTTCACCCGCAGGGAGGACGGGAACACCTGAACCCTGTTCGCCTCTCGGGTCAGCAGCACGGCTTCCTCCAGCCAGGCCACCGAGGTGCGCACCCGGGTGTCGTCGGTAGCGGAGTCTCGCTCGAATACCTGCTCTTCGTCCTCGCCCAGGATTTCGCCTGCGGTGGCCACCACCTCACCGTTCAAGCGCTTCTTGCGGTCGAGACTCCGCAGCGCCCGCAGCACTCCGTGAATTTCGCGTCGCGTCAGCCGGGAACGGGCCGACATGCCGAATTGCTTCTCCACGTCATCCGCCGTGTAGAGCAGCACGCAGCGCGCCCTCTGCTGGTCCCGTCCGGCGCGCCCCGCCTCCTGGAGGTAGTTTTCCAAGGAACCTGGGATGTCGGCGTGAATCACGATCCGCACGTCCGGCTTGTCGATGCCCATGCCGAAGGCGTTGGTGGCGCAGATGGCTCGCAGATCGCCGCGGATGAAACTCTCCTGGACGTTCTTCTTGGTCTCCGGCGGCAGTCCGGCATGGAAGCAATTCGCATCCATCCCTTTTGCCTGCAAGAAATCCGCAACCTCTTCGGCCTGCCGTCGCGTCGCGCAATAGACGATGGCGCCGCCCGGCGTCTCCGTCGGCAGATCGGCCTCGATGACCTGATGAATGTCGGAGAACTGACCCTCGCTACTCGACTGCACCACCACGAACTCCAGGTTGGTGCGCTGTGCGCCGCCGTCGAAGACTCTCAGGTTGATGCCGAGCTCTTCCTGGAAGTAGTTCGCGATCTCGGCCTTCACGTCGGGCTTGGCCGTCGCGGTCAGGCACAACACCGGCGGCACCGGCTCCTGCCCCGCCCGCTCACGCATGAAGCGCCCCACGTAGCGGTAGTCGGGCCGGAAGTCGTGACCCCATTTGGAGATGCAGTGGGCCTCGTCAAGCACCCAGGAGCCAATCTCGCGTTGGTCGAGGACGCGGCGCAGGGAGACGTTGCGAAGCTGCTCCGGCGAGATGATGAGGATGCTGGCGTCTCCCAGCCGCACCCGGTCCAGAGCGTCGGATCGCTCCGGCATGGACAGAAGCGAATTGATGGTGACGCAGGATCCAATGCCTTTCGCTTCGAGTCCTTTCACCTGATCCGCCATGAGGGCGACCAGAGGCGAAATCACCACCGTCAGAGCGCCGGTCTTGTCGTAGCGGGATAGCGCCGGAATCTGGTAGCAGAGCGACTTTCCGGCCCCGGTGGGCAGTATCCCCAGCACATGCTCGCCAGCCATCGCCGTCTCCACGATGGACCGCTGCAGGGGCCGCCCAAGCTCGTCCGACGGCTCTGGACGGAAATCGGAAAAACCGAACCATCGCAAGAGTTCCTTGCGGGCGTCGTGCCGCTCCCGGCACCATCCACATGCGGCATCGGCGCAGGCGGTGTCGCGCAACCGGCGCACCAGCCGACCGGCTTCGGGAAACTGATGCCGCACCCAGGGAGGCATGACCGAGGCGCCCCCGGACACTGATATCCACGCCAGCGCATAGGCCAGCGCCCAACCGTGTCGGGTTGCGTTCGCCATGGCCTGGCGTGCTTGTGACTGACAGGCGTTGCCGGCCAGACGCGCCCGAATCGCGTCATGCGCCTCTGCGTCGGAGGGTCTTCGCGCACGACGCAATGCGGCGAATACCCGGTCGAATCCCGCGCCACCTTCCCGCGTGGCAAGCCAATGCCAGGCCGTCAACAGGTCAGCCGGCGCGTCGCGCAACTCCTTCTGCTGATTGGCGAAGACCTCAAGCGTCAATCTGGCGTCCAACTCCGGGTCGTTTCGGCGCCCGCGCTTGAGTTGCCCGTCCTGGTAGTGCTTGACGAGGTGATGGTAGGGATTGCGCGGGAAAGCCAGGGGATTGAGCCTGAGCGTGTCCACCGCAGGCAGCCGCAACAATTTCAAAGTGGGATTCGCTGCCATTAGATGGGGCAGGTCGAAGTCGATGAGGTTGTGGCCCAGCAGGTAGTCCGCGCCTTCGGCAAGGTCGTCCAGCTTGGCCAATGCACCAGCGAGGCTGTTTCGCGCTACGGGTAGAGCCAGGGATTGCGCGGTGTCCGGGCGTACTCCCGCCAGAGCGTGGATGCGACCGTCTTTGACGCCGACTTCGAGGTCCAGTGAAAGGCAACGGGACAATAGACGGCCGCTCTCGCCAGCCGAAGGCATGGATTCCCTAATCTCGGCCCCATACTCGGCACGCATCTATCGCCAATTATCTCACGACGAAGGAGTCGGAGGAGGTTGCTCACCCAGCGATCAAGGCACTCAATGAGGCCCGGACACCGCAAGCCAGTCGCTAGCTCACGGTCCGTCTACGCCGCCACGGCTTCCAGTCCAAGTCCAGACGGCGACGACCACCAGCCATCTCGCGGGCACGGGGGCCGTCAACACGACCCGTCCTTCCAGACCTCCTGTCGTCGGACCAGAACCTCGTGTCCACCCAGCCTGACCCTCTAAGTGAGATCAAGGGACGTCGAATTGCCTCACGAAATCGTCCAGCAGCTACGGCGTCGACCATTTCGTTGAGTCTTTCGATCTCACCCTCTGCCGACTCATCACAGGCATCGCAGCCACAGACCGGAAAAGGCTCTATGTACCATCGTCCAAACCGGACAATAAGACCAGGGAAAGTCGAGAACGACACGGCGATAGGCGCAGCCTCAGGGTCCCTGGGGGTGAGCCTGAAATCTGGGCGGGCAAGGTCTATGCCCCGCTCCAGTTCCTTGTCGAGACCATACCCTTCGGTGCGATCGACTTCGAATTGGCTCTCCAGCCTGTCCATAATCTCCAGCATGGCAGGATGCAGAGGGCGAAATCGCTCAGGGTTGGTTACGCGGCTGTATGCTTCGTCCGGGGGTAGCGCCTTACCCCGCAATCGACTATATCCAAACCAGCCAGACACTTTGCTAGTTTCCTACCGAATTGGAATCTTCAACGCTCATTTTTGGGAATGGCGGTTGCAAGTTAACAGAATCTCCGTTGAGTAGACCCTATAGCGCTGGTGTGAAAGTAATCGAGTCGGTTCTTGATTCTCTCCGGCCCGCCCCCTAGACCGGCACGAACTTGTGCAGGCGGTTGGCGCGCTGGACCTCGCAGACGTAGAGGGCGCCCTGGTCGTCGATCCAGACGTCGTGTGGTGCGCCGAACTGGCCGGGGCCGGGGCCGGGTTCGCCCAGGTGGGTGATGAGCGCGCCGTCGAGATCGAGCACGGAGACGCGGCCGTCGAGCCCGGCGACGTAGATGGCGTCGGCGTCCTCGTCGACGAAGAAGTCGGTCGGGCGGTGGATGCCCGTCCACTCATCCTGGAACTCGCCGTCGCGATTGAAGACCTGCACGCGGCTGTTCTCGCGGTCGGCCACGAGCACGCGGTCGTCCTGCGTGACCCAGATGCCGTGCGGCAGGTCGAACTGCCCCGGTCCGCTGCCGGGGCTGCCCCAGGACTTCTCGATCACACCCGCCACCGAAAACCGGTGGCACTTGGCGGCCCGATACCCGTCCGAGATGAAGACCGTGCCGTCGGCGGCTAGGTGGGCGTTGGTCGGATGGTTGAAACCGTCGAATCGCGGCGGCTCGCCCGGCGGCGGGTCGCCTTTCATGTGGTAGTCGTCGTCGGTGGACCTGATGTGCAGCAGGCCGATCTTGCGGAGCACCTGACCCGCGGTGTCGCAGACCCAGATCACCTGGGCGAAACGATCCGTGAGCCAGAGCTGCTCCTCATCGTCGATGAAGGCCCCGTGCGCGTGGCTGACGAACGTGTCGCCCCAGTGGTCGACTAGCGAGCCCTCGCGGTCGAAGACGAGCATGGGATGGGTGCCGCGCCCGAAGCAGTAGACCCGCCCGCGGCGGTCGGTGACCACGCCCCCGATCCAGCCGGTGGAGATGTGGGGCGGGATCCTGGCCCAGCCCGGAACGAGTTCGTAGGTGAATCGACCGCTGCCGGTGCGCATGATCGGCCCTTTGTGGTCACGCTTTGGGCGGACGGCGGGAGCGTAGCAGGCAGCGTCTGACGGGAGTGTGAACGGGCCGAGGGTTGACGCGGCTGGATGATCTGCACCACCGTCACGCCCATGCCGGTCTCGATTCATTTTGACCGACGCGCCCTGTCAGGCTCGGAACATGATCTCGACCCGATCGCCTGAGGTCTCGCAGGTTGCCGCCACGTTCGGGGTGGTGGCGGCCACGGCCTTCGGGATGTCGGTCTACGGCCCGCTGCTCGTGCCGATCCAAGCCGAATTCAGCATCAACTTCGCCACGCTCAGCGTGCTGGTGGCCGTGCCTTCGCTCAGCCGCGTGCTCGTCACGCCCGCCGCCGGATATCTGACGGACCGGGTGGGGCCGCGCCTGGTGCTCGGGATCGCGTCGCTCGGGCTGGCGGCGGGATCGCTGGGCGCTGCATTGGCGCCGGGATTCTGGGCCCTGGTCGGCGCGGTGTTCGCATCTGGCCTGGCCGCGGCCTTCATGGAAAGCGCCGCCGTCGCGCACCTGGTGCGGCTGGCGCCGCCGGCGGCCCGCGGGCGCACCATCTCGCGCGGGCTGACCGGGTTTCAGATCGGCATGCTGGCAAGTCCGGTAGCGGCTGGAGGGCTGACTGTGGCCTTCGGGTGGCGCTCGGCGCTGGTGATGGCCGCCGCCGTGGCCGTCCTTGCCGCGTTGATTGCGGTCGCCTTGATCCGCGACGCGCAGCCGGCCGCCAGCGCAGCCGACGAATCCGAAACCGCGCCGGGGCGTCGGGTGCCGTGGCGCGCCCTCGCCGGCGTGCTGGCGTTCGGCGCGTTGCTCTGGGGCGGCGCCTCGACCCTGCGCGCGGTCGCGCTGCCGTTGTACGGCGGAGTGACGCTGGAGCTCGACCCGGCGACCGTGGGCCTGGTGCTCTCCCTGCTCTCGGGCCTCCGCGCCATTGCCACCTTCGCGGGCGGCCAGCTGATGGACCGCTACGGGCGGCTGATGGTTATCGGCGCGACCGTGCTGCTGAACCTCCTCAGCACCATAGTGTTGATGTTTCCCGCGCACGTGGCCTTCCTTGGGCTCACGGCCTTCTTCTACGCGATGGGTGGCTTTGGGGCCACCTCACCCGTCATCCTGTTGGCCGACCGCGTACCGGCCCGCCATGCTGGCCGGGGCGTGGCGGCGCTGCAAGCGGCCTCGGGGACATCGGCCCTGCTGCTTCCGCTGGCGGCCGGCGCGCTGATGGATGCCGCCGGCATCGTGGCGCTGGCGCTGTTGCTGGCGCCGATTTTCATCCTCACCATCCTGGTGGGAGCCGTGGTCGCCCGCCTGCCCGCGGCGAGGCCGGCTGCCGCATAGCCGGATCGGCTTCAGACGGCTCTGCGCGCGGTTTTGGGGCGCGATACGGTAAGCGCTGAGCCCACACACACACGCGAGGGAGCCCCGACATGGAGTACCGCAGGCTGGGCCAGTCCGATCTCGTGACGTCGGTGATTGGATTCGGCGGGTTTCCCATCGGACGGGGGCAGTACGGCCCATTCGACGACGACGAGGCCATCCGCGGCATTCACCGGGCCATCGACCTTGGAGTCACGCTGATCGACACCGCCGCCCGCTACGGGTTCGGCGAGGGCGAGAAGCTCGTCGGACGGGCGCTCAAGGGACGGCGGGACGAAGTCGTGCTGGTGAGCAAAGGCAGCACCGCGCCCGACAACATGGCGGCGGACCTGGAAGGCAGCCTGCAGCGGCTGCAGACCGACTATCTGGATCTCTACCTGATCCACTGGCCGGACGCGAGCGTGCCCATTGCCGACTCGATGGAGGCCATGGCCAAGTTTCAGCAGCAGGGCAAGATCCGCTACGGCGGCGTGAGCAATTTCAGCGCCGCCCAGCTCGACGAGTGCCTGGAGACGTTTCCCCTTGTTACCGAGCAGATCGGCTATCACCTGTTCGACCGCCGGCCGGAGGCCGAGCTATTTCCCTTCTGCCAGGAGCGCGGGCTCGGCTTGATGGCGTATGGCCCCATGGCGCACGGGTTGCTGACCGGCACGATGACGCCGGAGACGACCTTCGGCGAGGACGACTTCCGCAGTCGCGGCACGGTGTTCGAGCTGCCGCTGTTCGAGCGCGAGCACTTTCTGAGGTACCTGCAGCGGGTGGACCGGCTCAAGGAGGCGGCCCGCGACCGCGGCTTCACCGTGGCGCAGCTGGCGCTGGCGTGGGTGATCTCCAACCCGATCGTGACTGTGACGCTGGCCGGCACGAAGCGCCCCGAGGAGATCGAGGAGAACGTCCGCGCCCTCGAGTGGCGCATGACGGAGAACGAGCGGGTCGAACTCTCTGCCATCGCGGCTGGCGAGTAGACCAGGCGGGAATCCGGCGCGAGTCTCGCGGGCACGCGGCGTTAGACCTACAGTCGCGCATCAGGTCTGCTCCGCCGGAGGCGCTACGCATGGCTGCATCAGAATCAGGGGAACCCAGGGTTTCGACCATCGAACTCGAGCTGCCGGGTGCGCCGCCGGCCCGCTTCAAGCTGCTGTGGGACGCGGCGCCGCAGACCTGCGCAGCGGTGACCGCGGGGCTGCCCGAGCAGGCCGAGTGCCTGCATGCGATCTATTCAGGAACCATCGCGGCGTTCTATTTCGACCCGACCGTGGTCGCGCCCATCGAGAACGCCACTACGTGCGTTGCTCCGGGCGATCTGATCTTCACCCACTATGAAGCCGGCACGCGGCACGGGCATCCGGGCGCGCTGAGCGAGGTCTACTGGCCCTACGACCGCTACGCGCGCCCCACCATTCCGGGCAAGTTCATCACCCTCGAAGCGGCGAACGTCTTTGGGTCGTACGACGGCCCGTCGGAGGACTGGCAAGCCTTCGCCGCGCGCTGCGAGCGCCTGCGCTACGACGGCACCGCCACCATCCGGATTCGGACGCTCTAAGCCCATCCGAGACGCTCGCTGGCCGTGGGGCCGCGGCGGCGACTCCGTGGTAGCTTGCCGCACCCCACGACCCTCGGCAGGGATTCACTGTGCCTCCGGCTGCACTGGCGCTGGTGTTTACGGCGGCTGCAATGCACGCCGCGTGGAATCTGCTCGCCAAGCGCGGCCAGGGACACCCAGTCTTCTTCTGGCTGGCCCTGGTCGTCACGTTGGCTATCTATCTGCCGGCGTTCATCGTCGGCGTGGTCCTAGAGCCGATTCCTCCGGCTGGCTGGGTCTGGATCGTAGCCACGGGGGTACTGCACGCGGCGTATTTCTGGTCGCTGGGCAATGCCTACGCCCGAGCCGATCTTTCGGTCACCTATCCCCTGGCCCGGGGCATCGGACCCGCCCTGGTCCTGGTGGCGAGCGTCTGGATCGTGGGCGAATCCGTTTCGCCGATGGGAGTGGCCGGCGTGCTCGCCGTGGTCGCCGGAATCTATCTGATCAATCTCCGGAGCCTCGATCCAAAGTCGCTGCTCGACGCGCCGCGCATGCTGCTGCGACCAGGAGGTCGTTACGCGGCGTTCACAGGAGTAATCATCGCGACGTACACGCTGGTCGACAAGCAGGGCGTGGCCGTCGTCAATCCGCTCCCGTACGCCTACCTGATGTGGCTGATAGCCGCCGCCCTGCTGACTCCCCTGGTCCTTGTGCGCTATGGGCGGCGGCCCTGGCGCCGAGCGCCCGTGTCCCTGCGCGACGCGACGTTGGTCGGCCTCCTATCGGTAACCGCGTACCTGCTGGTGCTCATTGCGCTCACCATGGCCCCGGCGCCCTATGTGTCCGCCGCCCGCGAAGTCAGCATCATGATCGGCGCGGCCTTGGGCATGACCTTGCTGCGCGAGCCGCGGCACGTCCCACGGTTCATCGGCGCCGGCGCCATCGCCGCCGGGGCGGCGCTCGTGGCGCTGGCGTAGTCCGCCGTCGGCCCGCCCCCGCCAAACCGCCTTTGTAGTATCGTCGCGAATCGCAGCCCCATTCCTACCGGCGGCAATGGCACAAGCCGAACCCCTGTCTGACACGGCGTCTATCGACGCGGTGGCCTCGTCGGCCGTGCGCAGCGAGTGGTCGATGGCGTGGCGGCGGTTGCGGCGCAACCTCGCCGCGATGGCAGGTGGCGTGGTGCTGATTCTCTTTGCGCTCTGCGCCATCTTCGCCGACCTGATCGCGCCGGAAGGCATCAACACCAAGCCGACGCTCGAGTCAGTGCTCGAGAACCGCCTGCGCCCGCCATGGTCGAGCGGCACGCGCGTGGGAGAGAGCGGCGAGGTCGAGCCGGCGTTCTTCCCCTTCGGCACGGACGACATCGGCCGTGACGTCTTCAGCCGCGTGGTCCACGGATCGCGCATCTCGCTGCGGGTCGGATTCGTGGCCGTGTTGCTTGCCGGCGCCGGCGGCACGATTCTCGGCATGGCCGCCGGCTACTTCGGCGGACGGATCGACATGGTCATCAGCCGCCTGCTCGACGTGCTGTTGGCGTTTCCGGGACTGCTGCTCGCCATCGTGATCGTCGCGTCGCTCGGGCCCAGCCTCACGAACGCCATGATCGCGTTGGGCGTGGCCGGCGTTCCCTTCTATGCGCGCGTCGTGCGCGGCTCGACGCTCTCGGCCAAGGAGTTCGGCTATGTGCGAGCGGCGCGCGCGATCGGGATGCGCGACACGCGCATCATCGTGCGTCACATCCTGCCCAACATCCTCAGCCCGATTTTGATCATGTCCACGCTGGGTCTCGGCTCGACCATCATCTCGGCGGCCGGACTCAGCTTCCTGGGACTGGGCGCCTCACCGCCGACGCCGGAGTGGGGCCTGGAGATTGCCCAATACCGCGCGGTGCTCGCCCTGGCCCCGTGGATCTGCATTTTCAACGGGCTGGCGCTGGCGCTGACGGTGCTGTCGTTCAACATGCTGGGCGACGGCCTGCGCGAGGCGCTGGACCCGCAAGCGAGCGCCTGGGCGCAGTAGCCCCAGCGATCGCGGCCCCTGTTTGGCCGGGAGTTGTGCGACCGCACGCGTGAGACGCCTCTGCGCGGACGGGTACCGGCGCCCTGAATCCCCGCTCCCGCGACGACGGCTTTGTAGGAATATCAGAACCAAAGAGATGCACTGTCGAGTTATTCGATGTCGTGCAAACCGCAGCACCGACTGATACCCTCGCGCCCACAGGTTCGGAAAGCCTGCTACTGGAGGGAAGTCCTATGGATCGAGGCAAATCTCTGAGTCGACGGAACGTCCTCCGTGGCGGGGCCTTGGCCCTGGCGGGTGGCGTCGGCGTCGCCGCACTCGCTGCCTGCGGCGAGGGCGAGGTTGAGATTCGAGAGGTCGAAGTCGAGAAGATCGTCACCGTCACCGAGGTCCAACAGGTCGAGGTCGAGAAGGTGGTGACGCAGGAAGTCATCAAGGAAGTCGAGAAGGCCGTCGTCGTCGAGAAGGAAGTCGTCAAGGAAGTCGAGGTCGAGAAGGTCGTCACGAAGATCGTCGAGATCGAAGCCGAGACGGCGGCGCGCGGCCTTCAGACGGGCGTCAACCTCTTCCGCTCCGACGAATCCGTCCCGCTTGGCGAGTGGAACCCGACCCGGGGTGGCCGAATCACCTGGGGTACGCCGGGCCCGATCACGTCGCTAAACCCCGTGCGCATGGATCAGTGGTCCTATCGCAACGGGTTTCCGATTTACGAAAACCTCTACACGTGGGCGCCGGGTAACACGATCATTCCCTGGCTGGCCTCCGACTTGCCCGAGCTGTCGGATGACCGCCTGACCCGCCGCATTCCGTTGCGCCGCGACGTGAAGTTCCACGACGACACGCCGTTCAACGCCGAGGCAGTGGCGTTCAACTTCATGCTGTTCCTGGACGAGAGCCTGGAGCGAGGCGAGGTCGCGGGCAAGGTCGGCGACATCGAGAGCGTCACGGTGGTGGACGAGTTCACCATCGATCTGAAGACCAAGACTCCGCAGGCGCTGTTCATGCAGGTGCTCGCCGATTTTCAGATCACGTTCGCCTCGCCGCAGGCGTACATCACCTACCGCGAGGACATCGCGCGCAATCCGGTCGGCACCGGCGCCTACAAGTTCAAGGAGTGGCAGGAGCAGGTCTCCGTCACCTACGAGCGGAACGACGACTACGCGTGGGCGCCTGCGTGGGCGACGAACAAGGGCGCGCCATATCCGGACGAGTTCGTCGTCCAGATTCTGGCGCAGGACGCGGTGGCGCGCGCGGCGGCTTTCGAGGCCGGCGAGGTGGACTGGATCCAGCACTTCCAGTTCATCGACCTGGAGCGCTTCGCGAAGCAGGACAACCGCATCATCATCGGGCGTCTGGCTCCCGGCATGCCGTGGTTCCTGCACATCAACTCCATGCGCTGGCCGACGGACGACATCGTTGTCCGCAAGGCGCTCAACCACGCCATCAACAAGAAACTGGTTGTGCAGCGCGGCAACGGCGGCATCCCGCGCATCGCCGGCAACATCCTCACGCCGGGCACCATCGGCTACAACGCGGACATGGAAGACCTCTACCCGTGGGACGTCGGCAAGGCCAACCAGCTGCTGGACGACGCCGGCTACGCGCGCGGTGATGACGGCTTCCGCTACCGCGACGGCCAGCGCATGCAGGTTGAGTTCCCCAACACGCCCAACCCGCTGAGCGAGCTGTACAAGCTGGACATCGAGTCCAGCATCGGCATCTTCGTGGACATTCCGAACGTCGAGTTCGCGACCTACATCAACGACATGGCGCAAGGGAAGTACACCCACCAGTGGACCGGCGGTGGTGGCCCCGACGGCGACGTGCTGTATCCCAAGTACCACACGTCGAACTACGGGCTGCCGGGCCGCGCGTTTGCGTTCCTCAACTACAACGGTGAGCCGGGCGTGCCGACCGAGGGCGACCCCATCGACGCACTGCTCGACGGGGCGCGCTCCGAGTTCGACGAGTCCAAGCGCGCCGAGATGTGGATGGAGGCGAACCGCTTGATCCAGGAGGCCGCCGTCAACCTTCCGCTGTCGGACGCCATGGGGCAGTGGTTCTACAACAGGGACCAGATCGGTGGCGTGGCGCTCTCAACGATCCACGAACCAGCCACCGTGCTCGACTTCTACGACAAGAAAGGCGGCTAGCGGCTAGCGCCTAGGGAGATTGGCACCGCCGCCGGGCGGGTTCCGGGACCGCTCGGATCACCCGCCCGCGGACGGTGCCGTGATTCCCACGGTCGCGGGAATTGGCGACCAACGTGACCCACGGTCAACAGCCTCTGCGTGGTGCAAATCGTCCGCGCGGGCTGGTATCCTCTCGCGCACAGGCTCGGAAAGCCTGCAATTGGAGGGATGGTTTATGCGTGGGAAGTCACTGAGTCGCCGGAGCGTCCTCCGCGGTGGGGCTGTGGCCCTCGCGGGCGGCGTCGGCGTTGCGGCACTCGCAGCGTGCGGCGAGGGCGAGGTTGAGATCAGGGAAGTCGAGGTCGAGAAGATCGTCACCGTGACCGAGATCCAGCAGGTCGAGGTCGAGAAGGTGGTGACGCAGGAAGTCATCAAGGAAGTCGAGAAGGCCGTCGTCGTCGAGAAGGAAGTCGTCGTCGAAAAGGAAGTCGTCGTCGAGAAGGAAGTCATCGTCGAGATCGAGGCCGAGACGGCGGCGCGCGGCGCCCTGAAGGGGATCAATCTCTTCCGCTCCGACGAAGCCGTTCCGCTCGGCGAGTGGAACCCGACCCGCGGTGGCCGGATCACCTGGGGTACGCCGGGTCCCATCACGTCGTTCAACCCGGTGCGCATGGACCAGTGGTCCTACCGCAGCGGCTTCCCGATGTACGAGACCTTGTACACGTGGGCGCCGAACAACCGCATCGTCCCGCGGCTGGCCGCGGACATGCCCGAGCTTTCGGATGACCGCCTGACGCGCCGCATCCCGTTGCGTCAGGACGTGCAGTTCCACGACGGCACGCCGTTCAACGCGGAGGCGGTTGCGTTCAACTTCATGCTCTTCTTGGACGAGAGCCTGGAGCGGGGCGAGATCGCGGGCACAGTCGGCGACGTGGAGAGCCTCACGGTGGTGGACGAGTTCACCGTCGATCTGAAGACCAAGACCCCGCAGGCCCTGTTCATGCAGGTGCTGGCGGACCGTCAGATCACGTTCGCCTCACCGGCGGCGTACATCCAGTATCGCGAGGACATCGCGCGTAACCCGGTCGGCACGGGTCCGTACAAGTTCAAGGAGTGGCAGGAGCAGGTCTCCGTCACCTACGAGCGGAACGAAGACTACGCGTGGGCGCCCGAGTGGGCGACGAACCAGGGGGCCCCGTACCCCGACGAGTTCGTCATTCAGATCCTGGCGCAGGACGCAGTGGCCCGCGCGGCGGCCTTCGAGGCCGGCGAGGTGGACTGGATCCAGCACTTCCAATTCATCGACATGGAGCGCTTCGCGAAGCAGGACAACCGCGCCATCCTTGGGCGTATGTCTTCGGGCATGCCGTGGTTCCTGCACATCAACTCGACGCGCTGGCCCACCGACGACATCGTCGTCCGCCAGGCGCTCAACCACGCGGTCAACAAGAAGCTCGTGGTGCAGCGCGGTAACGGTGGCATCCCACGCATCGCGGGCAACATCCTCACGCCGGGCACCATCGGCTACAACGAGGCCATGGAAGACCTCTACCCGTGGGACGTCGGCAAGGCCAACCAGCTGTTGGACGACGCCGGCTACGCGCGCGGTGACGACGGCTTCCGCTACCGCGACGGTCAGCGCATGCAGGTTGAGTTCCCCAACACGCCCAACCCGCTGAGCGAGCTGTACAAGCTGGACATCGAGTCCAGCATTGGCATCTTCGTGGACATCCCGAACGTCGAGTTCGCGACCTACATCAACGACATGGCACAAGGGAAGTACACCCACCAGTGGACCGGCGGGCGTGGCCCCGACGCCGACGTGCTGTACGCCAAGTACCACACGTCGAACTACGGGCTGCCTGGCCGCGCGTTCGCATTCCTCAACTACAACGGTGAGCCGGGCGTGGCGACCGAGGGCGACCCCATCGACGCATTGCTCGACGGGGCTCGCGCCGAGTTCGACGAGTCCAAGCGCGCCGAGATGTGGATGGAGGCGAACCGCCTGATCCAGGAGGCCGCCGTCAACATCCCGCTGGCTGACGCCATGGCGCAGTGGTTCTACAACAGCGACCAGATCGGTGGCGTGGCGCACTCCACGCTGCTCGACCAGGCATTCGCGATGGACTTCTACGACAAGAAGGGCGGCTAGCGTCTAGGGAGTTCAGCACCGCCGCCGGGTCTGGGTGGCCGAGGATGGGCGTGAGCCTCGGCCAGGGTCTGCCCGCGGATGAGCCTCGTGCTCTTCGCGGAACAGGTCGACCCAGGCCCGGCGGCGGTCTGCGTTCCTGCCCTGGGCGGCGGTTGTCCGCTCGGCGAGTCTTCGGCTCTAGTCGCCGAAGTATTCGTCGTGGCCGCCGAAGGCTGCCCGCAATCGATTGACGTCGGCGGCAGGCAACGGTCCGCGACCTACTGCTTCGACGTTTGCTGCCAGGTGGGCCGGATCGGCCGTGCCCGTGAGCACGCACGCGACCTCGCGCGGCGCGGCTGCAAAGCGGTAGGCCGCCTCGATCACCGACCCCACGTCGCCGTGGATGAGCCAATCAAGCGGCTGCGCATCCGGCACGGACGCGGGCGGCACCAATCCCGCACTCTTCATCCGCCTCACCACCTCGCGCAAGTGCGCGGGGTCGGACATGGCGCGTCGCACGGGCGTCATGGCGACCACGCCCACGTCGTGCCGGTGGGCCAATGGGAACACATGGCGTTCGACGGCGTGGGTGAGCAGGTTGTAGTTCGGCATCACTACGTCGGGCCAGCCGTCGGCAACGGCCCGGCCCACCATCACCGGCCATCCGGAAATCCCGACGAACCGCGCCAGGCCGTCGTCCTTGAGGCGGAGCAACTCAGGCACCTGGCGCTCGCGGCATTCGTCGTAGAGCTCAGGCCGCAGCGCGTGAATCAGCACGATATCCAGCGCGTCCCTCCGGAGTCGCCGCAGGCTCTCGTCGACGGATGGGCGAATGACGCTTGGCGGCGCGAGGGGCGGCGCGTCCGCGTGCACGTCGACCACGCTCGGATACTTGGTCGCAATCACGGTCTCGTCCCGGGGCACGCCGTCCAGCGCATGGGCGAGCAGCGCTTCGCTGTCGTGATACGCGGGCGCGGTGTCGAAATAGTTGATTCCCAGGTCGAGCGCGCGCCGCACGAAGTCGCGAATCACGTCACGCGTGGCGCCGCGCGTCTGGCCCAACTGGCTTGGCCCGCCGGTGCCAAGCCCCACCAGCGACACCTCGAGGCCCGTCCGGCCCAGCCGCCGATACTCCATTAGCCAGATCCCGGCGCCGGCGCGCCGTCCCTAAAGGAACGCCGGCAGCTTGTCGGCATCGATCTCCACGCCGAAGCCGGGCGCGTCGGACGGTCGCAGCCTGCCGTTCCGGGGCATGGCCGTGCCCGGCAGCAAGGGGCCGTTCTCCAGCGGAACGCCCGGCGCCGTGGCGATGTACCACTCGCCGAGCGGGATTGCGGGGAGGGCGTAGAGGGCGTGTTGCCCATAGGGACTTCCAGCCCCGCCGTGCGGAATGACGGCCAGCCCGGCGGCGTCGGCGATGGCGCAGATCTTGAGCAGAGGCGTCAACCCGCCAACCCACGCGATGTCCGGCTGCAAGATATCCACCAGGCGGCGCGACGCCGCATGCTTGAAGGGATACGGCGTGTACCAGTGCTCACCCGTCGCCAGAGTCTGCCACGGTAGGCGGGCCCGCAGCTGCGCGTAGCCGTCGAAGTCTTCCGGGCGGAGCATCTCCTCGATCCACGCGAGGCCGAAGGGGCGCAACGATTCCGCCAGTTGCACGCCATACGCCACGTCGAGTGACATCCAGCAGTCGAGCATGAGCTGCGCCTCATCGCCCATGCACTCCCGGGCCGCCGCCACGCGCGCGATGTTGCGCTGCACGCCGTCCCGCCCGTGCACGGGGCCATAGGGACAGGGCACCTTCACGGCGGAGAATCCAAGCTCCTTGACCCAATCCGTGTCCCCGCAGGTGGCGTAGCACGTCACGAAGTCTCGGGCCGGACCGCCAAGCAGCTGATAGACGGGCCTTCCCAGCGCCTTGCCCTTGAGATCCCACAGCGCGAGGTCAATGCCGCTGACGGCGTACGACGCAAGACCGGTGGCGCCAAAGGGCGCGCACAGCCGGACGAGCATGTCGTAGAGCCGCTCGGTCGCGAGCGCAGGCTCACCGATGATGCGCGGACCCAGGTAATCCTGGATGACGGCGGCCACCGGCCGCCCGTACCTCCCTGGGCCAACCCCTTGCGTGCCGTCCTCCGCCGTCACGACGACGAGGAAGTCCGGCCACTCCGGCACCCAGCGCAGCATGTTGGCCGCGGCAGAGACATAGGGCGACATCGGATTCGCGATAGGGTTCCGCTCGAGCCAGCCTCGGCGTCGCCGACCCGCATGGGGATCGCGAGCGGGCAACTCGAGCACCTTGGTCTCGACGCTTGTGATATTCAACGCGCGAGGACACCGCAATCAGGCTGCTTGCAGTGTCTCACGACAGCGAATCCGCAAGGTCGTTCCCGGGTCCAGGCAGCTCCCGGCGGCGTCCCGCGCATCGCCGGCAGCGTGCTCGCCAGATGAGCCGTCGGCTACACTGCCGAGCCTGAGGCGACCAGAAGGATGGATGGGCTCAGCCCTCCACGAGGCGCCTCGTGGGACCGTTCGCACGGTGAGCTAGGAGCACGCGCAGCATGGGGCGATACATCGTCCGGAGGCTGCTAGCCGCAATCCCAGTGATCCTGGGTGTGCTGCTGCTGGTGTTCGTCCTCCTGCGCCTGATTCCGGGCGATCCCGTCGAAGTCTTCTACTACAGCAGCGACGCCGGCGGCACGTCCAACACCTCGGTCTCGATCGACGCCCTGGAGCAAGCGCGGGCCAAGCTGCGGCTCGACAGGTCGATTCCCGAGCAGTTCGCCTTCTACCTCTGGGACGTGCTGCGGCTCGACCTTGGGCGCTCGTTCCGCACCAAGCAGCCGATCACGGACGTGATTGCGGAGCAATTCCCCTCGACGCTGGTGCTCACGCTGGCCGGCATGGCGGTGACGCTCTTCATCGGGCTCGTGGCCGGCGTGGTGTCCGCCATGCGCCATCACACCTGGATTGACTACGGCAGCCAGTTCATCGCGGTGCTCGGCGTTTCCATACCCAATTTCCTCATTGGGCTGATACTCATCTACATATTCAGCATCAATATGAACAATCTCCTGCCGGCCATCGCCAACGGCAACGGCAAGGAGCTCATCATGCCCGCGCTCGCCCTGGGGATCGGCGGTGCGGCGATTGTGGCCCGCCTGACCCGCTCATCCATGCTGGACGTGATGAGCCGCGACTACATCCGCACTGCGCGCTCGAAAGGGGTGCGCGAGAGCACCGTCGTCTGGGGCCACGCGCTCAAGAACGCGCTGATCCCGGTGGTGACGATCGTCGGCCTGCAGTTCGGCAGCCTGCTGATCGGCGCGGTGGTCATCGAAGTGGTGTTCAGCCGCAAGGGCATCGGCTTCACGCTGGTCAAGGCCATCCTCACGCGCGACTACACCGTGGTGCAGGCGCTGGTGATGCTGGCGGCCACGATCTACGTGATCGCGAATCTTCTCGTCGACGTGCTCTACACCTACATCGATCCGCGCGTCCGGCTCGCGTAGACAGGCGCCTCACTCCCCGGCCATCGACGGCACACGGCACGGCCCGCGATTTCGGGATTTTCTATATCCTCTAGGCTGGCGCGTTCCGGCGGCGCGCGGACGGCGTCGACCGCACGATTTGCCGGCGTCGCCGAAACGCCGTTCAGGGTGCGTCTGTCCCTGGCCTGAGTGTGAATTGGAGCGCAGGAGTGGCACATAACGTCGCGGTCGATATGGGCGGCACATTCACGGACCTGATCGCCACCGATGGCGACACCGGATTGCAGGTCGCGAAGTCGCTCACGACGCCCGCCTCGCCGTCGCAGGGAATCTTCGACGCGCTGGCGAAAGCCGAAATCGACCCGGCCGCCATCGAGTACTTCGTGCACGGCACCACCGTCGGCACCAACATGCTCATCGAGCGCCGCGGGCCGCGCATCGGGCTCATCACCACACAGGGCTTTCGGGACGTGCTGCGCATCCAGCGCATCGTGCGCCCGGAGTCTTTCGACCTGCACTGGCGCAAGCCGCGCCACCTGGTCGACCGCGCATTGAGCCTGGAGGTGGGTGAGCGAATTGGCGCGCACGGAGAAGTCGTCCAGGCGCTGGAGGAAGCAGACGTGGTCGCTGCGGTCGAGCGCCTGCGCGCCGAGGAAGTCAAAGCCATCGCCGTCAGCTATCTCTTCTCGTTCCTCAATCCCGAGCATGAGCGGCGCACGCGGGAGATCGTGCAGGAGCTTTACCCCGAGGCTTACGTCTCAATCAGCTCCGACGTATTCCCGCAGTGGCGTGAGTTCGAGCGCACGAGCACCACGGTGATCGACGCCTATCTCAAGCCGCGCATCGACGAATACCTCACGTCGCTCGAAGACGAGCTGGACCGCCAGGGAGCGCGCGGACTGCTGATCATGCGCAGCAACGGCGGCGTGATGGCGACCGCCACCGCCAAGGCCGAGCCCGTGACGATGATTCAGAGCGGGCCTGCCGGCGGGGTGATCGGCAGCCTGCAACTGGGACAAGACCTGGGGCTCGATCCGCTGATGACCGCCGACATCGGAGGCACCAGCTTCGACGCCTGTCTGGTGGCCGGCGGGCGGGCCGCGCAAACCACGACCACCGAGCTCGAGTTCGGCATCCCCATCGCCACGCCCATGCTCGACATCCGCTCCATCGGCGCCGGCGGCGGCAGCATTGCCTGGCTCGACGCCGCCGGCCTGCTCAAGGTCGGCCCGCAGAGCGCGGGCGCCGATCCGGGGCCGGCGAGCTATGGCCGCGGCGGCGCCGAGCCGACGTCCACCGACGCCAACGTGGTGCTGGGCCGACTCGACCCGGCGTTCAAGCTTGGCGGCGACGTGCAGCTGGTGCCCGAGGCGGCCCGTCAGGCCGTGGAGCGCATCGGCGCGGAACTCGGCTTTTCGGCGGAGCGCGCCGCGGCGGGCATTCTCGAGATCATGAACAGCAACATGGCCGAGACGATGCGCCTGCTGACCATCGACCAGGGCATCGACCCGCGCGAGTTCGCGCTCGTCGCCTTCGGCGGCGCGGGGCCCCTGCACGGCGCCTACCTCGCCGATCATCTCGGAATGCAACGGGTCGTCGTGCCGCCGTTCCCCGGCGCGTTCAGCGCCCTCGGCGCGCTGATGGCGGACACCAGGTTCGACTACATGCAGACGCGCATCACCTACTCCGACAACATCGACGTCGAGACCGTGCAACGCGACTTCGACGATCTGGAGCAGCGCGCTCGCGACGACTTCGCGCGCGAGGGCTTCGGCGATCCGCCGGCCATGCAGCGCAGCCTGGACCTGCGCTACTACGGTCAGAATTGGGAGCTCGAGGTCCCCGTCGCCGGCGGCGCCATCACCGCCGAGGACATCACCGCGGCCCGCGAGGCCTTCGACGCCGAGCACGACCGGCAGTTCGGCTGGAGCTTCCCGGAGTCGGCCTTTGAAATCGTCAATATGCGGCTAACGGCCATCGCCCGGCGGCGGGAGGTCCTGCTTCCGGATGTCCCACCCGGGCCCATGCCGGCGCCGGTCAAGGTGGGCGAGGTCTACTTCACCGAGGCCGACGGTCTGCTATCGACGCCCTTCTATCACCGCGACGACCTGCGAGCGGGCAATACCTTCAAGGGTCCGGCGATGATCGTGGAAGACGACGCCACGGCCATCGTGCCGCCCGATTGGTCGGCGCGGGTCGAGCCGCAAGGCAGCGTCATCCTGGAGGTGGAGTGAGATGGTGCAGGACACATCCGCCAAACGCAGCGTCGCCGACCTGAACATCGACGACCCGGTCCAACTCGAAGTCACGCGCAACTACCTGATCGGCACCTGCGAGGAGATGGGCGCGGCCATGCTGCGCACCTCATACTCGACGATGTTCAACGAGGCGCGCGACTTTTCCTGCGTGGTGTTCGACGCCGCAGGGCAGATGATCGCCCAGGGCGATTTTTGCCCGGCGCACATCGGCGCCATCGTGCACACCGTCGAATGGGCCATCAAGGAAGTCGGTCCCGAGAACATGCATCCCGGCGACGTAATCCTGCACAACGATCCGTATCGCGGCGGCTGCCACATGCCGGAGTTCATGACGCTCAAGCCCTGCTTCTACAAGGGCGACGTGGTGGCCTATGCGGCCAACATCGCCCACATGACCGACATCGGCGGCATGGTGCCGGCGGCCTTTGGCGACACGCGCAACATCTTCCAGGAGGGGCTGCGGCTGCCGCCGATCAAGATCTACAAGGACGACGAGCCGGTGGAGGACATCTTCGCCATCATCACGTCGAACGTGCGCACGCCCAAGGTGTCGCGCGGCGACCTGATGGCGATGGTGGGCTCGACCTACCTGGCCGAGCGGCGCATCGTCGACCTCATCGACCGCCTGGGCATCGACCGATTCAACCTGCTGTCGGAGCAGATCAAGGATGTCTCCGAGGTGATGATGCGGCAGGCGATCGCGCGCATGCCCGACGGCGCCTATGCGGCGGAAGGGATCATCGAAGACGACGGCGTGCTGCCCGACACGTCCTACCGCTTCGCCGCGGAGGTCAACGTGCGCGGGGACGAGATCGTGGTGGACTACACCGGGTCAGATCCGCAATCCGCCGGCGCGATCAACCAGTCGTTCGGCACGACCGCATCCGCGACCTACGCCACGATCTTCCACATGATTCCCGACGACATCCCGTGGAATCACGGCGCCTACCGGCCGATCGCCATCGTGGCCCCGCCCGGAACGGTGGTGAACGTCAACTACCCCGGATCGTGCGTGGGCGGCAACTCCGACACCTACCCCAACACCATGGACGTGCTGTTTGCCGCGTTTTCGCAGATGAGCGATCGCAGCCAGGCCTGCGACGGCGGCACCAGCGGCTTGCTGGGCATCTACGGCACCAACATCGATACCGGCGAGCCGTTCGTGCTGCTGCACATCGAGGGCATGGGATGCGGCGGACGGATTGACGCCGACGGCAATGACGCGATGGTGACCAAGAACGGCAACTGCCTGAACTCGCCCTGCGAGGTGATCGAGGTCCGCTATCCGGTGCGCATCGAGGAATACAGCGTGATCCCCGAGAGCACCGGGCCGGGCGCGCACCGCGGCGGGTTCGGCGTGCGGCGCATCTGGCGCTGCCTGGCGCCGATCACCATCAGCGCCCACGTGAACCGCACCTGGTTCAGGCCATGGGGCCTCAAGGGCGGCGAGCCCGCCGGCAACGCGGCGCTGCTGTTCAAGCCGGCCGACTCGGAGGAATGGCTTTCGGCCAAGGACCTCTACGACCGAATTTCGGCGGGCAAGTTCTCGAACGTGGAGCTCGGCGAAGGCGACCTCATCATGCTCTGCACCCCCGGCGGGGGCGGCTACGGCGCTCCCCATGAGCGTGCCGCGGAACTGGTGCGCCAGGACGTCGCGGACGAGTTGATCGACGCGCAAGCCGCGGAGCAAACCTACGGCGTCGTGCTGGATGACGCGGGCGTGATCGATGAGGACGCCACGCGCCTCGCGCGAGAGGAGATGGCGCATGCCGCAACGTGAAGTCGACGAAATGCCGCGATGCCAGAGCTGCGGCATCTTGATTCCCGTGCAGGAGATGGTGAAAGAGCACGAGGGCAAGCCGGTCATCGTGTGCAGCGACAAATGCTTCCGCATCTACCGGACCTACTGGTATCCGCGCTACGGGCAGAAGGCGGCCGCCCAGGGTGGCGGAGACGGTTAGCAGGCCGGACATGGCCCGCCGCTCCACGCACATCGGATGTCTGCTCCGTGTAGGGGCGCCCCTTGTGGGCGCCCGTTCCGGTCCAAGTTGGCAACCACACGGGCTAAGTCAACAGCGATTGTCGGTTCACGATCGCGACGGACGGAAAGCCCCCTCTCCCCACCGCGGGAGAGGGCTGGGGTGAGGGGGAATCCGTGAAGCCGATCTCGGGCGTCGTGCCCATCGTCCCGACGCCGTTCGTCCCTGGAAGCGAAGCCGTCGACACGGCCGCCCTGCGCCGCCTGGTCGACTTTGCGGTCGAAGCCGAAGCCGCCGCCATCTGTCTGCCGGCCTACGGCAGCGAGTTCTACAAGCTCACGGAGCCGGAGCGGCTCCAAGTCGTCGAGGTCGCCGTGGACCAGGCCGGCGGCCGCCTGCCGGTGATGGCGCAGTGCAACCACGGCTCAGCCCAGGGCGCCGCCGACCTCGCCCGCCAGAACGCCGACATCGGGGCCGAAGTCATCTCCTTCGCGCTCCCGCGCCAGTTTCCGCTCACCGACGACGATCAGTTCGACTACGCCCGCGCCGTCTGCGACGCGGTCAGCACGCCGGTGCTGATCCAGGACTGGAACCCGAGCGGCAGCTCCGTCGGCGCCGACTTCTGCGCCAAGCTGGCCGACGTGTGCCCGAACTTCCGCTACATCAAGCTCGAAGAGCCGCGCATGGGCCCCAAGGTGCGCGCCATCATCGCGGCCACCGACGGCCGGGTAGAGGTGTTCGAGGGCTGGGGCGGGCTCTACATGCTGGAGCTCGTCCCCACCGGAATCGTCGGCATCATGCCCGGCCTGGCGCTCACGGACGTGCTGGTGCACGCCTGGCGGCTCGCCGTTGCGGGTAAGGCCGCGGAGGCGCTGGCCGCGTTCGAGCCGCTGGTGCCGTGGCTGGCCTTCGGCCTCTCCGACATGGAGTTCTTCAACGCCCTCGAAAAGCGCCTGCTCGCCGCCCGCGACCTCCTGGAGCACGCCACCCTGCGCAACCCCACCGTCACCATCGACGATGACTCGCTGGCCTATGCGGACTTCCTGATCGCACAGCTCGGACTGGGTGCGCAAGCAAATCCCGGATAGGCCAAGCCGGCCGGGCGGCATCGCGATAGCCGCGGCGCCGTCGAGCTTTGCGATGTGCCGTCAGAGAGTATGAGCATGCCGTCAGCGCCGGGGACATTCGCTGGGTTCAGACACGGGCGCGGATGAGCTCGGGGTCATGACCGGCCGTCTCCGCCAACGGGCCACTGCGGTCGTGGTGCGGCGTGACGAGGTGTTGCTGGTTAGCGATAACGCCGGGTGGTTCATGTTGCCGGGCGGCCGCATCGAGCCGGGAGAGCTCCCCAAGGAGGCGGCCATTCGTGAACTGCACGAGGAAACGCGGCTGACGGCGACGCGAGTGACGTACTTGTGCGAGTGGGAGAGCTCCGTCAACAAGCATCACATCTTCCTGGTTGAGGCAACCGGGGAAGTCGAGATGACGCCCGAAATTAGCGGCTACCGGTGGCTGGACCGGGGAGCCCGCGTGCCTGGCCCCGCCCACTCACATGTCGCGACAATCCTGGCGATGCTCGGGGACCTGGGCTAAGCGACCATGTCCGGCAGCTGCGCCGCGTATTCGAATCGAGCGAGGTTTGAAACCAGGCGGCGACGCCGGCGCGATTGCGAGGAATGAGGATTGATCATGTCGTTTCGGTCAGATGGCCGAACACGATGGCGCGGTGAGCACGCGGTCTTCGTCAGGCGCATTGCATGCATTGTCGCCGCCGTCCTGATTGCCATGGCTGTTTCGGCGTCCGTGGTATCCGCCGCCCACGACGGCAAGATTCCCGACCGTCAGGCGATGCTCGATGCGTGCCTGCCGGCGTGGGATCCGGGCGACCCCCACATCGCGACGTGGGACGGACGCACGCTCCACGATGAGCCCGATGACGTCCGCGACCTGTTCTATCGGGTCTGGGGCGATGATGATCTCGATACCGGTCGGCATCTGCGGCGCTGGCGTTGGGAATGGAACTGCCTGCACCCGGAACCCGTGCCTGACGGACTCCGCCCGCGGGCGACCGTGGTTGTGATTCGAAATGGCAGCGTGCTGCTTGTCGGTGACAATACCGGGCAGTTTTCGCTGCCGGGCGGCGGCATCGAGCCGGGGGAGCAGTCCGTGGAGACGGCTGTTCGGGAGTTGCGCGAGGAGACGGGCCTCACGGCGACGCGAACGGAGTTCGTGTTCGATTGGGCCAGCTCCGCGAACCGGCACCACGTCTTTCTGGTTGAGGCGGACGGCGACGTGCGGACTGGCGCCGAAATCAGCGACTTTCGGTGGTGGGATGGGCAGGAGCCCCTGCCGACTCACGCGCATGTGGAGGCGATTCTGGCAAGGCTCGACGCGCTGCGGTAGCGAGCCTTCGATGCGGTTCTCGTAGTCCCGCGCCCCTCCTGGATCAGCGTCACGTGCTGGTCGTCTGGCCTACGCCCCCGCCGCGACCTTGATTTCCTCATCGTCGGCGAGGTCGGCGAACTCCGGCAGCCGCTGGGCGCGCTGCCAGACGGATCCCGAAGGATCTCGCTTGGCCGCCTCGTGAAGGCAGTCCATCACTTCGTGGCGATCCTGGGTGATTGCCCACACGCACGCGGCCAGAAAGATATAGGTGAGATAGGGCGCTTTACCCCGGGCAGCCTGCCGAAATAGCCGTGCCGCGCGCCTGTATCGCTTTGCGAAATAGAGTCTTGCGGCGGCGTTGTGACAGAGGACCACGTACTGATTCGGGCCTTCGGGAGCAACCGTGGGGGTGGCCGGAAACTCGGCCAACCGCGCGATCACCCGGTCGGCCGCGGCATCGAACTCCTCGTCGCGACCAGCCCGCGCGAGCACGGACATACGCGTCAAGTCCCCTTCCAACCGAACCATTTCGGCCCAATCCCATTCCGGATAGCGGTCGGCGAGCACGCCAACCCGGTCGGCGGCGGCCAGCGCGTCGTCGATCCGTTCGCCTTGCTCCAGCACTCGCGCTTCGGTTCGATTGAGATGAAACCAGGCTTCGCGCGTGCGCTCGTTGATGGGCACGGCCGCGCGCAGCTCGTGCACCATGGCCAGCCACTCGTCCATTCGCCCGGCGCCCCACCACGCCAGGGCCTGGGTGCCGTCGTACATCACCCGGAGCCAGCGGTGCGGTTCGAGTCGCTCCTTGGCCCAGGCGAAGTCGTCGCGTTGCGCTTCCACCGTCTCCTCGAAGCGGCGCATCAGTGCGAGGTTGTCGGTGCGCTCCCAGCGCGCCCACTCCTCGTCGTCGGTGCTCAGGTCCTGCGCCAGGTATTCGGTGAGCAGATCGACCGTTTCGGCTCGCTTGCGCAGACGCATGAAGAGCTTGACCGCGGCTCGGACGTTCCCGGACGCCAACCGCTGGTCCCGCGGCAACCGCTCGAAGTCGGCCAGCCCATCGGCCAGCAACGAGTGATCGGCCGTGGCGGCGTCCGCCGCAGCCTGCCGCTCGTATTCGGCGACGCAGCGCTGCAGGTGCGACGTCATGCGGCATTCTCGGGCCCGACCCCGGATTCGGTCACGATATCAGTGGGCTTGCAAAAGCCTGGTTAGCAAGGGTGCCCCGCAGGGATCTGGCCTCGTTGGTGAAGAGCCTGCCCCCGTCGGGAGACCTTTGGACAATCAGGTAGGGGCGGTTCGCGAACCGCCCCTACGCCAGAATTGCAGCGCGCCCCCAGCCTTGACCGGACTGGATTCCCGCCTTCGCGGGAATGACGGAGGGGACGCCACCCCAGCCTTCCCCTCAGGGGGGAAGGAGTCGGAGTGGGAATGACGAGTCCGCGGCGACCCGAGTTCCGGCCTATGCCCCCTCGTCGATTTCACGCACCTCGTCCGACCAGTCGCGCCAGATGTCGCCGCCGGCGTCGGTCATCGCCATCTCATCGGAGAGGCTCTCGGGCGACTTCATGAACCCGTAGATCGTGGCCTGGCGGATCACGTCGTTCGAGGTGTTCTGGCCGGGGACGTGCAGGATCTTGTGGTGCCACAGCACCACCGAACCGGTCGGGCCGTAGGTGTCGACCGCCTCGGTGTCGGCCTTCACGGCTTCGACGATGGGATCGGCCAAGCGCCCGTGACCGCCCAGCTTTCGCGCGTTGTGGCGCCGACCAACGTGTGTTTCACCGGCGTGGAACGTCTTCCAGTGGTGCTCCCAGATCCGCGTGTGGCTGCCCGGCCACACGGTGAAACCGCCGGACGCGGGCGGCAGGTCGTCGATATAGGCTGCGAAGTTGAGCCGGAAGCGGCCATAGGACGAGCCGTCTGAATGCGCGCCGCGCCAGTTAGGGCCCGGGTCCGGGCTATTCGGCAGCGTGCAGTAGAGGCCGCGCGTGCCCTGCCCGGTTAGCAACTCGAGACCTTGCTGAGGCAGGCGCAGGGTCTGCGTCTGGAACGTCGGCAGCGACGGCCAGGTGTCCAAGTCTTGGCCGTACAACACTTCCATCGACTCATCGCTCATCAGGCAGGGACCAGTGGTGGACCCGGACTCGTCGCGCCCGGCCGGCCACACCACGGTGCCCTTGCCGAGGAGTTGCTCGGCCACGGTCCAGAGCGCGCGGGGGCCCAGGTCGAGCATGAAGTCCTTGGTGCCGTTGCGCACGTAGTAGCGGGTTCCGCCGCCGCCGAAGTAGGGCTGGCCGCCGTGATAGGCCACGGGGAAGGCCGTCGTCTCCTCGTCGGTGATCGGCGTCCAGGTCGAGGGGTCGCCGCGCTTCATCCGGGGGAGATACGTACCGATCGCCTCCCACATGTCGTCCCGCGCGCGGCGGCACAGCTCGGCATCGAGGGCGCCGGGCAGCACGAGAAAGCCGTCGCGCTTGAACTGGGCGATCTGGCTTTCGGTCAGCGCCGGCACCTGGGGGACGGTTGGCACGGCCGAGACCTCACGCTCGGGGGCCGGCTCCACCATCGGCACGCTTTGGGTAATCGTCACCATGGGATCCCTACCTTGATCGCGATTCGACCCTGGCTAATGCCGAATTATGACGCAACGGCCAGCAGCCGTTGGCGGGTATTCGCCTAGTTTGCCGTCCACAGGCGCGATAAACGCACACTGCCCGCGAATGCCGTCGACAACCCTGGCTTCGACTCCCGCGGGACGGGAGCTAGATTCCCGCCTCCGCGGGAATGACGGACTTCGACGAGCCGCGCCTATTCCGCGGTTTCGCCCCCCATGTCCTCGCCGTCCGGCCCCGCCGCTTGCCGCGCTCCCAGCTCGCGATCGAGGATCAGCAATCCCGCCCCGTCGCCGCCCGCGATCTTGAGCTGGCTCAGGAGGGTGCGCAGCGTGTCCTCCTCCTCGATCTGCTCGTTCACGAACCAGTCCATCAGCGACTTGGCCTGGTAGTCGCCGCACTCAACCGACCTGGCATAGAGCGCGTTGACGGCGCGCGTGTTGCCCTGCTCGTAGGCCAGCGCGGCGGCGATGGCCGCCGGCGGGTCGTCGTAGCCGGTCTTCGGTCCAATGAGCGCTTCCAGCGTTATGGGGACGTCGCGGGCGGCCAGGTGGTCGAAGATGCGCATTCCGTGGCCCCACTCCTCGGTGCTCTGCGCCCGCATCCAGCCGGCGAAGCCGTCGAGATCGAGGGACTCGAAGTAGGCCGCCATTCCCAGGTAGATGTAGGAGGCGTTGAACTCGTGGGTGATCTGCGCATTGAGCGCATCGGCCAGGTCGTCGTTCATGGGCATAAGCGTGGCTCCCGAAGCCCAAGTGGGTCTGCTCGATTCTAAGCAACGGGCGCCCCGCGGCGGAAGCTCGGTCACCGTCCGTCGCGGCGGGACGTGCGCCGGACGCAACGACCGTCACCACAGGCACAGCGCCATCGCGAATCCCGCGCAGTCAACGCCCAGCCGACACCCACAGCGAATGGAAATCTGTGCCGGGATGTCGCGTTCGGCGCCGGGGGGCGGGTCGAGCGCCTGCGCCCATGCTAGGGCCGCGTTAAGCCCTCGCAGATTCTGGGCGAAGTCCGGATCGGTGTAGTTGGTGAGCTCCACGTCTACGGCGTGAATGCCCTGGTTGGCGAGGTAGTCCGTCGCCTGGCCGCTGAGGGGATAGGCCGTCCATTCCGTGAGATAGAGGTATTGAGCCGCGATCGCGATCACGCGCGCGAGCTCGGCCGAGCCGCCGTCGTCGCCATGGCCCGCGACGACCAAGGCGCCCCGACTGTGGTAGAAGATCGCCGCCAGAAACGGCCGATCAACGAGGTAGCGCGCGAGCAGGCGGGTTTCAGGCTCCGAGAACGGCTCGGTGCCGCCGCCGCCAACGACCAGACCCGACGGCCCGTAGCTGTCGGGCTGCCAGTTCGAGTCCCAGTTGCGATTGAGGTCCACGCCGTTCGCGTTCTCGCGCGTGCCCGCCACGGCGCCGTCGGGATTGAGGTCGGGTATGAAGGCCACGCCGACGCCGTCGGGAATCAGGTCAAGATTGGCCTGAAAGTGGTCGAGCAGCAGGTAGACGAGGTCGGTCGTGTTCGCCTCGTTGCCCTGATGAATGCCGCCGATAACGGCCACCCAGCGGGGGCCATCGCCAAGCTCGACGAGGTTGATGGGACGCCCTTGCACCGAGCGGGTCAACTCCAGAGCGTTCCCCACGGTGTCGTGCGCCTCATCGGTCGAGGTCGCCGGAGGGGTTGGCTCCGGCGGCGGCTCCTTGGTTGGCGGCGTGACCTCCGACGCCGCGGCGCGCTCGGGTGCCGGCGGAAGCTCGTCCGGCGCGGCAAGGCTCACGGAGACGCCACCGGTCGCCAGGAGGCCGGCCGTGCACAGGATCGCGACCATCGAGCGGAGGACGCGCCAGCCCGGCCGCCGCGGCCGCCTGGCGCCCATCACGTCGGAAGACCCAACGCCGTCACCGCGGGACGTCGGTGGTGGCAGCCCCGGCAATCTCGGTTGTCGTTCTCATCGTCACGTCAACGCTCCGGCGCCTCGAGCGCTGGATGCGGCCCTTAGTGGCGAACGCGGCCGCGCACCCACTCCGTCGACCTCGGGCCACCGGCGCCAGCAAAGCTCGCTGGTCGGGGCGGCGAGATTTGAACTCGCGACCTCATCGTCCCAAACGATGCGCGCTGCCAGACTGCGCCACGCCCCGCAATTCCTTCGTTCCATCCTAAGAGGGCGCGCGGCCGCTTGGCTAGCGTTCGACGGCGACTAGCCGGCCGGTGCGTCTGGATCGTCGGGCACGTCGGGCGCGCGCGTCACACCCCAGCGCGCGGCGTCTTCGGGGTTTTCGTCGAACCACTCGTTGTACTGCGTCGGAAACCTGGCCTTCGCCACGTCGATGCCGACGACGAACCGGTTGGGCCACGGCACGAAACTGGAGCGGAAGGTCGATCGAGTCTCGCTGCCGTCGGGCCAGACGATCACGCGCGAAAACGCCGCCAGCACGCCGCGCTTGGACCACTCCACCTGCTCCTCGAACTCCGGATCCTCGGTGGGTTCGACGATGCCCTGGTCCGGCGGGGGATCTTCCCAATCTCTTAATTCGTGATCCACGATCTCCACACGCCGACCGTCATTGACGCCCCAGACCTCGAACGTCAGGGCGCCGAGCGTTTCGTCGGCGAATGCGCGCAGCATGATCGGGTGCTCGGTGTCGTTGCGGAACTTGAAGTCGAGGCCGGGGCTGAAGATCGTGGCGTCGATCCCAATCGGCGCTGGGCCCATCTCGTAGTAGCGCACCCGGTAGAGGTGCGGCCATCGTTCCTCGATTCGAAGTCCGGCGTTCAAGACGGCGCGAAACAGCGTCGTCGACACCTGGCAGATACCGCCCCCGATGCCCTGCTCGGTCTTGTCGGCGAGGATGACGCTGCCTTCAACCCAGCCGTGGCGCAGCTCGAACGGCCCGATGCTCTCGAGGAATGAAAACGTTTCGCCGGCCGGCACGACCAGGCCGTCGAGCTTCCTGGCGCCGACGGCGATGTTGTGCAGGCGATAGTCGGGGGACCCCTTGTAGATCGAGTCGCCGATGGCCAGCAGGTCCCGAATGCCGAGCGGATTCTCGGCGAAGTCGGCGCCCGTGTTGAGCAGCGTCAGGGGGATTTCGACCACGCGCTCATCGGTCGAGGCCACCGCCCGCTCCATCGCCTGCTCGAGCGCGGCGCGATCCACGATCTGCCCCGGATTGCCAACCTGGAAGGCCCGCACGCGGTTGCGCGCCTCGTCGTATTCGAACACCGATGGGTGCGGCTCGGCGGCGAGGGTGTCGTCGATGAGCGTGAACAGGTCGTTGAAGCGCGTGAAGTCCAAGGTCGGGGTCAATTCGGCGCCGCCCTCCCGAACATCGATGGCGGCCCGCAACTCCACGGGTGTGATGGTCCACCCCCGCCCCTTGTGCATCAGCCAAAGCGGGGCGCTGGTCATGCGGGTGATCTCTTCGAGCGCCGCGCGCGCGTGGTCGGTGGTATAGGCCGGAACATCCTCACGGAAGGACAGCGTGATCACGCGGCCCGGTGGGGTCGGTTGGGTGAGATCGCCAACGGCCCGCACCGCCGCCTCGATATCGACCACGCGGCCGGTCTGGCCGGGACGGACGGCAGCCACGTCGGCTCCCTCCAGGGACACGCTGGCGTCCACGGCCGGCTGATCGAATCCCTGGGCTATGCCGGCCACGTAGGCGCGCAGGACGTTCGGATCGAACGTCGCCGCGACCAGGTCACGATCGACGGTCGCCGGCGGCTCGGAGATCCGACGCATGATGCCGCCTCCGCCCCGCGCGGCCAGCACGCCGCGAAGGGCGCCCCGGTAATCCACCGTGAGGCCGACGTCGGCGGCCGATGGACGCCACATCTGGCCGCCGAGCTCGAAGCTTACGGGGTTGGCCAGATAAGGGGCCCAGTAGGCCTCCAGCCGCGCCACGGCTTCTTCGGGGGACAGTCCGCCCACGTCCACGCCGTCGACCTGCACGCCTGACGGCAACATCCCGTCGTCGCCGCGCAGGAGGGACGCGACCAGGGCGACGGGAGCGGCCGCCGCAAATCCGGCGACGCCCAGACCAGCCAGGATCAGCGCGCGTCGTGACGGCGACTGGTCGGATGCGTCGGCCGTCATGATCTTCCGCCTCGGAACGACGCGCGTCTGTTGGTTGCAGTCATACCGAGAATCAAGATTGCCCGATAGTATCAGCGGCCTTCCGTGAGGGAACCGACACGCGCCGGCCAGCGGCCACGCTGGGCGCGGCCGCGGCGCCCGGCGACGGCCTGCGCGATATGCTCCGCGAATGGCAGCGCGTCGCGGCAGGGTTTCCAGGCGGCGGTCGGGCCCGCCGGTGCGCAGCTGGCGTGAGTCAAAGGCCGCGCGCCGCGCCCGCTCGGCCGAGATCATCCGCCGCCTCCGCGATCTCTACCCGGAGGCCGCGGCCGAGCTGACCTACACCGATCCCTTTCAGTTGCTGATCGCCGTGATCCTCTCGGCGCAGACGACCGACGTGGCGGTCAACAAGGTGACGCCCACGCTGTTCGCCCGCTACCCAACGGCGGAGGCGTTGGCGTCGGCGCCGCAGGAAGACGTGGAAGACATCGTGCACCCCACCGGGTTCTACCGACAGAAAGCCAAGTCGATCCGGGCGACTGCCGCCCACCTGGTCGAGGAGTTCGACGGCCAGGTGCCCACGACGATGGAGTCGTTGCTCAAGCTGCGGGGCGTCGCCCGCAAGACCGCCAACGTCGTGCTCGGCGAGGCATTCGGCATCCCGAGCGGGGTGGTGGTGGACACGCACGTGGCCCGGCTGTCGCAGCGGCTGGGGCTCACGAAGCACGACGACCCGGTGCGGATTGAACGCGACCTGATGGATCTCCTCGAACGCGACGACTGGATCTTCGCGGGCATCGGGGTGATCTTTCACGGGCGGCGCGTGTGCGAGGCCCGGCAGCCGCAATGCGACGCGTGCACGCTCAACGACATCTGCCCCAGCGCCACCACGCCAAATCGGGCGTCGCGCTCGCCTTACGGAGGCGTTGGAAAAGCCCTGTAGTGGCGGGTCTGAGACCCGCCCGACGCCAAGCATCCGGCGCGCCTCCAGGTTCAGTGAAGGTAGATTCCCGCTCCCCGCCTTCGCGGGGACAGGCTCCGCGGGAATGACGGAGGGTTGCGCAAGGGTCACGTACGCAGGCGCCAGGACCGTTTCGGGCTAGAGACGACGCGTCGCATTTGCCGCCGGAAAGCCAGTGTCCGCCGCGCCACGTAAACTCAGACCCATAGCCGCACGCCGCAGCGAGACTTGGCATGTTTGACGCGATTCATCACGTGGCCTACGTCGTACCGGACCTCGACCGGGCGCTCGAGCTCTTCCGCGACACGCTGGGCATGGAACCCGAGCAAATCTGGGCGTCCGAGGAGGAGGGCAACCGCTACGCGGCGTTGCGGGTCGGCGACTCCGGCGCGTTCCTCGAGCTGATCTGCCCCACCGATCCGTCGCGCAGCAAGTTCGCCGCCCACCTCGACGAGCACGGCGCCAGCGTGCATCACGTGGCCTTTCGCGACGACGCCATGGACGCCACCCTTGCAACCCTCGAGGGCGATCACGGCATCGACGGCACGGCGCCGATCGTCAGCTCCTCGGGCTGGCGGATCAGTTTCCTCGACACCGACGCCACACAAGACATGGGATTGCAGCTTGTCGACGGGAGGCATGACAGTGAGTAACGCAATGGCACACGCCAACAGCGCGCCGGCGGCCGGACCGGTGCCGGCGGCCAAGCAGCGGGGGACCGGCCCGGCGATCTGGCTGGCGGGCGATCCCGAAGACCTGAAGGTCTGGTTGCCCCGCGGCGGCTACGGCATCGTGACCAACACCGTGGTGCTCAACGAGATGGTCCAGAAGTACGGACCGCTCACCGAGCTGGTGAAGCGCTACCTGGACATCACCGACAAGCAGGTGGTGGTGGAGGTTGACGGGCATTCCACCCAGGAGCTTCTCGACGTCTCGCACGTGTTCACGCGCATGTCGGACCGGATCGTCATCAAGATTCCCTGCGCCGTGCACGGCCTCGAAGCATTCAGCGTGCTCAAGGCCGAGGGCGTCGAGACCTTCTGCACCACGTGCTTCTCCCTGGGCCAAGCGGCGGCGGTCGCGCAGGCGGGCGCGACGCACATCCTGCCGTTCTGCGAGCCGGTGAAGCAGGTCGGCGGCGACCCGACCAAGCTGGTGCGCGAATGCGTGGCGATGTTCCGCGGCTGGGAGCAGCGCCCGTACATTACGGCGGCGCTGGTGCGCTCGGTCGACACCGCCATCGCGGCGCTGCGCGACGGGGCCGACGGCATCATCATCTTTTGGAACGTCTTCGCCGAGCTGATGGAGCATCCGCTCTCTTCCCAGTGGAACGACATGTTCATGGACGAGTGGGTGCAGATGCACGAGGCCGGCTACCTGGAGGGCGTCCCGGTCTCGATAGGCGAGGGCGCGCACGCCTAGGACGTTCCAAGTGGGCAATGCGACGCTGCGGGTGCGGCGCGTCGGCCCGCGCGTCGTGGCGCCGGACGACGTGCCCGTGTGGCCGTTCGATCTGGCGCCCGCGCGCCACATGACGCTTGCCGAGGGTCTGCTGGAGCCCGGCGCGGCCTACCAGCCGCACGCGCATCGCACGATCGAGCAGGTCACCTACGTGTTGGCCGGGCGCGTGCGCGTCACGTCGTTCGATAAGGACGCAGGCCAACCGCAGAGCGTCGAGCTGGAAGCCGGAGAGTGCGTCGTAACCTCGCCGCAAGAGACCATCGAATTCGCCTGCGCGGGCGAGTCCCCGGCACGAGTGCTGTTCGTGACGTCGCCGCCGTATCCCGCCGACCACTCGGACACGATCGTGCTGCGCGAGCACCAGGCGCTCCCGGACGAAGGCTGACGGCGCGGCGCGCAAGCGGTCGTTGAAGGAGGTCGGCGCATGAGAGCTGTGGTCGTTGTTGCCGCGGCGGTGCTCCTGGCCGCCTGCGGTGCGGAGCCCGCGCCGGTGGCGGCACCGACTCCCGAGGCACCGCCGACGCCCACCGCGAGCACGGCAGCCACGACCGCTGCCGCGCCATCGCCAACGCGAACCGCAGCGGCCACGCCCACGCCTTCACCAGCGCCCGCGCCGACTGCGACGACCGCCCCAACTCCAAGGCCGTCGCCAACGCCGATCGCCACACCAACACCGCCACCGACGCCCACGCCGACCGCGATGCCGTCACCGACGCCGCAGCCAACCGCCACGGCCACCCCCACTCCCGCACCGACGCCGGCCCTCGGATCGGAGATCCAGGCGGCGGCGTCCATCGGGTCCTGCGAGCTCTTTCTGGAGGTGGCGGATGATCCGGAAGAGCGCGCCGTCGGCCTCATGGGCCGTGAGTCCCTGGGGCGAGATCGCGGCATGCTGTTCGTCTATGCGGACGAGCAGGTGCTCAGCTTCTGGATGAAGGGCACGCTGATCCCCCTCGACATCATCTTCATCAACGGCGATTCGGTCGTCGTGGACGTGCAGACCATGCGCCCGGAGCACGAGACCGCGCCGAATCTGCCGATCACGCGGTCGGTGGCGCCGGCCCGTTACGCCATCGAGGTGAATGAGGGCGTCGCCGACGAGTGCGGCATCGAGCCGGGCATCGCCGCGGAGATCCGAAGCATCTAGCGGGACGCCACGCCCCAATCCGCCGGCCGCGCTCAGCCGCCGATCACCCCGCAGATACGCAACAGCGTCTCGTGCACGGCCAGGTCGTGCGCCGCGCTGTAGGCCGGCGCGCGGTCGCCCCGAATCCAGGCCGCAAGATCCTCGATGTCGCCGTCGTACCTGGGGCGCATGGGAATCGCCGGCTCGCTCCATCCCGCGGGGAAGTCCTCGTGCGCCTCGCTGAGGAACAAGCGCACACCCGGCGGCTCGATCGGCTCGATCAGCACCGAGCCGCGCTCGCCGATCACCTGAAATCGCCGGTGGTGCATGGGCTCGTTGCCGGTGACCCAGGTCTGCAGCAGCGTCACGGCGCCGGGATACTCCAGCACCGCCGTGCAGTTGTCCTCGAACGGCTCGCCCTCACCCCGCGCGTCTCGTCGATGGCTGGCCCACACGCTGGAGGGCTTGCCGAGAAACAACATGGCCGCATCGAGCACATGGCATCCCAGCAGATAGAACAACGCGCCGGCATGCGCGCCGTCCTTGGCCCGAATGTCGGCGTAGCTGGCGATGTTGGTCGGGATGTCGACGTTGATCCGGGTGACGTTGCCCAGCCAGCCCTCACGCATGGCGCGCAGCGCCAATTCGATCGCCGGGTTGTAGCGGAACTGATAGCCCATCTGCACGTGAAGGTTGCTCGAGCCCGCCAGGTCGAGCACCGCCCGCAGATCGGCGAGCGACGGTGACGGCGCCTTGTCGATGTGGATGTGCTTGCCGTGCTCCAGCGCCCGCCGCGCCCAGCGCAGGTTGTGGCGCGGGAGCGTCTCGACGAACACGGCTCGGATCGTCTCGTCGTGCAGCACATCGACCTCGGACATTGCCGGGACATCGCCGAAGCGGTCCACGGCTTGCTGCCGTCCCCACTCCGAGGCGTCCGGCTCGAACGCGCCGACGAGCTCCATGTCATTCGATCGGCGCAGCGCCTGCGCCTTGCCCCACGCATGGTCGTGCCCGATGCCAATCAGTGCCGCCCGCAGCTTGCCGCTCTGGTTCGCCATTCCACCGCGCTCCTTCATCGACCGTGCCCAATACCGTTTGCCGTCATCATGGCAGCCCGCAGGCCCTACCGGCCGAATGTCGCGCGCATGGGACGCCGTGGCTACGCTACATCCGTGAGCGACATACGACCCGCGGTCGAGCCGGCGGGCGATCTGGATTTCCCGGCGCCCACCGGCCGCACGCCGGACGACCTGGCCTATTGGGTGGCGCTCAACGCCGTGCGCGGGATCAGCTCGGGCGCCGTCTGGGCCCTGCGGCGGGCCTTTGACAGCATGGAGCGCGCCTGGGGTGCATCCGCCGGAGAGCTGCGGCGCGCCGGGCTGGAATCCAAGGTCATTAAGCAATTCCTCGATGCGCGGGGGGATATCGAGCCCGAGGCCGCGCTGGCGGCCCTGGAAAAGACCGGCGGACTCGCGATTGCCTGGGACGACCCGGCATACCCCGCCAGGCTGCGGGAGATCGCCGATCCGCCGGCGCTGCTGCACGTCCGCGGGGACGTCGACGCTCTATCCCAGGACCGCGCGGTCGCCATCGTCGGCACGCGGCGCATGAGCACGTACGCCCGGCTGGTCACCGAGCGACTCGCCGGCGACCTTGCCGGCAGCGGGATCACGATCGTGAGCGGCATGGCGTCGGGCGTGGACAGCGTGGCGCACCGCGCCGCCCTGGATGCCGGTGGTCCAACCGTCGCCGTGTGGGGCACGGGGCTCGGCACCATCTACCCGGCCGCCAACCGAACGCTGGCGCGACAGATTGCGGAGCAGGGCGCCATCGTCACGGAATACCCCGTGTGGATGCGCGGCTCGGCGGAGAACTTTCCTCAGCGCAACCGGATCATCAGCGGACTCGTGCTGGGAACCATCGTCGTCGAGGCGCCGCTCCCGAGCGGGGCGCTGATCACCGCCCGCTACGCCATCGAGCACAACCGCGAGATCATGGCCGTGCCCGGCGACATCTTCAAAGCCGGCAGCCAGGGCACCAACGCGCTGATCTTCCGCGGCGAGGCGCGCGCCGTGACATCGGCCGCCGACGTGCTGGAGACCCTTGGCATCTCCGTCGATCCAGTCCAGCTCGCGCTGCATCCCGTCGTCGAGCCGGACGCCGATGAGCGCCCCATTGCCGAGCAGCTCAACGCCTCACCTAGGCACATCGACACCATGGCGCAAACCGCCGGACTCCCCGCGCACCGCGTGTCGGCCATCCTCACGATGCTGGAGCTCAAGGGCCTAGCTCGACACGTGGGCGGCGGACGCTACGTCCATCCGCGACCCGAGCCGGCGGGCGGAAGCGGCGGTTAGTTTGAGTGCCTAAAGACGCGCAAAGCCCTTCTGACGGGCGGGTCTGAGCCCCGCCCCTACGCGAAGCTTCCACTCCCCGGCGTGGCTAGCCGAGGGAGCGCAATCAGGGCGAGGGCGCGCCTTCGCCGGCAACGACGATCGGGCCAATGCGCATGCCGGGAAGCTCAACCTCCACCAGGCACGGAGTTCGCAACTCTCGCCAGAAACTCATGGCCTTAATGTCAGTCACCTGCGCCAGGTAGAGCGACATCACCGTGCCGTGGGTGATCACGATGGCGTCGCCGGAATCCGCTTCAAGGACGGCTTCAATCGCGGCGGCGAATCGGTCGCGTGCCTGGCTCGCGGTTTCGGAGCCCAGGACTAGCCGAGACGGCTGGGAGAAGAACTCATCAATCGCTTGCCCGAACTCTGCAGTGGTGGGAAAGAACGGCACGTTGTCTCGATGGTGTTCTTCGAGACCAGCCTCGATCCGCGTCGGGACGCCGAGCGCCATCCCAAGAATTTCGGCGGTCTCGACGGCCTTGGGCTCCCGGCTGCACCAGACCAGGTTCGCGCGGTAGCCGCGCAGATTCGCGGCCATCGACTCGGCCCGACGCCGCCCGATGTCGCTGAGTCTCCATTCCGCTGCCGGTATGTCGCGCTCAATCTCAGGCTGCGAATGACGCACCAGCACGAGCTTCCGCACGTAGCGCTCCTGCGAACGATGGTCTATCGCTGGAGCTTACGACCGGCGAGTTCCGGAAACGCTTCGAGCGCGTGAGACATTCAGCGGCATCGACGTCAGTCCGTGCGCACTTGCATGATGGGGCGTGAAGAGGTCGCAGATGGCGGCCCTGGAGGCTGGGATTGCAGATCAAAGGCGTCGATTTCATCTGGATCGTTGCCGACGACGTCGATCGGACCGCGCGGTTCTACCGCGACGTGCTTGGGCTGCCGGAGACTGGGATACAGGACGATGACTGGCGCGAGTTTCAGGCGGGCTCCGTGACGCTGGCCGTAACGCCGGCGCATGTGGGACTTCAACCTCCCAAAGTGCTCGTGGCGCTTGCGGTCGATGATGTTGACGAGGCGCTGGAAGAGGCGCGGGCCCGCGGCATCGAGGTGCTGCACGAGACGCGCGATACCCCAGCCTGCCTGAACGCCATGATCGCGGATCCCGAGGGCAATCCGGTCTGGCTGCACCAGCGACACGACGGAACCTTCGGCTGACGCCGCGTATCATCAACGCCATGCCCCGAACCTACGCCCCGAGTCGCTGACGTGCGCCGCCGTCACCTCTCGATATTGGCGCTCATCACGGTCGTCTTCGCGCTGGCGCTCTACATCGTGGTTCCGAACTCTCCCGGCTTCCCGGTGCAGGTCGGCACGCGCGATTTTTCCGATCTGGAGTTTCGGCAGGGACTGGATCTCCAGGGCGGATTGCACGTGCGATTCGAGGCGGACCCCGCGCCCGACCAGGAGGTTGACGCGGATGCCATGGAGGCCGTGCGGCAGATCATCGAGAACCGCGTCAACGCGCTCGGCGTCGCCGAGCCAGTCATCCAGATCGAGGGCGACACCCGACTGATCGTGGAGCTTCCCGGCCTTGGCGGTCCGGACCCGGACTGCGATCCGGCGGCCGAGGAGTGCGCGGATCCCCTCGACGACGCGATCGCGCTCTTCCGCGAAACCGGAGAGCTCCTGATCGTCGACACCGGTTCGCGGCCCTACCCGGACGACGAGGTCTTCATGGCCGATCCGGAAGACGTCGTGCTGCGCGGGGCGGACCTCCAGTCGGCGCGCGTCGAGTTCGATCAGCTCGGCGCGTCCATGATCGCGTTCGAGCTCAAGCCCTCCTCCGGCGAGCACTTCGAGAGGCACACCAGCACGCACCTGGGCCAATGGCTCACCATCACGGTGGACGACATCGTCATCAACTCAGCCGTTATCGAAGCGCCGATCCGGGACGAGGGCGTCATCCGCGGCACGTTCACGCCGGACGAGGCGCGCCGGGTGGCCATCCAGCTGCAATACGGCGCCCTTCCGGTGCCGCTCAAGGTGGTGCAGAACCTGACCGTGCGTCCGACGCTGGGCGAGGAATCGCTGGCGCTCTCGGTGCGCGCCGGCATCGTGGGCGCCGTGCTCGTGCTGGCGTTCATGGTGGCCTACTACCGGGCCGCGGGCGTCGTGGCGGCGCTGGCGCTCGTGGCCTACGTGATGCTCGTCTTCGCCATCTTCAAGCTCGTGCCGGTCACCCTCACCCTGGCGGGTGTGGCGGGCGTGATCCTGTCGCTCGGCGTGGCCGTTGACGCGAACATCCTGATCTTCGAGCGCACGCGAGAAGAGGTGCGCCGCGGTCGCGCGGTGCGACGGGCCATCGAAGCGGGATTCAACCGCGCCTGGCCCTCCATCCGGGACTCGAACGTTTCCACGCTGCTCATCTGCGCGGTGCTCTTCGGCTTCGGCAGCGGCGGCGTGCGGGGATTCGCGCTGACGCTGGCGATCGGCGTGGCGGTGAGCATGTTTTCGGCCATCACCATCAGCCGCACGCTGCTGCGGCTGGCGGTGCTCGTCCCGGGCGTTGACCAGCCGCGCTGGTTTGGCGCGCGGTCCACGCCCGAGGAAGGCGCGGCCTGATGTTCGACATCGTCGGCCGCCGCGGCTGGTGGTACCTGGTGTCCACCGTGCTGCTCGCACCGGGCATCGCGGCGCTGCTGACCGGCGGCCTGAAACCCGGCATCGACTTCACCGGCGGCACGCTGCTGCAGGTGCGCGTCGCGGCGGACACGACGCAAGAGGCTGTCACGTCGGCCGCGCAGGGCGCGGGCTTCCCCGAAGCCGTGGTCCAGATGGCGGGCGAGAGCGACGCCCTGCTCCGCGTGCGCGCCATCGACGTCGACGAAAAGGACGACCTGCTCACCGGCCTGGGCGACGCCACCGGGCCGGTCGAGGAGCTTGGGTTCTCAGCCATCGGCCCGGTCGTGGGGGAAGAGCTCACCCGCGCCGCCATCATCGCGGTGGCCGTGGCCTCGGGGCTAATTCTGCTCTACGTCACGTGGGCATTTCGCGGCATGCAGCATTCAGTCCGCTATGGCGTGGCGGCAATCGTGGCGCTGCTGCATGACGCGCTGTTCGTCATTGGCGTGTTCGCGATCCTGGGCCACGCGCTCAATGTGCAGATCGACGCGCTGTTCGTGACCGCCCTGCTCACGGTGATCGGGTTTTCGGTCAACGACTCCATCGTCGTCTTCGACCGCATCCGCGAGACGAGCCGTGACTACGTGCATCTCGACGACGACGAGCGACCCGGCATCGCCGACATCATCAACCACAGCGCCAACCAGAGCCTGACGCGATCGCTCAATACCTCGTTCACCGCGTTGCTGGTGCTGCTCGCCCTGCTGCTCCTGGGCGGGCCGACGATTCGCGACTTTGTCCTGGCGCTTTCCCTCGGCTTCGCCATTGGGACGTACTCGTCGATATTCAACGCGGCTTGCCTGGTCGCTTCGTGGGAGCAGCGCGACATCCCGCGCATCTGGCGCCGGGTGTTCCCCTGGCGCCGAGCCTCGACGACCTAGGAGAACTCTGAACGATTGGGAGACATTCGCCGACATGCGCCCCCATCCGTTCGGCATCTCCTTCGACAAGCTCAGGACGAACGGATGGGGGCGCGGCCCACCGACCCAATCAGAGCTTGCCTACGGCACGTAGCCCCAGCGCGCCTCGGCCTCTTCGGCCTCGGCAATGGCCGACTTCAGGCGGTTGGCGGCGTCGAGGGCCTCCCCGTATGGCGTCGTGCCCACGAGAACGTGGACTTCGGATGCCTCTTCGGAAAGCTCACGCACCCGCGCCACCCACGGCGCCAGCTCCGCGTCGGAGTAGGCGTGCGCCATTGACTCGACGGGATTCGCCTCGGTGCGCGGCCAGGCGTCGCCGTCGCGGCCATGGAGCCGCACGACGCTGAGCCCATCCGTGGTGACGGCGACGGTGGGCGGTCCGGCCTCGGGTCGATCGGGCGGGAAGTCGGCCACGACGAGCGCCATTTCCAGGTCGATCAGACACTCCAGGGTCGCGTCTTGTTGGCTGGGCACGTCCCAACTCGGATGCCGAAACTCGGCGGCCAGGGGCAGCTCGGGGAGAAGTCCGCTAACGTGCCCCAGGTATTCCCGGGCCTCGTCGCCGGCACCGAACCACGACGGAAACTGCAGCACCACGCAGCCGAGCTTGCCGGCATCCGCCAGAGGCGCGAGGGCCTGGGCAAAGTCATCGAATAGCACGTCGGGCGGGATGACTGAAACCTTCTGCCACGACCGCCGTCCGATGGGTCCCGTGTCGCCAGGCCGCCGTTGATGCAGCGTGAGGCCGCCGAAGGCGACGACATCGAAGCGAAAGTCATCCGGCGCCTGTTCGGCCCACTCGGCCAGCCGCTCCGGTTTGGGGATGCCGTTGAACGTGTTGGGCGTCTCCACGACGTCGGCCACCGCCGCGTAGTGGCCCAGCATTTCCGCCGGCTTTACGCGGGGTGGATAGAAGTCCTCCAGCCGCTGCCAGCCGCGAATGCCGAATCGGCGCGTGGCGCTCACTCGTCACCCTGATGCCGCATGCGCTCGAGCTCACGCGCGACTTCTCGCTGGCGCCAGCGCTCGATCACTGGCAGGCCGGGGCCGAACACCGTCCAGCCGTGCAGCGCCAGCGCGATCAGCCAGAACGCCACCGGCCAGAAGAACCAGATGAAGTCCGGGGTCGCGATGATGTTCACGATCAGGAGCAGAACGGCGACGGCCGCCCATACCGCCGCGTGACCCGCAAATCCCAGCCGCGCCCGCACGCGCTCGGTCGCGCGGCGGTAGGCCTCGGCGCGGTCGCGTGGTGACGGGTCGGGCATCTAGGAGGAGCCAGTAGCGGGCGGCATTCTACCCACGGACTCGTCGAATCGAAGCCGGAGCTGCCAGCGGCGTCGCGAATTCCGGCAGCCGACCGGCGTAACCGGAGATGGAGCGCGCCGCCTCTGCGTCATTGGCGTGAGAGCCAGAATCCGCCGCTCAAGAGACCAGCTCGCTGAGCCACGGGCCGGCCCAATAGATGATGATCACCGCAGCGGCGAGCCAGCCGACTACGGCAGCTTGGACGCCGCGATCGCGCAGCAGCACGGTTGTCGGGTCCCACACGCCTTCGCCGCTGAACGCGCGCAGCATGAACCGCGTGATGCCATACAGCACGAACGGCACCGTGAACACGAGCCCTCGACCGCCGAACTGGGCCGCCGTTTCCGGCGCCAGGCTGTATATCGCGTAGCAGACGACCACCGTCGCGCCCACGAGGACGATTACGGCATCGACGACTTCCTGCGGCACGTCGTTCCAGGTTTGCCGGAGGCCCCGAGCCTGCGCGTTCGCCTGCGTCAATTCCGCACGCCGCTTGCCCAGTGAGATAAGGAGCGTCAAGAGAAACGTGCACAGGATGAGCCAGCCGGAAAACGGAACCGCAATGGCGACCGCTCCGGCAATGGCGCGAAGGACAAACCCTGAGGCAACGGCCATTCCGTCCAGGAACGCCACCCGCGAGAGCCACAGGCTGTAGGCCACGTTGAGCGCGAAATAGCTGCCGAGGACGACCACCACGCCCGTGCCGAGCAGGGCGGACAACCCCACGGCGAGCGCCCCCAATAGGGCACCGGCGACTACCGCCGTGGCACGGCTCAGCCGTCCCGCGGCCACCGGCCGGCGTGCCTTGTGGGGGTTGCGGCGGTCGCGTTCGGCATCGACCGCGTCGTTGATGAAATACACGCCGGAGGCCAGCGCGCAGAAGATGGCGAACATGGCCACGGCGCGGAGCACGTCGCCGCCCTCGGTGAGCCGCTGCGCGAAGACGAGCGGCGCCAGCACGACGACGTTTTTCAGCCACTGGGCCGGCCGGGCGGTCGTCACCAGCGCGGCGAGTTGCTGGATCATGGAACCCTGAGGGCCTCGTTCCCGCGACCACGCGCAAATGCGCGATAGTTGGGTAAGGATAGGATTCGGGCGACCACCGCTACCGGCCGGACGGGCGCCGAGAGGAGAACCCTGTGACGGTGATCGAGTCGACCCCTGCGCTGGTCGCGGAATCGTACGCGCGGATGCGCGCGCGCCTCGCCAAGATCCGCGAACGACACGACCGCCCGCTCACGCTGGCCGAGAAGCTGCTCTTCGGCCACCTGGACGACCCGTCGACCCAGGACCTGACGCCGCTGGAAAGCTACTTGCAGATTCGCCCCGACCGCGTGGCGATGCAGGACGCGACCGCGCAGATGGCCCTGCTGCAGTTCATGCTCGCGGGTCGGGACGCGGTGGCGGTGCCGACGACGGTGCATTGCGACCATCTGATCCGGGCGCACGTGGGCGCCAGCGCTGATCTTCAAACGGCGTTGCTCGAGAACAACGAGGTCTACGCCTTCCTTAAATCGGTCAGTGCACGATACGGCATCGGATTCTGGGCCCCGGGATCGGGAATCATTCACCAAGTCATCCTGGAGAACTATGCGTTTCCGGGCGGGCTGATCATCGGCACCGATTCGCACACGCCCAACGCCGGCGGACTGGGAATGCTGGCAATCGGCGTGGGCGGCGCGGACGCCGTCGACGTGATGGTCGATCTGCCGTGGGAGACCCTGCAACCGCACATCGTCGGCGTGCGGCTCACCGGCGAGCTGAACGGTTGGACCGCGCCCAAGGACGTGATCCTGAAGCTCGCGGGCATCCTCACCACGAGCGGCGGCACGAACCGGATCATTGAGTATTTCGGACCCGGCACTCGGGCACTCGCCTGCACCGGCAAGGGCACCATCACCAACATGGGCGCCGAGCTGGGCGCCACCACATCCGTGTTCGCCTACGACGAGCGCATGGCCACGTATCTGCGTGCCACCGAACGCGCCGAGCTGGCCGACCTGGCCGACGCGAATCGGGACCTGCTCCGCGCCGACGCCGAGGTCGAGCGCGATCCTGGGTCCTTCTACGAGCAGGTCGTGGAAATCGACTTGTCCGAGCTCGAGCCGCATGTCGTGGGGCCGCACCGACCCGACCGCGCCCGCCCGGTGTCGGCGCTGGGCGCGGAAGTGGAGTCCGAGGGCTTCGCCGAGCAGATCTCGGCCGCCTTGCTGGGCAGCTGCACCAATTCCTCGTACGAAGACATCACGCGCGCCGCCGACGTGGCCCGGCAGGCGTCGGCCGCCGGGCTGCGGGCCTCCGTGCCGTTCCTCGTCACGCCGGGATCCGAGATGGTGCGGGCCACGATCGAGCGTGACGGCCAGCTGGCCGATTTGGAGGCCATTGGCGGCAGCGTCCTCGCCAACGCCTGTGGCCCCTGCATCGGCCAATGGCGCCGCGAGGACATCGAGCCGGATGCCGCGGGCGGCAAGGCGCTGGCCACCAACTCCATCGTCACCTCCTTCAATCGCAACTTCCCCCGGCGCAACGACGGCAGCCCAAACACTCAGGCGTTCATCACCAGTCCCGAGCTCACGGTGGCGTTTGCGCTCAGCGGACGTCTGTCATTCAATCCGCTGACCGACTCGCTCGACGGCAACGGACTGCGCCTCGACCCGCCCGAGCCGGCGCCCGACGTGCCGGCCGATGGGTTTACGGGCCGGCGCTTCGGCTATGTGCCGCCCCCAACGGACGCCGCCGAGGTCGAGGTATCGATCGCCGCGGACAGCGAGCGGCTGGAACGGCTGACGCCGTTCGAAGCGCGGTCGGCGGAGCAGTTCCAGTCCATGCCGGTGTTGCTCCGAGCCGTGGGGCAGTGCACCACCGACGCCATCTCGCCGGCAGGACCCTGGCTGCGTTACCGGGGGCACCTCACTCGCATCAGCGACAACATGTTTACCGGGGCCAACAACGCCTTTGCGGACACTCCGGGCGCCGGACGAAATGGGCTCACCGGGGCTGCCGAGGCGCCGCTGGCTGAGATTGCCAAGGCCTATGCCGCCGCGGGGCTGACCTGGGTGGCCGTGGGCGACTCGAACTACGGCGAGGGCAGCAGCCGCGAGCACGCAGCCATGTCGCCGCGCCTCCTGGGCGCGGGCGCCGTGGTGGTGCGCAGCTTCGCCCGCATCCACGAGACGAATCTCAAGAAGCAAGGCATCTTGCCGCTGACCTTCGCGAATCCCGCCGACTACGACCGCATTCAGGCCGACGACCGGGTGAGCCTCGAGGACATTGATCGACTGGCCCCAGGTCGGCCAATCTCGGCACGCATCGACCATGCGGACGGCTCACAGGATCACGTCCAACTCGACCACACCCTGACGGACGACCAGATCGAATGGCTCTGGGCGGGGTCGGCGCTGAATCTGCTGCGCGAGCACGGAGGCAGCTAAGCCCCGTTGCCCGCAACCTGAGGGTCAGCCGGCGGCCGACTCCAACTGGGGCAGGTAGGGCTGCCAGGTGGGGTCGACGCTGCCTCCGGCGACGTGCCAGACCAGGTGGGCGATGGCCGATTTGGGGCGTCGCGGCTGGCGCAGCAGGCGCATGCCCGCCTCGCGCGGTGTGCGTCCGGCCTTGCGCAGGTTGCAGCGACGGCACGCGGTCACCAGGTTCTCCCAGCGGCGCCGTCCGCCTGTCCGGCGCGGCACCACGTGGTCCACGGTCGGCTCGATGGTCATCTCGGCACAGTATTGACAGCGATATCGGTCGCGCACGAACACCTCGCGTCGGCTGAGCCTCACCGTCGGGCGGGGACGGCGGACGTGATAGAGCATGCGAATCACCGACGGCCGCGGGTAGAGCTGGCGCACGCTGTAAATCGGGGCGCGCCCGTTTTCCAGCAACTCGGCCTTGCCTTTGCTGAGCAACACGATGGCGCGGCGCGTGCGGCAGACATTGAGCGGCTCGTAGTTTTGATTGAGAAGCAGAACCGGTTCGTTCACTGGCCCGCACGCTCGGCGTCACTCGGCGCGCCTATGCTACAAGGCACGGCACGCGCGAGCGGCCGCGCGTGACCCGAATCTGCTGCATGGACCAGGAACCACCCGCCGAGCATCACTACCTCCTCCGTTACGCCAAGACTGGCGACGCGCGGTACCTGTCGCTGCACGACGTGCGTCGGGCGTGGGAGCGCGCCACGCGCCGCGCCGGTCTGCCCCTGGCCTATAGCCGCGGATTTCGCCCAAAGCCTCGGCTGACCTTCGGCCCGCCGCTGGCCGTTGGTACCGAGGGCCTCCGGGAGTGCGTGGTGCTGTCGCTGCGGGAGGACGTGCCGCCGGATTCGGTCCGCGAGCGACTGTCCTCCGCAACCGCCGACGGGCTGGCCGTGGGCGAGGTCCGCCGAGTCGCGCGCCGGAAGTTTGCGACGGCCTGGGCGATCTATGACCTGCAACTGCAAGATCCGCCCGAAGATCTGGCCGACCGGGTGGCGAATTTGCTTGCGGCCAACAGCGTCATCGTCCAGCGCGATGACCGAAAGGGTAAGCCCTCGCGCCCGCGGGACATTCGCCCCGGGGTGATGGACCTGGCGGTTGGCCCGGACCAACATTTGCACGCCCGCCTGAGCCTGCGCGACGGCTCCATCGTCACGCCGCGCGATCTCGGGTCGGCGCTGGGCGTCGAATTCAGCGCCGTCGTCAGGACCGAGATCGAGACCGAGCTGCGCGAGTGAGCAACTCGCGCATTAGCGCCGCGTTACGTGCGGCGGGTGTGCATCGCCCGGATAGGTCGCGGATCGAACACATCGCGCGGGGGACATACCGGGTGCGGGACGGTGCCCGAACGCTGGCCTGCAAGCTGTTCGACGGACCCCAAGCCGGCGAGCGGGCACGCACGGAGGGCGCCGCCTACGCCGCCCTTGCCGCGCGCGGGGCGCCGGTGCCGCAGCTGCTGGCGGTGGACGACGCGAAGGGGACCGTTGTTCGCGAATGGGTTGACGGCCCCACTCTGGCAGAGGCGTTGCGGGGAGAAGTCGCCCGACCCGCGTGGGCGGAGGTGTCGATCGCCTGGAACGCCTTGCTCGCCGCGCTTGACGCATGGACCGACGCGCTCGGACCCGCGCGCGTCGAGCGGGCACGCAGCCTGCGCACGGCGGAAATCGCAGCAGTCGCCGATTCGGTGATCGACTCGCTGGTCGTCCGGATTGGAGACCCGGCGTGGGCGGCGGCGGCCGAAAAAATCCGCCGGTTCGCCGACCTCACTACCGCCGCTCCCATGCGGACGGTGCCGCTCGATCTGAATCCGGCCAACTTGATCCTTGGCGCCGACGGGATCGTTTTCGTCGACCTGGAAGCCTTTGGACTTGACTTCCCCGACTGGTCGTTATGTAAAGCCACGATGCTGCCGCATGATCCAGCGTCCGGTCGCGCCGGGCAGGCCCTCCTTGCCGGCCATGGGGACGTTCCGTGCCCACACGGAGACTCGCCGTTGCTGGCCGGCGCCCTGCTGCTCGCCCTCGCCGACGCCGCCGGACTCTGGCGTTCCGAGCCTCCCCACCCGGCGGGTTTGACACTCGTCCGAGACCTCGCCGCGCAAGCGCCAAACGTTAGGCAGCTTGCCACTGCTCTGGTCTAGACTCTGGTACACGACACAGGGGATCGACCTATGAGCGAAGGCTTCCAGCCGCGGTCGCGCGACCTCGTGATCGGCGGCATTCCCTGGATTGCCCGCATGTCGGACAAGGCCCGGGCCAAGGCCGACGGGACCATCGACGACTACATCTACCCGTGTCCCATCGACAAACGCGTGCTGGGCGAGCTGGGGCTCTCGGCGGATGAGTTCATGCGCATCGCCACAGCCAGCGACACGGACGCCGAGCTGGTCGACGGGGTGCGCGAGGCAAGCAAGGCCGTCAGCTAGCCGCCGGGTGTCGGAGCGCCGCGACGACCTGATCGCGTTTCTGGACGCCACGCTCGACGTGGCTGCGTTTCCGGACTATGGGCCCATGGGCCTGCAAGTGGTCGGCAGCGAGCGCGTCGAGCGGGTGGTCACCGCCGTCAGCTCCAGTCTGGCGCTGTTTGGGCAAGCCGCGCGAGTCGGGGCGCAGCTGGTCGTCGTGCACCACGGGCTCTTCTGGGACCGTGACAGCCGCGTGGTCAATCGGGTCATGCGAGAGCGTCTGCGCGCGCTGTTCGACGCCGATATCAGCCTCGCCGCCTACCACCTAGCGTTGGACGCGCACGACAGCCTGGGCAACAACGCGCAAATCGTGGGCGCGCTCGGGCTCGAGCCGGAGCCCACGCCGTTCGCGCTCAGCGGTGGCCGATCCATCGGCAAGATCGGCCGCGCGGCTCATCCACTGACTCCCGCGGCGCTGGTCGAACGCGTGGAGGCCGCCATTGGTCGACCGCACGCGACGTTCATGCACGGGCCGGCCTCGATTCAGCGCGTGGCGGTGTGCAGCGGCGGCGGCGCGTCCTTCATTCAGGAGGCGCAGGCGCTTGGCGCGGACGTCTTGATCACGGGCGACATGGCCGAACCGGCGGAGATGCTCGCGCGCGAGCTAGGCATCCACTTCATCGCCGCCGGGCACTATGCCACCGAGATATTCGGGGTGCGTGCCCTCGCCGACCTCATCGCCGAGCAGCGCGACTGCGAGGCAGAGTTTCTCAACTTGCCGACGATCGCCTAGACCGACCGAGCCTGCGTCCGGAATCGCTTCGTTCCGAGCGCTCCGTGAATCAGCCCGAGGCGTCCGCTGCCAGTCTCCGGATCTTGCGGGCGACGTAATACGCGACCCCGCGGCCAACGATCCGGCTTCCCAGCGACGCGACGAGCACCACCGCCGCCGCGACGGCCGCAAGAACCCCGATGAGCAGGATTTCAGCGTCCCCGCTCACTGCGCGGCGCAATAGCTCGACGACCAGGCACATGAGCGCGACGACGGCGCCGAGCAAGCCCGCTCGAAAGGCGATGTACAGCGCGTGCAGCCCACCGAGCGACGATCCACCAATGCCGGCCCGACTCAGCACCTTCGCGTGCAGGGCCGCCGACACGTCACCGCCCGACCGCTCCACGTGGGCATGCAGCGGCCCGTCGGAGCTCTCCGCGGACAGCAGCGCGGCAAACTCGCTCATCCGGCCCGGCACCCGCCAAAACGTCTCATAGTCCAGCGATAGGCCAACCAGCGTTCGCGTGAAGAAGTAGCCGAGCACCACGAACGCCAGCCACTCGATGGTGAGCGAGGTCCGCCCGAGCCACGGTTCGCCCTGGACCCCGATAAATCCGTCGATCACCGTGCGACCGGCCACCAGGGGCCCGACGCCGATCGCCGCATAGAGCGGAACGTCGGCAATGTGTCGCAGGATCGCCATTCGCGGGCGCTACTAGCTCGCGACCGCGGGCCGCAGGCGCGCGCGGTCGGGGAAATCGTCCGGCGCCGGCATCGGGCGCACCCAGCGCGCCGCCAGTCCGTCGCCGGTCCGTTCCGCCATGACGACCGCCCATCCACCAAGGGCAATGCCCTCAGCCTGATCGGCCTCCCGCAGGGCAATGTCAACGTCGTTGCCGAGAATGGTGAACATGCTGATCGTGCCGTGTGACACGCCCGTGACCTCGCCGATGGCGATCACCATGCCGGCGGCGGAATCGGTGCGGGCCGGTGAGCGTGCGCCGTGCTTGCCGTCAGGCTTGCGGGCCCAGCTGTCCTTGCCGAACGAGCCGCGGCCAAATCGGCTCGGCGGGCGGACGAATCCGGGCTTATAGCCCGGTGCGGGCCCGAATCGCTCGCTCCAGCGCCCCGCCTCGACCTTGCTCAGGTATGCCACCGTCCCGCGATCGTCATCCGCCAGACGGTTCGCAATTGACAGACCCAGCGCCGCGCCACCGACGGCCAGCGCCAGGGCGATCACGGCGGCGCTTCGCGACAGGGATGGGAGCCGCAGGCGCCGCCCTTCCGGCGTCGGCTGCGGGGGCTCTGGCGGAGCGTCGCTGCTCATGCCGTCAAGCTTAATTCATGGTGCAGGCAGCGCCCCATCATTGAGGCCGCCAGCACCGCGCCAGTAGACTGGGCAACCGGCCTCCGTAGCTCAATTGGCAGAGCAGCGGACTCTTAATCCGAAGGTTGTAGGTTCGATTCCTACCGGGGGTACCAGGTCTGGGCGTCTGACATCTTTGGTGCCGTGCGCCCGGCGCCCGTGCAGGTGCTCCGTGAGCGTTGACGCCCCGCACTGCCTTCACGGGCGAGGCCGCATAGAATAGGCGGCCTCGGCAACCTCGGATACCGCCGCCCATGCCATCCAGCGTCGAGTACGACAGCGAAGCCCGATCGTTCGACTGCGCCCCCACGCTCACCGACAGCCAGGTGCTCGAATTCTGTCGCGACGGGCACCTCTTGCTCGAAGGCGTCGTGCCGGACGAGATCAACCAGAAGTGCTGTGACTATCTGGACGGCAAAGCCCCGCTCAACCCGGTCATGATGCCGCCGGGGCTGACGCTGGACGACTTGGAGCGCATTCGCAGCTCGCACGAGCCGAGCGCCATCCTGCTCGAGGAGTGGTTCATCGAGCACGTGCTGCTGAATCCGCAGCTCGCGGGCGCGCTGCGATCCCTGCTCGGCGCCAACGTCGGCCTGCCCGTGATTACCAGCCACCATCTCGCCGAGTGCCCCATGCCGGCGCAGGGGTGGCATCAGGACGCCGACCACATCTTCGGTCCCGAGCTCAACTTCCTGGAAGTCTTCTACTTTCCGCAGGACACCCCGGCCGGGATGGGCCCCACGGAGGTGTTTCCGGGCACCCACATTGGACCCAACAAGCGCGACTTCGAGGAACAGGGCGTCCTGCTCGAAGGTCCCGCCGGGACGATCGGCATCCATCACCAGAGCATCCTGCACCGGCGCGGCGTCTCCACCTCGACCGGCCGGCGGCGGATGCTGAAGTACAACTACTGGCGCTCGGCGCCGCCCCAGCGCGATTGGATTGTGGAGGACGACTTCGACTTCCACACCGCCTACTACGGCGGCCACCGCACGGCCATCTTCGTGGCGCACATGTTCTATTGGCTGTGCGGCAGGGACGACGACTACCGCGTCATCGGCGGCCAGGCATGGCCCTGGCGCACGCCCCAGCAGGTGTTCCCGTCCATGGGATACAACGCCAAGGAGGGCTACCGTCCCGACTGGCGCCGCACCGGCCCGGACACCTTCACGCTGTAGCCGACGCGGGCTGAGCCCGGCGCACCAGTGCCGGTGGCCCGGGGCTGCGTGCAGCCCGGGAATTCGCAGACCTTGACCGTTGGCGTATCCTTACTGTCGATCAATAGTAAGGAGCGCCATATGGACGTCGCGGCGCGAGTCACGTCAAAAGGCCAGGTCACGATTCCTCGCGCGGTGCGTGAGGCGCTCACCATTCAGGAAGGCGACCAGGTCGTCTTCAGGGTCGAGGGGCAACGGGCGATCCTGGCGCGCAGCGCCGACCTCATTGAACTCGCCGGTTCAGTGACCGTACCGGCCACCAAGCGCGGCACACCGTGGGACGACGTCGTGCGCGAAACCCGGAAGGCTAGAGCCGCCTCGCGGCGATGACGGCCTTTCTCGACACGAACGTTCTCGTCCGGCATCTCACCGGCGATCCCCCAGAACAGGCGAGAAGGGCAACTCGACATCTCCAACACGCCGACACGTTGCTCCTCCCCGACCTCATCCTCGCCGAGGTCGCGTATGTGTTGGAGTCGTACTACGAGGCGCCTCGACACCAGGTGGCCGAGGCGCTGCGGTCGATCCTTGCCTTTCGCGCCATCCGCGTTGTCGACGGCCCGCTGCTCCTACGCGCGGTGGAGGTCTACGAGGTGCACGGTCTCGACTACGCCGACGCCTATCTGGTGGCCAGCGCGGAGCGGACGGGCGTCGGGGTGGTGGCCTCGTTCGACCGCGCGATCGACCGCATAGGCACCGTCCGGCGCGAGGAGCCCGCGTAGGCGGCTAACCGGATGCCTGTGACCCGCTCATATGCGGCGCACGCATAGGTCGCCCATCGGCCCAGCATGAATCCCAAGGTGGTGGGTCGCTCCGGTCCCGGGCGTGATACCATCCCTCCACCACCAGGCTAATAGCGCGCCGCAAGGCGCGTTGTGTATTTCCCGGCAGCCTCAGCGGCTGCTGGGGTCGAGCCTGGTGGTACGGGAAATCACCCCGGCGCGCTCGCTGGGGCTGTCGATTGGAAGGGGTAGCGTGCAGCAACGTATCTGCGCCATCCTGGAATCACGCGCGACCGGCTCCGATGCCGTCCCCTGCTCAAGAATGCTTGCCGTGACCTCGTATGATGTGCCGTCTTTGCGGGCAATCACGTTGAAGCGAACAGGACTGCCTTGAACGACTTCGTCATCCAGACCGAGGCCTTGACGAAGCGTTACGGTCACATCCTCGCTGTCGACCAGCTCACGCTCGAAGTGCCCCGCGGGCGCATCTTCGGTCTCCTGGGCCCCAACGGATCGGGCAAGACCACCACCATCGGCATGCTGCTGGGTCTGGTGCGCCCGACCTCGGGCAGCTTCAGCCTGCTGGGCTCCCAGACGAGCCACGCTGAGGCGCTGCATCGCGTGGGCGCCATCGTCGAGCAGCCGTACTTCTATCCCTATCTCTCGGGACGCCGCAACCTGGCCTATTTTCAGGGCATCTCGGGCCGCGGCTCGCCCAAGGAGCTGGACGATCTGCTCGAACAGGTCGGCCTGGCCGACCGGGCCGGCGACCGATTCCAGACTTACTCGCTGGGGATGAAGCAGCGGCTGGGCTTGGCCTACACGCTGCTCGGCAACCCCGAGCTGCTGATCCTGGACGAGCCGACCAACGGCATGGACCCGGCGGGAATGGCCGAAGTGCGCGAGTTGATTCGCAACCTGGGGAGCGCCGATCGCACCGTGCTGCTCTCCAGCCACCTGCTCAACGAGGTGGAGCAGATCTGCGACAGCGTCGCCATCCTGTCCAAGGGCAAGGTGATCGCCCAGGGCGCCGTCGGCGACTTACTCCACCAGCAGGAACAGATCCGACTGCGAACCTCCGACGACGCGGAAGCCGTCGAAATTCTCTCGGCGCTGGAGTGGGTGGACGAGGTGCGGATCGAGGGCGAGGCGCTCATCGTGACCGCGCCGCACGACCGCACCTCGGAGCTGACCGCCGCGCTCGGCAAGTCCGGCGTCTACGTCGCGGAGATCACGCCCCTGCAACAGTCGCTGGAGCAGTACTTCCTCGAAGTCACCGGCGACGTCGCGGGTGAGCTCGAATGATCGGGCAGGTCCTCAGGCTCTCCCGCTGGGAGTGGTTCAAGCTGCACCGTCGCCGGATGCCGTGGATCCTGCTGCTCATCGGCGTGGCCATCTCGCAGCTCATCTTCTGGAGCACTTATGCCTTCGTGGCAACCGGAGGGCCCGCCAACCAATCGAGCATCTCGTTCGACGCAACCGATACGGCTGGGGAAACCGTCGAGATTGAGTTCACCTGCGCTGATCTCACGGACATGCAGGACGGCGATCTTCCGCTGGACTTCGAGCGTTTCTCTCGGGAGGAACAGCAAAACATCGCCAGGAACCTGCAGCAGTTTGCCGAGAGCTGTGAATCCGTAAACGAGAACTCCGACGACATCCGGCAAGCCATGTTTCTCCCGAACAGCCTGATGTTCGCGTTGGTCAGTTCGCTGGCCTTCTTTGGCGTCATACTCATCATGATTCTGGCGGCGTCGGTTCCAGGAACCGAATACGGCTGGGGGACGCTGCGCACCGTCCTGGTGCGGGGCGTCGGCCGCTGGCAGTTGCTCGCGTCCAAGACCCTCGTGATCGCGCTCGCGAGCGTGGGCCTGAGCGCATTGGTGCTGGCAATCGTCGGCGTCGCCAGCGTGATCGCCACCCTTACGCTGGAAGGTGAGATCGTCGGCGCCGGCGAGTGGTCCGAGCTTGCCATCGCGTTCGGCAAGCTCATCTATGTCTACCTGCCGTATGTGGCGTTGGCCGTGCTGATGTCGGTATTGACCTCGTCGTCGGGAATGGGCATTGCGATCAGCGTCGGCTACTACGTGATCGAGCAGATCGTCGTCGGCATCCTGGCCAACTTCGCCTGGTTCGAGGGCATCTCAACGTTTGTCCTGGGGCGCGCGGCCAGCGGTTGGATGGACTCGGGGGATTTCTCGTTCGGAGCCGGCGGCATCGGCGCAGTGCCCGACCCTCTGCCCGCCGCGATGGTGATGCTGGGCTATACGGTCATCCTCGGCGGTCTGGCGTTCTGGTTGTTCCAACGCAAGGATGTGGCCGGCGCCAAGGGCGGTTAGCCGGCTCGCGGCCGAGTCGGTTCGGAGCGCCCCTGTCTGTCATTCCGAGCGCCCCTTCTTCGTCATTCCGAGCGCCAGCGAGGAATCTAAGGACGTTGCGCCTAGTCCTGTGCCCCTTAGGGAAGCTCTGAACAACCAGGGTGCCAGAGCGCCGGAGCGGCGACAGGGTGCCGTGGGGCGTCGGGTTGACGGCGTTTGGGGCCGGTGGTGCGTCATTAGCGGCGGTTTTGGCCCCGCGCGCCGACGCGCGGGGCG
>JAJECS010000025.1 GCA_022821905.1 Chloroflexota bacterium | reverse complement strand
TAGATTCCTCGCTGCGCTCGGAATGACAGAAAGGGGCGATTTGCCCGAGCTTCGGGCCTGCCGCTAGGCCGGCGGCGACCAGTCGGGCAGGCGGCGGCGCCAGACCTTGTCGACGGCGTCGCGAATGAACAGCGACTGGCTCCAGTTATCCGTGAAGACCGATAGCCGGTAGCCGCTGGCGATCATCTCGGGGCAGGTCCACAGCGTGGCGCCGGGGGCCGCCGCCTCCAGCCACAGCTTGATGAGCTCGTCGACAAACTCTATCCAGTCGTGAAACTCGGGCGTGGGATTGCCGTCAGAGTCGATGACCGGCACCTGGGCGTGATGCCCATTGAAGGCGCGCAGGTGAAACCAATTCGAGTTTTGGACCAGCTCCGGCCGGTCCAGCAGGCGGCCGGCGAACGGCGGTGGCAGGTGCTTGATGACGGCCGGATGGGAGTGGTCCCACACCATGGGCAGCAGCCGGCCTTCGGCCTTGGCGAAGCCATCCGCCAGGGCGTAGGCCTTCTCCGGCGTCTCGGTACACGTGTCGCGATGCACCTCGATCGCCGCCTCGATCCCAATCTCTTCCGCCGCGGCGAGCGTCCGGCGGGCCAGCGCCACCGCCGAGCGCGTGGGCGTGTCGTGGTTGCCCATCTGCACGTTCACCGTCGACGCGCCGGCTTCCTGCGCCGCCGTGAGCGCCGGTCGGACGTCGCGCGCGGTTTCGATGTCGGCGGTGCACCAGAACAGCAGGCCCGAGTCTTCCACCATTTGGCGGGTGATGGGCGGCGTGCGTCCCGTGAACCCGTCGAACCCGGCCCCGGCCACCTCCGCGATCTTGCGTTCGAAGCTCCATTCGCTGTCCGGGCTGGGGTGGCCCATGAAGCTGTTGATCGCGGCCAACTGAAGGAGTCTGGGTGGTTCGGGGGATGCCTGTGCCGCCATGGTTGTCGCCTGGGATGGGGGGATCAGGTGGTCGTCAGGGTAGCAGCGACGTCTGGACCACGAGCGGGTGAGGTGACGTAGGCTGATACGGCGCGTGAGCATGCCCGGACGTGGGAGGCGGAGTCGATGAACGAGGCGGAAGACCCGCGCGTGGTGACGGTGGGCAGTGGCCGGCAGGACTACGTGCCGGGCGTGGCGCTGGAGTGGCTGGCGGACGCGAACCTGACGCCCGGCAGCGGGATGACGCTTGGGCGTGCCCAGTTCGAGCCGGGTTCATCGAATCCGGAGCACTACCACCCCAACTGCCACGAGCTAGTGTTCGTCGCCGAGGGCACGATCGAGCACACACTTGGGTCTCAGACGGTCACGCTGTCCGCGGGATCGCTGTTGCACGTGCCCCAGGGTGTGCGGCACCGGGCGCGCAACGTTGGCGAGGACACGGCGACGCTGCTGGTGGCGTTTTCGAGCGAAGCGCGGCAGACGGTTTTCCTGGACGACGCCGAACGGTAGGGCATCGGAGCGGACAGCCTGATGGGTCTGTGCCGGCCGGAGCCCCTCACCCCAACCCTCGCCCCGTGGGAGAGGCAGCAAACGCGGACGCTCGGTCACAGCGCGGAGAGGGAGCAGACCTAGCGGGCGCGCCTGGGGCTTAACTGAAGCCGGCGGCGGCGTACCACTCCAGGGAGTCGTGGATCGTGTCGTCGAGTGGCCGCACCCGGAATTCCAGTTCCCGATGGGCCTTGCTGGCATTGAAGTACAGGTAGCTCGTCCCGGTGAAAGCTTCATCGCGGGCAATCGGCGGATCGATGCCGACAAGGTCCGCGAGCGGCTCGACCGTGACGCCGATCACCGTGAGAAGCCAACGCGGCAGGGTGATGATCAGCCCGGTGACGCCGGCGATGCCTCCCACCCGCTTCGCGAGGTGTCGGTAGGTGAGGTTGTGACCGGTGAGCAGGTAGCGTTGACCAACCCGTCCGTCGGCGGCCATGGCCACCAGTCCGCGCGCCGCGTCACGCACGTCGACCAGGCTGTTGCCGCCCGGCGGAACCGCGCGCACCCGTCGGCGAACGAGTGGGCGCAGCATGCGCCAGGCGTGACCGCTCCGGTCCCAGGGACCCAGCACCGTGCCCGGATTGGCCACCACGGCGGGGAGTCCCCGCGATGCCGCCTCGAGCACCAGCCGTTCTCCGGCTTGCTTGGACATGGCGTACAGCAGCCCGTGCTCCTCGGCATTGAACGGTGTCATCTCGTCCATCGGCGTTTCGAGCCGTTCCGCGAGCCCCACCGCCGCGAGCGAGCTGACGTGGACGAATCGCGACGGCCGGTGCTCTCCCAGCCAGGCGAGCAGGTTGGCCACCCCGTCGACGTTGACGGCCCATTGGAGTCGATGATCGCGCTGGCGAAACGACTGGTTGGCGGCCAGGTGGAAGACCCAGTCGAAGGTCTCGTCGGGAAACGACGTGGGATCTCGCACGTCCCCGGCCGTCTCGCGGACCGCAAGGCCCTCGAACGCCGGCGCGGCCCACGGGTCGTCGGGCAATACCAGCGCCGTGACGTGGTGGCGGGCGGCGACAAGCTCGCGGACGAGCGCGCTCCCGAGCTGGCCGGTGGCTCCGGTGACGAAGCAGCGCATCTTAGTCCGGGCGCGAGCCGCTCACCGCGGCGCGCTGCCGGCTAGGCGGCCTCGTCGGTGATCTCGAAAGACAGGTCTCCAAGTCCCTGCACTTCGAAGCCGAGACGCAGCGTGACCGGGCCGTCGGGCAAGGCGACGCCACGCACGCCCAGCGTCGACGTTCGGTTCATCGCCAGGCTGAACGGCGTTTCGGGCGTCACGTCGGCAAACCCGTGCTCGACGCCGTCAACCACGAAGTAGCAGTTCGCCAAGTCCAATTGGGCGCCGTTGACCACCACCGGCAGCAGGCGTCGGGCGTATCCCGAACCGAGCGTGTTCATGAAATCCAGCGCGAACCCGTCGTCCGTGGCGCGCAGACTGCCCTTCACATAGAGCCGTCGCAGCAGGAATCCCGGAACCTTCAGCGCCATTGATCGACCTCGACCTGTCGTTGCATGTGAAAGATATCGCGTTCAGCGGCCGCCACGTCGTCGGGCAGCATCCGGCTCCCCGGTCGGGCGTCGGCGAAGTACCAGATTTGGGCCAGACGCTCGACGAGCCGGGTGACCTCGAGCGCGTGCTCGGGGTCGGATCCCACCGCGAGGGTGCCGTGATTGGCCAGCAGAACGGCCATCCGCGGACCCAGGGCGGCCACGGTCGCCTCCGCCAGCTCCTCGGTGGCGGACGGGGCGTAGTCGCTGACGGCCACCTCACCGCCGACGTACACCACCTGCTCGTCGAGAATGGGCGGGATTGCCTCATGGCGCACGGCCAGCACGCTGGAGAAGACGGGGTGCGCGTGGACCACCGCGCGAACGTCCTCCCGCGCCCGATAGACCGCCCCGTGCATCAGGCACTCGACGGACGGGATGCGGTCGCCCTCGACAGGGTCGCCGTCAAAGGTCACCGTCACGATGTCGTCGACCGTCGTCTCGTCGGACGGCATGCGGCTGGGCGTGATGTGCATGGCCTCGGTGTGACCATCGGCGCGGACGCTGACGTTGCCCGCCGTGCCCACGACCAATCCCTCGCGGTACATGGCTTGCCTGGCCTCGAGCACGGCGGCGCGCGCGGCTCGGGCGTTCATAGCGTCTCTTGCACAAAAGCCTCCAACCGGCTTCGCAGGTCCATCCAACACGCGTAGTGACCATCGTACGCGCGTGCGGACGACGGGTCCGGTTGGTGCAGCCGCGGCGCGGGCGCCAGCTGGGCCGCGGCCTCGTCCAGCGTGAGATCACCGGCGGCGGCCGCCCCGCACATTGCCGCGCCGATGGCCGCGACCGGAAGGCCGGGGAATGCCGCCACCGGAGTACCGAGCACATTGGCCAGAATCGGTCCGGCGGCGGAAGCAGCGGCGAATCCGCCGGTCAAGCGCACCGGCGCGTCGTCCACGATTGGCGGCGGCAGGCGCTCGCGGTTGCCCCGCACGGCAAAGGCAATGTCTTCCAGCACCGCCGTGGCCAGCAGCTCACGCGTGGGCACGCCGTCGGCAAAGGGAAGGGGCGACACCACGCCGGCGGCCCCGAGACCCGCGGTCGCCGCGTCCATGACGCGAGCGCCGGTCGTGGCGAAGATCCCGCGCTCGGCGGCGGAGTCGGTCGGGCTCGCCAGGTCGGTCAACTCGCCCTCGCCGCCCTGGCCGAGCCAGGCATACCCGCTGGCCACGTCGCCGGCGTTGCTCTCGGCCAGGCAGCCGCCGCCGAGGCGCCGGCCGCGCCACGCGGCGGCCTCGGCGTCCCAGGCCGCCTGGGGCCGGAGGGTCGTGAGGCTCCAGCCGGCGGTCACGCAGTCGCCGTCGGACAGATCGGATCTCCGCGAGCCCAGCTCAGCCGAATGCGTGTCCGGCACGCCCATCGCCACGGGCAGACCCTTGGGAAGCCCGAGGTGCCGGGCGCGCCCGGCCGAGAGCCGCGCGGTCGCCGCGTCGCCCGCGACCGGCGGGAGCAGCGATCGGGTCCATTCCGGCAACACGGACTCCAGCCAGCGCTGCCCGGGGATCGACCGCGCGCCGGTCTCGCCGGCGCTCACCGATCCGAGTGACTCAGCGCCAGTGAGTCGCCGGACGATCCAGCCTTCCAGCGTCGTCAATGCGCGGGCTTCCGCCGTGACCTCGGGCGCTTCGGCCGCGAGCCAGGCGAGCTTGCCCGGCCAACAGATCACGGAAAGCGCGCGGCCCGCCTGCCGCATCAGCGCGTCCCCGTGGGCGGCGTCGACGGCGGCGCCGTACAGCGACGCTCGCAGGTCGTCGTTGCCCGAGGCGAAGAGCACCGCGTCCTCGTCGTCCAGTAGGACCAGCGTCTGGCGCAGGGCGCACACCCCGAGCGAGCGGACCTCGCCGCATTGAGCGGCGACTTCAGCCAGACACGACTCCACCTCGGACCAAATGCGCTCGATGTCGAGGTGTCGCTCGAGGTCGGTGATGACCATGGGCTTTCGCGGCCGCGCCCGCCGGGCAACGGCGCGAATCTTGCCCGTCGAATCAAGCGCCACCACCCGCGTTCCCGACGAGCCGATGTCGACGCCGAGATGGGCGGCCGCACTCGTCATGAAGGCACGTCCGGCGGAACCGGATGGCGGAGCGGCTCACCGGCCAGGAAGCGCAGATAGTCGTCCACGATCATGTCCGAGTGCCGCGCAATGGTGACATCCGTCGCGCCGCCGATGTGCGGCAGGAGGATCACATTCGGCGCCGAAAGCAGCGGGTGATCGGGGGGCAGCGGATGCGTCTCGAACACGTCCAGGGCGGCGCCGGCAAGCCGGCCGCCCGCGAGAGCGGCGGCCAGTGCCATGGTATCCACCACCCCCTCGCCGGTGGTGGCGACCAGGCGCGCCCCGGCCGGCAGCTTGGCCAGGGCGGCGGCGTCGATGAGGCCCTGCGTCTGTGGGAGCGCCGGGCAGTGCACCGCGACCAGGGTTGAGGCGGCGAGCAGATCATCGAGCGATGCGGCGGTGCAGCCGAGCGCCTGCATTTCTTCCGGCGTGACCGCCGGATCGCTGGCCAGAATCCGGCAACCAAAGGGCCGCAGCAACGCGGCCGTGCGCCGCCCAATGGCGCCGAGGCCAATGATCCCAATGGTCTGGTCGCAGAGTTCGGTGCCCCGAAACTCGAAGTATCCGGCGGTGGGATCGGCCCAGGCGCCTTCCCCAACGAAGTGAGAGGCCTCGATCACCGGGCGCATCAGGTTGAGCATGAGCGTCAGCGTGAGCTCGGCAACCGCCTGTGAGTTGCGACCCGGGGTATTGGCGACGACCACGCCGGCAGCCGCGGCCGCGTCAAGGTCCACGTGCCTATGGTCAACGCGGCACACCCCGACGAACCGCAACGTCGGCGCGTTTGTGAACGTTTCCTCCAGTACGAAGTCCGCCTCGATGAACAGGGCGCCATAGCCGTGCTGCTCGATCTCCGCCGCAAGCTCGATCGGGTCCACCAGCTCGTGGGTCTCGGTCCACGGGCGCAGCGTGAGGTCCGCCACACGCCGCAGGCGGTCCACTGCCGGGCCGGCCAACTCGACCAGGCTGAGCACCCGCGGGCGACGGCGTTCACGGTTTTGCACGTTGGTCATAAAGCAGGCACCATCGGGAGTTGGCCGGTCTTGGCCGAGGGGGCATTGTGAACCGAGTTCTCGATCGCATTCGTGAGCCGGCCGATTTGCGCCAGCTTGCCGCCGACGAGCTGGCGACGCTGGCCGACGAGATTCGCGCCGAGATCATCGACACGGTTCAGGCCAACGGCGGTCATCTCGCCTCGAATCTCGGCGTGGTCGAGTTGACGCTGGCCCTCCACCGGGTCTTCGAGAGCCCCCGGGACCCGATTATCTGGGACACGAGCAACCAAGCCTACGCGCATAAGCTTGTCACCGGACGCGCCGACGACTTCAAGACCTTACGCCAACCGGGCGGCCTTTCGGGGTTTGCGGCGCGCGAGGAGAGCCCGCACGACGTCATGGGCGCCGGGCACGCGGGCACGGGCGTGTCGGCCGGCGCGGGTGTGGCCCTGGCCAGCCGGGTCCACGGCGACGACGCCTCGGTCGTCACGGTGATCGGCGACGGCGCCTTCACCTCCGGGGTCGTCTTCGAGGCGCTCAACCATGCGGGCGATCTCGGCCTGCCGCTGGTGCTCATTTTGAATGACAACGGCATGTCGATCTCGCCCAATGTCGGGGCGCTGGGCCGCAACCTGGGCCAGGGTCGGCACTATGACTGGACGCCGCCCGCACCTGACAGCCGCTTCACTCCGGCCCAGCGCGAAACCGCGCCCACCTCGCCTTCGGGCTCCGCCCAGGAGTTCTTTGCGGCGTTTGGCTTCGACTACCTGGGTCCCATGGACGGCCACGACCTCGGCAGCCTTGAAGAGGTGTTGCACGAAGCAAAGGAGCGCCGCCGGCCGGTTGCCGTGCATGTGTTCACGCAAAAGGGACGCGGCCTGCCAGAGGCGGAAGTCGATCCTGTGACGCTGCATCAGCCGGGCACGGCTCAGGCGGTCGGAGCCAGCGCCGCGCCGAGCTACAGCAAAGTCTTGGCACGAACCCTGGCCGAGCTGGCGCTCGATGACCCGCGAATCGTCGCGGTGAGCGCGGCCATGCTCGAAGGCACCGCGCTCGCCGACCTGCAAGAGGCGCTGCCGGGACGCGTGCACGACGTGGGCATCGCCGAAAGTCACGCCCTGGCGCTGGCCGCCGGCCTGGCCACCCAGGGTCTGCGGCCGGTTGTGTGCATCTACTCCACCTTCCTGCAGCGCGCCTTCGACCAGATCGTGCACGACATCGCGATTCAGGAGTTGCCAATCGTGCTGGGCGTCGATCGCGCCGGCATCGTGGGTGACGACGGTCGCACCCATCACGGGGTGCTCGATCTGGCCTATCTGCGAGCCATTCCCAATCTCGTGGTAGCGGCGCCCAAGGACGAAAACGAGCTGCGGCACCTGCTGGCGACCGCCATCGCATCGGATCGGCCATTCGCGATTCGGTATTCGCGCGGGGCGGGCCGCGGGGTGCCCTGCGACGAGCCCCTGCGCCAACTGCCCATCGGCCGCGGCGAGGTGCTCCGCCAAGGCGACGACATCGCCCTGCTGCCGATCGGGTGGGGCGTGCATCCGGCGCTGCAAGCCGCGGGAATCCTGGCCGCCGACCACGGCATTCAGGCCGCGGTCGTCAATGCGCGCTTTGTCAAGCCGCTTGACGCGCCACTGATCGTGGAAGCCGCCGAGCGGACCGGACGCGTGGTGACGATCGAGGACCATAACCGCATGGGCGGCTTCGGCAGCTCCGTGCTCGAGTTGCTGGCCGACCACGGCCGGCGCGATATCACGGTGAGCCGTCTGGGCCTGCCGGATCGCTTCCTGGATCATGGACCCGCGGACAGCCTGCGCGCGGCGCATGGGCTGAGCGTCGACGGCATCGTGGACGCGGCGCGTGGGCTGGTGGATCAGCGCATGGGCGAGGAGTCATCCACGGCCGACTGGCCGATGACGGCCGAAGGGCGGACCACGACGTCCTAGGGCGATGAAGATCAACGAAGCCGTCTCCGACATAAGAAACCAGAATCTCGTCCTCCCTGAGTTTCAGCGTGAGTACGTGTGGTCAAGGGAACAGGCAAAGCAGCTTCTGGTTTCGTTGACGCGCAAATACCCGGTCGGGGGCCTCCTCTTTTGGAAGACCCAAGAACCGCCGGAGCTCAAGAACGTCGACACCATGCCGGAGCGCCTAGGGACCGTCCAGGTCATTCTGGACGGCCAGCAACGACTGACGACGCTTTATTTGCTTATTTCGGGAGAAATCCCTCCATACTACCTTAGCCAGGATATAACCAACGATATTAGGGATCTATTCTATAACCTATCCGACGGAGATTTTCAATACTTTCAGCCAGTACGAATGAGAGATAACCCCCGATGGGTCCGAGTGGTTGACTGTTTTCGCGGGGACGCTGTGGATGTGTTCCGAGTTGCCCAAGAAACAGTGGGCGAGGATGAGTCCGCATTTCAGCAGGCGAAACTATACGAACTCCATCTGAGCAAACTCCGAAACATCAGGGACGCAGATCTACCAGTCCAAATCGTACCTGACGAAGCCTCTCTCGACGACGCGATCGACGTGTTCGACAGACTCAACAGCCAGGGAACTCAGCTGACTGAAGCTGAACTCGCCCTCACTCATATAACTGGCAAGTGGTCTCAGGCCAGAAGGACTCTGAAGGCCAGAATGGATGATTTGCGACAACAGAGATTCGAATATGACTTGACCTTTATGACACGAGCGTTGGTGTGTACGGTCACTGGTCACGCCCTCTTTGAACACATTCATTCGGCGGAGCGAGTCCGACTAGAAGATGGGTGGTCAAAGCTCTCCAATATACTTGCTTATCTAACCCATGTCCTTCCCGGCCGAGCCTACATTCATTCGACACGTGAAATGAGCTCAACTAACCCGCTTATCCCGATCGTTCGATTCTTAACACTTCACGACTGCAAGTTTCAGTCGGAATCATCCCTGCGGCGGGCCTTGCACTGGCTTTACCTCGCTCTAGTACATCAAAGATATACAAGCCAGACCAACACGCGTTTGGAGCACGATGTCACGGTCGTGAATAGGGAAGATGCCCCGTGGGAGACCCTGTTGAACCAGATCGTAGACCAACGCGGCCGCTTGGAGGTGTTGCCGGACGATTTCGAGGGACGCGGTGCCGCGCACCCGCTCTATCGAATGAGTCTCGTGTTGGTAAAGGCCAATCGTGCCGTGGACTGGTTCAATGGCTTATCGCTGACTTCACCGGTGGACGACACGTTTGGCATCCACAGCCACCACATCTTCCCCCAGAGTGAGCTTTACAAGAATGGCTTTAGCCCGGACAGCCATGTCGACCGGAAACTGGTGAACGCCATAGCGAATAGAGCCTTTCTGAGCGGTCCAACTAACTTAAGTATCGGAAGCCGAATACCGGAAGAGTATATTCCAGAAGTCGAAGAGAGGTTTCCTGGGTCCCTCGAGAGTCAGTTCATACCGATGGATAGTGAACTTTGGAAGCTGGAACGATACCGGGACTTTCTCCGCGTCCGGAGGGAGTTGCTCGCTACCGGTGTAAATCAAATGCTTGAGAATCTAGCCAGTGAAGAGGGCCCATCACACTCCCGACCCTTGAGCGAGCTAATTGACATGGGCGAGGGAATGGGCCTCGAGTTCAAGAGCACTTTGCAGTGGGATGTCGTAGCTGGTCGACAGAACAAGGGCCTTAGGGATGCTGTTCTCAAGACGATAGTGGCCTTCATGAATACGGAAGGCGGCACTTTGCTGATCGGAGTCGAAGACAGCGGACAAGTATTCGGGATTGAAAGAGACTTGAGTCTCGTCGGCGAGTCGCAAGACCGGTTTCTCCAGCAACTGAATTCGCTCGTGGTGGACAGGTTAGGAATCCTGTACAGCCCTTATGTAGTCAGTAGGATTGACTCGGTGGATGGGAAGCCGGTCTGTGTCGTCGACACTTCAAGGTCGGCTGAACCGGCATTCATGTCGGGTCAAAGGGGGCGCGAGTTCTACGTCAGGGTGGGCAACACAACACGTTCACTTGACGCTGAGGAGACTCTCAGCTTTATCGAGCAGAACTCCCAATAGACTGAGTCGAACGACAAATCCTTGAGCCTAGGAGACTTTGTCCGACCCGGGGTTCGCTGACTATGTTGACGTTCGGTGGCGTCCGTCGAGAATGCCCAGGTAACTTTGGAGGCTCCTAAGGCGCTACGTCCTCCGGAAGCTGGGTCGAGCTGGCGGTGATGGCCGCGTCCAACTGGGCGCTCGTGAGACCCTGAGCGCCGCGCAGATCCGCGCGCGTGAGGTTGACCCCGGTGAGGTCGGCCTCTCCGAGATGGACGTTGATCAGCACGGCGCCGTCCAGTCGCGCCCCTGAGAGGTTCACGCGCTCGAGGTGGGCGCCCGGCAAATGGACGCCGCGGAGGTCCGTGTCGGAGAGGTCCAGCCGGTCGCTGCCACGCCGCGTGTGGCGGTGAGCCCCGATCGTGGCCATGGCCATCTGCACGTCCGGGCGCACGATCTCGGGATCGTCCGTGCGTTCCGCGTCGAGCCGAGCGTTCTGGCGCACGTAGAGGCTCAGCACGCCCATCACCGGCCAGTAGTCCTGCGGCGACTCGTTCACGATTTTCCCGAGCTCCTCGATGCCCCGGATTCGCTCCTCGATCACCGGTTCGCCTTCGTGGGAGACGTTGAGCTGGGCGATCGAACTGCGCACGCGGGTGTTGAGCGTCGGTCCCTCGCGGGCCTTGATGGACTCATAGAGCGACCGCTGGCGGCGCCAGAAGTAGTAGAGGCCGCCGCCGAGCAGCAGCACGCCAATGAGCTGCACCGGACCGAAGCCCTCGTCGACGGCTTGCGATCCCGCCGGCGGCAGGGCGGGCGTGGCCTCCGGCGTAGCTTCCGCTTCCCTCCGCATGGCCTCGCCGCAGGTAGCCGCCCCCCAGAACATCATGGCGCTGATCGCCACGAAGAACAGCACGATGCCGGCGGCGAGAAGCAAGAACTTGAGGTTGCTCCGCCGCGGCCCCTGGTTGTGCCCCTGCGGCCCCTGGTAGTTCACCGGCGATCCTTGGACATCGACGACTGTCGCAAGGTTACACCGCGATCAGGGGCGCGGTCGCAAATGGCTGCTACGATCCCGGCGTGAATGTGGGCCGCGGGGCGAATCGCTCCGCGGCAAGGATCCGTTGACGTCGGGGGGACCGCTTCGATGGCCGTTGAGCGATTGCGCCGCCGCCTGATGCCCTGGCTGGAAGGGCGGCTGGGGGCATCGCCGGAGGCGCTGGCGACGCCCGAAGTGCCGGTCGTTGCGCTGGACGCCCGCCTGAAGCTCGATCCCCCGGTGTTGGCCGTGGGGCTCGGCGGCCGCGGCGTGGTGACGGTCCGACCAGACTGGGCGCCGGCACTGGAAGCAGCCGTTGGCGGCCTGACGTACGACCTGCTCTTTTCGATCTACGGCGCCTACGAGATCAGCCGCGCCACGCTTCCCCACGGACTCACCGGCTGGGGGCCCTACTTCTGCATGGCGGCCGACGAGGAGAGCTTTTGCCAAGCGGACGACCCGCGTCCGGTCTATCTCAGCAGCGAGGAGATTCGATCGTTGGCCGATCCCAAGGTCTACTGGCACTGCTTCGTGGACGAGGCGATCGGGGGATTCGGCATCTTCAACGAGGGCCAGCTAGTCTCGTTGGCGGCGATTCGCGTTGAGAGCGACGAGCTGCTCGAAATCGGCATCGACTCGGCGCCCGACCAGCAACTGCGCGGCATGGGACGGGCCGTGGCGGCGGCGGCGGGGCGCTGGATCCTGGAGCAGGGCAAGCTGGTGTGGTGGACGACCTCGACCTGGAACGTGCCCTCGTCGCGGCTCTCACACGCGCTGGGACTAGTCCACGTCTGGAGCGAGATGATCGCGGTGCCCGGGCCGTTCCGCATGCCGCCGCAGCCGCTGGGGGCGCCGGCTCCCGGCGCCGAAATGCGCCAGTACTACCCCGAATGGGCCATGAACCACGACATCAAGCCCAAGGAAGATCAGGCGGCTCCCGGATGAGTGCCTCGGGTCGTCCGCTGCGGGTGGCGATTGCCGGCTGCCACCGCATGCTCGATCGCATTGGACAGAGCCACAACTGGGCGGCAGCGTTCGACGCGGTGCCCAACACCGAGATCGTGGGCGTGTTCGACTACGGCGACGAGACGCGCCAAGCGTTCAAGGCGGTCTGGGGCGACCACATCCCCGATTTCGACGACTACCCGCGCATGCTGGAAGCGGTCGATCCCGACATCGTTTGCATCGCCACGCGGCAGACCATGCACGCGGATCAATGCGAGCAGGCCGTGGCCGCCGGAGCGCGCGGCGTGTTCTTCGAGAAGCCGCTGTGCACGACGATGGACGAGGTCGATCGCATCGTCAACGCGTGCGAGAGCCACGGCGTGGGCGTGGTCTATGGCCTGGACCGCGCCTGGTGGCCGCCTTACGTGCACCTGGCCAAGCTGCTGGCGGACGGACTGATCGGCGAGGTTCAGGCGGTGTTCGGGTTTGGCCTGGCGCAACTGCTCAATCACGGCTGCCACTGGCTGGACGTGATGCTCACGCTCGCGGGGCATCCGGAGCCAACCTGGGCCGCCGGCTATGTGAACGATCTGTCCGGTTTACCGGCGGATCATCGGGACCGGCTGGACCCGCCGGGCCGTGGCATGTTCGGCTGGGGCGACGGCAAGTTTGCGCACGTCATGCGGGACGGCGCGCCGAGTCACGCCTACGAAGTCCTGGGGACCGAAGGTCGGCTGCTGGTGACCAACGACGCCAGCGACGCCCTGGTGTGGCGCGTGCGCGAGGGGTTCGGCTATATGGGTCGTGAGGGCCTGGCGGCCGAGCCGCTGGAGCTGCCCGACCGAGGCGGTCTGGCCGATGCGGGCCGCGTGGCCGTCGGGGACCTTGTGGCCGCGATTCGCGACGGCCGGCCCTCGATCTGCGGGCTGGACCGCGCGCGCCTGGTGACCGAGCTCGGCTTCGCCTTCCACGAGTCGCATCTCCAGGGCGGCGCGCGTGTGGCGCTGCCGCTGCAGGAGCGCAACGTGCGCGTGCCGTCCTACGAGTGGGGCAACGAGGCGCCGGCCTCGGAGTAGCGCCGAACCGCTAAGCCAGCTCCCAGCGGCTGGGGTTCATTCCCGGCGCCTCGGACTTCATCCCCTCCGGCTTGTTTCCGCCCTCGGGAATCCAGTGCCGGGTGTTGCGATCGGCGAATAGCGGGCGCACGTGGTCGGGCAGCGCCGCCACGGCGTCGGGGTCCCAGGCCGGCACGTCGCCCTGCGGTCCCGCCCAGGCAGGCCGGTAGGCAATGGCGATCATCTCGCGCGCCCGATCCCCCGTGTTGGGGAAGTTTCCGTGGAATACCCGGTGATTGATCAGCACGGCGGATCCCGCCCTGGCCGGCACCATGACTTCCTCGGGATGACCCTCGAACCGCAGGTAGGGATTCGCGTCGGAGTGAAAGGAGAGATGGGACCGCGGCACGACCCGGAATGGCGACACTTCCGGGGTCAGGTCGTCGAGGTAGTAGAGCACCCGCACCAGGAACGGGGCGCTGCCGCCATAGCCGAAGATCTTGGATCCGTACGGCTGGCCGTCCGTGTGCAGGCTGATGCCGGGATGGCCGGGCTCTGAACGCGCATAGGCCACCGACATCAGGATGATCTCCGGTCCACAAAGCGCGCGCAGGAACTCCAGCGTCGGCGGATTCGCGATGAGATCGTTGATCAGCCCACCGGCGAACTCCACGCCGGGACGGACCTGCTGGCTCTTGCTGTAGTCGGTGGCGATCGTCTCCCAGGTGGCCGTCACGGCCTTGAGCTCGGCCACCCGCTCCGGCGTGAGCAAGTCGGGGAGGACCAGGTAGCCCTCGACCTCGATCTGCCGGATGCGCTCGCCAAGGGTCAGCGCCGCCCAGTCCCGATCGTCAATCCGCCGCGTCGCCGCCTCAACGGCCATCGCCGCCTCCGTCACAGGTTTGTCGGTGGTGCATTGACCTTCCCGCATGCGCTGTCAACGGTCAACCGCGTCCCCCGACGGGCAGCGGTTGGGCGGTTCGGGCTAAACCAGCCCCAGGCGGTGATTCGACAGCCGCTTCAATCCCTCGGCGGTGACCAGGTAGTTGTGCTCCAGGCGCACGCCGTGGAAGGGCATGCCGTAGGCACCGGGTTCGAGGGCGATGACCATGCCCTCCAGGATCTCGCCTTCGACGCCGGGTACGAAATCGGGGGCCTCGGGGTGCTCCAGACCGAGCGAGTGCCCGGCGTGGCCCGGAAGGCCCCAGTCCGGGTTGGCGCGGCGCAGCACGGTGTCCTGCACGGCGTAGATTTCCTGCGCGCGAACGCCGGGCCGAATCATGGCCTCGGAGGCCGTCAACGCCTCGTGGACGGCATCGAAGGCGTCCTGCTGCTCCGGTGTGGGCCGCCCGCCGAGGGTGATGGTGTTGGTGAGGTCGCAGCGGTAGCCGTTGACGTAAGGGAACAGGTCCATGACGACGTTGTCGCCGGATTCCATGACGCGCGGGCCGGGGTCGCCGCGGCGCGGCACGACCCGGGGACCGGAGATGAACTCACACATCATCACGAACGGGCCTTCGGCCACTTCCAAACCGGCGGTCACGATGGCAGCGTAGGCGTCGATCTCGCGCATGCCGGGCGCCAGGCATTCCCACGAGGCTGCGTGCATGGCCTCGCCAACCCGCACGGCGGCGCGGATCAGGGCCAACTCGTCGGGATCCTTGACCTGGCGCATGCGGCCCAGGTGGGGCTCGATGTCCCGCACTTCTCGGACGGCAGCGGCAACGGAAGCCGGCAGCGCGGAAACCTCGGCGCCGATCACCTGGCTTCCAAGTCTCCCGAGCAAGTCGATCGCCGCCTGGGCGGTGCAGTTGGCGCGGGTCAGGTCCGGCTCCGCCACGCCCCACGGTCCGTGTATAACCTCGTCAACGGCCGGCTGGACGTCGAGCTTGGCGAACCCGTCAAGGATGAGGGTCGCGGGGCCGCCTCGCTCGATGATCAGGTATTGCGGGGCCCGGTGGTGGATGTCGTTGGGCGACGGCATGTAGTTGGCCAGATAGAAGACATGCTCGGGCCGCGTCACGACGAGCGCCTCCACATCGGCGTCGACGCATTCGAGCAAGCGGCGCGTGCGCGCGCGGCATCCCTCAGTGCTGAGCATGGCTTTCCTCACCCGTCGAGCGGCGCCGGACGCCGGCAGTCTCGCGCACCGTCGCGCGGCGGTCGAGCCTCAGGCAGTCGGACGCCCGAGCGCATGGCGCAGGGCGGGCTCCAGCATCGGGAAGTGGAAGTGGTACCCAGAGGCGACGAGTCGAGCCGGCTCGACTCGCTGGCTGGCCAGCAGCATCTCGTCGGCGATCTCACCCATCATGGCGCGCAGGACCGGCGACGGCGCCGGCAGTAGCGCCGGTCGGCCTAGCACGCGACCCAAGGCGCGCGCGAACTCGAGATTGGTGCACAGCTCCGGGGCCACGAGGTTGATGGGCCCGCGCAGGTCGTCGCGCGCGAGCACGTGCCGCACGACGCCCACGACATCCTCCAGCGCCACCCACGGCCACCACTGGCTACCGCTACCCAGGGGGCCGCCGAGCCCAAGCTTGAACGCAGGCGCCTGACGCGTCAGAAACGCGGAGTGGCCCGCCACCACGGGCGCGCCGCGGAGATGCACTACCCGGATTTCGCGGCCGGCGGCGGAGTGAGCGGCGGCCTCCCAATCGGTCGCGACCTTCGCCAGAAAGCCCGACCCAGGCGGACTGTCCTCACGCAGGACCTCGTCGCCGCGGTCACCGTAATAGCCCACGGCGGAATAGGACACGAAGACGCGCGGGCGCGACTGCAACACGGCCAGCGTCTCCGCCAGCAGCCGCGTTCCGTCCACCCGGCTGGCGTAGATGCGGCGCTTCCTGGCAGCCGTCCAACGCCAGGCGGTGGTCGGCTCACCGGCCAGGTGCACGACGGCATCGAGGTCCTCGAGGCCGCTCGCGTCGATGGTGCCCGCCACGGGGTCCCAGGCAATCTGTCCGGCGCCGGCACGCCGCGGCGGCCGGACCAGTTGCAGCACCTCATGCCCCTCGGCCTGGAGCGCGGCGGTGACCGCAGTGCCGATCAGCCCGCTGCCGCCGGTGAGCGCTACGCGCAAGGTGCCCCTCCGATCGCCGTTCTCACAGTGTTAGCTGATCGCAGCCGGCGGGCAAGAGGCAAAACTCACCGTATCGAGCGACCTCTGAAAAAGGGTGGCTCGCGAATCGCCCCTGCGCCGCACGCCTGCGAGGGAGACGTGCGGCCGCCGCTACTTCGTCGCGCTCTCGTAGATGTGGCGCGGCGGGCGGCGCAGGTCCCAAATGAGACCAAACCAGCTCAGCATGGTGAGGAACCAGTGCGTCATGTCGATTTCGTACCAATAGAACCCGTTGCGCTCGGACCCTGGGTAGCGGTGGTGGTTGTTGTGCCATCCCTCGCCCATGGTGACCAACGCCAGCCAAAAGTTGTTGCGGCTCGTGTCCTTCGTGTCGAAACGGCGGCTACCCCACATGTGGGCGCCGGAATTGATGAGATAGGTGGTGTGCCACAGCATCACCGTGCTGATGACAAAGCCCCACACGAGCACCTGTCCCCAGGTGACGCCCGTGCTCGGGAATGAATGCTCCAGCCAGAATCCAAGGCCGATCACACCGCCCACAAACGAAAGAATGCCGAGGCGGTAGTGCGACTCCAGGAAGCGCAACTCGGGATAGCGCGCCAGGTCCTTGACCTCCTCCCAGCGGGTATCGTCACGGCTGACGCGGATGAGCCAGCCGACATGCGCCCACCAGAAGCCCCCGTGCAGCGGCGAATGAACGTCTTCCTCCTCGTCCGAGTGCCGGTGGTGAAATCGGTGGTGACCGGCCCACCAGAGCGGGCCCTTCTGAATGGCCGTCGTGCCAAGGAAGGCAATCACCGCCTGAAACACGCGTGAGGTGCGAAAGCTCCGATGGGAGAAATAGCGGTGATAGAAGCCGGTGATGAAGAGCACTCGCATCCAGTAGAACCCCAGGCACACCACCACCGCCGGCCAGCTCACGCCTGTCCAAATCGCCGCAAGCGCCAGGGCATGAACCGTGGCGAATGGGAGATTGCGCGTCACGGGCGACCAGCGTGAGGGTGCGTCGGCCTCGGGAACGTTCCGCCGGACGGCGGGCACGGCGTCAGAGGTCACGAAGGGCCTCCACCATGGGCAGTCTCGACAACCTTTGTGGTGTGGCGCGTCAGGACGCGCCCTTCGTTAGAAAGGGTGAGAGATTGCCGCGCCGCATTCAACTCAATATTGGGACGAGTCCGCTAGAAGACCGCGCCGGCGGCGATGACCTGGTCGGATGGCGTCGTGGCTTCCCCCACGTGCTCGAGCAGCACCTGGACGTCGCGAGTGTGCCCGGCGGCAAACGCCGCCGAGCACGTAGCCAGGTAGAAGTCCCACATCCGCACGAAGGTCTCGTCGAAGCCCAGTCGCCGCACCTCGTCGATGCGGCTCCAGAAGCGCGAGCGCCACGTATCCAGGGTGCGGACATAGTGAGGACCGATCTCATCCACGTTCCGGACGGCGAGGTCACCGCGCGGCGTCGTCGCGGCCTCGGCGATCTCGCACATGGCCGGCAGCAGACCGCCAGGGAAGATGTAGCGGCTGATCCAACCCGCGCCGCGATAGGGCACGCCAACGTCGGCGTCGGGAATGGCGATGGTCTGCAGGAGCATCCGCCCGCCCGGGCGCAAGACCCGTTCGCAGACCTCGAAAAAGCAACGCCAGTACGCGCGCCCGACGGCCTCGAACATCTCGATGGAGACTACGCGGTCATATTGCCCGTCAAGGTCGCGATAGTCGCAGTACTGGATATCCACCCGATCGCCCAAGCCCGCGTCGGCGACGCGCCGTCGTGAGAGCTCAAGCTGCTCCTGCGAAATCGTGATGCCGGTCACGCGGCACCCGGTCGCTTGGGCGGCGTGAAGCGCGAAGCCACCCCATCCGCTGCCGATTTCAAGGACGTGGTGGTCGGGGCCCAGATCCAGCTTGTCGCAGATGTCCTGCATCTTGGTTCGCTGGGCCGTTGCGAGGTCGTCACATCCTTCCGGCCAGCGCGCGCAGGAGTAGGTAAGCGTCTCGTCGAGGAATTGGCGGTAAAACTCGTTGCCGAGGTCGTAGTGCGCATGGATATTTCGCTCGCTGCCGGCCTTGGTGTTGGCCCGCCGCCGGTGGCGCCAGGCGTTCAGCAGGCGCGCGAGCATGCTGGCGTGCGACTCCAGCCCCAGGCGCGGACCGTTGCGCAGCGCCTCATGCAGCAAGGCTGTCAGGTCGGTGCTAGACCATTCGCCGGCCATGTAGGACTCGCCCGCGCCGGTCGTACCGCCCAGGAGCAGGCGCGTGAAGAAGCGCGCGTCATGGACCTCCGCGTCCACCCGGCGAGGTGCCTTGCTGGGTCCGAAGACGCGCCGCGAGCCGTCGGGGAGCTTGAGCCGCAGCGTGCTGCCGGACCACCGCTGGAGGCGACTGCGGATGAGGGCGCCCGCCGCAGCGTGGATGGGATTGATCATCTCGAGCGGTGAGGCTCAGCCGTCGGAAGCGCAGTGGAAATTGTGCCACGCCGGCCGCCGGGGCCAGGCATGGATAGGCAAGAGCACCCACACCGCAAAACTGGCGCCAGGAAGGCCTTGACCGGCCCACCGGTGACTTCGGTAACGATCGGAGTCCTGTGCAGATGGCAAAGGCCGTACAATTGAGGCGCGCCGCTCGATTTCACGCGTCACTGCCGATGCGCCTGCCATGAAGTCTGCCTGGATCGACCGCACCCTCGCCGCCCTGCGGAACGCGGGCGGCCGCGTCACCGAACAACGGCGTGTCATCCTGGCGGCCATCGATGCGGCGCCGGCAGGCATTTCGGCCGAAGAGTTGGTCAGCGCCCTGGAGCAGACCAATGCCGACGCGTCACGGAGCACCGTGTACCGCACGCTGGACCTGCTGCGGGACATCGATGCCGTGGAAACGGTGCACCCCTCACCGGAGCAGCACCGCTATCTGGCGCGCCGGACACCCGATCAGCATCACGTCGTGTGCCAGACATGCGGCACGGTCGACATCATTGAACGGTGCACCTTCGACGCGATCACCGACGACGTGGAGTTGCAGACCGGATTCGCCGTGACCGGCCACAGCCTGGAAGTGTTTGGGCTGTGCGGGCCATGCCATAGCGCCGCGTCCTAGCGGACGGATCCGGTCGCGCCCGTCCCAGCCCGCGGTCGACATACTCGAGACCAAACCCGCCACGTTGTGTCACCATCGAGTGACCCGCTTATGAATCCGGCAGTGCCTACCTGCTGACGCCGGCGGACCTGCCGCGCCTTTGGAGCACGCATGACGTCCACGCCCCATGCCGATCTGGCCACCCGACTTCAGACCGCCCTTGACCTCGCGTATCCGCCGGTGGCGGTGGCGCGGGTCGACGCGCGCCCGTCAGGGGTCGCGGCGTGGACCGACGCGGTGCCGTCGGCGTGCACGTTTTGGCGCCGCGCCGAGGAGCAGGTGTTCTTCGCCGACGACGCGGCGCACATGGGCTGTCCCATTGGGGCAATGGTGATGGGATTCGAGCTGCCGGCGGCAAAGCAGGAAGAGCTGATGGGTCTGGTCGGCGACATGTGCTCGCTGGCCTACATCCGCGAAGAGGAGATTCCGCACATTCCCCACTTCGATGCCGGTCCGAGGGGCGCCGTCTACGGTCCGCTGGCGACGTTTCCGCTCGAGCCCGACAACGTGATCCTGTGGCTGACGCCCAAGCAGACGATGTTTCTCGAAGAGAGCCTGGGCGGCACGCTGTGGACCGGTCCGCAAGACGGCGTGTTCGGGCGGCCCGCCTGCGGCGTGCTGCCGACGGCCGCGACGCGCGACGCGGCGTCAATTTCGCTCGGTTGCATCGGTATGCGCACGTTCACCGAAATCCCCGACGCCTACGTGCTGGCCGCCGTACCCGGCAGCGCGCTGGCGACGCTGGCGGATGGCCTCGACGCGACCCTGGCAGTGAACGGGACGATGGAAGCCCAGTACCAGGAGATGAAAGCGGCCGTCTAGCCCGGCGGCACGCGAGCCCGCCTGAGAGGATCGATCGGATGTCAACGCGGGCGTCGGCCGAGGCGTGGTTCTGGAGCCGCAGCCGGCAAGAGCTGTGGCACAAGGGCGCCACGTCGGGCAACGCACTGACGGTGGAGTCGATCCACATCGACTGCGACGCCGACGCTCTGGTGGTGAAGGTCCGCCCGGTCGGTCGCGCCTGTCACACCGGCGAACGGACGTGCTTCTACCGACGCCTGGATTGAACTCGCGTAGGGGTCGGCGCTAGACGAGCACCTGCCGCGGATCGCTCGCGGCCCCGCCGACGCGATATTCGAGATGCAGGTGAGGGCCGGTGGTCCAACCGGTGAGGCCGACGAAGCCGATCGTTTGACCGCGGCTCACAAACTGCCCTGGAGCCACGGGCGGCGGCCACGTGAGGTCATCCAGGTGGGCGTAGAGGGTTTCTTCGGTCTCGCTGTGGGCGATGATCACGATCATCCCGTATGACGCCCGGCGGTCGCCCGGCACCACCAACCCCGCGGCCAGCACCACGCCGTCGTTGGCCGCCACGATGGGCGTGCCCGACGAGGCGGCAATGTCCATGCCTAGGTGGGGACACTGCCCGAAGGTGCATCCGCCGTACTCGGTGGTGATGAGACCCAGCAGCGGCCAGATATAGGGGCCCGCCGCGCCGGTGCCCTGCTGGCTGATGACGTCTCTGGCGAGCCGTTGCGCCTGCTCCAGCGCCTCGGCCGCGCGCCGCCGCCGCTCCAGCTCGACGAGCTCCCGCTCGCGAATGTCGCGCAAAAGCCGAACGCGGTAGGCGATGGCTTCCGACTCGCGTTCAAAGGCCCGCACATCCTCCTGGCGCTCCGTCTGTTCCTGCTGCACGCTGTAGATGAGGTCTTTCTGCTCCTCGGACCGACGCGCCAGCTCGGCCTCGATCGACTGGGCTTCCTCTTGCAGCTCCTGCTGCCGGTCCAAGCGCGCCGTCAGATCGGCCGTGCGCAGCTGAATCTCGCCGCGCCGCAACCGGAGCTGCCCGATGTCGGCGACGCCGCGCGCCAGCAACCGCTCGAGCGACGCCGCGCGGTCGAGCGCGGTGGCGAATGAGTCCGCCGCGAGTACCGTTTCCAGCAGCGTCGTGCGGCCCGCCTTATACAGCGACCGCGCCTTGCGCTCGAGCACGGAGGTCTCGCTCGCCAAGGCGACGTTGAGATCCCCGATCGACTGGTTGATATCGAAGACCTCGAGCTCCACGGTCTCGAGCTCGCGCTTGACGGCGAGCAGCCGCTGGGCGGCCAGGTAGCGGTCGCGGTCGATCACCGCCAGTTGCCGCTGCAGCGTGCTCTCGCGCGCGATCGACGCGGCCACCAGCGCTTCGGCGGCGCGCCGCTCGCTGTCAACGCGCTCCACTTCCTGCTCGGTGGCCTCGATCTCTTCCTCGGTCACCGATTGCGCGAGCAGCGGGGTCGTGGCCACTGCCGCCGCGCCGAGGAGCGATGCCCCAAGAAGCGCGCGGCGGTTGATGGGCTGGCCGGGCCGCCACAAACGCGAGTGTGAGTGCGAGTGCGAGTGGGAGTGGGAGTGCGTTGGAGCCGGTGGTTCAGGCATAGACCTCCAGAAGCGTCAGGCGCGATGGACGCCGGCCCATCGCGCCTATTGTCAACAATTGCCAAATCTCTATTGCGATCATATCTCAATAAGCGGTCATCGTTGGCGCCGCGTCGGCGGGACTGGAATCATCAACGCGCCGCCACAATGTCGCCATTCCCGCAAAGCCAGTCCCCGGGCAGACGGGGAACGGGAATCCAGAACCTGGAATTGCCCATGATCGTGTCGCTGCGGCCGCGAGTCTTGCTGGCCGAGTTTGTGGGCACGACGCTGCTCGTGTTCGTCGCCATGATGACGACGTCCATGGCGCAAGTCGGGTTCGGCGGCATTGCGGCCGGAGACCTGCTCATTCCGGCCTTCGGCCACGCCTGCATCCTGGCGGGACTGGTGTATGCCATCGGCCACGTATCCGGCTGCCACATCAATCCCGCCGTGACGCTGAGTCTGGCGTCGATTGGCAGATTTCCGCTGCGCCAGGTTCCGCCATACCTGGCTGCGCAGATTGCCGGCGGCCTGATGGGCGCGCTGCTGCACGCCTGGACCTGGCCGATGGGACCCGGCACGGCGCTGACACTGCCGGCGGCTGACGTGGGGGCGGGGCAGGCCTTCCTGCTCGAAGCCGTGCTGACGTTCATTCTGGTGTCCGTGGTCATCGGGGTGGCTGTGAGCGGCAAGGTGCCGGCGGCCGCGGCGGGCGCCGCCCTCGGCGCCACGCTGGGAGCCCTGATCCTCGTCGGCGGCCCGACCACCGGCGCCTCGATGAACCCGGCGCGCAGCCTGGGACCGGCCGTCGTGAACTGGCATTTTGAGTCGCACTGGATCTACTGGCTCGGACCGATCGCCGGCGGACTCGCCGCGGGCGTCGTCGGCGTGCTCACGCACAATCTGCGGAGCGGCTCCGACGACGATTAGCTAGCCGGCGCGGAGACGCTCGCCGTAGGCCTTGGCCTGCGCCACGATGTCCACGCCTACGGTCTCGCTGAAGGCGTCGAGCAGGCGCAAGGTGATCGGCCCCACGGCGCCGTCGCCGACGGGACGGTCGTTGAAGCGCGTGGCCGGCATGATGACGAACGGCGTCGAGGCGAAGAAGGCCTCCTGCGCCACGATGACGTCGTAGGGCTCGAGGTTGACCTCACGGACCGGCACGCCGATTTCGTCGGCCAGGTCCAGGATGCTCTGCCGCGTCACCCCGCGCAGAATGTGCCGCGGCTCGGGCGTGAGCAGTTCGCCGTCGCGAACGACGAAGAAGTTGGATCCGGTGCCCTCGGTCAAGTAGCCGTCCTCGTCGATCAGCACGGCCCAGGTGTCCGCGCCGTGCCGCTGGGCTTCGTTGAGCGCCATCCGGTAGTGCATCCGCGAGCGGCTCTTGACCTTGGGATCGAGCAGGCGCCCGGGGATCGCATGCTGCCGCGGCACGTACGCGTGCACACCGGTGTCGAACCAGTCCGCCATCGGACCGATGTAGGGAATCAGCGGCCAGGTGTGGATCGCCACGGTCGGTTGACCAGCCTCGGGCGCAACGTCCGCGTAGAGCGAAAAGACGCCCGGCGACATGTTGTGCACGATGGTGAAGTCGACATCGGGCGGATAGAGCGGCGCGTTGCGGCGCACGAGTTCGTCGGTGGCCTTCTCCAGCTCGTCCAGCGTCATGCCGCAGTCGATGTCGCTGGCCGCCATGGACGCCCCGAGCCGCTCCAGGTGCTCGCGCAGCTTGAAGGGCCGGTGCCCGAACGAGCGCGTAGTCTCGAATACCATGTCGCCCCACACCAGCGCCGAGTCGAAGACCGACACGCGCGCGTCGGTTTCGGGCACGAATTGGCCGTTCATGTAGACGGTTCGACCGTTGTTCATCGGCATGAATCCTTGAAATGGGTGGCCGCGCGACGGTCCATTATGGACTTCGACCGGGGCAATGCTCGGCAACACGTTTCAAGCCCGCGTGCCGAGGGCGCCAGGCCCAAGATCCGCTAGCACGAGCGAAACCTCGAGTCTGGCTACGTGCGGGAGTCGACCAGTTCGATCGCGAGTCGCTTGTCGAGGGCGGCAGCGGCCTTGTGCAGCGTCCGCAGCGTCACCGAGACGTTGTCGGGATCGAGCAGGCGGTCCAGGGAAGCCCGGCTCGTATTCATCCGCCGCGCCATCTCGGCCTTGCCAAGGCGTTCCGTGGTCATCGCCTGGTCGATCTGCCAGGCAATGACGCGCTTGACCGCAACGGCCTCGGCTTCGGCAAGCGTGCCGTCCGCATCCAGTAGGTCATCCAGCGAGGAACCGAGGTGTGGGTTGGTCGCGTTGGTCACGATGCGTCCTCCCAGGCGCGCTTTAGGTCCACGACCGCATCGGAGTGCACCTAAATTGATACACCCCGGCAATGTGAGGAAAGGCGGCGACGCGTTGCGGTCCAATACCTACGGATTGCAGCCCCTGCGGCTGGTCGCCCGCGGCCACTATTCGGCCCGAGCGGCAGACCCGGAAGACGCATGCAGCCGGAGACCAAGGGCCTGCATGACCTTGAGCACGGTGGCGAATTCCGGGTTGCCGTTCGGTGAGAGCGCCTTGTAGAGGCTTTCCCGGCCCAGCCCGGCATCCGTGGCGACCTTTGTCATGCCCCGGGCCCTGGCGACGTCGCCCAGGGCGGCAGCAATGAGCGCCGGGTCACCGTCCTCGAAGGCCGCTTCCAGGTAGGCGACGATGTCTCCGTCGGTCTCCAAGTGATCCGCTGGGTCCCAGGGACGCGTTGCTGTGGTTGCCATGCCTCGTTCCTCCTATAGCCCTCGCGCCAGGCTGCGCGCCCTTGCGATATCCCGCTGCTGGCTGCTCTTGTCTCCGCCTGCAAGCAAGATCACCAAATCCGCTCCGCGTCGGACGAAGTACACGCGGTAGCCAGGTCCATAGTCGATGCGCAACTCCGAGACGCCTGCGCCAACAGGCCGGACATCCCCCGGATTGCCCAATGACAGTCGCCGGATTCGCAAGTCAATGCGCGCCCGCGCCTGCCGATCTTGCAGCCTCCTGAACCAGCGCGTGTACGCGTCGGTCTGGCGAACCTCGATCAGCACAACCGGAGTGTATCCCAAGGGATACGAAGAGGCAAATCGTTCGGCACTGTTCCGCTCTTGGCACCTTAGGATTGATCCACGGTTTATACGGAGACCTCCATGCGCACGCGACTATCCGTGTGGGCCTATCCGTGGGATCTCGCCGACGAGGGCGTGGCGGCGGCGCTTGACTGGCTGCGGGACGCGGGATTCGACGCGATCGAGCTGTGCCCCAACTACCACGCCATCTCCACGTTCGCGCCGCGCAACCTGGGGCGGTCGATTCATTACTCCGAGCAGGGCGCCGTGTACTTTCCGGCGCGCGCGGTGCGATACGGACGCATCAAGCCCCGCGTCTTCGACGAGCCGGAGGTGCTGGGCGCCTACGCGCAGGCCGCCGAGCACGCCCCGGCGCGCGGGATTCAGCTCAACGCCTGGGTCATCGGCATGTTCCAGCCGTGGATCGCCCGCGCCTACCCGGATACGGCGGTGGAGAACGCCCTGGGCGCGCGCAGCTATGCCACAACCTGCCCGGCGAGCCCCGACGTGCAGGAGTATCTGGCCGCGCTCGTGGCCGATCTCTGCGAGCAGTACCCGGTGCACAGCGCGCTGTTGGAACGGCCGGGGCACGCGGAGTTCGCCTACGGATGGGTGCGCGAGCGCATCCTGATCGACCTCGATCCGTGGACCCGGTTCCTGGCGGGGATGTGCTTTTGCGAAAACTGCCTCACCGCGGCGCGGACGCACGGCGTGGATGCCGAGGAGGTGCGGGAGTCCGTCGCCAACGAGCTGCGCGACCGCCTGTCGAGCAAACAAGCGGATGGAGACCTCGAAGCTGTCGTCGCGGCGCGCTGCGAGGCGGACGAGGAGTTCCGGGGCTACCTGGAGGCCCGCGAGCAAACGGCGACGCGCCTGGTGGAAGGCGTGAAGCGCGCGCTGCGCGGGACTGACACGAAGCTGAGTCTCACCGACTCATCCGCCGGCTGGAGCCCCCGCGGTCTGCGTCTGGCCGATCTGCTGGAGCGAATCGACGGTCTGATGTTGCCGGACGCCACCGACGAAGCCGACGAGGCCACACGGCAGGTCGCGCTGGCGCGGTCGGCCCGTCGCGACATCGAGTTGCTGATCAGCCAGTGGGGCTCCGATGAGCTGGATCCGGGCAGCCCCGAGTTCGCCGCGCGCCTCGACCGCATCGCGCAATTGAACGTGGACCGCGTGGCGGTCTACAACTTCGGGCTGCTGCGGCCGGAGACGCTGCGGCGGATTGGCGGGCTGTTGCGGGAGGCCGTGGCGTCCTAGACGCAACGGCCCTTCGATTGGACGTATGGGTCATGCAGGCTACTGGAACCTACCCCGCAGCCGCGCTCCGTGTGCCGCGCATATAATCCACTACCGAACGTTTGCCACACGCTTTGAGGTTCGTACTTCACCCACGTGACCCAACTTTCGCCAGCGACCTACCCCTCGCAAAAGGCCCGCGGCGCGTATTACACGCCGGAACGGATCGCTTCGCAACTGGTTCGCTGGGCCGTGCGAAACAGCACCGACCGCCTCATCGACCCGTCATGCGGCGATGGTCGCTTCGTCGCCGCCCATCGCAATAGTTGGGGTGTGGAACAGGACGCCATAGCCGCTGCCAAGGCTAAGCGACGTGCGCCGTGGACGACGATTCACCAGGGCGACTTCTTTACCTGGGCCGAACAAACCCACGAGAGTTTCGACTGTGCGGCCGGCAATCCGCCATTCATTCGCTATCAGAGCTTCAAGGGCCAGGTGCGGAAGCGGGCCCTGGAATTCTGCGCCAATCTCGGCGTCAAGTTTTCAGGACTCACAGCTTCATGGGCGCCGTTTTTGGTCGCAACCACCGGCCTCTTGCGCACAGGCGGGCGGATGGCGTTCATCGTGCCTGCGGCCATCGGCCACGCGCCTTACTCCGCGCCGCTCCTCGATTACTTGGTCGAACACTTCGACACCTTAAGGATCGTCGCGATTCGTGAAAAGCTCTTCCCGCGTCTCTCCGAGGATTGCTGGTTGTTATTCGCTGAAGGGTTCGGCGGCTCAACAGATGAGATCCGCTTCACACCCGTGGAGCAGCTTGGCAACTCCGACGTTCCACCGCTCAATTCAATTGGGATTCCGGTTTGTGAATGGCGGGACGTGTGGAAGCGACGCCTGCGTCCCTACCTCCTGAGCGATAGCGCCCGATCACTCTATCGCGCCGTCGCAAAGCACCAGGATTCGGTGCATCTTGGTGCTGTCGCCTCCATCGGCCTCGGCTACGTAAGTGGCGCAAACGACTTTTTTCATCTCAGACCGTCCGAGGCGACTGATATGGATATTCCAAGTGGCCTCCTTCACCCGACCGTGCGCAACAGCCGCGTGCTGCCAAGTAAAGAACTGACGACGCAGACAGTCGACTCATGGCGGCGCTCCGACGAGCCGATGATGCTGCTCCGCCTTCCCAAGAATGGGCACCTACCAACCAGCGTGTCGAAGTACCTCAGCACGTATGCAGGTCAGGAGGCCCGCGAAGCGTACAAGTGCCGAATGCGCAATCCTTGGTACTCCGTGCCGGACGTACGTGTGCCTGACTTCTTTCTGACGTACATGGCAGGGCGTTCGCCAAGCTTGGTAAAGAACTTGGCGTCGGCGACCTGTACAAACGCATTGCACGTCGTGCGTGTCCGCGACCGGCATCGCGCCAGCAGCCTTTTGGGCGTGTGGCAATCGCGCTTCGTTCAGCTTAGCTGTGAGCTAGAGGGCCATGCACTGGGCGGTGGACTACTGAAACTCGAACTACGCGAAGCGGCCCAACTCGTGCTCCCATCGCCACACGTCGTCAGTTGCCTACCTGATTCAGAGATCGAAAGCGCGATATCAACCATGCGAAATTGGAGACATTATGCCTCGACGCAATAGGCCGCACCTAGAAGCAAGCTGGTCAAACAGGCTATATGCATTCAGGCATTTCGCAGAGTTTGAAGGACGCACACAGACTCAGAAGCACATTCGGCCACTTCACAAATATGTAACTTCCCGACTTGTCATCGAGGGTGGATTCCATCCCGATGATCTTGTGCCGCGACCTCCGTTCACGGTCAGGCGCAGTGGCACCGAAAGCCTACTAGTCTACGAACCAAAGACAGCGACCGACAACGAAGCGACTGTTCTCGGGGGTTTGAAGACCAAGAGTGTCGACATCGTTGCCACAAAAGAAGGAATCGGACCCGTTCTAGCAGTTTCCTGCAAGGGCATGACCGGTGCAGTCCGAAATCTAACCAATAGGCTCGAAGAGACCATCGGCGAATGCACCAACATTCACATCAGCTATCCAACACTTGTATTTGGGTATTTGTTCGTCATTCGTGCAAATCAAGAATCTAAGGGCGTAAAGACTAACGATGTTGCAATCAGCGCCTGCGGTGAACCAGTCGAGGCAATCGTTCGCTTTCACGCCGCGTTGAGCGAAATGACAGGCAGGCTCGGGATTCGCGATGACGTGAGCCGCTATGAGGCAGTGTCGATGGCGCTCATAGACATGCAGCCCGACCGAATCGGGCAGCTGATGACAAGCTTTCCGGCTAGTGGCAAACCCACCAATTTCGAGAGTTTCTTCACAACCATGTACCGACGCTATGATGAGCGATATGTCGTAAGCGCGCCGACACTGGCACGGACTACCCGACGCCTGACGTGGTCGCCCAATTCGCCGGCTTTCGAGTCCGAAGAATTCTCGACGCTTGATTACAGCGTGAGAGTTGGGGCTTGAATGAGTGCACTCGTCTAGGTCGCAGACAGGCTATCGAGCCTCAACACCAGCAAGTTGGCCCCCGGCCTAGATGAACGCCAGCATGCCGTCGGGCTTGGTGGGGCGGCCTCGGCGCCAATCTCGGTAGGGGTATTTCTCGAACACTTCCTCGTTGAGGTCAACGCCCAGGCCCGGCGCGTCGGGCAGGACGACGTAGCCGTCCTCGAGCTTCAGCGGCTCGTGCAGGACTTCGGCCCGCAGGCCCACGTCGTCGGCGTGATACTCGAGCACGAGAAAGTTTGGCGCCGTGGCGGCGAAGTGCACGTTGGTCGTGCTCGCGAGGGGTCCCAGCGGGTTGTGCGGGGCCACGCTGACGTAGTGCGCCTCGGCCATGGCGGCGATCTTCTTCATCTCGGTCAGACCGCCCGTGGCGGCGACGTCGGGTTGGATGATGTCGGCGGCGCCCGTCGCCAGCAGATCGCGAAACTGGAACTTGGTGAACACGGCCTCACCGGTGGCGATGGGAATGGGGCTCTTGGCGGTGAGCTTGGCCAGGGCCTCGAAGTTCTCGGGCCGCACCGGCTCCTCGAAGAACATGGGGCGATAGGGCTTGAGCCGCTCCGCCATCTCTAGGGCGCGCACCGGCTCGAAGATCTTGGCGTGGGGATCGACGCCGATGTCAATGTCGGGGCCGACGGCGTCACGCACGGCCGCCAGGCGCTCCTCGGCGCTATCGACCTGCCGGCTCCACGGCCAGGTGTCGGCGGCCGCGGCAAACGGGCCGATCTTGAGCGCGGTGAAGCCGTAGCGCTCGACCAGGCGGCGCGCATCGTCGGCCAGCTCCGCCGGCGTCTCGCCCTCCGGCGACTGATAGACGCGGATGCGGTCGCGCACCTTGCCACCTAGCAGCTCGTAAACCGGCACGCCGAGCGCCCGTCCCTTGATGTCCCACAGCGCCTGATCGATGCCGCTGATGGCCGACGTGATGATCGAGCCGGTGGGAAAGCGGCTGCCGGCGTAGAGCTCGTGCCAGACGCGCTCGATGTCAAAGGGATCCCAGCCCTCGATCCAGGATTGGAAGTAGGACACCGTCTCGGCAATCGCGCGATCGGGACCGATGGGAAACGCCTCGCCGATGCCGGTGATGCCCGCGTCGGTGCGCACGCGCACGATGAGCCAGTTGCGGCTGCCGGTCCAGATGTAATCGCATTGCAGCTTGGTGATCTTCATGCGCTGCTTCCCGGAGTGCCGATGGGCGTAGGCTAGCCGCCCGAACCGCACGGCGGCCAGACCCGGCGGGACTCAGATGCTGACGAGCACCAGTCCGGCCGCCGCCAACCCAGCTCCCGCCAACGTCCCACGGCTGTGGCGCTCGTGCCACAGCAGGTAGCCCGCGGCGATGGTCAAGAGCGCCGACCCGGCGCTTTGCGCGGGGAACACGATCGTGCCGGGCACGTCGCGCAGCGCAAACAGGATGAGGACCAGCTGGCCCATGTTGACGACGCCGGTGACTACCCCAAGGGCCAGCGGTTCGCGGAAGAAGCCGCGCCCGAATCCCAATGACATGGAATCGTCGACCGCAGGACGCGGCGCCGGCTGGATGCGCCGCCGCATGACGTAGGTCGCCAGCGCAATCGCCGTCGCCGCGGCGAAGGTCGACGTGGCGTAGAGCGGCAGATTCTCGATCGGAGCGACCTCGACGAACGCCTTGGCGGCAATCAGGCCCGCTCCCGTGACGGCGAGCGTGCCGATGACCACCGGCCAATACCACCACACCCGCAGCTGGGCGTCCTCGCTGCGGCCGCTGCGCGTGAGCAACGGCAGCGCGGCGAGCAGCAGCGCAATGCCGATCAGCGTGGGTGGGTCCGGGCGTTCGTTGAACCACACGATCGAGGCCACGGTGGGCACGATGACGGACATGCGCAATAGCACGAAGGTGATGCCGACGCCCGTGCGCACCAGCAAGAGGTAAATGGCCACGACGGCCAGCGAGAAGCGCGCGCCCTGCACGATCCCCAGCAGAACGGTCGGGGCGTCCACGGTCGCGGTGCCGGCCACGGCGAGCCAGACGACGCCGATGACCAAGCCGGTGGCGTAGTTCGTCCCGGTCATGAGGAAGAAGTCGTAGCCGCGGGTCTGCGCCCGGCGCAGGGCGAGCGCAAAGCCCACCACGAATAGAATGTGCGCGACGAGAAAGCCCATGGCGTTCGCGGCATGGTCGGCTGCGGCACCGCGGGTGGCAAACCCATGTGAGACGAACGGAGTGACATGGCCCGATATTTGACCGAAGCGGACGTGGACCGCCTGGCCGACATGGACCTGGCGCTGCGCGTCGTCGAGGGGTCCTTCGAGCGGCAGGGATTCGGAGTGTCGGCGAACGTGGGGCGGCGCCGGGCGCGCACGGCAAAGGGCGCGCTGCAGCTCATGGGCGCGGCCGATCCCGGCGTGGGCGTCATGGGCGCCAAGCTCTATCCGAGCGTTCCCGGCGGGCGCATCAGCTTCGTCGTTGTGCTGTTCGACGCGGCCAGCGGGGCCCTGAGCGCCGTCATCGAAGCCGGGCGCCTCAGCGGTCTTCGCACCGGCGCCGCGAGCGGGGTCTCGGTGAAATACCTGGCGCAGCCGGAAGTTGACGCCATTGGGATCATCGGCACAGGCCGGCAGGCGCGAACGCAGCTAGAGGCCGTCTGCGCCGTGCGGCCGTCGGCGCGGGTGCGGGTGTTCTCGCGCAACCCGGAGAACGTCCAACATTTCGTGGACGAGATGTCGCCTCAGCTGGATGCCGACCTGGAACCCGCGGCCACGGCCGAGGCGGCGGTGCGCGGCGCGCAGGTCGTGATCACGGCCACCAATGCCGCCGATCCCGTCGTCGAGGCCGACTGGATCGAGCGCGGCGCCCACGTCGTCGCCATGGGCACCAACCACCCGCAGCATCGAGAGCTCGACAGCGCCGCGGTTGCCCGCGCCGACCGGGTCTTCGTGGACGATCTGGAAGGCGCGATGATTGAGTGCGGCGACCTGATCTGCGCCGTCGAGGATGGGGCCTTCCAATGGGGCGAGGCGGTCGAGTTCGGCCAGGTCGTGGCCGGTCGCGCGCCCGGTCGCACCAGCCCGGACGAGATCACCCTGTTCGAGTCGCAGGGCATCGCGCTGTGGGACATCGCACTGGGGAAGGTCGTGCTCGAAGGCGCCGTGACCGCGGACATCGGAATCCCCATCGGGGAATAGCGCACAGCGGAGCCGCCGTATGAATCGCCCGGTCGGAATCGAGACGGAATACGGCCTCAATTGCGAAGGGTTTGCGGGACCGCCCGACTTCGCCTTCGAGTCGGCGATGTTGATTCACGCGGCGCCGCTGCCGGTCGCGTTTCGCGGTTGGGACTACACCGACGAGGACCCGCGGCGCGACCTGCGCGGCACGCGGGTCGACGCGCTGGCGCGCGACGCCAACGACCATCTGGGCTCGACCGAACAGAGCTCCCGCATGACGCGGGAGGAGCTGCTGGCCGACACGGTGCTGCTGAACGGCGCGCGGCTCTACAACGACCACAATCACCCCGAGTACTGCACCGACGCCTGCCGCACGGTGCTCGACTTGGTGGCGCAGGACCGCGCCGGCGAGGCGCTGATGCACGAGGCCGAGCAGGCGCATAACGCCCGCCTGGACGGCGGCCGGGTGCGGCTGGTCAAGAACAACACGGACTATCACGGGCGCAGCTACGGCTGCCACGAGAACTTCCTGACGCTGCGCGAGGTGCCGCTCGACGATCTCGTTGACGCGCTGGTGCCCTTCCTGGCGACGCGCCAGGTTTTCGCCGGCGCGGGTCGCGTGGGCATCGAGGGCGGCGATTCCGGCGCGTTGCAACTATCCCAGCGCGCCGACTTCTTCGAAACGGTGGTGGGAATCAACACGACGGCGCGCCGGCCCATCTTCAACACGCGCGACGAGCCGCACGCCGATCGGACCCGCTACCGGCGGCTGCACGTGATCGCCGGCGACGCCAACCGCAGCGAGTGGGCGACGGGGATGAAGGCGGCGACAACCGCGCTGGTGCTCGATGCGGTCGAGGGCGGATGGCGGGCGCCTATCCGGCTGCGCGATCCCGTGGCTGCGGTCCAGCAGGTCTCCCACGACCTCACGCTGAGCGAGAGCATCGAACTCGACGACGGTCTCAATGTTTCGCCGCTCGACATCCAACGGTGGTGGCTGAGTGCCTGCGAACGCTTCCGCGGACGCGACGCCGAGACGGATTGGGTGCTGGACGAGTGGGGGCAGGTGCTGGCCGATTTGCGGAGCGATGCGGCATCCGTGGCGGACCGAGTCGACTGGGCGGCCAAGCTGTCGCTGCTGCGGGAGCTCGGCCCGGCGCCGGAGGCGGCGCGACGCCTCGACTTCGCCTATCACCTGCTGGACCCGAACCTCAGCGTGCACCAGTGGCTCACGGATCGGGGACGCATGCGCACGCTGGTGACGCCGGAGCAGGTTGAGGGAGCGCGCACGACGCCGCCGTCAGGCACCAGGGCCGCCGTGCGGGGCACGTTGCTGGCCAGGTTTGGACCGTCGATCACCGCCATGGAGTGGGACCGCGTCCACCTGCGCCACAACGGCGTGGACGTCACTCTGCGGTTGGACGAGGTGGCGGGACCCGACATCGACCGACTCCAAACCCTGGTTGAGCAATCTGTAACCATCGATGATGTAGTAGCCGCGCTTAGCGCCAGAGGAGGATGAGCGATGAGCATCACGTGGCGGGCTGTGCCGGCGGGCGAGGTCGAGGCGCCGCCCGAACCGGCCAAGACGGCACCGGACGAAGAAACCGCGCCGGCCGAGGACGACGACCTGGGTGAGCACGTCCGGCGGATCATTCGTGAAATCCCGGATCCGACGCCGCAGCCCGGCGGGGAGTAGCCCCCGCGGCCGATGAAGGACGCGCTGTTCGGCACGGAGATCGAGTACGCCAGCGCCGGTGAGTTTCCGCCGGCGCGGGCCGCAACGCTGGTCAAGAACGTGATCTTCGCCGAGCGCCGCTTCGGCATCATCGACCCGGCGCCCCGGGAGTGGGACGAAGCGCCGGGGAATGGCGGCTTCCTGTTCAACGGCGCGCGGCTCTACCTCGATTCCGGCCACGTCGAATACGCCACGGCCGAGTGCCGCACGCTGGACGACATCGTGGAGCAGGAGAACGCGGCGGACGCCGTGCTGCTGGACGCGGTGGAGAGCCAGGAGCTGAATCGTCGCCTGTTCTTCATCAAGAACAACACCGACTACCTGGGAAACACCTTCGGCTACCACGAGAACTATGCCGTGCGGCGCAGTCCCCGCAGTCTCGACATGGCCGCCGGCCTGATGCCCTTCCTGACCACGCGGCAGCTCTACGCCGGCGCCGGGATGACGATCAGCGACCGGGACGACGGCGGCCTGCCGTTCCACATCTCGCAGCGCGCGGCGTTCGTGAGCATCGATATGAGCCAGCGCGTGCGCTTTGGCGGTCGACCGATCGTCAATCTGCGCGACGAGCCGCTGGCCGAGGACGCCGGGCTGCGACGGCTGCACGTGATCGTGGGCGACGCCAACCGAAGCGAGTTCGCCACCGCACTCAAGATCGGCTCCACCGCGCTGGTGGCGCAGCTCTTGGAGAGCGGCTGGAGTCCGGACCTGGTGCTGCGGGCGCCGGTGCAGACGCTCAAGGAGATTTCAAGCAATCCGGCCGGCCCCTGGTCGGTCGAGCTGGCGAACGGCCGAACCCTGCCGGCTCTCGACGTCCAGCGCATGTATTGGGATGCCGCCGAGCGCGCCTTCCGCGGCCGCGACAGTGACACCGACTGGACCCTGGACGCGTGGACGGAGTGTCTGGACGGCCTCGAGCGCGATCCGACGGTATTGGTCGGCAAGGTCGACTGGATCACCAAGCTCGAGCAGTTGCGCCGATTCGCCGAGGACTCACCGGATGGCTGGGCAGACTCCGAGCTCGTGAAAGTGGATCTGGCCTACCACCACATCGACCCCACGGTGAGCATCTTTGCCGAGCTGCAGCGGCGGGGCGTAGCCCCGCGCCGCACGCAGGGGGATGTGAATCCGCTGGCCGTGCCCTCCGGCACGCGGGCGCGCGCCCGGGGCCGCATCGTGCGGGCGCTGGTCGAAGCGCAGGCCGACTCGCTGATCGACTGGAAAGACGTCCACCGGAACCTCGGCGCGCTGACGAACTGGAACGATCAGCTCTTCCTCGTCTACCAGTACATCGAGGACTGGCATGAACTCGACGCCTACGGCGGCTGGGACGTCATCCCCTACCTGATCGACTGGACCGGCGTCGGGGTACGCGGAAAGCTCTGCGAGTTGCCCAATCCGTTTGAGAGCTATACCGCCGTCGCCGAGGAGTTCGCCGACAAGCTCGGCGGGTATCTGCGCCCCTAGCCTGCGGCAGCGCCGTTGAGCGCGGCGGCCAGGTCGTCGATGGCACCGGCAAGCTCGGTCAACTGTCGTTTGCCATAGCGGCGAGTAATGTACGCCTCCGCGGCCTCAAGCTCCGCGCGCACGCCCTGCCACTTGGAGTGCCCTCGGCTCGTGAGCACCAGCTGAAACGAGCGGCGGTCGTTGGGATCGATGTCCGCGGTGATCTGCTCGCTGTTCACGAGCCGCTTCACCAGCTCGGAGGTGGCCGCCGGGCTGCGACCGAGCTCGCGCGAGAGCTCGGTGGGCGTGACCGGGCCTTCGGCCTCGGCCAGAAACTGCAATGCACGCGCCAGCGGCAGCGACACGCCCGCCCGCTCGCAGGCCGAGTTGAGGTACTCGGAAACCTGGTGGGACCCAATCAATACCCGGTGGATGACGAGGTCCGTTTTTCCGTTGCTTTGGCTTGGCGTGCTCATACCCGCAGGTCTCTCCTTTGGTGCACCGGCGCGTAGCTATCGCATGGTCGCGCGCGGGGATTGTGTATACGGCCTTCGGGCCGTGACGTTTTTGTTATACGGCATCTGACAATTTCACACAACACGAAAGGGCCGGATGGTGAGGAATATTGGAGATCGGCATGCCCTGTGGCGATTCCCGGCCCAGTCCTGCTAGAGAAAGAGCGAGAGGATTTGCTCCAGGCTGGCGATGCGGTCACGGCGGGTGTGATTGGGCCCCGGGTCAAGTCCAAGAAAGACGGAACTTGATCTCCGCACTGCGGAGAGGTCCGGTCCCCTCACTTGCTGACGGCGCGGACCCTACAGGGTCCGGTCAGGCCGCCTCGATGTCGGTTCGAGCAAAGTCCTCGCCCTTGAATAGCAGCGGCTCGCGCGCGGATTCCGCCAGCGCATAGCTGAAGCAGTCGCCGAAGTTCAGTCCCGCCGGGTGGTTGCCCTTGCCGAACCGCCGCCAGGCCTGTCGGGCGGCCCGCGCCTGGTCGGGCGTGACCGGCGCCAACTCAATCTCCGCCGCTTCCAAGAACGCATCGAGTTGATGCCCGGCCGCGGGGCCGCTACGACTCTCCAAGACGATGGCGGCCTCTAAGAAACTCACGGCCGACATGCGGCAGCGCAGGGACTTGGCCATTGCCTCGTCGAATTGGTCCGCGTCCGGCTCACCAAAAAGCACCGCCAGCAACGCGGAGGAGTCCACGATCACTTCGGCAGGCCTCGCTCGTCATAGAGCAGATCGCCGTGGTCGGCGGCGGAAGGGCCTGGGCCAAGCAGCTTGGCGCAGCGCTCGGAGATAGCCCGCATATCCCGCAGGCGCTCGTCCACGCTGCGCTGACGCCGCTCCCGCTCCAAGCGCTCCTCTAGCGCAATGGTGACTGCCCCGGTCATGGTCTCGCCGGTCAACTGCGCCAACTCGCGCGCCAGCCGGCAGGTTTCCTCGTTCTTGATGTTGAGGCTCATCGGCATCCTCGGGGTAGAAACATGGAGCGCATTTCTACCACACGTCGCAGGCCCTCTTTTGACGCATGCCCCAGAGTCCGGGCGATTGCCTCGCGCCAACGTTTAGCGCGACGGACTGAATTGCGATGGCCCTACACCCCCGGCCGGGCCTGCTATGGTCGGGGAAGTAAGAGAAAGAAGAAAGAACCCCAAGGGTACTGAATGGATTTTCGGATTCGTGGCGCGCTCTATGCGATCACGCCGGAGAGCGTCCAGGATGTCACGCGGGGCGTGGAGCCCAACGCTGCCGACGGGCGCCACAAATACTTCATCGATCTTCACGGGCGTCAGTTTCCGATCAGGCAAGTGCTGCAGCTGGTCACCGGGCTGACCTCTCCAGGATTCACTTCACAGGACGCCTTCCGAATTCTCAGCAAGTTGGGATTCGAGATATCAGAGCGTCGTCGGGATGAAGTGATCTATGGCGTCCCGGCACCGGGGCGGAATGCCGCGGTTTATGCGGCCGAGCCGTCGCCGGAAGCGACCATAGCCCCGCTAGACGCTCCGACGGACGGCCAGGACATCCTGAATCTGCTGGTGGTGTTCGATCGCGACGAGGATGGCTGGGTGGTGGCCAGCTGTCCCACGCTCCCGGGATGCCACAGCCAGGGGCGAACGAGGGACGAGGCGCTGACCAACATTCGAGAGGCCATTCGCGGCTACCTGGCAAGCATGCGTGAGCATGGGGACCCCCTGCCTTCATCGTCGGAGTTTCAGGTCTTGCAAGTCCCGGCGTAGTGGCGCGTCTTCCCGTCATCTCAGGCGACGAGTTTGTCAAGGCAGTGGCCCAGATCGGCTTTACTCGGGACCGTACGCGCGGCAGCCACATGATTCTCATCGGCCCGGCCGGTCGCCGCCTCACGGTCCCCCGACACCGGGAGCTGGGTCGAGGCTTGCTGCGGGCGCTGATCCCCGATGCCGGTCTGACGCGCGGGGAGTTCACCAAGCATTGGGACGAACACATTACGTCGCGCCTAAATCGGGTCCTCAGCGAGCAGCCGAGCGGGCTCGCGTCCGAGCTCAGACAGGCCCAAGGCCGCAGTCTCGCCGCTGACAAGTAGTCGTCGAGCGAGGCGAGGCTTGGCGGGCCGACCTAGCCGAGGCATAGGACCCGGACTCCCGCGTCCCGTGCTAATCGTGCAGGCCGACGCCTCGGTCGGTGGCCGAGATTACGACCGCATGCCTCCTATCAGTTCGCGGCTCGTATTGGTATTTGACTAGTCTGACTGGTTATACTGCCGCGCATGGGCATCACCTATTCAACCTATGAAGCGAAGGCGCGCTTCGCCGAGGTCATGCGTCAGGTGCGCGAGGGGAAGACCGTCACGGTGTCCTATCGCGACGAGCCGGTAGCCGAGATCCGGCCGCTCCAGCCGGAACCGGCCACGATCGACGAACGGCTGGAAGACCTGGAGCGGCGTGGCGTCCTGGTTCGATCGAGCCTGGCGCGTCGACCGCTCCAAGTGGTGGAGCGTCGCGCCGGCGCCGTGGAGCGATTCCTCACCGAGCGCGACTAGTGAGCGTCGCCTACGTCGACACGTCGGCACTGGTCGCCGTCGCATTCGACGATCGGTCCGGATCGGCGATCGCCGGGCGTCTCGATGAGTGCTCGCGCCTACTCGCCTCTAATCTGCTCGAGGCCGAGCTGCGCGCGGTGTTCGCGCGCGAGCGCCTCGACTTCGCGACCAATCTGGTCGCCGGCATCGACTGGGTCCTGCCGGACCGGCCGCTGGCTCCCGAGATGTCAGCCGTCCTCGAATCCGGTCAATTGCACGGCGCCGACCTGTGGCACGTCGCGATAGCCCTATATGCCGCGCCGGAGCCCGGCCAGATCGCGTTCGTCACACGCGACGAGCGACAGCAGGCAGCGGCCGCGGCGCTCGGCTTTCAGGTTTGACGCGCGCCGCACTCTGAACACCGCGTGAAACGACTGATCGTGGCGGACGTGTGATCAGGGCCCAGCCCGCGTGGCGTTCGCTCCGGCTGATGGACGCCCGGCCCGGCGCTCGAGAATGGCACAGAGCCGCGCGGCCTCATCAAGCCAAACGTGAATCTCCGCGGCGCTCGGCGCGGGAGCGCAGGCATCGAAGTGGCAGGCGTCCGAGAGCGCACCCCAGAGTTGATCCACGTCGGCGGCGTCGCGCTCGTTGTTCATGAGGACTCCCAGGCAGAGCAGCTGCGCCCGCATTGAGGCTGGTAACAGATCGGGCGAGCGGCTATCCCAAAAGCGGTCCAGCGCTTCCTCAAGCGCCTGGCGCGCCAGCAACACGGCGGCCCGCTCCCAGAGATCTGGCGCCGACGACGGCGGCTGTTCGAGCAGGGCGCGCGCGTCGCAAAGCAAGTTCGCCGTCATCTGGTCTCTAGTCCCGCAACCAATTCGCCAGATTCTCAGCATCATGGATCAGCACGTTTAGGTCGCCTTCGACGAGTTCGTGTGCACCCCGGTTGCAGTCCGCGACCGCGTTGCGAGCGCGCGTCCCGAATCTCTGGAAGAGTGCCTCCTGCATGTCCTCGTAGCGGCCTTCCACATCGTCAAGCAGCGCGAGAATGAGCTTTTGGTTCAACGTCCGGGCGCGGCTGACGTCTCGCTCCGTCTCGGCCTGGTCGCACCCCGCCTCCGCACGACGACGCCAAACAGCCTCGATACAGGCGGCCTCAATGGCCTGCCGACAGAAGTTGGGGAGCACCCTGCGGCGTGTCGTCTCGTCGAGGTCGTCGGTCTGCAACACGGCGCGGGCGTTGTCGAGATGCTGCCGCACAGGCTCCACTTCGGGCGTGCAGGTGACCACGGAGCGCTCGCGCCGTCGTACCGCGAGCACCCGGTGCTCGATGCGCAGCCGGCGCACCGTATCGGGCAGGCGTTGGTCGTGAGTAAAGACGATCACCTGGCGTTCGCGTGCGGCTTCCGCAAGCACACACGCCAGCCCTTCCACCTTCACCGGATCCATCGCCTGCACCGGGTCGTCGATCACCAGGAAGCCGAACGGGCTCTCCGGCAGCACCGCCCGCGCCAAGAACAAACTGAGCGAGAGCGCGTTCAACTCCCCCTGGCTCATCACCGCAAGGGCTGCGCCGTCCTGGCCGTCGATGCTCGTGGCAAGGTTGAGGCGGCGGGAATTCGCCCGGCCCGTCAACTCCAGGTCGTCTAGCGAGACACTGCTACCCCGGCCGAGCAGCGACCAGTTGCCCCGCGCCCGCTGCGCGATTGGCCGGAAGCGCTCGGCGCGGATATCGACTTCTTCGCGAGCAAGCCAGTTCTCAGCCGCCTGGACCGCGTCAACTCGCTTCGCCGCCTGTTGCCCGCGCCTTCCGGACTGCAGCCAATCCCGCAACCGCCGCGATAGTGGGCGCCACAGGTCCTCCCGGCGGTCAAACTCCGCCTGCGCCTGCTCGCGCAGCGGCTCCAAGGCGGCGCGCACGCCCGCCCCGCGCTCAATCGGCCGTCCGGCGACTTCGAGCAGCCCCTGAGCGCTCAGCGTGAGTGTTGATTCGCTTGGCGTAGGGCTGCTCGCAGTCCCATAGAGCACTGGTATCGCGTGGTCTTGATTGGACGGAGGCTCAACGGCTTGCCATAGCTTGTCGGGGTCTGGCAGCCGCGGCTCATCATCGAGTGAGCGTTCCCACCAATCCCAGGCTCGACGAACCTCCGACGCATCAATGCCGACCCTCCCGGCGTCCGCGAGCCAGTCCGGCGGTTCCCGTATGAGCATCTCGCACTTCTCAATTAAGTCGTGCAAGAGCGCAGTGGCTCGGTTCGCTTCCTCAGCCTCTTCCATGAGGCTCTCTAGGCGCTCTAGGGCAGTGGCCCTCCATCGGCCGTCAATCTGCCCTGTCTCGCACACGGGACAAGTCTGGTCTCCATCGTGTTCGTGAACGCCCAGCATGGCCTGCATCACCTGAGCCAAGCGCGCGGCGCGCGCCGCATTGCTGCCCTCAATTGCGTCCAGCCACGCGTAGGCGTCGTGCAACTCGTCGTGGCAGTCTTTGACCTCCTCAGCCGATGGGAACTCGATCGCGGCCATTCGCTGCAGCAGATCGAGAGGACGATCAGCGTCGTCGTCGAGCACGCCTTCGAGGATCAGACGGATCGCGTTGAGGTCCCAGGGCTCGTTCGCCAGCGCCGCGTGGACCGCGTGCGCGCGCTCGTCGTCTAATGATTCCGACTCGCCAAAAAGGAAATCACGCTCGTCGCGCGCCGCCCTCAGCGTGCGTTCGTCGTCGAGACGCCGCCGCCGCAGTTGCTCGCGGGCATCAGTAAGCCTTTCGAGGCCTAGCCCGGCTGCCATCGCGTCGAACCGCGCCGTCGGGCGATTCTCCACGACCTCGCTGAGCTGGTTGTAGGAGAGGAAAGGACGGTGCGTGTCGAGCGCCGATTTCCAGCCCAGATCCGTTAGGCCTTCCCGGCACTCACCAGCAATCGCAACTTCCGTCGAGTCTTCGTCCGGCTCGGTGGCATTGGGAAGCCAACGGCGCGAGACTGCGGCGGGTCCAGACTCGCCCTCAACGGCGAATTGGGCCTGCAGCCGGGGCGCCTCCTCACTGTGCAGATTGCGCCAGCCCTTTTGCCACTCCCTGTCCCTGCCTTTCCAGCGTGAGTTCTCCCCGGTGAGCAGGAACTCCAACCCCTCGGCAAAGCTGGACTTCCCCGTCCCGTTCGCGCCAACGACCAGGGTCAACCCAGGGCCAGGAACGACCTCCATATCCGCTTGCGGGCCAATGCCTCGGAATCCCGTGACAGATAAGCGCTTCAGAAACGCCTTAGCGGGTGCCGCGGATTCGGCCGCCGGCCGCTCGGGTGATTCTCGTTCGGACTCGCCATCGATGAACTGGTCGAGCGAGCCTTCCAGCGCCTCCAGAACGTAGTCAGCCACCTTCTTCTCAAGCTTGTCCCTTTCGATGCGCTCGAGAACGAGGTCTACGATGCTGTCCGCCATGCCGCCTCCCGTCGCCAGCGACCTCTGCACAGCCTCTTCAGGCGCGTTGCGTCCCGATGGATTCGCGCCGGTCCCAGGTTAGCCGAGACCTGGGTGTGCTCCGAATACGTCCGTAGGCTGTGCCTCGATCCGTTCGATGGACCCTTCGACAAGCTCAGGGCGAACGGATCGAGGGCGTACAGGCAGTAGTTTCGCCCTTGTTCACAGGTTCTCTGGATGCGGGCGATTTGTCGCGTACAGGGATCCAGACGCCGGGCACATGCCACAATGCCGCCGGCCAAATCGCCGAGATGCTCTTTATGACCGAGCCGCCGCTGGACCGTGCCGCGATTGAGGCGGTTATTCCCCACCGGGAGCCGTTTCTGTTCGTCGACCGCATCGTCGAGATCGAGTATGGGCGGCGCGCGGTGGGGTACATCGACGACATTGGGTCGCTGCAGGACAACGTGTTGCGGGGGCACTTTCCGGGGTTTCCGGTGATGCCGGGCGTGATCATCGTCGAGGCTTTGGCCCAGGTGGGCGGGGTGGCGGCGCTCGGGCTGCCCGATAACAGCGAAAAGATCGCCATGCTCACCGGGCTGGACAAGTGGAAGTTCCGCACGCCGGCGCGTCCGGGCGACAAGGTGCGGCTGGAGACGGAGCTGCTGCGGGTGCGGGCCAACTTCGGGCGCGGACGCGGGCGGGCGACCATCGGCGATCAACTCGTCGCGGAGGGCGAGATCAGCTTCGCCATCGTGGACCGGCCCGCGGAGTTTGGCCGATAGCGACCGCGCGCTTCGGCGACGTGGTCCGGACGGATTCCCGCTCCCCGCCTGCGCGGGGACAGGCTTCGCGGGAATGACGGACTGAATCTGCAAGGGTCTTTTGCCGTGTGCGCCGCTAGAATGGGCGCTCACACGCCCTTGCGTTAGGAGCACCCTGTGGCCCGCGTCCTCGTGACCTCTCGGCTCGCCGTCAAATCTCCCGACACCACCTGGCGCGACATCCTGGAGCAGGCCGGCCACGAAGTGGTCATCGCCCAGGTTCCCCAGGACCAGATGTATCCCAGGGAGGATCAACTCAAGGACCTGCTGCAAGGCATCACGGCCACGGTGGCGAGCAGCGAGTCGTATACCCGTGCGGTATTCGAAAGCGCACCCGAGCTGCGCGTGGTCTCGCGCGTGGGCGTGGGCTACGACGCCATCGACGCCGCCGCTGCCGCCGATCACGACGTTGTGGCCATGATCGCGGCCGGCTCGAACGACACCACCGTGGCCGAGTCGGCGGTGGCCATGATCCTGGCCCTGGCTCGCGAGCTGTACGCCTACGTCACCAACACCGCCGAGGGCGACTGGTCGCGCGGCCTGATGAACGAAATCCGCGACAAGACCATCGGCGTGGTGGGATTGGGCCGCATCGGCAAGAGCGTGGTGCGGCGCCTGGCCGGTTTCGATCCGGTGCTCATCGCCGCAGAGCCCTATCCCGACCTGGAATTCGTGGAGCAGTACGGCATCGAGCTGGTGGAGATCGACGATCTATTCCGGCGCGCGGACTACGTGACCTTGCACGTGAACACGACGCCGGAGACGACCAAGCTGGTGAACGAGCGACGGCTGGGGCTGATGAAGCCGTCGGCCTATCTCGTGAATACCGCGCGAGGCGGCCTGGTGGACGAGGACGCGCTCTACACGGCGTTGACGCAGGGCGTCATCGCGGGCGCGGCGCTGGACGTGCGCGCGCAAGAGCCGCCGTCGGACCACCGGCTGGCGCAGCTGCCGAACGTGATCGCCACGCCCCACGTGGCCGGCATTTCCACCGACTGTGTGGTGCGCATGGCCGACATGGCCGCGCAGAACATCGTCGACGTCCTGCAGGGGTCGTGGCGGCGCGAGATGGTCGTGAACGGCCTGTACTCGGACTGATGCAATCGGCCGCGCCGCACCGGCACGATCACGGGCCGGCGCTCGTTCCGATCCGGCGGCGCGCCTTCGCGTTCGACATGGACGGCGTGATCTACCGCGGCCCCGAGCTGATCCCGGGCGCGGCCGAAGCCGTCGCCTCGGTGCAGCACCTGGGGCTCCCGACGCTTTTCATCACCAACAACTCGCGCCAGACGCCGGTGGAGCTGGCGGCCAAGCTGCAGGGGCTCGGCATCAACGCCGGACCCGAGAACATTGTGTCGGCGGTGGTCGCCAGCGTGTCCTACCTGCGGGCGCACCATCCAACGCCGTGCCGAGTGCTCGTGCTGGGCGGCGACAGTCTGGCGACGCAGATTGCGGCCGCCGGCTACGACCTGGCGACCTGGGACGGCGACGACGTTCCGAAGGTCGTTGTGGTCGGCGTGGATTTTGGGCTGACCTACGACCGGCTGCGGCGCGCCACCCGCGCCATCATGCTGGACGGCGCTGAGTACCTGGCCGTGAACACCGACCCGCAATACCCCACGCCCAGCGGTCCCATTCCGGGCGCCGGCGCAATGACGGCCGCCGTGGCGGCCGTCACCGGGCAGGATCCGGTTATCGTGGGCAAGCCCTCCGCCCACATGTTTCAGGTCATCATGGAGCGCGCGGGGGTGGGCGCCGCCGACTTGGTGGTGCTGGGCGACATGCTGACCGCGGACATTGCCGGGGCGCGCGCCATCGGCGCCGAGTCGGTGCTAGTCCTCACCGGGACCACGTCGGCCGCCGAGGCGGCGGCGGCACCGGCCGACCAGCGGCCGGACCATGTGATCGAATCGCTCTACGACCTGCCGCTGCCCGCGCTGGTTGGGACGTAGAGACCGATGGCCTTCAAAGACCTGCGCGCCTTCATCGCCCACATCGAGCAACAGGGGCAGCTGCGCCGGATCCAGCCCGAGGTTGACCCGCATCTCGAAATCACCGAGATCGCCGACCGGGTGATGAAGGCGGACGGCCCGGCGCTGCTGTTCGAAAACGTGAAGGGTTCCGACGTGCCGCTGGCGATCAACCTGCTCGGCACCCAGCAGCGGATGGCCTGGGCGCTGGGGGTGGACGATTGGTCCGAGTTGGAAACCCGCATCGAGCACCTGCTGAACCTCGCCATGAGCCCGCCGCCCGCCGGCATCTGGGGCAAGCTGCGGACGCTGGGTGAGATCGTGCACATCGGCCGCATCGGCCCGCGGACCGTGCGCGGCGGCCCCGTGCAAGACATCGTCGAGACGGCGGCACCGACGCTGGACGGCCTGCCCATACCCACCTGCTGGCCGGACGACGGCGGCCCCTACATCACCATGCCGCTCGTATTCACCCACGACCCGGCGAGCGGCAAGCGAAACATGGGCATGTACCGCTTGCAGGTCTACGACTCACAGACGCTGGGCATGCATTGGCAGCTGCACAAAGGCGGGGCGGAGCACTGGCGGCGCAGCGGCGAGTCGAGCACGCGCATGGAGGTGGCCATCGCCATCGGCGCCGACCCGGTGCTGCTCTACTCCGCAACGGCCCCGTTGCCGCCGGACGTGGATGAGCTCGTGTTCGCCGGATTCCTGCGGGGTTCGTCGGTCGAGATGGTACCGGCACAGACGGTGGACATCCTGGTCCCGGCGCGCGCCGAGATTGTGCTGGAAGGCTACGTCGATCCGGCCGAGAGTCGCATGGAGGGCCCGTTCGGCGACCACGTCGGCTACTACTCGCTTGCCGAGCCCTACCCGGTGTTCCACCTGACGGCGGTGACGCGGCGGCGCGATCCGATATTCGTTTCCACCATCGTCGGACGACCGCCCATGGAGGACGGATGGATCGGGAAAGCCACCGAGCGGCTGTTCCTGCCACTGGTGCGGCTCGTCATCCCCGAGATCGTGGACATGAATCTGCCCGTACACGGCGTGTTCCACAACTTCGCCATCGTGTCGATTCGCAAGCGCTATCCGGGACAGGCGCGCAAGGTGATGCACGCCATATGGGGCACGGGTCAGCTCATGTTCACCAAGTACGTGATTGTGGTCGACGCCGACGTTGACGTGCACGATCTGAGCGAGGTCCTCTGGCGCGTCGGGGCCAACACGGAACCCGGGAGAGACACCGAGCACGCCCAGGGCGTGATGGACGCGCTGGAATTCGCCACCACGCAGCCAAACGTGGGCGGCAAGCTCGGCATCGACGCCACGCGCAAGCTGCCGGAGGAGGGCTTTCCGCGCGAGTGGCCGCCGGACATCGTCATGGACGAAGACATCGTGCGGCGGGTCGACGAACGGTGGAGCAGCTTTGGCATCTAGGAAGAAAACTGGGATGTGCATCGTCGCGCGACGCGCTAGGCTCTGGGAATCCGCACCCGATTGCACGAGCCGCGAATGAACCCGGCCGCCGCCGCGATGCGTCTTCGCTTGTATCTCGACGCGATCAAGTTCGAGCACACGATCTTCGCGTTGCCGTTCGCCTTTCTGGGGATGGTGCTGGCGCAGGACGGCTGGCCCGGGTGGCGCACATTCTTGTGGATCACGGTCGCCATGGCCGGTGCGCGCACGGGCGCCATGGCGGCGAACCGCCTGATCGACGCACAAATCGACGCGGCGAACCCGCGCACCGCCGAGCGCGCGCTGCCCGCCGGGCGCATGTCCCGCGTCGAGATGCTCGGGCTGGCGTCGGCGGGTTTCGCCCTTCTGCACATCGCCGCGTGGCAGCTCAACCTGCTGGCCCTGGCGCTGGCGCCGGTGGCGATGGTCACGGTCACGCTCTACTCCTTCACGAAGCGCTTCACCTGGCTGAGCCATTGGATGTTGGGCCTGGCCGACGGCATCGCGCCCGTCGGCGGCTGGATTGCGGTGCGCGGCGACATCGGCGCGGAGGCCATCGTGCTGGCGCTGGTGGTGATGTTCTGGATTGCGGGATTCGACGTTCTGTACTCCCTCCAGGACCTGGGGTTCGACCGCAAGCGGGGGCTGCATTCCGTGCCGGCGCGATTCGGCACGCGGCGCGCGCTGCAGATCGCGCGGGGGTCACACGCGCTCACGGTGGTCGTGCTGATCGTTTTGGGTCTGATCGCACCGCTGTCGTGGCCCTATTGGGTGGGCGTTGGCCTGATCGGCGCGCTGCTCATCTATGAGCACGCGCTGCTGCGCAACGACCTGTCGCGGCTCAACCTGGCCTTCTTCAACATGAACGGCTACGTGGCGATCACCGCGCTGGTGTTCACCATTGCCGGCGTGTGGGTTGCCTGAGCACGGAGGGGCGCGCCCCAGTCTGATCCTGGGGATTTCCGGGGCGACCGGCGCCGTGCTGGCGGACGCGGCGGCCAGGGCGCTGCTGCGCCGAGGCGAGCGGCTCGACGTGGTGTGCAGCGACTACGGCGAGCTGATGTGGCACCACGAGATGCACGAGCGTTTTCGGGACGCGACCGCGCGCTGGTTGACCCATGGCGACGTGACGGTGCATCGGCCGCAAGACGTGGCGGCGCCGATTTCCAGCGGCAGCTATCCGGTGCGCGGCATGCTCATCGTCCCGTGCAGCATGGCCACGCTGGGCGCGCTGGCCAGCGGCGCCGGGACGAATCTGCTCCATCGGGCAGCCGACGTGACGCTCAAGGAAAAGCGCCGCCTGGTGGTCGTGCCGCGGGAGACGCCGCTCTCGATCATCCACCTGCGCAATCTGCTGACGTTGGCCGAGGCCGGCGCCGCGGTGCTGCCGCCGGAACCGGCGTTCTACCTGCGGCCCTCGAGCGTCAGCGACATCGTGGACGCGCTGGTGGACCGCATGTTGCAGGCGCTGGGCGTGATCGAAGCCCCCGCCGACGAGCACCGCTGGGCGTAGACGCGGCGGCGGGGGCTCTGGGTCGGCAAACGAGTTGGGACGGGATTCCCACCTCCCGCCTACGGAGACCCTTGGGACTCAAATCCGTCATTTCCGGGATGAGCCTGCCCCATCGTCGATACGGAGCGGCAATCCAGCGGCCGCTCAACCCGATAGCCCACGAGTCGAAGCGACTGGAGTTTCCGCGTCGGATGCAAGCTTCGCGATCTTCAACCCGTTTACCTGCTGACAATCGGTGGCAAGATAGGTGGAACGACTCGGCTTCCGGTCGACGGCGACCGGCCAGTGAGTGAGGAACGGGCGATGCAGGAGATTTGGGAACGGACCAAGAAAAACGCCGACTCAATCATGGCGACGGTCGCCGGCATCCTCGCGATCATCGCGCTCATCATCGCGATCGCCGGAACTACGGGAGTCACGCGCGAGGAAGCCCAGGAGATGGTCGACGACGCCGTCGTGCGCGTGGCCGATCCGGCCGGCTACACCCAGCGAGTGGTGCAGGAGGCCATCGATCGGTACGACGCCGAGGGGCGTGAAGCCTCCATTGCCTATCACCAGTCCACGGAGAGCATCGACGGCCAGTGGTACGTCTTCCTGCTCGACGAAAACGGCTTCGTGCTGGCGAACCCCGCGCGCCCGGACTTCGTGGGCACCACGCCCGCCGTGCGATCCGACATCACCGGCAAGCCCTATGGACTCGAGGTGGTGGCGGCGGACGAGCACGGGCGCTGGGTGGACTACGTCTTCGTGAACCCGGCGACCGGCGAGCCCGAGCGCAAGCACACCTGGGTCATCAAGCATGACGGCCTGTCGTTCGCCTCGGGCTGGTACGAGCCCATCTCGCGTGAGGATGATCCCGCGACCTACACGCAGGCCGTGGTGGCCTCCGCCATCAGCCGCTATGAGGCCGAAGGACGCGACGCGTCGATTGCCTATCAGCAGTCAGAGGAGAGCATCGACGGTCAGTGGTATGTCTTCCTGCTCGACGAGAACGGTTACGTGCTGGCGAACCCCGCGCGCCCGGACTTCGTGGGCACCACGCCCGCCGTGCGATCCGACATCACCGGCAAGCCCTACGGACTCGAGGTGGTGGCGGCGGACGAAGACGGGCGCTGGGTGGACTACGTCTTCGTGAACCCGGCGACCGGCGAGCCGGAGCGAAAGCACACCTGGGTCATCAAGCACGACGGCTTGTCCTTCGCTTCCGGCTGGTACGAACCCATCTCGCGTGCGGACGATCCCGCGACGTTCACTCAAGCGTTCGTCGCCCGTGCCGTCAGCCGCTACAACGCGGAGGGACTGGACGCGACCGTGACGCACTACAACACGCCCGAGAGTCTCGAGGGCCAGTGGTACGTCTTCATTTTCGACGAAGCCGATCGACTGCTCACGCATCCCGACCCGAGTCTGCTCGGCGACGACTTGAAGGGTCCGCTGGGAACGGATATCACGGGGCGTGTGTTCGGTCTCGAGATGCTGCAGGCCGACGAGGACGGTATCTGGGTGAGCTACGTATTCGTGAACCCAGCAAACGGGCAGCCCCAGGTCAAACACTCCTGGGTCGTGCGGCACGACGGTCTCCTCTTCGGGTCGGGGTGGTACGAGTCCGTCTCAGGCGAGGACCAGCTTCCGATCTCAGGCGAGGACCAGTTTGCGGCGGTGGTCGTGCCGGCAGGCGGGCCAAACGTGCGAACCTAATCGCGTTCCGATGCCGAGGTTGCCTACGTCGCTCCCGAGGGATCGGGGCTCAAGCTGACCGGCGCGAACCTGGGGGTCTGGTGGGAGATTGAGGACGGGAACTGGGTCCAAGGTCGATTCGTGAGGTTCGAGTAGGCACGTATCGGGTCGGGGTGGTACGCGGAGTGGGCGAGAGGGCATCCTTGAACGGTCCGGCACGTTGGCCGGGCGGTTAGGAATGGTGGCCCAATGCTGAACGTCGGGATCATCGGTCTGGGCGGCATTGCGCGCTCGCACTGTGAGGCGATCGCCACGCTGGACGACGTGCGGGTTCTCGCCGTGGCCGACCTGCTGGAAGAGCCGCGGCAGCGCTATATGCGCCAGTACGACATCCCCCGCGGCTACGCCTCACACACCGAGCTGCTGCAGGACGACGACGTCGATGCCGTCGCGGTGGTGCTGGGGCATCAACTGCACCATCGCCTCACCATCGACTCACTCAACGCCGGCAAGCACGTGCTGGTCGAGAAGCCCATGGCGCTCAGCCTGGAGCATTGCGACGCCATGATCGCCGCGGCCGACGCCAACAACCGCAAGCTCATGGTCGGGCTGACGCAGCACTTCTACCCCACCAGCATCACCGCCAAGTCGATCCTCGATTCGGGCGAGCTGGGCCCGGTGATCACGGCAGTCTGCTACATGTCCAAGAACTGGAATCACGCGGACCGGCGGCCGCAGTACCGCAGCCGCTTCCACGGCGGTGGCATGTTGCTGGCCAACGGCGTGCACGTCGTCGACCGCCTGACGTGGCTGATGGGCTCACAGGCCGTCTCCGTTTCGGCGGCCATCGGCACCCACGCGCACTACCAGGCCAGCGACGACTCGGACGTGATTTTCGTGCGCTACAAGAACGGGCGCGCGGGCGTGGCTGTGGCCGTGGGCTTCGCCGACGGCGCGTCGGACTACTCGGGCCAGGTCATCTGCGCCAACGGCACGCTGAAATTCAGCCACCACTACGAGGAATACGTCCGCGTCGGCAAGGGCGACGTGTGGGAGGACGTGCCGTTCACGCGACCGCCGGCCGAGTTCACCGACGAGTGGCGCGCATTCGCCGAGAGCATTGCGCGCGACATCGAACCGCCGACGCACGGGCCGTATGCGCGGCACATCATGGAGATCCTGTTCGCCGCGGAGCAGTCGGCCATCACGGGCCGTGAGGTCCTGCTGGAAGGCGGCACGGAGTGGACCCACCAAACCAGCGGCACGCCGATCCACCCCGACCACGGGTGGGTCTAGCGAAGACAGCGGCGCCGTGAGGCTCGGCGGGTCGCAGGCCGCGTACCGCTGGGTGTCCTATCCGGGGCTGCGCATCGACCGGCCCGAGTTCGGCTTCCGCGGCATGCGCTATCCCTACGGCACCACCACGCTGGGTCCGGAAGGTCCCGACGACCACGTGGATTGGTGGATCGACCGCTGCGTGGAGCACCGGTTCGAGGCGCTGCACATGGGCAGCAGCTGGTTTGCCGACGCCGAGGCCAGCGCGGCCACCGGCCGCCGCATGGCTGGGCTCGGAATCGAGTGGGTCGGGTCGGTCAGCGGCGCCTGGGCGGTCGAGAGTCACGAATGGCCGGCCGTTCGCGCAGAGGCCGTCCGCAGCCTCGAGATTCTGCACGCCGGCGGCTGTCGACTCACCGAGATCGTCAACGCCGATCCGCCGGGGCCGCCCGGCCAGCCGGTGCCCAACGGCGGGTTGCGCTTCGGGCACTTCAGCCGCGAAGTGCCGATCGCCGTCCAGATCGACTGCATGATCGAGAACCTGCGCGACCTCGTCCGCGTCGCGGAGGACCTGGGGATCGTCCTGGCGTTCGAGAATCACATGGACTACCGCATCAGCGAAATCGTGCCGGTGGTCCAAGGCGTTGCGTCGCCCTGGCTGCGGATCAACTACGACTTCTCCAACAGCCTCGCGGTCGTCGAGGATCAGGTCGAGGCGGCCCGGCTCGCAGCGCCCTACGTCGCCATGGCGCACCTGCGCGACATGCGCGTGCAATCCATCACCACCACCGGCGAGCCCAAGTTCTTCCACGCCCCCGTGGGCCACGGCAGCGTCGAGATCGCCGAGATCTTCGCGATCCTGCAAGCCGGCGCCCCGGATCCCCACGCGATCCCCGTCTGCCTGGAACCACCCTGCCTCCCCGACCGCGACCCGCAGCTATGGGTGCGGCTCAGCATCGAATGGCTGGCGGAGAATTGCGCGGAGTACTTTCCGGGGTACTTCGGGACGGCGCTGGCCGGAGTTGGGCACTAGGCAAAGCCCCGAGGCCGAACGTCCGCTACGGATCGGTGAGTTCTTGACCATAGACGTCTGGACGTCTACCCTTTGCACCAGCATGGCGAGTGCAGCAAAGCGGCAGGTGCGTTACGCCCCAGGGCAGGTGAGGGACGGCATCTTGCAGGTCATGTCGCTGACCTCGCAGGCCCTGCCAGTCAAGGAAATTGAAGACCGGGTGGCCCAAGTCATCGGACCGACGCCCGGGTCCTCGGTTCGCTCCTACCTGCGGCTGAATACGCCGAACGTATTCGCACGCGAAGAGCGCGGCGTTTACGCCCTGCGTTCGGCTAATTCGGCGGGCGTCCAGCACGACGGCCTCATGGACCAGCAGTGGCGGGAGCCCTTTGCGTTCGGCCGGGCCACACTTCACCACGCGGACTGCTTCGACTGGCTGCGGCAGCAGGACGATATGAGCATTCATGCGGTAGTGACGGACCCGCCGTATGGCCTGCATGAGTACTCGCATGAGCAACAGGCCAAGCTCCGCAGCGGGAGGGGCGGCGTTTGGCGGATTCCCCCGTCATTCGATGGACATCTTCGGTCGCCGCTGCCCCGCTTCACGACGCTTACGCCGGAGCAACTCGAGCAACTTCGTTCGTTTTTCTTCGTGTGGGCTCGTCTGCTTCTTCCCAAACTCGTTCCGGGCGCCCATGTGATCGTGGCGTCGAATCCGTTGGTTTCCTACCTGGTATCGGCGGCCCTGGCGGACGCCGGACTGGAGCGCCGCGGCGAGATCGTGCGTCTGACCATGACCATGCGCGGCGGCGACCGACCCAAGGGCGCGCATGACGAGTTTCCCGCCGTCAGCGTCATGCCGCGCTCGATGTGGGAACCCTGGGTTGTTTACCGAAGTCCCATTGAAGGACGGGTGCAGGACAATCTGCGAGCGTGGAAAACCGGCGGATTCCGGCGCCCTATTGAGGAGAAGCCATTCGGCGATGTAATCCCGTCGTCGCCAACACGAAAAGCCGAGCGAGACCTGGCGCCGCATCCGAGCCTCAAGCCTCAGGCATTCTTACGGCAGCTTGTGCGGTCGGCGTTACCGCTTGGCGAGGGCGTCGTGCTCGATCCATTTGCGGGCGCCGGCTCGACGCTGGCTGCCGCGGAGTCCTTGGGCTATCAGAGCATTGGCCTAGAAAAGGACGATCGGTATTTCGAGATTGCCAAAGACGCCATCCCGAAGCTGACCCGACTTCCCGTTGACGCAAATCAGGCGAGCCGGTAGACCCAGCTCTCGCGGAATCTCCGGATTCCATCCTTGTGCAGGGTGGCGGTGCGTGTGCCCAGCTCGCTACGAGGGTTCTTGCGAAAGTCAGCAAGTGTGACCTGACCAAGGTAGACCTCGGTGAAGCTCATCGGCGCCCGATCACGCGCAGGTTCGGACTTAGTATCCACCTGATACACGAATACGCACATCCATTGGTCGCGAGCGCCATGAGTATCGACGGCTCCGCCAGCCTTTCGCGTTGTCTTGACCTCGACGCCTTCGCTGCCAGATTTGACGGCGTTGTCAGGGTAGATTCCTTGAACGATTAGATCGGGATGCCCATTGTGATATTGATTCTCGGTAAGCGTACGTGAGTGCTTTGCCAGACTTGCTGTCAACATGTCCGACAAGACGCCGGACATGATCGCGGGCCGCAGCATATCGTCGAGCCGCTGGAGGCCTCGGCTTGTAAGGTGGGAATTAACATCGAAGAAAAAGTCGTAGACGTCTTGAATAGCTATCTGAAAATCCTGTAGGCGCAACTCAAACGGCAGACTGAGACTGCTGTTGAATTGACCATGATCGACTGTATTCCGGGTTATTGACATCGCATCTTGGACGTCCTGGCAACGGATTCAAGATATCGAAGCACCGCCATGGGATGCGTTACAGCTAGGACCGAATGTCCATGGCCTGGCGTGGATCGTGCGAGCTCGCCGGAGTGCTCCATTCTGGCCCGGGTTGATCGCCGGCTACGTATCGCTCACCTGGACGTCCAGCACCGCCCGCCGGATCTTCTGATTCGGCAGGGCGTGAGTGCCCATCTCTCGGGTGAAGTCGGAGTGCGAGAACATCACGTGCAGCTTGCTGTCGCGCTGCATGGTCGTCGTGTAGGAGCAGCCGGGGCCGGTGTGGAAGTAGAACGGCGCTTCCCAATGGTTGCCCGTGCCGTCGAGGCTCAGCATCACGTGGGTCACCTGGGGGTTGCCGTAGGCGCCACGCCCTGCCGCGCAGGCCAGCACACCGTTCGGCAGCACTTCCAGCCGCGGCTTGACGCCCTGCCAGCCGGTCGACTCCGGCTCGCTCCAGGTGTGGCCGCCGTCGCGAGAGCGTGCCTGAAACATCGGCGCGTAGGAGTCCGTTCGCATCACGCAGAGGATGTCGCCGTTCGGCAGCACGGCGAGGTCGGCCTCGTCCAGGCCCTCGTCGACCCCGCGGTCGAAAATGCCGTAGACCGGGTTGACCACCGCCGGATCGAACGTCGCGACGGACTTCCACGTCTTCCCGCGGTCGCTGGAGCGCACGATGAACGTTCCGAAACGGAACTTGCGCACCCGCCCGCTCCCGTCCATGTGCTGCTCAGACTCGGACAGCTGGTCGACCCACTCCAGCGCCACCAGGATGTCGCCGTCATCCAGCTCCAGGATGCGGGAATAGCACTGGTACGACGCCCGCTCGCGCGGCAACTCGGGGACCTTGAACGTCCAGTGCTCCAGCTTCGAGCCGTCGCGGGCGTAGCGGTGCCAGCGGAATTCCGGGTCCTCCTGCTGGAAGCGCTCGTGCATGTGTCCCTGCGAGCGGTCGTGGCCCAGCGTGTGCTGCTTGTGGGTGTTGTGATCGACGCGGGCGATCGAGCCGTCGCGCAGAAAGCCCCACGCCCCCGAGTCCCAGTTCTCGGTCATCCAACCGGTGCGGGGGTCGCGGGTGACCATGGGGAAGTCGCGCGGGGCTTCGGACCACGTCTCGCCGGCGTCATCGGAAAGGTAGGCGCGAGTGGGGTCGCCAAACTTGCCCTCGTCGCCGTGGCGCGACCAGTGGATCGTCATGAACAGCCGGTCGCCGTCGAGCGGGACGACGCCGGGAAAGTTGATCACCGTCTGGTCTTCTTCGAGCCACGTGTCAATGCGCTCGAGGGTGACGGTGGCCGTGCGGGTCCCGTCGCTGTAGCTGGCCTGGTTGATCATGGGTGCTCCTTGCCTGGGGCTGAATGAGCGGTGCTCATGCGGCGTCGGTCGAGATATCGATGACGGCCCGGCGAATGCGTTGCACGGGCAGCCCGTGCGTCCCCATGTCGCGGGTGAAGTCGGAGTCCGAGAAGATCACGTGCAGCTTGCCGTCGCGCTGCATGGTAGTCGTGTACGAGCAGCCGGGGCCGGTGTGGAAGCAGAACGGCGCCTCCCAGCGATTCCCTGTGCCGTCGATGCTGATCATCACGTGCGTCACCTGCGGATGGCCATAGGCCCCGCGCCCCGAGGAGCATGCCAGCACGCCGTTCGGCAACACCTGCAACTGCGGCTTCACCGCCTGCCACCCGGTCGACTCGGGCGCGTCCCAGGTCCGGCCGCCATCGCGCGACCGCGCCTGCCACAGGGGCGAATAGGAGCCGGTGCGGAGCATGCAGAGGATGTCGCCGTTGGGCAGCTTGGTCATGTGGGCTTCATCGAACCCCTCGTCGACGCCCCTGTCGCTGATCCCGTAGACCGGCTTGACCTCGTCGGGGTCGAACTGGGTCACGTAGTCCCAGGTGCGGCCGCCGTCGCCGGAGCGCACGATGAAGACGCCGAAGAGATATTTCCAGACGCGTCCGTGCGCCTCATGGCGCCACCGCTCCTCCGGCAGCATCTTGACCCACTCCATGGCCGCCAGCAGGTCGCCGTCGTCGAGCTCGACGATGGGCGAATAGACCTGGTACGACCTGCGTCCCCACGGCATGCCGGGAACCTTGAACTTGATCGTCTCGAGCAGTTGGCCGTCGCCCGAGGCCCGCTGAAAGCGAAAGGTGGGGTCGTCCTGCTGGAACCGGTCGTGCATGCGGGACCCCTCGTAGCCCACGTCATGCTGCAACTGCGTGTTGTGGCCGATGTGCACGATGGTTCCGTCGCGGAGATAGCCGATGGATCCGCCGAAGGCGTCGATCTGGCGGCCCGTCATCGGATCCTTGAACGAGAGCGGGAAGTCGTCCGGGGCGGGCTGCCAGGTCTCGCCGTCGTCATAGGACTCCAGGATGCGGTTGGGGTCCTCGTCGGCGGTGTGCTCGGCGCCGTGGCGCGAGCGCGCGTGGTAGAGCACCAGCCGGTCGTCCAGCTCCAGGATTCCCGGAAAGTTCACGATGCTCTCGGTGTCTTCGACCCAGGTGTCGATGCGCTCGAGCGTGACGGTGGCGGTGCGGGTCCCGTCGCTGTACCGGGCTTGGCGAATCATGCGCGCTCCCTGTGTGGGACGTGGCGGGCGGCGCTCACGCGTCGGTGGAGATGTCGATGACGGCGCGGCGAATGCGTTGCACGGGCAGCCCGTGCGTCCCCATGTCGCGCGTGAAGTCGGAGTCCGAGTAGATCACGTGCAGCTTGCCGTCGCGCTGCATGGTCGTGGTGTAGGAGCAGCCCGGCCCGGTGTGGAAGTTGAAGGGCGCTTCCCACTGATGCCCGGTGCCGTCGATGCTGATCATCACGTGGGTCACCTGCGGGTGGCCGTAGGACCCGCGTCCCGAGGCGCACGCGAGCACGCCGTTCGGCAGGACCTCCAGCTGCGGCTTGACCCCGGGCCACCCCATGGACTCGGGCGCGTCCCAGGTCCGACCGCCGTCGCGCGATCGAGCTTGACACAGGGGCGAATACGCGCCGGTGCGCATCACGCAGAGGATGTCGCCGTTCGGCAGCTTGGCCATGTGGGCTTCGTCGATGCCATCGTCGATCGGCCGGTCGGTGATCCCGTAGACCGGCCTGATCTCCTCGGGATCGAATTGGGTCACGTAATCCCAGGTTCGCCCGCCGTCGCCGGAGCGCACGATAAATGTGCCGATGAGATATTTCCAGACGCGGCCGTGGGCCTCGTGGCGCCAGCGTTCCTCCGGGAGCAGCTTGACCCACTCCATCGCCGCCAATAGATCGCCGTCGTCCATTTCGAGGATGGGCGAGTAGACCTGATACGCCCGGCGCCCCCAGGGCATGCCGGCAACCTTGAACGGAAACCTCTCGAGAAGCTGACCATCGCTTGAGGCCCGCTGAAAGCGGAACGTGGGGTCGTCCTGCTGGAACTGCTCGTGCATGTGACCCTTCGCGCGGTCATAGCCATTCTCGAAGTGCATCATCGTGTTGTGGCTCATGTGGACGATCGTGCCGTCGCGAAGACGGCCGGACCCGACGACGCCGAAGTCGTCATTCTTGTGGCCGCTGAAACGGTCGTAGGTGACGAGAGGGTCGTCGTCCGGTCTGGGCTGCCAGGTCTCCCCGTCGTCATAGGACTCCAGGATGCGGTTGGGGTCCTCTTTGTGGGAGTCCTCGGCGCCGTGGCGCGAGCGCGCGTGGTACAGCACCAGCCGATCGTCCAGCTCCAGGACTCCCGGGAAGTTCACGATGCTCTCGGCGTCTTCGACCCAAGTGTCGATGCGCTCGAGCGTGACGGTGGCGCTGCGGGTCCCGTTGCTGTAGCGGGCTTGGCGGATCATGCGTGCTCCCAGATAGGGACGCGGCCAGCAGCGCTCATGCGTCGGTGGAGATGTCGATGACGGCGCGGCGAATGCGTTGCACCGGCAGCCCGTGCGTTCCCATGTCGCGCGTGAAGTCGGAGTCCGAGTAGATCACGTGCAGCTTGCCGTCGCGCTGCATGGTCGTGGTGTAGGAGCAGCCCGGACCGGTGTGGAAGTTGAACGGCGCTTCCCACTGATGCCCGGTGCCGTCGATGCTGATCATCACGTGCGTCACCTGGGGATGGCCGTAGGACCCGCGTCCCGAGGCGCACGCGAGCACCCCGTTCGGCAGCACCTCCAGCTGCGGCTTGGCCCCGGGCCACCCCAAGGACTCGGGCGTGTCCCAGGTCCGACCGCCGTCGCGCGATCGCGCTTGCCACAGTGGCGAATACGAGCCGGTGCGCATCACGCAGAGGATGTCGCCGTTCGGCAGCTTGGCCATGTGGGCTTCGTCGAAGCCCTCGTCGACGGACCGGTCGCTGATGCCGTAGACCGGGTTGACCTCGCCGGGATCGAACTGGGTCACGAAGTCCCAGCTGCGCCCGCCATCGCCGGAGCGCACGATGAACACGCCAAAGAGGTATTTCCAAACGCGGCCGTGGGCCTCGTGGCGCCACCGCTCCTCGGGCAGCAACTCGACCCACTCCATCGCCGCCAGCAGATCGCCGTCGTCCATCTCGAGGATCGGCGAGTAGACCTGGTATGACCGGCGCCCCCAGGGCATGCCGGCAACCTTGAACGGAAACCGCTCGAGCAGCTGACCGTCGCTCGAGGCCCGCTGAAAGCGGAACGTGGGGTCGTCCTGCTGGAACTGCTCGTGCATGTGACCCCGAGAGCGGTCATAGCCGTTGTCGAGGTGAATCACCGTGCTGTGGCTCATGTGGACGATCGTGCCGTCGCGGAGACGGCCGCACCCGCCGCCAAAGCCGTCGTTCGTGTGGCCGGTTATCGGGTCATAGGTGTTGAGCGGCTTCTCGTCCGGCCCGGGCTGCCACGTATCGCCGTCGTCGAAGGACTCCATGCTGCGGGAGGGGTCCTCTTGGTGGGAGTGCTCGGCGCCGTGGCGCGAGCGCGCAAACGTGAGGATGAGCCTGCCGTCCAACTCCAGGATTCCCGGAAAGTTCACGATGCTCGCGGTGTCTTGGACCCAGGTGTCGATGCGCTCGACGCGGATCGTCGCTGTGCGCCCGTCGCGGGTGTAGGTGGCCTCGGTGATCATCGGCGCGCTCTCCAGTCAGCCGCCGCGCGCTAGCGCGGGCCAATCCCATCTGCGCCCTACCATGCCTCAATTCGTCGCCGCGCGCCGAATCGTGCCATGGGATGCGGATCCGCTATTCGATTGAAGGAGTGGCGCGGCGGTCGGCGGCGGCTGGAAACGCCTACGCCAGCCCCGAAATCGTCCCGTCCGGCGTCACGTCCATGCCCACGGCAAACGGTCGACGCGGCAGGCCGGGCATCGTCAGGATGTCGCCGGTCAGCGGCACCACGAACCCGGCGCCCGCCGACAGCCGCACGTCGCGCACCGTGATGCGGAAGCCCTCGGGCCGCCCCCGCAGCGACGCGTTGTCCGACAGCGAATACTGCGTCTTGGCCATGCACACGGGAAACCCGCGCGCCACGCCGCGATCCATGCGCCGCAGCCGCCGCTCGACCCCCGCGGCGTAGTCCACCCCATCCGCGCCGTAGACTTCCCGTGCGACGGTCTCGATCTTCTCGGTGAGTGCGGCCTCGGGCTCGTATAGCGGCGCGAAGTTGTCACCGCCGGCCGCCAGCGTGCGCAGCACCTGCCGCGCCAGCTCGTCGCCGCCCGCGCCGCCGTCGGCGAACACGGTCGAGACCGCTGTTGGCACACCCATCGCGCTGGCCGCCTGTGCGACCAGATCCACCTCGGCGTCGGTGTCGCTGGGGAAGCGGTTCACCGCCACCACCACCGGCAATCCGAACTTGGCCATGTTCGCCGCGTGCGCTTCAAGGTTGGGCAGACCCGCACGCAGCGCCTCCAGGTCCTCGCTGTCGAGCTCGCGGCGATTGGCCCCGCCGTGCAGCTTGAGCGCACGCACCGTGGCCACCAGCACCGCCAGCCGGGGTCGCAGCCCGCCCGCCGGGCACTTGATGTTGAGAAACTTTTCCGCGCCCAGATCGGCGCCGAATCCCGCCTCCGTCACCACCAGATCCGCCAGCTTGAGTGACAGCTTGGTCGCGATTAACGTGCTGCAGCCGTGCGCGATGTTGCCGAACGGTCCGCCGTGAATCAGCGCCGGACCGCCTTCGAGGTTCTGCACCAGGTTGGGCAGCACCGCGTCGCGCATCACCACCGCCATGGCGCCCTGCGCTTCCAGCTCGGCGGCCGTCACGTAGGCGCCGCGTCCGAGGTCGGCCACCGCAATGCGCCCGAAGCGGGCCTTGAGGTCTTCCAGGTCCCGCGCCAGGCACAGGATGGCCATCACTTCGGATGCCGGCGTGATGTCGAATCCCGTCTGTCGCGGCACCCCGCGCGTCCGACCGCCGAGGCCGATCACGATGTCGTGCAGCGCGCGGTCGTTCATGTCCATCACCCTCCGCCAGAGCACGCGCCGCGCGTCGATGTCGAGCGCGTTGCCCTGGTGCAGGTGGTTGTCCAGCATGGCCGCGAGCAGGTTGTGCGCCGCGCTCACCGCCGCGAAGTCGCCGGTGAAGTGCAAGTTGATGTCCTCCATCGGCACCACCTGCGCGTAGCCGCCGCCCGCCGCGCCGCCCTTGACGCCGAACACCGGGCCCAGCGATGGCTCGCGCGTGGCGCTGATGGCCCGGCGCCCCAGGCGCTGCAGCGCCTGCGTCAGGCCGATCGTCGTGGTGGTCTTGCCTTCTCCCGCGGGAGTGGGAGTGATGGCCGTCACCAGCACCAGGTCGCCGTCCGGCGGGTCCTGCCGCGCCGCCATCGCCGCCTGCGTGACCTTGGCCTTGGTGCGGCCGTACGGCTCGATCTCATCGCCGCCTAGACCGACCTGCGCCGCGATTTCCTCGATGGGACGCAGCCTTGCGGCTTGCGCGATCTCAATGTCCGGCGGTTGCGAAGGGCTCATACGCTCTCCCGCGCTGGCATGCGGCACGACACGATCGGCGCGGAGTCCATTAAACCGCAGGCCGCATTCGCTGCACGATGCTCCCGGTGAAGCCGCCGCGCGGTATCGTGCAGGAAGTCCGGCCGGCGCAGGTGAGTGGGGACCGAGCATGAAGGCCGCCTATCTCGAAGGAACCGCCGACATTCGGGTTCGCGAGGCCGCCGTCCCGGCTCCGGCGGCTCATGAGGCGCTGGTTCGCGTTCGATCCGTCGGCATCTGCGCGTCCGACATTCACTACTACGAGCACGGGCGCATCGGGCGGTTTGTCGTGGAGCAGCCGCTGATCCTGGGCCACGAGCCGTCCGGCGAAATCGTTGCTGTCGGTGCGGATGTCTCGCACCTCGCGCCCGGCAACCGGGTGTCGATAGAGCCCGGGGTCCCCTGCCATGCGTGCGCGCACTGCCAGGCCGGTCGCTACAACCTCTGCCCGGACGTGGTGTTTATGGCCACGCCGCCCGTGCATGGCGCCTTCGCCGAATACGTCGTGCATCCGGCCGCGCGCTGCTTCAAGATCCCCGACGGCATGAGCTACGACGCCGCGGCCCTGATCGAGCCGCTCTCGGTTGGACTCTACGCAGTGGAGCGCGGTCGAGCCGTCCTGGGCGATCGGGCGGTGGTGCTGGGGGCCGGGCCGATCGGGCTGGTGACGTTGCTGAGCCTGAAGAGCCAGGGCATCGACGCCGTCACCGTCGTCGACGTCGTCGACTTCCGCCTTCAAAAGGCCCACGAGCTGGGCGCCGAGCGCACCGTGGATGCGCGCGAGGTCGACGTGGACTCCGAGCTGGCCGACAGCTTCGACGTGGTCTTCGAAACCGCCGGTGCCCCGGCCACGGTGGTGCAGACGATTCGCCTGGCCGCGCGCGGCGGTCGCGTGGTCCTGGTGGGGCTCAGCCCCGACGACACCGCGCCCATCGACACCAATCACATCATCGACAAGGGGCTCGACGTGGTTGGTGTCTTCCGCTACGCCCACACCTGGCCGAAGGCCATTGAGCTCGTGGCCTCGGGGCGCGTCGACCTCGAGCCGCTCGTGTCGGCCCACTACCCCCTCGACGACGTCCAGGAAGCCATGGATTTCGCAAGGTCGCGCAAGGATGCGTGCATCAAAGTGATGGTCGAGCCATAGTGAGCGTCCTCGACCGCTTCCGGCTCGACGGCCGTCGCGCGCTCGTGACCGGCGGCGGCACCGGCATCGGCAAGGGACTGGCGCACGCGCTGGCCGAGGCCGGCGCCGACGTCGCCGTGTGCGGGCGCACCGAGGCCACGCTGAAGCGCACGGTTGACGAGATCGAATCGCTCGGCGTGCGCGCCAGGGCGATATCCGCCGACGTGACCCGCGGCGACGACGTGCGCGCCGCCGTTCGGGCCGTGGTCGATGAATGGGGCGGCCTCGACATCGCCGTCAACAACGCCGGCATCACCACCTGGGTCGACGCCGTGGACATGCCCGAGGACGACTGGGACCGCGTGCTCGACACCAATCTCAAGGGCGTGTTCCTGTGCTCGCAGGAAGCCGGACGCGTGATGATTTCGCAGGGTCGCGGCGCCATCGTCAACGTGGCCTCGATCTCGGCGCAGATCGTCAACCGCCCGCAGCAGCAGGCGCACTACAGCGCGTCCAAGGCCGGCGTCGTCCACCTCACGCGCGCATTGGCCGCCGAATGGGCGGAGCACGGCGTGCGCGTCAACGCGGTGAGCCCCGGCTACACCCGCACCGAGATGGTGAATGCGCCCCACATGATCCCGGCGCGTCCGATCTGGACGCGCGACACGCCCATGGGCCGCATGGCGGAAATCGAGGAGATTCAGGGCGCGGTGGTGTTCCTCGCCAGCGACGCCGCGGCCTTCGTGACCGGCCACGACCTGGTCGTCGACGGCGGCGTCACCGCCTGGTGACCAGTCCGGCTGAAATGTCCGCGCGGTACGAAACGGATCAGCGGCGGCACTCCGAACAGGTCGAATCCTTGCGGCCGCGATCTGCTCGGGCGTGAGAAGCACTTCGCGGCGCGCATCGACCCGCAGGAGTTGACATGCAAGTCTATGCTTGCATAACATGCGTCATGTGGACGTTTATCGCGCGATCGCTGACCGAACCAGGCGGGCCATCCTGGATGAGCTCGTGGACCGGTCGGGGCAATCGCTCTTCGAGATTTGTGGGCGCCTGACCATGAAACACGGCATCAGCTCCTCGCGGCAGGCGATCTCGCAACACCTGGAAGTCCTGGAAGCCGCCGGGCTCGTTCGCACAAGGCGCGAGGGGAGGTCGAAGCTCCACTGGTTCGTGGGGGCGCCGCTGAAGGCAATCGGGCAGCGGTGGCCGGACTCAACAGACGAGGACACTTCACACTCAACGGAGGAGGACATCGAGAAATGAGAATCACCCTGGCCGGCGCATTCGTGGACGATCAGCAGAAGGCACTTCGTTTCTACACGGAAACACTTGGTTTTCGTGTCAAGCACAACATCCCTCTCGGAGAGCACTCGTGGATCACCGTGGTATCCGAGGAAGCTCCGGAGGGGACGGAGTTTCTGCTTGAGCCTGCTGCACACCCCGCAGTCGGTCCGTTCCGGAAGGCGCTCGTGGAAGACGGGATCCCCTATACCTCCTTCGCGGTCGACGATGTCGAAGCCGAGCACGAGCGCCTCGTGGCGAAGGGTGTGCGATTCGTGCAGCCGCCAACCGACCTGGGGACTGTCATTACCGCAGTCTTCGACGATACATGCGGCAACCTGATCCAGATCATGGAGGAGAAGGCTCAACCGTGACGCTCGCAACCGCCTGGTGACCGATCCGGCTGAAGTGTCCGCGCCCACCCTGACAGCCCAATGACCGACGACTTGCTGCTGGGACTCGATCTCGGCACCACCAGCGCGCGGGCGGTGCTGACCGCTCGCGACGGACGCATCCTGGCCACCCATGCGGCGGACTACCCGATGGACACGCCGCGGCCCGGATGGGCCGAGCAGGATCCCGACGCTTGGGAACGGGCGGCGTTCGAGGCTCTCAGCGCGTGCGTCCGGGCCGCGCCGGCCCCTTCGGCCATCCGCGGCATCGGGCTCACCGGCCAGATGCACGGCGCCACGCTGCTGGATGAGCGCGACCAGTCCATCCGGCCGGCCATTCTCTGGTGCGACCAGCGCACTTCCGCGCAGCGTCAGGCCATCGAACGACACATCGGGCTTTCCGAGGTCATCGCGCGCACCGCCAACCCGCCGCTGGAAGGCTTCACCGCACCCAAGCTGCTGTGGGTGCGCGAGCACGAGCCGGAAGCCTACGACCGGATTCGACGCGTGCTGCTGCCCAAGGACTTCATTCGCCTGCGTCTCACCGGCGAAGCCGCCGCCGACGTTGCCGACGCCTCGGGCACCGCCCTCTTCGACGTGGCCAAGCGTGAATGGTCCGAGTCCATGGCGCGCGATCTGGACATTTCCCTGGAGTGGCTGCCGCGCGTCGTCGAGTCTCCCGAAACCGCCGGCGCGCTCACGGCCGCGGCGGCGGAAGCCCTGGGCCTTCCCGCGGGCTTGCCCGTCGCCGGGGGCGCGGGCGACCAGGCTTCCGGCGGCGTCGCCGCCGGAATCGTCGCCGCGGGCGACGCGCTCGTGACCATCGGGTCTTCGGGCGTGGTGTTTGTGGCCGGCGACCAGCCGCGGATCGACCCCCGCGGGCGCGTGCATACGTTTTGCCATGCGCTGCCGAACGCCTGGCACGTCATGGGCGTCACCCAGGGCGCGGGGATCTCGCTGCGCTGGGTGCGCGACACGCTGGGCGCGCGAGATTCGGGTGGCGATCCGTACGACGCGCTGACCCGCGAAGCCTCCGCCTCGCCCGCCGGCAGTCGCGGGCTGATCTGGCTGCCCTATCTCCAGGGCGAGCGCACGCCGCACCTCGACCCCACTGCGCGTGGCGTGCTGTTCGGTCTCACGACGGCCCACGGGCGCGGCGACGTGGTCCGCGCCGTGCTGGAAGGCGTGGCCTTCAGCCTGCGCGATGGACTCGAAATCATCCAGGAGCTTGGCCTGCCGGCGCGCCGGGTCAAGATCGCCGGGGGCGGCGCGCGCAGCCCGCTGTGGCGCCAGATCGTCGCCGACGTGCTCGGTCTCCCGATCAGCCTCGAGCCCGAGGACCGAGGCCCCGCCTTCGGCGCGGCGCTGCTGGCGGGAGTTGCGGTCGGCGTGTACGCCTCGGTGCAGGAGGCATGCGCGGCGACCGCGAGCCATTCCCACGAGGTCGAACCAGGGGCGGCTACGCGGGACGTCTACGAGGCGACCTACCGACTTTATCGGGACCTCTACCCGGCTCTGGCCGGGTCGTTTGCCGAGGTCGCGTCGCTGCAGGAATAGCCCAGCCGCGACGCTCAGAGCAGGCGCAGCTCCACCGTCCGCCTACGCGGGCCGTCGCACTCGACCAGCAGCACGTCCTGCCACACGCCGACCTGTAGCCGTCCGTCGACGACCGGCGCGAGCAGCTGATGGCCCAGCAGGGCAGCGCGGACGTGGGCGGCGGCGTTGTCCTCCGAGCCCCGGTTGTGTGCGTAGTCGGCGTCCCACGGCGCCAGGCGGTCTAGCGCTTGCGCCAGGTCATCGAGCAGGCCGCGCTCGGGTTCGTTCAGGGTGACGGCGCAAGTCGTGTGCGGGACGCTGACCAGCAGCGTCCCGTCTCTGACGTCCTGTGCGTCGAGGGCCGCCTGGATTTGCCGTCCGATGGGGTGCACTGACGTTCGCGCGGCGGTGGCGACCCGCAGCGCGGCGAGCTGCGTGTCAGGCATCCGCCGCCGCCGTGCGGCCGCCGAGGGACAGGTCGCGCCAGCCGGGCTCCAGGGCCAGCCGAGCGGCGTCCACCAGGTTTCGCGCCACCGCCACCCCGGACGGACCCGCCGATCCATCCCGCGAGAGCCAAACCACGGGCATGCCGCAACGCTGCGCCCCCGCGACGTCATTCTGCAGGTCGTCGCCGATGAGCACGCAGTCGGCAAGATCGGCGTCGACCGCGGCGGCGGCGGCGGCGAAGATGCGCGGGTCGGGCTTCTCGGCGCCCACGGCGGCCGAGAAGACGACTGGGTCCAGGGCATCGCCGAGTCCGACCTCGTCGAGGACCAACGGCAGCAGGTAGCTGAAGTTGCTGAGGACGCCGGCGCGCACGCCAGCGGCTTGCACCAGGTCAATGGCCGGACGCGCGTCGGGAAGCACGCGGCTCTCGAAGGCCGCCGCCAGCTCGTCGGCGACGTGGTTCAGGTCAAGGTCCACCGGACCGGTGTCGCCCAGCGCTTCGAGATACACCCGGGCGTCCTCGATGCGGAGCCGTTCGAGGTCGTCGGCCGTGCGCACCGAGGCGTAGTGCGCCTTGTAGTAGCGCATCTCCGCGTGCAGCGCGTCGTCGACGCGCGCGCGCGGCAGGTCGATTCCCGCCCGCCGCAGCGTGTCGGCCATGTAGTCGAACGGCGAGGGATCTTCGGGAAAGTGGATCAGCGTGCCGTAAGCGTCGAAGAACACGGCCGCCGGATGCGAGGTGGTCACACCGGAAGCTACCACCCGCGAGGACTGGGTTGGGCGTGGAGTTCGCGAGGGTGGGATGATGGGGGCGCTTCCGACGGGATGGCGTTGGCCGTGACCGGCCCACCGTCGCTGCAGGCTGCGGCGTCCCGCCTTCGAGGGTGCTCTCCATGCCTCCGAAATCCACCGCCGCCGCCCGCTGGCGCAACGCCCTCCGCACCAATCCCGACTACGTCGTCTACGTGCCGGCCGACGACGACACGCCGGAGCACGACACGGGTCCGCGGCCGGACGGGCCGTGGGACAACGGCAACACGCACTTCATCGTCACGGTCACGACGACGGGAGCATTCCTGGCCACGTGGACGCAGGCCGGGGACCACTTTCACGGCGTGGATGTGCGGGTGGTGACGGCGCGCAGCGAGGACCGCGGGCGCACGTGGAGCCGTCCGACGGTGGTCGAGGCGCCGCCCGACGATTCGGGCAAGACGCCGGTATGGTCGGTGCCGGTGGTCGTGCCGCACAGCGGCCGCGTCTGGCTCTTCTATCACCGCAACACCGGGCCGGTGGACTTCGACCGCGGCATGACGGGCGTGCTCTCCTGGCGCGTGTCGGACGACGACGGCGTCACCTGGGGCGAGCGGCACGACGCGGTGATCGGTCGCGGGGCCATCGACGATCCCGACCCCGCCATGCTCACCAGCTGGGTGCCGACGGGCTGGCAGGCGCCCATCGTGAACCGGCGCGGCCAGGTGATCTGCCCGATGACGCGCTGGGCGTCCAACGCCTATCAACGCCAGTTCGAGACGGTGACGCCGGAGATCGGCTTCAACGCCCGCCATCACGAGGGTTGGTTCCTGCGCTTCGACAACGTGCTGACGGTCGACGACCCGGCGGACCTGGTGGTGACGACCTGGCCGGACGCCGAGCACGGCATCCAGGTCCGGCATCCGCGCGACCCGCGCATCAGCTGCGCCATGGAGCCGTCGATCCAGAATCTCTCCGACGGCCGAATCATCGCCGTGATGCGCACCATGACCGGCTGGATCTGGCATTCGGTGTCCGAGGACTACGGCGAGTCGTGGTCCGAGGCGGCGCCGCTGCGGTTTCAGCCCGGCGGACCGCCCATTCCGCATCCCTCCTCACCCTGTCCGCTGCACAAGCTGCGCGACGGTCGCTTTCTGCTCTTCTTCCACAACAACGACGGCACCGCGCATGGCGCCGACGGACCCGGCGACGGCAAGGCTCGCCGGCCGGTGTGCGTGAGCGTGGGACGCGAGATCGACAACCCCGGCGGCCAGCCGCTGGTGTTCGGGCGTCCCCACGTGCTGGCCGACAACGAGTACGCCGTGAACTCCGTCACCGGACACGGCGGCGGCATGCCGCTCTACGGCAGCTTCACCGACTACGCCGGGGAGCAGGTGCTCTGGTATCCCGACAACACGACCTATCTGCTCGGCAAGCGACTGACCGAGGAGGTCCTGGACGACGCCTGGCTGCCGCGCTAGGCCGCTCCTGCCCCCTCCACCTGAAAGGGGGAGGGCTGGGGAGGGGGTCTTCCGGCCTCCGCCGTTTCGACGAAGAGCCCGCCCCGTACTCGATACGGGGCCGGAATCCAGTCGGGGTCTCGGGCGTGCCGGCCGGACCTGGGCCCCTGCGTTCGCCGGGGTGACGGGTAACGCCCCCTATGTCGGCGCTTCGGCGGCGTCCAGCTCCGCGATGGCCGGGATCAACTGACCCAGGTCGTCGATGATCGCGTCCGGCTTGACCGACCCGAGGCCGGGCGCGGTGTCGCGGCGCAGCCAGATGGCCCGCAGGCCCAGCGCCTGCGGCGCGCGCACGTCGAAATCCAGGTCGTCGCCCACCATGACCGCGTCGGCACCCGGGACGTCGAGGCGGCGCAGCGCCTCGCGGTAGGCCACCGGATGCGGCTTCATCCAGCCTGATTCGGTGCTCAACACCAGCGCGTCCACCAGCCGCAGCAGATCGAACGCGCGCAGGCGCTCGACTAGCAATTCCTCGCCATGGATCAGGTTCCCCACGACAGCCGTGCGCACGCCGGCCCGGCGCAGCAGCTCCAGCGTGCGGACGGCCAGCGGATCGACGGTCATCGCCGCGTAGTGCGGCGCGAAGTACACCGGCAGCAGCAGGTCGATGAGCTCGGACGCCGGCTCCAGGTCGAAGCGATCGAGGACCTCCAGGAAAGCCCGCCGCGCGTCGGGCACGGCGCACTCGCCCTGGTATGACTCGATCAGCGCCTCTTGCAGGGTCTCGCCCAGCGGGTCCGTCAGCTGCTCCGCCGTCGGCGCGTCCTCCGTCAGCTTTCCCAACGCCTCGGCCACCTGCGCCGCCCCCTGCCGGTTGCTGGGAGACCCGACCAAAGGCTCCTGCGTCACCAACGTGTCGCCCAGATCGAACAGCACACCCCGAATCGCCATGCCGCGAGTCTAACGAGCGACGCCGGCCGAACCGCACCCCGTGGGTTCCAGCCGTCGGCTGGAGGCGCTGGGCGGGGATCGGGCGGGCGCCTACAGCATTCGGATCAATCGCCAGTGGCGCATCTGCTTCCGCTGGGGTGACGATGGGCCGTACGACGTGGAGATCGTGGACTACCACCGCTGAGGAGGTCGGCGATGCGGACGACCAATGCCATGCGACCGGTGCATCCGGGGGAGATTTTGGGCGACGAGCTCGAAGAGCTTGGCCTCTCGGCCAACGCCCTTGCCAAGGCTTTGGGAGTCCCGACCAACCGGATCACCGCCATCCTGAACGGCCAGCGCGGCGTGACGGCCGACACGGCCCTGCGCCTGTCGCGCTACTTCGGCACCACGCCGCAACTCTGGCTGAACCTGCAGAAGACGTTCGAGCTGCGCGTCGCCGAGCTACGGTCGGGCCAGGACATCGCCGAACGAGTCCGACCGCGAGTCCACGCATAGGCTGCCCGGTGGCCCGCGCTGCGTGCCGCATGGGAGCAAACGCGGACGAGTCTCCCAGGCGGCACGCCGCTTGGCTCATCCGGCAGTTATAGGGAAATTAGGAGGTTTACAAGAAGAATCTAAGGTAGCTAATTTCCCTAACTCAGCCCGGCCTGGGCCGCTGGGCAGCGTGCCTTACCACGGACTCTTCCAGGTCTCTCCCGGCATCACGCGCCGCATGAATTCGTCAAACATCGGAACCGTAAAGGCTGTGTCCCCGTGACTTGGACTCCAGATCATTCCTTTGTTGATCAATTTACTGCGCGTGGGGGCCAGCGAGGTCACGTGGCGGTCCAGCACGTTGGCAATGTCGCCGGAACGGTGAGGCCCCGCGCCAAGCTCGGCCATCGCCCGCATGTACCGCTTTTCCAGCGGAGTTTGCCGGTCGAATCTGACCCGAAAGAAACTCGCATCCAGGTCGGCAATGGCGACTTCGGACGCCAGGTGCACGCTCGATACGGAAATCGGCGAGACCTCGGCGACATCCCACAGATGCTTTCCCCACTCCTGGAGGAAATAGGGGTAGCCCTTGGTTTGCGATACGATCTCGTCCAAGGCGCGATCCTCGATCTCCACGCCTTCGTCATTCGCGGGTTTGGCAATGGCGTGTTTGGCGTCCTCGGGCGACAGCGGCCCAACGACAGGGAAGTCGAACAGCCGCTCTGCGTACGACTTGGCGTGTCCCATGCGACCGCGCACTTGCGGCAGGCCGGCCCCGACCATGGTGACGGGCAGTTGCCGCTGAGACGTCCGGTGCAATGCCGTGATCAACGCGGCGAGCTGGTCCTCCTGCACATATTGGATCTCATCAATGAACAGCGCCACGCAGCCTTCACCCGCCTTGGCGGCATCGCCCACAGCCTCGAGCAAATCCTGCAGATCAATCTCCAAGTCCCCGTTGTCCGCCAGTCCTGGTTCGGGGTCTAGCTCCCAGGTCACGGCAATGTCCTGATAGGTAACCCGCAGGGCTGTCACAAACCCGGCAAGTCCCCGCAGCGCGCGTTGGGCCAAGGCCCGCGCCGCCTCGCGCCGAGAGAGCTGCAGCAAGGCTGTCCGCAGCAGCGGCGCCAGAATGGCGGGGAGGGAGCGATCTTCCGGCGCTTCAATTCGCACGGCCAAGATGCCGGTCCCCTCGGCGTCCTCACGAATTCGGTCCAGCAGCACGGTCTTGCCCACGCCCCGCAGGCCAACCATGATCAGGCTCTTGCTCGGACGCCCGATCATCGTGCGCTGCAGGGCGATATGCGCCTGGCGCAGCATCTCGTCGCGGCCGGCCAACTCCGGCGGCGGCATGCCGGCGCCCGGGGCAAAGGGATTGCGAATCGGGTCCATGCCCGAGATTATACGGACATTAGCGATCTTACAAGAAACACCTAATATCGCTAATCTTGCTATAACTTTCCGGCGCAAGCCGCGATCGCCAGGCGGCCGGCAGGCATCCCGCGCCCCGTTCCGACACTCCGAGCGCCCCCTCCGTCATTCCGAGCGCCCCCTCTGTCACTCCGAGCGCCCCCCTCTGTCATTCCTGTGTGTCCAAGGTAGGGGCGGGGCTTGCTAGGGTCCCGAGCACCCGGCGGGGGTGACTCAGTCATTCAGCGGCTGCCGGATGGCAGGCCTTGCGCTCGAAGCGTCCCCCCGCCGGCCAATGCTCAGGGCAGCGGGTGTGACTTGATAGGAGAGTGTGGCGCAACGGCCACTCCACACAGGATTGTCCACGCCGCCGCCCCGTGAGCGTAGCGCGGAGGAGGCGGCGATGGATAGCTGGGTGGTCGGGGTGGACTGTCATGCGGCGACGCTGACGGCGGTCCGGGTGGATGCGATGGGACGGGCGCAGGGGGAGCGGACGGTGCCCAACACGCAGGCCGGGCACGCGCGCTTGCAGCGGTGGGCGGCGACGGCGCCGGGCGCACGGGCGTGGGCGGTGGAAGGGGCGGGCGGCCATGGGCGGGTGATGACGCGGCGGCTGCAGGAGGCGGGGGAAGCGGTGTACGAGATCCCGGGCTGGATGACGGCGCGGGAGCGGCAGCGGAGTGGGCGGCGGGACAAGAGCGACGCGCAGGACGCCTTGGCGGCGGCGCGGGCGTGGCAGCGGGAGCCGGGGCGGGCGACGGCCCGGGGCGAGGACGGGGCGACGGTGCTGCGACTCCTGGCGGATGAGCGCGACGCCCTGGTGCAGGAGCGGACGCGGGTGCGGAACCAGTTACGGGCGGGGTTGCAGGCGCTCGGGGCCGAGGTGAGTGCGGCGGTGGGGGCGCTGGGGCAGCCCGTGGGGGCGCGGCGGGTGTTGGCGCTGCCGCTGGCGGATCCCGATCCCGTCCAACGCGCGCGGCGGGCGCTGGCGCACCGGCTGGCGCAGCGGTTGCTGCAGCTGCACGCGGCGGTGGCGGAGCGGACGCAGGAGCTGACGGCGCTGGTGGCGCAGGTCGGCACCTCGCTCACGAGCCGGCCGGGCTGCCAGGCGATTACGGCGGCCCGGCTGCTTGGGGAGACGGGGGACCCGGAGCACTTTGGGACCGAGGCCCGCTACGCGCGGTTCTGTGGGGTGGCGCCGCGGGAAGCGTCGAGTGGGACGCGGGTGCGCCATCGGCTGGATCGGCGCGGCAACCGGCCCCTGAATGCCGCGCTGCACCGCATGGTGGTGACCCAGACGCGGATGCCCGGCAGCCAGGCGCAGCGCTACGTGGCGCGTCGCATGGGCGAAGGGAAGAGCCGCCGCGAAGCCGTGCGGGCGTTGAAACGCCATCTGGCCCGCAGCATCTTCCGCACCATCAAACGGGACCTCGCCACTGGCCAGACTTGCTTCGCCTTGACATAGGAGTGTCGAGCGCAGCGAGGAATCTAAGGGGTCAAATCACCGCCTCGGCGCCGCCGTGAACCGGAAGCCGGGTCATAGCCCTAGGCCTTCAGGCGTTCCCAAGCGACCTGGCGGTCGATCCCCACAGCTTGAGGCGTCCGGTGTATATTCGACTATGGGTAGGAGAGTCACAGCCGGGCGACTCGCGAAACTCGTCACTCTGCCCGTATTCGTTCTTCGATGCCGACCTGGAGCTGTCCGTGAGTAATCAGGAGGCGGTCAAAGACTTTCCCGGCGAATACCGCCTTGATGTCAAAGACTTCGGGCCGATCGCTCATGCCAGCGTGGATCTGCGTCCCCTCACGGTGTTCATTGGTCCGAGCAACACGGGGAAGTCATATCTAGCAATTTTGTTGTACGCATTGCATCAGAGTTTTGGCGAAGGAGATAATGCACTTTATGGGCGCCGTGTTCGTTTTCAACCTAGCATTTTTGGATCGATGACCAGCTCATTGATGGATGATGATCGAGATACTCATGCGGTGCTCGATAGCTTTCGCAATTGGCTCTCGAATCGAGCTGATAGTCGATCCCAGACTCAGTTACCAATCGGCATAGATTCCGATTTTGTCTCGCAGGATTTTCAGAAGGGCTTTGAGGCCGCGTTCCATTCTGAATTGCCAGGGGATGTGAATGAATATATCCGATCTGTATTTGAGCATGCGGAAGGATTCAGTCGATACCCTGAACGCTCAATCGGTCGATGCTTTGGTGTCGATAGTATGGGCCCGTTGCTCAGACACGCACTCCCGGTTTTGCGTGCGAAAGTCGAACTGACCATTCCCCGAGTGACTGGCGCAGGCATGGTTCGATATGAGATTCGACTGCATAACGATGGCGTAATTTGCTCAGCGCATATTGGCGGACACAAATCGCTTATAAATGAAATCAACCTCGGCAGCATTGATGACACATCGATTTTTTTGGATCCGGTTTTCCTGCGGGGCCATGTGGATTATCATGACCTGCGATTTTCTCTTACCCGTATGGCTGAGTATATATTTAGATCCTTACTCAGACCGCTATACCGCTATGCGTATTATCTGCCGGCTGACCGTACGGGAGTTATGCATAGTCATCAGGTGGTTGTGAGCACGTTGGTGCAGAGTGCTACAACTGCTGGGCTCCGCCCTTCCGCTAGAATTCCCATTTTATCCGGAGTCTTGGCTGACTTCCTAAGCCAACTCGTCGAAATGAGCGAGGAGAAAGAAGGGCTTCGATCAGGTGCGAGTCGGAACGTCGAGCGGGTGAGCGAAACCTTGGCAAAGCGCTTGGAAAACGATGTGCTCAAGGGCACTGTGGAAATGGGAGACGTAGGCAGTGGCTATCCCAGTTTCAACTATCTCCCGAATGGCTGGCAAGAGACGTTGCCGTTGATGCGAGCGTCGTCGATGGTGTCCGAGCTTGCGCCGGTTGTGCTCTACCTGCGACACCTCGTGCGGCCGGGCGATGTGCTGATCATCGAGGAGCCGGAGTCGCACCTGCATCCGGGAATGCAGGTGGCGTTTACGCGCCAGTTGGCGGCGCTGGTGCGGGCCGGTATCCGGGTGATCGTCACCACGCATAGCGAGTGGCTGCTGCAAGAGCTTGCCAATCTGGTGCGTGCGTCGCAGCTTCCCGAGGCCGAGCGCGCGGGAATCGCCGGAGGAGAAGTCGCGCTCGATCCGACTCAGGTGGGCGCGTGGCTGTTCAAGCCCGACGCGACCGAGGAAGGCTCGACGGTGAGCGAGGTTGGTCTCGACGAGTCGGGTCTCTATCCGTCAGATTTCGAAGACGTGGCCGTGGCGATGCACAACGAGTGGGCCGAGATTTCCAGCCGGCTTGGGGAGGATGGGTGAGCGGGCTCGTCGCACAAGCCCGCACCAACGTGGACGACCGGTGCATCGACAAGCAGATTCGCAAGGAAGGCTGTAGCGTAGCCCTAAACGGTGTGCCGAGGGACCGGCTGATCGTGGACTTCGACAAACCTGGATCTCCGCTCGGTCCAACCGATGTGCGTTGCGACTATCTGCTCGTTGCCGAGGATGACTCTGAAGCCGGATGGGTGGTGCCGATGGAGTTGACGCGAGGCCGGGGCAGTGCCAGTAAGTTCGTCAGGCAGCTTCGGGCGGGCGCCGTAGCTGCGGAGCAACTCGTACTAAGGAACGCGCGAGCGAGATTCCGCCCCGTCGCCGTCTATGGGGGAGGATTACATAAGGCAGAGAGGCTCAAGTTGCAGCGGAACCACAATCGAGTGAGCTTTCATGGCGTGCGCCAGCCCGTTCGGCTGCTGGAATGTGGCATGCGATTGGCCAACTGGCTTCAATAGCAAACACAGCGCCTACACGCCCTCTGAGCGATCGGAACCGCCGCACAGACCAAAAGCCATATCGGTAAACGGCCCAATCGACTTACCCAGGATTGCTAGTCCTGCGCTGTGTGGCGAAAGTATCTTTAGATGCGCCGATGCCATTCCGTTGAGTGCAAAGGCGTAGCCTTTGATGTTGACGATGCACAAGAGTTCCTTCTGGCACTCGACAATGACCTCGTCAACGCGGAATGGCCATTCCCCTTGGAACTCAGCACGACTCACTTTCCGCGCCGGCCATTTCCCGTTTAGGATCTTCTTCTCTGACCGCTTTATCCACTTCCAGTCCTTTTGTCCTATGGCCGGTACATTACGCCTATAGTCTACAGTTCCAAGATCCTCATCACGAAGATCGCGGAAGTCTGTAAATGCACTTGACGTCTGTATAATCCTGCCACGACTGTCAGCATGATCTCCGAGAGTGAACTGTAGAGCGATCGCTCTAACAAGACGTTCGATCTTAGAGATAAGTTTAGAATGGACTCTCGGATAGTAGTCCCGGTAAAGCAATTCAGCATTATGCAAGAATGGCTTGCTATCCTCAATGCTCAGTTCAAGAGCCTTCCATTCGCTCTTTGGGTCGATTGGGGGCTCTTGGCTCCCGGCAATGATGTCAATATTATAGTACCGACCTTTTTTGCCAAACAAAGACAGTATGCGAACACATTCCTTCAAAGTGTGATCAGTCTTGATAAAGTCGAGTTCTCGCTGAATCAATGGTCGTGACGTGCCGCCGTAAAAGTCGGTGCAAAGCTCTTCGACAATTCTCTCAAGATCATGGCTAAGGCCTTTCATATACCGCATACTTGGATATGATCCATTGCGGCCTTCGTATACTAAGCAGATATAGCATTTCATTAGACGCTCAAGCCCGCTCGCCATTAGCTGATGCGGTACGTGATAGAGGTCATTTCCAGCGTCAATCTCCTGTAGAGTTCCAAAGCCAGACGCGATGAGTTCGTGTGAAATTTCCAGCTCGTCTACAAGAGAGATGAACTTTGAGAGATCGGTGCTCATGCTATTTCTTGGCGTATTGTGCCTATCATGTGATGGTTACGGCCTTTCGCGCGGTGGTCTCGCCGGACGCGCAGTTGCCGGAGAGGTCGACTTGCTCCAACTCGAAGCGATCCACAATGAGTCGAGTAGTCGCTTTGATGGTGTGCCTGTCGAGCGGGGCGTCAACGATGCGCATGGGCGTCTATAGGGCCATTCGCGTGTCGGTATCTCCCGCGGCCAGGGCATTCATATAGGCAAGGATAAGCTCCTTCGTGCGGTAGCGGCCGTCGAACTGGGCTTGGTCTTCGCGGCGGACGATGGGGAAGGTGTCTAGGACGTAGGCGGCGTCGGTGCGGTCGAGGTTGTAGAGGTGGAAGTAGAGGGCGTCGAGGCGGGCGCGGAGGTGGCGGCGGTCTTCCTCGTCCCAGATGAACGGGTCGCCGCCGTAGCCGAGGTCGCGGGCGAAGGGCTCCATGTCGTGCGCGGTGTAGGTGAGGCGCAGGACGTGATCCCGCACCAGCTCGGCGGCGGTGACTTCGCCGAAGCGGCGGTCGTAGGCGTCGGGGGCGATGACGGGGAGCTGTTCGACGATGAACCAGTTCAAGTGCTGCCCCTGGACCTTCTGCCGGGCCACAAAGTCGAACGCGAACGAGTTGAGGCAGCCTAGCCAGAGGCCGGCGTTTTCCTTATAGCTGCTAAGGAAGCTGTGATTAATTCGCCCAGACGTGGGACGTGTGGCGAGCTCTGAGGCAGGTTCTTGGGTAGGCGGCCCCTGGATTCCGGCCTTCGCCGGAATGACGGACGCAGTCTTCAGGGCTTCCGTAGCGTCACTAGCGTCGGGTATGAGCAGCGGCAACGTGTTGCCTACACCCGAACGGGGCGTGATCGAAGCGATCATGGTGCGGACGTTCGTCGGCGCTGTAACGTCCTTGAACCCGACGGCCCACTCCAGTCCCTTAGTCCACTCAACCTCCTGTTTGTCCACCCAAAACTGCGGATCGGGCAGCCAGTTGGGATCGGCGTGTTGCTCGGGTGTGGTTTCGCGCGGCTGGGCGGGGCGGTTCAGGTTCTCGGGGTTGACGACGACGCTGGCGGCGCGGTGGTCGAACGCCTGCACCATCTTGCCCTCGTAGAGCGGCACGTAGGTCTCGGCGCCCCGTTTCCAGCGGTTCCCCTGCACCGGATAGAACCCGTCGTTCTCGAGCTGCGCGGCGGTGTGGAAGATGTTGGAGTCGTTGGTCATGTGGAACATGGTGTGGTATTTGACCGGCCAGACGCGGCACTCGTCGCCGCTGGAGCGGTCCACGAGCACGGGGTGGTTGGCGTAGATGCGGCGGGTGATCTCGGCGTCGCGGCGGGTGCGGAAGACAGGGGCGGTGCCGGTGTTGGGGTTGACCCTCGCGAAATCGTCGGGGGATAGGGGGAAGCAGCGGTCGGGGTCGTGGATGGTCTCGACATCGTGCAAGAAGAAGGCGCACGCGGTCTCGTCGAACGTGCGCTTGGCGCCGCCGAAGACCAGGGCGCAGAACTTGAACGACGCGTGGATGTCCTTGAAGAAGATCTTCCTGTTCTCGAAGTCGAAGAGCCCGCCCACGCGACCGCTGGTTGAGACGGTCTTGAAGAACTTGGCGGCAGTCTTGTCGGCGTAGATGCCCGACGGCGTGAGCAGGCCCACGAAGCCGTCGGGCTTGACGAGGCCCATGGCGCGCTCGACGAAGAGGGAGTAGAGGTTGATGTCGCCGCCGCCGAGCAGGGGGAATTGACCGGAGGCGCGGATGAGCTTGCCCAGGGTGTCGGCGCGGTCCTTGGCGGCATCGTAGGCGGCGACGAGGGAGGCGGGGGAATCCCCCTCACCCCAGCCCTCTCCCTCCAGGGGAGAGGGGGTCGGACTTTCGGCTGCGCGGGCGGTGGACTGGATTCCCGCCTCCGCGGGAATGACGGACCCGAATGACCCCCTCCCCAGCCCTCCCCCTTCCAGGTGGAGGGAGCCGGACGTAGAGGAAGCCTGGTCGCGGAGGTGTTTGATGGCGGCTTTGCGGGCGGCGGCGGTGGGGGCGCGGGCGATGGCGGGGTCGCGGGTGGCGAACCACTCGACCTCTTGCAGCTTGATGCGGTCCCACGGCGGATTGCCGATCACGGCATCGAAGCCGCCTTCGGGACGGAAGCTCTGCCAGTTGCGCCAGACGCCGGGGAAGGCGACCTCCCAGTGCAGGAAGTCCTCGCGGTCGGCGATGGACCGGGACTGCGTCCAGCGGTCCGCGAAGCTCTCCCAGATGCCGTCGTGGGTGATGGTCTCGCCGGCGGCGGACGGACCGCGCGCCAGCAGGTCAAAGGCGATGCTCGACTCGCGTCCCAGCGCCTCGACCACCGCGCCTTCGGCATTGGCCAGGGCGCGCTTCTTGAGGCCGGCGGTCTGCCAGCGGAGGCCGCAGAGGAAGTCCAACACGCCGCGCAGGTCGGCCGTGGCCTGCTCGACGTCCTGGAACAGTCCGGCCGATTGCCGCACCTCGGCCACGTCGGCGTCGGAGAGCCGCTCGATTTGCCGCATGCCCGCTGTGGCGTTCTCGGCCCCGGCGATGACGGTGCTGGCGCTGAGACCGCCCAGCCGCTCGAAGTCCTTGTGCGCGTCCAGCACCCGCAGGCCCAGCAGCGAGTCGCCGCAGCGCAGGTGGTGGTCCAGGAACGAGAGCGGCGCGCCCACGGTGAAGCTGTGCAGCCAGAGCGACACCTTGGCCAGCTCGACGGTGAGCGGGTTCTTGTCCACGCCGTAGATGCAGCGCTTGAGCACCATGCGCCGGATGATGGTCTGGTCGCTCAGCTGCGCCGCGTCCATGGCCCAGTTCGACTCCCGGGCGCGCTGCAGGATGTCGCGCCGAATAGCCGCCACGCGCTCGACCAGCGGCGACTCGTAGGCGTCGTCGCCGTCCAGCCATTCCGGCACCGCCGGGGCGTATTCGATCAGGTCGGCGACGTAGTCGGCCAGGAAGTCGACGGCGGTGACCAGGAAGTGACCGCTGCCCATGGCCGGGTCCAGCACCTTCAGCTCCAGCACCGCCTCGGCCGGGTCCAGCCGCCGCAGCTCGTCGCGCCGTTGGCGCCTGGGACGGCGGTCGCCGGCAAGCTCCCGCGCCCTGTCCTCGAACGCCGTGAGCCGCTCCTCGGCCAGCGGCTTGAGCGTCTGGTCCAGGATCAGGTCCACCAGCTCCTGCGGGGTGTAGAAGCTGCCGCTGTCCTTGCGCGCGTAGGGATTGAGGCGGGTTTCGATTTCGCCCCGGCGGTTGCGCACCGGCTCCCGCTCCAGCAGCCGCTCGTAGATCGAGCCCAGCTGCTGCACCGACATGTCGCGGTAGTTGACGAATTGCCGCCGGCCGTCGATTTCGGCGTGGCTGAGGTCGTGGACGATGGGGGCGAAGGCCGCGTCGGACAGGCGCACGGCGTCCAGCAGCGGCGCGGCGTCGGCGGCGAACAGGCCGCCGTTGTAGGGCGGCAGGCCGATGGAGTCGTCGCCGGTGTCGATGAGACCGGCCAGGGTCATCACGCGGTCGTAGTAGTTGCCGGCGCGGGACGAGAAGGCGTCTCCCGCGGCCATCCGCCGCGCGATGTCGTCTCGGACCCGCTTGCGCAGGCCGTAGTCGTCGTAGCGGGAGTCGTTGACGGGCAGCAGGCCGCGGTCCTCGGCGTAGAGCACGAAGAGCAGGCGGTAGAGCAGCACCAGCGCCGCCTGCCGCGCGTCGGCCAGGCTCGCGCCGCCGGCGTCCAGCAGCGCCGCGATGAGGTCGGGAAAGGCGCGCTCGAAGACGACGCCCGAAAGGTCCTGCGCCACCTGCTGCTCGTAGCGCCGACCCTCGGCCAGCGCGGTTTCGAGGAAGGTGGCCGTGGCGCCGGGTCGGAGCACGAAGGACCGGCGGCGGAAGAGGAGGAAGAAAGTGCGGAGTGGGTCAGCGGCGGCGGGGGTCCGGGCACCCTCACCCCAGCCCTCTCCCATCGAGGGAGAGGGGGCCGGACCGGAGCCGGATAGCGGATCCGGATGACCCCCTCCCCAGCCCTCCCCCTTCCAGGTGGAGGGAGCCGGAGCGGCGATGAGATTCGCCAGGTTGGCTTCGAAATAGCCGGTGGCGCGGGGGCGGGCCCGCTGGTCGTAGAGCCGCCAGACGCCGCCGTCGGTGAGGATGCCCCAGCGCAGTCGACCGTCGGTGACGCTGTCCGCCGTGCGCAGATATCGCAGCGTCTGCCCGTGAGGCGTGCCGGATCGCGCCGGATCGCCTGCCTCGCGCGCGTCGAGCGGTCGGCCGCGGCGCTTGCTCTCGGCGACGACCGCGGCGTCGTGGAATCGGTCATCGGGATTGGCGCGAGTCGCGGCGCGGACCTTGGCGTCGGCATCGGCGAACAGCAGGAGATCGGGGATGTCCTCGTTGCGCGCGGCGCCCTGCTGCGGCAGGTAATCGGCCCAGCCCAGCAGCTCCAGGAGGGGACGGATCAGCTCCTGCTCGGTGGTGGCTTCGTTGGGGCTGTTGAATTGCTCGAAAGCGTCGAACAGGCGGCGGGCGCCGTCCCGGAACCGGATGAAGGCGTCGGGATGGGCGAAGGTGGCATCCCAGTCCGCGGTGGACGTGATGCCGTCGGTGAGGAAGTACTGGGTGAAGAGTTGGCCTTGCATGGCGGCTAGTGGTTAGTGGTTAGTGGTTAGTGGTTAGTGGTTAGTGGCTAGTGGGCGGGGAGCTAGCTCCGTACGACCGCGGCGGCGATTTGTTCGGCGAGTTGAATGGCCTGTTGCGCCGCTTCAATGTCCGGTTCGTGACCGCCCTCGGTCGGATAGCGTGTGATCGGCAAGTACTCGTTCAGGATTTCGGTAGCGGATTTGAGGTCCGCCAAGGTCGGATTCAGGCCGGTGCACAGGCCGAGGAGATAGCGCAGGTCGTGGACATATCGGAACGGCACGTCGTGAGCGACCAGATAGCCCTTGAGGTACTTTTCGGCGCACTGCTGGGCGTGGAAGCAGGCCATGTCCGGCAGGGGTTGGTCCGGCCAGAGCGCGCGGCGGGCCACCTCCAGGTCGGCGTCGGCTTTGGCGAACCAGGCCTGTTCAGGCGGCGTGGCGGTCATAGAGGACTTCCGAGTCTTCCAGCATGCGGCTGATCATGGAGTTGGGGTCCCGGCGGTATCTGGCGACTACGTCGGCCGAGCGGATCAGGACGTCGACGGGGAGTAGGAAATGGTCGGCGATGGCCGCGTGGATGGGGTTGCCGCGGCGGGGTGGTTCGACGCCAGGCGGCAGGACGACCAACAGGTCCAGGTCGCTGTTCTCGTCGGTGTCGCCGCGGGCGCAACTGCCGAACATGATGATTTGCTCCGGCTCGAAGCGCTCCACGATGAGCTGCGTGACGGCCTGGATGGTTTCCCGGTTGAGTGGGTCTTCAACGATGCGCATGGGTCGCTATGCCGCCACTCGGGGGTCGCTGGTGCGGGTGTTCATATGGGCAAGGATAAGGTCTTGGGTGCGGTGGCGGCTGTTGCATTGGGCTTCGTGAAAGCTGCGACCCCTCTCCCGGACAGCATTCCGCAGCATCCTGGGAATCTTGCCCCGTTCATGGTTCGACAAAGCCTGTCCTGAGCTTGCCGAAGGGCTCACCACGAACGGGGGACGGGCAAACGGCGAACGGCCGCGGGCTCACCACGAGCAGGAGCGGGCCCTTCACGAGAATCGGCAGGGAGCCGGGCCGCCGACGGCTGGGAGGCGGCGACAGGCGCGGTGCATGATTCCGGCTCCTTAGATTCCTCGCCTGCGGCTCGGAATGACAGGTGGGGCGGCTCGGACTGACAGATTGGGGCGGCTCGGACTGACAAGTGGGGCGCCGGGAGATCCCGAACGGGCAACCACGAGGGTTGCCCCTACGCGGACTGTCGCAGCATGCGGGGATGGATTCCCTAAATTCACAAACGAAGTGCAACACCTCGCAAAGGTGCTGCCATGCCACGCTCCTACACCCACCTCGCCATTGAAGGCCGGTGCGTGGCTGGCAGGCGCCGGCCGTGGTGGGGCGCGTTTCAACTGGGTAGCATGGGTGACCGAGGTCCGCGTCTGCGGCCTGATGTCATTCTCGGTGGGCGAACTCGTGCGGCTGCGACGCGACATGGCGGCGATTCACGGATACGTGCCGGGCTTGCAGCCGGGCGACGCAAGCTGGATCAAGCTCAACACGAACGAGAGCCCGGAGGCGTCTCCGGCGGCGGTGGCGGCGTTGCGCGATGCCGCCGCTGCGTCGATTCGTCTCTATCCCGATCCGATCAGCCACGAGCTGCGGGATGTCGCCGCCCGCCGGCACGGCGTCCAGCCCGAGCAGGTGGTCTTCGGCAACGGGTCGGACGATCTACTCAATCTGCTGATCCGCGTGGCGTGCGATCCGGGCGACCGGGTCGTCGCGGCGACGCCCAGCTATTCGCTCTATCCAGTGCTGGCCGCGATCGGCGGCTGCGACATCCGCGAGGTGCCGCTCGGCGACGATTTTGCGCTGCCGGTGCGCCAACTCGCCGCCGCGCGCGGCAAGATCACCTTCGTCGCCAGTCCCAACAACCCGGCGGGCACGCACTATGGGGCCGACGATCTGCGCTGGCTGGCGTCCCGCGTGAACCTGCTGGTGATCGACGAGGCGTACGTGGAGTTCGCCGACCGGGACAACGTCGACCTGCTGCGCGAGTGCGACAACGTGTGCGTGACGCGCTCGTTCTCCAAGAGCTTCGGCCTGGCGGGTCTGCGGCTCGGCTATGCGCTGGCGAGCCCGGAGCTTGCCGACGCGCTGCTGCGGGTGAAGGACTCGTACAACGTCAGTCGCCTGGCGCAGAGCGCCGGGTTGGCGGCGCTGGGCGACCTCGACTGGGCGGAGCGCCACTGGGCGGCGATTCGTCGCCGTCGGGATGCCCTGGGCGCGACCTTGAGGGAGCAATTCGGCCTCAAGGTGCATCCCTCGGAGGCAAACTTCGTATTTGTCGAGCTTGACGGGTACGATGCCGCGGATGTTCAGCGCCAGCTCGAAGATCGCCGCATCGTGGTCCGGCGTTTTGCCGGCGATCCGCGCATCGCGAATGCGCTTCGGATCTCAATCGGCTCGGCGGAAGACATGCAGTCGTTCATGGCCGCGTTCGGCGACGTGCTTGGGCACGAGGCCGGCGCGGCGCAATCTTGTGACACCGATCCAGGGTGACATGGCCCACCGCCGGTGGGCGTCGAGGGGGGTTTAGGTCTTGGAAGGTCTAGTGTGGGTCGTCCCGGCGGCCATCGTGGTTTCCGTCATCGTGGTCGGTTACCTCGTTCGTGATGTTCTGACGCGGCCGATCGACCGCAGCGGCCGCAGCGCCGAATTGATCCCAGCGGTCCAGGGGTTGGACGACGCGGAGCGGCACAGGCTGTTCGCGTCCATGCAGCTCAACGGCGACCGCATCTATGAAGGCGCAACGGCCTTCCTGCGGCGGCAGTACCGCACCATCGCGTTTCTCGCGCTGTTCGCGGCGGCGGGATTGTCGGTGCTGTTGTTCTTCTTCGGCGCCAACGAGGCCAAGGGCATCGAGGCGGGCGACATCGCCTGGCGCACCGGGGTTTCGTTCCTGGTGGGCGCCGCCGCCTCCGCGCTCTCCGGCATCATCGGCATGATCGTGGCGGTCAAGTCCAACGTGCGCACCGCCAGCGCGGCCACCAAGTCACTGGGCGACGCCCTGACGGTGGCCCTTCGAGGCGGGGCCGTTTCCGGAATTCTCATCGTCGGCCTGAGCCTGCTGGGCGTGTTCGTGCTGTTCGCCCTGTTCGATGGGTTCGGCAGCCCCACGCGCGCCCCTGAATTGATCGTCGGCTTCGGATTCGGCGCCAGCTTTGTGGCGCTGTTCGCGCAGCTGGGCGGCGGCATCTACACCAAGGCCGCCGACGTGGGCGCGGACCTGGTGGGCAAGGTCGAGGCCGGTCTGCCCGAGGACGACCCGCGAAACCCCGCGGTGGTGGCCGACCTGGTCGGCGACAACGTGGGCGACTGCGCCGGTCGCGGCGCGGACCTGTTCGAGTCGACCGCCGCCGAGAGCATCGGCGCGATGATCCTGGGTGTGGCCGTGTTCAAGGCCATCGAGGCCGCGGCTCCGGGGACGGCAGGCGTCGAGTGGATCCTGTTCCCGCTGGTCGTGCGCTCGTTCGGCACCATCGCCTCGGTCATCGGGCTGCTCGTGATCCGGCCCGAGAAAGTGCGCGACGCGCAGAAAGCGCTCGACATCGGCTATTGGACCACCGCAGTGTTCTCGGTCGTTGGAATGGCGATTGCGGTGTTCGTGATGCTGGAATCCGCCTGGTTCTTCCTGTCCGGAGTGATCGGCATTCTCACCAGCGTCGCGTTCGTCTACATCACGCAGTACTACACCGCGGGCACGTGGCGACCGGTGCGCGAGATCGCCGAGGCGTCTCGCACCGGCCCCGCCACCAACATCATCTCGGGCATGGCGCTCGGCCTGGAGAATACGGCCGCGCCGATCATCGTCATCTCGATTGCCCTGTGGACCTCGTTCCACACCGGCGTCGAGGGCTTCGCGGCGCTTGGAATCCCGATCGGCATGTTCGAGGCCGGCGTCTTCGGCACCGCCGTCGCCACCATGGGCATGCTCATGAGCGCGGCCTACATCCTGGCCATGGACACCTTCGGTCCAATCTCGGACAACGCGGGCGGCATCACCGAGATGGCCGACGCGCCCGAGGACGTTCGCGATATCACGGACGGGCTCGACGCGGTCGGCAACACGACCAAGGCGCTCACCAAGGGCTACGCCATCGCCTCGGCGGCGCTGGCCGCGTTCCTGCTGTTCAGCGCTTACCTGGAAACGGCCGACCTCCACAGCGTCGACCTCGCCAAGGTCGAAGTCTTCATCGGCGCCATGCTGGGCGCCATGCTGGTATTCCTGTTCAGCTCGCTGGCCATCCGCGCCGTCGGTCGCGCCGCGAGCACGATGATCCAGGAAGTCCGACGGCAGTGGCGCGAGAACCCGGGCATCCTCGAAGGCACCGTCGAGCCGAGCTACAGCCAGGCGGTTGACATCAGCACGCGCTCGGCGCTGCGGGAGATGATCCTGCCGGGCCTGCTCGCCGTTCTGATGCCGGTCGTCGTGGGTCTGGTGCTGCGCGCCGAGGCCGAAGCCGCCTTCCTGATGGTGGGCACCATCGCCGGCGTGCTGCTGGCCACGGTGATGAACAACGGCGGCGGCGCCTGGGACAACGCCAAGAAATTCATCGAGGCCGGAAATCTCAAGGACGAGGACGGCAACCCGATTGGCAAGGGCACCGATGAGCATGCCGCGTCCGTGGTCGGCGACACCGTTGGCGACCCGTTCAAGGACACGGCGGGGCCATCGCTGCACGTGCTGGTGAAGCTGCTGAGCACGATCACGCTGGTGCTCGCGCCGGTCTTTGTCGTGACCGCCTAAACCGGGTCGGTGCTCGTCGAGGCGGCTCTGCTGGGCGCCGTGCAGGCGCTCACGGAGTTTCTGCCCGTGAGCAGCTCGGCGCACCTGCTGCTGGCGCCCGAGTTCGCCGGGTGGACCGACCCGTTTCTGTCGGGCCTGATGCTCAGCGTGGCGTTGCACCTGGGCACCGCGCTGGCGCTGGCCGTGGCGCTGTGGCGGGACTGGTGGCGGCTGGCGCTCGGTGTCGCCGGTCGCGGCGACGATCCGGCCGTGTCGCGGAGCGTGGCGGCGGCCATTCTGGGATCGACAGTCCTCGTGGGCGCCGTGGCGTTCCCGCTGCGTGACGCGCTGATTGACACGCGGACTCTGATGGTCGCCTCGATCACGCTGATTGTCTTCGGCGTGGCGCTCGCCGCGGTCGATCGCTGGGCGCCCACCCGCACCGCCTACGACAGCACGCGGTTTCCGGTTTGGCTTCTGGTCGGTCTGAGTCAGCTTGTGGCGCTGATCCCGGGCGTGTCGCGTTCCGGAATCACCATGACCGTGGCGCGCCTCCTCGGCGTCGAGCGGCACGCCGGCGCGCGATTCTCACTGCTGCTGCTGACGCCCATCGTGCTGGCCATTGGCATTGTGGAACTGGCTTCCGTCACCGGCACGGAGACCTTCGAGTCGGTGGCGGGCGCGCTGGTCGTCGGCGCGTTGACGGCGGGATTGGTCGGAGTCGTCGTCATTCGTGTCTTGCTCTGGTTCGTGGCCGCTCACAGCCTGCTCGTCTTCGGCGCCTACCGGGTGGCGCTTGGCGCCGCGGCACTTGTGGTTCTTGCCATTCAGCCCTGAGAGCGCCCGTATAATCACGTTTAGCCACCTGAGGCACTGCTGAATGCGCCTGGGCCTGCTCAATGCCACCGGCTACACCGGCGGCGAGATGATCCGCTATCTGGCCGGCCACCCTGAGCTCGAGCTGACCAGCCTTACGGCACGCAGTCAGGCCGGCTGCACCGTCGGCGAGGTGCTGCCATGGGTTCGGGCCACGGCGCGGCCGGACTATGCCGACCTGCTGCTCACACCGGAATTAGATGGCTCGGTTGACGCCGTGGTGTCGTGCCTGCCGCACAATGCGTCCGCGGAACAGCTGGCGCCGCTGCTCGACGACGGCGTGCCGGTGGTGGACGTCAGCGCTGACTTCCGGCTGTTCGACCTGGACGTCTATCAGTGGTGGTATGGCGAGCACCCGGCGTCCGAGTGGATCGCCGATGCGGTGTACGGCCTCACGGAGTACCGGCGGGACGAGCTGCGGCGCACCAAGCTGGTGGCCAACCCCGGCTGCCACGCCATCGCCGCAGAGCTTGCCATCGGTCCCGCTCTGGCGGCGGGGCTCGTGGAGCCCGCAGTGATCGTGGACTCGAAAACGGGCATTTCGGGCGCCGGCCGGAGCGCCAAACCCGCATTCACCTACTCCGAAATCAACGAGAGCGCCGCGCCCTACAACGTCGCCGCCCACCGGCACGGCCCCGAGATCGCGCAGGAGTTGACCATGATCGCGGGAACGGATGTGCAGGTCACGTTCGTCCCGCACCTGGTGCCCATGACGCGCGGGATCCTCTCGACGACCTATGCGCGGATTCGAGACGGCGTTGGGAGCGCGGATGTCGACGCGGCGTACGAGGACCGATACGGCGGCGAGCCGTTCGTGCATCTGGCCGACGAGCCGCCCCGCACCAAATGGACCACCGGCACCAACCACTGCTTCGTGCAGGCGGTGACCGACGACGCCACCGGTACCCTGATCGCCATGAGCGCCATCGACAACCTGGGCAAGGGCGCGGCGGGCGCCGCGCTGCAGAATGCCAACTTGATGTTGGGGCTGGACGAGCAGGCGGGGCTTGGGATTCCGGCGGGCTATCCGTAGATGGGCGCCATTCCCGAAACCCTTGACGGATTCACGGTGATACCGGGCGGCGTCGTGGCGTCGCGCGGGTTCACGGCCGGGTCGATCGCTGCCGGCATCAAGGCCAGCGGCGCTCTGGATCTTGGGGGCATTTTCAGCACCGTGGCTCCTTGCACGGTGGCTGCAACCTTCACCACCAATCGCGTGAAGGCCTCCAACGTGGAGATCAACCGCGCCCGCGTCGCCGGCGGCCAGGCGCGCGGCATGGTCTTCAACAGCGGCAACGCCAACACCTACACGGGAGCCGAAGGACGCGCCGACGCGACGCGCATGGCGGAGCTATTCGCCGAGAGGCAGGGCGTGAAGCCGGAGGAGATCCTGATGGCGTCCACCGGCGTCATCGGGTTTCGGCTGCCCATGGTCCGCGTGGCCGACGGCATCCGGCGGCTCAAGCTGAACTCGGTCGACGGGATTGACGTCGCCACGGCCATGATGACCACCGACGCCTACCCCAAGACGATCGCGGTCGAGGTGCCGCTCTCGACGGGGACGGTGCGGCTTGGCGGCGCCGCCAAGGGCGCCGGCATGATCCATCCCAACATGGCCACCATGCACTCGTTCGTCACAACCGACGCCGCCATGGACGCTTCATTCGCCCGGAGCGCCCTCCGCGCGGCGGTTGACGATTCATTCAACGTGATCTCCATCGACGGCGATCAGTCCACCAGCGACACCGTGGTGCTGTTCGCCAACGGCGCGAGCGATACGCCCGCGCTGGAGGGGCCCGACGCCGACCGGTTCAGCCGCGCGCTTCGGGCGGTGTGCCAGCACCTCGCGCGGGAGATCGTGCGGAACGGCGAGGGCGTCACGAAGCTGGTGACGATCGAGGTCCAGGGCGCGGTGGACGCCGCCGACGCGCGGCGCGCCGCGCGCGGGATATCCACGTCGCTGCTGGTCAAGACGGCGGTGTTTGGCGGTGACCCCAACTGGGGGCGCGTCGTCTGCGCGCTCGGAAACAGCGGCGCCCAGTTCGATCCCGAGGCGTTGGACATCTGGATTGGCGACACCTGCACCGTCCAGGGCGGGCGCATTCTCGATTACCACGAGCCGGACGTTGCGGCGCACCTGCGTCAATCGGAATGCCGCATCGCGGCCCACTTGCACGCGGGCCCGGCCAGCGCCACGGCCTGGACCGGCGACCTCTCGCACGACTACGTCACCATCAACGCGGAGTACATGACGTAGCTCGTGGCCAACGTGTCGTCCGCTGCCATGGAGGACTTCCGCGGACGCTACGTCGTGCTCAAGGTCGGCGGGACGGCGGACGTTGAGCGCGGGCGGATCGGCGCCGACGTGCGGGACCTGGTCGCGGCCGGCGCCCGAGTCGCCATTGCCCATGGCGGCGGCGACGCGCTCAGCGACTATCTGGCGCAGCGCGGCGAAACGCCGACCTGGATCGACGGCTTGCGGGTCACGTCCGCGGCCACCCGCGACGCCGCCGTGACGGTCTTTCGCGGCATGGTGGCTTCGGCGCTGATCGGGGAACTCGTCGCCAACGGCGTCTCAGCGGTCGGCATCGCCGGCAATGACGGCGGCGTGGTGCGCGTCGAGCAGCAGTCGCCGGCGCTGGGGTTCGTGGGCCGAGTGCGCGAGGTGCGGCGCGGGCTGCTGGACGACCTCACGGCGCGCGGACACGTGCCGACGATCGCCCCGCTGGGCCTGGGGCCGGACGGCCAACTCTACAACGTGAATGGTGACGAGATCGCCGGGGCGGTGGCGCGCGCCGTTCGGGCAACTGCCCTGCTGTTCCTAACCGACGTGCCGGCGGTGCTCGATGCCGACGGCGAACCGATCCGCGATCTGCCGGCCGGACGCGCCACCCAACTGATCGCCGACGGGGTGATCCGCGACGGCATGGTGCCCAAGGTCCGAGCGGCGATCGATCTGTTGGACGCCGTGGCTTCCGTTTGGATCACCGACGGCCGGCAACCGCATGCCATACGGCAGACGCTGGTGGACGGCGCCGTGGGCACGCGCATCGTTGCCTGACGCGCGCGGTAGGGATCGCCATATAATCCCTGCCAACCCGCACGGCTAGAGTTCATCCATGACCCAATCAGCGACGGACTGGCAGGCACGCGAAGCTCAGGTCTATCACCAGACGTTTGCCCGCGCTCCGGTCACCCTGGTTCGGGGCAGCGGCATGCGGGTCTGGGATGACGCGGGCCGCGAGTACTTGGACTTCGCCGCGGGCATCGCGGTGAACGCGCTCGGCCACGCAAATCCCGCAATCGCCGACGCCGTGGCGGAGCAGGCGCGCACGCTGGTTCAGGTATCCAACCTCTTCTACACCACGCCCCAGGTCGAGTTGGGCGAGCGGCTGACCGGCCACTCGGCGCTGGATCGGGTGTTCTTCGTCAACAGCGGCGGCGAGGCCACCGAGACCTGCGTCAAGATCGCGCGCAAGTGGGGCCGGCTCAATCGGGACGGCGCGACGGGGGTCATCACGACGCTGCGCGGCTTCCACGGCCGTTCGCTGGCCATGACCGCCGCCACCGGCACGCCGGCCTATCACGAGCCGTTCGAGCCGATGCCGGCCGGTTTCACCCACGTTCCCTACAACGACCTGGACGCGGTGCGGGACGCCATCGACGACTCCACCGCCGCGGTGATGCTGGAGCTCATCCAGGCCGAGGGCGGCGTGTGGGTGGCTGACGCGGACTACGTGACCGGACTTCGCGAGCTATGCGACGAGCACGGCATCCTGCTGATTCTGGACGAGGTTCAGACCGGCATCGGACGCACCGGCAAGCTGTTCGCCTATGAGCACTTTGGCGTCACGCCCGACCTGATGGCACTGGCCAAGGGACTGGGCGGCGGACTGCCCATCGGCGCGGCGCTCAGCACCGAGCGATGCAGCGTGCTCCGGCCGGGCGACCACGGCTCGACGTTCAGCGGCAACCCCCTGGTATGCGCCGGCGCCCGCGTGGTTTTCGATCATGTCACCGCCCCGGGATTCCTCGAAGACGTGGCCCGCAAGGGCGACCATGCCGCCGCCGAGTTGCGGCGGTTGGGCCGCGAGACCGGCGAGATCACCGACGTGCGCGGGCTGGGACTGCTGGTGGGATTCGATCTCACGGGCCCAGAGCGCGCGGATCACGTGATCGCCTACGCGCGCGATCACGGCGTGCTGCTGATCAAGGCCGCGGCGGCGACGATCCGCCTGGTGCCGGCGCTAACCATCAGCGACGCCGAGTTGGACACGGGCCTTGAAGTCATTGGCGCGGCGCTGCGCGCCTAGCGTGGGGCGCCGGACCCCGCGCACGGGCTGAGCTCGCCGGCATGTGGGGCGGGCGCTTCGAGTCGGAGCCCGCTGGCGCGGCGAGGGACTTCACCCGCTCGTTTCCGTGGGACCAGCGGCTCTATCGCGAAGACATCGTCGCCAGCCAGGCGCACGCCGCCATGCTCGGCGCGCGGGGAATTGTCAGTGCGTCCGACGCCGACGCGCTGACCGCCGGGCTCGACCGGCTGCTTGACGAGCTTGACGACGCCGACGGTCCCGACGACGTCGGCGACGAGGACATTCACAGCTATGTCGAGCGGGTCTTGATCGAGCGACTCGGAGATCCCGGTCGCCGTCTGCACACCGCGCGCAGCCGCAACGATCAGGTCGCCACCGACATGCGGCTCTACGTGAAGGGCTTGACGCTTCGGATCGGGCGAGCGCTGACGGATCTGATGGCCGCGCTGGTGGACCGCGCCGAGCCCGACACGGTCGCTCCGGGTTTCACCCACCTGCAGTCCGGACAGCCCGTCACCCTGGGTCACTATCTGCTGGCGATTCAGGAGATGCTGAGCCGCGACCTCGACGGCTGCTACCAGGTCTTCGCCCTGGCCGATATCTGCCCGCTCGGGAGCGGGGCGCTGGCCGGCGTGCCCTATGACATCGATCGCGAGCACGCGGCTCACGCCCTGCACTTCAGCCGGATTTCCCGCAACAGCATGGACGCGGTGGCCGACCGCGACTACCTGATGGCCCTGCTCAATCTCGGCGTGGGCATCCTGCTGCACCTGTCGCGGTGGGCCGAGGACCTGGTGATATGGGCCTCGCCGGGATACGCCATGGTCGACTTCGACGACGCCTACGCCACCGGCAGCAGCATCATGCCGCAGAAGAAGAATCCGGATATCGCCGAACTGGTCCGCGGGCGGACGGGCACGGCCCTCGGCATCACCACGGGCATGGCCGCCACCGTCAAGGGCGTGCCGCTCACCTATGGGCTGGACCTCCAGGAGGACAAGCAGGCGCTGTTTCGCATGGAGGATCTCGTGCTTCCCACCCTCGGGATCATGCGCGAGGCCTTCGCCACCCTGCGATTCGATCGCGAGCGCATGGCGCAAATGGCGACGGCGGGACACGCCACGGCGACCGAAATCGCCGACTACCTCGTCGAGCAGGGCGCGCCGTTTCGCGAGGCCCACGAGATTGCGGGCCGCGTCGTCTCGGCGGCGATCGCCGCCGGCGTCGAGTTGCACGAAGTCACCGATGATGAGCTATGCGCCATCGATGCGCGTCTTGGCCCCGAGCTCCGGGAACGACTCTCCGCGGAACGCTCGGTCGCGCGGCGCGACGTGCCGGGCGGCACGGCGCCGCGCCGGGTCAGGCTCGCCGTCGCCGACGCGCAGGGGCGCATCGAGCTGGAGCGCGGACGCCTGCGCGAATTGGCCGCCAGCGGGCTGCCCGCCGCGTTAGCGCCCTGGGAATAGGCCGGGTCGCACAATGATTCTCGCTGCTACGCTTGCCTGCCTATCGCGAGTGGGAGCCGGCTAGTGGCCACTGTGGTCTGTAAGTTCGGCGGAACGTCCGTGGCGACGCGTGAGCGCATCGCCGCCGTGGCCGAGCGCGTGGCCGACGCCGCGGCGGGCGGGGACCGGCTGGCCGTCGTGGTCTCGGCTCGCGGCGACGCCACCGACCGGCTCATCGAGGAGGCCGAGCACACCGTCCCGCGGCCCCGCGCGCGCGAGTTGGACATGTTGATGTCCACCGGTGAAACGGCCTCGGCCGCCCTCGTTGCGATGGCGGTCAGCGCGCATGGTCCGGAGGCCGTGGCGCTGAGCGGGACCCAGGCCGGGGTCGTCACCGACGGGGTATATGGTCGCGGTCGCATCGAGCGACTGGACCCGGGACGCGTGCGCCAGGAGATGGACGCGGGCCGGATTCCGATCGTCGCCGGGTTTCAGGGACTCGGTCCGGGCGGGGACATGGTCACGCTGGGTCGCGGCGCGTCGGACACGACGGCGGTGGCGCTGGCCGCGGCGCTGCGCGCCGACCGCTGCGAAATATTCACCGATGTCGAGGGCGTCTACACCGCCGATCCACGCTGCGTGCCGAAGGCGCACAAGCTGGATGCCATCGGCTACGGGGAGATGCTGGAGATGGCGCAGCTTGGCGCCAAGGTCATGCAGCACCGCTCGGTCGGCATTGCCCAGCGCTTCCGGCTGCCAGTCGTGGTACGTTCCAGTTTCGTCGACTCACCGGGGACGTCCATGATGGCGGCTGAAGCTGTCGAGATAGAGAGCGTCGCGCTGGTCCGCGGCGTGGCCCACGACACCGACGTGGCGCGCATCACCGTGCGAGCGGTTCGAGACCGGCCGGGCCTGGCGCACGGCATCTTTCAACCCCTGGCCGAGCATGGCATCAACATCGACGTCATCGTCCAGAACGTGTCCGACGCCGGGACCACCGATATCTCGTTCACCGTGAGCAAGGCCGACATGGCGCCCGCGGTTGACCTGGTGCGGCCGGTCGCCGCCGAGATCGGAGCGGGCGACGTGTCGGCCGACGACAGCCTAGGCAAGGTTGGGATCGTTGGGGTGGGGATTCAAAGCACGCCCGGCATCGCCGCTCGCGCGTTTGGCGCCCTGGCGGATGCCGGCATCAACATCCTGGGCATCACGACCAGCGAGATCCGCATCACCTGCCTCGTCGCCGAGGACGAGGTCGAGCACGCGGCGCGCACCCTCCACACGGCATTCGGACTGGATGCGGACTCGGCGCAGTGAGGCGTGAGCTACACAGCCGCCGCGGAGGTCATTGGTAAACTCGGGCCGACTCGCACGGGAGCCGGCGCGGTCGCTTACGGGACAGGCGCGACATGGTCGAAATGATGGTCGACAGCGTGCGCGTCAATCTGGTCAGCCCAAGCCGGGTCGTGGTCCTTAAAGAGTGCAACGGCGCTCGCTATCTGGCCATCATGATCGGCACCGCCGAAGCGGACGCCATTGCCGTCAAGCTGCAGGATCGGCAGGTCCAGCGTCCGCTCACGCACGACCTGTTGCGCTCGCTGGTTGACACCGTCGGCGCGGGCGTGCAGCACGTCTCGATCACCAAGATGGTCGATCAGATTTACTACGCCAACATCGCCATGACCTTCAACGGCCGGGAGCTGGAGGTCGACTGTCGACCCAGCGACGCCATTGCGCTAGCGGTGCGCGTGAGCGTGCCGATCCTCGTCGACGAGGACGTCCTCGGGCAGGCCGGGTTCGAGCCGGACCAGGAGCAGGAGGACGCCGAGGCCACGGACGGCGACGCGGAACCGGTGTCGGAAGAGAAGCTCGAGGTCTTCCGCAAGTTCATCGACCAACTCGACCTCGACGACTTTGGCCGGTCATAGTCGCCGCATCAAGCTAGCGGCCGGCCCGCGCGCCTAGCGCTCTTCGCCCGCATGCCACGGCCTTTGGTCCAACGCCTCTTGCGTCCGGGCAAAATCGCGGCGAGTCTCGTGGTTGGCCTGCTCCTTGCAGCAGCGGACGGAACGCGTCCCCCCGACGTGTTGGTAGACCTCGACGGAGTGCCAGCCGGCCCGGTCTCCGTGGTCGATTTCGAGTTCGGCACCAACGAGCTGCACGACCTCTTTATCGACGGCGGCATTGACCGCGCCCGCGAGCTTGGCCTGGATAGCGTGCGGGTGTGGCTTGGCCACCGGTTCCTCTCGACCGCCGTGCGCGGAACCAGTGAATCCGATATGGACTGGGAGTTTCTCCACGACTACGTCGCGCGCGTCCTGGCGTCCGGCGCGGAGCCCATGGTCAGCTTCGTGGCACCGCCGGCGTGGATTCCCGCCGCGAGCGGCCACCCGAGCTCACAGCACGAGAGCGAGACCTTGGGGCCCGAGGGCGCCCAGGCCTACGGCGAGTACGTGGCGGAGGCCGTTGACAGGTTTCACGCGCAATTCGGCGATCAGGCGCTCGACTGGCGCTACGTCATCTGGAACGAGCCCAATAATCATCAAAACGCCGGGCGTACCTACGCCTGCGGATCCGGCGAGGCGTACGCGGACCTGTTCAACCAGGCGCGCGCGGCGACCGACAGTCGCTTCGGCGCAGGACGGATCGCCCTGGGTGGACCGTCGCTCGACGCCATTGATTCCGGCGCCACGCCCGGGGCCGACGGCCAGCCAGTCTGCGGCGACCGACCCGACTTCGATTGGCAGACCTATCTGACGAATGTCGATGCCCGGGCGCCGCTCGACTTCATTACCTGGCACTGGTACGGGATGTTCGAGATTGGTCAGGCCAGCCCCCACGACGCCCTTGTCAATCGGTTGGGGTGGTTCGAGCGCCGGGTTCGACTGATCACCGAGCTTGCCGCCGGCCGGCCCCACATCGTCGAGGAGATCAACTACAACGGCGATCTTGCCGCCGATCCGCTCATCGACAGCCAGGTCAACGCCGCCTTCCTCGCCTCGGCGACCCTGCGGGCCGTGCGGCAGGGCGCGAGCGGGATCATGGTCTACAAGGGAACGCGCGGACCCGGCGGCCTCACGCCGCGCGGCGAGCCAGACTTCGGGCTCTGGGAGATTGACCCGGAGGTTCCGACGACGCCGGCCTACCGTGCGCTGCAACTCCTGCGACGCGTGATGGTGGACGGCGCCTCGCTGGCGCAGATCGAGGTGCGGCCGGCTGATCTCGATGCCATGGCGCTGGTACGCGGTGAGGACGCCGCGCTCATCCTGGTGAATCTGTCCGACCAGCAGCGCCAGGTCCGGGTTTCCGGTCTTTCCGCCGGACCGTCGATACACGTCGACGAGGTGGCGCAGTGGCGCACGGCATGGTTTGACGGCGACTCGCTCACGCTCGAGCCGCATGCCGTCGCCGTCGTCAGGCCCGCCGACTCCACGCTCGCTACCCTGCCGCCGGTGGCCGCCGGAGCAGCGGCCTATGCGGGGACGGCCCGGGAGCCCGGTTGCGCCGCGTGTCACGGAGCAGACGGCGACGGTGGACCCGCGCCCGCCATTCGCGGCGTCGGTCGCGTGACCTTTGCTGCATCCCACGCAGCCGCTGAGCAAAGCGCCGGGCCGGTTGCCCCGTTTCTCGCTGGACTTGCCGATGCCACCCATGCGTTTGCCGGTGAGGTGATCGACGAGGACGGAGTGCCGATCGCGGACGCGATGGTCCTGGCGGACTTCGGCGCCCATGGGCAGGTGACGTTCACCGATGCGAATGGGCGCTTTCACCTGTCGGCGGCCCGAGGAGACGCCGGGCCGTTTGACGTCACGCCACAGCTCGTCGCCATTCATCCAGACTTCCTCGCGGTTGGCCAGCCGACGACGCGAACGGCTACGTCCCTGAGCCAGACGGATGTCGTCTTCGAATTGACCGCCAACGCGTCAGAGGACGGACGCCCACTGCTTGCCAACGCCCACGTCGTGCCCCACACAGGCCCGGAGGTCCCCGCAGGCGTCTGGACGGTGGGCGTGGCGTCGGCCGGCGAAGAACTCCGGGTATGGGCAGTCCACCGAGGCAGCGGGCAAGCGGTGCCCCTGCACGAGGTGGATGGGCATCCCTACGGCCTCTTCCAGACGCGCATCGGTGCGGTGAGCCCTCCCGCGAATGAGCGCCATTGGGCGTTCATCGCCGTCGCGCCTGACGGCGCAACCTCGGTGTTCAAGGACTTCAGGCCCTAAAGTCGGACGGTCGGCGATCTCGAATCCGCCGCCGGCCTACGCCTCCCGGTGCAGGGGGCCGCCCGGCGCGAACTGGCCGCCCTCGGGCAATGGCAGGCGCTGCACTCGCTGCCGGAAGGTGCCTTCGCCCTTCGTCAGCTCGTGCGGATCCCAGCCCTGCTTTTCCAGCTCGGCCAGCACGTAGGCGCGATCGAACAGCTCGCCGGTGGACGGGTCGCGCAGCTCGTGCGACCAATGCAGCATGTGCTTGGGGAACTCGAAGTACCCGTCGCTCTCGCGCCGCGGCACGCGCAGTCGCAACTCGGAGACACGAATGTGGTGGCGGGCAGAGTCAGACATGGGCGGTGGTGCTCGCGGGGACCCGTGCGGCCAGGGGCAATTCTGGTGACCCGCGCGCGCGTCTGTCAACGAGCGCGCCGTCGCGCGCATAGGATCAGGTTCGGAGATTCCGGGGACCACGACCCGCGCCGGTAGTCGCCATGGGTCTCCAGGTCTGCGAATCCCGCGGCGCGCACCTCATCGACCAATTGGTCGCGGCTCATCAGGGCCAGGCTGTATCCCAGCCGCAGCTCCTCGGGCGGTTCGCCGGCGTTCGCCTGGAGACGGTAGATGAGCAGGCTCTGGCCCCGATCCGTCTCCGGGTCGTACGTGTAGAACCGCTCGCGCGTAATGAGCCGATTCGACGCCGGGTCGCGCTCGAGAAACTGCACCGTCTCGTGGTCCGGCGTACGGTCGATGGGATTCGCCGCGAACACGTCCACCACCAGGCGCCCACCAGGCCGCAGGTGCTCAAACGATGCGGCCAGACACGACGCTCGCGCCCCGGCGTCGGGCAATAGCAGGAGGGCGTTGAACGCGGCGACGACCACGTCGAACCGCGTGCCGAGGTGAAACCGCGTCATGTCGCCGTGCGTGAAGGTCACGCGGACGGCGGTCTCAGGGTCCAGCATCGCCCGATTGGCGCGAGCCCGGGCCAGCATGCCCTCCGAGATGTCGAGTCCGGTGACGTGATGACCCAGTCGCGCCAGCGCCAGCGCCACCCGTCCCGTACCCGTGGCCAGCTCGAGGATGCGCGCGGGCGCCGGTCCGGCGCTGACCGTCAGAAACTCCAGCTCATCGCCGGTGCAGTCGGGGTATTCGAGGTCATAGACGCGCGCAGCCTGGTCATAGCCGGTTTCGGCGAACGGCGGCTCGGTGGTCATGCGCGAGAGAGGGCGCGTGCGGCCAGGTGCGCCTGTCGCAGCGGCTCGGGCTGGCGAAAGCGTCCCGTGCAGCGCAGCACCAGGGCCGTCGCCGCCGGCAGCGAGAGCCGGTGGCCCACCGACACGAACACCGGCGACACGTCGGCGCGCGTGCGCAGCACCGTGCCCACGACCGCGCCTCGCAGCGTCAGCGCGGCATGCGATCCGCGCGATCCGTCGGGCATCGGGTAGTCGCCCACGAGACGTGTCTTGGCGCAGCCGGCGGTGGGCAGATCGAGCGACAGGCCCAGGTGACAGGCCAGGCCGAAGCGCCGCGGGTGCGCCAGCCCGTGTCCGTCCACCAGCACCGCGTGCGGGGTCGTGCGCAGACGCTCCAGGGCGGCCAGCGCCGCCGGCAACTCGCGAAACGCCAGCAGGCCGGTGAGGTAGGGAAAACGCACCGGTTCCTCCGCCGTGGCGGTTTCGCGCAACTCGAGGGTCGGAACATGGACCAGCGCCGCCACCGCAATGGCCGTCTCGTGGCGCACGTGCACGTCCACGCCGGCCACGAGGCTGGCGTGCTTCGCCGATCCCGCCGCCACGACGCGGGTTGCCAGCTGCGCCTGCAACGCGCGGGCGCCGGCGGCGTCCGACGGCCAGGAGAGATCCGGAAGCGTCAGCGTCTGCCTAGTCCGTGCCGGTGGACCCCGACGGCTGCTCGCCAACCTCCTGCTCGAGACGCGCGTGGTCCTTGACGCTCTCCATGGAGCGCCACCAGGCGCGGGAGGTGAACGCGCCGAGCTTCCCTTGGGCGGCAAGCTCCGGAAACGTCGAGTCCTCGTGGTCGCCGACGACCGGCAAGTGTCGCTCGATCCCGCGGCTCATCACATAGACGCCGCCGTTGATCCAGTGCGGCAGCACCGGGTTGGTGGCGAAATTCCGTACGCGCCGGCCCTCGATTTCCACGATGCCGAACTGACTCACGTATGGCGTGAGCAGAATGGTGGCCGTGTTTCCGTCCTCACGGTGCTGCGCAATCATCGGCGCCAGCGACTGCGCCGAGAGGATGTCGGCGTTCGTGGCGATAAACAGATCCTCGGTCGCGGGTATTCGGGCACAGCCGAGCCGCAAGCCGCCGCCGCGTCCCATGGGTGTGTCTTCCACCTCGTAGGTGATCTCGACCCCCAGGGAACCTCCGTCGCCGAAGTAGTCCTGGATGATCTCGTGCATGACGCCGCAGGAAACGACAAACCGATCGACCCCTTGGCCGATCAACCAGTCGATCTGGCGCGCCATGATGGGGCGTCCCGCGACCTCCACCATGGGCTTTGGGCGATCCGCCGTGAGCGGCCGCAGCCGCTCGCCCTTGCCGCCGGCAATCAGCACCGCGTACATGACTGGCTCTTGCTCCCCGATCCCTTGGCCGGACCTCTACGGACATCCGCAGGGACGTCGCTTTTTGGACGCCCGTTCCGCCGGTGATCCGGGCAGCCACAAGGGCTGCCCCTACGGCGAATGTCGGATCGTCACCCCGCGCATTCTAGGCCGCCGGAGAGCCGCGTGATCGGCAACTCTGCTAGGTTCGGGCGCCGTTGGGGCGCTGGGAGACTGACGCTGCGCTGCCCGGAATGCGGAACGGACCGCCTGCAGGTGGTCGACTCGCGCGAAGCGCCGGATGCCGTGCGCCGGCGTCGTGAGTGCAGCGAAGGCCATCGGTTCACGACCTACGAGCGGTGCGAGGTCTTCGGTTGCCCCCGCTGCTCCGCCACCGAAACGCGCGTCGAGGACACCGACGTCGGCGCGCGCGGCGTGGCGCGCACACGCCGCTGCGGTCGCTGCGGCCTGATCTTCGGCACGATTGAAGGCTTGGTTCGCCCCGACATCTTCGTGATCAAGGCCGACGGGCGGCACGAGCCGTTCAGCGGCGGCAAGCTCTTTGGCGCGGTGCGCGCGGCGTGCTCCAAGCGGCCCGTGGAGACCGAGGAACTGCTGATGCTGGCCGACGGCATTGAGACCGAGTTGCGGGATACGGGTCAGACCGAGGTGCGCTCGGCTCTGCTGGCCGAGATGGTTCTCGAGCGGCTCCAACCACTCGACGAGGTGGCGTCGGTGCGCTACGCCTCGAGCTACGTCGAGCCCGGCGGGGTTGAAGAGATGCTGACGGTCATTCGCCAGACCCTCGACCGCCGAGAGCTGCAATCGATTCGCGACACGAACCTGCCGCTCGTCGCGGACGAGTCGGAGCCGTCCGACTGAGCCCGGTGCCGGCGGCGGCACGGACGGTGATTCCCGTCGGCGGGTTCGTGGCGCTTGGCATCGCGCTTGCGCTGATCGGTCTGGTGGTTGGGTTGCGCCATGAGCTGCGGCTGGCGGTGGACGTGGGCGACGCGCTGGCATCGCTGATTCCCAGCGAGGACCAAGCGGAGACCGCCGAGCCCGACGCGCGCGGCGTCAGCTACGTCAGCAGCGCGGGCGATGAGATTCCCGCCGATCTCTACGTGCCGTCGGCTGACGGCTCCGGCCCGGCGCTGATCCTGGTCAATGGCGTCGAGGTCACCGGACGGCGGCATCCGATCCTGGTGGCGTTTGCGGAGTCGCTGGCGCGCGCCGGATTCGTCGTGCTCGCGCCCGAGCAACTTGGCAACGCGGCCTACCGCCTGGTCGATCGCGACCCGGACGCCCTCGTGGCGGGATTCGAGTTTCTGGCGCGTCAACCGGCGGTCGATCCCCAGCGCATCGCCTTCGTGGGCGTGTCCACCGGCGGATCGCTGTCGCTCGTTGCCGCGGCCGATCCGCGCATCGCCGCCGACGTTGCATTCGTCGCCACCATCGGCTCGTACTACAGCCTGGCGACGCTGCTCCAGGCCGCCACGACCGGAACCATCCTCGAGGACGGCAGCCTGCGACCGTTCAGCCCGCACCGCTACGTGTGGGGCGTCGCGCGAAATACGTTGGTGAGCCATTTGCCGGATCGCAACGATCAGCGGATGCTCTACGACCTCTTCCCCGGCCGTTCACCTGAACCGGACCCCGACGCCCTGGCGCGCACGGACCTCGATGACTTCACGGCGGCCGGTCGGACCGTCTTCGATCTATTCACCAATCGCGATCCGAGGCAGGCCTCCTATCGGATCCGGCGCATGGAGGCCCACCTGCCGCTGAGCCTCGACGCGCTGTCGCCGGTTGGTGTGGCCGAGGGGATCCAAACGAACGTCCGCATGCTCCACGACCTGGGCGACACCTACATTCCGAGCAGTGAATCCGAGCGCCTGCTGCGTCGGCTGGGCCCACGGCAGGCGGAGCTCACGCAAACCGACGTGCTGGAGCACGCGCTCCTGGATGAGGTACAGCTTTCGCCCGACTTCCTCCTGGGCACATTCGCGCCCGGCATGTTGAGCCTGTTTGGGTTCACCTTTGCCGCGCTTCACGGTCTTTGATCGAGGCGCCAGCGGTTGGCCTTTGTGAGGCAAAGGCCCTACCTTCTGTGCAGGCGATCGAATCGTTGAGTCCGGGTCGATTGACGCGACGAGGTCTTCGCAGGGAATGAGCAACGAGTTGCGGAACGTGGATGTCGCCATCGTGGGCGGCGGGATCGTGGGCTGCGCCGTGGCGTTGGCCGCGCGCCAGGCCGGGCTCACGGTGGCCGTCCTGGAGCGAGGACGCATCTGCGGCGAGGCGTCGTCCGTGGCCGCGGGGCTGATCTGCGGGCAATACGACGCCGACGATGGCTCACCGCTGGTCCGGCTGCGTTTGGCGGGACGCGACGGATTCCCCGAATTCGCGGAGCTCTTGGAATCGCTCGGCGGCGCTCCGGTCGGCTATCTCCCGGGTCCCACGATGGGCGTTGCCCTCACGGACGACGAGCGCGAACGACTCTTGGCGCGCGTCGCCGCGCAGCGGGAAGCTGGCTTCGACGTCGAGTTCCTCGAGCCGGACGAAGCTCGCCGTCGCGAGCCTGTGCTTGCGCCTGATGTCACCGGCGCCGCCATCTACCCGGACGGGCAGGTCGATACGCACCGTTGGGCGCCGATCGTGCATCGCGCCGTGCTGGCCGCCGGGGTGGACGTGCACCTGGGCGCGGAGGTCGTCGCAATTTCGGGCGGCGCCGACGCGGCGGTGCAGACGGTGCGCGGCGCCCTGAGCGCGGACCATGTCGTGCTGGCCACGGGTCCGTGGGCGCGCGAGTTGCTCCCCTGGGTTCCGGTCGTCCCGTCCAAAGGCCACATCGTCACCTTCGAAGCGCCCAATCTCCGCACGCGCCACGTCATCCACAGGCCCGCCGGCACGCTGAGCCAACGATCCGATGGGCGCCTCATCTTCGGTGCCACCAAGGAGCGCGTGGGCTTCGACCGGCGGGTGCGGGCCGGCGCCATCGAGTCGTTGCTCCGCGCCGCCGCGGCGGGGATCCCCGGGTTGGCGGACGGAACGCTCACGGGAATCCTGACGGGATTTCGTCCAGACTCGGAGGACGGGCTGCCCTTGATCGGGCGCGACTCTCGCAGCGGGGTGATGCTCGCGACTGGTCATCACACCCACGGCGTCACCATGAGCTGGCTGACGGGCCAAATTGTGGCTCGGCTGCTGACGGGCCAGGACCCTGACTATCCGATCGAGCCGTTCAGCCCCGATCGGTTGGGCGACGCATAGCCGACGCGGTCCGTCCTAGCGATGCGGCGACCAGCGCCGCGGCTTCGGTTGGGCCAGCCACGCCGCTAATGCCTTCGGCGTCATGGTGTTGAGCACGTCGCCGGCGGTGAGCCACGCGCGGCGAGCAGTGGCAACGCCGTAGCGCATGTAGGCCATGCTCTCGGGGCGGTGCGCGTCGGAGTTGATGGCGAGGGGCACTCCCAGCTCCTTGGCGCGGCGGGCCACCACGTCGTCAAGGTCCAGGCGCTCCGGCGAGGCGTTGATCTCCATGGCCGTCCCGGTTTCGGCGGCGGCCGTAAACACGGCGTCCACGTCGAACTCGTAGCCGTCGCGGTAGCCGAGCATGCGCCCGGTGGGATGCCCGATCACGTCCACGTGCGGATTGCGGATGGCCGCGATCAACCGCGCGGTCATGGTTTCGCGCGGCTGGTTGAAGTTGCTGTGGATCGAGGCCACCACGACATCAAGGTCGGCGAGCAGGGCGTCGTCGTAGTCGAGGGCGCCGTCGCTCAGAATCTCAACCTCGCTGCCGTGCAGCACCCGGATCTGGGGAAATTCGGCCCTCGCCTGCTCGATTTCGTCCCGCTGCGCGCTGATCCGCTCCGGCGACAGGCCGTTGGCGACCTGCAAGGTGCCCGAATGATCGGTGATGCCGACGTACTCGTAGCCTGCGGCCTGCGCCGCCTCGGCCATGCCGGCGACCGAGGCCGCGCCGTCGCTCCAGAGCGAATGACCGTGAATCTCGCCGCGAATGTCGGACAGCTCGATCAGGTCGGGGAGCGCGCCATCGGCGGCGGCGGCGATCTCGCCGCGGCTCTCCCGCAACTCGGGAGGAATCACCGGCAGCCCCAGCGCCGCATAGACGTCGGCCTCGCTGGGCGCGGGCCGGCGCACCTGCGCCTCGGTCTCATCCAGGCCCCACTCGTTGAGCGACAGGCCCAGGGCGAGCGCCCGGTGCCGCAACTCGATGTTGTGCTCCTTGGACCCGGTGAAATACACCAGCGCCGCTCCGTAGCTGGCGGTAGGCACCACCAGCAGATCGACCTGGAGATTGTTGGCCACCAGCACACTTGACTTGGTCGAGCCCGATGCCAGCACTTCGTCAACGGCCTCGTGGTCGAGGAAGTGGCGCATCACCGGATCCGGGTCGTCCGCGGCGGCCAGGATGTCCAGGTCGCCGATGGTCTCGCGCATTCGCCGCAGGCTGCCGGCGTAGGTCGCCTCGGCAACGCCGGGCGCCTGCCGCACATGGGCCGCCAGATGCTCCGCCAGAGGCAGCACGTCGCCCAGCAGGTGCCGCGCCGTGCGTTCACGAAACCGTTGCAGTTCGCGCAGGAGACGTTCCTGCCGCTTGGCGCCGATGCTGCGCACCTTTGCTAGCTCGTTCGCCTGAGCCGCCGCCTCCAGATCGTCGATGCTCGTGATCTGCAGTTTGGAGTAGAGCGTGGCCGCGGTCTTCGGACCCAGGCCCGGCACTCGCAACATCTCGAAGACGCCGGGCGGAATCTCGGCTCGCAACTCCTCGTATTCCGCGACACCTCCCGTGGTCACCAACTCGCGCAGGAAACCCGCGATGCCCTTGCCAATACCCGGCACCGACTCCAGCGAGTCGCTCGCCACCAGCTCGCCCAGGTCGACGGTCAGCCCGTCCACCCGCCGCGAGGCGGTGCGAAACGCCCGCACGCGAAACTGATTGGCGCCGCGAAGCTCCAGCACGTCCGCGAACGCTTCCAGCAGGTCGGCCGCGTCTTTGTTGGTCATGCTCGGTCGCGCATAGTGAGTGCCCTTGCCGGGCGGTTCCGGCAACTGCGGTGGCGACGCATTCTCACCGAATTCTCGCCAGGGCGCGTTTTCCCACGCGGCGCGGCGCTCCTCGACAGCGTGGACCCGCCGCGCCATGTTAGACGGCGACCTCGCTGCCCCCGAGAAGCTGCGCTATCCCGGGTCCGGTCGATGTCTCGCGGGCGGTCGTGGTGAAGCCCCTGGCGCGGATCCTCGTGTTGCCCGTCCCCGCCGCCGCCTGGGCCGCGCCGTCGCCGGTGTTCGCGGCTGAATCTGGATTTGCGACCGCGCAGATCTCCGCCGCCGCATTCTTCCCGGAGTTCGAGCACAACGTGGCCGATGTCACAAGCGCGTTCGCCGACGGCGCACCCTATCGGGCGCCCTTCCTGCGGCATTTCGAGCGAACCGGAGGCCTGGAGCGCTGGGGCTTTCCGACCTCGTCCGTCTTCGAGGACACTTCCGGCACGCTCACGCCGTACTACCAGCGCGGCGTGGTGGACTGGCGGTCTCCGCCCGAAGGCGGCGCTCACATTTTTCTCCGTCGTCTCGCGCGGGACTACGTCGGCGGCGGATTGGGCGGTGCGGAGGACCAGGGCGTCGAGCCGGATCTCACCAATCCCAACCCGGGCGAGACTATCGGTCCCTGGGGCCACAAGGTCCCGGGGACTAACCCCCTGTCTGCACCCAGCTTGTTTACAGGTGTTGCGCGCTCCTAGCGGACTGTTAACCTTGTAGCGCCCTGGTGGGGGCGGTGTCCGTGCACCGTTCACGTCCTGGCGGTTCTATGTGATCGTCGGGAAACCCCTGTGGCGACGACGTGATTCCGTCGGTTTGCAGACGAAGCCGATGGTGGCGCATTTCCCACGCAAAGAAAGGCTGACGGATGCGTGCGATTCCTATAGCCCTGATTGCACTTCTTGTTATTGCAGTATCTGCTGCAACAATCGCAGGCAAAGGTGAAGTAACTGAATTCAAGGATGGCGATATCGAAAAGTGGGCGCAGACCTTTTCAGTTGAAGTACGTGAGACCCTTATAGAAAACTGGGATTGGACCGGAGACAACGCAGCAAAGATCAGTGCTTTAGAAAAACGGGTTGCGCAACTAGAAGCGCATTTGAGTCTTCAGCAGCAACAACCAGCAGGGAGTGAAGACTCACCAGACGGGTCAGAACAGGGAAACGACGGTGAAACTCCGCCAGCGGGTAACCAAGGTGAACCCGAGACGGAATCTAGCAATTCTTGCACGCGGGATGGGAAAACATACGCGCACGATCAGGAGTGGTACGATGATTGGTGGGGACCGAATTCACAAAGAGAAGTTATGGTAAACGGTGAACGGGTCACTGAATATAGATACAGTCGTGGCATCTCCCACTGCAACAATGGGACTATTCAATGGCGTGGGGCGGAGCATGAATGGAGGCGTGCATAGTCAAATCCTCCAGCTATTAACGGTGCGCTGATCTGTTGAGGTTCGCTTGGCGGTGCCCCTGGTCAACCGCGGCGACTACGACTATCTGGCCAGCATCGAGCACACCGCTGCCCTGGCCACCCACGTGCGCGCCAAGATCTACGAGATGCGCGACGGTCGCGAAACCAGCCTGGACTACGAGCGCATCTTCCGCGCGCTGCGGGCGGTGGCCTACAACGGCTGGGTGAGCCTGGTGTACGAAGGCCAGGGCGACGAGCAGGCCGACATCGCCGCCGCCATCCCCATGCTCCGCCGGTCCATCGCCGAATTCTCAACGCCCGCGGCGGCGGCAGACTGAGCCGCACCGGCGGCGCCACCGGCCGACACGCCGGCGCCCCGACTTCGACATGGGCGTTGGCGGTGGACAGCTCCATTGGCCAGGGCCATGCTTGTCGAAGCGCTCATGCGGCATGGGTGGCGGCGTGACTGAGCATCCGGTGGTCTCATCATTGGTTCGTGTAGCAAAGCCCCTCGCGCGCTTGGTCGCACTGGCGCTGGTAGCGGCGTCAGTTGCCGTGCCGTCGCTCGCCCGCGCCACCGAACCTGGGTTCGCGACCGCGGAGGTTGTCGCCACCGCGTACTTTCCGCAACTCGAACACAACGTCGCCGATGTCGTTGGCACATTTGCAGACGGTGCCGAATTTGCGGCCAACTTCCTCCAGCACTTCGAGCGAACCGGCGGTGTGGAGCGCTGGGGGTTCCCAACCTCGGCGATCTTCGAAGAGACGCCCGGCACGCTGACGCAGTTTTACCAACGCGGCGTGGTGGACTGGCGGCCGCCGCCGGGCGGCGGCGCCCACACGTTCCTCCGCCGCCTCGCGTGGGACTACCTGGGCGGCGGGCTGGGCGGTTCGGAGGATCAGGGCGTCGAGCCGGATTTCACCAATCCCCACCCTGGCGAGGTGATCGGACCGTGGGGCCACAAGGTCTCGGACCTGTCCGTCGAAGCGGTTGAGACCGGCTTCGCCGACTTCTTCAACCGGCTCGGCGGCGTCGAGTCATTTGGCTTCCCCAAGACCGACGCTCGGCGCGACGATCACCCGCAGGCCGTGCTGCACGACCCCACCCGGCCGCGCGACGACCGCATTCGCCAGTACTTCCAGGCGGCGGTGCTCGAATATCACCCGGAGTCGCCGGGATCGCCCGTCAAGCTGCGCTTGCTCGGGGACACCGTGCGCGATAGCAGATATCCCTACGGCGTCTGGCGGCAGTATCTGGCCTTTGCCCCCGAACCACCGCTGAGGTCCGGCGATCCTCTTGAAATCGGATTCGAGAGTCGCCGCGGACCCCGCGGACCAACGGTGGCCGACGCGGCGGAGTTCCTTCGGCTGTCCCTGCTGCGCGTGCAGACCGACAAGGGCTGCGGGTCGGCATTCTTCGTCACCGCCGACGGCTATGCCGTCACGAACTGGCACGTGGTTCAAGACGCCGTGGGCGTCGTCGTGTCGAGCCCGGGGGGCTACATCGCGGAGGCGGAGATTGTTGCGGGTGACGCCGGTCGCGATATTGCCCTGCTGAAGGTCCCGGACGACGGTCACGTCCCAGTGATCTGGGGCGACTCCGACAGCCTGCAGGTCGGTGACGAGCTGGTGGCGCTCGGCTACAGCGTGACGCTGGTCCAGCGCGGCTCCAACTGTCCGCCCTTGCCGACGGTGACGACCGGCGTCCTGTCCAACCGCGTGGTCAACGAAGGGATCGGCTATCTCCAAACCGACGCCGCGCTGAACCCTGGGAGCAGCGGCGGTCCAGTCGCGACACCCGAGGCGAGAGTCATCGGCGTAACCGTGGCCGGATTTACCGACCTCCAGAACACGAACTTCGTCATTCCCGGTTCCGAAGTGCGCGCAATGGTCGCGGCATGGCTCGAAGAGATTCGCGTGGGCGAAGCGCCGCCGGAAATCCCGCCTCCAGGTGAACCCGAGCTGCTGTTCAGGGGCGAACGGGTCCGCTGCGACGGTTTCGGCGGATCCAACCTGCAGACCGCGAGCCTCAACTTCGCCGTACGCACCACGATCGAGACGTTTGGGGACGCCGCGGCGGTGATCACCTTCAACGACTTCTTCGACGAGGGATTTCAGAGCCGCGACACGCTGTACCTCGGGCCCCATACCTGGAACGGCGAACGGTCGCTGTTCACCTGGGTCCGAGTGACCGACGGCCACCTCGAGGTCGTCGCCTCGGACGAGAACGTGGCAATTCCGGCGGGCTCAGCACCGTATACGGTGGTTCTCGTATATGACGCCAGAACGGTTCAGCTATTGGTCGACGACGAGGAACGATACGTCGAAGACGGCCTGGCCTACGCGTACCCAGGGCTCTCGCTCGGTTGCACGGGATTGGTCGATCCGGGTCGCGACTACGTGGTGTTTTCGAACGTGCGGATCGTCGGCGTGCCGCTTCCCGGATGAGCGAACCGCCCCAATCTCCGCCGGACTTCGCGACGCGGGAGGCACTCCACCAAGAGAGGCGATAACGCGATGATGAAACTCTGTCTGCTCTCGCTTTCGTTCAAGCGCGCCTTCGCGGCGGGTGCGATGGACGTCTGGTCGTTCCTCGACGTGGCGCGAGACCTCGGCTTCGACGGCGTGGACCTGCACGCGCTTGGGCTTCCGTCGGACGACCACCGCGTGCTCGACGACGTCGCTCGCGCGTGTCTCGACCGCGGGCTCTCAATCCCCTGCGTCTCGATTGGCAACACCTACGCCGGTCCGGCAGGCGACTTGCACGCGCAGATCGCCATGACCCATCGCTGGATCCGCGCGGCGGCGCGGCTGAAGGCGCCGCAGGTGCGGGTATTCGCCGGAACGGCCGAGCCTGGCGACGAGTCGGCCGGGTGGTCACGCTGCGTCGCGGCATTGCGGCAGTCGGCGGCATTCGGCGCTGAGCTGGGCGTGCGGGTGAGCCTGCAAAACCACAATCACCGGCAGATCGCGCGCACGGGCGAGGATGTCGAGCGCATGCTGCGGGACGTGGGCCATCGGAATATCGGACACGTGCTGGACTGCGGACAATACGCCGGGTCGCCCGGCGCCAGCGGCTATGCCGACGACCCCGACCGCGCTGCCTACGACTATCTCGCCAGCATCGAGCAGACCGCCCCGCTCGCCACCCACGTGCGCGCCAAGATCTACGAGATGCGCGACGGCCGTGAGACGAGCCTCGACTACGAACGCATCTTCCGCGCGCTGCAAGGCGTGGCCTACAACGGCTGGGTGAGCCTGGTGTACGAGGGCCAGGGCGACGAGCAGGCCGACATCGCCGCCGCCATCCCCATGCTGCGGCAGTTCATCGCCGAGTATTCGACGCCCGCCGGGGCGACGAGGTGAGCCACGAGCGGCTGTCGCTCTAGTAGCATGGCGCGCGCAATCGCAGCGAGCGGACTTGCCGAATGAGTGCGGAAACGATTGGCGTCCTGGGCGCCGGCCTCATGGGCCACGGCATTGCCCAGGTGTTCGCCGCTGCCGGGCACCCGGTGGTCATGGTCGATCAAGACCCGACGGCCTTCGACCGCGCCCGCGCCAAGATTCGTCAGAACCTCGATCTGCTCGTCGAGTACGAGTGGCTGGACGGCGCCGCGGCCGACGCCGTGCTCCCGCGCATCAGCGTCTCAACCGATCTCGCCGCCCTGGCGCCCGCCGACCTCATCATCGAAGCGGTGGCCGAAGACGCCGAGATCAAGCGCGAGGTCTACGGCAATCTGGCGCCGCACCTGCGGCCCGAGACGATCCTGGCGACCAACACCTCCAGCATTCCGATCCGCGTCCTCGCCGACGCCACCGACCGCCCCGACCGTTTCACCACCACGCACTTTTTCCGCCCCGCCTACATAATCCCCATGGTCGAGGTCACCAAGGGCGAGCAGACTTCCGAGGCCACGGTCACGCGGGTGCTCGCCCTGCTTCGCGGCGCCGGCCTGCGCCCCGTGCGCATCAACGTGGACCTGCCGGGGCAGGTGGCCAACCGCCTGCGCCAGGCGCTCTTTCGCGAGGCGCTCGATCTGGTGGAACGCGGAGTGATCTCCGCCGAGGACATCGACGAGCTCGCCGGCTTCTCCTTCGGGCCGCGCATGCCGCTCATGGGCGTGATTCGCGACCGCGATCTCGTCGGACTTGACATCACGACCCGGGGCGCCGAGCGCGTCTGGCCCGACCTTTCGAACGCGTCCGAGCCGCACGCTTCGCTCCGCGACCTGGCGGCTGACGGGCACCTGGGGCTCAAGACCGGGCGCGGCTTCTGCGACTGGTCGGACGTTGATTTCGCGGCCTATTGGACGAAGCTGGAACGCCAGCAGCTCGAAGTCTTCGGCGCGTTGCGACGCGCGGACGCCCTGCCGCGCGACTGACCCGACGACAAAGCCGGGCGGCAAGCGCGTATCCTGCCCGGGACGCAGCGCAATGTGCGAAAGGCACGGCTCATGGACCTCGTTCGCTACGAATATCAGGGTGAAATCCGCCACGGCATCCGCGAGGGCGACAACGTCGCCGAGATCGCGGGCGACTTCTTTGGCGACCTGCAGCGCACCGGCGCGGTCGCGGCGCTCAGCGACGTCAAGCTCAAGTCACCGACGATGCCGAGCAAGATCCTGAACATTGCCGGGAACTTCTACAGCCACCTGGGCGACTCGCCGCCCTTCACCCGGCCTCAGCCCTTCCTGGCCCCGCCGTCGTCGGTGATCGATCCGGGCGCCAACATCGTGATCCCGGCGGGAAGCGTGAACGTCGACTACGAGGGCGAAATCGCCGTCATCATCGGCAAGCAGGCGCGCAAGGTGTCGGTCGATGACGCCCCGAACTACATCCTGGGCATTTGCCCCGCCAACGACGTCAGCGAGCGCGACTGGCAAAACGGCGACGACAAGGACGTGCAGTGGTGGCGCGCCAAGGGCGGAGACACCTTCTCACCCTTCGGACCGTGGATCACCACCGGGCTGAACTATCGCGACATCGGCCTCAAGACCCTGGTCAACGGCGAGGTGGTGCAGGAAACCAACACCAAGGACGACATGGTCCACGACATCGACACGACCCTGAGCTTCATCTCGCAGCACATGACGCTCGAGCCGGGCGATGTGATCTTCTCCGGCACCCCTCAGAGCACCACCGCGCTCAAGCCGGGCGACGTGGTCGAGGTGCACGTGGACGGATGCGGCGTGCTGTCCAATCCGGTCGTGGCGGAGGAGTAACCGCCGCCGCGGTCGAGACTCCGGCTAGCCCATGAACGGGCGCGCCAGCAGCGACCCGTAGCGGAACTTCTCGGTCTTGATGTGGAGCTCGCGCTCGTCGTCGGGCGTGAGCGTGACTTCCACGGCAGCGGCGTTGGTGCGAGCCTGCTCCGCGTACTTGGCGCCGGGAATGACCACGACGCCGGGGTGCCGCAGCAGCCAGGCCAGCGCCACCTGCGCCGGTTCGCAGTCGTGCCGTTCGGCCATCTTGATCAGCGTGTCGACGACGGGGCCCGCGGATTCGTAGCCCTTGTCGCGAAACCGCGGCGACCAGCGCCGGCCGTCGCCCGGACGACTGCCGAAGTGGTAGTTGCCCGCGAGCATGCCCTGGGCCAGCGGGCTGTAGGCCAGCAGCGTCACGTTCAACTCCTGGCAGGCTCTGAGCACGCCGTTGGATTCGGGTGCGCGCCGGAGCAGGCTGAACTCGACTTGGTTCGACGCCAGCGGCACGCCGAGATCGGCCAGGCGCGCGTGCATCCGCCGCATGGCGCGGGCGGTGAAGTTGCTCACGCCTACCGCCCGAACGCGCCGGTCGCGGACGGCGCGCGCCAGCGCCTCGGCCAGGCGTCCGTGTGGAATCAGGCTCATCGGCCAGTGGATCTGGTAGAGATCGATTGTGTCGACGCCGAGGCGCGCCAGGCTGCGATCGATGGCGTCATCGACCGAAGTGGCCCGCAACCGCCGCGGTGACGGCCAATACTTGGTGGCCACCACCGTTCCCCGCGACGCACGGGCCAACGGGCCAAGGATCCGCTCCGACTCGCCGCGTCCGTAGAGCTCCGCAGTGTCAAACAGCGTGCACCCGGCGTCGCGGGCGGCGCTAAAGGCGGCTTCGACGTCCTTGCGCCCGTGCACCCGGCCATACTTCCAGTACTTCGTGTCGCCCCACTGCCAGGTGCCCACGCCTACACGACTCACGGTGATGCCCGTGGCTCCGAGGCGGCACGTTTCGCTCACGCGGAACCCGGGCGTGATGGTGTATCAGGCATGTTGGCGACCCCGAGAGGACTCGAACCTCCGACCTTGTGGTCCGCAACCACACGCTCTATCCAACTGAGCTACGGGGTCGGCGCGGCAAGTCTATCAACCGAGGGTGGCTCGACCCTCGGCGATTTATCGTTGGCCCAGCCGCGAGCAGCCATGTGCCCCGCGGCCACGAAAATGGCCACGTCAGCGGCCGCGTGCATGATGATCGCCGGGACGATCGACCAGAAGTGCGCCGTCACAATGCCGAAGAGCGCCCCACCGAGAGTCCCAAGGACCAGAAACGAGACTGGAAACCGCGCCAACGCGTGATGCACGCCAAACACGACCGATGTGATGGCGATGGCCCAGGGCATGCCCACCAGATTGGCCAGGCCGAACATCGCGGCGCCGCGGAAGAATAGCTCCTCGGCAACGGGATTCAGCACCACGAAAAAGGGCAGCTCGAGCGCGAGCGCAGACCGGTCGGGGGCGGCGCGAGGCCGCCACAGCCAGCGGCGGTAGGCCAGCGACACGAGTGCGGCGCCGACGGCCATCAGGGCAATGAGCAGCCAATCACGCAAGTGGAAGTCGAATCGCAACCCGATCGCCCACGGATCGATGTCCGCCACGGCGATCCAGATCAGCGGTGCGGCGATCAGCAGCACAATGCGCGTCGGCACGTCCCAGCGCATCCAGGCCCAGGCATCGCGCCAACCGCGCCGCGCGATGAGTGCTCCGCCGGTTGCAGCCGTCATTGGCCGTTCAACTCCATCGAGTCCATTCTTCTGGTCTGACCGCTACATCTTGCCAGCGGCACGCGTCATGGGCGCCGTGATCCGCGCCGGAACTGGACGCAGGACCCCTAGGGCCGATACGCGTCGGATGTGGCCAGTCGCTGGCCGTAGAGGCGGTCGTAGTACTGCTGAAACTCGCCGGAGACGATCGGCTCCCACCAGTCGCGGTGCGCGACGTACCAGTCGATCGTGCAGTCGAGCGCGGATTGGAAGTCGTGCTCGGGCTTCCAGCCAAGGTCGCGCAGCCGCGAGGCGTCCATGATGTAGTCCCAGTCGTGGCCGGGCCGATCATCGACGAACCGGATCAGCGTTTCGGGCCGGTCCAGCCGCTCCAGGATCGATTTGGCGACGGTGAGGTTGTCCCGATTGTTGCCGGCGGCCACGTTGTACACGGCGCCGAGCTCGCCTCGTTCCAGGACGGCGAGAAGGGCACGGGAGTGGTCATCCACGTGGAGCCGGTCCCGGCGCTGCTCGCCCCGGCCGTAGATCGGCAGCGGCTTGTTGAGCAGGGCATTGATGGTGAACAGCGGCACGGCTTTCTCGGGGTGCTGCCAGCCGCCGATGGTGTTCGCGCCGCGCGTGATGCACACCGGCAGGCCGTAGGTGGCGTGCAGCGCCAGCACCTGCAAATCGCCGCCGGCCTTGCTGGCGGAATAGGGACTCCGCGGCCGCAGCAGGTCGTCCTCGCGAAACGCCTGGCCGTGGCTCTCGCCATACACCTCGTCGGTGCTGACGTGCACGATCCGCTCGACGCCGGCGTCGCCGGCCGCGCTCATGAGGACGAACGTTCCGGTGACGTTGGTGCGCAGAAAGGCCTGCGCGTCCTGCAACGACCGGTCCACGTGCGTCTCGGCCGCGAAGTTCACCAGCCAGCGCGCCCCGGTCAGGACCGATGCCGCAGCCTCCGGGTCGGCAATGTCGCCCTCGATGAACTCGGCGTCCACGTCCGCCAGGCGCGCCCGGTCGCCGGCGTAGGTGAGCTTGTCCAGGACGCGCAGCCGCCATTCCGGGCGGGCGGCGGCGACATAGCGCGCGAAGTTCGCGCCGATGAACCCGGCGCCGCCGGCAATGACAAGGGTCGGAGCGTCTGACATACGGAATTCTAACGGCGGCAACCGGCGGTCGCGTGACGCCGGGGAGCCCGGAATGGACTGCTAGGCTTGCCCTTCCCCCGCCGCGCGCCAGATACATTCGCATGCCACAAACCTCGCCGTTCGACTGGCTCGACGCGCACGGCGACGACGAGCCAGTCATCGACCCGGTTCGTCACGTCCGCGAGGTGGCCGAGCGAAGGGGGGCGAGCGAGCGAACCGCCGTCCCTTCGCTGGTCCTCGCCTCGTTCATGCCATCGACCGTTGAGGCCGTTGCGGACGCACTTGGGGCACAGCCTACGTGGGGTGGCGTGCGCGTCGGCGAGCTCGACGGATCACCGGCTTCAATAAGCAGGCTGGCGGTCGGGGCTCCGGCTTCGGTGATGGCGCTCGAAGAGTTGATCGCACGCGGAGCGCGCACAATCCTCATCGGCGGCGCGGTGGGCAGCTTGCAGCCGCGCATCCGCATCGGTGACAACGTCGTGCCCACCGGCGCGAGGCGCGAGGAGGGCACCTCCTACCACTACGCCGGGCCGGAGCATGCGGCCACCGCGTCCGGACCCGCCACGCAGGCACTGCTGGAAGCAGCACGCAACGGCTCGCGGCCGGTTCACGAGGGCCGTGTCTGGAGCACCGATGCGCCCTACCGTGAGGTCCGGGGCAAGGTCGCGCGCTATGCCGCGGACTGCGACCTGGGCGTCGAGATGGAGTCCTCCGCGGTGATGACGCTGGCCGCCGTGCGCGGGGTCGACATCGGGCTCATCCTCACCGTCACCGACCAGGTATTCGATCCTGCGTGGGGAAATATCTTCGGCACCCCCGAGTTCGACGCCAATTGCGCGGATCTCGCGCAGGTCATGCTGGCAGCCGCCCGCAAGCTCATTGCCGCCGGCGCGTAGGATGGCGGCGTCGAAGATCGCCTAGATTCCAGGAGAGTGCATGTCTCGCGTCAACCGCTGCATTGAGCTGCTCGAATCCGGCCAGCCCATCTACATGGACGGCGTCCATGAGTTGAGCTACGACGCCGGCCGCGAGGGGGCCGGCACCTGGGCGGACTACTTCACCGTTGAGTTCGAGCACTTTCCGCTCGACGTGGTCGGGCTGACCGCCTTCATGCGCGGCCTTCGCGATGCGGGGCCGACGCGGAGCGGCCATCCCACGCCCACGGTCATTTGCACGCTCCCGGCCCACGGCGTGTCTCCGGCCGAGATTCTCGCCAACGCGTGGCAGATCCGGCACATCCTCACCGCCGGCGTTCATGGTCTGCTGCTGTGCCACGCGCGGGATCCGGCGGCCGTGCGCGCCTTCGTGGAGGCCTGCCGCTTTCCGTTTCAGACCACCGGCGTGGGTTCGGGCCTGGGCGAGGGGACGCGCGGCGCGGGCGGGCAGGCGGCCGCGGCCGCGATTTGGGGACTCGATCCGGAGGAGTATCTGCGCGTCGCCGATCCCTGGCCGCTCAACCCCCACGGCGAACTGATGCTGGGTCTCAAGATCGAGGACCGCCACGCCGTGCAACGCGCCCGGGAGACGACCGCCGTGCCTGGGATCGGTTTCGCCGAGTGGGGTCCGGGCGACATGGGCATGTCGTTCGGCCATGCCTCGCGGCACGACCCGCCCTATCCGCCCGAGATGGACGCCGCTCGCACGGCCGTTCGCGCCGCCTGCGCGGCGGCGGGTCTCCCGTTTCTGTGCAGCTGGGCCGATCCGTCCATGACGATGGAGGAGCAGGTGCGGCACCTGATCGACGAGATCGGCGCCCTGATCATCGGCGGCGGCGAGGCTCACGCCGCCTTCGGACGGAGCTATACCAGGCGCGACATGCCGGTGTAGCCCAAGTGCCAACCGGACTCGGGCCGCTGCTTGATCGGCACAATCCCAGGAATCCTCTTGGCCGCGCGGCGTCATCCGCTGATCATGGTGAAGGGACACCAATCGCCGGATCCGTGGCGCGCATAGACGGGTTGCACGATGGCCGATGAGGTAGTGCTGGCGGGAATTGCGGGGAGCTTGCGCCGCGGCTCGTTCAACGCGGCGCTGCTGCGGGAAGCGCAGGCCCTGGCGCCCGCCGATACGCGCATCGAAATCGTGGACCTGGCGCCGCTTCCGCTTTACAACCGGGATCTCGAGGACGACGGCACGCCCGCGTCCGTCGAGGAGTTCCGGCAGGCCCTGGCCGCGGCCGACGGCCTGGTGATCGCGACGCCCGAGTACAACTACTCCATCCCCGGCGTGCTCAAGAACGCCATCGACTGGGCGTCGCGTCCGCCCGACTCGCCGCTGGATGGGAAGCCCATGGCCATCATGGGCGCGGGCGGGCGCTTCGGCACGGTGCGGGCGCAGATGCACCTGCGCGAGATCGCGCTGCACAACAGCATGCGCGTGATGATCGACCCCGAGGTGTTCGTGGCCGGGGCCTGGGGCGCATTCGACGACCAGGGCCGGCTGGCCGACGAACGCCTGCGCGAGCGGGTGCGCCAGCTCATGGCGGCCTTTGGCGAATTCGTCCGCTACGCGCCCGGCGACCCCACGCTGCGCTGGGCGTGAGCGTGACGCAGCGACGCCCGGTGCCGGCGGCGATATGCTAGGCGCCGTTGCCTGGCGCAGGAGTCCTGAATGACCGAGAAGACCCCGATCACCGTGGCCTATGGGGATGGCATCGGCCCCGAAATCATGCCGGCAGTCATGCACGTGCTCGAGACTGCCGGAGCGCGCATCGAGCCCGAAGTCATCGAAATCGGTGAGAAGGTCTACCACCGCGGCATCACCACCGGCATCGACGACGCCGCGTGGGAGTCCATCCGGCGCACGCGGGTCTTCCTCAAGGCGCCCATCACCACGCCGCAGGGCGGCGGCTTCAAGAGCCTTAACGTCACCACGCGCGTCGCGCTCGGCCTCTTCGCCAACGTGCGACCCGCCGCCACGTTCCATCCGTACATCCAGACCAAGCACCACCCCGACATGAACGTGGTGCTGATCCGCGAGAACGAGGAAGACCTCTACGCCGGCATCGAATACCAGCAGTCCGCCGACGTGATGCAGTCCCTCAAGCTCATCTCCCGCCCCGGCAGCGAACGCATCATCCGCTATGCGTTCGAATACGCCCGGCATCACGGTCGATCCAAGGTCACCGCCTTCGCCAAAGACAACATCATGAAGCTGTCGGACGGCCTCTTTCACGAGGTCTTCGACGAGATCGCGGCGGAGTATCCGGACATCGAAGCCGAGTACTGGATCGTCGACATCGGCGCGGCCAAGCTGGCCGACACGCCGGAGATGTTCGACGTGGTGGTGCTGCCAAACCTCTACGGCGACATCCTGTCCGACGTGGCGGCGCAGATCGCGGGATCTGTGGGTCTCGCCGGAGCCGCGAATATCGGCGAGAGCGCGGCGATGTTCGAGGCCATCCACGGGTCCGCGCCGCGCCGCGCGGGCCAGAATCTGGCCAATCCGTCGGGCTTGCTCAACGCCGCCGTGCTGATGCTGGATCACATCGGCCAGGCCGACGTGGCCGGTCGCGTGCAAAACGCCTGGCTGCGGACCCTGGAAGACGGCATCCACACCTACGACATCCACACGCCGGAGTACAGCAAGGCCAAGGTCGGCACGCGTGAGTTCGGCCAGGCCGTGGCAGACCGCATCGGTGAATTGCCCCAGACGCTGCCCGTCGCCGTTTACGGAGTCGGCGGCCGAACCCCGGTGCACCCGGCGTCGGTACCGAGCGCTCAACCTGCCAAGCAGACGGTGGGCGTGGATGTGTTCCTGGACTGGAGCGGCGGAGAGCCCGCGGACCTGGCGCAGCAGCTTCAGACGACGAACGGGGCCGGCTTGACCCTGCGGATGATCAGCAACCGGGGCGCCCAGGTCTGGCCCGAGAACGTGGCCGACGGGCTCTTGGTGGACCAGTGGCGCGCCCGGTTCATGGGCGACGACGGCGCGGCCGTCGACCACGGGCAGATCGTCGCGCTTCTGGGGCGCATCGCCGCAACGAATCTGGACTTCACCAAAACCGAGCACTTGTGTACGTTTGACGGCGCACGCGCGTATTCCCTGGCCCAAGGCGAGTAACTGACCTATGAGCAACCAATCTTCCGATCCGAAAGTCGGCATCCTGATGGGCAGCGCCTCCGACTGGGGCACGATGAAATCTGCTGCCGACACCCTGGAAGAGCTGGGCATCGCGCACGAGGCGCGGGTGCTCTCGGCCCATCGCACGCCTGCCGAAACGGCGGAATACGCCAGCACGGCAGAGGCGCGCGGTCTGGGCGTGATCATCGCCGCCGCCGGCGGCGCGGCGCACCTGGCCGGCGTCGTGGCCGCGCACACCATGCTGCCCGTGATCGGCGTGCCGATGCAGGCGTGGTCGCTGGACGGCCTCGACTCGCTGCTTTCGACGGTGCAGATGCCGCGCGGCATCCCCGTCGCCACGGTCGCCATTGGCAAGGCCGGGGCGGTGAACGCCGGGATCCTGGCAACGCAGATTCTCGCCACGGCCGATCCGGCGCTGCGTGAGACCCTCCGCCGGCGGCGCGAGGCGCAGGCGGCGGAGATCCTGGAGGAAACGCTAGAGTAAGGACGAACCGTCCTCCTCGGACGATGCGCCAATGCCGCTAACTGACGCCCAAGTCGCTCAATTCCGCGCCGATGGCTACCTGGTCGTGGAGGACGTGGTGCCCGCGGAGCGGGTGGCGGAAATGCGCCGCAAGATTGACGCCATTGCCTCCGACACCGGTGGCGACGTGGCGCAGCGCATGGGCGTGCAGCTCGAGCCGGATGCTCCCACCGACGGCGCCTTGCCCCGCAAGCTGAACGAGTTGGCGCCCCATGACGCCGCGTTCCGCCGGCACGCGGAGGCGCCGGAGCTGCTGGAGATGGTCGGCCAGCTCATCGGCGAACCGCTGCGCCTGTATACCGATCAGGCGTTCCTCAAACCGCCGCGCCAGGGCAGCGCCAAACCCCCGCACCAGGACAATGCCCACTTCGGCGTGGACCCGGCCGACTGGGGCATCACGGTGTGGTGCGCGCTGGACGACGCCACCGAGGCCAACGGCTGCATGCAGTATTTCGCCGGCTCACACTTACAGGGCGCCGTACCGCACGTATGGGAGGGCGGCACGACGCACCTGATACCGGAGCGGCTGGATCTGCCCGCGCCCGTGCACGCGCCGGTGCGCGCGGGCGGCGTGATCTTCCATCACCTTCAGACCTTTCACATGTCCGCGCCAAACACCAGCGACGCCTGGCGGCGGGCCTACGCCTGCCACTACATCCGCACGGACGCCAGTCACCTGTACGAGGAGCCCATTCAGGCCAGGCTGGGCGACGACCACCCGCTGAAGCGCTGACGGGCCGGCGTCATCCGGTGGCCCGCGCTGCGTGCAGCGTGGGGCCGGCCGCGGGTGCATCTCCCAGGCTGCGCGCAGCCTGGGCCACCGGGCCGGGCAGCCACGAGGGCTGCCCCTACGCCGACGAGCCGTTCGTGTTGGCCCCCCTCTGGTGGGCGTCCTGACAGTGCGGCAGCCTGTTGGGGCGCGTTGACGCCGGAGCACCGGGCCGCCACCATCGCGGCACGCCGGCCGGTCGCGAGAGGTTCCCCATGTCCGACTACGAGGCGCTGACGATTGCTCCCCTGTGCAATGCCGATGCCGGTCTGCTCGGCCCTGAAGGCTCTGCCTGGCTCGGGCGGCGTGACGTGCGCGGCTTGCCGTTCGACATCGGCGACGCGGAAGCCTCGCAAGTCGCACTTTTCGGCTCCGAGGGCCACACGGAACCACAGCGCGTAGAGATTGGGCGCACGGCCCTCACGGTCACTTTCGCGCACTCGCTGGCGACGTCACGGCTGCCCGACGGGGATCTGCCCGGCGACACGGTTGCCGTCTACCGGGTGCACTTCGCGGACGGCGAGACGCAGGAAATCCCGATTCGCGAGCGCTTCGAGATCGGGGTGACCGCGCACACCACCGATATGTTCCGCGTCGGCGCGCCATTCTTGGCGCTTCCCCAAGCCGACCCACCCGCAGCCCCGCGCGACGTGGTCGAGCGCGACGGCATGGGTCGCGCGCTGACGGATGTGGGCACGCCGCCGCTGCCCGCGTTCTCGCTCTTTCCCTGGCGCAACCCGCGGCCCGACGTTGAGATCGCGGCGGTCGAAGTGCGTCCCACCGATCGCGCCGTCGTCCTTTGCGGCCTTTGCGTGGGCACGGTCGACGAGGATCCGCTGCGCGCCGACGCGCGCCGGGCGGTCGTGGTCGAGCTGCCGCAGCCCGAGGACGCCGAGCGGCCATTCGCGGTGGAGGTGTCCGTGGACCGCGGCACCGCCACGCACGCCCACCCCCTGCCGCGTGACCCCGAGGCGTTCCTGACTTCGGACGCCGCCGGCTGGGGCGAACCCAAGAACCCGGGCAGCAGTCCGGCCTACAGCGAAATCGCGGCCACGCCGTCGGCCACCGTGCGCGTGGAGCTGGAGGGCGAGGAGCTGGGACAGGTGCGCTTCGGCGAGCTGACGGCCAAGGGTGAGCTGAAGCCATCCGAGCGGCTCACGGTGCGTGCGTCGGAGACCGGACGTGCCTGGGTGCACACGCGCGTGGTCGACGCGGCCAGCGGGCGCCCGGTGCCCTGCCGCATCCACTTCCGCTCGCCGGAGGGCGTGCCCTACCAACCGCACGGGCATCACGCCCACCTGAACGCCGAGCAAGACACCTGGCACGTCGACGTGGGCGGCGACCTGCGGCTGGACCAGGCCACCTACGCGTACATCGACGGCCGCTGCCAGGGATGGCTGCCCACCGGTCGGGTGCTGGTGGACGTGGCCCGCGGGTTCGAGTACGAGCCGCTGCGCGCCGAGATCGAGGTCAAGCCCGGGCAGCGCGAGCTCGAGCTAACGCTCGATCGCTGGACCGACATGAATGCCCAGGGCTGGTACAGCGGCGACACCCACGTGCACTTCCTTTCGGGCGACGGCGCCAACGTCGAGGCCGCCGGGGAAGACCTGAACGTGGTCAACGTCTTGCAGTCGCAGTGGGGCTCGCTCTTCACGAATTCCGAGGACTTCATCGGCCGACCGCGCGTTTCCGACGACGGCCGCACCATCGTCTACGTTTCGCAGGAGAACCGGCAGCACTTCCTGGGGCACCTGACGTTGCTGGGGCTCAAGGACCTGGTGATGCCCTGGTGCTCCGACGGGCCGACCGAGGCGGAGCCGGGCGGATCGATGGAGACCACGCTCTCCCACTGGGCCGACGCCTGCCATGCGCAGGGCGGCAAGGTGGTGATCCCGCATCTGCCGTTTCCCAACGGCGAGCCCGCCGCCCTTATCGCAACCGGTCGCGCGGACGCGGTGGAGATGCTGACCCAGGGACCCTTCGCCCACACCGAGTACTACCGCTATCTGAACGGCGGCTACCGCCTGCCGCTGGTCGGGGGCACGGACAAGATGTCGTCCGAGGTGCCGGTCGGGCTCTATCGCACGTACGTGCGGCTGCCGTCGGACGAGCCGTTCAGCTACGAGTCGTGGTGCGCCAGCATGGCGGCGGGGCGCACCTTCCTCAGCGGCGGTCCGCTGATCACGCTTCACGTCGATGGCCACGAGCCGGGCGACACGTTGCACATGGACGAGAACGGCGGCAGCGTGACGGTGGAGGCATCGGTCGAGTCGATCCTGCCGGTCCACAGCCTCCAGATCGTGCGGGAAGGGCAGGTGGTGGCCGAAGCGCAGGCGTCAGGCGGCGCGCGGCAACTGCGGCTGTCCGAGACGCTGGAGATATCGGCGCCCACCTGGCTCGCGGCGCGCTGCGGAGGGCCGTCCTACTTCGACGCCCCCGAGCATCACGATGTCTGGCACCGGCAGCGGTTCGCGCATACGTCGCCGATATACGTGGCGGACGGTGACGCCGAGTGGTCCATGTGGAGCGACGCCACGGCGCAATACATGCTGACCCTGATCGACGGCAGCCTGGATTACATCCGCCACCGCAGCACGCAATACCCGCACGGACACGCCAGCCACCACCACGGCGAGGCCGACCATCAGGCGTTTCTCGAGCGGCCGTTCCACGAGGCCCGCGAGGCCATCCACCGGCGGATGCACCAACTCGGCATCCCGCACTAGGCCGATCGGGCGGCCACAAGGGCCGCCCCTACGCCGAGTGAGGTCCGGTGGCCCAGGCTGCGCGCAGCCTGGGAGACCCACCCGCGGCCGGTCCCACGCTGCACGCAGCGCGGGCCACCGGATGCGGACTGGCGCCACGCCGTATCCGGGTTCGCGTAAGGCGCCCCTGGTGGGCGCCCGTTGGGCTAGATCAGCGCCAGGCCTTCGGCTTCGGCAGCGTGGGCCAGGGCTGTGTCCAGCGTGGCCAGCGCCGACGCGTGGCGTTGCGCGAGCTCGAGATAGAGCGCGTCGTAGATAGAGAGTCCGTGGGACCTGGCCAGTGAGAGCGCGACATCCAGATTGGGATCGTCGTCGATATGGACCGGGAGTGCCGCCAGCGCATGCAGACGCCGGTCGACCTCGTCGGCGGAAAGCCGGTCACGCCGCTCGGCGACGACCAAGGCGTTGCGCACCTCCAGCTGCCAGTGCCGCGGGACCAGCGCCTCGGAGTCTTCCAGATGCGCCAGCGCCGCCTCGGCCCGCGATTCGGTTTCGTCGTCGAACAGCCAGGCGGCGGCTATGGACGCATCGAGGACGAACGCGGCTACCAGCGGTGGCCCTCGTGGCGCGCTGCGAGGATTTCCTCGGTGGACATGTCGATGGGCTTCCACCCGTTGCGCTGTTGCCGAAATCGCTCCACGGCCGCGGCCCGCTCAGCTTGATTCCGCGCCTGCGCCGGCACCAGGTGCACGATCGCCTTGTTGTGACGGGTGATGGCGACGGTCTCGCCGCCTTCCACCGCGCGCAGCAACTCGGCCAGGCGGGCCTTGGCTTCAGTTGCTGTCACGACGCGCATAAGCTCGATACCAACCGGTCAAAATAACCGGACATATCATAGCGCGGTATGCCGGGTGCCGACAGCGATGGAGCATGGTCATTCGGGCGGCCACAAGGGCCGTCCCTACACCGAGCGAGGTCCGGTGGCCCAGGCTGCGCGCAGCCTGGGAGACCCACCCGCGGCCGGTCCCACGCTGCACGCAGCGCGGGCCACCGGATGCGGTCGTCCCCACCGCCGCAATCAGGTCCGAGTAGGGGCGACCCTGGTGGTCGCCCTCCGGGACTCTACGCCCTCGGCGAGCCGTTCGTGGCGGTGGGCGCGTGCTGCAGCACCGCGTCGGAGTCGATCGAGCGCACGTGCAGGTCGCGCTGCGGGAAGGGAATTTCGACGTCGTGAGTCCGGAAGGCTTCGTCGATGGCGTAGTGCAGGTCGCTCTGCGTGGTCAGGCGATCCATGAGGTCGGGCACATAGGCCAGGATGCGGAAGTTCAGCGACGAGTCGCCGAACTCCATGAAGAGAACGCGCGGCGCCGGGTCGTCCAACACCTTCTCATGGCCATCCACGAGCTCCTTCAAGATGCGCTCGACCAGGGCGGTGTCCGAGCCGTAGGCGACGCCGACCATGAAGTCCACGCGCACGCGGCGATCGTCATGGGTCCAGTTGGTGACGACGCCGGAGATGAGATCGCCGTTGGGGACGATGGCCTGGGTCTGGTCGAACTTGCGCAGGGTGGTGGCGCGGATGCTGATGCGCTCGACAGTCCCAAGCTCACCGCCCACCTCGATGACATCGCCGACTTCGACGGGGCGCTCAAACAGGAGGATGACGCCGGAGACGAAGTTGTTGGCGATGTTCTGCAAGCCGAAGCCGATGCCGACGCCGAGGGCGCCGAACAAGATCAGGACAGAATCGAGTTGAAGGCCGACGGATTGGAGGCCGACGAAGAAGCCGACGAAGATGATCAGGTAGCGGCCGAGGGCGCCGATGACGTGCAGCGTGCCCTCCTGCATGCCGGCGACCTGGCCGATGCGGCGTTCGAGCAGCCAGCGCACGCGACCGGCAACGATCCAGGTGACCGCCAGGATGACCAGCAGCACGACGATGCTGAGGGGCGTGATGGGCTCTTCCCCCAGGCTGAACATGGGCGCGTTGAAGGCGTCCCACACGGTGTTCCATAACTCCATCAGGCGTCTCCGGGGATGGGTGCGAGCGTGGGCAGGTGCATCTTAAGGCAGCGCTTTCGGGCCTGGGTCGGACCGGAACGCCTGGGCGGTCCGCGGCTACTCGAACCACCAGTAGTGCATCGGCGCGAGCCAGTAAGTCGCCGAGTCTTGCTCCTCGGGGAAGCGCTTGGACGCCAGGTCACGCGGCCACTTGCCGGAGAATCCCTCCCGGGCGGCGAGAGCCGCGATCACGGCGTCCCGCTCGTGATCGCTGATTTCCGAGGCGGCTTGGATTCCGTAGTGCCGTTTCAGCTCGTCGAATCGCTGTCGCTCGTCGACGCTTGGGAACCGCGCTCTCAGGAACAGGCCGGGATGAGCTTCCGTGATAGGTAGCTCCGGAAACCTGCGGCGCAGCTCGACGGCGAACATGGCGCCTTGAGCCAGAACGGCTCCATACAGGGAGTTGATCGCCAAGACCTTGCCCGGCGACGTGTTTCCGTACTTCCGACGCAGGCACACATCAGCCTTGCGGTCGCCTCGTTTGGCCGACGACAGCCACATGGGAGCGTCGATGCCCGCGCCCCGCGGCGTGCCCTCAATCCACTTGGCAGCTTCGTGCGCGGATGACACACAGTCGGTCCTGGTGGTGCCGTCCGCGAACAGCTCCGCGATGCCAAAATTCCCTGTTCCACCCGGATCGGCTCCGATCCAGACTGGCGGGCGGTCCATCGGCGAGGGGTGCGTGCCCTCAGCCCGCCATGGCGCGCGCGTGGATGGCGTTCACCACCGCGTGCGCCGCCAGGGCGGCGCCTTCCTGCCAGCCGGGGAGCGCGGTGACCTGGTCGCCGGCGAAGTAGATGGCGCCGTCGGGGGCCAACAGCTCGGCGGGAGGCGTGTAGCTTTCGGGCCAGGCGCCCAGTTGATAGGGCGCCTTGAGCCAGGCGCGGCTCACGCCCGACTCGATTTCCTGCGCGTAGCCTGGATGGAGGTGCTCGCCCTCGGCGATGGCGGTCCGCAGGCGCTCCGGCGGGGTCATGTTGGCCCACCGCTCGCCCTGGCCCGGAAAGTCGTCCCAGATGTAGGCGCCCATGACAACGCCCTTCTCGCGGTGGTATCCGTTCGCCGGATACCAGATTTGGGTGATGTCCTGGTCGGTCCAGGAGATGCCGCCATAGATGGCGTGGTCGTCTTCCCAGAACCGGCGGCGAGCCTGGAATCCAATCTTGACCGCGGGCACGAAGGCCACGGACTCAATGGCGGCCTGGGTCTCGGGCGTGAAGTCGTTGGGGATGTCCCTCAGGACCGTCGCGGGGATGGTGCAGATCACGTAATCGGCGTCGAGGGCTTGGCTCACGTCTGCACGCTGGTTCCGGTAGACGACTCTCGCACCGGTGGCCGTCTGGCGAATTTCCTCGACAGCGCTGTTGTAGCGGATGATCCGCCGGACCCGCGTTTCGAACGCCTTGGCGATGGCGTCCATGCCGCCGACGGGCTGGAAGAGGGTCGGATTCTGGTTGAGAAACTGGCTGAAGTGGAGCTTGTATTCCCAGAACTCCGAGCGCAGCAACTCGCTGAAGTCCAGGGGATCGTTCGCCTCGCCGTCGCCCCTCAAACCGGCGTGGACCTGCTCACCTTGAAAGCCGCCGCGGCTCGAGCCGGCGTAGAGATAGTCGGGGTCCAGGCCGCCGAACTCGACGAGCATGGGGAGCAACCGCTCTTTGTCGTCGGCGGTCAACTCGTCGTCCAGCGCATTGCGGTTGACGGCCTTGGCCAGCAACTCGGCGATGTAGCCGCGCTGATCGGTCATCACCCGGCGGCCCACCACGGGCTGCCCGCCAAACCCTTCGGCGTTGTGGAAGAAGGCGGCGCGGTTGTCGTTGGTGAACATCTCGAGCTCGACGCCGAACTCCTTGCAGTAGCCAAGGATGATCCGGTGGTGATAGGGAATGCGCGCCGGGCCGAGGTTGGCGTAGAGATGGTCTTCGTGGTCGAAGTCCACCCACTGCCGGCTGTCGACCTCGTGGATCACGTCGCCCGCGCGCGCCGTCAGGTTGCGGCCGCCGGCGCGGTTGGTGGCTTCGAGGATGGTGCAGTGATAGCCCGCCTTGGATAGCTCATAGGCTGCCGTCATGCCCGAGATGCCGGCGCCGAGGATCACCACGCGCTTGCCGAAGCCCGAGCCGTCCGGCAATTCCGGCATGGCCGCCTTGGCGCTCTCCGGACCCAGCAGGCCCAGCGTGTTCATGGTGTGGTAGGTCGCGGCCACGCCGGCGGCCGAGCCGACCAGGCGCAGGAACTGCCGCTTTGTCAGGCGCGTCATGATCAAACTGCCTTCTTCGCGCTGGTCGTTACGCCGCTGCTGCTCAGCCCAGATCGTAGAAGGTCATGGCGTTGGCATCCACCACGGCGTGTGCTGGCCGCAGGTTGAATCGTCACGCTCCAGCACTCCAAAGCTCGCCACGGCGCATGAAGACCGTACGGTCGTCGAGCCACTCGGCATAGCCGATGCGTCGGTTGTCCGTCAGCCAGCCGATTCGCTCGTCGAGGCAGGCGGCCAGCGCCGCGTCTTCGACAGCCAGCGTAAAGCCGCCGTGCTCGACCTCTGCGTCGAGCGCCGTGACGGCGAAGGCGCCGTCGGAAGCGTGGGCGGCGTCGCGATTGCCGATGTCCCCTCCGGCCACGGCGTCGATCCGGCCGTCGCCCAGGGCCTCGAACAACTCAATATCGCCGGATTCGTCCCCGAGGTAGATGACCTGGGGCAGGTTGGCTGACGGTGGATCAAGCCGTCGGCGGCCGTCGAGGTTCGGTGACGCGCCGGCGGCGGTGATAGCGTAATCCGCACTGCCATCGGCGACGATCGTGCCGCGCGGGGTTTCGACGCGCGTCCCGGCGGCCAGCGCGCCCTGGGCGTCTACGAAGCCCGCGATCTCCAGCAAGCGAGCCTCTCCCGTGGTCCCGGCCAGCGCCCCGACGCGAACGTCCTGCCGTAAGTCGTCGTAGCCGGCCAGGCGCTCGGCGTCGGCGGCGCGCACCAGCAGCGACTGGCGAAACGTGATGTGGCCGGACGTAAAGACGACCGCTGGCCGGCCGGCGGCGTCTCGGGTGCGCGAGTCGAGGATCGTGATCCCGCCGCCGATTAGATCGTAGTCCGGGCCGGCGGATCGCAGCCAGATGCCGTCCCAGACCGCGATGCCGCGGCGGGCAAACGACAGCCCCACGCCGTCCATGGCTTCGAGCGCCGTCAGCAGATCGGCTTCATAGCCGCGGTGCGTGTCGAATGCGGCAGAAGCTGGGTCTTCATCGGCGCTGTAGCTCACCGGGGCAAAGAAGGCGTAGAACCCAACGGTCAGCGTGCGATCGTCATCCGTGCACGTCTCGACGGGAGGCGCGTCTTGCCCGCACGCGGCCACGCCAAGCAGGGCGAGCAGGGCAACGCCAAGCGCGACCGCCCGAACGAGAGCGGCGGATCGCGACGCTACGGTTGCACGCACGGTCGCGTGCACGCGGCGGCCGCTTCCGGCGCGCTCACGACAGTTGGTAGAAGTCCACCGCATTTCCGCCCAACACGGCCGCTCTTTCGTTGGGGCTCAACGCGCCCAGCGCGGCGGTGACTCGCTGGAACGTGTCCTCGTAGGGGGCGGCCATCAGGGCCACCGGCCAGTCGCTGCCCCAGATCAGCCGGTCGATGTCAAACGCGTCGAGCACGGTGTCGACCGCCGGCTGGATGGTTGCCGTGGTTGGCGCCGAGGGGCATTCGGTGAGCAGCCCCGAGACCTTGACCCGCAGGTGCTCGTAGGGCGCCAGCGCGATCATGCCCTCGCGCCATGCGGATAGGTCGCCCGATTCGAACGGCGGCTTGGCCATGTGATCCACAATCAGCTTCCCGCCGTCGTTTTCCCGCGCGATCGCCGGGACGTGGGGCAGGTGCGGCGTTTTCACCAGCAGCTCCACGATGTACCCCCGCGAGACCACCGTGCGGATACCCCGGCGCACGTCGTCGCGGGCCAGCCAGGCGGTGTCGGGCATGTTCTCGGCGCCGGCGCGCAGGCCCTTGAACCATGGGCTGGTCGCCAGCTGATCCAGCTTCGCTTCGAGGTCCGAGGCGGTGAGATCCAGGTTGGCGATCACGCCGACGACGAAGTCGTATTCGTCGCAGAGGTCCAGGTACCAGGGCTGCTCGGCCCACGCCGTGCTCGCCTCGACGATCACCGAGCGATGCACCCCCACCGCGTCCATGTGCGGTTTGAGGGTGGACGGGGTGTAGGTCTGGCGCAGGGTGTCGGGCATCGTGTCGTCCATCCAGGGCAGATGGGACTGCCCAATCACCCAGTAGTGGTTGTGGGCGTCGACGACGATGGGCGCGTCAGGCGTCATGGCGGAACTCTCGCGCGCGCGGAACGCCCGAGGGTACCAACGCACTCACGGTCACGTCTCCGACACGGCGTGGTCGCCGATCGGTTTGCCGCAGTGGGGGCACGTTTGGGCTTGCGCTTCGCTGCGCCGTGCCTCCCGCCGGGCCTCGAGTTCGTCGACGAACGCCGACCCCAGAATGCCGGCGGGCAAGGCAAAAAGCCCGATGCCAAAGAGCGCAACCACGGCGCCCAGGATGCGACCGAGCGGCGTCGCCGGCGCCAGGTCGCCGTAGCCCACCGTGGTCAGCGTCACCATGCCCCACCACATGGCGGCGGGGATGCTCGAAAAGCCCTCGGGCTGCGCCTCGCGCTCGGCCAGGTACATCAGCACAGACGCCATGAACAGGAGAATGAAGGTGACGAACAGCGTGGAAAGCAGGGCGTTCTTGCGGCTGCGAAGGACTGCGCCGATGATCTCCACCGACTCGGAGTAGCGCGTGATCTTGACCAGTCGGAACACCCGGAGGAGCCGCAGCGAGCGCACGAATCGCAGGTCGGTGGTCACGAGCAGCGGAATGTAGAACGGCAGGATGGCGATCAAGTCCATCAGCACCAACGGCTGGACCGCAAACCGGAGCCGTCCCTTCACCGGGTGGGCGTAGGCCGGGTCCTCCGTGCAGGCCCACACGCGCACCAGGTATTCCGCGGTGAAGATCGCGACGGAGACGATCTCGAATACGAGGAAAGCGCCGCCGGCCCGTTCTTCCAAGGGCGCGATCGTCTCGAGCGCAATCGCCAGCAAGTTGAGCGATAGGAGCGCGATGAGGGCCATGTCGAAGATGTGGCTCGGGCGGTCGCCTTCCGGCGTCGGCTCGACGATCTCGTAGGCGCGGCGCTTGATCCGGCTATACATCGGGCGCTGATCTCTGCATTGGTGCGTCTACGGCGTACCGCCCGCACGGCTCTCTGTCAATGCCGCGAGCGTCCGCGTTGGCGGTTACCCCCTACCGTCACTACCGCAAAGCGGGTCCCCGCGCAGGGTCCTATGCGTAAACCATCCGTCATTCCGGCGGAGGCCGGAATCCAGTTCGGTCAGTCTTGAGGCACGCCGGATGCTTGGCGTCGGGCAGGTTTGAGACCCGCCTCTTGTATGTTTCGGGCCCCTCGCGGCGTCCGCGGGGAGGCGCCGCGCGGGTGTCACTCCGGGACGGTCAGAGGCGCCAGCATCTCGTCGGTGATGTACTTGCCCAGTGCGAACAGCTTGCGGTCGGTGTACCAGAGGATGCGGCGCCCGTCGCGCTCGGTGAGGCTGGAGTACATGGACAGCCACCACATGTAGAGCGGGAACACGCCGACCTTTTGCGTGTCGAACAGCAGCAGCGGCTCGCTGAACCACACCGGCTGATGGGCGTCCGGCCGGTACTCGCCGACGGCCATGAATTGCGGGCGACGGCTCTCCAGCGCCAGCGGGCCCTTGCCGCCGTAGCCCCACCCATCATGGTTCTGGAAGAGCAGCAGATAGCGCCCGTCCTCCAGCCGATACATCGGCGAGGGTGAATTCGGGTTGAGCATGGGCTCGCCGCCGTCGTTGAAGCGCAGCACCTCGGTGGGTCGCCAGGTGAGGGCTTCGGCGTCGTCGGACACCGTGTACCAGAGCTCGCCGTTGGCGGTGCGCATCTCGGCGAAGAGGCGTCCGTCCGGCAGAAGCACCAGCCCGGGTTCCTCACAGAAGGTATAGCCGTCGGACGCCTGCGGCTCGAAGCTGACCGGCACCTGGATCAGGTTCTCGTCCTCTGGCAGCCAGGTGATCTGCACGTCCTTGGGATGCGGGCCGTCGTCGATGTTGTCGAAGCGCAGGAATTCACAGCGAAACTCGCGGAACATGCCGTTGGGCCGGTCGCCCATGTGCGGCACATAGGGCTTGGGCGTGATGTACTGCGCGGCCCAGCGGGTGAGCGCCACGACGTGCCGTCCCCTGGCATCGCGGATCGGCTTCTGCCAGACGATCCCCATCGGCGGCACGGTCGGGTCGGGGTGGTCGATGGGCGTGCGGCGGTACTCGATGTCGACGTCCCCGTCGATCCAGGTGTGGCCGTCGTCATCCGAGTAGCGGCAGCGGAGCACGGCGTTGAGCGCGTTCTCGCCGTAGCCCACCGAGCGGTTGTAGTAGCAGTAGATCCGCCCGCTGGAAGTAATGACGGGAAAGCCGAAGCTGCTCACCTGGCCGGCCGGCCCGGCCTCGTGAATCTGCGCGGGCTCGGTCCAGGTGTGGCCGTGGTCCGAGCTGCGGGCGAAGTAGACGCCGTAGTCGCGGGCGTCATGCTCGTAGGCGATGGTCCAGATGGCGAGCAGGTCACCGCCCGGCGTGAAGTCCACCAGCACGTGGTCCTGGTGCTCGGGGTGTTCCGGCACCCGCGTGGGCAGCTGCAGCACCAGATCCGGGTCCGTGCGCCGCCAGTCCTTGCTGTAGCAGGCGTAGTCGCCTTCAACCGGCATTGGCGCTATCCCTTCCTCGGGCTATGCCTCGTCGCAGTGGAAGACGCCGACGCTCCAGGGTTCCATGGTGACCTGGAATCCGTTGTCCTCGACGGCGACCGGGGCATGGGCGATGAGGTCCGTGACCTCCGACACCGGCCAAGCCGGTCGCAGCGTGGCCGAGGCCGGCTGCCGCGACAGGTTCTGCACGAAGACGAGCCGGCCGCCCTGCCGCGAGCGCCGCAGGACCGGCACGATCGGGTCGCCGTCGACCGCGACCGGAGCGCTCACGCCCGCAGCGTCAGCCGCCGCCTGCACGACGGCGGGAATGGCGACATCATCAAATCCCGCCGACAGGGTGAGGCCGTACCACGTGATGCGACCGTCGCCGGTGCGCACGGCCACGGTGTCATCGCCGATGCGCGCGATGGCCTGGGTCGAGCCCTGCGGCTCGAGGAGGGCGTAGCCGCACGAAGTGGTGACGGGAACCGGGCCGTGCGGCGTCTCGAGGACGTTCCGCCCGTTCGCGATGTCGCTTTCGCTCACCGCCGAGAGGTCCGCCACCCGCACGCCGATCCGGTCGGCAAAGCCCTCCGGCGGGTTGTAGCTGGACTGGCCGTCGTGCTGGTACGTCCCGAAGCTGCCCTCGATCAGTACCTGCGTCTCCGGGTTCTCGTCCAGCGTGCGCGCCAGACGGTCCCGCGTGGCATCGTCCATCAGCGCCACGTTCGGCAGCACCAGCAGCCGGTAGCCGGACCAGTCCATCTTGGGCGTCACCGGGTCAGCCGGAATGCCCCGCAGCCAGAGCGTGCGGTAGACGCCGCGGAAGTCGGCCATGAAGCGCTCGTCCTTCTCGTTGAACTGGAACAGCTCGTGCGAGTGGGCGTCATAGACGATCGCCACGTCGGCCTGCGGAACCTCCATCGGCAGGTGGTCGCTCAGTCCCTCGATCTGCTCCAGGGCCTCGACCACCGCCCGGAAGCGAGGCGTCGGCTCGCCGTCCAGGGCCACCATGTTGTAGCCCGGCGACTCGAAGCTCAGGTACTCCGGCCGGTACTGCCAGAACATGACGCCCGCCGCGCCGCCGATGAGCGTCATCCAGAGCAGCATGGTCTGCTCGCATGGATGCGATTGCTTCTTCCAGGTGACGCCCCCGCGCGACATGCCGGCGTAGATCTCCTCGTTCCACCACCGCCCGTTGCGGCCCACCTGGCGCGACCAGTCGAAGCCAAGGGCCCGGTCGGCGATCAGGTTCGGATCGTCCACGGTCAGCAGGTGGTTGGACGACATGGACATGCCCCAGCTGTCCACCAGGGGCGCGCAGTATTCATCCTTCGGCTGCGGCCGCCAGCCGCCGTGGGCGCGCTTCTCGTGCATCGGATCGATGGAGTTCGCCAGGTCCATCATCCACTTCAGGTAGTCGGCGATGTTTTCGTGATGGAAGCGCCGGTACCAGCGCATCTCGACGACGTTGCGGTTGGATCGCGGCGGCTCGACGTCCTCCCAGCGGCGGAAGCGGCGGCTGAACACCGCATTCAACTCGTCCAGGGTGAACTGCTCCCGCAGCCACGCCTTGTACAGCGCCAGCGTGTGCACGCAATAGCAGGGAAAGCCGCCGCCCTGGGCCGCCCAGGCCGATGACAGGTTCGGCCCGTCCCAGATGCCCCAGATCAGAAGATTGGGCCGGTCCTTGTAGCGGTTGATGGCGTGCCGCAGGAAGTCGCCGGCCAGGCGGCGAAACTCGGGATGATCGAAGCAATGGACCTGGGCGCCCTGGGCATAGGCCGGGTGCGCGTCCTGCACGACCGGCTCGTTGAGGTAGTTGACGACCCGCATGTCGGGAAAGTGGCGCAGCAACCAGTCCGGACCGGCGCCGTGCGTGGCCGTGGGCACGTCGAGCCAGACGTAGAGCCCGTGCTTCTCGGCGGTGTCGAAGAGCAGGTCGATGTCGTCCATCTCATAGACGCCCGGGCTCGGCTCGAACCACTGCCAGTAAGGGAACGAGCGCACGATGCGCAGCCCGGCGGCGCTCAGCCGCGCGAAGTCTTCGTCCCAGACCTCGGGCTTGGGCGTGGGCGGGCGGTAGTACTCCACCCCGACGGGAAACGGCACGCCGGGGATGCCGAATCTGTTGTCCTGCGCCATCACCGTTCCCCCAAGCCGCACCGTCCCCACGTGCCGCGCATGGTACCCGTGTGCGGGAGCGGGCGTCGGGTACGCTGGGCCAAGCGCGGATTCTTGGTCTGGCTGGCATGCAGCAGCTTGAAAGACCGTGGACGTTGATATGGGCGGGTAGTCCCTCGCATTTGCGCAACGGCGATGACTGCTTAGGCCCCACCCATCTTCGTCAAGAGCACGTCCTAGAAGGAGAACAGAGCTAAGACCCCGTTAATCTGGCAAGGCGCACCTTACATTCGAAAGCGTCAAGGCCTAGCTGTACACATGAACCTCAGGAGCTACACGGACGCAGAGCTTGATGAAATCCGGTCGTTGCCAAAGCGGGTAACAAATCCGGGTGCCCGCTGGTCCGACAAGCCCAAGCTGCGCCCCGGACATCGCCAACGCAGCTTTCAAGCGGTGGGAGAAGGCAACGACGAGCCCCGCTTCTCGATCTATCAGCGTCAGAGCCTCGCCGACGCCAGCAGTTTCTCCTGCGGCATCGCCTTTCTCCCGCGCGGCGGCCGGTTGCTTACCTTGGCGCGTTACAACGGACCGAGCCACGAGCATGGAAACATCACCTACCTCCCGCACGTTCATCGCGCTACCGAGCAGGCCATCGCAGCCGGCAAGAAACCCGAGTCCGAAGCGGAAGTGACTGACCGCTTCACGACTCTCGAAGGCGCTCTGGCGTGCTTGATCGAAGACTTCAACCTACGTGGACTCAACGCCAAACCCGACATGCCAAAGCTGCCGCTATGACGCTCGACATAGGCGCTCTCAAGACGCTCTTGTGTGAACGTCTCTGCGAAGAGGTGCGAGTCGAGAAACGCCCGGACGGCGCGCTGATGCTGCGGACTCACTTTGCGTTTCCCGACGGCGACCGTTATCCGATTCACCTGTCCGAGGCAGCGGCCGGCGGGCTACGGCTTTCCGACCACGGTCACACTCTCATGCACATCAGCTACGAGCACGATGTGGACGCGTTCCTGGACGGCACGCGCGGAATGCTCCTTGAACGCATCATGGGCGAGAGTGGGCTGGAATGGGACGGCGGCGCGTTCCGTATAGACACCAGCCCCGCACGGCTGCCGGAGGCGGTGTTCAACTTCGGACAGGCATTGACCCGGGTCTATGACCTCACTCTGCTGTCCCGCTCAAACGTCGGCTCCACGTTCTACGACGACCTTTCCGACCTAGTCACCAGCCTGGTGGATGAGGCGAAGATCCAACGCGAGTTCCTGCCGGAGGTTCCGAATGCCCAGGCCTATCCGGTGGACTATCGCATCGAGGGCAAGAACGGCAGCCCGCTCTTCCTGTACGGCGTACCCAATCGCGACAAGGCGCGGTTGACGACGATCATGCTGTCCTACTTTCATCGGCACGATCTTCAGTTCGAGTCAATCCTGGTCTTCGAGAATCAGGCCGAGATTCCGCGGATGGATCTCGCCAGACTCTCGGACGTAGGCGGCGACATGATTTCTTCGCTGGAATCGCGTGAAGACTTCAACCGGAAGGTCACCCAGCGAGTAGCTGTGTCCTAGTGCGAAGGCACGGCTCCAATCAGTTCGCGCACGGACGCGTCACACACTAGGCTGCGATTGCCTGGGCGGAGCGTGTCTGGGCTTTTGGCGAGCGGGGTGTCTCATGCCGGTCGAGGGCGACTACGAGTGCTTCAGCGACGATTGGCGCCGCACGAATCCTGACCTGGTCTTCTTCCTGCCTAAGCAGCCGCCGGAGTGGGTGGAGGCGGTGGACCACGTGCTGGTGTCCGAGACGCCGGGCGGCGATCTGCTGGCCATCTGGACCTATGGCACCAAGGCGGACGCCTCTGACCACACGGTGCTCTACGCGCGCAGCGAGGACGGCGGTCGCAGCTGGTCCGAGCCGGGCGAGTTCGACCCGCCGGGTCCCAAGAGCGGTCAGGCGAGCTGCTTCGGGTTTCCGGTGATCAGCCGCACGGGCCGCATCTATGCGTTCTACAACAAGGGGACGGGCGTCGGACTGAGCTATCAGACGAGCTTTCTGCGCTGCAGTTACTCCGACGACGACGGCCGAACCTGGACGCCGGGCGGCGTGGACATTTCCTACCGGCGCACGATCCTGAGCCACCCTGACCCGAGCATCGGCACGAACAGCATCCCGTGGCAGAAGCCGATCCGGGACGCGCTGGATCGCGTGCTGGTGGGCTACACCGAGTGGGCCTCACCGGCTGCGCGGCAGGTAACCGGGGTGCGCCGGCCCGACGGCAAGGTGCAGTACTACCGCAGCGACTGCCGCTGCCAGTTCATGCGCTTCGACAACATCGACGAGGGACCCGATCCCAAGGACGTGCAGATCACCTGGCTGCCGGACGATGAAGAGTTGATCACCGTGCCGCTCGCCAACGACCCGGACGCCCCGGAAGGCTCGTCGTTCTGCCAGGAGCCGGCGCCGGTGCTGCTGCCCGACGACCGGCTGTTCACGGTGATGCGCACGCGCAACGGGCAGATCTGGTACACGGTTTCGGACGACCACGGCCACTCGTGGCGGCCCACGGAGATGCTGCGCTACAAGGACGGCGGCGAGCCGATGGAGAACCCGGTGTCGCCGACGCCGCTCTACCGCCTCAACGACGGCCGGTACCTCCAACTGCTCCAGAACCACGACGGGTGGGGCTACGGCGCGGTGGGCATCGGCGACTCGAACAGCAGCCGCCGGCCGCAGTTCATCTCGCTGGGCGAGTACCGCCCCGGCGCGCACCAGCCGATCTGGTTCAGCGACCCGGTGCTGCTCTTCGACACCAACTGCGTCGGCGTGCCGCCGTTCTACAAATGGTGGCTCTCGATGTACGCCAGCCTGACGGAGTTGAACGGCGAGCGGATCTTCTGGTACTCCGACCGCAAGTTGTTCGGGCTGGGACGCTACATCACCGACGAGATGCTGGCGGAGATGCCGGTGCCGGAGTGAGGTAGAGGTCGGCGACGCCGGGACTGTAGCGCCAGCAATCGTCGGGGTATAGACCCTACAGCGAGGCTTGCGTACAGATTGAAAGTACTACTTGCAATCTGTACGCATCGTTGATAGCGTGCTGCGCATGATCGAACGCGAGATTGCCGGCCATCTCACACGGCTATTTGCGCAGTACCCATTTGTAACGGTGACGGGGCCGCGGCAGTCAGGCAAGACCACGCTATGTCGGGCGACCTTTCCCGACCTGGCCTACGCCAACCTGGAAGCGCCCGACCAGCGGGAGTTTGCAGAAATCGATCCCCGCGGATTCCTGGCGCAGCTCGGCGAGGGCGCAATTATTGATGAAATCCAGCACGTGCCGGAGCTGCTGTCTTACCTGCAGGTGCTGGCCGACGACATTGGCCGCAACAGCCTGTTCGTGCTTACGGGCAGCGAGCAATTCAGGCTTTCCTCGAGCATCGGTCAGTCGCTGGCCGGGCGGACTGCGCTGCTGCGCCTGCTGCCGTTTTCTCTGACGGAACAGATGCGCACGGGCGCGAATGCGGCGATTGACGACCTGATGTATTCAGGGTTCTATCCCCGGATTCACGACCAACGGTTGGAGCCCCGGCAGGCGCTGGGCGACTACTTCGAAACCTACGTGGAGCGTGATGTGCGCCGGATGGGGGAGGTCCGCAATCTATCGAGCTTCCGACGCTTCGTCCGACTGTGCGCGGGCCGCGTCGGCCAGTTGGTGAATCTGAGCTCACTGGGTTCGGATGCCGGCGTGTCCCACACCACGGCGCGGCACTGGCTGACAGTGCTTGAGGCGAGCTACATCATCTTTCAACTGCCGCCGTTTCACGCCAACATCCGCAAGCGCCTGATCAAGTCGCCCAAGCTCTATTTCTGCGATGTTGGGCTGGCCAGCTATCTCATGGGGGTCGAAGAACCGAAGCAGCTCGTCACGCACCCGCTGCGCGGCGCGCTCTTCGAGAACCTGGTCATAGCGGAGGCGCTCAAGCACCGGCTCAATCGAGGCCGCCAGCCCAATCTGTCGTTCTTTCGCGACGCCAGAGGCCTAGAGTGCGATCTCTTGTACGAATCCGGCCAGAGTCTTGGGGCAGTCGAGATCAAGTCCGGATTGACCGTGCCCTCCGACGCCTTCAATGCGCTCAACCGCGTTGCCGACCTGCTGCCGGCCGTCTCGGTCAAGGCCGTCGTCACCGGCGGAGCCGATCGCCAGTCCCGCCGCGATGGGGAGGTCGTGCCGTTGGCTGACCTGCCCGACCTGTTGAAACGATTCGACCATGACCCAATGGCGGCCTAGACGGCGTTGGGGCTAATGGCTCTCGATGGGCGCCAGCCTGACGGAGTTCAACGGCGAGCGGATCTTCTGGTACTCCGACCGCAAGGTCTTCGGGCTGGGGCGCTACATCACCGACGAAATGCTGGCGGAGATGCCGGTGCCGGCGTGAGTTATGGGGGCGGCGGATCGGTATTCTTGTATTGCGACAGCCGCTTGCGCATCCAGTCGGTCGTCGCCGCGGCGGCCTCCGCAATCGCATCGTCCCTTGTCCGGCCGGATTCGGCCGGCAGATTGAAGGAATGGTCGGCGCCTTGAATGACGTGGAGGGTTGCGCGGGTTCCGAGTTGATCAAGCACCGGTTGAAGCTCCCCAAGATCGGCGAACTCCTCATCATGGCCGCCCTGGACGAATAGCATCGGCGCCGGTACGTGCCGCAGGTGGGCGACGGTGTCCTTCAGAACGGTGCGCCAGCGCATGGGGAAGACGTAGAGCACCAGTCCGCCGACGTCGGGCCAATGCTCACGTGAGAGGGCCAGCGACATGATCTGGCTGCTCATCGAGCGCCCTCCGAGAAACAACGGAAGTTCGAGCGAAAGCGCCTGCGCCGCACGCTTGGCGGAGCTTGCCGTGGCAAGCAGGACATCGAGCGGATCGATCAGGTCCTCTGAGTACTCGGACTCAGACCGCTCGCTGTAGGGATAGTTGAAGCGAAAGGTTGCGACACCGCGGTCGGCAAGCGCTGCGCACATCTCCACCATGAGCGGCTCGCGGATCGGAGTTGCCGCGCCGTGGCCAAGGGCCATCAACGCAAAAGCGTCGTCCGGCGCCACCAAGATGCCCGTGACGTCCGGGCCGCTACAGGTGGCGGGGAATCTGCTCTCCGCGATACTTATCGACGCCATGTCTCGACGGGATTCAGGCCGCGGTGACCTCAACCCGTAGGCTGCGTCCCACGGCCCGGAGAGCCTTGTGAACCTGGCTGACGTGGGAGCGGTGGTCCGGATTGGTGAGCTTGCGCGCCGCCGACTCGCTGATGCCGAGTCTGCGGGCGAGTTCGACCTTGGTGATGCGCTGAGTTCGCATCGCCGAATACAGCGCGAGCTTGGCGGCGACAACCGGTGAGACTGGGATCAACTCCTGACCGGCTGCCGCGTCACTGGGAGCAGGGATGTCCCGTTTCTCGTGGACATAGCCCGCCAGGGCTATGGCCAGAGCGTCTTCGGCCATCACCAACGCTTCGGAATGGTCCGCACCGCCCGAGATGGCTTCGGGGACGTCGGGAAAGGTGACAACGAGGCCGCCATCTTCAGCGGGCACTAGGTCACAGGGATAGGCGTAGAGCATGGTTCAGAAGTCCTCTCGGTCGATATTCAATTGCCGGAGCATCGCGGCCACCAGGCCCTTCGACAGCTCCCCTTGCTTGACCGTGGTGAAGCGGTTACCGATGTAGAGACGGCCGTGGCTGCCCTTGCCGTGAGCGGGATCGAAATGGGATTCCTGACCCGAGGCGCGGGCATACCTCCGTGCCCGCCTGACGAAATCACGGTTGGCCCAGTGAATTATCGCACCTATAGGTGCGATCAGCAATGGCTACCAGCAACCAATCTTCCCTTCGACGCTAGGCCACGACATGCAGCGCCAGGTGATCGCCCGCGCTGACTGACCGCGGAGGAGCGATTTCCTCGCGGCCGATGTCGGTGAGCTCGAAGGTGCGCAGACGGATTTCGCCGCCAAGGACGTCGAGGCGCACGTGCCAGCCGGAGTCGCTCGGGGTGCGGGTGCAGGTGCCCCAGGCGGAGCCGTTGGACCAGAAGACCGTGCCGGGGGCGGCGGCGAAGCGCATCTCGCCGCGGACTGCGGAGTAGCTGAATCCGGCGACGGTGACCACGGCGCCCCAGGCGGCCATGGCGCGGGCGTAGTGATGGCCGTATTCGGGCTCATCGAAGGGATTGCGCCGCGCGCCGTCGTGGCGGGCGCGCACGGCCTCGATCACTTGCAGCGCGGCCTGCGGCTGGCGTTCCTGGAGCATGCCGACGGAGGCGGTGTACTCGAGGCCGGACCAGACTTCATAGGCATATGGGAAGGGACGCTCGGGGCGGTCGCCGCGGGGATAGGCGGCGATGACAAGGCCTGCCTCATCGGCAAGGGCGTAGCTGCGGAAGTGGTTGACGTGGCCCCGCATGGAGGGGCGGAAGTTGTAGCGCATGATCGACCGCAACGTGGCGGCCACGTGGTCGGGATCGAGCAGCGGGCCGAGTCCGCTCAGGCGGGCGGCGGCCTGGCCGACGAGCTGCCCCACCAGACAGCCGTTGCCGACCTGGTGCTCTGGGGCTTCCAGGTTCTGGGCGGCGTACTTCTCGGGTCGCCGCAGCCCCGGGGCGATGCGTGAGCGGTCGGGCTGCGGCCGGATCTGATGCTCGTAGTAGTCGCCGTTGAAGAGATTGGCGTCGATCCAGGCGCGGCCGTGCTCGAACAGGCGGCGGCACTCGGCAGCGAACTGCTCCTCGCCGAGGTGGCGCGCCATCTCCTCGCCCGCGCGCAGGGCGGCCAGGTACCAGCCGCCGATTTCGGGGTTGGGGCCGAAGTACTCCACGTCCATGGTGTTGTGCTGGCAGCCCTCCATGACGCCGTCGCGGTCAGCGTCCCAGCCGCCCTCGATCCAGCAGAACTCGATCGCGCGGCGGGCGCCCGGCCAGACGCGCCGCAGGAAGGCGTCGTCGCCGCTGAGCTGCCAGTCGCGGTAGAGCTTGACCAGGCACCCGAGCTGCCCGTCGGCGGCGGCCAGGCCCCAATCGGAGACGCGGCCACGGGGGAGCTCCGCGCGGAACTCCATGTGGCCGTCGGCGCCGGTCGACTCGTTGAACTCGACCTCGCGCATGCCCCGTGCCAGGTCGCCAAAGAGAAAGCCGGTGGCGTGCTCGTAGTTCCAGACGTGGGTGCAGGTGCCGAATCCCGCGCCGGCGTCGTCGAAGCAGCCCTCGAAGCCGTAGAAGCCTCCCTCGGCGCTACGAAAGGCGGTTTGGGACCGCAGCGTGCTGAGGTTGAAGAGCGCGGCTTCCTTGATGGCGTCGGGGATGTCGGCATCGCAGAACGCGCGCACGAACCGGACCGTGTCGCGCTCGAGGTCGGGCAGGCGCGTAGCCGCGTCCTCGGCGGCGGCCCACGCGTCGGGCACGCGGGTGGCGTAGTGATTGCCGACCCAGTCGGCGCGGGCGTCGCCGGTGCGCATGACGTCCCAGGTGAGGCGATTGGGAAAGTGCCAGGCGAGCAGAAATGTGACGACGCGCTCCTCGCCCGGCTCCAGCTTCACGGTGGCGGCCAGCGAGGCCGTGGGCGAGTCGGCGTCGCCGGGCGGGCGGTCGTCGAGCGCGCCGTCGGCGCTGAAGTCGTCCCAGAAGTCGAGCAGGGCGTCGCCCCAGGGAACGTCGTACCAGGCCGTGCGCGCGGTGACGGATTGCTCGGGGGCGTCGAGGACCGTGAGAGCCAGGGTGCCCCACTGCTCGGCGTCGTCGGGCACGCCGTCGGTGCGCATGTCCAGGCCTCGGAGACCGTTCCCCACGCACCAGCGGTTGACGTTGCCCTTCGGCTGGCCGCGCTTCCCATCGGCGCCGATGAAGTTGGCGAGGGCGCCGCAAACGGAAACGCGCACCGGAACGTCGCACGGATTGGCGGCCACCCAGCGCAGCACGGCCACGGGAAGTCCGCTGTCGTCCGCTCGGCCGGGGATGAGCGGATTGAAGGCTTCGAGCCGAATGTCGACCGGCACGACGGGATCGCGCAAGAACACCTGCGCCAGCGGATAGGCAGCGTGGAACGAGGCGTCAGCGAAACGTGGCAGACCGTGATGCGGCGCGGGCGAGCCGAGCGTGCCCTCGTAGTCCAACGCGTCGAGCTCGCCTTCCAGCAGCCGCGTGACGGGGGGCCGGCCCTGGGCCTGCACACGGGCAGCGAAGAAGGCGCGGGGCTCGGTCATGTTGCGCGTGATCGGCACGTTGGGGACGAAGCCCTTGGCCGGGCGATTGACGATCTCCCAATCGCGGAGATTGCCGCGTCCGCCCACCGAGACGGTGCCGGTGCCGATGCCGCCGATGGGCATGGCCACGCGCCGCAAGTGCTCGCCGCGATAGCTCCGCAGCACGGGCCAGGCGGGGTTGAGGGTCGGATCGCCGCTCGCCATGGGGGCATCGTGCCTTACATACACCGGCGCGTCAGGATTAGTGTCGGGACCGCTCGATCTGATTTGCTGCCAGTGCTTAGGGTGCAAGCGCAGCGGCCAGCGAGCGGGAAGCGACGCCCACCCGCTGTGGTTCGACGGGCTCACCACGAACGGGCTGGCGGAACGCAATGGCTGTGGTCGACCGCGACGCGCTGATGGTGACCGCGTGGCGCACGGGCGCTGCGCCACGTTCTACATGGGGGTAAAGCCGCCGGCGCGCTGGAGCAAACGAAGGAGAAGCGAGGAGTGGCCAAGCCAACCAAGCGCCTGAAGCTGCCGCATCCGGAGCTCACAGACTTGATTGCAGAGCTCAAGTCCAACGTGACCCGCGTGGGTACGTGCGAGGTGGATGGGACCGAGGTCCGCTATTTCATCTGTGATCCGTGGCCCGATGGCGCGGACCTTGCGATGTACGACGAGGACGGCAACATCTACCTCCCGGAGAGCTTCGCGAATGCCGACCCGGACTTTGCCTACCTGGTGGTGGTGCACGAACACGTAGAGATTGCCCACAAGCTGGCGGGGCGGTCCCACGGCTATGCCCATCACCGCGCGTACCTGGCCGAGCTGTTGGCCGCGAAAGAGATGTTCAGCGGGCCCGGTGAGTTGCGGCGATACGTCGAGAGAAGGATCGCGGGATATCCCGACTGGAAGGTGCCCGACAAGGCTGGCGTGGCGGAGCGGCTCTACAACCTGCTGCAGGCGCCGAGGCCTCTGCGGGGCCGAATGATCGAGGTGATGAAGGAGGCGAGGCTCTAGTCGGGGTACGGGTCTCGCCTGCGAGGACGGCCTAGGCGCCGGCCATCCGGTGTGGTTCGACGGGCTCACCACGAGCGGGCAGACGAGCCTGTCGTGAGCATCTCTCAGATCTCACCACGACCATGTGACGGTCCGGCTGTGAACGGGCGAGTTTGAAACTCGCCCCTACGAAGACCCTTGCGAAACCCAGCCGGGCTTGGATATGACCGGGCCCACCCTGTCCGCCTCCAGGTTCAATGAAGGGTGGATTCCCGCCTTCGCGGGAATGACAAGGGGTTACCCAAGGGTCTCCTACGGGAGAACGCTGGCCCGGAGCGGATGGCCGATACTTAGCGGTGCCTTGCCAATCGGCCACGAACGCAGAGGAGCGACGCATGAGCGGCGGCACTTACATCGCACTTCTGCGCGCCATCAACGTCGGCGGCACGAAGAAGCTGCTGATGGCGGAGTTGCGGGCGATGTTCGAGGCGGCCGGCTGCACGGACGTGCGCACGTATATCCAAAGCGGCAACGTCGTGTTCCGGGCGGAGCCGGCGCTGGCGGAGCGAATTCCGGAGCTCATCGAGGCGGAGATCGCCGCCGCCAAGGGATTCCAGGTTCCCGTCGTGACGCGGACGGCGGCGGAGTTGAGCGCGATCGTGAGCGGCAATCCGTTTCTGGCGGTGGGGGCGGACCCGGCGCAGCTTCACGTGGGATTCCTGGTCGAGGCGCCCAGCGCGGCGCGGATCGCTGAGCTGGAGCCCGACCGCTCGCCGCGCGATGCCTTCGAAGTGCGGGGACGCGAGGTCTATCTGCACTTCCCGAATGGCACGGCGCGGTCGAAGCTGACGGTCGACTATTTCGACCGCGTGCTGGGAACGACCATCACCATCCGCAACTGGCGCACAGTCGGCAAGCTGCACAGCATGGCCGAGAATTCCCACGAGTCCCAGCCGTGAACAATCCGAAATCTGACACTGCAAGGACTACGACGGTCCAAAGCGACGTAAGCCCCATGCGAAGGAAACGGTCCATATCAATTCAGTGCAAGCTCATTGCACCATTCATGTGACATGCGCTTTCGAACGGCCAGCATCGGCTTCCTTCATCGACATGAAACTCCATTGCTCAATTCGAGCTGTAGTATAGCGTTGACCGACAGACGATCTAGCTAGGTGAGAGAGATAGGATTCTTATTCCGTAAAATCCATCTATCGCTTCGCGATGATATATCAGAAACATCTCGGGATATCCAAGCTCAGCGTTATAGCTCACGGAAGCATCATCTCGATTCCAAGGTCTTTCCTCTTGGATCATCGCAAACAATCCATCAATCGTAGCGATACTGAGCAAGTAATTCACTTTTCTTTCCGACATGCCAGAGTACGCATCAGGCCTCTCACGTGAATTAGGATAGATGACGATGCCAGAACCCGCGTGTTCGAGGGTTGAGACAACACCATTCGTTACATGGGATCTAATGTATTCTCCACCGAAAGGGCGAATCTCCTGATATTCAAGAGTGTAGTCTGTGATCCCAGATTTACGCCAGATATTACGATGGAGGATTAGTTCAGAAGTTCGCCCCGATTCACTGCAAACAAAAGCGGAGACCATGATTAGAATGGCAAGCAATAGCATTAGCATTCCTGGGTTTATCTGAAGATCCCTCGCCCTACTAAGTGCCAATGCGGTTGTGCCGCTGCCAGCCAGAATAATTAGGCTCCAAGAGAAGCTATTAGTCACTCAAATACTATCACAAGCACATCCGCCGGACTTGAATCCAGGGTACCGGACCGATGCCAAGCGAACGGGGAACAAACGCCGCTGGAAGCAATCAAACGCTTACGAGCAAATGGGGCTTCGGCGATGACTTCCCACCTACCTCCCTGACTTTGCAGAAAACCAGGGCGCAATGGACAGAGTTGGCTTGAGAAGCTTGGACGGAGAATGAGTTGTGCTGCCGGAGCATCGGAGCGTATGGTGCGGCAACCTCCATGCCGCCGGAGGTGGCTGCGGGACCAAGATGTCTGCCGCGGCCTCCACATCAAGGTGAGGTGCGTATGACGGATCGCATCGCCGACCGCGGGTTGGTCAACGACCCGGTCTACATCACCGACCTGAGCGCCGTGCAGCCGGCGGACGCCGTGGGTCCGGTGCCGGCTTTTCACCGCTGGCGCGCGATGGCCTATACCGCCGGCGACCTGAGCGGCCGGATGCTGCTGGCCGGTCCCGAGACGGCGGCGCCGGACGTCACGCTCGATCTGAACGCGAGCGGCTGGCACGCAGTCTCGCTCGGCGTCATGCCGCCGCCGGGCTATGAGAGCGCTCAATTGAAAGTGCTGGCACGGTTGAGCGGCGACGCGACGCCGACGGTGTTGACGTCACAGCCGGCGCATCCCGAGATCGGGCACGACCTGCAAATCGTGGAGTTGTATTGGCGCACGGCGGACTTGACCGGCCAACAGTTGGTGCTGGGGCAGCCGCAGTGGCAGACGGCGCCGGTGGATGCGGTTGGCGCCTGGCGGTCGGAGATCGTGCGCATTGCTTATGTCAAGCTGGTGCCGCTCACCGACGCCGAGGTAGACGAGGCGCAGGCCGAGCATCAGCGCACCGACACCCGACGGCTCTTCGCCCACCAGGACGCGCACGGACCGCACTACCTGTGGCGGCTGAACGATGCCGAGGGCATCCGGCGCGAGATCGAACCCTATCGCCACAGCGACTTTTCCCGCATGTATTGGGAGGCCGGCGAAGGCGACATCAGCTACTACTTCAGCAAGATCGCGCGCTGGTGCACCTTTGACGAGGCCGAGGACTTCGCCCGTGTGGGCGACCGGCTGCACGCCGAGAGCTGGCGGGAGTTTCGCGAGTTGGGCGTGGACCCGCTCGATGTCGCCATCGAGCACTGCCACGACGCCGGGTTGGAGATTCACGCTTCATACCGCGTGGCGGGCTTCCTGTACCCACCGCCGATCGATCACTTCAATCTCGGGGACACGTTCGCCGCCGCGCACCCGGAATGGCGCGGCGTGGACCGCAACGGCCAGACGACCCCGCGCATTGCCTATTCCTATCCCGAGGTGCGGGCCTACGTGGTGTCGCTGCTGCGCGAGATGGCCGAGCGGCCCATCGACGGCGTGTGCCTGCTCTACAACCGGCGCCTGCCGCTGGTGGAGTACGAGCCGCCGGTGGTCGCGGCCTTCAAGGACGAATACGGCCTCGATCCGCACGCCCTGCCGGCGGACGACGAGCGTTGGCTGCGGTTCCGCGCGCGCGAGTTGACCCAGTTCATGCGCGAGGTGCGGCAGGCGATGGACGAGATGGGCGCGGCGCACGGCAAGCGCCTTGGCGTCTCTGCCGTAGTGATGAGCAGCGAGCGGGAGAACCTTCAGAACGCGATCGACCTGGGAGCCTGGGTCGAGGAAGGAATCGTCGACACGCTGATCCCCTACACCTCGGCGCCCGGCGGCGACTCGCACGCGGTGTCGTGGGAGAACCCGGCGGATCTGGCCTCTTTCGTGGAGCTGGTGCGCGGGACGGACTGCGTGCTGGCGCCGGGGATGATGCCGCGCCACCGCTCGCCCGAAGACGTGCGCCGCCAGGCCGCGGGAATCTACGGCGCGAGCGCCGATCACCTGTTCTTCTGGGATGCCGCAGGCGGCTCCGGACGGGCGCACTTTGGCGCGATGTGGAACGCGCTGCGGCGGCTGGGACACGGCGACGAGATCGAGGCATGGCGCACGGCGGGTGAGCCTTCCCTGCAACCCACCGTCCACGACGTAGACGTGCTGGACGATTGGGACCTGTCCTACACGACGCCGGGGTGACCACGGATGGGCTCTGAGCTGGCGGAATTCACCCTCACGTTGACCCCCTCCCCAACCCTCCCCCTTCCAGGTGGAGGGAGCAGAAGTCGAGGGAGAGGGGGTCGGACCAGCAATCTAGTCGATAGGAGGCGGTGGGTATGACGGCAGCCGCGACCGATCTCTTTGCCGACGGCTGGCTCAGCAGCCCGCCGCAGTACCGCACGGACCTGGACCGCTGCGAGCCGGCCTCGGCGTTGAGCGCCACCGGCAAGCGGGGGCACTGGCGAACCATGTCGTTCGAGACCGACGACGTGACCGGAACCATGATTGCGGCGGGGCCGGAGACCGCCGCGCCGGCGGTGAGCTTTCCACTGCGCGCCAGTGGCTGGCACGCGGTATCGGTGGGCATCGTGCCGAATTTCAAGTGCACCGACGACACCGCCACGATTGCCGTGGCGGTCAAGCTCAGCGGCGACGACACCCACTCATTGCTGACGCTCGACCTGTCATCGCTGCAAAGCCGGCTGCTGCCGGATTGGCACGGTCCGGCGGTGGCGGAGATGTTCTGGAAGATCGCCGACCTCACGGACAAGAGCCTCGATATCGCCCAGTTGGTCCGGCGGGTGGCGCCGGGGGACGCGCCGGGGTCGTTCAGCGGTCCGGCGGCGCGCGTCGCCTACGTGAAGCTGGTGCCGCTGACCTACGACGAACTCGAAATCTGGCAGTCGGACCAGGCGCGGACGGATACGCGTCGCCTGTTCGCCCACAACGACTCGCACGGACCGCACTACCTGTTCCGCCTCACCACCGAGGAAGAGGTGCGGCGCGAGATCGAGCCCTATCGCGACACTGACGTCTCCCGCATCTACTGGGAGGCGGGCGGCGGCGACCGCACGCGGTTCTTCAGCCGCGTAGCCCGCGCCGAGATCATGGAGGGGCAAGAGGACTTCGGGAGGCGCGGCGACCGCATGCACGCCGAGAGCTGGCGCGAGTTTCAGCAGCAGGGCGTGGACCCGTTCGACGTGGCCGTGGCGCACACGCACGCGCTGGGCATGGAGTTCCACGCCTGCTACCGCGTGGCGGGGTTCAAGTACCCGCCGCCGCTGGACGGCGCGAGCCTGGGGGAAGTCTTCTTCGACCGGCATCCCGAGTGCCGCGGCGAGGACCGGGCGGGCAATCGCACGCCGCGCATGGCCTACAGCTATCCCGCCGTGCGCGAGTTCGTGATCTCGCTGCTGCGGGAGATCGTGGAGCGGCCGGTCGACGGCGTGTGCCTGCTGTTCAACCGCCGCATGCCGCTGGTGGAATACGAGCCGCCGGTGGTGCAGGGCTTTCAGCAGGAATTCGGACTCGACCCGCGCGAGCTTGCGGCGGACGACCCGCGCTGGCTGGCCTACCGCGCGCGGACGCTGACGGGCTTCATGCGCGAGGTGCGCGCGGCGATGGACGAGGCGGGTGAGGCGCGGGGGTCGCGGATCGACGTGGGCGCGGTGGTGGCGGCCACCGAGCAGGAGAACCTGCAGGACGGCATCGACCTGCGCGCCTGGCTCGACGAGGGATTGATCGACACGCTGATTCCCTACAGCTCGGAGCCGGTCTACGACAGCCACCATCCATCATGGACGGATCCATCGCAGCTGGCGTTCTTCGTGGACCTCGTCCGCGGCACCGACTGCGTGCTGGCCCCGAACCTGATGCCGCGGCACCAGTCGCCGGAGGACTTTCGCCGCCGGGCGTCAACGGTCTACGAGGCCGGCGCGGGCCACATGTTCTTCTGGGACGCGGCGGGCGGCTGCGGTCGGGCGAACCACCAACCCATGTGGAGCGGCCTGAAACGCCTGGGCCACCAGGACGAGATCGCCGCCTGGCAAGCCGCCGGCGAGCCCGACCTGCCCCGCACCATCAAGCCCCTGCGCAAGTGGGACGGGTGGGACTTCGCCTACGAGACGCCGGGATAGACGTAGGCTCGGCCCTCGGAGGGCCCTTCGGAATCCCGATACCCGAGCCCCAGCCGAATTCTCTCGCCGCGTCACGGTAGCTAACCACATCGCATCGGTGTCAATTGACAGGCGACGGGCGACACCCCACAATGCTACGGCGTGATCGTTTCGTTCAAGCACCGGGGACTGCGGGCGCTCTACCGCGGCCGAGGCGCACAGCGCGTGGCACCGGCTCACGTCCGCAAACTACGGGACATTCTGGCTGTACTGGACCAGAGTCGTGGGCCTCAGGATATAGATTTGCCTGGGTTTCGGCTGCACCGATTGAAGGGTTCCCTACGCAATCACTACGCCGTCTCGGTGTCGGGAAACTGGCGGGTGACCTTCCGCTTTGAGAACGGTCATGCAGCGGACGTGGACTACACGGACTATCACTGAAAGGAGCCGGCATGACCATGCATGCGCCGCCGCATCCGGGCGGGATTGTAAAGCGGCAGTGCCTGGAGCCGCTTGGGTTGTCGGTGACGCGGGCGGCGCAGGGCCTGGGCGTGACTCGGCAGGCGCTGTCGGAGCTGGTGAACGAGCGGGCCGGCGTCTCGGTGGAGATGGCGGTGCGTCTGTCCAAGGCGTTCGGCTCGACGCCCGAGACTTGGCTGGGGATGCAGACGGCCCATGACTTGTGGCAGGCCCGCGAGCGCACGGAGCAGTTGGATGTCGAGCGGTTCGCCCTCGCACTGGACGCACGCGGTCGCTAAATCGGCTGGACGACGATCTGCGAATCCGGTTTGGCCCGCTACCGCCAGGAAAGCTCCCGGCGATCCGCGATGGTGGATTCGTCGATGTCGAGGCCGAGGCCGGGGGCGTTGCTGGGGGCGATGCGGCCGTTGGTGGGTTGGACCTTGTGCTTGAGGTGCAGCTGGCGGATGTCGTTCCACTTGATGAGGTACTCGACGTAGGGACAGAGGGTGGGCGGCAGCGCGGCGCTGATGTGGACGTTTACCGGCACGCTCGATCCGTGGAACACGATCGGGACGTCGTAGACCGAGCAGATGGTGGCCATCTTCATGAGCTCGCTGATGCCGCCGGCCCACATGGTGTCGGGCTGGAAGACGTCGACGGCGCCGGCGCGCATGTAGTCGCGGGTTCCCCAACGGGTGTACTCGTGCTCGCCCCCGGCGATGGGGACCGGTGAGGCGGAGCGGATGCGGGCGTAGGCGGGAATGTCGTCGGGCTTGACCGGCTCCTCGATCCAGCGCGGGCGGTATTCCGCCATGCGGTGGGCCATGTCGATGGCGTAGCGCGCGTTCCAACTGTTCCAGGCATCGAGCATCACCTCAACGTCGTCGCCCACGGCCTTACGCACGGTGCGCGCCAGCTCCACGTTGGCGCGGGCGCCCGGCTCGCCGTCGTCGGGCCCGTGGCGCATGAACCACTTGGTGGCAGTAAAGCCCGCGCCCACGACCTCGCGCGCGCGGGAGGTGACGCGGTCGGGCTCGAGTGAATAGCCCAGCATGCTGGCGTAGGCCGGGATAGTTTCGCGCACGGGACCGCCCAGCAGGCGGTAGACCGGCTGGTTCAGCCATTTGCCTTTCAGGTCCCACAGCGCCACGTCGAGCGCGCTGATCGCGAACATGGGCTGGCCCTTGCGGGCGTGGATGAGCTGCCGATAGAGCTTGTCCCAGATGCGCTCGATGGCGAGTGGGTCCTCCCCGATGACGAGCGGCGCGACGTCGGTGTCGATGACGAACGCGGTTTGGCGGTCGATGGTTCCCGCCAGGCCGCTGACGCCCTCGTCAGTCTCGACCGAGACGAAGATTGACGAGATCGGATAGGCGCCGCGCGCGTTGCGCTCCTGGCCGACTCCGCCGCTCGCGATGGGGTAGCCGCGCTCGTGCTTGTGCTCGGGGTAGACGTCGATGGGGCGGACGACGCGCTCTTCCCACAGCTCGCCGTCGTGGTCGAGCTCGCCGTGAAGCTCGATGAGCCGCACGCGGGTGATGCGCATGGCGGGGTCCGGATGAGGCCGGGGGGCCGCGGGTGGGGTCCAGTCTATAGGGGGCGGGCTGGCGACAAGGGTGCGACGCGAATCCCCTCACCCCGGCCCTCTCCCCCGGGAGAGGGAGCCGGATCTGGATTCCGGCTTTCGCCGGAATGACGGATGGAAAGACGGAAGGACGGGCCGTCCGGCGCCGCGCGTGCGGCGATGCTGCCGTATCCTTGCCGCATGAAATCACTGGTCGTTCTGGCCGCGCTCGCGCTGGTGGGCAGCTTGCTGCTGGCATGCGGCGAGGAGGGGCCGCCGGAGGGCGCGGAGATCGCGCCGGACTTCACCGTGCAGGACGCGCACGGCAACGCGGTGACGCTGTCCGGCCTGGTTGAGGACGGGCAGGGCGTCATCCTGGTGTTCTACCGGGGCTTCTTCTGAGGGATCTGCCGCGCGCAGCTCGTGGAGCTGCAAGGAGCCATCCCCCTCTTCGCCGAGGTGGGGTACCGACCGGTCGCCATCAGCACGGACGAAGTCGAGGGGGCCGCGGATATGGCGCAGTACACGCGAGCGGAGTATCCGATCCTGGCGGACCCTGATCACGCGGTGGCAGAGAGCTTCGGCGTGTTCGACCTGCTAGGAGACGGCGTCGCCGCGCCGGCGGTGCTGCTGATCGGGGAGCACCGCGTGGTGCACTGGCGGCAGGTGGGCGAGGGCATAGGCGACCGGCCGTCGATCAGCACGATTCTGGACGCGATTCTCGAGATCGAGGGCACGCTGGACGGGAGCTGAGGCGCGGGCAGAGGCGGGCTGTGCGTCGGTGATGCCCACCCGTGCGGCCGAGCATGAACGTCCTAGATTCCTCGCTGCGCTCGGAGTGACAGGTGGGAGCGCGGATCTATGGACATGTGCGCGGACGAACCGCTACGTGCACACCAACGCGGCGAGGCGCCGCCCCGGCCACCCGACCATTAAGCTTGGGCCGGGTCGGTAGCTCAGTTGGTAGAGCAGCGGACTTTTAATCCGAAGGTCGTGGGTTCGAGTCCCACCCGGCCCACCCTGGTTGTCCAACTCGACGACGCGGCAGCTCGTGAGAAGTGCCCGACGCCCCCGGGCGGCGAGAGCTCGCCGGGGCAAGAATCTGCGGCGTTTCGGGGCCGTGAGGCGAATGCCCGGGTGCGGCGGGACGTCTGCCACACGCGTAGTAGCGTTGTGGGGTGGACCGGCAACATTGCCGATCCGGTGGCAAAGGGACCGACGCTGGCGAATCCCATCGAACTGCGAACCGAGCGGCTGCTGCTGCGGCCGTTCCGGCTGTCCGACATCGACGACGTCCTCAGCTACGGCAGCGATCCCGAGTGGGCCGAGTTCTATGCGCGTCCGTACGACCGGGGCGCCGCCGAGCACATGGCGGCGCAGGCCGTGCTGGCGTCATGGGACAAAGGCGCCAGGTTCGCCATCGTCCTCGGCGACCGCGTCGTTGGCGTCGTCAGCCTCGATGTCGATGCCGAGGACCAAACCGCCGAGCTGGGCTACGACGTGGCGAGAGACCAATGGGGGCGGGGCATCGCGACTGAGGCGACGGCGGCCGTCTGCGATTGGGGGTTCCGCGCGTACGGGCTCGCCAAGATCTACGCGGCGGCGGACGCCCGAAACGGGCGCTCCCTGCGGGTGCTGGACAAGCTGGGCATGACCCGCGAGGGGACGCTTCGGAGCGAAGCGATGGGCGGGACGCGCGTTAACGCGGCCTACTCCGCCGTGCTGCGGGACGAGTGGAGCAGGCGCGGCGAGCCACTGCCGCCGATTCCCGGACCCGTCGACGAGTACGACTCAACGGATCGCGGCAAGTTCCGCGAGCTGACCACCCGCCGGCTTGTGCTGCGGCCAATGGAACCCGGCGACGTGGACGACGTGTTTGCCTATACCAGCGACCCCGAGTGGGCCGAACATCTGCTCGACGAGGTTCCGCGGCCCTATACGCGACGACACGCCGAGGAGACGGTCGCGCGCCATCTGCTGGCTTCGCCGGACGCCCGGCCCTCCTGGGCGATCGTTCTAGGCGGCGCCTGCGTCGGGGTCATCAGCCTCGACATTGACGTCAGACACCAGACGGGCGAGCTGCACTACGGCCTGGCGAAGCCGCACTGGGGCAAGGGCCTGATGCCCGAGGCCGCCGGCGCCGTACTCGACTGGGGCTTTCGGCGGCGTCGCCTGGCCAAGATTTGGGCCCGCGCCGACGCCGATCATTTGCAGTCCCGGCGGGTGATGGAAAAGCTGGGCATGCAACGCGAAGGGCTGGCCCGGAACCACTACATCGCCCCCCGGCCCGGCCGTTCGCGGGTCGATGTGATCTTCTATCGCATGCTCCGGGACGAGTGGGAACAGGCCATCGCGGCTCGGCCAGCGATGGAGAGCGCAAGCGACAGCCGTCGAACCGAACCCGACAACCCCTGACCCGGTGGATGCCCGTCACCAGTGACCTGGAGCCGGGATTGGTCAGGAGAGTCATCAAGCACGGTGTGGTGGACGCTGCCGTAAGCCGTGGGTTCGAGTCCCACCCGGCCCACCAGCCTTGATAAAATGAAGAACTCTTCAGAGCAGACTTGATGAACTCAAGAATCTTTCAGATCAGGTTCGCGCTGGTACTCTAGGCGGTTTTCGTTGCCCTTGGCGGGGGACGAGCCGACCGCGCGCAATGGGGCATACCGATAGAAGAACGGCAGGGGTCGAATCCGAGAGGGCTGGACTCGATGGAAATCGGCATCTGAGGGACACGGTGTCCGTCGCCGCCGACTACTCCACGTTGACGTTGACGGCCCAGAGCCGGGGGCACGGCGACGATCACGGCCCAGGACAGCGACGCCAACCGGGTCAGCGACGCCTTAGACCTGTCGGTGGAGCCGGAACCGGAATCCCCAGCCGGGGCGCCCACGGTGTCCGCGCCGCTGGCCGACGTGAGACTGGTGGGGCCGGAGCAGCGGGCGATCTGCCTGGCCGGCGTGTTTAACGACCCCGACGGCAACGAGGTCAGCGACGAGTTCGAGGTGACGGTCGCGCCGGCCTCGTAGCCGCGGGGCCTGAATCGCAAAAGAGGGGCCGCATACATACGACAGGCGGCCAGCCGGAAACGCAACGGGGTTGGGTAAGGGCACGCGACGAGAAGGGAATGCCAGAAGCGGAGACGGACATGAAACGGGTCATCATCGTCGGCGGGGGAGCAGCCGGGCTGGGCGCGGCATACACGTTGAAGAAGCGTGGTGTCGATGCTCTGCTCTTGGAGGCCGAGAATCATGTCGGTGGGCGGCTTGCGGCCGACGAGGTGGACGGGTTTCTCATCGATACGGGGGTGGACTTCTTCTGCTACTCCTACGACGCGGTGTTTCGCATCTGCGAGGAGTTGGGCGTGCCACTGGTCCGCTCGATCCAGAAGCTCGGCTGGTACAAAGACGGACGGTGGCATGTAACCACGGCTGCTCCGTCCATTCCCGGCATGGTCAGCAACCTGAGCGCGTTTGCGCACATGGGACTGCTGTCCTGGGGGGCGATGAAGCTGATCTATAAGGTCATTCGCCAAGCTGACTACCTGACGTTCGCCAGCAACAGCCGCATGGCCGAGATCGACGGAGACGAGACCTTCGGCGAGTACCTGGAGAAGACGGGCGCGTCCGAGTCTCTCCGGGTCACGCTCAGCGGGTTCGTCGAGAATGGCGTGCTGGACTATGTCGCTCTCTCCAGCCAGGCGTACATCAGGGGGTACCTGGCCAACACGTTTCTGCGACCGCACAAGCTGATGCAGCCAGAGAAAGGGGCGGGCGCACTTGCCCGCGCCCTGCGCGATGCGTGCGCAGACGTCACCCGCGCTTCGACGCCTGTGAGGGAGGTGCTCGTCGGGGAGCGGGGCGTGACGGGCGTGGTGATCGACGGCGAGACCATCGAGGCCGACGCGGTTATCTGCGCGGTTCCCGCTCCGGTCGCGCTGGAGATCATCCCGGGCCTTCCACAGAGGGTCCGGGAGACGCTGAGCAACGTCACCTACTCCTCCGCGTGCCGGTTGGTGATGGGACTGGACCGTCCGCCGCTGCCTCCCGGCTGGCACGGCGCCATCTACCCGGAGGACGAGACTCCCCTGGTGCTGGACCGGTCCATCAACCTGCCGGGCTGCGTGCCACCGGGCAAGAGCACGCTGGACCTGATCGCGGGGCGCGAGCGCGCAAAGCAACTGCTGGAACTGGACGATGCGGAGGTCAAGCGCGAGTTGCTGCGGGACATTCGCCGAAACCCTCCGCCTGGTTCGGACCTTCCGGGCGACGACGACGGGCTGTTCACGCGCGTCTACCGGTGGAAGATCGCGGTGTGCAAGGGGCCGCCGGGGATGTTCAAGGCGATGGCGAACAGCCGCCGCGAGCTCGGGCAGGAAATCCCCAACCTCTTTCTGGCGGGCGATTACACGCGAGTTCCTCTGGTCAACGGAGCCCTGGCCAGCGGCATTGCCGCGGCTGAAGAGGCCCTGGGCCTGCTGAAAGTTGGAGGACAGTCCCGGACAGTAGACTCGTCACCATGAAGCGAATGGCCCTGGCGATGACGGCGGTTCTCGTGTTTCTCCTGGCGGCCTGCGGCGGCGAAGAGAATCCGTTGGCCAATACGGAGTGGCGGCTGGTCGCGCTGGGCAATGCCGACGCTCCCTCCGAGGTTGGAGCGGGCGACCCCACTGCCGAATTCACCACCGCTGAGGATATGACGGGGTGGACGGGCTGCAATTCTTACGCAGCGAGATATAGCGCGCGGGAGTCGGAGCTGCGCCTCGACGAGCTGACGTGGACCGAAGCGGGCTGCCCTACCGATACGCTATTCCAACAGGAACAACGGATGCAGGACTCGTTGGCGACGGTGGAGCGGTTCGAGGTCTCGGAGGAACGACTCACACTTCACAGCGAAGGTGGGCAGGCACTGGTCTTCGAGCGGGTTGGGGGGAGAGGTCAGTCCGAATAACGCTCTCAGGGAACGAACCCAAACGCGCGGGCATCCGGCTTCGGCTGGATGCCCGTGTTGGGTTGGGCTGAACTTGGCGGCACGGGTGGGCAGGAGTTACAGCGCGACCGCCCACAGATCAGTTCGCAGCCTTAGTCCGCCACATGAGATTCCCCGATGTCATGGCGTTCGGCAGGTGTTACCGAACCTCGTCGCTGAGGAATGGGCTCTCTTCGGTGAGCAGGCACGGTCCGAGGATGGACGGGCTGCCTTATCGAGACCATCCAAGCTCAACCGGCCGTCAACGATTGGGCTGCGGATGCATCTCATCCGGCGTGCGGTAGCCGAGGCGCAACCCCGCGAGGATGTGATTCGAGCTGCCGGCGTCGTCGCCCAGCCCGCGGCTCAGGCTCTGCCCTCGGGCACGCCCCAGACTCGCTCTAGCAACTCCTCGTGTGCAACCACCGTTGGCTGACCTACGGACGGCCGGCGGCGGATCCTAACTTCAGTCTATTGCCACAGGAGGGGATCGGGTCGCCTCATCAGTCCGTAGCCCAGATATCCATACCAGATCACCAGGAGCACGTAGAAGCTCCGGGCCAGGGAGATGAAGGTGCTGCGGCCGTCGCTGTTGAGTATGGCTATCACGAAAAAGACCATGACGGCTAGGCTGACAATGGCAGCCACCAGGGAGATTATCCGGTTGTAATCGTCTCTCGTGGAGAGGCCCAACGCGAAAATGAAGCTGCCAAATCCAAGCGCAATCCCACCGGCGAAGAGGAAGGCGGAGCCCACGTAGTAGACGGGAACGCTTCCGCTGATCTGGTCGCTGGTTTGGGCATCGGCCAGAATGAAGTCCATGCCGCCGGACAAAATCCAACCGGTCAATCCGACGAAGATCATGAAAAAGCCCATCTGAACCAGCGCCTTACCGTTGCCCTGCAAGGTCACGTTCCGCATGAGCGCGTATAGGCCCGAAAGGATGAGGGTCATGCCGAGGATTATCCCGATGTTGGTTACGTTGGTGAGCGCGGCGTTAGCGCCTTTGGACGTCACCGAGCCAACGGCGTCTGTCACGTTGGCGCTGTCTATCAGCAGGCCACCCGGCTCTAGGAGAAAGAAGATGAAGGCGATTGCCGGGCCGAATATGAGGGAAAACCCCGCTAGCCGGTTCACGGATATTGTGCCCATGTTTGGATCTCCTTTATGTGCTGCTACGAGAAGGGTCCGTTGGGACCCTTCCCTCCTAGCATACCCTCCGACGCAAAAGTTGTGGTATGGCAATGGCGACGTGAGCCGCCCCTGCGAGTTGCATCAGCCGTGACGTTCACCGGGTGGGCGACGGTGCCCACCAACGTATCCATAACGCATCCTCTGAAACGCGGCGGCTGGAGGCTTGATTAGAGCCCAATTCAGATTCCTCAAAGGGGAGGCTCCCGGCGAAGGGCCGTGAATTCAACCTTCCCTGCCTCACCGGCGCGCCGAGATTGCGCTTCGGTGCGGATGTTTGGGCGAATTGACGCTCCTGGAAATCACCAGGGGTTCGTCGCGTCCATCTCCCACTTGACGAGGTTCGTAACGCGGATGGGCCGGTCTTCGGTGAAGAGCTTGAAGTGCTTGCTGTCGTCCCTCGTGGGGTAGACCCGCTGGACGATGCAGATGCGCGAGTTGACGAACATCTCGATGACGGAGCGATCGACGAAGAGGTCGATGTCAAGTCGCGCGCCGCTCGCCAGCGGGAATGGCACCACCTGTTGGCGCACGCCCCTGCTGTAGACCCCGGCGTCGTAGCCGTAGGTCAAGCTCTCGTCATTGCTGGCCCGCTCGAAGTCGACCACGAACTGCTGCCGCTCGGCGTCGTAGGTCACCACCGTCTCCTCCTGGCCGCCGGGCGAGCACAGCAGCTTGACTCCGAACCGGGCGGCGTCGTTGGCCTCAATGGTCAGCTTGATCTCCATGCAGTCCGACGCAAAGCCAGCCACCGTCCGCTCCTCGCCGTCCGAAAGGGTGACGTCGCCGTGTCGCCGCTCGTCATAGCGCAGGGCGCGCAGTTCCTCGACGGGGTCGATGCGGAGGCCGTGGTCGCCGGCGGGAGTGAAGTGCCAGGGCAGGGTCATGACGCCATTCCAGCCGTGCTTCTCCCATTCGTGCTCCCGCGCGTCCCTGATCCACCCCCAGAAGATCCTCCGGCCCCGGTCGTCCAGCAGCGTCTCGGGGCCGGCGACCAGGCCGCCCAGATGGCTCAGCTGCCCGTGGATCTCGGGGGTGAACTGCTCCTGCTCGTAGCGTCCGATGTAGTACTGGGCCTTGTTGTAGGGCCAATGGGTGTGCATGAGCAGCATGTGCTTGTCGCCGAACGGAAAGAAGTTGGAGCAGGCGCAGTCCTCGACTTCCGCCGTCCACCGTCGCTCGGACTTGTAGAACGGCCCGACGTACTCCCACTGCCTGAGGTTCGTGGACTTGAACAGGCTGGTGCAATCTCCCTCGTAGCCGGGGCGGTGGCTCTTGTTGCCGACGAGCGCGTAGTAGACGTCGCCCTCCTTCCAGCCGCTGGGATCGAAGATTACGCACTCAGGGAATCTGCTGGAGGACTTGGGCGGTGCGCCCTCCCGGGGCGGGTCCAGGGGTATGACGGGGTTCTCGGCCAGAGGAACCCAGTGGTCCAGGTTGTCGTCGTGGCATTGGTAGATGCAGATGCCCCGCGTGGGCATGTTGGTGATGATGGTGGGCGGGTCCGCGCCCTCCATCACGTCTCCGCTGTTGAAGTAGTCGCCCTTGGCGCCCTCCAGCGGCTCTCGCAGCGAGGCCTTGTGGTAGCGCCAGTGGAGCAAGTCCCGGCTGCTGATGTGCTGCCAGCTCGAGAAGTAGATCTCGCCCGGACCGTTGGCGATCTTCTGCAGGTAGCCGAGGTGGTAGCGGCCCTTCCAATAGATGGCGCCGTTGATGTCGTTCCAGCGGCCTTCCGGCGGGACGAAGTGATACCTCGGCCGAAACTTGTCCGCGACCAGCTTCTCCCGCAGCTCGTAGGACTCCATCAGGTAGTCGTCGAAGTCGCGCATCAACTACACATCATGCGATATAGCCGCCGGACGGTCAGGCCCACGCGGTGGGCCGCTGGAGGGCCGGGGCCGGCTGTGCCAACCGGCGGGGCCGCGATAGACCCCCGACCCCGGCCGCGCTCGGCGCGGCCGGGGTCGGAATTGGACGGAACGCGCTTGGCAAGCGCTACATCATGTCCATGTCGTTCATGGAATTGATCTCGTCTTCCGAGATCCCAATGCCGTAGAGCACGTCGGGGTCGGTGCCGGCCAGGAATTCCGCCTCGGTGCCTCGACCGATCACGTCAACCGCGATGCGGTGCGGCAGGCCCATGCCCATGTCGTCGTCCATGCCCATGTCGTCGTCCATGCTCATGTCGTCGTCCATGCTCATGTCGTCATCCATCGACATGTCATCGCCCATCGACATGTCGTCGCCCATCGACATGTCGTCGCCCATCATGGCCATGCCGGCAGCGATTCGAGCTTTGGCCACGGCGACGATGCGGTGGTAGTACATGTTGTCGGTCGGCGACTGCATCATCATCATCGCGTCGAGCTCGGCGTTGTGATCGTGGATCCACTGACCCTCGGCGTCATCGCCGTAGATCGCGCGGTAGGTCGCCTGCACATCAGCCGACTGGTCTTCGAGCCGCTGGCCATCTTTGGCGGCCGGGTGCATATCCGCCAGTGCCGGCGACAGGGTGGCGAGGACCAAGGCGCTGACAACGACCAAGAGCATCAGCGCACGCCATGGCACGGGCACGGAATTTGAACGAAGCACGTCAATGTGCCTTTCTGCAGCAACTCGCCAACGTGGCGGGCGAGTGAGAAACGCCCGACTTCTACTACGGGGGAGGTTCCCCGTCAAACTTCAAGGGCGAAAGGGTCGGCACGCCGCGCCGACCGTAGAGAAACTTCCTTAATTTGGCTCGAACCGACCGATCAAACCATAGAATCGCGCACGGGTTCTCAGAAGTCGGTGACGGCTGTTGCGCATGGCTTCGAAGGCCGGCGCCGTGCATCGGCCTGGCAATGGAACGCAGGGAAAAACCTGCCCCCGACATGCGGCGAGTCTGGCATCCGATCCGGCCACATTCACGTATAGGTGTGTGGGGGCGCTGTGCGCTTAGGAGGACCCAATGACTGACGGGAGCGGCGGGCGGCTGGCCCGCATGCTGAACACCTGGGCGCGCGCCGGCCTGTCGGGGATCTTGTCCGGATTGCTGGCCGTGGGCGTGAGCGAGCTGTACGCGGGAGTCTTCGGTGGATTGCCGTCGCTGCTCGTCTCCATGAGCGGCCGGATCGTCGACCTGAGTCCGCGGGCCATGGAAGAGTTTGCGATCAGCGTATTCGGCACCAGCGACAAGCTGGCCCTCGTCATCTTCCTCGTGGTGCTCACCGCCATCTTCAGCGCCACGCTCGGCGTGGCGGCCCTGCGGTCTCGACCGGCGGCCGTGGCGGGCTTTGCGGCGTTCGGAATCCTGGCAGGTCTGGCGAACGCCTTCGACGCCCAGTCAACGCCGGCCCATGCCGCGGTGTCGGCGGCGATTTCGGTGGGGCTGGCGGTGGCGGCGCTCCTGTGGCTCATCCGCCTCATCAGGGAGCCGGCGACAGCCACTGAGGCGACCGCCGCGATCCGGATGCGGCGTCAGCGACGGCTCTTTCTTGCTACAGCCACGGTGGTCGCCGCGGCCTCGGTCGCTACCGGAGTCGTTGGGCGCAATCTGATCGAACGCGCCAAGGTGGTCGTGGCCAAGCGCGAGGACGTGGTGCTGCCACCCGTGAGCGACCGCGCGGCGGTGACCCTGCCGGGGCCGGCGCCCACGATCGGCGTCGCGGAGGCGCTCGCGCCCACCCCCACCCCCGAGCCCACGCCGACCCCGACTCCAGAGCCGACGCAATCCCCAACCCCCGAATCCACGCCGACGCCTGAGCCCACCCCCACTCCGACGCCGGAGCCCACGCCCACTCCGACGCCCGAGCCCACCCCCACCCCGACACCCGAGCCCACGCCAACACCGACTCCCACGCCTGAACCCACAGCCACGCCGACGCCGGAGCCCACGCCCACTCCGACGCCCGAGCCAACGCCCGCGACCGTGGCCCGTGCGGCGGAGACGCCCGCGCCGACGGCATCTCCGACAGTCGCAGCGACGCCTACGCCTACTCCCGAGCCCACGCCCACTCCAATTCCCGAGCCCACGCCCACTCCAATTCCCGAGCCCACACCTACCCCAATACCCGAGCCCACGCCTACCCCAATACCCGAGCCCACGCCCACTCCAATTCCCGAGCCCACGCCCACGCCTGAGCCCGAGCCCACGCCCACACCTGAGCCCGAGCCCACGCCCACACCGCCGCCTACGCCCGTGCCGGCGCAGCCGCTGACGACGACGACGGTCGACGTGGATGGGATGACGCCGCTCATCACGCCGAACAACGACTTCTACCGGATTGACACCGCGTTCTCGATTCCGCGCGTCGACGTCAACACGTGGCGGCTCAGCATCGGGGGCCTGGTCGAGCGTCCGTACAGCATTTCCTTCGACGAGTTGCTGGGGCTCTCGACATTCGAGGAGTTCATCACGCTGTGCTGCGTCTCCAACCAAGTGGGCGGAAACCTCATCGGCAATGCCAAGTGGCAGGGCGTGCCGATTTGGCACCTGATCAACCATGCCGGAGTGAAGCCTGAAGCCACCCAGATCGTCGGACGGTCGGTCGACGGCTTCACGGTCGGGTTTCCGCGCGACGTGGCGTTCGATGGACGTCCGGCGATGGTGGCCGTGGGCATGAACGGCGAGGCGCTGCCGTTCAAGCACGGCTTCCCGGCGCGTCTGATCGTGTCAGGTCTCTACGGCTACGTATCGGCGACAAAGTGGCTGCAAGAGATTGAGCTAACCACCTGGGAGGGGTTCAACGGCTACTGGATCCCGCGGGGATGGTCCAAGCGCGGTCCCGTCAAGCTTCAGTCCCGGATCGACGTTCCCAGGCCTGCATCGACGGTGAGTCCCGGCCTGCAGCCCATTGCCGGTGTGGCGTGGGCGCAGAACCGCGGCATTAGCAAGGTGGAAGTGCAGATCGACGGCGGCGACTGGAACGAAGCGAGGCTCGCCCTGCCGATCAGCAAGCACACCTGGGTGCAGTGGGTACACGAGTGGGACGCCACCCCCGGCTCACACATGGTCCGAGTGCGCGCAACCGAGGCCAACGGCGAGCTGCAATCCGAGGGTCCCAGGCCGCCGGCGCCAAACGGCGCCGAGGGCTGGCATCAAATCAGGTTCAACGTCGCCGACTCATGAACGCCGCGGTGACGCACCGTGCTCGCGGCGAGTCTCGGCTCGGTTCTCACGTGCCCTGGCGCCGAGGCGCCGCACGGGGACCCTACGACGGGCGAGGCTGGTCGGCAGACTCCATCCGATAGCCGACAAGCACCTCGACGCTGGCGAGCGCGAGTTGGCAGTCGATCATCGGGTTTCGCCCGACCACCTTGACGCGCAGCCGGTTCCAGCCCTGGCACGCCACGAACCTACGCCTCGAGCCTGTACAACTAGGTCATCGACTCTAGCTACGGCAGAAATGTCTGGGCGCTGCGCCACAATTCTCGGACTCTAGCGTCCCATAGACCGAGCAGTCACCCCAGATCGAGGTAATCCCTGGCCTGACGGCACACTCTAGTGAAGCGGAATGCAAGCCTCGGCGTTTGACGCAGGTAGGGCTCACTAGTACAACGACGGTGACGCGGCACGAGGTACTTGGAACAAGTCGTCCACACAATTGACTCTGTCAATGCCAGGCTACGAGCGCGACGAGCCAACACACATCCTTTACCGCGGCGGAGTCTTCCTCACAATCACCGTCGAGACCATGCCGTCACAGTCGTGGCAGCCGGGGCTGCAGCGGCTGCAAGAGATTGCGTAGACAAGCTTCAGTGCACTTTCGAGTGTTTCTCACAAGAACATGAGCATCGTCGAGGCAGCAGTCGACGAATTGCGGCGATTGGGAAGTTCCGGACACGCGGCTTTTTCTGATCACCCTGACTCCGACGACCTGCCCAGATACGTCAGTGGACTCATCGTCCCGCCACTAGAGACTGCCCTTCGCGACATCAGCACGCGGAATCTACCATCACACCTAATAGAGGCACCAAATCGGCAGAGCATGACAGGCGAATTGCCCGATTCCATCTCCGTAGTCCACTACACATCTGTCCAAACCACGTTCGCCCTCCTCCAAGGCGATCCGTCGGGAGACCACGACTCTTACTTGCGGCTCTATGACTCTGAGCACACTAACGACCCCGAAGAAGGAACCCACTTTTTCAATGCTCTCAATCTACCACCGCAGCACCACTGGATAACCACTCCAGAACCATCACACGCATATCTCGCCTCCTTTTTTATCCCATCAAAGAAAAAGGACAGCAGCAACGATTTAACTTTCTGGCGCTTTTACGGCCGCGACGGTAAGGGCTGCTCCCTCCAAGTATGGGTGCCCACGAGCCTCCTAAATCAAGTTGCCTATGTGTGCACAGTCGACGACGGACTTCGAGACGATCTACTTTCAATCTTCGACGCGCTGACTCAGATCACGGAGTTAAGCATTGCAGTTCAGAATATTCTCAGGTCAGTAGTATGGAAAGAGCTCGGCAGCCTCCGCTTTCTCTACAAGGACACGGCTTACTCCGACGAACAGGAGTGTCGGATCGTCATTCCGAAGGACGACGTCAACGAGTCCGACATTCAATTCGACTTCAAAAGTGAGCCTGAATCGCTGCGTAGATTCATCGCGCACTCACATCTATCGACGTCTAGGATCTTTGGCAGTTCAGGATCATCTATCACAATTGGCCCGGCCGCAGCCTACAAAGACGATCTCGAATACTCCCTCAATCTAATGAGGCGACGTGCAGGGTTAGAGCATACTTTACAGATTAGAACTTCACAAATACCCTACCGATCAGAGACCTAAGGCGTGATCGCCAGATCTTGAGATCTAGTCGTTCTCTACGAGCTTCGAGAATGAGATAGTGCGGAGTCTCTTTGTCACCACATCCACGACGAGCGATGAATGAGCAGTGCGGATTGCATTCCCCGTTCCCGGCCGTCATGGAACCTGTGATGAACTGGTATTCCTGCTGTTGGACAGTCGGCCACCAATCTGCCGAGACCAAATAGCGCAGCATCAGATTCACCTCCATGGACGCTACTCCCAAGCTGAAGGCAAAAACGTTTTGGTTGCCCGGCAGTTCACCCGGAGGGAGATTCTTGACATAGGAAGGATCATCGATTGATCCATCCAATTCCATGACAACCAGACTCGAATTGTATTGGCCCACGCATCGCAGACATTGATGTGAAGGCGAAGCGATATGAGCCCGCCAATGGGTGGAAAACAGCCGTTTCCTAGAAGTGTCAAACTCCACGGCTACACCACCGTCGACGACTGGGATCATATGCGCCTGTGCGACGAAATTTAGGACATCCCGTGCCACCGGTCTGTCGACACAACTAAAGATAATATCGCAATCAAGGGCATGCTTATACGCTGATCTGTCGTGCACTGATACTGGAAGAGTGGCAACGTTGATGTTTCTCGCAGTTGCGTTTCGCCTCAGGGCCTTAGCCGCGACGTCCACCTTCAGCCGTCCAATGTCGCGTACCGTGCCGTATAGCAAGCGATCCAAGTTATGCTCCTCAACTCGATCTGGATCGATCAGAGAAACTCGCCCGACGCCCATTCGAGCTACGGCCTCGGCGACAAGGCAGCCAACACTGCCAAGACCGACGATACCAATGTGAAGTCGGGCTATCGTGTTCTGCGCGGTTGTCCCCCAGGTATCGAATGTCCGCCGGAGGATCTCCCGTCGCATAGGGGGTCGTACGAGTTCATCATTAAAGTGCAGTTGGTACGATTCCCGGCCCACGACACGCGTCTTTTCGCACCACTGCCGAATCATCTTTGGACCCGATCTCTGCCAGAATCGTGCGCTCCATTGGCCGTCGGATCCGACCGTGAGGCCAACCAGAGGAAGACCGGTTGCTCCAGCGGGATAGGCTAAGACATCCCGCTCTGCCACGACATCCGCTTCGCTCATGTCCTGCCATCCGGGGCCCGGGTGACTGTGCATGAACGCCAATCCGGCGCCCTTTCGTCGTGCCAATTTCAGTGCGCGGGCTAGGTAGCCTGGTTGAAAACTGGCATTCCGGTGCAGAAGGCGCTCGCCGTTCTGCGGCAGGATGATCTCGTCAATTAATGCGGTAAGGCGTTCCCGTCCTGTGGACGGCCGCCACAGCGCAAAGCACAAATCCTCCTGAATTTCATTTGCCTTATAGTGCTGAAGAAGATGCTGAATTGCAATAGAATGCGACTCGCCCGTTAGGGCAGCATCAAGCCTCATACATCCTTCCATATTCCCCGCAGATGCTCGCTAATGAAGCTCGCCATGTGCTTCGTAGGTAGCCGATCCCAGCGTTCTCCTGGAGGCCGGCTCATTGCGAGCCACGGGCGACCAAAATTGTCCGAATGGTGCTCGACTGCCCCTCCTCTCTCGTCACTGAGTGGAGGGCTAATATGAATCCAGTGCGGCGGATAGTCCGGATAGCCTTCTTCCTGGAAACTAACGCCAACAGCGAACGTTTCACCCATGCGCGACCCTACTTCGATTTCGTAATTGAATGCCACAACCGGTCCGCGAGGGCCGTCAAACTCACACGTTTCGTAGCCGAGCGATTCAAGCTCCGCCCGAATCTTTGCAATGCTAGCGGACAGTGCGGTGGTGCCTCAGGCTACCGGCGTTGGCGTAGTTGGAATCGTGATAAAGACGTTGTCCTCCAGCAAGTCGACTTCATCGTCAGGGGCATATTGCCCCTTGTCGCCCTGTAGGACGTACTCGTTGGGCTTTCCAGGCATCGCATGGTGATCTGAAGCAAGCGCCAAGATTTGGCGTGCGCGCAACTTTCTCGCGTCGGCCTTTATCTCGATGCCATTCACCTTGAAAGGGAACGGGCCCTCCGGTTCTTTCTTGCCCGCCTCTGTCATTCTGGGATTCTCCTGTCGTCGCTCGGTGCGTGGAACGGGACTGGCACACACACAGGCCGGACCGTCGAACAATTCCCACCGTGTCTGAGTGACACAATTGATCGGCTGAACCCGGAGCCACGTTTCATGACCCGTTTACCTTATCACATGCGGCTTGCAAACGGATTGCAGGTGTCACAGGGACCCGTCCACTGCACGTCGAATGGAGTACTGCAGGACCAGACTCGGGCCAAATTAGCCTCGGTGTATAGCGGTCATTTCCCGCTCGCGCACCTCTTGCAGCCAAGCCGAGTTTGTGGCGTTCATCCGCACTTTCCCGTGCCTCAATACAGTGCCCTGGCGTAGCGGCAGGTCTTCCAATTCGTCGGTCGAGGCTTCAACTCCCACCTAGTCCACCAGCTTTGCGTCGACCCTCGTATCACGACGAGCCACGTGCATCATCAGACTCCATTCGATAGCTGACGAGCACTTCGACGCTGCCGATCACGAGTTGGCAGTCGATCATTGGGTTTCGTCCGATCACCTTGACGCTGAGCCGGTTCCAGCCCTGGCGCGCAAGGGGCGGCGACACGTCGAATTCGAGCCAGGTGTCGTTGTAGATCTGGTGCGTGCGGGCTTGGGACGAGTCGAGCGGGTGGCCGTTGAGGACCAGCTCAAGCTCATCCACAACGGTGAGCTGTTCGATGAGCAGGCGAAGCGTGACCGCCCGGAGCGCGCCATCGCGGGCTGCTGAGTCAAGATCGTCCGCCACGTCGACCGAGACCTCCACTTCGTCTCCGGGTTTCTCGAGCGTTGCCGGCAGGGGTCCTTCGCCCCACTCGCGCTGATCCAGCAGGTAGTGCTTGTCCCTGCGAGCGATGAGGTCCGGGTCGGCCATCTCTTTCCAGGGCTGGCGGTCGTAGTTGAGGTCGCGGGTGAAGGGGATGAGGTGGTTGTTGAATAGGTAGATACCGTCCGCGCCGGCCCGCCAATGGGCGGCGGCCACGGCGCGGCACATCTCGGTGGAGTAGTAGTCGCGCTCGTTCCACAGCAACCGGGCCGATAAGGAACGGGCCTGGCCGAAGAGACCCAGGTTCTGCGCAATGACCTGCACGCCGGTGCCTCGCGCGGTCTCGACGTACCCCTCAACCGGAAGCCGGTGCCTATTGCCCATGGCTTGGCCGACGACGAGGATGTCGAGCAGGCCTTCGGCCAGCCACGCGCGCACGTCGATTCCCGCGGACAGGGCCTGGTCCAGCGATCCAGGGATTCGGACGGAGAAAGAGACGGGCCGGCCGGACGCTGCACCCTTGGCGTCAAGGGCGGCCTTGAGCTCGCGCATGAGCTCCGTGAGCAGCAGCGCGCCAGCTTGCTCCTCGCCGTCGCGGAACAGCCTGGGATAGCGGCAGAAGTCCCAGTCGAGGCCGTCCAGGTCGTAGTTGGCGATGGCCTCCTTGGCCAGCGCCAGCTTGTAGTCCCGCACCTCGGGCACGGCGAAGTCGTAGGCCGTCTTGGCCCGGCGTTGGATCCCGGCGTAGGGGCGATCGACCGCGCGCTCGGGGGCGTCCTGCCCGAGGAGCCAGTCCGGATGGTCCCGTTTCATAGGCGACATCAGCGGGTCGTCCAGCCCACCGGGAAGCCTGAGGTCGTGCACGTCGTTCACCCGCATGGAGAGGAAGACTTCGAGCCCGGCCCGATGGCCGTGCTCGATGACGACGGCGGCGGGATCGGCGCCCGCCTCGGACATCTGTCGGGCGTTCGTATAGATGCGCCAGTTGGAGGCGGTCGAAAAGGGCTTGCCGCTCTCTCCCCAACGCGGTCCCACTGCGGTGTCGTGGCTGTAGTGGTCGGACAGGCGATGCGTCGGCGTGCCCAGATAGGGGTCGGTGCCGAGCTGCCAGTAAAGGGTGTCGACCTGGGTGTCGCGGAGCGGATCGATCGCGAGCCGCGCCAGCCCCTCAGCCCCGATGGGCGCTTCCATGGTCGGCGCGACCAGCGTCCCGCCATCGTTGCAGAGGATCAGTCGGTGCGGTTTCATCCGGTCCTGCGCTCCGTTTCCGCACGAGCGGTACCCGACGGTCCCGCGCCAACAGGGTACGGGCCGCAGCAGCCACGCCGCACTGGCCTCTGATAGGAGCCCGAGGCCTGGTTGAGAGTTTGCGGTCCGTCAGGTGCACCACCATGGGCCGCGCATGGCGCTCAAACCAGGACTAAGCTCCGAACCGTGACGTTGCACGCGTAAGGCCGGCGAACGCCCATGACCTTCGATGTCGACCATCACCTCGGCGCCATGGGGCGTTCGGTGTCGTGGCTGGAGCGCGATGGACGGCCCGCGAGCGCGGTCACGATTGCCCGCGACTACGCGACGACGGTTGAGGACCTGTGGGACGCGGTGACGAACGGCAAGCGCATTCCGCGTTGGTTCGCGCCGGTGAGCGGTGATCTCAGGCTCGGCGGCCGGTACCAGATCGAAGGCAACGCGGGCGGCGAGATCACGGCGTGCGAGCCACAGGCACACTTCGCGCTCACCTGGGAGTTTGGCGACGTGAGCTGGGTGGATGTGGGTGTGGCCGACGCAGGGTCAGGCCGGGCCCGGCTGACGCTCACGCACACGGCGCACCTGGGGGAGCACTGGGACACGTACGGGCCGGGGGCCGTCGGCGTCGGCTGGGAGATGGGATTCCTGGGACTCGCGCTGCACCTGGCGGAGCCGGACGCGCCGAAGCCCGACGAAATGGAGTTCGCCACCTCGCTGGACGGCAAAGCGTTCATCACCGGCAGCAGCGAAGGATGGGAACGGGCGGCAGTGGCTGCAGGAACCGACCCCGCCGCCGCGGCCGCGGCGGCCCGGCAGACGACCGCGTTCTACACCGGCGACGAAGCCGAGCCTATGTGAGGCCGGCGACTCGCAAGGCCACTCCCGCGATTCCCCCGATTGCCGCCGTCTTCAGGGCGTCCGCTCGAGGAAGGTGTCCTCGCCTCGCTCATTCTGCTTGCGCCGTGTCTCGGCGATCTCTTCGTCGGTCAGTCGCTCCGCCGCGGTTACGACCGTCTTGCCGACGAGCTCGAGCTTCAGCTCGCGTTCAGTCAGCCAATCCCAGCGGTCGGCATTGACCGGATGCGGATGAGGGCGGACATCGTCCGGTCTGACTTCTTCGGCAACTGTGTAGAGACACCCTGGCGTTTCACCGTTGTGCCGAATCCGACCACGGTTGAATTGCAGGAGCAGTGACGGTTGGTGTGAAAATGCCTTCGCGATGCTTCTATGTTGTGTAATTGAGCTTCCAATTCTGAGCGTAGTCAGCATTTGATCAGAATCGTGGCACCAGGGGCCCTTGTAATCGGTGTCTCGATTTGGCATATCATTTGCTCGCCCTGTGCGATCCGCTTTTCACAAGCGAGTGTTTTGTCAAAGGTATAGCTCGATTCAAGATCCCATAATCTTGAACCGTGCAGGCTGCGCCTGCACGGAATATCTTCGCTAGAAGCAAGATACGGTCAAGGCAATAGAGCCTGATCTGATACGAAGCGTGCTAGAGTGCGAGCGGCTCACTGCGGAGTCTTGGTCGATGGCAACCCGACGTAGGCGATTCGAGAACGCCCCGTTGCCCTCCCCATTTCCCGAGGGCTGGTACTTCATCGCCAGCCGGGCGGACCTGGTCAAGTCCGGGCTCATCCAGCGGACTTGGATGGGGGAGAACATCGTCGCCTGGTGCGACGCCGACGGGCGCGTGTGCGTCGCCGATGCCTACTGCCCGCACCTGGGATCCGACCTTGGGCCTGACGCGGGAGGCCGTATCTGTGACGGCCGGCTGGTGTGTCCATTCCACGGCTATGAGTTCGATGCCAGCGGCCAATGCGTGGCCACGCCCTATGCCGACCCGCCCAAGACGGCGAAACTGCGGGTCTTCGAGACGCAGGAGGTGATCGGCCTGGTCTTCGCCTGGTGGGGCATCGAGGGACGGGCGCCGCAATGGAATCTGCCGGCGTACCCGCGGGAGGAGCCCGGCTGGACCGATTTCGAAATCAGGACCCTGCGCTTTGCCGGCCACCCCCAGGAGACGACGGAGAATTCGGTCGACCTGGGCCACCTGCGCTACGTCCACGGCTACGACAATGTGGACCGTGCCGAGCGACTCTCGGTGGACGGAGCCTGCCTGAAGAGCGACTTCGACTTCCGGCGAGTTCGAACGATTGCCAGAATCGCGAAGCTGACCTTCGACATCTCCGCCAACACCCGCATCTTCGGGCTGGGCTACTCGTACGTGAAGATTCGCGAACACTCCATCGGGATGGACATGCGGCTGTGGGTGCTGGCGACGCCCGTCGACGGCACGTTGATCGACCTGTCGCTGGTTTCGCATGTGCGCGAGATTCGCAAGCCGAAGCGATGGATTGCCGGCCTGGGATTCCTCCCGGTGAAGCTGCGCGCGCCCCTGATGAACAAGTTCATCGCGGCGATGCAAAACCGGGACGTCTTGCAGGATGTGGTCATCTGGGAGCGCAAGCAGTTCCGGTCGCTGCCCCGCCTCTGTCGCTCCGACGGCGAGATCATGCCGTTTCGTACCTACTGCAATCAGTTCTATCCCGATCAGGGCGAGGCGACGACCCGGCGCCCCGAGCAACATTTCGAATCCCTACAATCACCGGCTGAATCGGCCGTGAGTCGCGCGGACGGCGCCGGGAAGCGGCGGACTCCGCTTCCCGCAGATTCTTGAGATAGAAGGGCAGGCCATGAATCAGGTACTCGGCAAGCTGAGCTCGCTGGTCACGGTCCGCCCCTGGATCACGCTCCTCGTGCTGTTCCTCGTCACCCTTGCGCTGGGAGCCGGGGCGGTCGTCCGCGCGCCGCCGCCGACGACCGCGGAGACGCTTCCCGACGACAGCCCCATTTCCGACGCGATGGCCGAGATCAACCAGCTCTTCGGGGACCACGGGGAGATCAGTGCCGTCACCCTCATTTTTCGAGGGGACGCGCTCACGCCCGCCGGGCTTTCCCAGATTGACACTCTGATCAATGACATCGTCGGCAACGCGGCGGTGCAAGAGCTTCTAGCTCCGACCAATCCAGTATTCGCGCCGTCGGGGCTGATCAAATTCGCGCTCCAGACCGACAGCTTCGACTCGGTGACGCAGGCCCAAATCGACGGCGTCCGCGTACTCCCGGAGATTCAGCCGGCGCTCGCGGCAATGACCGGCATCGACACGGACGGCACACGGGTCGCAATCGCCAGCATCAGCTTGCTTGACACCGGCGACGAGCGCCTAAAGATCGCTGAGCGAACGATCAATGAGCTGTCTAAGTCGTCTGAGGGCCCGCTGAGCGCAAGCAGCGTGTCGTTCATCATCCTCGAGGACGAATACACGGAGGCCACCGAGACGGGGATGGGTCCCCTGATCGGGGTGGCGTTCCTGCTCATCGCGTTGCTGCTGCTGCTGTTCATGCGCACGGTGTCCGACATGTTGCTGACGCTCGGCGGACTTCTTGTGTCGATCATTTGGATCATTGGCGCCGAAGGCTGGCTGGGGCCGAATGCCCTTGGTCTGATCGGCCCACCAAACTCGCTGACCACCATGGTGCCGATCATTGTGATCGGCCTGACGGTGGACTACGCCATTCAGACCATCTCGCACTACCGGGAGCAACGTCTTGAGGGCGGCGAGGTGCGCGAGGCCATTCGCACGGGACTGCGCATCGTGGCCGTCCCGCTGATCCTGGCTGCCGTCACCACCATCGTGGGTATGTTGGCCAGCCTGTTTTCGCCGATCGGCATCGTGCGCGACTTCGGCGTCGTCGCAGGCTTGGGCATCGGGATGAGCCTGGTCGTCATGCTGACGCTGGTCCCGGCCAGCCGGACGATCATGGACCGGCGACGCGAGAAGCGGGGGACGTTGAAGCCGCCGCGTCCGATCGTGCACGCCTTGCCGGGCATCGAGCGGCTGGCCGGCCTGCTGGGCCGCAGCGTGACCCGCCGTCCGGCCTACTACATCATCGTCGTGGCCGCGGTCACGATTGGATTGGGGATCGCGTCAACCGGGCTGAAGTCCGAATTCAACATCCGCGACGTGCTGCCGAGGGGCGGGACCGTGCTGGCGGACTTGGACACCCTGGAAGCGGCCGTCGGCGGCACGGCGGAGGTGACCAATGTGCTCATCAAGGCCGAGGCCACGGAGACCCGCACGCTGCTCAACATGCAAGACCTGACGACTGCCTTCGCGGACGAGACCCGGCGCCCTCCGGCGGCTGCAGGGCCAATTCAGACCTCGTATGAATTGCTGGTGCGCGACTGGACGACCGACAGCGGCGTGCCGGGCGACAAGTACGACCCCGAGATCGCAGCTCTCTTCCAGGAAGCCTCAGCGGGCCTGCAGCTCGATCCAGAGCTGATGCAGGAAATCCTCGACCGGATCGAGGCCATGGACCCGGCGCTCGGTCGCCTGCTGGTCAACGATCCGCAGGGCGTCGACACCTTGCTGGTGCAATTCCAGAGCTACGGGGGCGACCCCAACCTGACCACGGCGCTGCAGCAGGATCTCGAGGACCTGTGGGCCGGCGACGACGACGACATTACCGCCACGTCGGAGAGCATCATCTCCATCACCGTCACGGACTCGATTACCGAGCGACAGACCGAGGCGATCGCCACGACGGTGGCGGCGGCCCTCACCGTGCTGGCCGTCTTCTTCTACCTGACGGTGCGGCAGCCGGCTCTCGCGATTGTCGCCGTGGGACCCATCGTGCTCGTGCTGATCTGCGTGTTGGGCACGATGGCGCTGTTGGGAATCCCCTACTCACTCATCACGTCAATCATCACCGCGCTCTCGATTGGAATCGGCGTGGACTACACCATTCACGTGATCCATCGCTACCGGGAAGAATTCGCCCGACTGCGCAACCCCGAGGAAGCGGCGGTTCGCACGCTGGCGACGACGGGCTCGGCGCTGCTGGGCTCAGCCATGACCACGGCGCTCGGCCTGGGCGTCCTGGCGGCTTCACCGCTCCTCGCGTCTCAGCAGTTCGGCATCACCGCGGCCATCACGATTGCGTACTCGCTCATCGTCTCCATTGTGTTGGTGCCGCCGGCCATGACCGTGTGGGGCGCCTATCAAAACATGCGGCTGCGCTCGATGGTCGAGCGCGAGTGGTCTGAGCTCGACGTGGCGATCGACGAAGTGTATCGGCGTCACGAGGAGGAAGAAGAAGCGTCGTCGCAGGCAGCGCCATGACCGGCAGGTCACGCGTACGTATCAAGCCCGTCTGCCGCGTCCGGAGCTAGGCGTGTCCTTCCCACTGGCCAAGGAGCTTGGGCGCCTCCGCAATCTGTCCAGGGGGCTCAAGGGGGCGTACCGCGGATCGGACGCTCAACGTCGCGTGCAAGATTTCGATGGATGGATGCGCCGGGCCAAGGAGGACGATGCCGGCGCGACGGCCTACGACCACGCCAAGACCGTCAAGGAGTACTACGACCTTTGCGGCGAGTTCATGGTGTTCGGATGGGGCGAATCGCTCCATTTCGCGCCACTGTCGCCGCGGGAGAGCCTGGAAGACTCCAAGACCCGGCACCAGCGACTGATGATCGCCAAGCTGGAGTTGCGCGAGGGTATGACGGTGATCGATGTCGGATGCGGGATCGGCGGTCCGATGCGCCGGGTCATCCGGGAAGCCGGAGTCAGCGTCGTCGGGATCAATAGCAATGAAATCCAGCTGGACAAAGCGAAGTCGCTCAACGCCGAGGCGGGGCTGGACCACATGGCCGACTACCTCGCGTGCAGCTTCATGGACATGGGCGCTATCGCGGACGACACGTTCGATCGGGGCTATGCGATCGAATCGACGTGCCATGCGCCCGACAAGTTGGGCGCGTTCACCGAGATCCACCGCGTGCTGAAACCCGGAGCCCTCTTCTGGGGTCAGGAAATGTGCACGACGGATACGTTCGATCCCGACGACAATCGGCATCGAGCCATCAAGCAGGACCTCATGCACGGCATCGCACTCAACGATATCGCGACGATGGGCGAAGTGAACCGAGCCCTCGAAATGGCGGGATTTCAGGTGATCGAGGGGAGAGATCGAGCCGTCGCGGAAAACGGTCCCGCCACGCCGTGGTATCAGCCCATGGTGAGCCGGCGCCAAACGCTGGGCAATGCCCTGCACCGAACTCCGGTCGGCCGCAAGGCGTTCCAGGGAACGTCGAAGCTGGTCGAAAGGCTGGGGATTCTTCCGAAGGGTTCCGCCGACGTCGTCGGGCTTATGGATCGCACGGCCAACGCCTACGTTGCGGGCGGCAAGGCCGGGATCTTCACGCCGCTCTACTGTTTCCTGGCTCGCAAACCCGCGTAGGCTCGCTCCGCCCCCGTCACTCGGGCGTGCCCAGGGGCGTTAGGCGTTCAACTCGCGCCGCTGCTCGACAATGCGGAACTTCAGTTTCTTGCTCGGTTTGCTCGACGGCAGCGGGCTGAACCCGAGCTCGAAGTTTGCCGGGGACACCTCAAGCGTGAAGTGGCGCGCGATCATCAGCACGTTGACCGCCAGCTGCAACTCCACCCACCCCGTCCCCAGGCACCGATGCGTGCCCAAGCCATAGGGGGCGTACCCGGGACCGCGATGCTCATTGCGCGGCGGCTGGTAACGGTCGATATCAAACTTGTAAGGGTCCGGAAAGACGTCCTTCATGTAATGCGTGGCCGTCTGGGCAATGTGAAGCCGTGATCCGACGGGAAGCTCGTAGCCTTCGACCACGCACGAATTCATCACGTTCCGAATGGACATCGGGACGATTGGGTAGACCCGCAGGCATTCCATGAGGAAGCGGTGGGTGACGTCGATCTCTCGTGGCCGGAATGCCTCGCCACTTGGGTCGCCATTGGCGAACAAGGCATCAGCTTCGTCGCGGATTTTCGCGTAGATTTCCGGCTTTGTCGCCATGGCGTACAACACGAAGCTGAACATGTCGCCAAGGTAGACGCTGGCGATCAGCGCGGCTGAAAGCGCGAAGGGCAGATTCGACTCCGGGACGAACTGCGGATCGCTGGCGTGGAGGCTGAGAAGGTCGTCGGCAAGATCGCGCGGACATCCAGCCCGCTGGGCGGGCGTGTGGCCAAGCTGCACCCGCTTCAGCAGTGTGTCCAAGGACCTCATCCGGCGCCGCATGCCTGGAGTGCGCAGCATGAACTTGGGCAGCACCTTGGCGACGTGAACGCTGAGCGCCCGTTCCTTGAACCTCGCCAGATCCGCGAACACATCCTGCGAATCAACGCTGATGAGGAGCGGTGAGAGCTGCGCGTTGATCATTCGCCGGCACATCTCGGTTGCTTGGTAGGTTGCTCCAACCTCCCAATCCGCCATATATCCCCGCGCATGCTCGTAGACCTGGTCCAGTTGTCCTACGAGCCTGCCCCGGGAATACCCCGGGCCCAACGACTTGCGAAGCCGGAAGTGGTCGGCGCCGTCGAGGGACGGCAATACGCCCGACGCGCCATAGACCTTTTCGAAGTCCGCAAAATAGTCCCTCGTCCTCAGGTACCTGCGTCCACTCCGATGGACCCACCGGTTCACCTCGAGGCCGCCAATGAAAATCATGGGTTCCACAAACGGCGGTCGGATCTCGAACACCGGCCCGTACTCTTCCGTGAGCTCCGCGAAGAGGGCAGGAAAGTTCCCGCCGCGAACATGTCGATTCAGCATCAGCCGCCACAGCGGGACCGTCGGAATCTTCTTGGTCAGGGCGGAGTGCTGGAGCAGCGGGGCGGCAAGGCTCTGGGCCACGGCATCGGCGATCGACCGACCGATCAAGTCCATATTGCAGATGAAGTGAATGCGCTCCTCATCCTTCTCTTCAAGCTGGAAGATGAAGCGAAACACATCACAGGTATTGACGAGGCAGACGATGATCACGTCTCGCGGGTCGGGGATCTCGCTATCGAAAATCGCCTTGCCGATGCGAGTCTTCACAAATTGCGCCGCGGATCCCTCGGGAGAACTGCCGAACATTTCCGACTGCCGCACGGCCCGGGCAAGCGTCCAAAATCCGCCCTCGTGATGATCCAGAATCTCCGCTTCAACCAAGCGATCGAGCGTGAGATCGATGATTGAATCGGCGCGGGGCGCCAGCCGTTCGATCCAATACTGGGCATTGTGCCGACCCGGCTCGTTCGCTATCTCCTCAAGAATGGGATCGAGCGTCGGGTCGCCCGTTTCCGTCCGGTCGACGAGAAACAGAGACTCGATGTCCGTGTCGATGCGCGACATGAGCGAAAGCTCGGCGAGCGCCGCGCCGACAACGGCGCAGTTCAGGTGCCAACCAGGAACCTGATGAAAGTAACCGCTCTCCTCATTGAGGAGCATCAGCAGAAGCTCTTCGGACAGGCTTAACTGTCGAGTGGACGTATCTTCCGCAACAGCCATGGCACTTCGTCCTTGTGCACGCTCGCGACCGGCCTAGGCATTCGCACACTTGCCGCACTTAGGGGTAATTGTACCGCTCGAGCAGACCGGCGGCAACGACAAATCTCTTCAAGACACTCCATGTCAGATGATCGAATACTCGAACGATAGCTTACACAGTATCTGCATCCTCGATTGTCGCCCACCACTCGCACGATCGTCGGATAGTTTCGCTAGATATCGGTCGCGTCTTTCGTGGCGCTCAATCCGTCGCTTTCTTGAAGCGCCAGCCGTGCATGATGCTGCCGTAATGGTTGAACGCACGCCTTGCCGTGGGATCACGAAAGGGATAGTCCGCGCCCATCTGCGTGGCAACGGCCAGCCCACTCACGAAGCATGTTTCCTGGCTGTTTACCAGGGTATGCGCCCCGCAGTGCCACGTTCGCCTTCTTCCCTGAATGAATTGGAAGAGGTTCATGACCCATGCCACATGTCGCACGTCGTGCACGATATGTTGAAACCACCACTTTCCAACAATCTTTTGGCCATCAATCTCGCTGATCGGATTGTAGGTAACGAGACACGGCTTGTCGGACTGATTGGCCCATGGCTGCTGGTTGTGCATGATGTAGGTGATTTCGTAGTTGTCCGGTCGAGCGCCGTACTGCTCGATATGGTTGCTCCGAGTCTCCAGCGGCATCACGTCATTGTCGGGGAGAACGGCAGCGTCGGAGTGCACGACGGTGTGGTTGTGGAGCTCGCTTTCATATCGAATTGACGAGAGGATGTAGCGCTCCAGCAGGGTGGGTTTATCGAGCATCATCAAGGTTTGGTTGGCATTGCACGCGAAAACCACCTCGTCGAACGTCTCCGTCACGCCGTCTTCGTCCTCGACGACAACGCCGGACGACCTTCGATACACCTTTTGGACCGGGCGGTTGAGGTAGATCTTGTCCCGAAAGTCCGCCGACAGGTTTTCATAGATGCGGCGGGTGCCCTGATCCCACGTCTGCATGCGTGTGGCGGTTTCGATATCGAAGAACTCGAGGTATCGCGCGAAGAGCGCCGCAGGCATGTCGAACACGTTGGTCGCCATCAGGAAATTGACGAACATGGGCTTGAGGATCTTGTACCGAAAGTCTCCGGAGAATCCTCCCAGATTCAGAAGCGTGCCCATGCTGATGTAGTTAAACGGGTTGAGGGCGTTGAGCAGTTTCGACCGGGCGCGGCTCAGCCAACCAATCCAGTGCAGCCGCCGCAGGAGCCGTTGAAACTTCGCGATCTCGCCTTGCAGCTGCCTTTTGATCTCGGAGTCGAAGTCGTGGGCGTAGATCTGGCCGCGGTACTTCACGCTGTAGCTGAAGCGGGTATCGACCAACTCGATGCCAAACTTCTCCATCAAGATGACGATGTGGTCATACACCGACGGAATGCACGCGGTTACGGAGATATCGAAGGGAATGGAGCTGCCGTCGTCCTGCGGCATATCGGCGGTGATCGCGTTTCCGCCTATCCGGTCCCGCGCTTCGAATAGCCGGAAGTCAAATCGGTCCGGGTGGTGGTGCAGGCCCCATGCGGCGGCCAGCCCCGAGATTCCGCCCCCGATGATGGCTATCCGCCGCAGCGTCGTCCGCTCCCGTCGATTCGCGCCGCCGCCGAGCCTTCGGACGCCGCGCTCTGCCGACCTGGAATCGTGGCACGCCCGGAGGGATTCGAACCCCCGACCCCTGGTTCCGAAGACCAGTGCTCTAATCCGCTGAGCTACGGGCGCTTGGCGGCGTGACGATTCTAGCGGGGCGCGCGCGGCAGGCCGTATCGCGTTTGGAGCGGCGCACAAGGGGCGACCAACTGCCGCGCTATAGCCGGTTCCGAGGCACGGCTCAGTAGCCAGAGAGAGTTCTCAACGTGCGATCGAGCAGCCCCGCTCAGCCTCAGGTGGACGCCAGCGCGGCTCAGCCCATCACTTGCAACAATGGGGAGCGTGGCACTACCGGTCCCCCAGGGGAAACAACGCGAGGTCGTTGCCCTCAAGCCCGAAGGGCATATCGTCGTGCTCGGCACAGCCGGCTCTGGCAAGACCACGATGGCGATCCACCGAGCCACCTACCTCGCCAATCAACTCGCTGAACACGGTGGCCGTACGCTCCTCACAACCTTCAACAAAACGCTCGTGACCTATCTGGAGCATCTGCGCCCGCCGGAGTTCGCCAACGTTGACGTCGTCACCTACCACCGCTTTGCCCGCGGGTACCTCGCCAGTCAGAACTTGATGTGGTGGAATGCCATTTGCATGCCTGTCGACAGTGATCGCCTGATCGACCAGGCAGTCTGCCGTGTCGCCGCGCGGCACAAGGGAGTATCACTCTTCAGCCGTCCCACGGCATTCTTCTCAGACGAGATTCGGTGGATGAAGCAACACGGGATAGGGGACAAGGACGACTATGTCGCGCGAGAACGGATAGGCCGTTCTAACGCACGCATCACCCGGGAGCAACGTCCGGCGATGTATGAGGTGCTCACCGAGTACCACGCCCTGCGCAAGGCAAATGGCTGGTCCTATGACTGGGACGATCTTGCGAGCGCGGCGCGCCAGGCTCTTCGACAAGACGATGCTCCGCGTCGATACCGGCACATCGTGATCGACGAAGGGCAGGACTTTTCGCCCGAGATGGTCCGCTCACTCGCGCTCGCAGTGCCTGGCGATGGTTCGCTCACGATGTTCGCCGATGTGGCACAACAGATCTACGGACGGAGACTAACGTGGAGCGACGCTGGTCTGAGGGCTGGCACCCCGTGGAAGTTCGAGAAGAACTATCGGAACTCTCCTCAGATAGCAGCGCTTGGTCTGGCGATCGCCAGGATGCCTTACTACGCTGGCGAGCCAGATATGGTCGCACCAACCGGGTTTGCTGCCGCCGGTCCGCCGCCAACGGTAGTAAGCTTCGATTCGAATGGTGGGGAGACCCGCTTCGTGATCGGGCAGGCACAGAATGCCGCCAGGTCGGGAAGCGTGGGTATCCTCCTGCGCCGAAACACAGATGTATCGGCGTTTGCGCAGCAACTTCCGAACGCACAGCGTGTCGACCGAAACCTGGCCACTTGGAACCCCGATCCCGGGATCTCAATCGGGACTGTCCATGGCGCGAAGGGACTCGAATTCGACACGGTCATCATGCCAAGAATGACCACAGAGCGCTGGCCTGATCAACAGCTTGCTGCTGCGTCGAGCGACCAGGAAGCTGAGGCCAGCGATGGCCGCCTTCTCTACGTTGGTGTCACAAGAGCACGCCAGGGTTTGATTCTGACCCACGCCGGACAACTGACAAGTCTGATGCCCGATAATCGGAAGCTCTGGATTGAAGTGAAGCGTTGATCGCGGAGATTGAGAGGGCGTCAATGCGGCGAGGGATAAGCCGATTATGCCATTTGACGCCGTTTCGGAATCTAGTACACATCGCGAGTGGTGAAGGGCTCCTGTCAACCAGACAGCTGGAGAAACACGATCGAGACACCTTCAATAAACAAGACCTCCAGCGATTGGACGGCCACCCCGACTACATTTGTTGCTCGATCGAGTACCCGAATTCGTGGTACGGGCGCAGACGCCGCAGTGATACGGCCAGTGCCTCCTCCCTGTTCCCGGACTGGGTCTGCCTAACAATCGAGCCGAAGCATCTGTGGGCTGACACGACTCTCTTCTGCCCTCGAAACGCAGCGGCCGAAGGAGGGAGACTCGTACGTAGCGGGACAGCAGCATTCGAGTCACTCTATGAGTCCAGCGTGCAGGGCACGGGCAATCGCACTTTCACCCGGGACGAGCTGCCGTTAGCATGCCCAACAGACGAACAGGCCGAGGTGCTTGTGCATCGGCATGTCCCGCTTAGGGACATCCAGCATGTGATCGTTGCCAGCGAAGGACAGGCGAGGAGGACATTCGTCGGTCTTCGCCAGCTTGGCCTGAGCGAGAATGTTTTTAGGTACCGGGTCTGCCAAGCGGTCTTCGACCCTTATAAACTGTCGGGGCTACTCCGCTCAGGGAGGCGCCCTGCCGAGGTGGATTGGGATCACCGGGAGACTACAGGTGACTAGCCCTAAGGCGGCGACGCTGCTGCCGCGAGCAGAAGGCTCGCTTGTAGGAGTTGCAGTCGGCGACGCTCTCGGCTGGCCCCAGGAAGATCGCGGACATCGGGTACGGGCTCAGAAAGAGGCCGAACCGAGGATGGATTTCTTTCCGTGGTGGCGCCGAGAGGGTGGCCGCTATGCGGCATACGAGGCGGAGATTGGCGCAGGAGAATACAGCGACGACACTCAACTAGTCCTAGCGCTAGCGCGTGCTCTTCGGGCTGAGGACTCGTGGTTGAAGCGTTGGACAGCCGTGGAACTGCCATTCTGGTTACTGTACGAGAGGGGCGGAGGCGCCGCCACCAAACAGGCAGCCCGCTCTTGGACAGCAGGAAAGCCGCCATGGCTCCAAGACAATCCCGCGAGGTATTTCGATGCAGGTGGAAATGGTGTGGCTATGCGCGTGCTGCCCCACTGCCTGCGCGGCGCAAGCAGCCGCGACTTTAGCCCTATTGCCGCAACTGTTGTAGAAGATGGCATCACGACGCACGGCCACCCGGTAGCACATGTTGGCGCCCTCGCCTACGCCTACGCTCTGTGGCGAGCCCTACGCAGGGAGCGAAGTCTTGACTACGGCGAGCTCATCGCTGACACGAAGGTTTCCGTCGAGACTTGGTCTCAGCTTCCCAAGAATCTCCCCACTGGGTGGAGGGAAGCTATGGACCGTCATCTCGAAATTGAGTATTCGCGCCTTTGGGAAACGACCGTAGAGCGAATGGTCGAGCTCCTTGACGTGTCGGCATTAGCGATCGCTCAGGGCTCACTCGCCGTAGACCGCGAAACACTCGGAAGCCTTGGTGCCTTCGAACGACGGATCAGCGGTGCCGGCACGGTTACGGCGGCGGGTGCGCTCTATCTCGCATCCCGCTACGCTTCTCGCCCTGCTCAGGGAATCCTAGCCGGTGCATTTAGCCGCGGTGCCGATACCGACACATTAGCGTCAATGACCGGAGGCCTTCTTGGCGCGATATGCGGCTCAGAATGGCTCAGTGGAATCTCAGGCAAAGTCCAGGACTACTGCCACTTGAAAGCCACAGCACGGAACTTGGTCGCATCCACTAACATGCCAGTCCTGGAGACGACTGCAAATTCTGTAAGAAGTTTTTCCCGACGATTGCCCCAGATTCGTGTCGGCGAACAGATTCCGCTCCCAGACGGACGCAAGGGTGTAATCACCTGCGTGCGTGACTTTCCAACGAAGACACGCAACAAAATAAAAAGCTTTGAATTAGCAACTGACGATGGTCAAACGCTTCATATCACCAAAAGGCAGCGCATCCTACAACCAGACTCTACTCCGAATGAGACTATCTCAAAAACTAGTGCGACCGAGAATACTGCGCCTCATGGAAAGAGACGGATTACAATCGCAGTTGAGGCCACTAGCTTGGAGCTGTCTACACGCTTCTATCGAGATTTAATCGGATTAGAGATCACTAGGAAAACGGCAGAGTTCGTAAGCTTTGGAGGGGAATTAGTGCTATATCCGATCACTAGTTTTGGTGATCTACGTGCCCGTCAAATGCAATTGAGTTTGAGATCCGACGGGTCGAGCATCGATCCAACGAGAATTTTAATCTTTGTATCCGCTTCCGAACTTGAGGGTATTCGAAAGCGATTGATTGCAGCGGAATTGAAGGTGTCTCCGATCACTATGAGGAGATCTATTCGACAGTTCCGCTGTTCTGACCCGGATGGCACGATTGTCGAGATACGCGAGGCAAATGGCGCCACGAGGTAGTCCCAGTCGCGAATCCGCGCAAACTGAAGGCCGCCAGACGAGAGCAAGGGCGATCTGACAAACCGCCGCTGGCTCGCGCCAGGATCGGGCAGCGGCCTGGGTACGTGGCACGCCCGGAGGGATTCGAACCCCCGACCCCTGGTTCCGAAGACCAGTGCTCTAATCCGCTGAGCTACGGGCGCTTGGCGGCGTGACGATTCTAGCGGGGCGTCCCGGCGGAGTCGGACTGCGGCCGGCGGGTTATCCGGCTACGGGCTCGTCGCCGATCCGGGCGGGAACATAGGACTCCGCCTCGCCCAGCATGTACAAGGACCCGTCCACCCAGCCGATGGGATCGACGGCGGCGCCCGCGACGTACATCTCCCAGTGGACATGGGGACCAGTCGAGCGTCCGGTCGAGCCCACCAGACCGACCGTGGCGCCGCGCTCGACCACCTGACCCAGCAACACCGAGAAGTCGTGCAGGTGATAGAAGAGCGTAAAGACGCCGAAGCCATGGTCCAGGATGACCGTGTTGCCGCGGATTGTGAGCGGCCCCACAAATGCAACGCGCCCTCGGTTGGGCGCCGGGATCGGCGCGCCGGTCGGGGCCGCGTAGTCGACGCCCTCATGCACCGACATGAACGATCCCGGCTGCAGGGTGCGGCGCTCGCCGTAGGGCGAGGTGATCCGCCCGCTGCTGGGCCGCTGGAACGATTCCGTCCACAGCGGACCCCCGCTCACCCGCAGGACGATGGAATGCAGAAACTCGCGCTCTTCCTGTGCGACCTCGTCGTCGAGCAGGTCTTCGTGGCTGTCGGGGATGTGGAACTCCGCGGACGGGAAGGGACGCTCCGCGAGCTCGACGGAAATGTCGACCATGCGCTCGCCGACGCTGACCTGCAATTCGTGCGGCCCCGCCATGGCTGTTGAGGCGGTTCCAAGCAAGGCGTGCCAGGCACCGTCGCGGCAAACGAGTGGCGCCGGTCGACCATTCCAACTCACGGTCACGCCACCTGCCGCCGTGTGCACCCGAATGCTGATCGCGTCGCCCTGGCGCGGCATCTCGGAGCCGATCGTCACCAGGTCCGCGTCGGCTGGCGGAACGTGGGGATCGACGGGCGCGATCGCCTCTGCCGGAAACAGGCCGGCTTCCTTGGCCAAATCACCCGAGTTGGCGAAAACGACCTGCCCGGCGCGGGCCCACGGCACGTCCACGAGCCACTGTTGCAGCACGGCACGCTGCGTCCGCATCGCCACCATGCTGCCGAAGTCGCCGTAGGCGATGGGCAGCCCGAGGCGCGTGAGCCAGCTGGGCACGGCGAAAAAGGCGTCGCGAATGGCCGGATTCACATCCAGCAGCGCCAGGTGGTTCTCCATGATCTGGGAAAACGGCACGCCGGCATCCTCGGGCAGGGTGGCGTGCCGGGGGACTTGCCGGAACGTTGCCAGCCACTCGTCGTGGCCCTCCCGATTCATGATGTCCATGGTGTTGGCCACGTTGACGCCGTCTTTGGACGGGTCCCATTGCAGCACCATCTTTTGAAACGCCTGCACGAGAAAGCCATGCAGGACGAAGCGGTGCGAGACGGGATAGCCAACGATCTGATAGCCGCCGAGCTCCTGAAACGCCGTCCAGAACTTGGCGGCGTCGTCATCGACCACGGGGTAGCCGCCCCCGGTGTTGCTGCCCGTCTGGGTGAAAAACTGGCCGCCGTTGATCGGGAAGTCGGCCCCGTAGCCGCAGGCAGTACCGAACGGCACCTCGGGCACCTCCGCCGCCACAGGAAGTGGCAGCGCGGACAGCGCAAGGGCGAGGATGAGCGCCACGGCCCCACGGCGCATGGCGGACCGAGTGCGGGGGGATTTCACAGGCGATTAGCCTAGCATCGGGACGGCTGCGGCACCGCTGATGAAACGCCGGCGCACGCTCAACGTGACGCGCCGCCGCACGCCAGCAACTCTGGCACTCTTGGTCGCACATCATGGACGGCGGCGCACCCGTGAAGCAGCGCGGATTCCGACAGCGGCTGGGCGGGCCGGCTCGAGCGGCGGGACGCATGGCGGACGCCGGACGGCGCGTCCAGGATCACGTCGGCGGAACCGTCGAGTCGCTCACCCGCGCCACGATGGCGTGGATCGACGCCCATCCGCAGCTCCGAGTGCTGTACCTCACGGCGGACCGATTTGGCACGCAGCAGCTCCCCACGTTCGCGGCCGCCATCAGCTTTCAGACCTTTGTTTCCCTGTTTCCGCTCATTGGCTTCATCACGGCCATCGCGGCGTTTCTGGTGGAACCCGAGGTATTGGTGCAATTCGTCGCGGACCAATCGGGAGATCTGGCCCCGGGGGCGGAGGATTTCCTGGAGAGCACGCTGCCTTCGATGGCGGCCGTCCGCGAGAGCGTCGGCGTCATCTCGCTCATCGCGCTGTTGTGGACCGGCAGCAATCTGTTTGGCGCGCTGCGGCGCGGTCTCGACGCGGCGACCGGCGCGACTCGGCGGCGGACCTTCGTTCAGGGCCGAGCGCTGGATCTTGCCACGACGATAGCCACCGGCGGGCTTCTCGGCATCTCCGTGACCGCCACCGCCGTGCTGACGTTCTTGCAGCAATCGGAGCTGCTCGGCGGCGACTCGCCGTTCGCCTGGTTGGGGTGGTTGCTGCGCTGGCTTGGCGTGCTGCTGCCAATCCTCTTTGCCACCGGCGTGTTCGGGCTGATGTATCACCTGGTTCCCGCCGAGCGGCTGGCCTGGCGTCCGGCGCTGGCGGGCGGACTGGTGGGAGCGGTCGGGTTCGAGATCGGGAAGAACGCCTTCGTCTGGTACACGGCCAACTTCGGCTCGTTCAACGCGATCTACGGCCCGCTGGCGACGGTCGTCGTGCTGCTGATCTGGCTCTACTTCAGCAGCATGATCTTCCTGGCCGGAGCGGCGTTCGGCTCGGCGGTGTCCGTCGCGATGGCGCCCGGCGAGCCCGCCGGATCCGGCGGCGCAGACTAGGGTGCTGCTGGGACGTTACACACGTTACCGATGAAGCACATCCGTCACGAGCACGGCGACCAGCCGCCCGAGGGCGCGGTCTCGGCGTTGTAGGGTAGTCACTCGGGATGGCTCACATCGCCCTCAACGCGCTGCCGGTTTTCACCGAAGCCACCTTTCGCAACGCCGGCGTGAGCCGCTTCACCGCGCGCCTCATCGATGCCGTGCTCGAGGCTGACGGCGGGCACCGCTACTCGATCTTCCTCAATGACAGCGTGCGCGAGCCGCCGTTTCGCACCCGGCCCGACGTCCGTCTGCGGCGCACGCGTCTCCCAACGTCGCGCACCTGGGTGCGGATTCTCTGGGAGCACCTGGCGGCGCCGGCGCACCTCGCGCTGGCGGGCGCCGACGTCGTGCACTCGTTTCTGAACGTGACGCCTCTGGCCGCGCCGGGACGGCATGTGGTGGTGGTTCATGACCTGTCGTTCTTGCGGGCGCCCGAAACCCACCCGACGCACCGACGGTGGTACCTGCACGCGGCCACCCGCCTGTCAACGCGGCGAGCGAGCGCCGTCCTGGCGGATTCCCAGTCGACGCGCCGCGACCTCATCGAGCTGTTCGGCGTGCCGCCGGACAAGATTTCGGTGGTCTACGCCGGTGTGGAACCCCAGTTTCATCCGCGCCCCGAGGCCGAGGTCGAGGCGTTCTGCGCCGCGCACGGCGTGCGGCGGCCCTTCGTGCTCAGTGTGGGAACCATCGAGCCCCGCAAGAACGTCGACGTGCTGATACGCGCGTTCGCCCGTCTGCGGCGCGAGGGCCGTTACGCGGGCTCGCTGGTCATCGTTGGAGGGCGTGGATGGATGGATGTGGATCTGCCCGACCTCATCGAAGCAGCGCAGATGGCCGGTCACGCGCGATGGCTCGGTTACGTTGATCAAGCGGAGCTTCCCTTTTGGTACAGTGCAGCAGACTTGCTGGTGTACCCCTCCAGCTATGAGGGGTTCGGCATGCCACCGCTCGAAGCCATGGCCAGCGGCACGCCTGTGATCACGTCGAACCGGTCGTCCATGCCGGAAGTCGTGGGAGACGCCGGGATCACCGTCGAGCCACGGAATGAAGCCGCCTTGGCCGACGCCATGGATCGAGTTCTGCAGTCACCTAAACGCCGCGACGCCATGCGCGCGCGGGGTCTCGTCCAAGCCCAGCGATTCAGTTGGCAATCGGCAGCTGAGACATGTCTCAACGCGTATCAGAGCGTCCTGAAATCGCGGTAACCGCACCGGCGCCCCCACCGGAGTCCGTGGGCCGCGCCCGCGGGACGCCGTGGCGCGTCCTGACCTCGCCGTGGCTGACCGCACTGGGCGATGTTGCCATGCTCTTTGGCGCCTTCATGTTCGCCTACGCCCTGCGCTACGTCTGGCGCCTGGGTCCGGAGCTCAACGAGTTTCAGTTCACGCCCGTCGACGCCTATTGGGTCGTCGCCGGGCTCTTCATCCCTGTCACGGTGCTCAGCTTCTACGTGCTGGGGCGGTATTCGAGGCGTCGCAGCGTGTCGGTCCTGGACGAGCTGCCGCGGATTGCGGCGGGCGTGGTGATCGGCACGGCGGCGGTGGTCTTCGTGTTCTTCGTCTCGCGGCCGCTGTTCTTCTCGCGCCTGATGTTCATGTACCTGGGGGCGGCTGGCGCCGTGGGCACGCTGGTGTGGCTGGGATTGCGGCTGGGCCTGGTGCAGCTGGTGCGCCGGGCCGGCTTTGACAACCAGCGCATCCTGGTCGTGGGCAGCGGGGTCGTGGCCAAATACCTGATGCAGCAGCTGTCCGCATCACCGGCATCGGGCAACCGCGTGATCGGCTACCTGGAGGAGAGCGACGACCAGGCCAACGGCACGGGATTCGGCCGCTTTCAGCGGCTGGGCGACCTCAACGACCTGGAAGTGCTGATTCGAACCGAGACGATCGACGAGGTGTACATCGCGCTGTCGGCGACCACGCAACACAACTTGCAACCGCTCATCGAGCGCTGCCGGGTCCACGGCGTGCGCTTCCGGGCGGTGCCCGATCTGCTGGAAGCGCAGTTTGGCCGGATGGAGATTCACCCCTTGGCGGGGATCCCCCTGGTCACACTGAGCGACAACGCCATCGTCGGCTTCAAATACGTGCAAAAGCGCGCGCTGGACATCGTGGTGAGCCTGCTCGGGCTCATCCTCTGCGCGCCGCTGTGTCTCGTGATCGCGATTGCCATTCGGGCGGATTCGCGCGGCCCCGTCTTGTTTCGCCAGACACGCATCGGCAAAGACGGCGCCGAGTTCACCCTATTCAAGTTCCGGTCGATGGTGGTGGACGCGGAGGCGCTGAAGCGCCAGTTGATCGCCGGTGGCCCGCACCCGGCACTCTTCAAGATTCGCGACGACTCGCGACGCACCCGGGTCGGACGCGTCCTGCGCCGCATGAGCTTCGACGAGTTGCCGCAGCTCTTCAACGTCCTGACCGGCAGCATGAGCCTGGTGGGTCCCCGAGCGCAGGTTTCCGACGAGGTGGCCCAATACGACGACTGGGCGCGGCACCGGCTGCGCGTGCATCCCGGCCTCACCGGACTGTGGCAGGTCAGCGGACGCAGCGACTTGCCGTTCGAGGAGATGGTGATGCTCGACACGTACTACGTGGCGAACTGGTCGCTCCGCCTCGACTTGAGGATCCTGGTGAAGACGATTCCGGCCGTGCTGTCCGGACGCGGCGCATTCTGAGATCGCGCCGAGCCGCCGGAGTGCCGGAATGAGCGTCGCCCTCGTCCACGACTGGCTCAATCAGCAGGGCGGCGCCGAAGTGGTGCTGGAGCAGCTGCACGCGATGTATCCGGACGCTCCCGTCTACACGTCGTTCTATGCCCCGGACCTGGTGGACCCCGCGTTTCGCCGCCTCGACGTTCGCACAAGTTGGCTGCAGCGGCTGCCCGGCTGGCGCACGCGGCATCAGGCGTTTCTCCCGCTCTATCCGGTCGCGTTTCAGTCGATGCGAATTCGCGACGCCGACGTCGTGCTGAGCAACGTGAGCGCGTTTTGCAAGGGCATTCAAACCCCGCCGGGAGCTATCCACGTGTGCTATTGCCTGACGCCAACGCGGTTCGTATGGATGCCGGAGGCGTACTTGCTGCGCGAGGGCTATCCCGCCTGGCTGCCCCGGGCGCTGGCGCCATTGCTGTGGTGGATGCGGCGGTGGGACCGCGCGGCGGCGCAGAGGGTGACGCAGTTCGTCGCCATTTCGCAGGCCGTGGCCGAGCGCATCCGCCGCTTCTACGGGCGCGAGGCCCTGGTGGTGCACCCGCCCGTGCATACGACGCGGTTCACGCCCACGACGGACGTGGACGACTACTTTCTCGTCGTGTCGCGTTTGATTCCCTACAAGCGCATCGACCTGGCCGTGCGCGCCTGCACGGAGGCCTCGCTGCCGCTTCTGGTCGTGGGCGACGGCCGCGACCTACACTCCCTGCGTCGGATGGCCGGGCCGACCGTCACGTTTGCGGGCCGGGTGTCAGACGACGAGGTGCGACGGCACATGGCGCGCTGCCGCGCGTTCGTGTTCCCCGGTGAGGAGGATTTCGGCATCGCTCCGGTAGAGGCCCAGGCCGCCGGCCGCCCGGTGGTGGCGTACGCCGCCGGCGGCGCGCTGGAGACCGTGCGCGACGGCGAGACGGGCGTGCTGTTTCACGAGCCGACCGTGGCCAGCCTGAAGCAGGCTCTTGCGCGTGTCGCCGACATGCCGGTAGATCCAACCCAATTGGTCCGCCACGCGGCGCAATTCGACGCCGGCGTGTTTCGGTCCAAGCTGCGCCGGGCGATCGACCTGACCATCGAGCGGGCGTGCGCAACCGAGGGGTCGACGTAAGTGTCGTCGGCACGCTTTGGGCGAGTGGTGCAGCGTTGGTGGGTCTTCATTGCCGCCGTCACCGGCGCCACGATCGTCGCCGCCATTCTGTGGCAGCTCGTGGGACCGGTGGGACTGCGCGCCGAGGCCGAACTCGTCCTCACGCTGAACCTGCCGGAGGAAAGCCAGCGCCTGCAGTACGGCGCCGAAAGCAGCCGGGCGCAGGCGGCGGGAATCGTGATCGAGGACCTGGCGCGCCTCACGCGCGGCCGCGAACTGCTGCGGCTGGCGCATGCCGAGGTCGTCGACGCCGGCCACACGATGGACTTCCGCACCATGTTCGAAACCATCGACGTCTTTCCGCTCTCGCGCGGGCTGCGCATCGAGCTGGATTGGGGCGACGGTCCGGCGGCGCAAGCGCTGATCGACAGCATAGTGACGCTGCTGATTGACAATCAGAATGCCTACTACCCCACGCTCGGTGAGATCGGCACGCTGCGGCTGATCGACAAGACCGACGAGCCTGAGCGCCCGCCGCGCGCGTTGGCGGCGCTCGACGTGGTGCTCAAGTCCGCGGTGGCGCTGATTCTGGCCGTTGCCATTGCGCTGGTGGCGGATTGGCGGCTCAATCGGCTGCACGAGTCCGACGTGACCGAGCTGATCGACGCGCCGGTGATCGGCCGCCTGCCGTGACCGGGCCCGTGATGCGCTGGCAGTCCATCGTGATCGCGGGCGCGGCGGCGGCGGTGATCGCCGTGATCGTGAGCGTCATCGTGGTGGTGGTGGCCGAGCCGGTCTACCGGGCCTCGACCGACGTCTCGATCCGACCGCGGATCGCCGACCTGGGCGCCTCGGAAGCCGCGTCGCGCCTGATCCGGAACTATGCCGTCTGGGTCGACTCCGAGGACTACGCCATGCGGCTGAGCCCAGAGGTCCGGGGCGGCCTGTCCGATGCCGACATCGTCCACCGGGTGCGGACCAACGGCGACTCCGACCGGCTCCTGGTGACGATTCAAGCCGAGGATGAGGACGCGGACCGCGCGGCGGCAGTGGTGAACGGGCTGGCGGAGGCGCTGGTCGCCGAAATCGCCACGCCGGCCCGCCTGAACGACCCTGAGAAGGGACTCGAGATCGCGGTCATCGACGCCGCGCGGGCGCCGGGCGCGCCAACGTGGCCGCGCGGTGAGGTGGTAATCCCGGTTGCGGCGATCGTGGGCGCCCTGGTGGGCGCCGCCGTGGCGTGGCTCATCGCCCCAGGGATTGCGCCGGCGCGAAATGAGGGCGGCGCCTGATGGGTCAAAGCGGCGGCGGAGCAGCCATGCCCGGCATCGACGAGCTGCGCACCAACGTGCTCGTGGCCCTGGCCGACGCGCCGCACTCGTTAGTAGCCGTGACCAGCCCCCGCGCCGACACCCGGCGGCTGGACGTGGCGGCGGCGCTGGCGGCATCGGTGGAGCAAACCGGACGTCGAGTGGCGCTGGTGGACGCGGACGTGTCCGAGCCGCGCGACGGCTCGGCGGCGCCCGCAAACGCCCCGACCGTCACCGCACCGGCCGTCTCCGAGTCGAATGCCGCGCTGCTCGTGGCCGAGGCCTTTCGGAATCTGCTGGCCGAAACCGCCGACGGCAATGACCTGGTGGTGGTGGCGTGCCCGCCGGTGCTCGACGTGGCCGAGACGCGCGCCGTCACCGCGGCGTGCACCACTACCGTGCTCCTGGCCTCACGGCGCACCTCGCGCCGCGATTCCACCGTGCAGGCTGCGAGGGTGCTGCGCGAGGCCGGCGCCCGGCTGCTCGGCGTGGCGCTGCGCCGCTCCTAACGGCACTTCCCAGGGGCCTGATTCTCAGTGCCAATCCGTTCGCCCTGAGCTTGTCGAAGGGCGTGGTTCGACAGGCTCACCACGAACGGAGTGAGAGTTCACGCATGGGCAACCGGGTCAATTGGGCTCGCGGGCGCCGCTCCTAGGCGTTTCGGCGCAGCGGACCGAGCTCGGCCGGCGGCAGCTCATCCTCCAGCATGCGCTCATAGGCCGCGCGCGTCGTGGCGTCGGCTTCCTGCATGACGGCGGCGGGCACGTCAGCCTCGGCTCCAGCCACCGCCGAGGCGACCTCGCCCGGATTGCGGAATCCCACGAGCGCGGTTGAGACGGTCTGATTCTCGATGACCCAGCGCAGCGCCAGCTGCGGCAAGTCCAGTCCGACCTGCTTCGCCAGCGCTCGCACCTGGTCGACGACCTCGAGGTTCTTCGGCAGATGATCGGCGCGAAACAGCGGCAGGCCGAAGGCCCACCCGGTGGCCCGCCAATCGTCCTCATCGAGCTTGGTGTCCGCCGTTAGCTGCCCGGCGAGGACGCCGTGCGCCAGCGATCCGTAGGCCATCACCCCGACGCCATGCTCCTCGCAGGCGGGGAATCTGCGCTCGGCATGGCGCCGGTCGAACATGTGATAGCCGACCTGGTTGGCGACGATGGGCAATACGGCCGCGGCTTCGACCATCTGCTCGGGCGTATAGTTCGAGACGCCGACGAACCGGACCTTGCCCTCGTCGACGAGTTCCTTGCAGGCGCCCATGGTGTCGGCGATCGGCGTGTCGGGGTCCGGCCAGTGGTGCAGGAACACGTCGACATGGTCCATGCCGAGGTTCCGCAGGCTGCGCTCGCAGCTGCTGCGAAGCGTCGCGGGTCGAGCATCCAGCCGGTTGGCCTGCACGGACTCGTCGCGCTCGATGCCGAATTTGGTGACCACGATCACTTCATCGCGTCGTCCGCGCAGGGCCGCGCCCATCAGCTTCTCGGAATGCCCAAAGCCGTAGCCGGCGGCGGTGTCGAACAGATTGATGCCCTGCTCGATCGCCGCATGGATGGTGGACGTGGCCTCGTCATCCATGGCCGCCCCGTAGAAGCGTCCGCCCATGGGCCAGCCGCCAAATCCGACCACGCTCACCCGGAGCTCAGGCGTCCCCATCTCGCGATATTGCACGCCCGCACTCCTTCCCCAACCTGTTTGGGGCGAAGCTTGCGCCGCGGTCGGGCGCGGGTCAACCGTGGCCAAAGCCACGGTGCGCTGCGCTGCCCCTACGCCTCCCGCCGCAGCGGCCCGACCCCGGCCGGCGGCTGCTCGTCGGCCCGCATGCGCTCGTAGGCCGCGCGGGTGACGCCTTCTGCCTCCTGCATGACGGCCGCGGGGATGTCGGCATCGGCGGCGGCGACCGCCGCGGCGACCTCGGCTGGATTGCGAAATCCCACGAGTGCCGTTGAGACAGTCTGATTCTCAATGACCCAGCGCAGCGCCAGCTGCGGCAGATCGAGATCCGCCTGTTCGGCGAGCGCGCGCACCTGCTCCACGACCTCGAGATTCTGCGGCAGGTGGTCGGCGTGAAAGATCGGCAGACCGAAGGCATAGCCCGTGGCGCGCCAGTCGTCCTCGTTGAGCTTGGTGTCGAGCGTGAACTGCCCGGCCAGGACGCCGTGCGCCAGTGATCCGTAGGCCATCACCCCCACGCCGTGCTCCTCGCACGACGGGAAGATCCGCTCGGCGTGGCGTCGGTCGAGCATGTGATAGCCGACCTGGTTGGCGACGATGGGCAGGACGGCGGAAGCCTCGGCCATCTGCGCGGGCGTGTAGTTCGAGACGCCGATGAACCGCACCTTGCCCTCGTCGACCAGCTCCTTGGCGGCGCCGATGGTGTCGGCGATGGGCGTGTCGGGATCGGGCCAGTGATGCAGAAACACGTCGATATGGTCCACGCCGAGGTGTCGCAAGCTTTGCTCGCAGCCCCGGCGGACCGCCGAGGGGCGCCCGTCGCGCCGGTAGGCGTGCACCGATTCGTCCCGGTCGATGCCGAACTTGGTGACCACAATCACCTCGTCGCGCCGGCCGCGCAGCGCGGCGCCCATCAGCGCCTCGGAGTGCCCCATGCCGTAGCCGGCGGCGGTGTCGAACAGGTTGATGCCCTGGTCGATCGCCGCATGGATCGTGGCCGTCGCCTCGGCGTCCATGTCCGCGCCGTAGAAGCGCCCGCCCATGGGCCAGCCGCCAAACCCGACCACGCTCACGCGAAGCTCCGGCGTTCCCATCTCGCGGTACTGCACGCCACACTCCTTACCCGCACCGGTTTCGTGCGAAGCATGCGCCCAGCACCGGCGCGGGTCAACCGCGGCTGATACCATACGGGAGGTGCGCCTTGTCCTGAATCCGGCGCCCGCCCCATGTATCCACGAGGAGTCCTATGTCGTTCGCGGTGATCCGCTCGGGTGGCCAGCAGTTCCGCGTGCAGGCCGGCGACGTTATCGACGTGGAGCTGCGGGACGAGTCGTCCGGACCGGTGGCGTTCGAGGACGTGCTGCTGATCGATGACGACGACGGCCGGCACGTGGGCACGCCCACCCTGGACGGCGCAACCGTGCGCGGCACGGCGCTGGGCGAAGTCAAGGGACGCAAGGTGCGGATCTTCACCTACCACGCCAAGAAGCGGCACCGGCGGCGCATGGGCCACCGGCAACGCTACACGCGAGTACGCATTGACGGCATCGACCGAGAGCCGGCGGCGGCGGACGCCGACTAGACAGAGAGGCGCAGACACCTATGGCTCACAAGAAAGGCCTCGGCAGCAGCCGCAACGGCCGCGACAGCAACCCCAAGATGCTGGGCGTCAAGCGCTCGGACGGTGAGTACGTGCACCCCGGCGAGATCATCGTGCGGCAGCGCGGCACCAAGCTGCGGCCCGGACCCAACATCGGCGTCGGGCGCGACCACACGCTCTTCGCGCTCATCGAGGGCCACGTGGTCTTCGAGCGCCGGCGCGGGCGCACGCAGGTGCGCGTGGCGGGCGCGGCCTAAACTACAGCCTCAGGGCCGATAGCTCAGTCGGAAGAGCGCCGCACTCGCATTGCGGAGGTCGTGGGTTCGAGTCCCATTCGGTCCACCACGTATAGGCTTTTGGCCTTAAGGAGGCAATGGTAGATGGAGAACGCCATTTACACCCCAGAGGGCTACGCGGATCGAATACGACAAGAGCTCGGCAACTGCCTCATTGAGACGAATGTCTCACAAGGTTCCAAGTCCATAGGCAAAGTACGAGATCGATACGATCTTGGGGATCGTTTGGCACTTATTACCACCGACCGACAGAGCGCCTTCGACCGGGTGTTGGCCGCTGTGCCCTTCAAAGGGCAGGCCCTCAACATGACGAGCGCATGGTGGTTTGAACAGACTCGCCACATTGTGCCGAATCACGTTCTTTCCGTCCCCAATCCAAACGTCACCATTGCCGAGAAATGCACTGTCTTTCCGATTGAGTTCGTCGTGCGCGGATACATCACCGGCACCACCAGCACCGCCCTCTGGACGGTCTACCAGAGTGGGCGGCGTCACTACTGCGGAATCGATTTGCCCGACGGCCTGGTGAAAAACCAGAAGCTCCCGACGAACTACCTCACACCAACAACCAAAGCCGAGGATCACGACCGTCCGATCAGCCCTGACGAGATCGTCTCCGAGAACTGGATGACGGCCGATGATTGGGAACAATGTAGCCGCATCGCCCAGGAGCTCTTCGCCTTCGGTCAAGCTACGGCAGCCGAGCACGGCCTGGTTCTCGTCGATACGAAATATGAGATGGGCCGCGGCGAGAACGGTGAGATTCTCCTGGTCGACGAGATCCACACCCCTGACTCTAGCCGCTATTGGATCGCCGACACCTATGAACAGCGCATGCGGGAGGGCCAGGAACCCGACAACGTCGACAAGGAATTTCTCCGGCTCTGGTTCAGGGAGAATTGCAACCCCTACGAGGATGAGGTCCTGCCACCGGCACCGGATGACCTTGTCGTCGAGCTATCAAGGCGCTACATCTACCTTTACGAGAAGATCACCGGTCGCTCTTTCGAGTTTCCAGATGCCGACCAACCGATCGAGACGCGCCTGGAACGCAATCTTGAAGGAATCACATGAAGGTGTACGGCGGGCAATAGGGACCAACGGTGAAGAAATTCATCCTCTTTGACCATGATGGGGTTCTGGTGGATACCGAATTCTGGTATTTCAAAGCCGGAGAGCGCGCCCTGGCTGACATTGGGTTTACTTTGGACAGAGACCAATATCTCCGTGACATGACCCAGGGATTCGCGACCTGGACCCAAGCCGTGGCGGCAGGTATCGATGATCAGACCATCAGCAGGCAGCGCGAGGTCCGCAATGCCTACTATCAGGAATATCTTAGAACGGAAGACATCGAGATTGAGGGTGTCCTGCAAACGCTGGCCGAGCTCGCAGGTACGTATAGGATGGCTATAGTCACGACATGCAAACGAGCTGACTTCGACCTCATACACGAACATCGGCCCATCCTGGACTATATGGACTTCTATTTGGATAGGGAGGACTACGCGCGAGCTAAACCACATCCCGAACCCTATCTGCGAGGGCTCGAACGTTTTGGCGCGACTGCCGATGAAACGGTGGTTGTTGAAGACTCGGCAAGAGGGTTGAAGTCGGCAATCGCGGCGGGAATTGACTGCATCGTGGTTGCCAATGAGTTCACTGCATCTCAAGACTTTTCCGAAGCAACTGCCAAGGCCGCTACGATTTGGGACTTGCCATCTACCATTAGGGGATTGACAGGTTCAGCCGGGCGACGCTGAATGGCGCGCCGGCGGCCCCGCGCAATACGCCTGGGACATCGATTGATCGAGGCGAAAGAGGGTCCGCCCCGATGAGCACCAAGCGCGTCGTTATCGTTGGCGGGGGCTTCGCCGGCCTCAGCGCCGCCTACACGCTGAAGAGGCGGGGCGTCACTCCCCTCCTGCTCGAGGCCCAGGACCATGTGGGCGGACGCGGCAGCGGAGAGACGGTTGACGGGTTCTCCCTGGACATGGGCGCGTTCGTCTTCACCTCCACCTACGACACGGCATTCCGCCTGTGCGAGGAGCTGGACCTGCCACTCGTGCCTTCGAAGATGAAGTTCGGCCACCACCGCAATGGGCGGTGGGTGACCACGACGCCGGACCAATCGTTTTGGAATTTCATACGGCATATGCGAACGGCCATCACCATGGGCTTCCTCTCGCCGGCGGGCCTACGGGCCGGGTTCAAGGTGATGCGGCAGATCCATCGCGAGTCCGCCTACATGACCTTCGCCAGCGACAGCCCCATCGCTGAAATCGACAACGACGAGATCAAGCGCCGGATGCTGACCGTCGCCCGCAGGAACGCGCCGCCAGGCTCCACGCTTCCGGCCGACGACGAAGGTCTCTTCTACCGCGTGTGCTGCCAACCTCCATCGCAGCGGCACCCTATACCACCAACCTCACTATCATGCCCTATTTTTCAACAGACTTCTACGAAAAGATGTACAAGCTTAAATGGGCCTTTTGCGCCGTGCTGTTGATGAGTGCTGGCATAGGTATAAGGGTGCCTACAGAATTCAGGTACTGCACCCAAGGCGACATCTTGGGATGTCTTCTCGGCTGTGCGGTCCATACTCCTTCTTACCCGTTCAACGGCGGTGGCAATGGGAGCTACCACGACATAACCCATCATAATGGCGTGATCGTGACCCAAGGAATATTTGCCGCTCACGAACCTACAAATGCCTTCTTCCACATACGCACTAGCAAGAGACCGACCTCGACCTCTGAGTTTTTTGGCCTCTACAGCGAGATACCAACGTTGATCTCGTGGCAGGAGGTTTGCATGAAATGAGAAATCGACCTCAACAATAACACCTGAGCCACTCGCCGCCGAGCGATTTGGTCTCATACTCCAATTCACAATATCACTATCGCTTCCTCTATGAATCATTTCCATCTCCGAGTCCAATCTTTCGCTAATCTTATCTTCTCTCATTTCGGGCGTCACAAGTCGTTTGGCCCGCAATTCCGCCGCGCCCGCAACTAGCAAATCGAGCACTGAGGTCACAAAACCCAAATCAATCGGGAGACGCGGCACACCAATCGATCCACCGGCTGACCTCACAGGTTGGACGCCTCCAAGTGTTCGGCAACTACCAGATCTGCGTCCACTAACGCGGCAGCTTCGCTCCAGAGACGGTCTTCAGCAGGCTTGATGACCCAGAAGTTCTCGTCGTCATACACACGCAAGTCCCTCTGAACATAGATGTGATCCGCCACGGCAGACCGCAAATGCTCACCAATGTGCGCCAGGATAGCGTTTCCTTCAGCACTACGAATCCGCACTGCCGAACGATGATCGGCCAGTCTTTTCATACTGAATCGAACTCCACATAACCCATCTCCCATCGGCAACACATACGCAGTTACGCCAAGTTTCCGACCATCGTGCCTCACGAGATCATTTAGTTGCAGACATATGCGATCGGCGTAGGAGGCAAGCTGTTCTTCAGACGGACGTCTCACACAGCTCCGCTGCTTTCTCTTGAGATAAGGAGCTACAGTAAACTTCATCGTGTCTCGAATCAATACAATATCCTGCTCAGAGAGATCGTACAGAGCGCAAATCTCCTTATTCAGAATCTCCTGCAACTCCTCAATGTTGGCACTTGGGCCAGCAGATCCTGCAACAGCACTTCTGAGACGACATTCTACATCGAGCACCTGACGCCATGATTGATGACCGTCTTCAAGAATACTGTCCGGCACCGGCAGACTGCACCAATCATGCACTTCTATGAGTCTGCGACCCAATCCTAATTCCAAACCAACCATGAAGGCCCAATAGAACGCGACATCTGAGTTCAATAGCGCATTCAAGCGATTACCAAGCCATAACCGATCACCCGGGAACGAGATGCCGTAGTAGCTTTGGGAGATTACGAGTCGCGAACGGCTCTCAGACGCTTCCACCAAAAACGCACACGGCCTATAGTCCAAGAGTGACCGAGCGACAACCACGGCAGGCAGACCAAGGACGAGCCGGTTACTCCGCTTCGCCACCGTGGGATGCGAGAAAATCGGCAGATTCCGGACATTCACAGCAAATCGCTCTTTCTTTCGCCTACCCTCGAGAAACGGAATCCCTTCAAAATCGTCCGCCCGACGTGATTCGCCCTTACCTATAGTGATACCGCGGCCCCTATGAATGCCAGCTAAGCACCCTGCCTCATTCAGGATCATATCCAGCGATTTTAGGCCTCCCAGGCGGTAAAGCAGCCGAATATCTCGAGACGATCCTCGAGATGCGCCTTTCCAACGAAACAACTCATCTCGCACCAAGCATTGCGGCAAAGAGCAAACGTCCGCACTAGTTATAATAATTTCATCACGGTTGCGAATACCCGGATACCATTTAGGACTGATATACCGAAGCTCCCCATGCTCATCCGGATTCCGCGCAGCAAACACGACTACCGAAGCAGGCAAACGTGTCGAAGATTTCCATCCGAACAATAGTTTCTCATTGACCAGATCAGACAAGTCTACAATCGCATGAATGGTGTTCTTTGACAAAAGCTGCGAGCGCCACCTTCGTCCCACTGGTGATGCTTGAAAAAACAGACGACTGCCTATAACCATCGCGATACGTGAACCCGCCTTAACGAAATCCCGGGCACGCCACATGAATGCTTGGTCCGGCTTGCCATCAGGAATTTTGTGACGACGGACATACCGAAGGCCCCACTGCACTCCTCCACTCGGATTATCCGGATCAGCCGGTGCAGTCTTTTTGTTCAATGCGGTCCACGGCGGATTACTAACAACCAAATCAAAATCTCTATTCGCAAAAGGCGGGACATGATTGAACTCATGCTCGCAGTTCAGAAAATCCTGAATGTACAGGTTGCGACCATCACCCTTTGCGCCGCTATTCACCAGACGTGGCAACCTCAGTGCATTCAGCGGTTCCGGATCTCGATCCATCTCCAGAAGCACCAAATATAGACTGAAAGCGGCCACGTATACCGCATTCCTGTCGATATCTATTCCAAAGATCTGCGCACGTAATACGTCATGGAGTTCTTCTCGATTGAGTGGTCGGCCATAGGCATTGCTCTTCGTCCATACGAGACGCCGAAATGCTTCAACCAAAAAAACCCCAGAGCCGCAGGCTGGATCCAGCACTCGAGTCGTACCCGACAAGTCGCGCATCGCTATGCTAAGCGTCAATTCCACCAGCCCGAAACGGGTGTAGTGTACGCTCTGCGCCTTTGCGGCCTCCGAATTGTCAGCATGAGCAAACATCTCATAGATACTACTGATGAGTTCGATGGGGATTATCTTGAATGAGTATGGCCAGAACCTCGCCTGGGTATTTGGATACCCACTCATTAGATGTCCAGACAAGAATCTCTGGAGAATATCTAGATGGCGGTTATCAACACTTCGTAACTCTGCTTCGGCCCGCGGAAACAAGTCGCCGTTGAATGTGGCATGCAGCCAATCAAAGAACTCCCGCACATGAGACTCATGCCCGAGCAATTCATCAAAACCCTCAGAATTCCCGAAAGCTTGAAAATGACAGGACTGTAGAATGCCACGGTCTTCCAAGTATTTGACAAATATAATTCGACCCAACAATGAATGAGCGGCTGCCGACGAAAGGTCTTGCTGTCGTAAGAGAGTCGCTGTGGCCTGCAAGTCCTCAAGTAACGCCTGATCAACACGCTGCGTGGCATCTATACGCTGCCCATCTCCAGTACGCCAGAAGGAGCCGTCATCAAAACTCGTCCTATGAAACCTGTCTAGTCCCGTCAGTTGATCCCCGACTAGACGAAGTTCACCCAATAAATGGCTCTCGACATCCTGATGATCCCGTTCTTGTGGACGGGCAAAGGCATTGTAGATACGAACACTATTGGCAGCAATGATCCACAAAGTGGGGATGCGCCCATGGTTCCACAGGCGGAGTCGCAAGTCAGCAATTCGCTCGGGCGAAGGATCAGAAAGGACCTTAAGGTAGCCACATGGTCGTCCTGGCGATTGATCTCCTCCCGGATTCTCATAGATGAGGTCGGGGATGGACGGGTCATTACCCATCTCGCGGAAGAGGCTTTCGTATCGCAGATAAGCGTCGACATTCTGCTGGGCATCTACGGAGTCAACTAGCCCGGGCCGACGTGCCCCGCCATCTTTGAGAAATCCGCCCTGTCGCAACAGCACGTCTCGCACGTGGTCCGCCGTCGGACTCAATTGCAGGCCTCGCATTCTTCGATTGAATCATTTTGGTTAATCTCGTAGTGCCATCCGGTCCGTTCGCGAACGGAACGCACGTTATATCCGCGACGCTTCAGCTCGGCGATGATTCGATGAACAGTTGGCCTCGACACCTTCAACGTCGTTGATAAGTCCGCCGCACTGCTGCGACCCTCTCGGATCAATTCAAGAGTCCGAACAAAGCGTTGCTCGATTCTCAGGGACCGCTCGTACGGCATTGTCGTGCTGCCCTCACTGCAATTGTGCATAGTATGCGTCAATCTGCGACGGCTATCAATCGCACCCTGATGTATCACCATCACAGTATGAGAGCTCGTGGCGCTGGACGGTTTAGTGGTGGGATCAACTGCGGTAGGCCAACCAAGCAAGGGATCGTGAGGATGAAACGCATCTTCTGAATGTTCGCGGTCTGGAAACTGGAGTGGGGCGTACGTTTTTGCCGGGACGTTCTGGGGCTGAACGTAAAGGACTACAAGCGCGAATGTGCGAATGGTCGAAGCTCGCTCTAGGAGGCACCATCACCGTGTTCCACGAAGGCGGCACCGACTTCTTGACCCGGCCTGGATCCAAGGTCAAGGTTGCCGATATCGCTTAGTTCAAGAAAAACGACCATGGTCATGACCATGGTAGGATTATGGTCAACCGTCGAGGCGAGAAACTCGTGCGATGGCAACAGAAACTGCGGGAAAACCCGGCCCCCGGACGATCAAGGCGTCGGAGTTCAAGGCGAAGTGCCTGAAGCTGATGGACGAGGTGGCGGAGAGCGGCGAGGAGATCGTCATCACCAAGAACGGCCGCCCGGTGTCGCGGCTGGCGCCCTATCGGGAGCCAGTCAAGAGCTGGTTTGGGCGTGACCGGGACATCATTCAGATTCACGGCGACATCATGGAACCGATCGACGTGGAATGGGAGGCCCAGTCCGACCCGGATCGCGTGATGAACCCTTGATCCTGCTCGATACGGAGGTCCTGCTCTGGTCTCGGTTCGGTGATGCCCGCCTGGGACGGCGAGCCCACCAGCAGATCGAACGAGCCGCGCGGGAAGGCGACATGGCGGTGTCAGCGATCTCGTTCTGGGAGGTGGCCATGCTGCATGAAAAGGGCAGGCTCACGCTGCTGCGCGACGTGGCCTCGTGGCGGCAGGCGCTGCTCGACGAGGGACTGATCGAGATTCCCATGGACGGTGACATCGGATGCCGCGCGGCGACGCTGCCCGACTTTCACGCCGACCTGGCCGACCGGCTGATCGTGGCCACGGCGCTTGAGGGCCATCGGCTGGTGACGGCCGACCGTCGGATCCTGGACTGGCCGGGGCACGTGAGCCGGTTGGACGCTACGGCGTAGGCCTCGTCGGAAGCGGACCCCTCACCCCCGCCCTCTCCCCGTGGGAGAGGGAGCCGGATCACTGACGAGAGTGGGCTTGGTGCTGCCTGAAGCTCATCCGCGGCGAGTCCCACGCTGCACGCAGCGCGGGCCACCGGACGCGGGCGCCCACCAGGGGCGCCCCTACGCGGACTTTGGGTCGCGTCGGTTCCGTGACTCACGGATTTCAGCCGGGCCAGAGATGTCCCAAGGCGTCCTCGGTCTCCTCAGATTGGGTGCGGGTTAGATTCCCGATCCCCGACTTCGCTGGGACAGTCTTCGCGGGACTGACGGACAGGCGCCTGCCGCGAGGAGTCGACAGGCGTTGTGCCCGCGTACCTGCCCCTTAGATTCCTCGCCTGCGGCTCGGAATGACAGGTAGGGACGGCTCGACACTCCTATGTCAAGGCGAAGCAAGTCTGGCCAGTGGCGAGGTCCCGTTTGATGGTGCGGAAGATGCTGCGGGCCAGATGGCGTTTCAACG
>JAJECS010000001.1 GCA_022821905.1 Chloroflexota bacterium | reverse complement strand
GGCCGGTAAGCCGCCCAAGGTGGCCCTCACCGCCTGTCTCCGCAAGCTCCTGCTGCTCTGCAACGCCCTCTGCAAGCAGCAGGCCCCGTGGAACCCCGCCATGGCCACCTAAACCCTTCACCGGCCACACAGTTGCTCTCCTACGACGGGGAGAGGCGGCCGGACGGCCCAACTGCACCGCCGCCTCCGCCCATCCGTCATTCCGGCGGATGCCGGAATCCAGGGAGACTAGGCGCATGGTCCGGTCGCTCGGCGCCTGACCCCGCCGCTGCGCCTCATCCGGCCGCCTCGAAGTTGGGCCTGGTGAGCATCATGTCGATCTCGGCATCGCCAATGGATCCGGCAGCGGAGTTGCTTTCGGCTCCGGCCGCAAACCCCAGCGACGCGAACATCCGCCGACTGCGGATGTTGCCTGAATCGACGCAGGCGTAGATCACGTCCACGGCCTCGCGGCGGAATCCAAAATCCAGCAGCAGCCCCACCGCCTCGCGGCCCAACCCCTGTCCCCACAGTGCCGGCAGGCCGATGGCGATGTCGATGCGCCGCACGTCCTCGCCGGGATGGCGCGCCAGCAGGCGCTGCAGATTCATGCGCTGCAACCAGCATTCGCCGACGGGCTTGTCGTCCAGCTCCATCAGAAAGCAGTGCGCGTTGACGGATATCGCGCGGTAGATGCGCTGAACCTCGTCCAGCATGCACGATTCAATCTCGTCGCCCTCGAACCACGCGAGCACCTCGGGATCGTTGTTCCAGGCCAGCAGCGGCGCCCAGTCGTCTTCCGTCAGCGGGCGCAGCAGCAGCCGTGGTCCGCGCAGCGTCACCTCGTGCGTTCGCAGCGTGGCCGGCGGCTGCGCCAACGCCTGGCGGTGCTCGTGCGTCGTGGCGTGGGCGTCGCTGGACATGGGTGGGCGCACCTATACTCCGCCACTGAAGGACATCTGCATCGTCCCAAGAGCCAATCGATCCCCCACTACATGCTAGATGCGGAGTGGATTCCCGCCTCCGCGGGAATGACGAAAGGCCTTTAGGCGGGTCTCGGCTGATCGGACGGTGGGCAACGGTCTTATGAAGCTGCGCAACGTCAACACCACCGACATCGCCGCCGCCATCGAGGCGGGCGCGCGGACGATGGCAAGCGTGTTCAACGCGGACGATGACGACATCCCCTTCTTTGGCTCCCAGGTGTGGCCCGACCCTCGCCTGGCCTTCAGCTCGGTGCACTCCGAGGGCCACGTCCCCGGGCGGCACCTCAACGCGCTGCTGACGGCGGAGTCCCTGGGATTCCCCATCGACGAGGCGGCGGTCGAGAAGCACGCGCGCGCCGCGTTCTTTTCATATGGCGGACCGCTGCCGTTGCCGCTCAACCGCGAAGTGATCGACGGTCCGCTGGTGAACCTCCGCCCGCACAACGTGCGCGAAGGCTTTCACGCGCTCTACGCGCTGGCGCGCTTCAGGGACTCGGCGCGGGCCCGTGAGCTGGCCGAGGCGAGCATCGCGGCGATCAACGAGTTGTGGGATCCCAACCGCGACTGGGACTACGAAGGCGCCGCCCGCGACCACGGCATCGACGTGACGGTGGAGACCACGTTCATCCGCGGGGTGGGACGCGCCATCGGCCCGCTCGTGAAGTACTACCGCGCGACCGGATACGGGCCGGCGCTCGAGCTGGCCATCCGGCTCAAGGACAAGGCCGTGGCGGACCACTTCACGGCCGACGGCAGCTACTCCACGGAGCGCTTCGGCCCGCACACGCACTCCACGACGTGCGTGACGTCCTCGCTGGCGCAGCTGGCGGACCTGATGAACGACGCGCCGCTCATGGAGCGCGTCAAGACGTTCTACAGCCGCGGGCTGTGGGAGATCCGCGATGAGATTGGCTGGGTCATCGAGAGCAGCCTGCCGGACGCAGCGCCCGACTTTGGAGAAGTGAACAATACCGGCGACATCCTGGAAACGGCTCTGATCCTGGGCCGCTGGGGCTACCCCGAGGCGTTCGACGACGCCGAGCGCATCCTGCGCGGGCATCTGCTGCCGAGCCAGCTCCGCGACGTGTCGTGGATCCGCGAGCCGTCCAATCCGGAAAGCGGCGACGGGCGCCGCAACGTGGCCCTTCGTCACATGGGGGCCTTCGGGTTTCCCGCGCCGTACGGGCATCGACCGGTCGACGCCACCCGCATCTCGTTCAACATGGACATCGTCGGCGGCGCCGTGGCGTCGCTGTGCGAGGCCTACCGCGACGTGACCCGGTGTGACGTCGCAGGCCACTGGGTCAACCTGCTGTTTGACCACCGCACGGAGGACATCGAGGTCGAGTCGCCGTATCCAAGCGGCGTGCTCGGCGTGACCGTCAGGCGGCCCGGACCGCTCTTCGTGCGCGTGCCGGCGTGGGCGGACGTGGACGATGTCGCGGTCGAGGGCGCGGTCGCGACCGCGCCGCGAACTGGGCGCTATCTGATGGTGGCCGAGCCGCCCGTCGGCCGGCGAATCACGTTCGCATTCGACCTGCCGTCGAGCGAACTCGTCCTGCGGCACCGCACGCGCGACATTCGGGTCAAGCTGCGGGGCGACGCGGTCGAGGCCATGGACAACTTCGGCCAGGACCTGACCTTCTTCGATCCGATCGACTAGGCGCGCGAGTTCCTGTCGGAAGCCATTCGCCACCCCGTCCCTTCCGTCATTCCGGCCCCCAATCCGTCATACCCGCCCCCAGTCCGTCATTCCCGCGGAGGTGGGAATCCATTCCGCCTCGGCAAAGGGCGCCGCAGACCAATGGACTCGGCAGCAACAAGGACGCCTGGCTCAGCTTCTTCCACCCGAAAGGCGGAAGGTTGGGATGGGGGGCAGCGGCTCATCGCCACACCGTCGCGGACTAGCGGGCTGACGCTGCGCCACGAAACTCCAGCACGATCCGGCGCCGCCGCGCGCGCATGGCCACGTCGATGTTTGGAGCGTCGGGATCGGCGGCGAACTTGGCGATGACGTCGCGCAGGCCGTCCACGGACCGGGCTGACACACCCTGCTGCTCGGCCCAATCCGCCACGGCCTCGAGCGCGGCAATCTGGGGCTCGCGCGCCAAGCGCGAGGCGAGTGCGTCGGTGCGATCATGGTCGGCTTCCGGCTGGGATGGGGCGCGCACCGTTCCATCTGCACGCGCCATCCGGAACCGCCTTGCGAATCGAATCGGGAAACTGGTGACCACCCTCGGCTTGGGAGATATTACCAGATATGGTTGATTCATTCAATTTAGGGTGTATTCTTAGGAAATGATATCTTTCAGGCCGGAATGACCCGCGACTCTCACGTCAGCGACGATGCCCGACCGGGGCGGGGTGAGTTCGCCCGACGGCTGCGGGCCTACATGGGCTACGCCGACCGCACGCTGGACGAGGTGGCGGCGGAGCTGCAAGCGGCGGGTGTCAGTGTGAGCCCCAGCACGGTCAATCGCTGGGCGCGCGGCCAGGGGGCGCCTAGCGTGTTCGCGGCGCGCGAGCTTGGCCGTCTCGTCGAGCGGGCGGGGCTCGCCGCCGAGGGCGGCGGCACGGCCTGGCTGCTCGGCGAAGCGCCCGTGGCGTCTGCCGCCGGACCGGCGCTCGACCGGGCCATTGCCGCCTGGCACTTCCGGACCGAAGACGCCGCGCTGTCGGACGCGCTGGCCGAACGCGGCATCCCCGCCGGCTACCGGGTGCCGCTCGCGGAGCTCCTGGCGCGCCTGCTCGAAGAGCTGGCCGACGATCCGGACGCCGCGGGTGACCCGCCGTCCCAGTCCGCGTAGGAGCGTCCCTAGTGGGCGCCCGCCCGGTCGATCAGGGCTGCCCCTACCCCGAATCACTGCCCGCGGGTGGCGTCGTCTCGCGCTAGAATGTCGAGCGGGCCGGTCCCGCTCGGCGGAAGTGGCTCAGTGGTAGAGCATCTCCTTGCCAAGGAGAGGGTCACGGGTTCGAATCCCGTCTTCCGCTCCAACGTCCTGTCCCAATCCCGTCAGAGCCCGCAGCACCGCGCTGCTCACCCCAACAATCTGGCGTCTTTTGCGTGTTCAGCCGTCGGTGGTCACCCTACCTTCGACAAATGGATTGAACACCTCCACGCCCGCCGGCTCGAAGTGCCTGGTGTTCCGGGTGACCACGGTCAGACCGTGCTCCAGCGCCGTGGCCGCGATGATCAGGTCGGCAGACTCGTGCCCGAGGTCGCCGGTCAAACGCCCCCAGCGTCGGGCCGTCGGAACGTCGACGGCGAGCACTCGGTCGCCGTACCAGATGAGCACCCGGTCCAGCCAGTCGGACAGCTCCGACGCAAACGAGGGGTCGCGGTGTTGCTGTTGCGCGATGCCGCGTTCGATTTCGCCGACCGTGACCACGCTTAGGAACACGTCCGATGCCCGCTGGGCCTTCAGCCATGAGACCGGCGCCGGTTGGCGATCCGGTCGGCGCAGCGCGGAGACCACGTCGGTGTCCAGGAGATACATCACCACTCACCGTCGCGGAGCTTCAAGGGACGACGTTGGAACAAGTCCTCCGGCCCACCCTTGGGAATGGCCAGGAGCTGGTCGATAAAGGTCGGCGCACCGGCTTTCTCCGCCTGGCAAAGCCTCTCGTACTCATCCACCGCCACCACCACCACCACCGGCCGACCCCGGCGGGTCACTCGCTGGGGATCGCCGGAAAGTGCGGCATCGACCAGGGCGCTAAAGCGATTCTTGGCGTCGTGCAGGGGCCAATCGGTCATGCGAGCCTCCTGGCTAGATCATTTGGCTAGATGATATTGACGGCGTGATTGGCTTTCAAGCCTCAGCGCCGCCGCTACGAAGCGACGCAAATGCCCGTGGCGCTCAAGATTGCCGGCACCGCAACGGCCACCACCACGATCAGGCAGCCCCAGCCGAGGCAGCCGGAGGGGCCGTTAACAGGGCCCGGCGAGAGGTCACCAACTGCCTGCGCGTATTGCGCACCCAGATCACGGTGCGTAGCGCCGTCACCCGTACGGTCTGGAAAGTTCCCATTCACTCGAAGACTGCAGGCCTGACTTGCGAAGGCCCGTTCGCTCGTCGACACTGCATCGCAGCCTCGCTGGCGAGCGCGAGGACTTCTTCCGCTGATCCTGCAATACGGCCGCAAATCACTATGAAACTCCCCGATCTGCTCAAGCGCGGTTACTTTCCTAAAGAGCTCCCACCACCGTTTACTACAGAGTCATTCGGCGCTCTTCTGGAACGGGATCCTTCCCACCTATCACCCCTCACTGACCCGCACAAAGAAACGCTTCTTATCAAACACAGTCTGGCTCGTGCAGGACCACTTCGGCGACTTCTCTCAATTCCCAATCCACTTTCGTTTCTTCAACTGTCCAACTGGTTCGCACAAAACTGGAACACGGTAGACAAGCAATGCCACAAATCGCCTATATCATTGAGTACGCCACAGGTTACATCGTCAGGACGAGCCGTCGACCCAAAAATTCAGTTTAACCAACAACCGATTCATCAGGCATCTCTTCGCGCGACGTCGCGCTATATACTCAGAACGGATATCACTAACTGCTATCCGTCGATATATACCCACAGTATTCCGTGGGCTCTACATTCGAAGGAGAAGGCTAAAGCTAACCGAAGACTATCCGACCTAACAGGCAATGAATTAGACAAATTCGTTACCGCCGCTCAGCACGGACAAACCGTTGGCATCCCGATTGGGCCGGATACATCGTTTATCATAGCCGAAATGATTCTTTCCGCAGTAGATGAGGAATTCGCCAAGAGATTAGAAAAAGAACAGTTAACTCTAAATGGCTGCAGAGCGTATGACGACTATGAATTCGGATTCACTACACGGGCAGACGCCGAGACAGCGGCCGCCATTCTTGAAAGGGTGCTCAGTGAATATGAATTGCAGCTCAGCCCAAGCAAGACCAATATAGTGGAGTTGCCTATTCCCCTGGAATCAGAATGGGTTTCGGAGCTGCGTTCGTTCAACTTCAGCCGTAGAGCCTCTGCTTGGGATATGCGTAGGTTTTTTGATCGCGCATTTGAGCTATCAACGCTTAACCGAGGCTCAGAAGTCCTCAAATACGCGATCCAGAGATTGCGGTCGATTGAAATCGACGAAGATGATTGGACGCTGTTCGAAGATCTTCTCCTACAGTGTGCAATCGTGGAGCCGAGTGCACTGCCGGTAGTCGTGGATCATTTGCACTTCTATCGAGACAAAGACTATCCATTGAATACGCCAAAAATAGGTGAGGTGCTCAATATCTTATTGGACGCACATGCCCCACTAGGACATGGCAGTGAAGTTACGTGGGCTTTGTGGGGATGTCTGCTGTTTCATCTTGCGATCGAAAGCTCGGCGGCAACAGCTGTAACTAATATGGACGATTCGTTTGCAGCATTGCTGCTTCTGCAAAGTCAAGATTTGGGGTTGATAAAGGATAAAGTCAATGATAGGAATTGGCGAGCATCCATGTCAGTGGCTGGTCTCCGCGAAGGTCAGTGGCTTCTGGCCTATGAGGCGAATATACAGGGGTGGATAGAGACTGAGGGCGACCATGTCGCAGACGACGGTCAGTTTGCGTTGCTCAAAGATCACGGAGTTTCGTTCTATGATTCGGAGATGGTTAGCGAGCATTTGCCCGGGGATCATTATCTGGCCACTTCTGGTTCGGGTGGTGGAATTGGATACTGAGGAGAATTCGGGTTGGGTTGCGAGCTGGTGGGGCAACGTGTTTCTTCTCGGAGAAGCTAAGGCTGGTAGTTTATCGGTTTGGGTAGGCTGAACACCGCCGATCCGGCACTACAGTGTGCGCAAAGAATCGCTGAAGCCTTCCGGGCACAATGTCACCGCCCCCGCAAACGATTGACGCGATGAGCCGCACGGACCCGATCTCCGACCAGCCCCTCGAACGCAACGACCCATTCGGGCTGTCGAAGTTCTCCATCCGGCGCTATTCGATTCAGCACTTCCTGCTGATATTCATCATCATTGGGCTGTTGGCAGCCACCACGGTGCTCGCCGTGCTGCACGGCAACGTGGCGTTGATCGTCCTTGCCGCCACGACGCTGGTCGTGACGCTGGGGAAGGCTGCCCTGGTCTTTCACGTTGGGATTCGGACGATTGCGGTGGAGGCGTGGATCCGCCGGCTGGGCATGGGCGACTTCGAGTACCGCATCGAGCCCCGGGGCAACGACGAGGTGTCAAAGGCCTGCCTGGCCCTGGAGACGCTGCGGCAGAGCTCCATTCGGGCGATGCAGCTTGACCTGGTGCAGCAACTGTCCGACGAGCTGCAGGAAAAGAACGCCACGCTGGAAGACACCCTGGATGAGCTGCGCAAGAGCCAGGACCGGATCATCAGCCAGCAGAAGCTGGCGGAGCTGGGCGAGCTTTCCGCCGGCGTCGCGCACGAGATCCGCAACCCGCTGCAGTTCATCCGCAACTTCGCAGAGAGTTCCGAGGTCATTGCCGGTCAGATCAAGGAAGCGCCCGAGCAGCCCGAGGACAGCGAGCTGGAGACGGTGGACGAGTTGACCGAGGACTTGGTGGCGAATATGCGCCGCATCGTGATGCACAGCGAACGCGCAGACCGGATCATCGCGGACTTACTGGCGATGGGGCGTCGCGGTGAAGGGGCATTTGAGCCGGTGGACCTGAATCAGCTCTTGGCGAAGCAGGCCGGCCTGGGCTATCAGGCCGCGCAGGCTCAGAGCCCAGACTTCACGGCCGAGATCCGTCAGGAGTTGGACCCGGACGTGGGCCGGATCGTCGCGGTGCCCGAGGACCTGGCGCGGGTCTTCACCAACCTGGTCACCAACGCCTGTCACGCCATGGCGGAGCGGGCGCGGGATGCAGGCGTCGGCTACGCGCCCGAGTTGCGGATCGGGAGCCGACGAACCGACGACGGCGCGGCCATCACCATCCGCGACAACGGCGTGGGCATGGCGCCCGAGGTCATGGCCCGGATCTTCAGCCCCTTCTATACCACCAAGGAGAGCAGCCGGAGCACCGGGCTGGGATTGACGATATCCCACGAAATCGTCCGGGAGCACGGCGGCCAGATCGTCCCTGAGTCCCGGCCCGGCGAGTACACCGTGATGACGGTGCATCTGCTCCGAGATCCGGGGGAACCGGCCCGCGCGAGCAATCGGCTCGCGCATCGTCCGACCACGGACCTTGGCGTAGACGCCGCGGCGTTGCTTGCTGAGGAACGCGCGTCGCGCGACGCGGAATCCGGGTTCATCCGCTAGTTCGACTTCTTCCGGAATAGACATTCGACGTGGCGTCGGTTTGGGGCGGCGCCCACCGCGTCGCAGGGTAATTCCGTCGGGCAGCCACAAGGGCTGCCCCTACGCGGACTGGCGTCCGGTCGGGTCGGCCCTTTGGGCTACGCGCCGGCATCCCCGTCGGCGAGCGGCAGGGCCTCGTTCATCGATCCCGAGCGGAACCCTTCCAGGTCCAGTGTGACGAAGGCGAAGCCGAGCGCCTTGATGCCGTCCACGATGCGCCGGCGGCGCTCGGGATCGTTGACCAGGCGTGGCAGCGCCTCGGCGGGGACCTCGATGCGGGCAATGGCGTCGTGGTGGCGCACGCGCAGCTCGTGCAGACCTTCCGCCCGCAGCAGCGCCTCGGCGCGCTCGACCTGGCTCAGGCGCTCCACGGTCACCTCCGTTCCATAGGCCACGCGCGAGGCGAGACAGGCCTGCGCCGGCTTGTCCCAGGTGGGCAGATCGAAGCGGCGGGCCAGCGCGCGCACGTCGGCCTTGCGGAGCCCGGCTTCCACCATCGGCGCGCGCGCGCCGCGCTGACGGCTGGCGGCCATGCCCGGACGGAAATCGCCCAGGTCGTCCACCACCGGTCCGTAGACCATGTAGGGAATCCCGTGCCCGTCGGCGTAGCGCTGCAGGCAGTCGAACAGCTCCGCCTTGCAGTGGAAACAGCGCATGCGGTCGTTGCGGCGATAGTCGGCGTTTTCGAGCTCGTGGGTCAGGATCATCTCGTGGCGAATGCCGATCTCCGCCGCCACTCGGGCCGCCTCGACGCGCTCGGATTCGGCCAGGCTGGCCGAGAGCGCGGTCACGGCCACGGCCTCGTCGCCGAGAACGTCGTGCGCCACCTTGGCCAACAGGCTGCTATCGACGCCGCCGGAATAGGCCACCACCACCCGCGCCAGGCGCCGCAGGTTCTCTCGCAGCGCCTCGAGCTTGTCGTCGAGCGGGGCGTCGACGGCCATGGTCGGCGCGTAGCCCTGCGCCGGCGCGGCGGTGCTAATCGGAGATCCCGTCGGCGACAATCACCAGCGACTCCTCGTTGACTTCCCCGCCGGTGAGCCAGAACGAACGCGCCACCGGGGCGCTCGGGTCCGCCAGCGAGACTATGACGAAGCGCGACACCTCGCTGTAGCCCGACTCCAGCGCGTGCCGGAGATCGGTGGCGGAGGGAAACGCCTCGCTCGCGGGATGCGAGTGATAGAAGCCGAGCACGTCCCACTCGCGCACGTCCTCGATCTCGCGCGTGACGCGGTAGTGATCCTCGGGATGGATCGTGTAGTGCACCCGGCTCTGGTCGATATTGCGGGTGCGGTAGGTCGCCAGCGCCCGGTCGCCCGTGCCGCCGATGATGCCGCAGCACTCCAGGGGCGCTTCGTCGCGAGCGTGCGCCACCATGGCGTCCAGTTGGCGGCGGGTGATCTCCAAGGGCATGGCTAGATGCTGTAGGCGGGCCGCTCGCGGGCTTCCTGCATGTCGAGGGCCAGCTCGGCCAGGCTCACCTCTTCCAGCGAGGTCAGGATGGCGGTCCGCACGCGCCCCCACACCGGCCGCTGCGAGCAGGTGTCCGTCAGCTCGCACGCCGCCGCGTCCTCCAGGCAATCGAGGATTGGCAGCGGGCCTTCGAGCACGGTGACGACGTCGCTCATGGTGATGGCGTCGGGTCCGCGCGCCAGCTCGTGGCCGCCCTGCGGACCGCGCGTGCTGCGCACCAGCCCCGCCTTGCGGAGCGCGCTGAACACCTGGTCCAGGTACACCGGCGGGATGGACATGCGCCGCGCCACGTCCGCACTCTGGATCGGCCCCTGCCCGTGGTGCATCGCCAGGTCCGTGAGGGCGCGGACCCCGTAGTCGCTTCGCATGGACAGGCGCATGGCTCGAGCCGCCTCGGGAGGGATTGCTTCAGTGTGGCACGCCCCAAGAAACCGCCACAACGCCCGCTCGCTCCAAGCACGGCAATGGGGTCCGTCGCAGCGGGGCGCTATTGCCCACCGGCCATCGCACGTGTTGGACCAGTCGCAACGACCCTATGGGCGCGCCGGCGGGTCGGGGAAGGCGTAGCGCGCGAACCGGATGCCCCACCGCGTGCGGTCCGCGGGCGGGACGACGACGATGCGCGTCGGACCTGGGTAGAGCGAGGCTTCGACCTCGGCGCCCACGGCAAGCGACGCATACGGCACCCGTCCCTATGTCACGGTGCTGCGCCCGTCCAGGGGCTGCATGGTCATGTTGAGCTCCGTCGTGTCGCCATAGACGGAGGCGACGTAGACGCCGCGGCAAGGTCCACCGTGTGTGAGCCGGGGCCCACGCCGCTGATGTCGACGGTGTCCGCGCTGAAGGTCGGGAAGGGCGCTTCGCCGATCGCGTCCGTGGGCGCCAGGGACAGTGGTTCCACCTGGGACGCCAGCGGCGCGCGGTCCAATTCATCGCAGACCAGCGGCCACGGGATCGTCACAATTGTCACGATCGCTGTAGCCAAATGCACGGCCCGCCCGAGTCGCGACAGCATATCGCAGCGGTATCGCCTGACATTAGTGAATTCGTCTTTATAAAAGTGTTGATTTGTGAGGTTTTGCGAGCTACGGTGCCAACAGGTGGCCAATGACGACCACCTAGAGGAAGGAGACAGCAATGTCTCACACACTCACGCGCATACGGGCCGTGGTCGGCGGCGGAATCCCGGCGGTGCTCCTATTGGCCTGTGCCCGCGCGCTCCGAGGCGCGCCAGAACCGACCGGTCCGGTGCCCGACTCCCGACTGCCGGTCACGGTACCGACCTTTCAACGAATCGCCGCCGTGCTTGGCGTCCCGCTGGTGATCGTGGGGCTCGTGGTGCTGTGGCGCATGTTCCGGGTCGTCGGTCGTAGTGATTCGTTGCCGGGGCACACCGGCAAAGGAGCTCGACCATGAGACGGCGTCTTCTTGGGGCAATGGCCTTGATCGTCGTCGGTATCTGGATGGCGGCTACCGCCGTGGCCAGCGCCGGCATCGCTGGGTAAGCCATCGGCCCGATCGAGTTGCCACTGATCGTTGGGCTTCTGGCCGTGTTGATCCTCGCCGGGGCGGGCATCCGTGGTCGGCCACCCTGGAGCGGTTGGGCGATCCGCTGGAGGCGCCGATTGATCGGGGGACCCCGTGAGCCAGGCATCGGTGAACGCTGCGGTCGTGGCCAATCAAGCTTGACGCTCGACTTGGGCGCTCCCTACAATTTTGCGGAAGGACCTAGTGCGCAATTCGCACCAAGACACCCCAAAGCCCTTGCCGTGGCGTCGGGCGCCCTCGCCGGCAGAATGCTAGAGGCCGCGACGCGCATGCACCGATAACGGGCTGGTCGGAGGAACGACAGCATGCCGAAAGAGATCCTGCTCGATACCGAGGCCCGCGCCAAGCTGGTCAAGGGTATCGATACGGTGGCCAACGCCGTCAAGACCACGCTCGGCCCCAAGGGTCGCAACGTGGCGCTGGGCAAGAAGTACTCCGGGCCCACCGTCACGCATGACGGCGTCACCGTCGCCAAGGACATCGATCTCGAGGACAACTTCGAGGACATGGGCGCCCAGCTCATCAAAGAGGCGGCCAGCAAGACCAACGACGTCGCCGGTGACGGCACCACCACCGCCACCGTGCTGGCCCAGGCCATCATCAAGGCCGGGCTGCGCAACGTGGCCGCCGGCGCCAACCCGATGATTATCAAGCGCGGTCTGAACACCGCCGTGGAGATGGTCGTCGAGCAGGTGAAGTCCGATGCCAATCAGGTGCGCGGTCGCGAGGAGATCGGGCAGATCGCCTCGATTTCCGCCAACGACGAGCACATCGGCCAGCTCATCGGCGAGGTGATGGACAAGGTCGGCAAGGACGGCGCCATCACCGTCGAGGAGTCCCGCGGGCTCGAGTTCGAGATCGAGTACGTGGAGGGCATGAAGTTCGACCGCGGCTACATCTCGCCCTACTTCATCACCAATCAGGACCGCATGGAGGCGTCGATCGAGGACGCCCTGATCCTCATCACCGACAAGAAGCTCTCCTCGGTCAACGACATCCTGCCCACGCTGGAGAAGGTGACCCAGGCCGGCAAGAAAGAGCTGGTCGTCATCGGCGAGGACGTCGAGGGCGAGGGCTTGGCGACCCTGGTGGTCAACAAGCTGCGCGGCGTGCTGAACGTGCTGGCGGTCAAGGCCCCCGGCTACGGCGACCGCCGCAAGGAGATGCTGCAGGACATCGCCGTCATCACCGGCGGCACGGTGATCTCCGAGGACATGGGCCGGCGTCTCGACGGCATCATTCTGGCGGACTTGGGCACGGCCCGGCGCGTGGTGGCCGACAAGGACGACACCACGATCGTCGAGGGCGCGGGCGATGAGGCGGCCGTGCAGGCCCGCATCACCCAGCTGAAGGGCCAGCTCGACGAGACCACGTCCGACTACGACCGCGAGAAGCTGCAGGAGCGCCTGGCCAAGCTGGCCGGGGGCGTGGCGGTGATTCGCGTGGGCGCGGCCACCGAGACTGAGCTCAAGGAGAAGAAGCACCGCGTGGAGGACGCGCTGTCCGCCACCCGCGCGGCGATCGAGGAAGGCGTCGTCCCCGGTGGCGGCATTGCCCTGCTCAACGCCGCCAGCGCGCTCGACGGCGTCGAGGAGACCCTCGGCGGCGACGAGCTCGTAGGCGCGCAGGCGCTGCGCCGGGCGCTCGAAGAGCCGCTGCGCTGGATCGCCACCAACTCGGGTGCCGACGGCTCGGTCGTCATCGAGGAGGTCCGCCGCCGACAAGCGTCCGAGGGTTCCATGAGCATCGGCTTCAACGTGGTTGACGAGGACTACGTGGACCTGGTCAAGGCCGGCGTGATCGACCCGGCCAAGGTCACGCGGTCCGCCCTCGAGAACGCCGTATCGATCGCGGGCATGATCCTCACCACGGAAGCCCTGATCGCCGACGCGCCGGACGACGAAGACGCGACCGCCGCGGCGGCTGCCGCTGCCGCCGCCGGTGGCGGCATGGGCGGCATGGACTTCTAGTCGACGCCGACCACCGTTCGAGGCCCCGCCATCGCGCGGGGCCTCGGTCGCTTAAAGCGGAAGTTCGCGCAAGACTCTTCATCACGCCGCGCAAGAGTCCGCCGTGCCACACAACTCTTCGTCCTTCCGGCCCCATCCGTCATTCCGAGCGCAGCGAGGAATCTAAGGGGCAGGCCATTGGGCACGACGCCCGTCAGCTCCTCGCGGCCGTCGCCCCTACGGGTCTAGGCCTCTGACGTCGACGCCTCAGCTGCCGTCGGCGTCCTACTCGTCCGGCAGCACGAAGACTCGATCAGATACGGATCGCCCGAGATGATGCGTCCGGTCGCCGATGCGAATCTCGAGCGGACCGTCGAACGGCAGGCGCTCACGCACCTGGACGCGCACGCCCGGCACCAGGCCGATCTCGGTGATGTACGCCAGGATCTCCCGGTCACGGTCGGACACGCGCGCCACGGCGAACCGCTGTCCCGCGGCGGCGGAGGTCAGCGAGACGGCCTCGTCGTCCACGGCTTCCAGGGCCTCTGTTGGAATGCGGTCCCCGTGCGGATCGGTGGTGGGGTCCGACACCCGGGCCGCGATGCGGCGCTCCAGCTCTTCGGAGATCGCGTGCTCCAGACGGTCGGCCTCCTCGTGCACGTCGTTCCAGTCGTAGCCGAGGAACTCCACCAGGAACCGCTCGATCAGGCGGTGGTGCCGCACCATTTCCAGCGCCATGCGCTCACCGTCGGGGGTCAGGCGCACGCCCTTGTAGCGCTCGTAGTCCACCAGGCCGCGGGCGTGCAGCCGCTTGATCGCCACGGTGACCGATGCCGGCGAGTTGCCCGCCACCTCGGCCACGCGGCCCATGGCAATCTGCGCGCGCGCGCCCCCCGCGTCGTAGATGGCGCGGAGGTGATCCTGGTCGCTCTCGGTCAGTTTTGGTGCGGCTGCCAACTCGGCTTGCCCGCTATAGTGCGAGCGCGTGTCTGCCAATGAGCCACGAGGGTATCAGCTTGCCGTCGCCGGACTGTGGGCGTCGGTGAGACGCCCCACACCTGTTGGCATTGCGCGGCGACACCTGCTGCTGGGCATGGGAATGGCCGTCGCGGGGATGGCGACGTGGGCCTGCGGCGAACCCGTCGAGCGCGACGATGTCAACGTCTTTCTCACGGCGACGGAGTTCGTCGTCGGCCCCAACCGGTTTCCCTTCACGGTGGTCACCAACGACGGCGTCGGCATCGATCAGGCCGCGGTCGAGGTCCGATTCTCGCTGCTCGACGGTCCGGCCACGCACTTCAAGTTCTCGCGGCCCGCGACGTTCTATGAAACTCGCAACACGACCCCGCATATCCATGAGGATGGCTCCGTCCACATGCACCTCGACCGGCGGGGCTACTACGTGGTGCAGGCGGCTGAGTTCGATACGCCGGGCATCTGGTCCGCCGAGCTGTCGGTCGACCCGCCGGACGCCGATGCGTTCCGGGCTGGGGCCGCGTTCAATGTCATTGCGCAGCCCTCGGCGCTGGGCGTGGGCATGGCGGCGCTCCCGATCGACCACCCCACGCTCGACGAAGTCGCCGACGTCGAGCAACTGTCCAGCGCGCCCGAGCCGGTGCCGGACATGTATGTCATCAGCGTGGCCGAGGCGCTGGCCGAGGAACGCCCGCTCGTCGTGCAGTTCAGCACGCCGCGCTTCTGCGTCTCCCACATGTGCGGGCCGGTCTATGAAGAGCTGGCGTCGCTGCACGCGACCTTTGGCGACCGCGTGCGCTTCGTCCATCTGGAGCCATTTGACCTTGCCATCGCACGCTCCGAAGGACGCCTGGCGCCCACGCCGGCCTTCCAGGCATGGAGCCTGCAGACGGAGCCCTGGACCTTCGTGATCGACGCCGCCGGACTTGTCAGCGCGCGCTTCGAGGGCATGGTCGGAGCGGCGGAGCTCGAAGCCGCGCTGCGGCGGGTGGTCGGGTCGGCGGGGACGGGGTCTTGAACGGTTATCGCCGGCCCGCCAATCGCGGGCCAGCCCGATCCGATCCGGCTCGGCCATTGCCGCGGCAGGAGACCGTCGCCACGCCAAGTAGAGGCGGGTTTGAAACCCGCCCCTACCCCGAACGCCAGATCCACCGTCCCCGCCACAGTCACCGCCCAGGTCGTTACCCGCCTCCATGTCATTCCGAGCGCAGCGAGGAATCCAAAAGGCAGGCGAATGGTCGCAGTGCCAGTCGACGCCTCGCGGCCGTGGCCCCGCAAGTCATTCCGGCGAAAGCCGGAATCCAGTCTGGCCGACCCATGCGACGGGCCCTTTGGGCAAAGCGTCGGACGGCGGCCCTGATCGTCGCGGCCCTCGTCACGCTCGCGCTCCCCAGCGCCGCGGCCGCCCACGGCGGCAGCCTGGTCTTCAGCGGCGACCGCGGCCCTTATCAGATCCGAGCCTTCGCCATCCTCAACGACGGCTGGCTCGACTACTCCATCGATCTGCGCGAGCTGGGCAGCGGCGAGCGAGTGACCGACGCCCAGATCTCGATCGTTGCCCTCACGCCCGAGGGTCTGCTAGGCCCCTGGGAGGCGCTCTACACCGGCACGGTCTACGAGATGATCGAGCGCGCGCCGGAGGAGGTGGACTGGACCATGCAGGTCGACGTCACCGGCGGTCCCGGACCGATCACCTACGCCCACCGGCTGCGGATCACGCCGGGAACGTGGATCTGGCCGACCGTGCTGGTGGGCGGTGGATTCGCCCTCGCCGTCGCCGCGCACGCCTACACCGGCCGCCGCCGTCGAGCGCGCGCGAGGTCTCGGCAGGAGCGCGTGGCGGCGCGTTGACGGTCAGATCTCCCGCGAGTTGTTGGTCAGTTTGAGTCCGTCATTCCCGCGAAGGCGGGAATCCATCCCCGTAAGGCAACCGACCAATCGAGGGCGCCCGCCGGTGCTGGGTCACCATGCGGTGCTCAGATTCTTAAGCTGCTCACCACCCTCCCGCGCGCAGGCTGGCCCGTGTGCGATTATGGACTAGTCTAGTCTAGACTAGTCCATAATCGAGTGAGGAATCGCCTGTGAGCGCTGACGGATCACATCGCACCTGGACCGTCGCCGAGGCCAAGGCCAAGCTGTCCGAAGTCCTGCGGCTGGCGGAGGAGGAGGGGCCGCAGCGCATCGGCCTGCGCCGGCCGTTCGTCGTCGTGCCTGAGAGCCTGTGGCGGGAGAAGTCGCCCCCCGAGAAGCACTTGGGCCAATGGCTGGTCGAGAACATGCCGCGCGGCGCCAATCTCGAGATTCCCGACCGCCATGAGGAATCCCACCGTGAGATTCCGTTCGCCGACTGGGATGACGCCGACTGGGGCGATGATTGAGCGGCTTCCTCCTCGACACGAACGTTGTGTCGGAGACGATGAAGCACCGCCCCAGCCCCCGGGTCAACGCCTTTCTGACGCGACAGGCTGACGTTTGGCTGGCAGCCCTCGTCGTGCACGAGCTGGAGTTCGGGTTGCAACTCACGCCGCAGGGCCGGCGCCGGGAGCGGTTGCGGTTCGACCTGTCGCGGTTTCTCGGAATCTACGCGGAGCGGATTCTGCCCCTCGATCGCGCAAGCGCGGAGTGGGCCGCCCGGCTTCGGGCGGATGCCGCTCGTGCAGGCCGTCCGTCAAACCTCGCCGACATGCTCATCGCCGGCACCGCCAAGGCGCACGACCTGTCCATCGCCACCCGCAATGTCCGGGACTTCGAGGGAATGGACATCGATGTCGTCAACCCGTGGGAGTACTCCTGACCGCATTGACCGAAGCTGAGGCCGCACAGATTGCCTCACATGTGGCTCGCGGCTGGGCAGTGGCGGCGTGAGGCGCTGCCGCCGGGAGCGCGCCCCCGCGCGTTGACGGTCGGCGCACCGTGTCGTGCGGCTGAATTCGGGGGCCTCGGGCATTATGGCTATAGATTCACGGCGGCAGCGCGAAATCCAACGCTAGGCGCGGGAGTATGGCTTGATGGCGAAGGCGCGACAACGACGGCTTAGCTTGGGCGCAGAAGCCAAAGCAAGCGGCGACGGCGAAGTAGACGACTTCCGACCCAAGCTGTGGCAAATGGCCGACGCCCTGCGCGGCAGCATGGACGCCGCCGAGTACAAGCACGTCGTGCTCGGGCTGATCTTCCTCAAGTACGTCTCCGACGCCTTCGAGGAGCGCCACGCGGCGGTGCTCGCCGAGTGGGGAGAGGAGGCCGCCGAGGACCGCGACGAGTACACCGCCGAGAGCATCTTCTGGGTGCCGCCC
>JAJECS010000007.1 GCA_022821905.1 Chloroflexota bacterium | reverse complement strand
GGTAGGCGAAGAAGATCATGCCGTGCAGGCTGACAATGTCGCCGGTCATGGAGTCCCGCCCCGTATCGAGTACGGGGCAGGCTCTTCGCGGGAATGACGGATTTGCACTCGTTGCCTCATTCGCTGGCGCGCGATGTGGTGCAGGACGATGGCGCCGGCGGCGGACACGTTGAGCGAGCCGATGCCGCTTTGCAGCGGAACCCGCACGATCGCGTCGCACGCTTCCCGCACGCCTGGCCGCATTCCGCGCGCCTCGTTGCCCACGACGATGCAGCATGGCGCGTCGTGGGGCATGGCGTCGAACGATGTCTCCGCGGCGGCGTCGAGCCCGATGATGCGCACGCCGTCGGAGCGGAGGGACTTGAGCGCTCGCGCGAGGTTGGTCACGTTGACCACGGTCGTGCGCAGGCTGGCTCCGGCGGAGGCACGGGCCAGCCCGCCGGTCAGCGACGCGCTGCGCCGCTGCGGCACGATCACGCCGGCGCCGCCGCAGGCCTCGAGCGTTCGGACGAGCGAGCCCAGGTTGCCCACATCCTCGACCTGGTCGGCGGCCAGCATGAGCGGCGGCTGCGCGCGTCCCGGCTGGGGTTGCAGCAGGTCGCGCAGTCCGGCGTTCGGGGTTGAGTCAATGGTGGCGACGACGCCCTGGTGATTGCCGCCGAACGACAGGGCGTCCAAGTCGGCGGTGTCCACGAAGGCCACCGGCACGCCGGCGTTTCCCGCCAGCTCGCGCAGAGGGGCCGTGGACTCGGCGGCGCTCCGGGCAACCATCAGGCGTGTCAGTCGGTAGCCGGCGTTGAGCGCTTCGCGGACGGGGTGACGGCCCCAGATGGCTCCGGCTACGGGTCGGTCGGCGTCGTGTGCCGCCAGATTGTGCCGTCGGGGGTGTCTTCCAGGACGACTTCGAGGTCCGCGAGACGATCCCGGACGCGATCGGCGAGCTCCCATTGCCGCGCCTCCCGCGCCATGCCGCGAATCTCAACCAGCAGCTCAATGTACGGCGCGGCGTCCGCGGCGTCGGCCGGATCTTCGGTCACCTCCACGCCAAGCACGCCGAGCAACTGCCGCAGGCGGTCCTGGGCGTCGGCAACCGCGCCCGGCGTCGCGCTCGGCGCGGCGCGGTTGATGGACCGCCCAAGCTCGAAGAGCGCGCCGATGGCGCGCGGGGCGTTGAAGTCGTCGTCCATGGCCGCTTCGAACTCGCGCTGCGCGTCGGTGCTTGCAGCGGCCAGCGTCTCTGCGTCGCCCGATGTATCGCCGCCGCGCGCGCGCATGATGCCGCGCAGCCGTTCATAGGCGGCCGCGGACGGCTGCAGGGCCTCCATCGAGAACCCCATCGCCGTGCGGTAGTGCACCGAGAGGAAGAACAGCCGCAGCACGTCCGGCTCCACCACCTGCAGCACGTCGGCCAGGGTGGTGTAGTTGCCGGCGGAGTGGGCCATCTTTTCGCCGTCGGTTTGCAGCAGTCCCGTGTGCATCCAGTGCTGCACGAAGGGCGATTCCCCGGTTGCGGCTTCGGACTGCGCGATCTCGTTTTCGTGATGCGGAAAGATCAGGTCGGCGCCGCCGCCGTGGATGTCGATCTGGTTGCCGAAGGCGGTGTGGATCATGGTGGAGCACTCGATATGCCAGCCGGGGCGACCGCGACCCCAGGGGCTGTCCCAGCCGATCTCGTCGTCCGGGGCGAGCTTCCAAAGGGCGAAGTCTCGCGGGTCTCGCTTCTCGGGATCCACCTCGACGCGCGCGCCGGCCTCGACGCCCAGCTCCTCCGTGCGTCCGGATAGGCAGCCATAGGACGGAAAGTCCGGCACGGAGAAATAGACGCCCTGCGAGGTGGCATAGGCCACGCCGCGGTCGATGAGGTGTTGCACGGCCTCCACAATCTCCGCCATGGAGCCGGTGACGGTGGGGTACTCGTGGGCATGGCGCACGCGCAGGCGGTCGAGCACCTCGAAGTAGGCCCGCGTCTGCTCCTCGGCGTACTCGAGCGGGTCCTGCCCGATGGCCCGCGCGCGGTCGATGATCTTGTCGTCGATGTCGGTGAAGTTCTGGAGGTGCCGCACCTTGTAGCCGCGGTGCTCCAGGTAGCGGCGGACGACGTCCATGTGGACGAACATGAAGCCGTGGCCCACGTGGGGCGGGGCCTTGGGCGTCATGCCGCAGACGTAAATGCGCACCGTCTCGTCGAGCGGCGTGAAGGGGCGCTTTTCTCCCGTGCGCGTGTCGGAGATGTGGAGCGTCACCGTGGCTGACCGTGGGAGATGCGGCGGCGAATTCTACCGATGACGCCGCGCCAACAGGACCACGGCGTGGCAGGCGATGGCCCGACCCTCGCCCACGGCGTCCAGCCCCTCGTTGGTCGCCGCCTTGACGTTGACTCGATCGGTGACGACGTCGAGGCACTCCGCCACCGTCCGCTCGATGTCGGGAATGTGCCCGGCGAGCTTGGGACGCTCCAGCAACACCGTGGCGTCAAGGTTGACGAGTTTCCAGCCGGCGTCGCGGGCGCGGGCCGCCGTCTCTTGCGCGAAGCGGGTGCTGTCGGCGCCGCGCCAGGCGGGGTCGGTGTCGGGATAGTGTCGGCCGATGTCCCCTGCCTTGAGCGCTCCCAGGATCGCGTCCACGATGGCGTGCAGCAGCACGTCGGCGTCGGAGTGACCCACGGCCCCCTGCTCCGCCGGCACCCGCACCCCGCCGATCATCAGCGGGCGGCCGCCGGCGAGCCGATGGATGTCGTAGCCGTGGCCCACGCGCAGCTCGGGCAGGGGCTCTGACGCCTCCGTGCCGGCTACCAGTAGTCCTCCGTGATCACCTGCGACTCGCGGCCAGTCGTGGGAAAGCCCTTGCCGGCGAGGATCTCCTTCACGTCGCTGATCATGCCCGGATTGCCGCACAGGTAGGCCGCGCTGCCCGCGACCGAGAGCCGCTCGCGCACCGCGTCGTGGACCTCGGCGGGCAGGTAGGGCGGCACGCGGCCGATGGGGGGCTCGCCGCAGACCATCCGCAAGACGTCGTTGAGCCGGCCGCGTCCCATGTGATCCTCGTATCCGGGGTCCTGCTCGGGACGGCTGACGACCGGCACGTAGATCAACTCGAATCCGGCGTCGTCGGCCAGCGCCTCCAACTCGGCGCGGTAGCCCAGTTGGCTGGCGTATGACACGCCGTGCAGCACCGTGAGACGCCGCGGCACAGCGCCGTCCTGCTGGTATTCGTGCCAGAAGTCGCGGCCCATCGAGACAAAGGGGGCGAGCCCGGTGCCAGTGGCGGCGCACACGAGATCGCGCTGCGTGGTCCGCGAGGGCACGAAGCGGCCGGCCGGGCGCGGCATATAGAGCACCTCGTCGCCCGGTGCGTGACGCCAGAGCGCGCCGGTGAACACGCCCTGGCGATTGCTGCCGTCCTCGTCGGCGTCGCGGACCAGGATGACGTAGAACTCGAGCGACGTGCGCTCGCGCGACGCCGAGGCAATAGAGAACTGTCGCGGGCGCGGGTCGTCCGCGGGCTGGTCCCAAAAGGCAAGCTGGACGTACTGGCCGGCCTCGAACTCGGCGAACGGCTCGCCGTCGGGGCGCTCGATCGTGAAGATCGCAATGTCGGGGTCGTCCAGCAGCTCCCAGGACGCCAGCCGCGCGCTCTCCATGCGCTCGCGAATGTCGCGGCGTCGGCGGCGTGGCGTAGGCGGAGCGTCGGTCACTGCTGTCCCCCGGGGTCGGTCACGGCGTCAGGATAGCCGGAATAGGCAGTCTCGTAGGCACACCTGCAGCCCGCGAGTGCGGTCACGGCCCTTGACCGGAGGCTAGGGCAGGGCAGTCCTATGCTTGCCGCAAGAGAAAAGGAGTTGACGTCCCGTCTCACCCGAATTGAGACAATAGCGCCGACGCGGAGAAGAGTTGGCCCTTACGGTACAAAGAAGCAAGCGGTTCGATGATCCTGTTTGGCTGGGTGCGAAATCTGCGATATCTGTCTCATGCCTTCGAGCAGCGCATCGCTCGTTGGGGCCGCGGCGCAGTCAGGCTTCCCTGGTTGAAACTCAGTTTGCTTGCGGCGCTCATATTGATTGGTGCTGGTCTTGTAACGGCCATTATCGGAATTGAGTTCTGGAGTGTGGTTGGGTTTTGGGAATGGATGCAATCCGCATCGGACGTCGGGGAGTCCAACTCGGAGACTGTGCGAAATGTCGGTTTGGTGATCGCTGCCGTAATCGCCTTGCCTCTCGCAATCTGGCGCAGTTGGGTGGCCGGGCGCCAGGCAACTGCGTCTCTGCGACAGGCGACTTCCGCCCAACGCCAGGCCGACACATCGCACCAAGAGCTACTGAATGCGCGTCATCAACAAGGTGCGGAAATGCTGGGAAGCGATGTTCTTCCCGTCCGCCTGGGCGGCATCTATGCGCTGCGGCGTCTCAGCGAAGATTATCCAGAGATCTACCACATCGAGATTATGAGACTATTTTGTGCTTTTGCTCGGAATCCGACCGGGAATGACGGCGGCTCCGCCTTGGAAGACTCTCGCGTTCGGGATCCTTGGGAGGAGATTGAGGGCCCACAGTTGGGTGAGGATGTCCAGGCCATCATGCATGCGATCCGCTTCCGCACCGCCAGGGCGATCGAGCTCGAAAGGACGGCGGGGTTTTTCCTGGACCTGAGTGGTGCAAACCTGCGTGGAGCGAATCTCCAAGGTGCTGACCTTACAGGCGCTGACCTCCGTAGGACACATCTTAAGAACGCATTTCTCCGGAACGCCAACTTGTCCGGTTCATGGTTCGACAGCGTCATGCCTAGTCCGCCAATTAATGGTCTGATACAGAACCAACTCGATCAAGCATTCGCCGACCCTGACAATCCACCTAAATTGAACGGTATTATTGATGATGTGTCCCAAGAGCAGTTGGTCTGGCGTAGAAGATCCAATGACAATTGATCAAAGAGAATTGAATACAGAGATCACGTTCCGCCTGGGCAATCGGTCCTCGTAACGGTCACGCCCTGCATGGCCGCCGTCGTGAGTTGTGTCGGCGTGTCGGGGAGTCGCACGTCCTCCTCTAACGCCGCCTTTGGCGGCTGATGCCAGGCGGCGTCAACGTGACCTCGCGTCGCGCAGTTTGCTTGCGGCGGCGCTTGTGCTTGCTCATATCCGCATCTTCATCTGCGCCTCACGGTAGCGCCGCACGTCTTGCATGGAGGGTGGCCGGTCAATCTTGGCCCCGTCGATGATCTCGTAGGCGGTGATGAGCTGAACGCGTTCGTAGGTCTTTGGCGGCAAGTCAGGGCGCGACTGGTACTCCAGTCGCCCAGCCTGCCGCGCGGCTTGCTCCATACCAGGCGTCGGGTCAGCGTCAAGAATGAGCACACCGATCATCGCATCCTGGGCCTTCATTGTCCCGATTAACTCACGCACGTGTTCCGGCTTGCGTTGCTTGCCGGTCTTCACTGAGAAGACGAGCTTGCCCCACCTATCACTTTCGGCGTCTTGGCCGCCAGCATGGAACGTTAAGTCGCCATCGATGCCTAAGTCTCCTGATCGCTTCGGGTTCGGGAGCCCATCAAGTTTTCGGATCAGCCAGTCTTGCTTCTCAAATGGATTGAGCCGCTTGTATTCGGCTACGGTGTCAGGCGTGCCTTCGAGTAAGTCGTAGTGCTGGTCGTCGTAGACGCCGAGTCTTGCCATGCGATCCTGAATCTCATCGACGGCGTCACCGCTAATGTCAATGCCGATCCAATTGCGTCCGAGCCGTTCAGCAGCTTCGACCGTAGTTCCGCAGCCGCAAAATGGGTCCAACACTACATCACCGGGATTCGAGCTGGCGGCGATGATCCGCTCGAGTAGTGCCAATGGTTTCTGCGTCGCATATCCCATGCGTTCGCTGCCGTAGGCTGGTTGGATATCCATGATGATGTCTTGTGCAGGCATCCCGTCCATATCGTCCAGATAGCGTTTGAACGCCGGGACACCGCGGCCACGTGACGGCCAGTGGATACGGCCGATGGCGTCCAAATGCTCAAGGCCGGCAGTCACACCGGCTGGCATAGTGTCGCTGTCGGGAAATGACCGTGGTACCGCCCAGTGCCGTCCGACGTCCGTCGGATCAATCCCGCGCCACGGCTGTCCGGAGTCACCCTCGCGGGTGCCAGCTCCGGTGAGATCGCCGACGCGGTAGCGCCGCCCGTCATCGTCGCGGTAGCGATAAAACCGTTCTACGTATTGCGGATCATACTCCTGCAATATGCGGTGCCAGACGTACTGATTAGATTTTGAGTAAAACAGAATCGTGTCGTGCACCGGCCCGTAGCGCCGCGCCCCGCTGTGTGCACTCGTACGCTTCCATATCAGCTCATTGCGAAAGTTGTCTCGGTCAAAGACGCCATCCAAAATCACCTTAATATAATGACTTGCTGTAGGATCGCAGTGAAAGTAGATGCTACCTGTAGGTTTAAGGATGTCCCGAAGGCGAACAAGACGTTGCGTCATATACATCAGATAATTGAGAAGCCTGCGATCATCTGACGATCCGCTCTCAAGCACATTTAGCCACGCACGCATGAAAGACTTGAATGCATCAGGTAAATCCCAGTTATGGAGTTCATTGCGAAAGTCCATAACTAGCTGTTGAGTGCGGTCGGTAAAGTCCCACATATCGTGGTAGGCTTTTTGCTGAGCCGTGATTCCCCGGTTGTTGAAGATCATCGAGTACGTTCGGTTAGAGTTGAACGGTGGATCGAGATAAATCAGGTCGGCCTGGACGCCCTCACGCTTCAACTGCTCGGCAATCACCTTGCAGTCGGCGCGATACAGCCGGTTGCGCATCACGCCGCCCGCCGCTTCGGGTAGGCTGGGCCTCGAACGATTGTGTCCATCGGGCGGCGGGTTGTAGCGGGCACCGTAGCGGCACTGAGGCAGTTCGTGGTCCAGTCCTTGACCCGAGCGACGGCCGACTTGCCAACCGTACCGCGACCGGAATCAAGCTGCTTGTCGGTGTGTTTGGTCTTCTCCCGCCTGCCCACACATGACTCCTTGGCCTCGACCGGACCGTGAAATGCTTGGCCGCTGACCGTCAGGGCCTGACGCAGGAGGTGCATCATGGTCCGGTGCTTGATCCCCGTCTGGACATTGTAGGTGCCACACCGAGGGCAGTAGGGGCCATTCGGCCGGCGCTGGCGCTTGAACCGACAGTAGCTGTCACTGCTGTCCCCCGGGGTCGGTCATGGCGTCAGGATAGCCGGGCATGGCCGCCACGCGGGCCCGCGCGGCGCGCAGGTCCGCCGGGCGTGTGATCTTGACGTTGCCCGCGTCGGACTCGAAGACGTGCACGGGCACGCCCTCGTGCTCCAGCACCGCCACGTCGTCGGTGAAGTCGGCCAGGCGGTCTCGATTGCGACGATGGGCCTGGAGCAGGGCGTCGAGCGGACCGATCTGGGGCGTCTGGGCCAGCCACACCTGATCGCGCGGCAGCGTGCGGTCGACCCGGCCCTCGCGCGTCACGAGCTTGACGGTGTCGACGGACGGCACGGCGGCCACAGCCGCGCCGTGCGCCCGCGCCGCGCGGACGCCGCGCGCGATGATGTCCGGCGTCACGAAGGGGCGTGCCCCGTCGTGGATGGCCACAAGCGCCGCGCCGCCGTCGGCGAGCGCTTCAAGTCCGCACAGCACCGACCCGGCGCGGGACGCGCCGCCCAGCACGACACGCGTCACCTTGGTGAGCCGTGCCGCGCGAACGACATCGGCGAGATGGTCGCGGTTGGCCGGGCTGGTGGTCACGACCACGTGGCGGATTTCAGGCGCTTCCTCGAAGGCGCGCAGGCTCCAAACGATCAACGGCGCGTCGCCCAGGGACGCCAGCAGCTTGTCCTGGCCGCCCATGCGGGTTGCGCCGCCCGCGGCCAGCACCACGGCGTCCACTGGACCCGCGGTCATGGCAGCGCGAGGGAGAGGGCCTCCGCCAGATTCGCGGCCCCGAGGCCCTCGGTTGCGCCGTTGCGGGCGCTGGCGGCCGGCACCAGGCAGCGAGTGAAGCCCAGGCGCTCGGCCTCGCGCACACGCACCGCGGCCGAGGGCACCGAGCGCAGCTCGCCGGAGAGCCCCAGCTCCCCGATCGCCGCGACCTGCGGTCCGGGCGCCTGGTCGCGCGCGCTGGACGCGACGGCCACCGCCACCGCGAGGTCGACCGCGGGCTCGCGCAGCCGCAGGCCGCCGACCACATTGACGTAGACGTCGTGCTGGCCAAGCTGGACCCCGGCGCGGCGGCCCAGTACGGCCAGCAGCATGTGCAATCGGTTGAGGTCGAATCCCGTAGCGAGGCGCTTGGGCAGGGCGTAGGCCGTCGGCGCCGTCAGCGCCTGAATCTCGACGACCAGCGGTCGGGTGCCCTCCAGCGGCACGGCAACCGCCGATCCCGGCGCGCGGGCGTCCCGCTCGGCCAGGAAGAGCGCGGAGGGGTTGGGCACCTCGTGCAGGCCGTCGCCGCGCATCTCGAACACGGCTACCTCGAATGTCGGGCCGAAACGGTTCTTCACCGACCGCAGCAGCCGCTGGGCGTGAAAGTCGTCGCCTTCGAGGTAGAGCACCGTGTCCACGATGTGCTCGAGAGTGCGCGGTCCGGCCACGGTGCCTTCCTTGGTGACGTGTCCGACCAGCATCACGGGCGTTTGGGACGTCTTGGCGAACTGCATGATCTGGACGGTGGCCTCGCGCACCTGGCTGACGCTGCCGGGGGCCGCGGCCAGGCCCTCGACGCGCACGGTCTGAATGGAGTCGACCACGACAAGGCCGGTGCGCAGCCGCTCGGCCTCGGCCAGCGCGCCGCCGACCTCGGTGTCCGGATAGACGTGAATGGCGCTGGACTCGAGACCCATGCGCCGTGCGCGCATGCGGACCTGTTGGGGCGACTCCTCCGCCGCGACGTAGAGCACGGGCCGGCGGTCGGTCCCCAACGCGGCGGCGGCGCGCAGCACGAGGGTGGACTTGCCGATGCCGGGGTCGCCGCCGATGAGAATCAGCGCGCCGTCAACCAGACCGCCGCCCAGCACGCGGTCGAACTCGCTCATGCCGGTCGAGCGCCGCGCGGCGGCATCGTCCTCGACCGCGCCGAGCGGCACGGCGGCCACGGCCGCGGAGGTCGACGCCGCGCGCGTGGGGCGGTGCTCGATGATGCTGTTCCACGCGCCGCAGGCCCCGCACTGGCCGCTCCACTGCTGGTGGCGCGCGCCGCAGTCCTCGCAGGTGAAGCTGGCGCGCGGCTTAGCCATCGGACTAACGCCGGCCGGGCTGGGAAGCCTTGGCGCGCCGGCGCGGCACGGGGACGCGACTAGGCGCTGACAGGGGCTCGGGTGGTGATGTCGAGCTCGTCGCCGGCACGGTCCACGATCACCTTCGAGCCGGTGGCAAAGGCGCCGCGGAGCAGCTCCTCGGCCAATGGATCCTCGATGAGGTTCTGGATCACGCGTCGCAGCGGGCGGGCGCCGAAGTCCGGGTCGTAGCCCCGCTCGGCCAGCAGCGACTTGGCCTCGGACGTGACCTCCAACTCCAACTCATGCTCGCTCAACTGCAAGCGCACCCGGCCAAGCTCGAGGTCCACGATGGCCTCGACGTCGGCGCGCGTGAGCGCGTGGAAGACCACGGTGCCGTCGACGCGGTTGAGGAATTCCGGTCGGAAGAGCTTTCGCAGCTCGCCCAGCACCTTGGCCCGCATGTTCTTGTAGCGAGCCTCGTCGGCTTGCTCGCCCTCGTCGAAGTGGAAGCCGAGCGCCGCGCCGCGCTTGATGTGCTGCGCGCCGACGTTCGAGGTCATGATGATGATGGTGTTGCGAAAGTCCACCGTGCGGCCCTTGGCGTCGGTCAGCCGCCCGTCGTCCATGAGCTGCAGCAGGATGTTGAACACCTCGGGGTGCGCCTTTTCGACCTCGTCGAGCAGGATCACCGCGTAGGACCGGCGGCGGACGGCCTCGGTGAGCTGGCCGCCTTCCTCGTAGCCCACGTAGCCCGGCGGGGCGCCCACCAGCCGCGAGACGGCGTGGCGCTCCATGTATTCGGACATGTCGATGCGGATGAGGGCGTCCTCGCTGCCGAACATGAACTCGGCCAGCGCGCGGGCCAGCAGGGTTTTGCCGACGCCGGTTGGGCCGAGGAACATGAAGGCGCCGATCGGCCGCTGCGGGTCCTTGAGCCCGGCGCGCGCGCGGCGCACGGCGCTGGCGACGGCGTGGATCGGCTCCTGCTGGCTGACGATGCGGCGCGCGAGCACGTCTTCCATGTGCAGCAGGCGCTCGGATTCCTCCTGGCGAATGCGGGTGACCGGAATGCCGGTCCACATGGCGACGACCTGGCTCACCTCGTCCTCGCCGACGTGCGGCGGTCCTTCGCCCTGCTCGGAGTTCCAGGATGCGCGCGCTTCATTGAGCTCGATGCGCAGCTGCTGCTCGTGCTGCCGCAGCTCGTTCGCATCCTCGAAGCGCTGCTCGTTGATGGTGCGCGCCTTGTCGTTGGTGATCTGCTCGAGCTTCGCTTCCAACTCGCGAACGGCGCGCGGGGGCATGCCGTGGCGAATCTTGACCTTGGCCGCCGCCTCGTCCATCACGTCGATGGCCTTGTCGGGCAGGAACCGGTCGGTGACGTAGCGGCCGGCCAGCTCAGCGGCGGCCTTGACCGCGTCGTCCGTGATCTGGACACGGTGGTGCTCTTCGTAGCGTGGGCGCACGCCGGTCAGGATCGCGATGGTCTCGTCGATCGACGGCTCGCGCACGTTGACGGGCTGGAAGCGGCGTTCGAGGGCCGAGTCGCGCTCCACGTATTTGCGGTACTCGTCGAGGGTGGTGGCGCCGATGACCTGGAGCTCGCCGCGGGCCAGGGACGGCTTGAGGATGTTGGCGGCGTCGACCGCGCCTTCGGCCGCACCCGCGCCGACCACGGTGTGCAGCTCATCGATGAACAGGGCGCAGTCGCTCGCTGACTTGAGCTCGTCGATGACCTTCTTGAGCCGCTCTTCGAACTCGCCGCGATACTTGGTGCCGGCGACGAGCGCGCCCATGTCGAGCGTGAGCAGCCGCCGGCCGCGGAGCGACTCGGGCACGTCGCCGGCCACGATGCGCTGCGCCAAGCCCTCCACGATGGCCGTCTTGCCCACGCCGGGGTCGCCAATCAGCGCCGGATTGTTCTTGGTGCGGCGGCTGAGAATCTGGATAACGCGCTCGACCTCGTCGTGGCGCCCGATCACCGGATCCAGCTTGCCGGCGCGGGCCGCCGCCGTGAGGTCGATGCCCATTTGATCGGCCACGGGCGTCTTGGAGCCGCTCTTTTTCGCTTCGCCGCGGCCGCGCTCGGTCGAGTTTTGACTCACCAACTGGACGACCTGGGCCCGCACCTTCTCGAGGTTGACGCCCAGGCTCTCGAGCACGCCTGCGGCGATGCCCTCGCCCTCGCGCACGAGGCCGAGCAGCAGATGCTCGGTGCCGATGTAGTTATGCCCGAGCCGCCGCGCTTCCTCGATGGAGAGCTCGATGACCCGTTTGGCGCGCGGCGTGAGGCTGATGTCGCCGACGACCATGCGCTCGCCGCGGCCGATGATGAACTCGACGGCGTTGCGGACCTTGTTCAACTCGACGCCCAGGTTGGTGAGCACCTGCGCGGCGATGCCCTCGCCCTCGCGCACCAACCCAAGCAGCAAGTGCTCGGTGCCAATGTAGTTGTGGTTGAACCGAGTGGCCTCGTCCTGGGCGAAGACCAAGACTTTCTTTGCCCGCTCGGTGAACTTATTCAGGCGGTCGTTCACCTGACATCCCCTGCAGCGGCCCCGGTGTGGTCCGTGGGCGGTGGCCTACGCCTCCATTGTCGCACTATCAGCGACCTCGGTGGGTAAGGGTGACAACCGGATTCGCCGCCGGCCGGCGTCGATGCTCAAGATCTGGAACTTGCCGAAGTCGCCCTCGCGCATGGAGTCCAGCGCCGCGTCGCCGAGATCGGAGGCGTGGGCCAGCCCTTCGATGCCGTCGGTCAGCCGTACAAAGGCCCCAAACGGCGCCAGCTTGGTCACCTCGCCTTCGACGATCTCATTCACGCCGTACTTGGACTCCAGCGACTGCCACGGGTCCTTGGTCGCGCGGCGCAGGCTGAGGGCGATCTTCTTGTCCTCGCGGTCGAGGGACAGCACGTAGACCTCGATCTCCTGGCCCGGCTTGAGGATCTCCTCGGGGCTTTCCACCCGGCTCCACGAGAGCTCGGAGATGTGGGCCAAGCCGTCCGCGCCGCCCAGGTCGACGAAGGCGCCGAAGCTGCAAATGTTGCTGACGGTGCCCGTGCGCACCTGCCCGACCTGCAACTCGTCCAGCAGCACCTCGCGGCGGCGCGAGCGAACCTCGCGCTCGGCGACGCGCTCGGAGAGGATCAGGCGATTGCGGCGACGGTCAAGCTCGATGATCTTGACGTTGATCTTGCGGCCGACCAGCTCGGCCAGCCGCGCGGCCAACTCATCTTCGGTCTCGTCGCTGGCGCCGCGCCGCAGGCTGGTGAGTTGGGACAGCGGCACGAAACCGCGCGGGCCCACGTCCACCAACACGCCGCCCTTGTTGTATTCGAGGATCGTCGCGTCGATGATCGTGCCGTTCTCGAACAGCTCCTCAGTGGCGCGCCAGACCTTCTCCTGCTCGGCGCGGCGGAAGGAGAGCATGGCGCGGCCATCACCCTCCGGCTGCACCACGTAAACCAGCACGGTCTCGCCAAGCTCATGGGTCGGGCGCGGCTCTTCGAGCCGGTTGTCCCACTGCTCGCGCTCGGGCACGAAGCCCTCGGCCTTGAGGCCGATGTCCACCAGGATCTCGTCCGGCTCGATGCCGACGACGACGCCCTCGAGAACGTCGCCCCGGCCAATGCTCGGCAGCTGTGCGCTTGCCTCTTCCAGCAGGGCTTCCATGGACTCCAGCGCCGGCATGTCGTCCGGCGGCATGGGCTCCGCGACGGCGCCGGCGGCCGGCGCGTCGTCGGTTGTGGTCAAGCGCGCACCCCTAGTACTTCGGTATCGAAGAAAAGTCGTCTGGGACCCGAGTATAGCAACGGGGCCTTCTGTTTCCCGGCAATCTTTTGGCGAGTTCGACGCCGCGCCGAGCACCGCGCGGTGGTGGTCAGACGGCGCAGCGCGGGTCGCGGCACTGCGCGGAGGAGCGACATCGCAGCCAGATCCGACCAGCGTCGGGGCCCGCTCAGGGCATTTGGAAGCCGCCGTCGTAGCTGATGTTCTGCCCGGTGATGAAGGCGGCTTCCTCGGACAGCAGGAATGCGGCAATGGTGGCCACGTCTTCGGGCACTTCCGCGCGGCCCAAGGGGACCATCTTGAGCATCTCGGCGAATATCGAGCCCCGTTCCCGTCCCTGTCGCTCGGCGCGCTCGCGGTCGATCTTTTCCCACATGTCGGTATCCACGAGTCCGGGGCTGATGGCGTTGACGCGCACCTGGTGATCGCTGAGCTCCAGGGCGAAGTTGCGCGTGAGGCCATGCAGCGCGGTCTTGCTGGTGCTGTAAGGCCCCAGCCAGAGCGATGGGCGACGGGACGATGCCGACGAAAGGATGACGATGCTTCCCTTTCCGCGCGGCGCCATCACCCGACCGGCGGCCTGGCAGAAGTAGAACGCGCCGTCCAGGTTGACCGCCATGACCCGCCGCCACTCCTCGGGCGGGACCTCGAGCAGCGGCCGAATGGTGATGATGCCGGCGTTCGCCACCGCGCCCGTCAGCCCGCCGAGGTCGGCGTCGACGTCGTTGACCCAGGCCGACACGGCGTCGGGGTCGGTGACGTCCAAAGCGTCGCCGCGCGCGCGCACGCCGGTTTGCTCGATCTCGGCCGCCACTTCGGCGGCGCTGTCGCCGTTGATATCGGACACCGCGACGGCCCAGCCGTCCCGGGCCATGCGCAACGCGATCGCTCGACCGATGCCGCGGCCGGCGCCGGTGATGGCCAGTGCCCCCGCCATTTGTTCCCCCTGCCTGCAGTCCCCGGCCTCAGGCCCGAAGTTGTTCGGGGCCTGCAACCTCTACGGAATCTCGGCCCACCGCCGTCAGGACGCCATCGTACGCGCCGTCGTGGATTGGCGCGGTTTGGAGGGCGGATCGGCGCGGCGGGCGGACCCTATGCCGGCCCGGCTTCCACGAAGACCACTTGCGGGAGCAAACGCTCGTTGAACTCGTCCAACCGCTCCGGTCCCAGATCTTCAAGCGCCGCCAGCGCCCGCGCCGCGTCGCTCCGCAGCGCGGTCACGTCGACTCCCAGGCACACCGGCTCGAAGGGCTCGAGGCGCGCCAGCCCGTAGCGCAGCAGGTTGCAGGCGCCGCGATGGTTTCCGCGCGAGAGGTGATAGCAGCCGACGCCGACCTGCAGGATGCCGCGGAAAAGATCGCGCACGGGTCCAGCTTCGGCGCGCCACGCGTCTTCGAGCACCTCGTGTTGGGCGTAGAAGGCGCGCTGATTGAACAGCGCCGCGCCGCGACGCAGGGCCTCGTCCGGCGGACCGTCGCAGCCTCGGATCTCGGACGTGCCGTCGCACACGCCGCTCCCCCCTTTGCGTCGCGCCGCCGCGGACCAGGCCGCGCGCCCATCGAGCGATCGCTCACCGGCGTCGGCGCCGATCCAGAATAGCCAGGCGGCGCATCGGCCCAGACAGTTCGGGCCGGGCTATACTTCGGTAAAGCTGGAGGGGTGTCCGAGTGGCTTAAGGAGGTGGTCTTGAAAACCACTAGGCGGCTTGCCCGTCTCGTGGGTTCGAATCCCACCCCCTCCGCCCGACGCCCGATCCGGCCGTGACCGAACTTGGAGGAGTCGCATAGTTGGTCTAGTGCGGCCGCCTGCTAAGCGGTTACCGGGGGTGCTCCCCTCGGTCGTGGGTTCGAATCCCACCTCCTCCGCCGGCAGCATCGCCGCGTCCTAGCGCGGGTCCTCGCCGCGCGGCGGCGCCCTGAGTCCAGTTACGCCCCTCTGATCCTCAGCCGGCAGCCGGTGATCTTCGCGGCGTGGAAACGGCGTTCGGACCGGCTGGCGACATCAACGGCATCAGATCCCCCGCACACCCGCGCCGCCCGCGATATGATGAATACTTATATTCACAGTATTCAGGGAGTAGCTGTTGGCCACGTCGATCCGCCTGTCGCCTGAAACCGAGGAGCGGCTGCGATTCCTCGCCGCCCAAACCGGGCGCTCGAAGGCCTTCTACCTGCGCGAGCTCATCGAGAACGGCATCGATGATCTCGAGGACTACTACCTGGCCGCCGATGTGCTCGAGCGCGTGCGCAAGGGACAGGAACGCCTGCATCCGGCCGCCGACGTGAAGGCCGACCTTGCCCTGGACGGTTGAATACGCCGACTCGGCGCTCAGACAACTCCGCAAGCTCGACCGGCGCATGGCGCGGCGTGTGATCGACTACATGGACGAGCTTGTCGCGGTCCACGACGACCCGCGGCGGCGCGGCAAGGCCCTGACCGGGCCCATGGGCGGCCTGTGGCGCTATCGGATCGGCCGGTGCCGCGTCATCTGCGACGTTCAAGATCAGGTCCTGCGTGTTCTGGTGCTGCGGGTGGCGGGACGGGACGAGGTCTACCGCTGATTTTCTGTCAGTCCCGCCGCTGCGCGCCATCGATCAACTCCTCCAGGGTGATGCTGGAACTGCATTGCCACTCCGCCGGCACGGCGGCGAGCTTGACTAGCAGGTCGATTCAGGGCGCACGCTCGAGCACATTGCTCAAGACATCGGTATCGAGGAGATACCTCAGTCCTCAAGCACCACGTCGCGGCCGGTGTCCTGTGCGCGCGTGGCATAGATTTCCGCGACCATCTTCTCGATCTCTCGGTCGTCGACGTTTCCGCAAGCGTCAACCAGGGCCAGCGCGCCAGGCGGCGTATGACCTGCGCGCGCAATGTCGTTGAGCGCGGCGCGAATGAGGCTGCCGTCGCCCGGATCTTCCTCCGCACAGGCTTGGAGGTACAGGCGGGCGTCCTCTTTGCTCTTCAGGTGATCTGCCGCATCCCAACGGGTGAACGTCTCAGCCATGGGTCACTTCCACTTCAGCGCCAGCTCTGCTCGGTAGCCGAGCGTCGGACTATTGACCGTCAGCCTGGCGTCACTGCGCTGGTGCGAGGATAGGCTCCACGCGGATTTCATCCGACCGCCTCAGCGCTTGCGCCATATCGTAAGCGGCTTGCAGTTGGTACCACGTGGCGGCGCCGCCGCCGAAAGCCTTGTCCAAGCGGATGGCCATTTCGGGTGAGATTCCCGAGCGACCGTTCACGACATCCGACAACTGCTTGCGGCTGACGCCTAGCCGCCTGGCCGCCTCCGTGACGCTGAGGTCGAGCGGCTCGAGGCAGTCGAACCGCACCGATAGCCCCGGATGTGGCGGGTTTTTCATCGGCATGTGTTGGTCTCGCTATGGGCCGGGCGATTGGCCGCTAGACCATCAGCCCTTCGACGGGCACCAGCCGCTTGGCCACCGGGTCGACGCCCATGAACACTCCCTCGAGCGCCAGCGCGCCAAGCAGGGGAAGGGTTCCCTCTTCATTGAACAGCACGAGGGTGACGACCTCACGCCCCTCGATCCGCACCCATGTCTGGCCAACGTCCATGCGCCGGACCTCGCCCTGCCCGAACTGAAAGCTCTGACTGGTCAACGGCTCCACGCCCAACTCACGCAGCACCGACGCGGGAACCGAGGTTATCGAGGCACCCGTGTCTACCAGCGCGTCAAGCGTCGTCCAACGCTCGCGTTCCTGGTCGCCGATGCCGATCGGGATGCTGAAGGTTCCCATGTGTCGATGGTGTCAGACGGTGCACGGGCCGGCAACCCCGCGACGCCGGAGCAACCGATTAGGCGCTACGCCTTGTAGCAAGCCGCCAGTTGGCCTGCGCCCTTGTCTTCGAGCGGCGGGTGGTCGTTGTCGCGGCAGTGGTCGTCGGCGATGGGACAGCGGTCGTAGAAGCGGCAGCGGGGCGGGGGGTCCACGGGCGTTGAGACGCCGCCGGCGATTCGGACCGGGGCGCGGGTGACGGTGGGGTCGGGAATGGGCACGGCGGACAGCAGCGCCTGGGTATAGGGGTGCCGGGGGTTCTGGAGCACGGCCTCGGTCTCCCCCATTTCCACGATCTTGCCGGAATACATGACCGCGATGCGGGTGCACATGTAGCGGGCGACGGCCAGGTCGTGGGTGATGTAGAGGTAGCTGATGCCCAGGCGGTCGGCCAGGCCTTGCATCAGCTGCATGACGCCGGTTCGAATCGAGACGTCCAGCATCGAGGTGGGTTCGTCGGCGACGACGAAGATGGGCTCGATGACCAGCGCCCGGGCAATGGCTGCGCGCTGCCGCTGGCCGCCGGACAGCTCGTGGGGATAGCGGAACAGGTAGGCCGCGGGCGGGGTGAGCCCGACCAGCTCCAGCATGCGGGAGACGCGCTCCATGCACTCGTGCGGCCCGCAGGCCTGCTGCACTTTCAGCGGCTCGGCGACGGTGTCGAAGATCGTGCGGCGCGGGTTGAGCGACTCGTAGGGGTCCTGAAAGATCATCTGGGCCCGGCGTCGAAAGGCCTTGAGGTCCGCCCCGCTCAAATGGGTGATGTCGGTTGGCGCTGCCGAGCCGTCGTCGAAAAGCACCCGCCCGTCGCTTGGCTCGGCGAGCCGCACCAAGAGTCGTCCCGTGGTCGTCTTGCCGCAGCCCGACTCGCCGACGAGGCCGAAGCTCTCGCCACGCGCCAGCTCGAACGAAACGTCGTCCACGGCGTGGACGAAGCTGTGGCTTCGGTCGAACAGGCCGGTGGAGACCGGAAATCGCTTCTGAAGGCCCTCGATCTTGACCAGGGGGCTGGTCCCGACGGATGCGGGGGGTGCGGTGGTGGCCATCAGACCGCCTTGCCGTCCAGGGGATGCCAGCAGGCGGCCCAGTGGGCGCCGGAGCGCACCGTAGGCGGCTCTTCGGAGCGGCAGACGTCGGTGGCGTAGGGACAGCGCGGATGAAAGCGGCAACCGGGCGGCGGCGTGAGCAGGTTGGGAGGCTCGCCGGGCAGCATCCCCAGCTTGTGCTTGGGTCCGGTGACGCTGGGAAAGGCCGACATCAGCGTTTGCGTGTAGGGATGAATGGGGTGGTGGAAGACGTCCACCGTCTCGCCCCACTCCACGATCCGGCCGGCGTACATCACGCCCACGACCTGGCTGACCTCGGCGATGACGGCCATGTCGTGCGAGATATAGACGAGGCTCATGTTCAGAGCCTCCTGGACCTTCCGCAGCTCCTTGAGAATGCGGTCCTGCACGATGACGTCGAGCGCCGTGGTCGGCTCGTCCGCGATAAGCAGATCGGGCTCGCAGGCCAGGGCCATGGCGATGCCGGCGCGTTGCTTCATGCCGCCGCTGTATTCGTGCGGATAGCGCGGTATGAAACTGGGATCGAGGCTTACGAGATCGAAGAGCTCCCGCACGCGCTCCATGGAGATTTCAGGAGTCGATCGGATGTGCGCGTCGAGGGCTTCGATGATCTGATCGCCGACCCGGTAGACCGGATTGAGCGCGTTCATGGCCGCCTGGAACACCATGGCGATGCGGTTCCAGCGATGCGCCCGCATCTCGTCGTCGGAGAGCGGGGCGAGGTCGACGCCGTTGAGCAGGATCTTGCCCTCGATGAGGCGGGCGTTCTCGGGGAGGAGCTTGAGCAGCGCCATGGCGATGGAGGATTTGCCGCAGCCGGACTCGCCAACCAGACCGACCGATTCCCCGCGCTGGACCGAAAAGGAGATCCCATCGACGGCGCGCACGTCGCCGGCCCGCGTCGCGTAGTACATGGCGAGGTCCTCGACGGCGAGAACCGGGTCGGGCGCGGCGGTGCCCCCAGCTGGCTCGGTTGCCACTGGTTGAACGTCGGTATCCATGGCTGTTCGCTAGGTGACCCTGACCGGATGGGGCACGGGTTGGTTGAAGAGATAGCCCTTCTCGTTGAAGGGAATCTCATCGGGCTGCGTGTTCCCCGCCGCGTCGGTGGCGCGGGTCATGACGGTGTGTTCGCCCGGGCGCGCATCCCACTCGAAGTCGAAGCGCGCCCATGAGTACTGCACCTGCCCCTCGCGCACCGTGGCTTCATGCCAGGTGGCGCCGGAATCCAGGCTCCATTCGACACGCTGAATCGGGCCTTCGGGCGAATGGGCGTAGCCGTGGACCTGGTGCGCCCCGGCATTCAGGAGAGCCGGCCACGGGAGGGCCAGCGCGCTCTTGATGACCTGGGTCGTGGCGACCTTGCCTGGCGCCTGGCCTTCCGGCGCATAGTCGTCGCCGATGAGCACATAGGAGGTCGTGTTATTGCGAGTCCAGAGACGTTCCTTCGAGACGACGATGCGGCCCAGCCACTTGACGTTGCTGCTGCCGACCCAGCCGGGCACCAGGGCACGCAGGGGATAGCCGTGGTCGCGCGGCAGCTCCTCGCCGTTGAGCCCATAGGCCAGCAGCGTGTCCGGGTGCAGCGCCTTGGCCACGGGTAGGACGCGGCGAAAGCCCTGCTCAGGAGATTCGGCGTCCAGTCCGATGAGCAGCACGCTGACGGCGTCGTCGGTGATTCCGGCCTGGGTGAGCACGTCGCGCAGGGGGACGCCCACCCATTCGCCGTTGCTCACGCCCCCGGTCTTCCATTGAGTGCCCTTGGCCTGCCGTCCCTGCACCAGGCCAAACATGGCGCGGTGATTGCCGGCGCATTCCAGGTAGCAGACGAGCGTGCGGCTGGGCAGCGCGCGGATGTCGTCGTCGGTGAACGTCCGGGGATTTGCGACCGCGTCGCCTTCAATGGAGAGCCGCCAGCTATCCACGTCCACGTCGAGGCTGACCGAGTTGTTGCGTACGAAGAAGAAGCGCTCTGGCGTGATCAGCCCATCCATGTTTTCCAGGCGGGCTTCCAGGCTCTTGCCGTCGTCATGGGCGATGAACGGCGTGGTGTCCTTGAACCACGCGGAGGCCGGTTGCGTCGCCGCCTCATCCGCTATCGGCTCGGCAGCCGGCGTGGCCTCCGGGTCGCCCGAATCGCCGCACGCCGCCAGCACCGCCGCCGCGCCACCGGCCGATAGCGCCTGGAGGAAGCGTCGCCGGTTGATGCTTGCGGGGCCGGTCATAGCCGTCGCAGCCGCGGGTTGACGACCTCGTCCAACGAGCGACCGAGCAGGTAGAACGACGAGCACAGGAGGGTGATGGACAGGCTGGCCGGGAATATGAGCCACCAGTATTCGGTGACTTGCAACAGGTATCCGGCGGACTCGGTGGTGTGAATCATCAGGCCCCAGCTCATGCGCACGTCCAGCAGCCCCAGGAAGCTCAGCACGGCTTCCGAGAAGATGGCGCTGGTGACGGTGAACATCATGTAGAGGAATGAGAGCGGCAGCAGGTTGGGGACCACGTGGACGAGCAGGATGTGGAGCGTTCCGCCGCCCGCGGCCCGCGCGGCGTCGATGTAAGGCTTGACGACGACCGACAGCGCCTGCGATTTCAACACGACACCCGTGCCGCCGAATCCCGAGAGCAGGCCGATGAGCACGGCCAATTCCAGGTGCCCGACCTCGAAGAGGGCGCTCAACACGATGAGGATGCTGATCGCCGGCATCATGATCATGATGTCGGCCAGTCGCATCAGCAGCGTGTCCACCCAGCCGCCGAAGTAGGCGGCGATGGCGCCGACCATCGTGCCGATGCACACCGTCATGAGCGCCGCGAGCAATCCAAGCAGAAACTCGGACCGGGTGCTGAACATGAGCTGGCTGAGGACGTCCCGGCCGAGCGGATCGGTGCCGAGCGGATGGCTCAGGCTTGGCGGCGCCGGCTGGACGGGCTCGTCGAAGGCGTAGCCCACGATCGGATCGTAGGTGCGTTCGTCCCAGATCGTGTGCATCAGGATCGGATGCGCCGCGGCCAGCAACAGGTAGAAGAGGATGATCGCCAGGCCCAGAATGCCGATGCGCGTGCCGAGAAACAGCGACCAGTTCTGCCTGAGGCTTCGGCCCGCCAGCGCCAGGCGCATGTGCCACAGCGCCAGCGTGGAGGCCACGCGCGCGACGTCGAGCCTCATCGGTAGCGGACTCGCGGGTCGAGGTAGGCGTAGAGGACATCGGCCGCCAGATGCGCCACGAGGACGAAGACGCCGACAAAGACGAAGGCGCCCACCGCCAGCGGCAGGTCTTCGCTGACCGTCGCCGACACGAGCGTTTGGCCCATTCCGGGCCAGGAGAAGATGGACTCGATGATGACCCCGCCGTCGATGGCGAAGGCCAGGCTGAAGACGAAGCTGGTCACCACCGGCAGCAGGGCGTTGCGGGCGACGTGTTTGTCACGCACGACCTTTTCGGGCAGCCCCTTGGCCCGGGCCACCATCACGTGGTCCTCGCGAATGACCTCCAGCATGCTGTTGCGCGTCAGGAGCATGGTTCCGGCAAAGCTGATCAGCGTGAGCGTGGCGATGGGCAGAATCATGTGTCTGACGAGGTCGAAGGCCAGGTATCCGACACCGGACGCCAACCACACGCCCACGACCGCCGCGGCTGCCGCGGTGACGGTCCCCGCCTGAATGAGCGGCGCCTTGGCAAGGCGCTTCCGGCTGGTTGCGAGGACGACGGCGAACACTACTACCGTCAGGACGGCGGCGGTCGCCAGCATGAGGTTGAAGATCGTGTTCGAGTCCGTCGGCGCGTCGCGCCACACCACCGGGTCCAGGAACTTGCCGATGGGCAGCCAACCGGCCTTGAAGGCGAACAGCCAGATCATCATCAGGCCGAACCAGGGCGTGAAGACGGTGTATAGCGAGACGCCGCCGATGGTCGAGGTGTATTCCACCCAGCCGCCGCGGCGCCAGGCGATGATCTTGCCCAGCGCAAACCCCAGATAGAACGAAATCACGGTTGCCGTCGCGAACAGCACCAGCGTGCGCGGCAGGCGTTCCAGGATCACGTCGCCGACCGTCCTTGGGTAGAGGCTGAAAGAGACGCCGAAGTTGCCGGTGACGGTGTTCTTGAGGTGGACCAGGTATTGCTTCCACAGCGGCTCGTTGACGCCAAAGAGCTCCTGGAGATTCGCGCGGGTCTCCGGCGGGAGACTGGGGTCCATCGAGTAGAGGCGGGTGATATCGCCGGGCTGCGCGCTCACCAGGAAGAACACGATGGTCAGAAAGACGAACAGCGTGAGCAGGATTTGGACGGTGCGACGCAGGAGGTAGGCGGCCATTCAAGCTACCCGCGCCATCCCATATCGCTCCCCGCTGTGCCGGGGCGCGTACAGCTCCGCCCTGGCCGCATGGCCAAACGCTACTTGATCAGCACCACGTGTTGCAGCCCCTGCTGCTGCGCCATGCCGCCAAGCACCGAGGTGTAGGGATATTCGACCCGCGAGGGTCGAAACACATCGATCTTGGGCGTGGTGAACAGCGTTACATAGGGCAGGTCTTCGGCGAGCAGCTCCTGCATCTGGTAGACCAATTCACGGGCGCCCTCGATGGTCGTCTCGGACAGCAGGGCGAACGCGAGGGCGTCGAACTCCGGGTTGGCGTAGCCGCCCCAGTTGTAGCCGCCTTCCTCGTTTTCTGGTGCGTGGCGGCTGTGAAAGATGTTCTCCAGGTAGTTCGGGAACACGCTGAGGCCCCAGCCCAGGATCCACATGTCGAGGTCTTCGGCCACCGTCTCGCTGAAGAGTCGATCCACCAGGACGTTGAATCCGACCAGCTGCGCCCGCACCGGAACGCCCAGGTCGTTGAGCCAGCGCTCGATCCAGATGGCGAAGGTGGACCGCAGGGGGTCGTAGCCGGCGCTCGGCGCGATGAGCTCGAGCTGCGGGATCTCCGAACCGTCGGGCAGGCGCAGGCCCCGGCCGGGTGAGGACACGAAGTCGCCGTCCTCGCTGACCTCCGGCTCCTGCTCATAGGTGAACCCGGCGCTCTTCAGCAGCTCGACCGCCTGGGCGATCCGCTCGCCCAGGCTCAGGCCCTGGCCGATCTTGGCCGCCGAATCGTTGTGCCAGAAGGCGTTGCCCTCGGGAACCATGGCGTACATGGGAATCGCGGCGTCCTGCAGGATCGACTGCGCCACGAATTCCTTGTCGATCATGGTCGCCACGGCCTGCCGGAACTCCTGGAAGCTCATGGGGCCCTTGCGGGTGTTGAATCCCAGGTAGAAGGTGCCGTTGTCGAGATTGGTCACCACCTCGAGGTCCGGCGCTTGGCGGACGCGGTCGAGGAAGCCCTTCTCAAGCCCTAATGGATTGAACAGGAAGTCGATATCGCCGGTGGTCAGGGCCAGGATCGCCGAGTCCTGGTTGCCGTAGATGCTGAAGATCTCCGTCTCGAAGTGCGGGCCGACCTCGAGCTCCAGCACCGTGTCGCCGGTGGCTTCGCCGTAGACGATCTCGGTGTAGCCGAGGCGTTCGTTGGTTTCCTGGTAGGCGCCGTTCGCAAACTCGGTGACGACCGCCCCCATCTGGAAGTGACTCGGAATCGTCTCGTTCTCGAAGAAGGCGCCCGGCTCCCACTGGCGAAACGCCAGACCGCCGGCGGTGGGCTCGCCGTCGGGCACGTGGGCGAACAGCGCCTCGATCTGTTTGGGCGCATCCGCGGCCTGCTTGGCCTGCTCGACCACGGGCGCCCAGTAGTGCTCCGGAAGAATCGGCATGAAGGCCAGGCCGAACTGCCACACGCTGAGGCCGGGCGTCTGCGGATTCCCGTCGGCGTCGGTCGACTTGAAATAGATCTTCAGTCGATGGCTGTCGAGGGCCTCGGCCCGGTCGACGAACGCGGAGTCCACCAGCTGAGCCCAATTGCCGCCGAGCTGCATGTCCATGACGGTGTTGACCGTGAAGACGAAGTCATCCGCCGTCAGGTCCTCGCCGTCGCTCCAGGTCACGCCCTGCTTTAGCGTGATTTCGGTCGTCCAGAACTCGGTGCCGTCGACGGTCTCCTTGGCCAGCGGCGTCGGGAGGCCGTCCGCCGCCACCGGGACCCAGTCGAAGCGCTGCGGGGAATAGCCGTAGAGCTGCGTGGCGTAGCCGCCGATCACATATCCGGTCCAGACCGACCCGGCCGGCCCGCCCAGGTAGTTCCAGACATTCCGCGAGATCGGGTCCTCGAACAGACCCATCTTGTAGATGGCCGGTCCGGTGGGGGCCGGAGCTTCGGCCGGCGCCGCCGGGGTCGGAGTGGCCTCGACCACGCGCTCGACCTCGACGATCTTTTCGACCTCCACGATCTTCTCGACCTCGACCGGGACCTCAACGCGCCTTTCGACTTCGACCGTGACGATTCGCTCGACCGGCGGGGGCTCGTCGGTATCGCCGCAGGCGAGCGCCGAGATGGCGACAACAAGGCCAATGACCAGCAATCCCAAAGATGCGCGGATGGATCTACCCATGAATGTCACTCCGCCGTTGGAGCCTGCGACCGTGTGCCAATAGTACGGAGTCTGGTTCTCCCGTCTCGAACTGCGGTGACAAAACCACCCGTCGCCAGGCACGCTCGATGACCTCGGTGGTGGCGACATTCGGGTCGGGCCTGCGGCGACTTCGGCACTACCAGATCACCGGCGCCGGGTATTCGGAAATCGCGGGGTCCGGCGTCACGATGGTCATGTGGTTGAGGATGGCCTGCGAGACCAGGCCCCGATCGAAGGGGTCCAGGTGCAGTTGGGGCAGCAGCACGTCGTGTGCCGCCGAGACTTCGTCGAACGGCAGCGGCTCTAGCTGGAGCCATTGCCGCCGGCTGACGACATAGCGCGTTGGCGGCTCCGGCAGCGGTAGGCGTCCGATCCGATGCTTGATGGCAATCTCCCACGCGGAGAGTGCGCTCAGATAGACATCGTTCTCGGGGTCGCGACAGGCTGCCCGCGCCGCTTGGCTCAGTTGGGGGTCGTCGGCCGCCAGCCAGAGAAACGTGCAGGTATCCAGCAGCAGCTTCACGCCGGGTCAGCGTCTCCGTGAAATGCGTCAATCAGGTGCTGGGGAAGCGGCTCGAAGAAGCTGGGTGGAATCGACATCCCGCGGTCGATGCCCACTGGACGCAGCTTCGTCGGCGGCTTGGGAATCGGTCGAATCTCGGCAACGGGCACGTTGCGTCGGCAGAGCAGGACGGTCTCACCCCGCTCCACGCGGCCCAGATAGCGCGACAGATGGGCCTTGGCCTCGGCAATGTTGATCCGAATCATGGTCATATTCTAGATCAGGTAGATGACTATCTCCACGGGGCTCAACGCCTAACAATGAACGGGCGCCCGGTCACGCGCGTCAGACCTCTCCCTCCGCCCAAGCCCGAATGAGATGGTGGGCGATGGCGAATTCGCCGGGGACTCGGAGGTCGGGGTCTTGGCCGGCGAGGGCTCGGAGCACGGTGGCGCGGTCGAACCAGCGGACGGCTTGCATTTCGACGTCGTCGGGGCGCGCGTCGACGGTGAGCGCGTCGGCGTGGCAGCCGATCATGAGCGACGAGGGGAACGGCCAGGGCTGCGACGAGTGGTAGCGCACCTCGCCGACCTGGATGCCGGCTTCCTCGGCCACCTCGCGCCGCACGGCTTCCTCGATGGTCTCTCCCTGGTCCATGAACCCGGCCAGCGCCGAGAACATGCGCTGGCTCGCCAGCCGGCCGCGGGATTGCCCCAGCAGGCAGCGGTCGCCGTCGGAGACGACGACGATCACCACCGGATCGGTGCGGGGGAAGTGCTCGGCGCCGCAGTGTCCGCAGCGCCGCGACTGACCGCCGCGCTGCGGGGCGGTGGGGTGGCCGCACGCGCCGCAGAACCGGTGACGCGCGTGCCAGTCCACATTTGCGCGGGCGTGCGCGGCAATCCCGGCCTCGGTCGCTGGGAGCACTGCGGCGGCCTCGCGCAGCTCGGCGAAGCGCTGCTCACGGTCCTGGTCAAGGTCGTCGGGGTGGTCCGAGACGTCCACGGCGAAGTGCGCCACGCCGTGCGATAGCCCCAACAGATAGCGCGGGCCGTCCACCCGCATCTCGGCCAGCCAGCGGCTCGTGCGCCAGTCGAGGCGCGTGGCGGTGGTTTCGCGCACCAGGACATCCAGTCGCCGCAGCGGCAAGAAGACGCTGGACGGATCCCGCTCGCGCCGCTCGATCCAGGCCGGGTCGCGCCGTTCCCGCTCGGCGCGGTCCAGCCGGTTGCCGCTGAAGGTGTGTGGACGAGTCACAGGCGGCGGCGCATGCTGCTAGCTGTCATTGCATGCGTACTGGAGAACGTCATGCCGCGCATCGCTTTCGCCCTGCCGATCAAGCCCGACAAGATCGACGCCTACCGGGAAACCCACGCCAACGTGTGGCCCGAATTGCTGGCCGAGAATACCGTCGCGGGCATTCGCAACTACACCATCGTGCTCTTCGGCCACCACGCCATCGGCCTCCTCGAGTGCGACGACTGGGACGCGGCGACGGCCTATCTGGCGAAGTCGGAATCCCAGTTGCGCTGGCAGGAGCTGCACACGGACATCCTGGACGTGGACATGAGCTCGGGCCTGGTGCCGCTGGAGATGCTGGAGGAGCTGTTCCACCAGGACTGACGGGGCGAGTGGGTCGGTTTGGCTTGGGGTGCAGGGCTGGATTCCCGCTCCCCGCCTTCGCGGGGACGGGCTCCGCGGGAATGACGGAGCCGGAGTGACCTACCTACGGCGATGCGCGCAGTTTTCGTGCGGCGCCGAGCCGTCGCGCGCCGCGGGATATATCATTCGTGACGGCGCGATTCAGCGCGCCGCCGGTCGCGGGGCTCTGCCCGCGGCCCTTTTCCTGACTCTTCGAAGGACTTGCCATGCCTCCGCTGCCGCGACCCAACAGCGCCGCCATGACCGAGGGGCCGGCCCGCGCCCCCGCCCGCTCCATGCTCAAGGCCATCGGCTTCAGCGACGAGGACTTGCGGCGTCCCATCATCGGCGTGGCGCATCAGTGGATCGAGACCATGCCGTGCAACTTCAACCACCGCGAGATGGCGGAGCACGTCAAGACGGGTGTGCGCGCGGCGGGCGGCATGCCGGTGGAAATCAACACCATCTCGGTCTCCGACGGCGTGGCGATGGGCACCGAGGGGATGCGGGCTTCACTCGTCAGCCGCGAGGTGATCGCCGACTCCATCGAGCTGGCGGCTCGCGGCCACTGCGTGGACGCATTGGTGGTGCTGGTCGGCTGCGACAAGACCATTCCGGCGGGCGCCATGGTGCTGGCGCGGATGAACCTGCCGGGGCTGGCGTTCTATACGGGCAGCATTGCCCCGGGCGTTCACCGGGGCCGGGACGTGACGATCCAGGACGTGTTCGAAGGCGTGGGCACACACGCCGCGGGGCGTATCGACGACGCCGAGCTGTTGGCCATCGAGGACGCCGCTTGTCCCGGCGCCGGGGCGTGCGGCGGGCAGTTCACCGCCAACACCATGGCCACCGCGTTGGAGTTCCTTGGAATCAGCCCAGCGGGCGCCAACGCGGTTCCAGCCACCAATGAAGCCAAGGCCCAGGCCGCGGTTGCCGCCGGGGAGCTGGCCGTCGACCTGCTGCGGCGCGACGTGCGCCCTCGCGACGTGATCACCCGCGCGTCCATGGAGAACGCCATCGCCTCGCTGGCGGCCACCGGCGGCTCCACCAACGCCGTGCTGCACTTGATGGCCATTGCCCACGAGGCTGGGGTTGAGGTCGAATTGGAGGACTTCGACCGCATTGCCGAGCGCACGCCGATCGTCACCGACCTCAAGCCCACCGGCCGCTACGTGGCCTCGGATGTCTATGCGGCGGGCGGCCTGGCCGTCATTGCGGCCGAGCTGACGTCGCGCGATCTGCTACATGCCAACGCGCGCAACGTAGACGGACGCACGGTGGCGGAGATTGCCGCCGCCGCGCAGCGGTCGGACGCCGCCGGCGACGTGATCACGAGCATCGACGCGCCCGTGAAGGCCAGCGGCGGGATCGCCATCTTGCGCGGCAATCTGGCTCCCGACGGCTGCGTCGCGAAGGTGTCGGGACAGGAGGAGACTCCCTTCAGTGGACCGGCACGGGTCTTCGACGGCGAGGGCGCGTGCTACGCGGCGTTGGAGGCGGGCGACATCGCGCCCGGCGACTTCGTGGTGATTCGCTATGAGGGGCCGGTGGGCGGGCCCGGCATGCGCGAGATGCTCCAGGTGACCGGCGCGCTCCAGGGTGCGGGCCTGGGCGGGTCGGTGGCCCTGATGACCGACGGACGGTTCTCAGGCGCTTCCCACGGACGCATGGTCGGGCACGTGGCGCCCGAGGCCGCGCACGGCGGGCCCATCGCGATCGTGCGCGACGGTGAGCGCATCACCCTCGATCCCGTGGGCCGCCGGCTGGAGGTGGCGCTGTCGGACGAGGAAATCGCCGAGCGCCTGGCGGCCTGGTCCCCGCCGCCGCCGCGCTATCCGGGCGGGGTGATGGCCAAGTACGCCGCGCAGGTGTCTTCGGCGAGCGCGGGGGCCGTGACCAGCGTCTTCACGCCCTAGACGACCACCGCCTTGGAGGCGGTCGCTACATGGGCGGGTGCATGGCCATGGCCAGGGACGTCTCGATGTCCCACACGGCCTGCGAGATGGCCTGACCGATCAGGTCGAGCTTGCGCACCTGCTCGATGCGCGCGGACGCCGTGGTCAGCTCGCGCGTGGACAGGAGCGCCTGGAAGATGCCGCAGGCCTCGGCGAGGCAGACGATGACGATGTCGCGCGGGTCGGGGATCTCGTCGCTGAAGAGCACGCCCATGATCCGCAGCTTGACTTCGCGGTCGGCCTTGCCGTCCACGGCCGGGTAGCGCCGCGACTTGAACACCCACAAGAAGTTCTCGTCCCGCCGCTCCAGAATGCCGTGCTCCACGAGACGTTCGAGCGCCCGGTCACGAATGACGTCGCTGTGGCGGGCCGTCTGGTGGACCCAGTGGGCGGCGTCGTGCGTCTCGTCGGCCGACGCGATTCTGGCCAGCGTCGGGTCGAGCAGGTCGTCCCCGACAGGCGTCGCGTCGATCAGGACGAGTTGCTTGAGATCGGTGTCGATGCGGTTCTCCAAGGCCAGGTCCATGAGCACCGCGCCCGCCAGGGCGCAGCGCATCGACCAGTCGGAGACGTGCAGGAAGTCCCCGCCCTCGTCGTCGAGCAGGAGCAGCATGATTTCTTCGGCGAATCTCAACACCGGCCACGCTCCTTTGCGTGCTTGATACAGCTCGCAAGCCTGTCGCTAGCATATCGCCCTACCCGCGACGGTGTCTGAGTTGGGCGCGGTGGGAAGGACTGGTGCGGTCGTGCGCTCGTTCCATATTGTCGCCAGCCGACAATATGGCGGCTGCAGGCTTCCATATGTGCGGCTGCCGATAATATGGACGGCGCTGCCATCTATAGATGCTGCTTGTGATAATAAGGAGCGCAGTTTTCGCTATACATATCCGTAGTGATAGTATAAGTGCGGTTCTGCTCCCATGTTATTGGTTCCGAACATATGGAAAGCGTCTCCGCCCGAGACGGCACGTCCGCAGTTGAGGAAGTCTCCACCGCCCCCGGCCGGCGGGCCGGCCGCTATGTCGCCCAGCCGCAGGGCTACCGGGCATTCATGCCGGGTCCGCTGCCCCCACAGCCGCCGGTGCGGCTGGAGGGCGAGCTTCAGGCCTTGCTCTCGCAGACCGATCAGGCGCTGGGCCGGCTGGACGGCTCGATTCAGACGCTGCCCGACCCGGACCTGCTGGTGTTCATGTACGTGCGCAAGGAGGCTGTGCTCTCCAGCCAGATCGAGGGCACGCAGAGCTCCCTGCAGGACGTGCTGGCCGCGGAGGCTCGCATCCGCTCGCCGGACCGGCCGCGCGACGTCGACGAGGTCATCAACTACGTAACCGCCATGAACTACGGCCTGGATCGCTTGGAGACGCTGCCGATTTCAAGCCGCCTGATCCAGGAAATCCACGCCCAACTGTTGCAAGGCGTTCGCGGATCCCAGATGCAGCTGGGCGAGCTGCGCACTAGCCAGAACTGGATTGGCCCCGCCGGGTGCACGCTCAATGAGGCGACCTTCGTGCCGCCGCCGCACCGCGAGGTGCCCAACGCACTGGGCGCGCTGGAGGGCTTTATCCATGGCCCCACCAAGCTACCGGTGCTGATTCAAGTTGGGCTGGTCCACGCCCAGTTCGAGACAATCCATCCGTTCCTGGATGGGAACGGACGCGTCGGCCGGCTGCTCATCACGTTTCTGCTGTGTCAACGGGGCATCCTGAAACAACCGGTGCTCTATCTTTCGCACTTCTTCAGGCAGCACCGCAGCGACTACTACGACCGGCTGCAGGCGGTGCGGGACCGCGGCGATTGGGAAGGCTGGCTGGCCTTCTTCCTGCGAGGTGTGGCCGAGGTCAGCGCTCAAGCCGCGGACACCGTGCGTCACATACTTACTTTGCGAGAGGAACATCGGACGCTAGTCACGGAACGCTTGGGCCGCGCCGCCGCAGATGGCCACCGCGTGCTCGACTCCTTGTACCGCCGGCCGTTCCTGACCGTCGCCCGCGTGCCGGAAATCACGGGCACCAACTATCCCGCCGCCAATCGCCTGGTGGCCCGGCTGGTTCAGATCGGAGTGCTGGAGGAGATCTCCGGCAGCCGACGCAACCGGGTGTTCCGATACGGGCCGTACCTGCGTGTCCTCGAGGGCGGCGAGACGGCCGTGTAGCCCGCCCTCGTCTCCTCCGCCGGCACTGGCGTGATCACGAGGACACTCAGGTCCTAGCGGTCCCCGGACCAAGCGAGTCGCTGACGGCTCAGCGTCCGGCGAGGGTGATGGAGTCGAGGACCCCGTCGAGGCTCGTGAGGTCGAACTCGTCGCCGTCCTCGGTGACCGCGACTAGCCGGCGTGAGTAGTCGCCGGGCGGCAGCGGTCCGCCGCTGGTCTCCGAGTTCAGGTCTTCCGGCAGCGGCAAACCGAACTCGTGCATTGGCGGGGTGAAATGGAACACCTCCGTAGTGGTCTGGGCGCCGTTCTCGATGGTCAGCAGGACTCGCGCGATGGGCTTGTTGAACCGGCAGCCGGCGCGGTTGGCGCTGTCGGCCGCCGTGCGCAGCCGGTCGTCGAGCGAGTGTAGCGTGATGCTCACGTCGCCACCGATCTCCGTCATGTCACACCCGCCGATCAACTCGACGGCGCCGGGGACGTGCAGGCCGAACTCGTAGGCGACTTCGTTGTAGCGCCGACCGAGGGGGGCGCTCGGGTCGCTGTATGGCCATTGCCCGATCACGCGGATGTGGTAGTCGCCTGGGTCCAGGTCGAGATCGAGCGCGGGATGGTTCGGCCCCAATTGCAGGAATTCGACCATGAGGTCCCCGCGTCGGGTGAAGACCTGAGCGAACACATTCTCCGGCGGCGTATCGGATTCGATCCTGACGAGAATCCGCTTGCCGGGAACGGCCTCGGGATACGCGCTCACCCCCGACCAGATGTTGTATTCCTCGCAGACGCGACTGGAATCGGCTCCGAGGTGCCAGCAGTAGCGCTGGGGCGAACCCCAGACCGACTCGCTGGGGTGCACCAGCCACATCACCGGGAGCGGCGGGACGGGCCAGCCGGCCGGCCAAACCCGCGTGGTCGCCGGCGTGTCGTTGTCGGGTTCGGCGGCGGGGGTGTCGGTCGGCATCGGCGCTGCCGGTTTGTGTGGGGTTGCCGGCGCGGCGGCGTCGTCTCCGGCCGACCGTGCTTCGACCTCCGGCGCGGACTCCGAGGGCGCCACAGGCGACGCTCCGACGTCGGTGCGTCCCGCCGGCTGCGCTGCGCCGCCCGGACCACACGCGATGGCTAGCAGCGCCACGGCGATCGCCGCCAGGAGAGTCCTCAGTGCGCTTCGCATGCCAGAAATACTAGGGCGTTGAATCAGGCGCCACGGCCGCCCCCATTTGCGGCGGGCGACGACGGGGAGTCTTGTCCGGTGGCCCAGGCTGCGTGCAGTCTGGGATCGCCTGCTTAGCCTCCGCCCGCCAGCGGCTGCCCGTGGGCGTCGAGCCGGGCGACCTGCTCCAGCAGCCGCATGCTGTGCACCACGTCGTGGATGCTGGTGAGCGGCTCGCGACCCTCGCGAATGCAGTCCCGGAAGTCGCGGTGCAGCGCCGGCACGCCGTCGTCCAGCTGCGCGTGCGGGTCGCCGGTGAGGCTGGCGGCATCGAGGATCTCCGGCTCGTCGGCGCCGTCGGCGAAGACCTCGCCATATGACGGCGGGCGCAGGTAGGCGCTGATGCCGTTGCCGTGAAGCTCGATGCGGTAGTAGCGGCTGCCCGCATGGCCGATGGCCGTGTGCACCGCCAGCGCGCCCGACGTGAACGCGATGACGGACTGCGTGGCGTTCGTCCATTCGGTGTAGGCGTTGTCGACGCGGGCATGGGCCTCGTCCCACTCGCCGCCGCACACCCAGCGGATGAAGTCGACCATGTGGATGTCGCGGTCGTACATCACGTTGATGCGCAGCGACTCCGGCGGCTGCATGGAGGGGTGCTTGTGCATGCCGGCGAGCACGAAGCGGATGGGACCGCGGGCCTCGATGCGTTCCTTGGCGGCGCGCATCAGCGGCGTCCAGCGCCGCTGCAGCGCCACGCACGCCAGGCGGTCGTTGCGCCGGGCGGCCGCGGCGATGCGGGCGGCCTCGGTCGAGTTGGCGCCGGGCGGCTTCTCGACCAGGACGTGCTTGCCCGCGTCCAGCGCGTCCACGGCCACCTGGCACACGTGATAGGGCTGCATGATGGCGTAAACCACGTCGCAGTCGACCTCGTCGAGCATGCGGCGGTAGTCGGTGTAGCGTCGCGGGATGTCGTAGGCGTCCGCGGCGTGCGCCAGCCGCTCCGGGTCGAGGTCGCAGACGGCCTCGAGGCTGACGTCGTCCGCGTCGGACAGCACGGGATAGTGCGCCCGCGTCGCGCGCCCCCCGGCCCCGATCATCACCGCCTTGAGCATGGCCTGTTCCCGGTCGGTGTGGTTCGTGCGCAGAGTCTAGTATGAGCGGCCCGCGCCCGCGGAATTCGCACGTGATGCACCAACGAGTCCTGGATCTGCTCGATGCCGACGCCATCGCGCGGGACACGCTGGCATTCGTCCAGGTGCCCAGCGAGACGGGCGTCGAGGGCGCCGGCGGCGAGCACTTTGCCGATCTTTGCGAGCGCGCCGGGCTCGAGGTCGAGGTCGACCGCTTCATTCCCGATCGACCCAACGTCTACGCGCGACTTCCGGGCACCGAGCCGGGGCGTCCGCTGCTGTTGAACGGCCACGTGGACACGATTCCGCGCGGCGACAGCGATCCGCCGGAGCTGCGGAACGGCTGGGTGGTGGGCCGCGGCGCGGAGGACATGAAGGGCGGGCTGGTGGCGATGGTGCACGCGGCGTCGGCGCTGCGGCGCGCCGGGGTGCGGCTGCGCTCGGACCTTTGGCTGACGGGGGTCGTCGGCCACGAAACGCCCGTGGGCAAGAAGGAAGGACCCAAGCGGCTGGTGGAGCGCATCCGCGCGGGCCACATTCCAGCGGCGGCGGTGATCATCGCCGAGGGACCCCACGCCATCTGGACGGCCGGGCTGGGCGCGGCGATGTTCCGCGTCACGCTGACCAGCGCGCGGGGCATCGTGCACACGCTGCACGTGCCCTACGCCGACAACCCGGCGCGCTGGGCGGGCGCGATGCTGGAGGAGTTTGCCGCATGGGAAGCGCGGTTCGAGGCCGAGCCGCCGCACCCGCTCTGCGGCCGCCAGCGGGTCGACATCGGTCTGGTCGCGGGCGGCGACTACCCGAACCGTCTGCCGACGCCCCTCACGCTGCGGGGCACGCGGCGCTGGCGGCACGGGCTGACGGCGGCGGACGTTGAGGGGGAGTTGCGAGACATTTGCCGACGCATCGAGGAACGGTCGGGACTGGAGGCGACGTTCTCCCTGGACGCACCGCACGAACCCTTCGAGACGCCCGGCGATCACCCGCTGGTGCGCGCCCTGGAGTCTGCGGCGACCAATGCCGCCGGCGCCGCGCTGCCACGGATCGGCCTGGCGCTGGTGACCGACGCCAACATCTACGCCAACGACGCCTCGCTGCCGGTGGTGTGCTGCGGTCCCGAGTACGCCACGGCCCACTCGGACCACGAGCGCGTGTCGGTCGAGCGCCTGCACCGGACCGCCGCGCTGTACGCCCTCGCGGCCATGGAGTTCTGCGGCGTCGAGGGCTGATGATCTTGGCGGCCGCCGACCCGAGGTCGGACAGCTTGAGCTGTTCGAATAAGACGTTGGGCCAAGGGAATACTCCCTTGACCGATGGTGATCGTTGCTTTATTGTCCTAGTAGCAAGGGATTAGTCCATTGGTGAAGCACATGAAGCTCGATTTCACCGTGGATGCGCGCGGCATTGAATCCGATTCTCTGTTCCTGCGCCTCTCTGAGGTCCGCACGCTGATCCCTGGCGGCCATCAAGTTCTGCGGCGTTGGCGAGTCACGTTCCGGCCCAAGACCGTGGCCGTCTTGGTCCGACGAATCCGGTTCGTTGCCAGGCTCCGAGTGGAGAAGCGCTGCAGGCACCACGCCGGGCTCTGGTCACGGGGCGAGCACAGCCTGAGGGCCTGCTCGGCGCGGCACTCCCCCAGAACTGCCCGCGCGCTCCGCCGCACGCACCGAGGGCAATCCCATGTCTGACCGGGGCTTCACGAAGGCTACGCCGCTCTGGCGCCAGCTGCTGGACTCGCCGCGTTTCGTGCAAGGTCTCGTCGGGGCGGCGTTCTCCCTGTGGATCATTCTTTACTTGCTGGGGATTCTCGACGCATGGGACCTGCTGACAATCGTCTTGGTTATGGCCGGTCTCGGCTGGATGATGGAACTCGGTCCGCGCAACCCGTCTGGGTGGCTTGCGGTCGGCGCCGGAATCCTGGTGCAGGCGGGCCATCTTGGCGAGTACAGCGGCGGCGTGCAGCTGGGCATTTGGCTGGCCTTTGCGATCGTTGCTTTCGGCGCCCTGTGGCAAAGCGGAACCATCCGCACGCGTCGGACGGTGCGCTTGCGAGGGTGGAGAGACAGCCACGTGGATCTCACCTCCACCGAGGGCGCGCTTCGCGCTAGGGGCGATGTCCGGCGGGGCGAGATCACCTGCCGGCTGTGCGACGTCACGGTCGATCTGCGCTACGTCGAAATCACGCGTCCACCGGCGATCCTCGACGTGACGTGCGTCGCGGGCCGGCTGGATTTGATCGTCCCGATCTGGTGGCGTGTTGGCCGAAACGTCAACACCACGCTCTCGCGCCTGGTGCTCGAGGCGCGCCTTGCCGGGGAACACGGCAGCCCCAGGCCGCAAACGTGGTATGCGCGTATGCGGTCAGTCGGCAGCCGCAGACGCGGCGTCCGCGAGGGCGGCGATCCGGAGCCGGATGCCGGCTTCGTGAACCTGCTGGTGCAGGGGTCGTCCCACCTGGGCCGCATCCGGATTCGCCACACCTGACGACCGGCGTTCGCCACGACGGTCCACGCATCCATCCTCCGCTTACTTCGAGCGCCGGCGAGGAATCTGCGGCCATCGCGGTGACCTCGAACGCTGCCGGTGGCCTGCCGCGGCACCGATGCCACGGCCCACGCGGACCATGAGCGCGTGTCGGTCGAGCGCCTGCACCAGACCGCCCTGCCATACGTCCTAGCGGCGAGGGAGTTCTGCGGTGTCGCGGGCTGACGTCCCGGGCCTGAAACTCAGTCCCTGGCGCGGTCTGACGAAAGCGGCGCTTTGCTAGGCTCCGAATCGAGGAGCGCTGCATGCACCACACCGGGCATTTGTCACGGGACGAGCCCGGGTTGCGGCCCGGCTCGGTGCGCGATTTCTCGAAGGGCCATCGCGCCATCCCACGCGCCCACAAGAGTCGATCCCATGCCTGACCGGCGCTACACGATGGCCAAGCCCTTCTGGCGCCAGCTGCTGGACTCGCCGCGATTCATGCGAGCGGCCGTTGGCATGGTCCTGTTTTTGTGGATCATCCTGCGCATGGTTGGGGTCCTCGATGTGTGGGACCTGCTGACGATGCTGTTGGTCCTATTCGGTCTCACCTGGGCGAACGATCTCGGTGTCCGCAGTCCGATTCCGTGGCTGGTGATTGGCGCCGGAGTCCTGGTGCAGGTGAGTCATCTGGGCGATTTCACCGGCGGTGTGCAGCTGGGCATGTGGTTGGCCATGGCGATCGTCACCTTTGGCGCCCTGTGGCAAAGCGGGACCATCCGCACGCGCCGGACGGTGCGGCTGCGGGGGTGGAAGAACAGCCACGTCGATCTCACCTATACCGGGGACACGCTGCGGGCCAGGGGCGACGTCCGGCGGGGTGAGATCACCTGCCGGCTTTGTGACGTCACGGTCGATCTGCGCTACGTCGACATCACGCGACCGCCGGCGATCCTCGACGTGACGTGCGTCGCGGGCCGGCTGGACCTGGTCGTCCCGGTCTGGTGGCGTATCGGCCAAAACGTGAACAGCACGCTCTCGCGCCTGGTGCTCGAGGCGCGACTCGCCGGGGAGCACGGCGGTCCGAGGCCGAACACGTGGGTCGGCCGCATGCGGCCGGTCGGCAGCCGCAATCGCGGCATCAGTGGAGACGACGAGCCGGAGCCGGACGCGGGCTTCGTGAACCTGCTGGTGCAGGGGTCGTCGCACCTGGGCCGGGTGCGAATTCGCCACGCCTGACGGCGGGCTGCCGCGGAATACGGCCCGCTGCGCTCCGTCCGGTGGCCCGCGCCGCGTGCAGCGTGGGATCGGCCAAACCCCTCACCCGCGTATCAAGTACGGGGCAGGCTCTAACCCTCTCCCACAGCGGGGAGAAGGGACCCGACCGGCCGTCATTGAAGCTCCCAGGCTGCGCGCAGCCTGGGCCACCGGATTCCGCTCAAACTTGAGATTAGGAGCGGCTAACTCTCGGGCGCGATGAGAATCTCGTTGCGGACGGTCACGACCAACGTCTCGTTGTAGAGCGTCGGCGGTCGGCGCGGCAGCGGCGGCTCGGTAGGCGTCTGGGACGGGTCGCGCAGGGCGCGGCGGTCTCGGCCCCGCACCTCCAACCACCAGTGCTCGGATGCCAACGGCTCGACCTCGCGTCGCAAGATGAACTCGGCGCGGTCCCAGGCGCTAAAGGCCGCGTGGGCCAGGAACACCCGCGACACCGTGGCCCCGTCCCACGTCGCGAGATCGGGCAGCGCCATCGGTCCGGTATCGACCTGAAAGGCGCCCTTGGTGCGTTCGATGTTGATGGTGCGAATGGGGTATTCCAGCGTGACCGTTAGCCCGAGGGCGTTTTCGTGGTGCGTGGTGCGGGCGTTCAAGCGCCGGCCGGCCAAGACCGCCCGCATGACTTCGCCGGTGTCACGCGTGACCCGCGCGTCGGGAACCTCGTGGGTCGTGAAATCCGTGCCGGCAAAGCGGCCCGCGTGCGGCGTCGCGGCGGCCGGCTCGCGCTCGGTTGACGGGCTCCTGGCGATAGGGATGCCGTGCGTGCGGCTGAGCGCCACGCGAAACTCCTGGCTGGGAACCTGGAACAGGTTGCGGTCGGCGATGGTGTATTCGGCCAGGCAGGGCTGGAGCAGAAATATCTCCAGCGGCGGCGCGTCGTCGTCGCGGCTGATCGTGCAAACCGCGTCGTAGCCGATGCGCACGTGGTAGGCGTCGCCGGGCTCGCCCACGAAGCCGCCCGGATACTTGTAGTCGGGGTCCGGCTCGTGGGGCAGGTGGTCCCAGGTGAAGTGCGAGCGGGCGAAGTCGATCACCGGCGCGGCTCGTGGCATGCCCGCAGGATGGCGTTGTCCGCCGCCAGCTCCCAGGTTTCGTGGTAGCCGGCGGCGCGGGGTCGGGGCCGATCGACCGGCTCACTGGAGTCGCGCCGCCGGTACCGATCGCGCCCCCGCACGGCTGCCGCCCAGGACAGCTCGTGCTCGGCCACCTCGATGCTGCGTCGCAGGATGAACTCCACGTGGTCGTCGGCGGTGAATGCCGCGTGGGCCACGAACACGCGGTCGACTCCCGCGCCGTCCCAGGTCGTCAGATCGGGGAGCGCCACCGCGCCGGTGCACACCTGATAGCGTCCGCCGCCGGCGTGCAGGTTGATGAGTTTGATCGGGTATTCGACGGTCACGGTCAGGCCGTGCGCCTCGTCGCGGTAGGTGGACCGGGCGTTGAGGCGGTCGCCCGCGAGCGAGGCGGCCACGACGGCGTCGTCCGATGCCAGAACGGCGCCTTCGCAGGTGCGCACGTCGATGGCAAGCTCCGCGAAGCTCGCCGCGATGGGCTGCCGACGCGCGCCCTCGGTCTCCCAGCTGGGCTCGGTGGCAATGGGAACCGTGAACCCGTCGCTGACCGCCGCGCGGTACTCACCGTTGGGTACCTGAAACAGGTTCTCATCGGCGATGATGAACTCGGAGCGGCAGGGCGCGGTCAGATAGATCGTGCAGGCCGTCCCCCGCGCCTCATCGACGATCTCGCAGGCGGCGTCGACCTGGAGCCGGCTGGTCGTGGCCTCGCCCGTCTCGCCGACGAATCCTCCGGCGTAGGCATAGACCGGGTCGGGCTCCGCCCAATCGATGGTCCAGGTGGCGAAGGAGCGGTTGAAGTCGATCATGTCGAGGTCGGCCAAACCGGGCGCATGCTCCAGGCAGTGTCCCGCCGTGCTGCCGCGCCGAGCTTAGCCGAAGGTGCGATTGATATCGGCGATGACCTTGGATAGCCTGACCGCTCGGAATAAAGCGGACCCGCTGACCGTCGGTAAGCCAAAGCCATGATGGATGCCTGGGTACTCGCGGTCTTCATCGGCTATTTCGCGGTGCTCATCGGCATCGCGGTGTTTCGCGCCCGGCGCATGCGCGCGATGTCGGACTATGTGCTCGGAGGACGCCAGCTCAGCAGCTTCACCACGGCCCTGAGCGCCAGCTCCTCGACGACCAGCGCCTGGACGATCCTGGCGCTGCCTGCGCTGGCCTTTGCCGGCGGAGTGACCCACCTGTGGACCGTCGTCGCCCTGGTCGCCGGCAGCTGGATCTGCTGGACCGTGGTGGCGAAGCGGCTGCGCCGCTACACGGTCGCAGCCGACGACGCGCTGACCCTGCCGGAGTTCCTCGAGAAACGGTTTGGCGACACGTCGCACGTCCTGCGCACGCTGGCCGCGCTGCTGACGATTCTCTTCGTGATCTTCTACATAAGCTCGGGATTGGTCGCGGGCGCCAAGCTGCTGGAATCCGAATTTGGCGTCGAGTACACGCCCGGCATCCTGATCACATTGATTGCCGTCGCGTCTTACACCTTCATCGGCGGATTCCTGGCCGTGTCCCGCACCGATGTCTTTCAATCCGTGTTGATGCTGGTTGGCTTTATGATCGTGCCGCTGACGCTGATTGTGGTCGCCGGCGATTCGTTGCTGCGCGCGGGTTCCGACACGCCGGGATTCTGGAATCCGCTGACCGATCCCGACAACAACCCCATCACGCCGGTCATGCTGCTGTCGGCGGTCGGGTGGGGCCTGGGATTCTTTGGCTCGCAGCGAATCCTGCAGCGATTCATGGCGATAGAAGGCGAGTCGAGCATTCCGGCGGGGCGGAGCATAGGCACGATTTGGATCGCGTTGATGTATACGACGGCGGTGGTGTTGGGCGTCATCGCGCTCCCCGCGCTGACGGAGATGGACTTGCTCGAAGCCGTGGCGGACCCGGAGCGGATCTATCTGGTGGTGGCGGTGGCGTTCTTCCATCCGGTCATCACCGGCCTGCTGATGACCACGCTGATCGCGGCGGTCATGAGCACGGCGGACTCGCAGCTGCTCTTGGCCTCGGCCGTCGCCGCGGACGACGTGCCGGTGATCCGACGGCTGACCTACTCGCGCGCGGCCTACGCGCGTGTGTGGATCGGGCGCGGCTTGCTGGTGGTGATCGGCATTGTGGCCGCGGTGCTGGCGCTGGTGGCCCAGGAGTCGGTGTTGCAGCTGGTCACGTATGCCTGGGGCGGCATGGGCGCCGCCTTCGGGCCCGTGACGATCCTGGCGCTCTACTGGCGCCGCTTCAACCTGTGGGGCGCGGGCGCGGCGATCGTGACCGGCACGCTCGTGTCCTCGATCTGGTGGGTGTCGTCCGGAGGTCCGGGCGGCGTGATGGACATCCACCCGGCCACCCCAGGATTCGTGGCGGGCCTGCTCACGGCCGTTGCGGTTGCACTCCTCACGCCGCCGCCGAAGGCGGCGACGGTGCGGACGTTCGATCAGGTGATCGGCCAGCGCGAGGCGGCGGCGTAGACGTCGGGACAAGCTTGGACCGTGTCGGGATCGGGCCAGTTGATCGTCTAGGTGATGCAGGATCGGTTGAAGTCGCTCATCCCCAAACCTTGCCTCATCCGTCCCTTCGCATCGCCACCACATCCGTGCTGAAATACCCAGGTACGGGGATTCGTGTCGCCTTTCGCAAGGCTGTCCCCATTCGGCTGGCGGCCACCGTTCGCGTAAAGCGGGTGCGAAATCGCCGATGTAGCCGTTTGAGAACAAAATCCAGCGGGGAAAAGCGGACCCGATATTCGAAAGCACGAACGATCGATAGGGAATGACAAGTGTCCGGAGACTCTATGAGCAGGCTAAACTCAGCGAGGGAGCTAAACTCGTGTACATGCCCCTTATCTAGGACAATCTCTCCATCGTTATTACGCAGGTAGTACCAGCGATACTTACCGCGTCGAACAGAGCTAATAACTAGCATGCCGCCTGGTTTGAGCATCGTATAGAGTCCGGCGAGAAAACCTGGTCGATCTACAATATGCTCGATGACCTGAAAGCAAGCGATAACATCAAAAGATTTCGGAGGGAATGGTGCCCGTGCTCCGTCGGCTTTGACAATTCTTCCGTTTCCGACGATGGCCGCCGCCATACCTGTTCTGGTATCTGAAAGATCCATACCGTACGCCTTCGATGAAGTGCAGTGTTCAACGTTCCACAAGAACGCTCCATTGCCGCATCCCACGTCGAGAACAAGGCCGCCCGAGTTGAGCCGCTCGCGAATAAACTCCCAAATCGACGGGTGAGTAACGAGGCTGATATCGGTCGACGGTTGCATCTCATCTTCACTAGGAATGGTGTCTGGTAGATAGTTTTGCATTAATCTATGGTGTCCATATCGTGATTCGGAACTTCAATTGGCGATGGAAGTTAACTTGCATTGACTCGCGAGGAGAATGCCTGGCTGCTGGAACGTGATGCCAGACCGATACCTGTCCGCACGGCACGTACACGCGGCATTGGCGAACTCCTCCGCAGGTATTCGCATCGCTCTGGTCGCGGACGGCAACGCCGCTCGTCAGGCAATCCCGGCATCTGTCGGCGGTGGCGAGTTTACTGTACTCGCGGGGCTCAGGGTGGCAGGAAGCCAGGCAATGTGCGGCGTGTGGAGGCACTGCCGCGCATGGGGGACAGACAGTAGGCCGTCGTCCGGGTTGCTCGTGCCGTCAGCGGCGAGGATGCTGAAAGCCTGGATGCGCCCATCGGGGCTGGACGGGCGGCTGGGTAGCTGTCGGCATGGTTGAGGACCCTCCACGGACGATTCAGGAGTACCCTAGGCTCCATGCCGCACTTTGGATACTCGGCATGAGCAGCCTCACCGGCTCGGTGTGGGACATCCGCCGCCGCGCGCCGAAGGAGCTCTTTGCGCGGCTGGGAGACATTCCACCGTTGGCGGTGCAGCTGCTACACAACCGGGGCTACGGCGACGAGGCGGGAATCCGCGAGTTTCTGGACGGTCCGCTGCCGCCGCACGATCCCTACCTGCTCGATGGCATGGACGTGGCGGTGGCGCGCGTGGAGCAGGCGGTCGCGCAGGGCGAGCGCGTCTACGTCTACGGCGACTACGACGTCGACGGCGTCACCGGCACGGCGCTGCTGCTGGAGACGTTCGAAATGCTGGGCGCCGCGGTCACGCCCTACATTCCGGAGCGGCTGACCGAGGGCTACGGCCTCAACCACGACGCCATTGACGCGATCGGCGCGCAGGGACCGGGTCTCATGGTGACGGTGGACTGCGGAATCGGCGGCGGCGATGAGATTGCGCGCGCACGGTCCCTCGGGATCGACACCATCGTCACGGACCACCACATGGGCGACGGCGCCGACGCCGGCGCGGTGGCGGTGCTGAATCCCAATCAGCCGGGCGGCGCATATCCGTTTCCCGGGCTCTCCGGCGTGGGCGTGGCCTACAAGCTGGTGCAGGCGCTGGCGGAGGAGATGCCGGAGCAGTTGCCGTATCCCGAAGAGTTCCTCGATCTCGTGGCGTTGGGCACCGTGGCGGACATGGCGCCGCTGCGGGACGAGAACCGGACGTTCGTGGCCGAGGGTCTCGAGGCGCTGCGCCAAACCCGGCGCCGCGGCCTGCACGCGCTAGGCGAGATTGCCCGGCGCCCCGTTTCACGCGTTGGCGCCGCCGATATCGCCTTCGGCTATGCGCCGCGACTGAATGCCGCCGGCCGCCTGGCTCGCGCCGATCTGGCCCTGCAATTGCTGCGAGCCGGCCAGTCCGTCGAGGCCGAATCGCTGGCGCACGAGCTTGACAACCTGAACATCGAGCGGCGTCGCCTGACGCAATTGGTGATCGACGCGGCCGCGGCGCAGATCGACCCGGCGGCGCCGCTGGTTTTCGCCATCGGCGACGAGTTTCCGCTGGGCGTCGTTGGGCTGGCGGCGGGCCGGCTGGCGGAGCAGACGGGGCTGCCCGCGTTCGTGGGGGCGCACGTGAACGGCGTCGTGCGCGGATCGGCGCGGGCGCCGGAGGGCGTGATGCTGGCCGACGTGCTTGGCGCCCAGGCCGACCTGCTGGACGCCTGGGGCGGGCACGCCCAGGCGGCGGGTTTCACCGTGCGGCCCGAGCGCGTGGATGCGCTGCGCGACGGCTTGGCGCGCGAGTTGGAGCGGGTGGGGGTCCAGGCGCCGGACCAGCCGCGACTCGAGGCCGACTGCCGCGTCTATCCGCGCACGGTGACCTGGGAGACCTATGAGTTGACCCAGCAACTGGGACCGTTCGGCGAGGCGCATGCCGAACCGCGGTTCGTGGTGGAAAATGTAGCGATCGACGAAACTCGCGTCGTGGGCTCGACGCATCTCGTCCTGCGCTTTGCGGAGCTGGGCGCGGATGTGGAAGCCATCTGGTTCGGGCAGGCGGAGTTGCGCCACGCGCTGCCGCCGGGCCGGCGCTGCGATGCGGCGTTTCGTCTGAACCTGCGCACGTTCAACGACGAGACGCGGCTGCAAATGCTCATCGACGATATCCGCCACACGGCGGCAACCTAGCGGAGGGGCCGCATGCCGGTATCCGTGACGGCCACGCTGGCGCCGATGGTGAGCGCGGATACGCCCGCGCTGGCCATCGACGAGCTGCTGGAGCGGGTTGCCGCCTACACCCCGGCCGACGATCAGCCGGAAGCCGACGAGCTCATCCGCCGCGCTTACGACGCCGCCGAGCGGGCGCACGCGCCGCAGAAGCGGCTGTCCGGCGAGCCGTACATCCAGCACGTGCTGGCGGTGGCCATGCTGGTGGCCGAACTGCACCTCGACGCCGACACGGTCGCCGCCGGTCTGCTGCACGACGCGGTGGAGGACACGAGCCTGAGCCTGGACGTGATCCGGCGGCAGTTCGGGAGCGGGGTGGCCGAGCTTGTCGACGGGGTGACCAAGCTGGAGCGCGTCACCGTGGCGAGCCTGGACGAGCAGCAGGCCCAGAACCTGCGCAAGGTGCTGCTGGCCATGGCGCGCGACGTGCGCGTGGTGCTGATCAAGCTCGCCGACCGGCTGCACAACGTGCGCACGGCCTGGGTCTACTCAGCCGAAAAGCGCGCGAGGTACGGGCAGGAAACGCTCGAGATCTTCGCGCCGCTGGCCGGGCGGCTCGGCATCGAGGAATGGCGCTGGCAGCTCGAGGACTACGCGCTCAAGCTGCTGGATCCCGACCGCTACCGCGACCTGGCCCGCTGGCTGCTGGCCGAGCGGCGCGCGCGAGAGGCCGCCATCGCCGAGGTGCAGGAGCAGCTGCGCCGCGGACTGGACGAGGCGGGCATCGACGCCCATATCCAGAGCCGGGTCAAGCACATCTACAGCATCGAGCGGAAGATCCGGCGCAAGGGCGCCGACCGCGAGTCGATCTACGACATCCTGGCCATCCGCGTGATCGTGAACTCCCAGCAGGATTGCTACGGCGCACTGGGCGTGGTGCACGGCGCCTGGCGACATATCCCGGTTGAGTTCGACGACTACATCTCGGCGCCCAAGGAAAACGGCTACCAGTCGCTGCATACCGCCGTGCTGGGGCCCGACGGCAAGCCGGTCGAAGTGCAGATCCGCACCCGCGAGATGCATCAGAACGCGGAGTACGGCGTGGCGGCCCACTGGCGCTACAAGGAGGGCGGGCCGCTGGGGCCGGAGGCCTTCCTGGACAAGCTGGCGTGGATTCGACAGATCCTCAGCTGGCAGGAGGACGGCGACTCGGCGGGGGCCTTCGTGGACGCCGTCAAGACCGACTTCTTCAGCGACACCGTGTTCGTGTTCACGCCGAAGGGCGAGGTCAAGGACTTTCCCATCGGCAGCACGCCGCTGGACTTTGCGTATCGCATTCACAGCGACGTGGGCCACTCCTGCATCGGGGCCAAGGTCAACCGCCGCCTGGTGCCGCTGGACCACGAGCTGGAGAACGGCGACGTGGTGGAAATCCTGACGAGCACCAGCAGCAAGGGGCCGAGCCGGGCGTGGCTGTCGCAGGTGCGCACGGCGCATGCCCGGGACAAGATTCGGCGCTGGTTCAAGCGGCACGAAAAGGCCGAAAACGTCGTCTCGGGCCGCGCGCTGCTCGACCGTGAACTGCGGCGGGTCGGTCAGGGCGGGGTCGCGAACGTGCCGGACGCCGACCTGAAGGCGATTGCCACGTCGCTGGGCTACCTGGACGTCGAGAGCCTGCTGGCCGGCGTCGGCTACGGCGCCACCACCGTGCACCAGGTCGTGACGCGGCTGCGGCTCACCCCGGAAGTGGCGGAGCCGGAGCTGCCGGAAACGCTGGAACCGGACGAGCGGCGCGAGGTGCAGCCGCTGGTCAATGTGCTGGGCGCCGGCAATCTGCTCACGCGCGTCGCGGCGTGCTGCAACCCCCTGCCCGGTGACGAGATCACGGGGTTCATCACCCGCGGGCACGGAGTCAGCATCCACCGCCGCAACTGCGCCAACGTGCGCAACGTGTCCGAGCCCGAGCGCCTGGTACCCGTGTCGTGGGCCGACCGGCTGGTCGAGACCGACTCCGACCTGCCCGTGCGTCTGGCGAGTTGCTGCACGCCGCGGCCCGGCCGACGCATCGAGGGCGTGGCCACGAACGGCGCGGTGGAGGTGCACCGCCGCAACTGCCGCGAGCTGTTGGGCACGGCCGACACGCGCGTGCCGGTGCGCTGGATCGAGGACGATTCCCAGAGCTTGCCGGTCAGCATCCGCGTGGTGGCGCACGACCGCGAGGGGCTGACGCACGACATCACCGGCATCATCCGCGAAGAAGGCCTCAACATCGCCACCATGTCGGTGCGGACGAACCGGCGGCACGAGGCCACGTTCCGGCTCACCGTGGCCCTGCGCAGCGTGGCGCAACTGGCCCGCCTGCTGCGGCGCGTCGAAACCGTCCGCGGCGTGATCGCGGTTTCACGCGAAGGCGCACGGGCGCGGTAATCGCCGCACCCCGTCCGTCATTTCGGCGGCGGCCTCAATCCAGTGCCCCGCTGCACGGGCGCACCGCCCCATGCTCGCTGCCACGACCCTGGACTCCGGCTTTCGCCGGGGTGACGAGAAATGGCCATGCGTGGCGCGCGGGGTACCGTGAGGCGAGTCCGGCGAGCAACGCACCACATCATTGGAGAAGTCATGGCCGAGCAAATGGCGACCGCGACGTTGGGACGAACGGGTCTAGCAGTGACGCGCCTGGGTTACGGCGCGATGGAGGTCCGCGGCGGGCCGCGAGGGCGCGCCACCACCGATGCCGAGGCGGAAGCCATTCTCACGGCGGTGCTCGACGCGGGGATCAACTACATCGACACCTCCAACGACTACGGGCGGAGCGAGGAGCTGATCGGCCGCTTCATCGCCGACCGGCGGGACGAGTATTTCCTGGCCACCAAGTGCGGCTGCGTGGGTCCCGCCGGCGGTCAGCACGTCTGGACCCGCAAGAACCTGATGCGCGGGCTGGAGCAGAGTTTGGAGCTGCTGCGGACGGACTACGTCGACGTGATGCAGTTGCACGGCGCGTCCGTCGAGGAATCGGAGCGCGAGGGCGTGGTGGACACGCTGAACGACATGCGCGCACAGGGGAAGGTGCGGCACATCGCCACGTCGACTTCGGTGCCGAATCTGCCGACGTTCATCGAGTGGGGGTCGTTCGATCTCTTTCAGATCCCGTATTCGGCGCTAAACCGCGAGCACGAGGAGTGGATCGGCGAGTCGGCTCAGGCCGGGATCGGGACCGTGATCCGAGGGGGCGTCCAGAAAGGCGAGCCCGGCGAGGGCGGCGGTCGGGCCGATGCCTGGGACAAGTTCGAGCAGGCCAATCTGGACGAGCTGCGCGCCGCGGGCGAGAGCCGCACGGCCTTCATGCTGCGGTACACGCTGAGTCACCCGGACGTGCACACGATCATCGTGGGAACCAAGAATCCGGCCCACCTGCAGGAGAACCTGGCGACGGAGCGGCGCGGTCCGTTGGCCCCGGATGTCTACGCCGAGGCCAAGCGCCGGCTGGACGCCATCGGCGAAAGGCCGGACAGCGCGGGTTGAAGCGCTCAGCCGGGCACATGCGGACGATGATCGTTGCCGCGTGTCGGACTCAGTCCAACGGGGCGATCGAGCCCGGCGCCTCGAGACGCTTGGCGCGCTTCCAGGCTTCCTGCAACTCCTCCTGACGCAGCGCAGCCCACTCGACGACAAGTCCGTGAGCGCGGGGAGGCAAACGTCCGTGCAACACCGCCAGGGACTCGATATCCACAAGAGCCTCATCTCCGCCGTACAAGGCGTGAAAGTGCGGCGGTCCGTGATCGTCGAAGTACATCCGGATGACGATCCCGTAGAACCGGCAGAGCTCAGGCAATCTCGGCTGAGTGCTGGGCGACCGGCATCACGTCGGCGAGGGTCTTGCCGGTGAGCCGAAGAAAGAGCGCATCCGGGCAGAGTTCGACGTCATCTCCCCAGGCGATGCCTCCGGTCGGCGCGATGCGCACCGATTCGAAGCATCCCGGGGACTTCCACATCTTGAAGACGCCCCGCCCCGCCAGGTGCGACAGATCAACCTCCCCGTCGGTGCCGTCGACGTACCGCAGCCATAGGCGATGCCCTGCTCGGGCTTCGACGTCGGTTGGCCGGTTCAGCGTGTTCGGCATTGGTGTCCTTCGAGACGCATTCGCGTAGGAATCGCATGAATGACCGCCGCCAGCGCCGCGGCGCTGGTCGGTCCGATGGTAACCACTCGCGCATGAGGACAGCGCGGTGGGCCAGGCTGCGTGCAGCCTGGGAAGGAGGCCGGCGTCAATCGAAACGGCGCTGGCGTGAGATCCCGTCGACCGCACAGCCGCTGGGGTCACGGGGCTATGGTGATCCAAACCAGCCGATCGATGGAGTCGTGAGCGAATGGGCGCCGGGGAGAGCTTCGCTGCAGCGCTGCGCGCGGACGATGTCGCGGCGCTCGCCAGCCGCCTGCGCTAGCCGCATCGATTGTCGGCTCACGCCGACGGTAGGCGTGTACCTCGCCGAACTACCGTTCGTTCATGGCTCGGTCGATACGTCGAAGGAGCCGGACGAGGAACCGTTTGAGTGACGGGTCGTCCGTGAGACCAAGGGCTTGATGCGCGCTGCTAGTGGCCTCCGTGTGCGAGCCGGTCTTGAACAGGCTGCTTGCCATCCAGGCGAACGCCTCCGCCTCTAGACCGGGATCGATGCCCAGCGCGAGCGCTTCCCGGTAGTGGGGAATCGCCTGGGCCTCTCGCCCGTTGTTGTCATGGAAGAGGGCAAGGTCATAGTGGGCGCGAGCCTTCGCACTCTGCGTCGTCGCCCGGTCCAGCGCGGCGGTGAGCGCTACCAGGCTCCGACGCCGTCGAGGCCGCTGCTGCAAGGTCGGAGTCCCTCCGTCGTCAAAGTGGCAGCCAAGCAACTGTAGGCACCGCTCGGTAGCCCAGGCTGCGTGCGGGCTCAACGGGACGGCGCGATGTGCGACGACATCTTCCGCCCGGCCGGCGGCGACTCGTCCTCGCCGTGCAGCCAGCGGAGGCCGCCCGGCCAGCCGCGCACGGACTGCTCCAGGATCGAGCGGGTGTAGGGGTTGAGCGCGCTGACCGTGTAGTCGTAGTGGTCGGCTTCCCACACGAAGTAGTTCACGATGGCGGCACCCAGGAACTGGGCAGCCGAGCCGTATCCTCCGTGAAGCCGCCGGTGGATGGCGATGAGGTGAGGGGCGCGCTGGAGATTCCACGTCGATGCCGGCGTGCCGTCTTGGTGGCGGTAGACGACTCCGTTCACGACATCGACGCAGCCCCACCTACCCTGGCGCAGCACCTCGACGATCACATGACCGCTGTAGGCCGCCTCGGTGTTGAACAGGTACACGAGCCTGGCCGGCAATCCGGCGACCTGGCACAGCACGCAGCCAACGCGGGACAAATCGGTGCACCAGTCGGTGCCGCGCTCGACGATGGCTTCCTCGGTGCCTCCTAGCCGGAGATCGTCAAGACTCATGTCGTCGGCGGCCTCCGCGATGGCCGCACACCAGCGGGCGATGCCGTCAACGCGCTCCTCCGGTAATGTGGCGCCGGCGGTTGCCTCGCCCAGAAAGCGCTCCAGCACCGGCCGTGATCCGGTCCGATAGCGCGGCGTCGTGGGCGTGTAGGACCCATAGAGATAGTCGGCGGTCGCGGCGTCGAGCCGGATCATGCGTTGCGAGAGTTCGCGAACCACGGACCCCGGAGCATTAGCGTCGCCGGCCAGCATGACCTGATAGGCCGGGCCGAACTGGCCTTCGCCGACGTATGCGGCGACCTCAGGTGGCGCGTCGGGCGTGGGCAACTGTCGGAATCCCGCGGCAATGGCTTGAGGGCAAGTCTATTCCGCCGTCGATACGCGCTAGGGACTCCAGCCTGGCGAAGCCCCGACGCTGCACGCGGCGCGGTCCACCGACGGAGGCGTCAACCGTTCTGGTTCCCCGAACAGCTGCAGGCCACGGGCTCCAGCCGATCGCCGTCGATCCGGCGGTAGTAGCAGCTGTGGCGCGCCTCTCCGTCCTCCAGGGTGTGGCACACGCCGCCCTTGCGCAGGCGGACGAGATACAGCAGCGAGTTCTGCTCGCAGTTCACGCGCACGTCGACGACATCGAGTTGGTTGCCCGAGGTCTCCCCCTTTACCCACAGGCGGTCTCGCGACAGGCTCCAGAACGCCGCCACCCGCTCGCGCAGGGTGTGGTCCACGGCGGCCCGGTTCGCGTGGGCCAGCACCAGCACGTCGCGGGTCTCGACATCCTGGGCCACGACCGGAACCACGCCCTGACCGCTGGCAGAGGAGAACCGCCCGAAGTCGAGGGCTATGTCAGAGCCTTCTTCGAGCTCGTCGGTGCTCGTGAGTTCTTTGGGACGTTTCCAGGCCATCAAGGTCCTCCGGTTACTTGGGTTCCGCTCGGTTCGCCACGCGCTGGGCTCACTCCATCGGGGCGATGGTCCCTGGCGCCTCAAGACGCCGGGCGCGCTACCAAGCTTCCCGCAACTCCTCCTGGCGCAGCGCGGCCCCTCGACCACAAGACCCTGCGCGCGGGGCGGCAGGCGTCCGTGCGATACCGTCAGGGTATTCGGTGATGTGGGGATCTAGTTTCCGCTCGTAGTATGCTTGGTCACCACCCCTATCGATTCGACGGTGGGGTCGAGACCGTCCTTCGGGGCGGTCTCTGTCTTTGTATGGGAGTAGGGTTTGATTACGAACCTGTACATCGACGGCTTCAATCTCTACTACCGCGCCCTGAAGGACACGCCCTTCAGGTGGCTCGACCTGCGGAAGCTGGCCGAGACCCTCTTTCCCCAGGACGACATCCGCAGGATCTGCTACTTCACGGCCCGCCTGGACGTGCGCCCCGGCAACCCAGGACAAGCCCAGCGTCAACTCATCTACCTGAGAGCTCTGGCGACGCTGCCGGGATTCGATGCCTACTTCGGCGTCTTCCGGTCCGGCGTGAAGCGCCGTCCTCTGGCTGAGCCGGTGGTGGGGCTGCCGCCTCACGTCCTGGTCAGGGACTCGGAGGAGAAGGGATCGGACGTGAACCTCGCCACCCGACTCCTGGTTGACGGATTCAACGCGGAGTACGAGCAGGCGGTGGTCATGTCCAATGACGCGGACTTCTCCGGCGCAATGCGGTACGTGCGGGACGATCTGGGCCTTCGAGTCACACTCGTCAATCCCGACCCCAAGAACAGCAGTCCGAGGGAGCTGGCAGACGCCGCAACCTACGTCAAGCGCCTCTGGAAGAGCCATCTGCGACGAAGCCGGCTGCCCGACAGACTGAGGGATGAGGTGGGAATCATCATCAAGCCAGCGGGGTGGTGACAGCCGGTCCCGGGATACTCAGCCCTGGCGTGAGTAGCCACGCTGTTTGCCGGGTACGACAATCGAGCCTGCGGCGGCGACACGGAGCTAGGCGGGGCATGGTGACTGTCTTGCCCGAAACACGCCTGGGAATACGGGTGAACCACGGCGCATGGCGTCCATGACGGCGCTGGTGACCGACACCCGCCGCACGCCGGGGGCCGCGGTCCAGCCGGTGCCCATCGAGGCGGTGCGGATTGGGGACGGGTTCTGGCGCGGTTGGCTCGACCGGCTGTACGGCGTCACGCTGCCCACGCAGCATGCGCAGTGCGAGGCCACGGGCCGCCTCGACAACATCCGCCGCGTCTCGGGCCGCGTGGATGCGCCGTTTCGCGGGCGCTACTACGACGAGTCCGACGTTTACAAGTGGCTCGAAGCCGCCAGCTGGGCGCTGGCCGGGCGCGACGATCGGCGGCTGCGGGCGTTGGTGGACGCGCTGGTCGACGACATCGCCGCCGCGCAGCAGCCGGACGGCTACCTCCATACCTATTTCGCGCTGGAGCGGGCCGACCAGCGCTACAGCGACCTCGTCAACAAGCACGAGTTGTACTGCGCCGGGCATCTGATCCAGGCGGGCATCGCCCACCACCGCGCGACCGGGTCGACCGCGCTGCTGGACGTGGTCGTGCGGCTGGCCGATCACATCTGCGCCGAGTTCGGCCCCGACGCCCGAGAAACGGCGGACGGACATCCCGAAATCGAGCTGGCGCTGGTCGAGTTGGCGCGCGAGACCGGCCAACGCGTCTACGCCGAGCAGGCGAGGTTCTTCCTCGACCAGCGCGGTCGGAAGCCGCCGCGGATTGGTGGATATCGCTACCTGCAGGACCACGAGCCGGCGGCCGAGCAGCAGGAGATTGCGGGACACGCGGTGCGGGCGGTCTACCTGGCGTGCGGGCTGGCCGACGCCGGCCTGGAGCTCGAGGACGGCGCGCTGTGGGAAGGGGCGGAGCGGCTCTGGTGCAGCGCCTACGAGACCAGGGTCTACGTCACCGGCGGTCTGGGGGCGCACTGGGCCGGCGAGTCGTTCGGCGACGCCTTCGACCTTCCCAACCGCAACTCATATGCCGAGTCGTGCGCCGCCGTGGCCGGCGTGATGTGGAACTGGCGCCTGCTCGCCGGCACGGGCGAGGCGCGCTACGCCGACTGGCTGGAAACCACGCTCTACAACGGCATGCTGGCGGGGCTGTCGCTGGACGGCGCGCACTATTTCTATCCCAACCCGCTCAGCGCCGCCGCGGGGCACGCCCGAGTGGAGTGGTTCGAGTGCGCCTGCTGCCCGCCGAACCTGGCGCGCCTGCTCGCCAGCCTGTCCGGCTACCTCTACGGCGTGTCCGAGCGCGCGCTGTGGGTGCACCAGTTCGTGGCGGGCCGGGTGGACGCCGACGTGCCGGGCGCGGGCCGTCTATCCCTAGAGGTGGACACGGACTATCCATGGTCTGGCGAGATCCGGCTCACCGTGCGCCAGGCGCCGGAGAGTCCGGCGGAGCTGCGGCTGCGCGTGCCCGGGTGGTGTGACGCCGCGACCGTTGAGGTAGTCCCCGCCGATTCGGTTCCGGCCCCCTCTCCCTTCGAGGGAGAGGGCTGGGGTGAGGGGGCCTCCGGTCATGCCCCCGCAGCGGCTGATCTCCACCGATCGCCGGCAACCGGCGACTACGCCGCCCTGCGCCGAGTCTGGGCCCCGGGCGACCGGGTGATCCTGCGGCTGCCCATGCCGCCGCGTCGCCTGGTGAGCGACCCGCGCGTGACGGCCAACGTCGGCCGGGTGGCGCTGGCGCGCGGGCCCTTGATCTATTGCGTCGAATCCCACGACCGCCCCGGGCTGGAGCAGGACGCCTTCGCGCTGCCCGATGACGCGGCGGTCACTGCCGGGCCGGCCGACGAGCGCCTGCCGGGGATGACGCTGCTGGACATGACGGCTGTCCCGCTCTCGGGGACGCCCGAGCGCGGTGCGCTCTATCAGTGCGTGTCGGTCGATAACCAAGCGAACGGTGCGCCCACGGCTCCGGTGGCCATCCGCGCTATTCCCTACTTCGCCTGGGCCAATCGAGGACCCAGCACCATGGATGTGTGGCTGCGCCGGCAGGAGGCGCCCGGCGCTTAAGGGTCGGCTGCGGCGTCTCGCGAACGACTCCGTGGGCCAAATGATTCACCTGACCCCGCCGCCTCGGCGAGCGCCGCCGAGTCGTCCGTCGAGCCGTTGTCGACGACTAGCACCTCGCCAGGCAATCCCGTGCGTGCGACGCCCTGCATCGCTGCCTGCACGGGCACGGCCACCGTCACGGCTTCGTTCAGGCAGGGAAGGATGACCGAGATCGTGGAGACCACGGCTCAATCAGCGTCAGCCTATGACAGCCGGCGGCGCGCGGTGGCATGCTGCGGCGGATGTCGCCATCCACAAACCCTCGCGTCTGCTTCGTCATCCCCACCTATAACGAGGCAGCCAACATCACGCCGCTGCTGGAGCGGCTGACCGCGCTGCATCCCGGCGACGACACCGCGGTTCTCGTCGTGGACGATCAGAGTCCCGATGGCACGGGCGATCTGGTCCGGGCCTTCGCTGCGGGCGACCCGCGCGTGCATCTGCTGGAAGGCCCCCCGCGCGGCCTGGGCCACGCCTACGTGCGCGGCATGCGCCATGCGCTGGACGCGCTGGGGGCGGAGACGGTGGTGCAGATGGACGCCGACTTCTCACACGATCCCGCGGACGCGCACCGGCTGCTGGACCGTCTCGCCGCGGGCGCCGACGCGGTGATCGGGAGCCGCTATGTGGCCGGTGGCGCCATCGACGACCGTTGGAGCCCGCGGCGTCGGCTGCTGTCGCACTGGGGCAACCAGCTGACGCGCTGGGTCGCCGGCTTGCGGCATGTGCACGATTGCACGGCAGGCTTCCGGGCTATCCGGGCCGCGGCGCTGCGGTCGGCGGACGTCGGCCGGGTCAGCGCGCGCGGCTACGCCTTCAACGTCGTGCTGCTGCACCGCCTGAGCCGCGGCGGCGCACGCATCGTCGAGGAGCCGATCTACTTCCGCGAGCGCGACCGCGGACAGACCAAGCTGGGCCTGCGGGACGTCGTGGAATACCTGCTCGTGATCTGGCGACTGCGTCTCGCCGACCTCATTCGCTCGCGGCGGTCCTGAGCGACGCGCTTCGCGGCTAGCACCCCGCGGGGCGAACGCGCGGTCCGAGAATGCCTGCTGGATTACCAACTCGCCTTTGGCGTTACTATTGTAACGATCTAGGATTGGGGCTGTAACCGGCAGGCGCAGTCCGCGCTCGCCCCGCCAATGACACCGGGAGGCCCTCTTGTCCGAGTCCCGCCACGACGCATTGCCGCCGCCGTCCGAGACCCATGTGCAAGAGCTGGAGCAGCATCTGCTCACCGAATTCGGCGGGCGCAACGCCCGTATCGAGCGCTTGCGGCGGCTGCGGTTCATGGAAGAGCCGGTCGATATTCCGGCGGCCTACCGGGCCACGACGCGCGAGGTGCGGACGCCGCTGGCGCGGGAGCAGCTCAAGCGGGTCGTGGGCAGCCTCACCGCCAACCACCCCACGATCAGCGTGCCGCCGGCCGACCAAACGCCGGAGAGCCGGGCGAACGCCTCGCGCCGCGAGCGCTGGACGGCCGCCGCGCTGCGGCGCATGAAGAACGACGCCGGGCGCGACATCTTCGGCATGTTCGTCGACGCGCTGGTGGCCGACGGCACCGGCGTGATGAAGCTGGTCTACGTGCCCGAGCGCTGGACGGGCTATCCGCGCCGCGGCGACGCCGGTCCCGAGACGGACGCCGGCTTCAATGAGCGGTCGACTCGCTTCAAGCGCGCGGCGCCGTTCCCCCTGGCCTGGCGCGACGTGGACGTGCTCACGTTCTATCCGCTGATCGGCGACGACGGCATCGAGGCCTGCCTGGAGATTTCCGAGCGACCCAAGTGGCTCATGATGCGGCGCTACGGTCTGGTCGAAGACCGCCGGTCGGGCCGCCTCGCTCCGGCGGGCCGCGCGCCGGCGAGCGAGGGTCCCGCAACCGCCGGCGGCAGCGTGCGCGTGATCGAGTATTGGGACCGCGAGCACTTCGCCTATCTGGTGGACGGCCACCTGGTGCGTCGGGGACGCCACGCCTACGGCGCGGTGCCCTACGTGATGGCGCACGGCAACCAATCGCCCAGCCGCGATCCGGCCAAGGCCGGCGAGTCCATGCTGGCGTCGGTGGAATATCTCGTGCCGCTGCTCGACCGGCTGCTGACGATGAAGCAGAACGCCGTGCACCTCTACGCCTATCCGACGCCCAAGCTCACCGGATTCGCCGGCAGCGACGCCGCGCTGGGCGATGACGGCCGCCCGCCGCCGATCGAGTTTCGGCCGGGCGAGATTCTGCCGCTGTTTCCCGGCGAGGACCTGAGCTTGCTGCAGTGGTCGGGCACGCCGCCCGATCTGGACGAACTGATCGCGCTCACGCGCTCGATGATCGACCAGGCGGGCGTGCCCACGGTGCTCTTCGGCATCGCGCCCGACGGCAACACCAGTGGCTACTACCTGAACCAGCTGATCAACGCGGCGCGGCTGTCGTTCAACCAGATCACGCGGCACGCCGAGCAGGCGCTGGAGCGCATCGTGCAGCTGGCCTGGCGCCTGGTCGAGCACCGGGTGCGGGAAACGGTCTACGTCTATGGCGATGACGACGCGGCGTGGCTCGGCCTGTCGCCACGCGATGTCAACGGCTACTACGCGGTGCGCGCCAAGCTGGAGGCCCTGGCCCCGGCGGATGAGATTGCCCAGGGCACCTACGCCGCCAACCTGGTGGCGGCCAAGCTGGCGTCCCGACGCTGGGCGATGCAGGAGAAGCTTGGCATCGCCAACGCGGCGGAGATGCAGGCGGAGATCCTGCGCGAGGAGATGCTGGACGACCCGGAGGTCCGGCGCGAGCTGTGGCGCCGCGAAGGCGCCGCGGAAGCGGCGGACGCGACGCGCGCGGCTCCGGCGGCCGGATCGTGATGGCCGTCAAGCGCCGTGCGTCGCCGCACGAGTTCCCGGCCCGGTTTCGCGAACTGGCCGAGAAGCACACGGACCAGATTTGCACGGCCGTCATCGACAAAGCGCGCGAAGGCGAGCGCTGGGCCACCGAGCTGGTGATGCAGTACGCCTTCGACCGCTCCGCCGAGGCGTCCGAGGACGCGCTGGTGAACCTGCTGGAGGAGATTCGCGCCCGCCTCGCGCACAGCGCGTGAGGCGCTGTGGCGGCGCGTCGGCTACGCCCCGAGTCCCGAGCAGCGGCAGGCGCACGACTCGTCCGCGCGTATTCGCCTGATCGCCGGCGGCGAGCGCGCCGGAAAGAGTCGCAGCGCCGCCATGGAGCTGTTCGGCCGCTGCCTCGAAGGCCGCCTCTACTGGCTGGTGGGCCCGGACTACGAGCTGTGCCGGCCCGAGTTTCGCTACCTGGCCGAGGCGTTCGCCGTCATTGGCGCCGTCGACAGTCTGAGCTTCCCAAGCTCGGAGCAGTGCCGGATGACGCTGCGCACCGGGGCGCGGATCGTGACCAAGTCGGCCCGCGATCCGGCGCGGCTGGCGGGCGAGGCGCCCGACGGGATTCTGGGCTGCGAGGCGGCCCAGTTGCCCTATGAGGTCTACCTGCGGTTGCGCGGTCGCGTGGCGGAGCGCCGGGGCTGGCTCTGGCTGAGCGGCACCTTCGAGGGCTCGCGCGGCTGGTACGCGGACCACTTCAGCGCCTGGCGGGTGGCGAATGTCGACGGCGCGGCGTCCTTCTCCATCCCCACCTGGTCCAACCGGACGCTGTTTCCAGGCGGGCGCGCCGACGCCGAGATCGAGGCGCTGGAAACGACCTATCCGGCGGCGGTGTTTCGGGAGCGCTTCGGCGGCGTGCCCTGCCCGCCCGCGACCCTCGTGTTCCCCGAGTTCGAACCGGCGCGGCACGTGGCATCCGTCGACCCGGCCAGCATCGAGTCCGTTGAGCTGGCCATCGATCCGGGGTATGCCGGCGCCTACGCCGTGCTGGCGGTGACCGAGGCGGCGGGCGTGGCGCGGGTGATCGACGAGGTCTATCACCGCCGAATGGTGGCCGCCGAGGTGATCGCCGAGTGCCGGCGTCGCTGGTGGTGGCCCCGCGTGAGCGGCGGGGTGATCGACATCGCCGGGCGCCAGCACCACGCCAGCGCCAGCCAGATCGAGATCTGGCAGGCCCTTGCCGGGCTGCGCCTGCGGTCCCGACCCGTGCGGATACAGGACGGCATCGACCGGCTGCGCACGTTTCTGCGGGACCCGGCCAGCGGCGAGCCGCGGCTCACCGCGGCGCCGGCCTGCCGCGCGCTCATGCATGAGTTTGGCAGCTACCGCTACCACGAAGCGCGGGACGACCGGCCCATCTCGGAGCTGCCCATCGACCGCGACAACCACGCCATCAAGGCGCTGGCCTACTGGCTCTACGACCGCTTCGGCCCCGTCGCGCGTCCCGCGCGGTCGTACCGGCCGTTCGCGCTGGTGGGCTAGCGCCTTGTCCGGCGGCAGCGCGGCGGCAGGCCGACGCCCCCGAGTGAGCAGCGCTGGGCTACTGCTCCGAGCCGTCGCTGCCGCTTGAGTCGCGCCGGCGGCGTTTGCTCCGTTGGGCTTCCGCCCAACCCGACCGTTCGACGGCGGCCAGCAGCCGAGCCCACAGGTCGGGATCCACCGCATAGCGCGTATTCCGTCCCTTGCCCGATCGCACGGCGGCGCCGCAGGACACCAGGTGCGTCAGGTCCGCGTAGGCGGTGGACGGGGACGCGCCGATCAGGCGCGCGTACATGGAGCTGGACACGGAGCCCGTGTCGATGATGTAGGTCAGGCCTAGCGTCTGCCGCTCGTTCAGACGTGCGCCGAACTCGTCCCGCCACGCGTCCTGACGTCCCTTGAACGCCACGACGAAGTGTTCGAGCATCGTGGCGGCCGTGCTCAGGGCGTCGGTGTGGAACCCGGCGAACGGCGTTCCATCGACCGCCGTTTGGAAGTCCAGACCGTGCGTATCGCGGAGTGCCTGGTAGTAGCCGTCGCGGTTGCGCCAGAGCACCACGTTCAGCGCCAACATGCCCTCGGCCGACCATCCCGCCTGGTGCAGGATCATTTCGGCCAGGAGACGGGCCGTCCGACCGTTCCCCTCCTCGAAGGGATGGATCGCGACCAGTCCGGCGTGCGCCAGCGCCGCGATGATCGGCGCCGGATAGCGTTCCTCGGCCGTCCACCGCTGGATGTGGGCGACCAGTCGGTCCATCAGCTCGGGGACCCAGGTCGGGGGCGGCGGCCGGTAGCGGATCTCGCGCGACTCATCGTCCATGATCAGGCTGGGTCCGGTGCGGTACTGCCCGCGGCGCCGTGACATCGCCTCCGGCAAGCCCTCGAGAATCAGCAAGTTCATGGCGCGCAGCAGTCCCTGGTCGATCCCTGCGGTCGGGTCCGCCGCCAGCTGCTCCATCAGCTCATACGCGCCCAGCAGGTTCGTCAGCTCGCGCTCCTCGTGACGGGCCGGCTCGGCCTCGCCCGAAAACACGATCCGGGCCTCTTCGTAGTCGAGCGGGTTGCCCTCCACCTTCGCCGAGGCGAGCGTGCTCAGATAGCGCGCGCGCTCGCGGAAATAGGGCTCGTAGCCGCCGGGGATCAGCGTGCGGACCTCGTAGAGCCGGCGGAACAGTGAGTCCGTATCGAACTCGCCAGCGTGAGTCGTTAGCGTGAATTCCATGCGTTCAGCCAATGAACCAATTCCTTCTCGGAGAAAATAACGCGCTAAGCCTCCCTTGTCAATGGAATAATCTCTTGGGCAACGCGATATATCATTCAATCGAGCGGCCCATGCGTGGTCGCGCTCCGCCTACACGGCTACAAAGACCGCTCCGGCGTGCGGGCTCCGTTGATTGACGAGCCAGTGGAGGACCGTGCGCCTTGTGAATGGCATCTCATGGCCAAGTGGGCCTCGTGCCTGCCTAGCTGGCAGCGCTAATGCTCGCCCGCGATACGATCAGCCTCTCAGTAGCGGTGCGCGAGTTCATCAGAGGGATTCACCCTACGCTCGCGGTCTTGACTCTGAGTGCGTGATGGCGGAAACTTCCCGTGCCCCGTTGATTGGGGCCATTCCGAAACGCGTTGGGGGCTCCTGATTGGAGCCCCCACTTTTTTTAGATGACCAATCGCTACTGTGTGTTCGTCGACGCGGGCTACCTCTATATGGCGGGTGGTCAAGCGTGCCTCGGCGCGGGCGACCGCGGTTCGATCTTTCTTGACGTCGAGAGCTTCGTGCCGGCGTTATCCGAGTTATGCAACGGCCTCGTACTTGACGGACGTGGCCGCTGGCTGCGTACCTACTGGTACGACGGTGCTGTTCGCGGCATCCCCCATGGAATCCACGAAGCGATCGGGCTGCTTCCGCGGGTAAAGCTCCGGATCGGCCGCCTCGTCAACCACGAACAGAAAGGTGTTGACTCGCTAATCGTGCGTGACTTGGTGATCCTGGCTGAGCGGCAGGCAATCTCGACAGCATTTCTGCTGGGTGGCGACGAGGATCTGCGCGAGGGCGTGCGCGAGGCTCAGGATCGCGGAGTAGAGGTTGTCCTGCTCGGCATTGAGCCGCCCCAGGGCTCGAACCTGTCGGACACGCTGGTGATGGAGGCCGATCAACTCCTGCTCGTCGGAGAGGAAATGCTACGACCTCATTTTTCCAAGCCGGATTTCGCCGACATCGTGACGCCCGCGGCTACGGCAATCGAGCTTGGCCGGCAGCTCGCGACGGAATATGTAGGTTCGCTCAAAGGGTTCGAGCGGCGCGCGGTGCTCCGTAGCGGATCGTGGTTGCCGCCGTACATCGACTGGGAGTTAAGGAGGCGCGTCCGGGCCATGGCGAATTGGCGGGACTCCGGCGGAATAAACGATGCACGGCGGGGATTCAGGGAAGGCTGCCGTTCGCTGCGAGCTCCGGAGCAGCCCGACTATTCCAGCTAGCAGGCTGAGTAGCGCGAACTGAGGTTCGCAGTATCCGAGGCGTGCCGGCAACCTCCCACATCACCGCAGCGCGGGTGAAGGCCGTCCGCGAGCCGGAGCGTGCGGGATCGGTGGACGCCTGTGCGTCGCGCTGGCGAGCGCGGACCGGGCGCGGCCATACTCAGTCGCACCGTCGGTTGCGGCGACTATTCGATTCGACTTCCGATTGCGCGAGGTTTCCTGGTCTCCCGGCGCACCGTCACCCTGGCGGCGCGCTGGCGGAGCTTGAATAGGTCATCCGCCGACGCGAGCTCGGACGGCGGCGTCATGGAGCGCGGCGCGTCGAGACTCGACGGCGCCCGCGCGGCGGCGCTGGCGCTGCTGGCGGGACTGGTCTATGTGCTCTCCTCGGGGGCGCATGCCTACAGCGTCGACGAGATCACCAACTACGCCTCGGCCCGGGCGCTGGTCGAAACGGGCAGCGCCGATCTGTCCGGCGAGCAGCCGTTTCCTCGCGAGCAACTGCTGACGCTGCGGCACTCGTCGATGGACCGCACCACTGGTCGGTATGGCTTGCTGTCGTGGGTGGGGATGTCGCCGGCCTATCTGGTGGCTCGCTGGACTGATTCCAAGCCGCCGCCCCCGTCGGCCACGTTTCCTCAACCCAGTGCGGTGCGGCCGGTGGCCGCGCTGCTCTACGGGCCGCCGATTGCCGCCCTGCTGGTGGGTGCCACGTTTCTGCTGGGGCGCAATCTTGGCCTGCGGCCCCACTACGCCGCAGCGGCGGCGCTGGTGCTGGCGTTTGCCAGCCCCCTCTGGGTCTACGCCCAGGGACTGGCCAACATCCCGCTCGCCGCGCTGTTCAGCGTGCTGGCGTTTGTCGCGGTCACCGGCTCGCGATCGGGAGCTGGAGCCTGGACCTTTGCCGGCGTCCTCGCCGGACTTGCCGCGCTGACGCGGCCGGAGTTCGTGGTCCTTGCGCCCGCGGTCGGTGTGTTGAGCCTGCTGGGCGGGGAGCGGCTGTCGCGAGTCGGTCTGACCCGCGGGCTGGCGTTTGCCGCGGCGTGGGCCGTCGTGGCCGTCCCGGGCATCGGGCTCTGGAACCTCTACCGAACCGGCGACTTCTTCGATGTCGGCTATCGGACGGCGTCGATCCTCTGGCAGACGGACCGTGCCTATATCGGCATGTTCGGTGTGCTGGCCAGTCCCAGCTTTGGCCTGCTGGTCTTCATGCCCGTCGCCGCGGTGGGGCTGTGGGGGATCCTCGGCGCGACGTCGCGTCGGCCGGTCTGGCTGGTGATGCTGGCGCTGATCGTGCTGGCGATCCTCGGCTATGGGTCATTCGACGACTGGTCCGGCGGCGTCTCGTGGGGCCCTCGCTATCTCACCACCGTCACGCCGTTCCTGGCGCTCGGCGTGGGGCTGGCGATTCAGTCGGCGTCGGCGACGCTGGGCATGCGCCTGGCGACGCTGGGGCTCGCGGCGTGGTCGACGGGTCTGTCGGTGCTGGGCGTGCTGTTCGACTACCAGTCGGGCTGGCGCAATCTCTGGGACCACGGGGCGCGGCCGGAGCAAATCGAATGGAATCCCCACTTCTCGCTCATCGGCGCCCACCTGCGGCTGGCCCGCCAGTGGGTTGATGGATTCATCGGGCCCGATCTCTTCGTGGTGCACCGCCTGGGTCCTTGGTCGATCGCGGTGCTGGCGGCGGGACTGCTCGTGGTTCTCGGCCTCGCCTGGGCGGTCGAGACCCGCGGCGCAGGCGAGGCCTGGCGCCGCCGCGGCGGCTGAGCTAAGTGGAGATCGGGCCGCGCCCCAGGGGCCCTCGCCCGCGGCCAGGCGGCCCCGACCGAACGCTCTCCACGAGGACGATCGGGATCAGCGTGATCGCGGTCAGCCCGATGACAAGGTCCGCCGCCAGCAGCCACCAGCGTGGATCGGTGGTCAGGAGCCGCCAAATCGCGGCCAGCTTGCCGAGCGTCGCCTCGGGCGCGCTGTAGGCCACGAATTCCAGGTTCTGATCCGGCCAGGCCAGCTCGCCGTTGACCCAGAGCCGGCCGTCCTCGTAGCGATCTCCTTTCGTCAGACCAACGCCAAGATTCGCGCCAGGCTCGACATCAACCGCAACTTGCGCGGCGAGCCGCTGGCCCTCCGCTGCGGTGAGTGGCGGTAGGAGCTCGACGGTCTTCCAGCGTGGGCAGTCGCCCACCGGGACCTCGATCGACCCTTCGGCAAGGGTGCGGTCGGGCGTGTCAGTGGGTGTGACCCGCACCGTGACCGCTCCCCCATCGCCGGCCCGCTCGCAATTGAAGAGCAGGAGTCCCAGGCTCTGCACGGGCGTGGCCGGCATGCGGAACTCCTGGACCAGGGCTTCCTGGCGGCCGAGGGGCACTTCGAAGGCGCCGGAACGCGTATAGGGGGCCAGCGCCTCGATCAGTGGGGCACGGAACAGGAACGCGAGCGCGAGGCTTCCAAGAATGGCCAGCGCCGCCAGTGACCCAACGAGCGAGCGACGCCAGCGGCCGCCGAATAGGGGAAACGGCGGTGGGCGGCCATCGCGCAACACGCCGACCGCACCGAGCCCAATCAGCAGGGTCCCGCTGAACTCCGCCGTTTCTTCCAGCACATACCCCAGCGTCACCGCTCCGCCGGTGGGCATCCATCGCCCGATCGCCTCCTGCACGAGCGCAAACACCCAGCAGGCGATTCCAAGCGTCAGCGGCGCGCGGACCGCCCGCGTCCCCAAACCCTTGCGGACAAAGAGCCACATCGCCAGCACGAAAATGGCGACCAGCGGACTCACCAGAACGGGCCACGGGAGGCCCACGCGTCCGGCTTGGTCGAAGAGGGAGATTGGTCCTCGCTCCTTGAACTCGGCGAGCTCCTCGAAGGTCAAGGCCGCGGTCGTCAGGGCCAGCGCGGCCCACCCGCCGACGGCAATCCAGCCGTCCGAGCGGCGGAAGCTGACGCCGGCCGCCGCGAGCGCAAGCCCCGTCACGCACGCCAAGCCGGCGGCGGACACGGAGTTCGCAATCGTGCCTTCGTTGTCGGCGTCCAGCCGGCCCAGGGTGGGGTCCCAGGGCGGAAGCAGTTCCGGGAACGCCAGGCTAAAGAGGTGCGTCGCGACATATCCGCCCCACCAGAAGATCACCGCGCCCAGCAGGAGCAGCCGTGCCGTCCACTCCACCAGTTGCCAGATGGCGCGTCGGGTCATGGGGTGGTTGGGCGGTGGCTGTCGGGCGATCCGGGCGCGTCCTGAGCGCGCGGGCGGATACTTGCCAGGAGAAGAGCTGGAATGAAGGCGACTAGGGTCAGCGCGATGCCCAGATCGGCGGTCAGCAGCCACCAGCGGATGTCGGTGGCGAGCAGCCGCCGAATGGCCAGCAGCTTGCTCCACGTGGGGTCGGGCGCACCGTAGGCGACAAACTCCAGATTTTGATCCGGCCAAGCCAGGGCGCCATTGACCCATAGCCGCCCATCGGGATAGCGGTCGCCCTTGGTGGCGCCCACGCGAAGCTCGGCGCCCGGGGCGACCACGGCCGACACCTGCAGGGCCAGCGCCTCGCCCTCGGCTGCGGTGAGTGGCGGCAGGAGCTCGATGTCGTACCAGCGCGGGCAGTCTCCCGCGGGAACCTGGACCGACCCCTCGGCGAGGATACGGTCGGCCGTCTCGATGGGTGCGACGCGAACCGCGATAGTTCCCGGAGGACCGGATGACTGACAGTTGGACAGCAGGAGTCTGAGGCGCTGCACGGGCGTGGCGGGCATGCGGATTTCCTGAACGACGGCTTCCTGGTCGGCGAGGATCACGCCGAAGGCGCCGGCACGCATGTGGGCCGCCGGTGCCTCAACCAGCGGCGCCCGGAAGAGAAAAACCGCCGCGAGGCCGCCAAGCACCACGACCGTCGCGAGCGACCCGACGAGCGAGCGGCGCCAGCGGCCGCCGAACAGGGGATATGGCGGCGGACGGCCGTGGCGCAGGGCGATGACGGCGCTCAGCCCGATCAGGAGGGCTCCGCCGAACTCCAAGGTTTCTTCGGGCACATAGGCAGTCGCCGCCGCTCGCTCGGCGAACAGACCTGCATCGAGCGCATCGTGCACGAGCGCAAACACCCAGCAGGCGATTCCAAGCGTCAGTGGCGCGCGGGCCGGCTGCGTGACCAAACCCCGGCGGATAAAGAGCCACATCGCCAGCAGAAAGATGACGACCAGCGGACTCACGAGGACGGGCCATGGGAGGCCGAGGCGGCCCGCGTACGCAAAAACCGGGATTGGACTGCCTCGCTTGACGACCAAGAGCTCGATATAGGCCAAAACCGCCGTCGTGAGCGCCAGCGCGGCCCATCCCCCGACGGTGATCCAGCCGGCCGAGCGACGGCGGCTGACGACAGCCGTGGCGAGCGCCAGCAGCGTCACGCTCGCCAATGTCGCGGCGGAAACCGCGTTCGCGATCGTCCCTTCGCTGTTGGCGTCCAGCCGGCCGAGCGTCGGGTTCGAGGGCCGGAGCAGCTCCGGGAACGCGAGGCTGAACAAGTGCGTCGCCACATATCCGCCCCACCAAAAGATCACGAGGCCCAGCAGGAGCAGCCGTGCCGTCCACCCCACCACTTGCCAAACGGCAATTCCCATCATCAAGTGAGGGGGCGGAGCATGTCAGGATCCACTGGTGTGGGTTGAGCGCTCGAGGGAACGCGGCGGATCGTTGAGGCTACAGCGGCCGGCCGCACGGCGCATCGAATCCGCCGAGACCGCCGCTCCCGTCGCTGGAACGCGTATCTAGCGCGGCGAAGTTCCAGCGTGGTGCGCGACCCAGCACGATTCTCGCCTACAGGAACTGATCCGGCGCGCGAGTGAAGTTGATCTGGGCGCCGGCAGCGCGCACGGCGGCCTCGCCGCCGCGGTGCTCCACCAGCCGGCGCTGGGCCGCCTTGGCCTCGGCCTCAACTGCCTCGGGATCGACGATCGTGCGCAGCTGCGCCTCGAACCGCTGAAGGTGGGCGGCGTATGACGGATCGCCCGCCAGGTCGCGGCGCTCCTCCGGGTCGTTGGCCAGGTCGAAGAGCTGCGGCGGGAAGCCGTGATAGTGCACGTATTTCCAGCGCTCATCGCGCAGCATGAAGGCGCCCGACACCGAACCGCTGGCGTGGTACTCGGCAAACGTCGTACGGGACGCCGGTCCCTCGCCGCGCGCCAGCGGCCACAGCGACATGCCGGGCAGGTCCGCGTCGGCGGCTTCGAGCGGCACGCCGACGCCCTCGCAGATCGTCGGAAAGGCGTCCACCAGCGAGACGCTCACGTCGCGCACTGCGCCGGCCGGCACGTCCGGTCCGGCCAGGATCAGCGGCGCGGCCACGGCGCTGTCATACATCACGCTCTTGCCCCACAGGCCGTAGTCGCCCAGGGTTTCGCCGTGGTCGCTGGTGTAGATCACGCGAGTGTCCTCGGCCAGCCCGCAGACCTCCAGCGCGTGCAGCACGCGCCCGATCTGCCGGTCCAGGTAGGTGCACATCCCCAGGTAAGCGGCGATCGCGCGGCGCGTGGGCTCCCCGCCCGGGAATTCGTCGGGGGTTTGCACGCGCGCCTTGCGGAACGCCGACACGTGCGGATGGTCCGGCCACTCGTCGGGCTGCCACTGGATCGGCAGCGGCACGTCGTCCAGCGGATAGCGCGCGTAGTCGGCCGGCGGTGCGATCAGGGGAAAGTGCGGCAGCGTAAAGGAGACGAAGAGGCACCACGGCTCGGAGTGCCGTCCAGACTCGTCCCGCAACCAGGCGCAGGCCTCGTCGGCGATCGTGGCGTCATAGCGCAGGTATTCCGAATCGCCCGGGCCGGACGCGTGGATGTTTCCGAGCTGGTGGCGCGCGGGCGGCATGTCCCAGCGGATCGAGCCGAATGCGTCGCCACGCTCGAACATCACGTGCATGGGAATGCGCTGGTCCGGCAAGCCAATGTCGTCGCGCGTGTTGCGGTAGTGCAGCTTGCCGATGGTGGTGACGTGGTGGCCGTTGGCGCCCAGCCGGTGGCCCCAGCCTGGCGCCGCCTCGCCGGTGTAGGGCATGGCGTTGTCCCAGGCGCCGATCTGGTGGCCGTAGCGCCCGGTGAGGAAGCTGGCCCGCGACGGCACGCAGATGGGAATGTTGCACGAGGCGTTGGTGAAGCGCGTGCCGCGGGCCGCCAGCGCGTCGAGATGCGGCGTCTGGACCACCGGATGCCCGGCGCAGCCGAGCACGCGCGCGTTGTGCTGGTCCGACATGATGACGAGCAGGTTTTGGGGTTGCATTGGGGCTCCTCGGCGCGGGATCGCTACGACAGGTCGGCTAGCGAGACCGCAACGTCCGTGGCGGAACGCAGGATCTCTCGGTCAGCGGTCACCAGCGGGACATCGAATTGCCGTGCCAAGACCACGAACTCAGCGTCGTAGGCACTCAGTCCACAGGCCAGCGCTGTGTCCAAGACGTTACTGCTCGGAACCGTGAACAGACGATCGCCGAGCACCTCCGCCGCGTCCGCGCACATCACCTCAGCATGCTCCGGCGACAGCGCGTCCCGCCGCACGAAACCCACCAGCACGTTGCGCAGCTCGCTGACCAGGATTCCGGGTGCCGCCCACATGGGATCCCGCTCCAGGAGCTGTGTTGCGTCAGGCCCGCTTGGTCCGCCGACCAGCAGAAAGACCATGATGTTCGTGTCGACCACAATCACGGGCGACCGGCGTTTCGCAACTCTCGCAGTGCCGCCTCGCTGAGGTCGACCGGGCCCACGGTCTCGTGCCGCTGTCGAATCCTCGCCAGCAGCGCTGGTATGTTCGCGGTGCCGGGGCGTACGGAAGCCGAGAGGCGCGCCAGGATCTCGCCGTTCAGGCTGCGATGGTTACGGGCTGCCGCCGCCTTCAGTTCACGGTGCAGGTCGTCCGGAATTCCCCGCAGCGCAATCTGCCGCATGGTGCTTCCCAGTAGGTGATATCAAAACGATAGTATAACAGCATCAACCGACTAGCCTCTCCCCTTCCAGGTAGAGCCGGCTTGCGAATCGCGCGTCCTGGCCTGAAGAGGCACTCCCACGCTGCACGCAGCGTGGGCCACCGAACATAGATTCCGGTCGGGGCAGGTTGCAACCCTGCCCCGACGTCTGACGAGGCACCGGCGCCAGCTTTCCGAAGCCTCATCGGCGCGAGAAGTCCCTGCGACCGTCCCGTACTCCATTTGCATACGTTACTAAAGTAACGTAGAGTTCTCCATGTAAGCACACACGCGGATGCGCCCGGCGCTCCGGACCCGGAGCCGCGCGAGCGGGTCCCGTGAGTGTGCGCCTCGGTCGGCGCCCGGCGCCGCCGGGCCGGCCCGCAGGCGGCGGACGCGCCTCACAAGGCGGATGGACGCCCGTGCGGACCGGCGCCGGCGCTCCGGCGTCCCGATCGACAGGCGCCGCACGCTTCCGCGCGGCTGGAAGGCGGCGGTCCGGCGGCATCACCGGCAGGAGTCCGGTCCGGTGCCCCGGTCGCCGCCTTCGGGACGCCCACACGCAGGGGTTCGTCTCCCGCATCCGCGCGGCGAGCGCTCATCGCTCCCATGACGCCCGTTCGAGGCGTGAAAGGAGAGTCCATGGCGATTACGACGGGCGCCTCGATTGGAGACGTCGTCGACACGGTGATCGCCGAAGCGCGCCGGACCCAGATGCATCGCACGGTGATGGAGCCGCTGGTGCGCACCTACCGCGTCAGCCGCGGCGCCGGCGACACCTTGGAGATTCCCAAGTTCGGCACGGTCACGGCCGGCGCCCTCACCGAGGGCGTGGATATGACCAACCCGCAGACGCTGGCGACCACCAAGGTCACGATCACGCCGGCCGAGGTTGGCGCGCAGATCGTGATCACGGACCGCGCGCTGCGCACGGCGCGTGAGGACATGGCCCGCGCCGCCGGCCGCGTGCTGGGCGACGCGGTGGCCAAGAAGCTGGACGCGGACCTGCTGGGGCTGCTCGACGGCTTCGGCGCCTCGTTGGGCGGGGCCGGCGAGTCCATCACGATGGGTCACTTGCGAGCCGCGGTCTCGCGGCTGCACGCGGCCGACGAGCCGGCGCCCATGCCCTACTTCGGCGTGCTGCATCCCTACCAGGCCCATGACCTGGCGGCGGACATCACGCCCGTCGGCACCTACCCGGTGCCCACCGGCATCTCGCAGACGGTGCTGGAGAACCACTGGGTGGGGCGGGCCTTCGGGGTCGACCTCTTCCAGGCCGGCAACCTGTCGGTGGACAACGCCGACGACGCCAAGGGCGGGGTGTTCTCCCGCGAGGCGCTGGTCCTGGTGATCTTCAAGGACTGGGCGGTGGAGCGTCAGCGCGACGCGTCGCTGCGTGCCTGGGAGCTCAACGTCGTGGCCGACTACGGCTACGCCGAGTACCAGGACGCCTGGGGCGTGGAGATGTACTTCGACGCCGCGGCGCCCAGCAGCTAAACGGCGGGGCCGCGGCCGAGATCGCATGCAGCGAATCCGGCGCGGCGTAGGGGCGGTTCGCGAACCGCCCCTACCTCCCGGCCCCGCGGGCCTGTCATTCCAACTGACGTGCGGAATCTCGAGCGCCGGTTCCCCCGGCGCGGGATGAGCGATCCGAGACGCCTTGCAGCGCGCGGAATGGCGGGTGGGCGTCCGCCGGTCGCCACCCACGTCCGAGGAACGCCCCCTACGGAAGGGCGCCGATTGTGAAAGGAAACGTCCATGTCTGGTCCGATCATCTGGATACCTCGCGAGCGACGGGCGCGGCTGGTGCACCGGTTCCGGGGCGCGACGCCGCACTCGCCGGTGGTCGTGGTGACCCCCGACGCCAGCGAAGCCGCCGACGCGGCCGAGGCGGTGCTCGAACGCCAGCGCCGGCGTTTGGCCGACCGCGGCAGCGCCTTCAGCGAGCGGCTCGACGCCCAGCGGCCCCAATGGCGGGACGAATGATGGGCCCCGGGCGTAAACCCTCTGGAATCCCTCTCCGCTCCGTCATTCCCGCGAAAGGAGACCTTTGCATAAATCGAGGAGCGGGGCGGACCATGGGGTGTCGCCAGGCGGAGGATTGAGGAGCGGGCGTATGCACCGGGATATGGGCCGACCGTCGTTCGCGGAAGCGATGGTGTCGGAGACCCTCGGCCATAACC
>JAJECS010000028.1 GCA_022821905.1 Chloroflexota bacterium | reverse complement strand
GGGCGTGGGTGGAGAAGGTCTTCGGCACCCTCAAGCGCAGCTATGGCTACCAGCGCGTCCGCTACCGCGGGGTGGGGCGCAACACGGTGGAGTTGTGGTTCAAGCTCATGGCCTACAACCTGCGCAAGGCGGACACCTTGGTCTGGGCGGCGGGTTGACCGCCGGACCCGTGCGCCTCGCGCGGGGTCCCGCGGCCCGGAATCCCGCGCCGGACCGCCGCCCGGGCCTCCAAGCGGAGCCGACGTCCCTCCCCACGCGCTCCCGCCCCAATTATTCAAAGGTCTCCCTTCGCGGGAATGACGATACGGCGCACCCGAATGACGAGTGCCCGGACCCACGCTGCACGCAGCCCGGGCCACCGGATTCGAATCGTGGGCCATCGGATCTGAATTTCGGCTCCCCGCCTACGCGAGGACAGGCTCTGCCGGAATGACGGAAGCTGGCGCCTCGTTTTGAGACTCACACGCGCGCCTCTAGAATGCGCCCGCAGCCTTCCGCGAGGGGGCGCCGCACGGCCCCACCAGGAACCTAAGCCGATGACCCCCATCCCAACGCTGACCCCCATCCCAACCTTCCCCCTTCCAGGGGGAAGGAGTCCGAAGCGGCGTTGTTTTGGTGAGGACCCCGAGTCCGCGTGAATACGGCACTCGTGGCCGGGGGTGCCGGCTTTATTGGCTCGCATCTCTGTGATGGTCTGCTCGCGTCCGGTCGCCGCGTGATTGCGGTGGACAGCTTTCTGACCGGGCGTCCCGAGAACGTGGCGCACCTTGTGGGGCGTCCCGAATTCCAACTGATCGAGCACGACGTTTGCGACCCGCTGGACGTTGAAGAGCCGGTGGACGCGGTGTTTCACCTGGCCAGTCCCGCCAGCCCAACGGACTTCGACCGGATTCCCGAGGAGATCATGTGGGTGAACGCGCTGGGCACGCGCAATCTGTGCGATCTGGCGCAGCGCGACGGCGCGCGCTTGCTGCTGGCGTCGACCTCGGAGGTATATGGCGATCCCCAGGAGCACCCGCAGCGCGAGTCCTACTTTGGCAATGTGAACCCGATTGGCCCGCGCTCGCCCTACGACGAGAGCAAGCGGTTCGCCGAGTCGCTGGTGATGATGCGACGCCGCATGCACGGGCTGAATGCGCGCGTGGTGCGGATTTTCAATACCTATGGCCCGCGAATGCGCGTGGGGGACGGGCGCATGTCGATCGAGTTCGTGACCGCCGCCCTGCGCGGCAAGCCGCTGACGGTGGTGGGCGACGGCAGCCAGACGCGGAGCCTGTGCTTCGTGACCGACATGGCCGAGGGCATTTCCCGCGCGATGTATCGGCCTGCCACGGACGGCCAGGTCTTCAACCTGGGAAATCCCAGCGAGCACTCGGTGGCGGAGTACGCGGAGCTGATCCGGGACATCGCCGACTCGTCGTCCGAGATTCGCCACGTGCCGGCGCGGCCGGACGATCCGCAGTTGCGACGGCCCGATATCGGCCGCGCGCGTGACGTCTTGGGCTGGCAGCCGGCGATTGCGCCCGTCGACGGATTGCGTCGGACGGTTGACTGGTACCGCGAGCATCTGGCGCTTGCTGAGCCGAACTAGCCCGGGCGCCCTCGTCTCGGCCTGGACGCCGCAGCTGTTGCTGGCGCTGGCCGCCGTCGTGGTGTCGGGGCTCTACGGAGCATTGGCGGCGGCCGAGCTTGGCGGCGTGCTGAATGTCGCGCCGCCGGTGCTTGGGGCGGTGCTGGCGGCCGCCGCGTGGTGGACGGCCCAGGATCGAGCGCGTGGGCTGCGCTGGCCGGCGGCCGCGGCGGTTGCGGCATTGCTGGCCGTCGCGATCGTGCAAGCGCCGCCGGCGCTATTGGGCATGGCGCTCGTCGCGCTCGGCGGGGTGGTGGTGGTTGGGGGACTGCGCATCGCCGGCAAGCTGCCGGACGCGCGGACCACGACTGCCGCGCTGGCCGCCGCGGCCGTGGCCCTGGTCCCGTTTCGCGGTCTGGGGGAGATTGCCCTCGGGCCGTCGGTGGTGGGGCTGAGCGATTTCGCGTTGGGGGCGGCGCTGGTGGTGTGGATCGGGGGCCGTGGCCGCGGGCGAATCGAGATTCCCCGGCTGGCGCTGGCGATTGCCCTGTTCGCCGCGTGGCTCAGCATTACCGGCGTGCTTGCCCTCGATCCGGCGCCGGTGCTCAAGGAGACCATCAAGTGGCTGCAGGTGGCCGTGGCGGTTGTGCTGCTGGCGGATGTGCTGCGCCACGCCGATGCCAGGATCGTCGTGGCGTGGCTGGTTGGAATCGCCGTGGCGGCGGAGGCCGCGGTGGGGCTGGCGCAGGCGATAACGGGCATCGGCCCCGCCGCGTTCAACGTGGGTGGCCTGATCCGGTCGTTTGGAACCTTCGAGCAGCCCAACCCCTTTGGGGGGTACCTTGGATTGCATTTGCCGTGGCTATTGGCGGGGGCGATCTATGTCCGGCGGTCGCGCCGGCCGTGGATCGCCGCCCTCTGGCTGCTGGTGCTGGTCGCGCTGGTGATCAGCCGTTCGCGAGGAGCCTGGATTGGAATGATCGGGAGCACGGCCGTGGTGCTGCTGGCGGCGATGCCGCGGGTCCGCGTGCTGGGCGCGACGACGGCGGCGCTGATCGTCGCCGGGTTCCTGGCGTTCGCCGGTTGGCAGCTCACGGGCGGCCTGGAACGGGCGCTGCCCGATCCGGCGCGGGCGGCGGTGGAAGGCCGGACCGAGGTTCGCGACGCCTTGCGCATCGTGGTGCACGACGACTTCGCCATCAGCGAGCGGCTGGCCCAGTGGGAGACCGGCTGGCGGATGTTCATGAGCGCTCCGCTGATCGGGGTGGGCGCGGGCAACTACGACGAGGCGTACTCCAGGTTCAACTTCGAGCCGTTCTTGCAGTTCCCGGGGCATGCGCACAACATCTATCTGAACTTCGCGGCCGAGGCCGGACTGCCGGCGGCGGTTGCCTTCCTGGCGCTCAGCGTCTGGGCGATCTGGCGGTGCGTTCGCGCGGTGCAGTGGGCGCGGGGCACGCCCTGGGAGTGGGCGACGATCGGGGCGCTGGGGGGTATCGTCGCGTTCTCCCTGCATAACCTGGTGGACAGCTTGTTCGTGAACGGCATGGGTCTCGTGTTCGCACTCTTCATCGGGTTGAGCTACGCGATTGAGTGGGACCGCCGTCGCCGGCGGGTGCGAGGGGTCGCAGGAGCGGCGACATGAAGGAGCGGGACACGCCGCAGGATGTCGCCGGTCAGGAGGGGCCGCTGGTAGCCCGTCCGGCCCTTCGCCGGGGCTTTCTGAGCGTCCGGACGCTGCTCAGCTTCGCCATCGCCGCGGCGCTGCTGGTCCTGGTCTGGTTCCTGAACGACCTCTCCATCGAGGACATCCTGGATCGGCTGTCGCGCGCGAATCCGTGGTTGATCGTGGCTGCCTTCGTGGTCTATTGGTCGAACTTTCCGCTGCGGACCCTGCGCTGGCGCATCTTGCTCAACAACGCGGTCAAGCATGAGGAGACAACCCCCAAGTACACGATGTGGGGCTTGTTCCAGATCCTCTACATCTCGTGGTTCGTGAACGGCGTCATTCCGCTGAAGATGGGAGATGTCTACCGGGCCTACATGGCCCGCGCCAACTACGGCACGTCGCTCACGCGCACGCTCGGGACGGTGTTCACCGAGCGGGTGCTCGATGTCGTGAGCCTGATTCTGATTGTGCTGGTGAGCTCGGTGTTCGTGCTGCAGCTGCCGGAGGTTGGCGAGGACGTGGGCCGGATCATCATGGTGGCGGTGGTGGCGCTGGCCGCGCTTGCCGCGGCGGTGTTCGCGATGTTGGTGTTCGGCAGCCCGATATTCCGACGTTTCCCGAAGCGGGTGGGCGAGATCTACGAGCGTTTCCACAGCGGCGTCTTCGATAGCTGGACCTGGCGCAGCGGACCCTTGCTCTGGCTGCTGAGCTTCGTCATCTGGTCGGCGGAGATGGGCCGGCTGACCCTGGTGACGCGGGCGGTTGGACTCGAGCTGGGCTTGGGCACGGTTTTCTTCAGCGGCGCGGCCGCCTCGCTGCTGCTGGCATTTCCGACGCCCGGCGGCCTGGGTGCCGTGGATGGCGGGCTCATCGGACTGCTGCGAGTGGCCGGCGGCGTGAGCGCCGGACCGGCGGGAGTGGTGGCAATCATCGACCGGTTCATCTCCTATTGGTGCGTCACGGTCTCCGGCGCGGCGATGTTTGCGTTGACGCGAATGAAGCGGTAGGTCAATCCGTGCGGGTCGGCATCGACTACACGTCCGCCGCCACCCAAGGGGAAGGCATCGGCCGGGCGACGCGCGAACTGGTTAACGCCCTGCTGCGGTTGCCGGACTGTCCAGACCTGCATTTGATGTATGCCCACCGCGGGCCGGTGCCTGCGGCCGACGCGCTCGGCGTTCACGAGCGGGTCAAGCTGCGGCGGTTGCCGCTCAGTCCTCGCGTCATGCTGGCGGGCTGGTACAAGGCGCGTCTGCCGCTGCCCATCGAAGCGCTGCTGGGTCCCCTGCACGTGATGCACGGACCCGACTTCGTGCTCCCGCCGCGCATTGCGGCGGCCGGGGTGGTCACGGTGCACGACCTGGCGTTCGCCACCCGGCCCGAGGACGCGCATCCGGCGCAGCGGCGGTTTCTGGAGTCCGCGGTGCCGTGGTCGATCGATCGCGCGCGATTGGTGGTCGCGGTCTCGGAGACGACGCGCCGGGATCTGATGACGCGCTACGGCGTGCGTCCACACCGCATCCGTGTGGTGCCGAACGCGGTGAGCTCCGAGTTCCACGAGCGGGACGGCGCGGAGGAGCTGGCCGCGGTGCGACGACGGCTGCGGCTGCCCGACGAGTACCTGTTGAACGTCGGCACGATTCATCCACGCAAGAATCTTGGGGGACTGGCCCGAGCCGCCGCGCTGAGCGCGCGGCGCCTGGGCCGGACGGTGCCGGTGGTGCACGTGGGACGCGAAGGCTGGCTGTGCGAGCGCGTGTTTGCCGACATCGAGTCAGCCGGACCGCCCGGCATTCGCTTCATCGGCCAGGCCAGCGACGCCACGCTGCGCGCGCTTTATCGCCAGGCGGCCGCGCTGGTGTATCCGAGCTTCGCCGAGGGCTTTGGCCTTCCGATTCTGGAGGCGTTTGCCTGCGGCGTGCCGGCGGTGACGTCCAACGGGTCCGGAATGCTCGAAGCGGCGGGAGATGCGGCGGAGCTGGTGGACCCGCACGATCCGGAGTCGATCGCCGCCGGCATCGCGCGCGTGGTGGGGGATGCGGACCGGCGTGCGGAGCTGGTGGAGCGCGGGAGGCGCAGGCTGGAGGATTTCTCCTGGTCCCGCTCAGCGCGGCAGATGCTCGAGGTTTACGCCGAGGCTCGCCGTGGGGAGCCGGCGCCGGAGGTCAGCGCGCTCACCTCGAACGGGTAGACTGCGGCGGAGGCGACGTATATGACTCCCGGCGACATTCCGAACTACGTCATCCTGGGCGTGGCGGCCTACCTGCTCGGCAGCGTGCCGGTCGCGTTGATCATGTCCGCCGTCATCAAGCAGACGGACCTGCGCAACATCGGTTCCGGCAATCTGGGCGTGTTGAACACCATGTTCAACGTGGGCAAGCTGCCCGGCGTGCTCACGATTGCCGGCCACGGCGTCCTTGCGGCGCTCGCGGTCTTTCTCGCGGGCTGGTTTCCCGAAAGCTGGTTTCCCGCCGGATGGCGGTACCCCGCCGACTGGTGGGTTCCGGTGCTGGATGACGCGGCCCTGATGGTCGCCATGGCCGGCCTCACCGCGGGCAACATGTGGCAGCTCTTCGCCAAATTTCGCGGGAGCCGCGGCAGCACCACGGTGGGGTGGGCGCTGCTGGTGGCCGCGCCGCCGATGCTGCTGGTGCTCTTCGGAGTGTGGCTGGCGGCGATCCTGGCCCTGCGGCGCAACGTGCCCGCGGCCCGAGTGCTTCACGCCGCGATCCCGGTGGTATTCGGGCTCATGCAATGGTCGTGGACCTTTGCGATCGGCGGCGCCGTGATTGCGGCGATGCTGACGCTGAAGGTCGCCATGAGTGGAGACGACGCCACGGCCCTGGGCGTCTACCGGCGGTTCGGCATCAACGAACAACGCTAGGCGCGCGAACCTCCGGTGCGCGTCGAGCTCAACGCCCTCTTTCGCCTATATCCGCTGACGGGCACCGGCCAGCACCTGGAGCATCTGGTCGCCGCGCTGCGGGCCGGATATCCGGACATCGAGATCGTCGAGCGCGTGCCCGGCAGGCGGCTGCGGGGCCGCGCCGGCAAGGTGTGGTGGGAGCAGGCGGCGTGGCCAATGGTCGCTCGCCGCTCCGGCGACGTGCTGCACGCGCCGCACCTGGCGCCGCCGATGGCCGTGCCGCGCACCATCGTGACCGCGCATGACGCCATCCCCTTCGTGTTGCCCGCGTACGGCGCCAGTCGAGCGCGGCGGCTCTACAACCTGCTGACTCGCGCGGGGCTGCGGCGAAGCCGCCGCGTGATCGCGGTGTCGCACTGGACCCGGCGCGAGCTCACGACGGTGCTGGGCGTGCCGGCCGATCGGATCGACGTGATTCACAACGGCATCGCCGCGAGTCTCACCCCGACGCGCGACGACCGCGACGCGGCGATTCGGGAGCGCTTCGGTCTTCCGGCGCGCTTTGCGTTGTATCTGGGGGCGCTGGACGCGCGAAAGAACCTGGGCGTGCTGCTGCGGGCCTGGCCGGACATCTGGTCGGCGACCGGCGCGGCACTGGTGGTGGCGGGACGCGCGCCCCGCCCTTCGAGCCCGGTGTACGTGGACTGGTTCCGAAGACATGAAGACGCCCCCTGGCTGCACGTGATCGGGGAGGTGCCGGAGGCGGATAAGGCGGCGCTCTACCGGGCCGCTGCCGTCTTTGTGTTTCCGTCGCGATACGAGGGGTTCGGGCTGGACCCGGTGGAGGCCATGGCGTGCGGCGTTCCGGTCGTGGCCTCAGATGCAACGTCGATTCCGGAAGTCGTGGGCGACGCGGCAGTGCTTGTGGCGCCTGATGACCTTCAAGGCTGGCAACGGTCGGTGGCGGACGTATTGAGCGATCCGAACCGCGTGGCGTCGCTGCGCGACGCGGGGATCGCGCGGGCACGCAAATTCACATGGGAGCGGGCGGCCGAATCCACCGCGGCGGTCTACGCCAAGGCGGCGGGATGAAGGTCCTCATGGCGTCGAAGGCGCTGGTGGTGGGCGCCTATCACGCCAAGCTCGAAGCCCTGGGCGCGCAGCAGGGGATCGATCTGCTGGCGCTGGCGCCCGATTCCTGGATCGAGGGCGGCCGGCGGCAACGCGCCGAGCCGGTGACGCCCGAGCGATACGGATTGCGTTACCAGCCCCTGCGGCTGAACGGGCGCTTTCACCTGCACTGGTGGCCCGGGCTCGCGGGCGCGGTCGAGGAGTTCCAGCCCGATATCGTGCACATCGACGAAGAGCCCTACAACGCGGCGACGGCGCACGCCTGCCGCGTCGCCCGCAGCCGGGGCGCGCGGGTGGTCTTCTTCGCCTGGCAGAACATCCGGCGGCGGTATCCTCCGCCGTTTGCCTGGTTCGAGCGCTACGTCTTCGGGCGCGCTGCGGGCATCGCCGGGACGGTGACGGCAGCCGACGTGCTGCGGGCCAAGGGATTCGGCGGCCGGCTGGCGGTCGTCCCGCAATTCGGTGTGGATCCGGAACTCTTTGCGCCCGGCGACGGTGAACGCGGCGCCACCTTTCGCATCGGGTACGCCGGTCGGCTGATCGAGGCGAAGGGCATCGAGCTGCTGCTGGAGGCGGTGCGGCGGATCGAGGGCGACGTGGAGCTGCTGGTCGCCGGCACGGGACCGCTGGAAGAGGCGATTCGCGGGCAGGCGGCGGGCGATGCCCGCGTGCGACTGCTGGGCGCGTTGCCCAGCGCGGCGATGCCGGGATTCTACCGAGACCTGGACGTGCTCGTGCTGCCGACCCTGGGAAGGCGAGGCTGGACCGAGCAGTTCGGGCGCGCGGCGATCGAGGCCATGGCCTGCGGGGCGCCGGTGATTGTCTCGGACGCGGGCGAGCTGCCGGCGGTGGTGGGTGAGGCGGGGCGGATCGTCCCCGCCGGCGATTCCGAGGCGCTCCGGCGGGCGCTGGTCGACCTGCGCGAGGATGGCGAAGCCCGAGCGCACCTTGCCGAAGCGGGACGAGCGCGGGTGCTGGCGGAATTCACCCACGAACGCATTGCCGCGGCGACGGCGGCATTCTATGGGGCGGTGATGGACGGTTCCGCTCCCTAGCCGCCGACGATCTCGCCTTCCACGGGATCCACGCGGATTCCCTGAGCCTCGGTCCACTCGACGGCGGCGTCGATCTCGTCGTGCTCGCCTTCGACCAGCAGCTGGACCCAGCCGATGCCGCCGTCGATGTCCGCGCGGCGGATGTCGAGTCGCAGGTCGAATCGCCGCGCGAGCTCGTTGACGATCGGCGTTTGGATCTTGTCGGCGGGGTAGGTGAGCTGCAGGCGCATGCGCGCCGGTCCGCGCCGCGCCATGGCCCGAGCGCCGCGCCCGTCCCACGGATCGTCGACATCGACGGACCCGCCCGACTCGGCGGCTTCGCGCACCGCGTCCAGCACGGCGAGGGTGCGGATGGCGTCGAGGCTGGTCACTACAGGCGCCGTGCGCTGCCGAACCACGCGGGCGAACTCGGCGATCTCGCCGTCGAACATGGCCTGCCAGGCATCGCCGAAGTGATGCAGGGTGGCGGGGCGGTCGAAGGTGCGACTGGCGGTGGCGTTGACTTCCACCGTGGCCGCAAACACGTCGCTGCGCAGTCGACCGGACCGGCCGACCAGGTCGATGACGTCGCCGTGCGCGGGCGACGCCTGCGAAACGACGAGCGCGGCCGTCACGCCGTCGTCGAAGGTCATCAGGATGGAGGACGTTTCGTCGCTGCCCGTGTCGTGGCGATTCACGATGCGCGCGCTCACGCTCACGACCCGGGCGCGGTGCAGCCACAGCACCTGGTCAACGAGGTGGCTGCCGACGAAGGCGAGCTGTCCGCCTCCGCGCGCCGGCTCCGACAGCCAGCCCTCGAGCGGCGGACCGCCCTTGAAGGCGACGATGCTCACGAGCTCGCCGGTCAGACCGCGCGCGAGCAGGTCTCGCAGATGCGTGCGGGCAGGGTGGAAGCGGAGACAGTAGCCGGGCATTGCCACCACGCCCCGTTCGCGCGCCGCCGCGGTGACGCCCTCGGCCTCTGCGCGGTTTCGAGCGAGGGGCTTCTCGACGAGCACGTGAAGCCCCGCGTTGATGCAGGTCAACGCCGTGTCGGCCAATGCGTCGTGGGGCACGGCGATCACAGCGGCGTCCGCAATGCCGCTCGCGGCCATGGACTGGGTGTCGTGGAAAGTCTGGACGCCGTGGTGCGCGACCGCTCGCGTCGCCGTCGGGTCGGTGTCCACGGCGGCCGTGAGCACGACGTCGGACGCTTCCTGGATCGACGGCAGCAGCCGGGAGACCATGTGGTCGCCGCAGCCCACCGCCGCGACGCGCAGGGGATCAGCCATGTGGATACCGGGTCTCCGAATTCATGGCCGGCATTGTAGAGGGGGCGCTCAGATGTCTCGACGCTGGAAGCCGCGAATCGCGTAGGCCAGCGCGAGCACCAGGTACACCGCGGCCACCAGCAGCATCCAGCCGGACGGCGGATTGAGCGAGCTGAAGGGGCCGCCCGTCATGCCGGTCGTCGACGCCGATTGCTGGGCCAGCTGCGCGCCGGCGAGGTCCCAGAGCGCCCGTGTGGGCAGCAGCACGCTCGTGGCGATGCCGATGTCGAAGGTCACCGGGTTGTCGAGAAAACTGCCAATCTGCTCGATCACGCCCCCGACGAGCGCGACCGCGTAGAGCGTGAAGACGACCACGCCGTTGGCCAGCGTGCCCAGCCGGGTGCTGCCCGCGATGGTGAGGGCCAGCAAGATGGCGGCGGCGAACAGCATGGCAAAGGGCGCCGTCCAGGCACGCTCGGCGTACTGCCCGGTGATGATGGAGACGACGGCGATCATGATCGCCGTCGAGACGCCGATGAAGACGGTGAGGAGCATCAGATTGCCCAGGAACTTGCCCAGCACAATGTGGGCGCGGCGCACCGGCCGGGCCGCAACGGCGTGCATGGTGCCCTGGTCGATCTCGCCGGAAATGGAGCCCACCGCGAGGAAGATGGCCAGGAGCGAGGCGACGAAATTGAGGCTCCACATGCCGCCTTGCAGCATGAATCCCACGATCACCCGGCGCATCGACATCGTGAGGTCGGGATCGGTCGAGATATCGCGGTAGCCGAACCACACGCCCACGGCGTAGAGCGCCAGAAAGCCGCCGATGACGACCGCGGCCGCGAGCACCACGCGGCGGCGCACGGCCTCACGGAGCGTGTGGTCGGCGATGACCCAGAGGTTCATTGGTCGGTGGCGTCCGCGAGGTCCACAAACAGATCCTCCAGGCTGTTGGAGCGGACCTGGACCTCGTAGATGGCGACGCCGGCGCCTGCGAGATGGGCGGTGATGCGCGCGATGTCCTCGTCGCCGGCGGCGGTAAGGATGTAGCGTCCGTCAGCCAGCTGCGCCGACACCGGCTCGAGCCCGGCCGCGCGCAGGGCCGCCTCGGCGCCCTCCCCAAGGCGAAGCTCCACCTCGCGCGCCGCCAGCAGCTCGCGCAGGTCGCCGGCCGCGACGATCTCCCCGCGGTTGATGATGGCGACCTGGTCGCACACCTGCTCGACCTCCGAGAGCAAGTGGGAATTGAGGAACACGGTGGTGCCGGTCGCGCGTAGGTCGCGGATGATGTCGCGCACGTCGCGCCGGCCGATGGGATCGAGCGCCGAGGTCGGCTCGTCCAGCACGACCAGGGGCGGTTCGGCCAGCAGGGCTTGCGCCAGCCCGATCCGCTGGTGCATGCCCTTCGAAAACGTTGCCAGGCGGTCGCGGCGTCGATGCGAAAGTCCCACAAGCTCGAGCATCTCGATCACTCGCTTGCCGCGAGTGTCCCGGTCGAGCCCGGCGAGGCGCCCGTGGAAGTCGAGAAACTCGGATGCGTGCATCCACTGGTGAAAGCGAAACGTCTCGGGCAGGAATCCGATTTGCCGCCGTGCAGCCAGGCTGCCGGCGGGGTGACCGAGCACGGTCACCTCACCCGCGCCGGCCTGCACCAGGCCGAGAATGATCTTCACCACGGTGCTCTTGCCCGCGCCGTTGGGCCCGAGGAATCCAAAGACTTCGCCCCGAGGCACGTCGAGGTCGATGCCGCGGACCGCGTGCGTGTCTCCGAACGACTTGCGCAAGCCGGTGGCGCGGATGGCGGCCTGGTCCACGGCTAGGCTCCGGGCTCGAATCCGGCCAGGCGCATCAGCGCCCCGGGGCTGAGCGGTCCCACGAGCGCCGCGTGGGAGGTGTCCGCTCGCCAGTAGACGAGGGAGCGCCCGTCGGGCAACTGCAGCGATTGCGGCCGGTCGCCGTCGTCGAGCGGTTCGAGCCCGAGGATGTCGCGATACAGCGCGATCTCGCCGAGCTCGATGCGGCGCGCCAGCACGGGCGGGAGAAACTCGCGCACGAGTGCCCGGCTGATCAGCTCGAGATCGACCTCGGGCGGCGCGGACACTCGCGGCGCGCCGAATTGGACCAGCACCAGGTAATCGCCGCTTCGCGCCGCGTTCGTCCAGGTGGTGATCAACATTTCGGGTCCCTGGACGGTCATCGCCCGCGTGCGCAGCCGTTCGGGCAGCGGAATGCGCACCTCCGACCCGGCCAGGAAGCTCTGCAGTTGCTCGAAATCGACGTCGATGCGCCAGGAGCCGCCCTTTTGCAGCGTCCGCTCGGGCGCCGCTGTGAATCGATCCGGCGCGTCGAGCGCCAGCGGCTCGAATGGAAGCTCGGGCAGGGGTTCGTCCGGGCCCAGGTCCGCGGAGATTGGCGCCTCGATTTCGGTGACGACAAAGGTGTCCGGCTGCAGACCGGTGGCGGCTGCGGGCGTTGCCGTGTCAGTTGGGCCCTCGGCGCTCGGTTCGATGGCAATGGGCTGCTCGCGCAGTCCGTTGAGCACGTGATGTACGGCGAGTCGAACCGGTTCGACGGTCACGAGGAGCGCCACGACCGCGGCAGTCAGCCCCAGTCCCGCCCACAGCCGGCGGGCCCGCAGGACCGTGGTCAACGTGCCCGGTGGTCCGGGGCGGCGCGGTGGTCGAACGCCAAGCGAGTGGACGGCCGTTGCACGATGCTAGGCGGTGGGGTCGCGGGCCGTCAGCAGGGAATCGAGAAACGGCTCCGAAAGGGGCACGCCCCGGGCGCGGGTTTCGCGGTGCGCCGTGCGCTCGTCGTAGGGCACTCGCCGGATGGCGGCGGACCAGCGGCCCGAGTCGTCGTCCAGGACCGCGTAGGTGGCTTGCCCCGGCCGACCGTCATAGGTGCGGCCCACCGAGCCGCAGTTGACGACGAGCAGCTGCCCCACGTGCCGCACGAAGGCGCGATGGGTGTGGCCGCAAACCAGCACCTGGGCGGCCACGGTTGCAAGCTGATCGTCCACCTGCTCGTCCGACGCGTCGGGATAGATGCCGGCCTCGTCGTTGCCGGGCGAGGCGTGAACCACGACGAGGTGGCCGGCGGCCGAGGACACGCGCACGACGGTGGGCATCGAGGCCATGCGTTCGATCAGGCGCTCGCCGAGCCGGGCGCGGGCCCAGGCGAGGTTGCGCTCCAGGTGCTCCGCCGCCGCGGGCGACGTCCGGCGCATGGCCTCTAGCGCGGGCCTCGGGTTTGCCAGGTAGCGGTCGGTATTGCCTTGGACCAGGGGCCACCCAAGCTCGAGCACACGCTGCCAGCACTCGAGCGCGTGCGCGCCGAAGAGCGCGGCGTCGCCGCCGAAGACCACCTGGTCGGGCGCCTGCCGCTTGAGGTCCGCCAGCACGGCGAAGAAGGCGCCCAGATTCCCGTGAATGTCGGTGACTACGGCCACGCGCATGGCTTTAGGGTAGTGCATCGGGGCGCGCGTGGTGGGTGACTTTGCCCCCCAACGGGCACATGGTGACCCAGCACCGGTGGGCACTTTCGACGCTCCCGTTGACGCGCGGGGTGGATTCCCGCCTTCGGAGACCTTTGCATTAATCGAGGAGCGGGGCGGACCATGGGGTGTCGCCAGGCGGAGGATTGAGGAGCGGGCGTATGCACCGGGATATGGGCCGACCGTCGTTCGCGGAAGCGATGGTGTCGG